>CAXXRP010000001.1:0-54432 GCA_963662375.2 Rhodospirillaceae bacterium
GCGAAACGGTATGATTGCCTGACTTTCGACCAAGTCCTTGCCGATAACCTCCAGGTTATGGATACCACTGCGATCGCATTGGCGCGGGAAAATCAGCTTTCGATCATCGTGTTCAACATGCACGAAGACGATGCCATAGCCCACGTCCTTGAAGGACGTGGAAAATTTACCTGCATTACCAGTGATGCCGCAGCGTAATTTGAGATGGTTCGGCAGCATGGAGACGCAAATTAAAGTGAGGGCACAATGAGCCAAGAGTTTTCTGCGCTGCAACAGGATCTTCAGCACAAAATGGAGGTTAGCGCCGGCCATGCCCGGAAAGAATTCGCGGGATTGCGTACCGGACGAGCGACGACGGCTCTTTTAGAACCTGTGATGGTCGAAGCCTACGGCAGTCACATGCCGCTGACCCAGGTGGCCAGTGTTTCGGTACCTGAGCCTCGTATGCTTTCGGTGTCGGTGTGGGATAAAGGCCTCGTGAAGTTTGTAGAGAAAGCCATCCGGGTGTCGAACCTGGGTCTTAACCCTTTGTCCGATGGAACGCTTATTCGTGTGCCCATTCCGTCGTTGACATCTGAGCGCCGCGCCGAGCTCATAAAGGTCGCGCATAAATACGCGGAGCACGCGCGCGTTGCTATTCGGAATGTCCGACGTGAAGGCAACGAAACGTTAAAAAAAATGGAAAAAGATCATCTTATCTCTCAGGACGAGTATCATAAATTTGCCGATGAGGTGCAGAAGATGACCGACGATTTTGTGACCAAGGTTGACGAGGCTTTGAAAACGAAGGAAGGGGAGATTACCCAGGTCGGATGAGCGCAAATTCTGCCCAGGCTCTACGTCAAGTCGACCCCGGCTCAGGACCCGGTGCGCCAGAACACGTAGCCATTATCATGGATGGTAACGGGCGATGGGCAAACGCACGCGGGTTACCGAGAGCCGCGGGTCATAAACGCGGTGCCGATGCGGTGAAGCGGGTGGTGAAGGGCGCGGGCGAACTCGGTATCAAGTATCTCACCTTGTTTGGATTTTCATCCGAGAACTGGCGCCGCCCCGAGAACGAGATTCGTGGCCTTCTTGGATTGCTCCGCCATTCCTTGGAAAACGACATCATGGAATTGGATGCGCAGGGCATAAGGCTACGCGTTATCGGAGACCGAACGCGCTTGCCGGCTGATACCGTTGCTTTGATCTCCGCCGCTGAAACGCGAACAGACTCGAACAATCGGTTAATGCTTACCATCGCTTTGAGCTACGGTGGTCGCCAGGAGATTGTCGCCGCGGCGAAGTCTCTGGCTGCGGACTGCGTGGCGGGAGACGTCACGCCCGGCGAAATTGACGAGGATATGTTTGGAGAGCGCCTTTTTACCAAGGACACTCCGGACCCGGATCTTCTGATTCGAACCTCGGGCGAACAACGTATCAGTAACTTTCTATTGTGGCAGATTGCGTATGCCGAACTGGTGTTCACCGACACTCTGTGGCCTGATTTTGATCAAGCTGAGCTTGAGGCAGCTATTACCGATTTTCGGCAGCGCGAGCGACGCTATGGCGCTGTGAAAAGTTAGCGGTGCCATAATGCTGTGGACCCGTATTGCCTCGGGTGCGGTTCTCGCGCCGCTTTTCTTGCTTGTGGTGTATCTTGAGACTCCCTGGTTCAATATTTTCGCCGGTGCCATCGGCGTGATGGTTGCGTTCGAGTACATGCGCTTGACGGGCTTCATCAGCACGGGTGTCACTTGGAATCGGCACGCCATCTTGGCCGTCGCGACACCGCCTGTGGCAGTCATTGCCCTTGAGACTGGTGGGCTTTCTGCCGGTGTTGCCGCCGTCGCGGCGTTGATCGTGCTCATGGTGCTGTCCGGTCGGGCAAGCAGCCAGGCTGTGGCAGGTCCGATCCAGGCCGCCATCGCTTATGCGGCTCTGCCGGCTGTTGCCTTGGCCTATGTCATGGACGTGGGCGGCGCGGTGTCAGTGTTTTGGCTGGTGGCTGTGGTCTGGGCGACGGACATCGGCGCATACGCCGTTGGACGAATCGTCGGCGGGCCCAAACTGGCGCCATCCATCAGTCCCCAAAAAACCTGGCCGGGGGCCCTCGGCGGGGTGGTGGCAGCTATGTTAGCGGCCTCCACACTGTTGTGGGGATACGGCTTGACCGTTACCCTGGCTTTGGCAGGCTTGGCGGCGGGGCTCTCGGTGATAAGTCAGGTTGGCGATCTGTTTGAGTCGGCGCTTAAGCGGCACTATCACGTAAAGGATTCGGGCAGCTTGATTCCTGGCCATGGGGGCATCATGGACAGATTTGACGGGCTGTGGGCAGCGGCGCCCGTCGTGGCGGCGGTTTGTGTCGTCATGCAGGGGGGAGTGCGGCAGTGGTAATGAGGTGGTGGACGTGACGCGTCAGACGGGCAGGGTCGAGCCGCGCCGGATTACGATCCTGGGATCGACGGGCTCCGTTGGCCAAAGCACCATTGATCTCATTCAGCGCCGACCAGATGCCTACGAAGTTCTGGCTCTGACCGCTAATGGCAACTGGGAGAAATTAGCTAGTCAGGCCAATATCTTACAGCCGAAACTCGTGGCGCTGGGCGATACGGCGAGATACAAGGACCTTAAGGAAGCCCTGACGGGCACAGATATACGCATCGTGGTAGGGGCAGAGGGGCTGTGTGAGGCCGCAAGCCTGCCTTCGGACTGGGTCATGGCGGCAATTGTCGGTGCGGCAGGCTTGCGCCCGACACTAGAAGCCGTCAAACGCGGCGTTGTTGTCGCACTCGCAAATAAGGAATGTCTGGTCAGCGCGGGGACTTTGTTCATGGATGCGGTAGTGGCCCACGGCGCGACGTTGCTTCCGGTTGATTCAGAACATAACGCCATATTTCAAGTATTTGATTTTAATCATAAAAATAGTATTCAAAAAATCATCCTGACAGCGTCGGGTGGTCCGTTCCGGACCTGGTCCGCTGCGGCTATGGAGGCGGTGACGCCCGCGCAAGCGGTGGCGCACCCAAATTGGTCTATGGGCGCCAAGATATCCGTGGATTCTGCAACGATGATGAATAAGGGCCTAGAGGTTATCGAGGCGCATCATTTGTTCGGAATGGCGAGCGAACAGATCGATATTCTTGTTCATCCTCAATCGGTTGTGCATAGCTTGGTTGAGTATGAGGATGGCTCTGTTCTGGCCCAACTCGGCAGTCCGGACATGAGAACCCCAATCGCGTTTACCCTGGGGTGGCCGGACCGGATCGAGGCGCCTTCGGCGCGCCTAGATCTGGCGGCACTGATGTCGCTGCAATTTGAGTCCCCCGATACGAGCCGTTTCCCCGCCCTAAGTCTAGCCCGCGACGCGTTACAAACAGGGGGGGTGGCTCCTACAATTCTTAACGCAGCTAACGAGGTGGCGGTGGCCCGTTTCTTGGCCGGAAAGGCTGGATTCCTCGATATTGCCGCAATCGTGGAGCATACGTTGAGCCGCATGCCGTGCTACCCACTTAAAACACTTGAAGATGTGACGGCTGTCGATGCGGAAGCTCGCAAGATAGCGGGCGAAATTAAATGCTTCGGTGCCTCGGTAGAATAAGATTCTTGCGGCGAAATAGGAGAAAACAGGCGTGCTTGATCAGATTTTTGGTGTTCCCTTTACCCTTGTTAGCTTTTTAGTCGCCCTTTCGGTCGTGGTCTTTGTCCACGAATTTGGTCATTTTTTTGTGGCACGGCGCTGTGGGGTGCGGGTTGAAACGTTCTCTATCGGATTTGGCCCAGAATTATTTGGTCGCACGGACCGTCGTGGGACACGGTGGAAGTTCAGCATCATCCCCCTTGGCGGCTATGTCCGGATGTTCGGGGAGGGTGACACAATGCAGGCGGTAGAGGGGGGCAACGCTACATCCGATGGGGAACCGCGCGAACTTACCCAAGAAGAACGGAACGTTTCTTTCAAGCACAAGACCCTTCGCCAGAAGTCCGCGATTGTATTTGCGGGGCCAGCGGTCAATTTGCTTTTCGCCATCGCCGTATTCTGGGGCATGTTCGTTCTTGTGGGCAGGCCCATTACCGAACCCATTGTCGGTACTATTGTTGAAGGCAGCGCCGCGGCAGACGCGGGGTTGATGCCTGACGATAGGATCCTCGCCATTGACGGTTCGCTCATCGACCGGTTTGAGGACATTCAAAGCATCGTTCAAATTGGCAATGGGGCTCCACTGAGTCTCACGATTGGGCGGGATACAACAGAGCTTAATATCATCGTTACACCGCGCCCTGTAGACGGCACTGACCCGTTCGGGAACGCACAGAGGCGCTTCCTTATCGGCATCAGTCCGTCCGGTCAGACTCGTATCGCGGATCTTGGTCCGATAGCGGCCTTCGGCGTGGCAATCGAGCAGACTTACGACATCATTGAGGGTACGGCCATCGCCGTTAGTCAGATTGTCTCCGGTGAGCGTGGAACAGAAGACTTGGGCGGCCCAATTCGTATCGCAAAATTTTCGGGCCAGGCGGCAAAGACAGGCGCGGTTGGGTTCATCTTATTTATGGCTATACTCTCGATTAACCTAGGTATCATTAATCTTTTCCCGGTGCCGCTGCTTGACGGCGGACACCTGTTGTTTTACGCCATCGAGGCTGTGCGCGGACGGCCATTGTCAGACCAGGCCCAGGAGTGGGGAATGCGTGTGGGTTTGGCACTGGTCGTCGCACTTATGGTATTCGTCACCTGGAACGATATCGTTCATCTCTGATCCTCTCGACTAGTTGGCGCTGCGAGGTTTCGGGCAATTGTTTAGCTGGAAGGTCCGTATGAGTTGGACAGACCTATTAGTTCAACGCCGCGAAGCGTGCCAGAGACCCTGTTTTCAGCGAGCAGGCACGCCGGTTTGGGTGCCGGCCTCGCTTATCCTGATTTTGGCTCTGGCAAATGTGGGACCTTTATCCCTACCGGTAGGAGCGCAGGCGCAAACCGATAGCATCGATACCATTGGTGTCCAGGGCAGCCAGCGAGTTGAACCGGAAACCATCCGTACGTACCTCACCGTACGTGAGGGCGATCAATTTGACCCTGTGCGGATCGACCGATCCCTAAAAAATCTTTTCGCGACAGGCTTGTTTGCCGATGTGTCCATCTCACGACAGGACTCGATGCTTCTGGTCAGGGTGGTGGAAAATCCAATTATCAACCGCATTTCCATAGAAGGAAACCGTCAGGTCGATAACGACGAACTATTGCCCGAAATTCAATTGCGGCCCCGCATCGTCTACACGCGCACGAAAGTGCAGCAGGACGTTGACAAGATCCTCGAGCTGTACCGCCGCGAAGGCCGATTCGCGGCCCGGGTAGAGCCAAAAGTTATCGCGCTTCCTCAAAATCGTGTTGACGTGGTGTTCGAAGTTTCAGAGGGCCCACCGACCTATGTCCGCACAATCAACGTTGTCGGTAATGAAGCTTTTGACGATAGTGAATTACGCGATGTGATTCTGACTAGAGAGGAGCGCTGGTGGCGGCTCTTTACTTCAAACGACACCTACGACCCTGACCGCATGGCCTATGACCGCGAACTGTTGCGGCAGTTCTATTTGGAAGAGGGGTACGCCGATTTTGAAGTGATCTCTGCGGTAGCTGAACTCGCACCCAATCGTGAAAATTTTTATATGACTTTTACGGTTAAGGAAGGTCCGCGTTACCGCCTGAACGAAGTGGACCTTGAGGTCAATGTCGAGGACCTCCCGCGTGAAACTCTTGAAGCCGCGATCGTTCCACAGCCAGGAGATTGGTACAACGGCAAACAGTTGGAAGACACAATTGAGGCGGTTAGCGATGCCGCCGGTATAGCCGGTTACGCCTTCGTAGAGGTGCGCCCTCGATTGCGGCGTAATGTTGAAGAACGCACGATCAGCGTAATTTTCGAAATTGCCCAGGGCCCGAGAGTTTTCGTTGAGCGCGTGGAAGTGAAAGGCAATAACCGCACATTGGAAACCGTGGTCCGCCGGGAAATTCTCCTGGTGGAGGGAGACGCATTTAACGCGGCCAAGGTCCGTCGGTCTAAGCAGCGGCTGGAAAACCTGGGTTTCTTTGAGCCGGATACCGTAGAAATCGAAAGCAACGTATCGGACGTCCATCCCGACCGAACAATTTTGACGGCCACGGTGGAGGAGCAAAATACTGGTGAACTCTCGTTCGGCGTAGGGTATTCAAGCACTACAGGGGCATTGCTTGATGTCGGGTACCGCGAGCGGAATCTTCTGGGGCGCGGCCAGGATCTTCGGTTGAACTTCAGTCTTGCCCAGCAACAGTCGCAGGCGACCATAGGGTTCACCGAGCCTTACTTTATGAATCGCCGCATGGCAGTGGGTATGGACCTTTTCGCATCACGTACGAATTTTCAATCGGAGAGTGGATTTACTCAGCAGAATTACGGCGGATCCACCCGGATTGGCTTTAGTTACAACGAGTATCTGTTCCAGCGTTTCAGCTACCGGTTGGTATGGACGAGCTTGTCGGGTTTAAACAACGCAACGTCAGAGTTTGTGCGCGAACAGGCGGGCACGTCGGCAACTTCTCAGGTCAGCACGTCAATCGTGTATGATCGCCGCGATAACATTATTGATCCGACCGGCGGGTATGTCTTTACAATTGCCGCCGACGTGGCGGGTTTAGGCGGAAACGAAAGATTTGTGCGTGGCTCTGCGGGGGCCGCCGTTTATGCAGAGCCGTTTGACGGCATGATATTGTCCGCCTCCACGACAGGAACCTATATTGTCGGACTTGGCGAGGATGTGAAGATCTTCCAAAGGTCTCAGATGGGCGGGTTTTCGTTGCGTGGATTTAACGATTTTGGCGCCAGCCCGCGCGATGCCCTTAGCGGGGCCGCTGTTGGGGGTGACTGGATGGTCACCGCCACCTTTGAGGTTAGAATCCCGCTTGGCCTGCCTCCTGAAACAGGCATTAAGACGTATCTTTTTAATGATTGGGGAGTGATTGGCTCTCCTATAGCTTTGAAACAACGAGGTATGGGAATTATCGATTCTCGCGCTATCCGTGGAGCGGTCGGTATTGGTGTAGAATGGACTTCGGTGCTTCCCATAACGGTGGATTACTCACCGCTGATAATTAACGCGCAGAATTTTGACCGCACCAAACGTTTCCGAATAAATTTTGGAACCCGTTTCTAGATCGGAGGTTTGCACGATGAAGGCTACATATAAAACATGCACCATTCTCGCGGTATTGCCGGCTGTCGCAACCGCGATTATTCTGCTTACGTCCGGTTCGGCGGCCTATGCGCAAGCCGAGCAATTACCGGCCCTCGTTATCGGGGTTGTGGATACGGACCGTGTTTTGCAAGATGCGCTGGCAGCGCAAGGAGTTCGTCTCGAGCGGGACAAATACGCAAACCAATACCAGAGCCAGGTTAAAGAGACCGAAGATAAGCTGCGCGCTGAAGATCAGGAATTGTCGCAGCAGCGGAGTGTCCTGGCGCCTGAGGTGTTCCAGCAACGCGCACAAGGATTTCAGCAAAAGCTAGCCGACTTCCAGACGCAGCTTACCGACAAACAGGAGCGATTGGACTTTGCGTTCCAGCAGGCCATGCAGGAGATCGGGAATACCATTATGGTCGTTTCCAGTGAGGTGGCGAAGGAGCGGGGCATAAACGCCGTTATGGCACGGAGCCAACTCATGATTTTTGATCCCTCCATGGATATTACCAATTCGGTCCTCGAAAGGTTGAATCAGCGCTTGGCGACGGTCGCCTTCCAAAACCCAGAGACTCTACAGCGGCAGGATGGAGCCGGGGCTGGAGGAGCGGGCGACTAGGAAAAATCCTGGCCGCCCTGACCGCGTATGCCCGACCCACGGTTTTATCACCGCGCTGGGCCGTTCTCATTGGCGGATCTCGCTGGTCTATGTGGCGCTGAGCTTGCGGACAGCGCAGGGTCCGACCGCCTCTTTCGTGACATCGGCACGGTAGATACCGCGGGGCCCGATGACATCACGTATGTGTTGGACGCGAGTTACCTCGACGTCTTGGCAAAAAATTACTGCGGCGCATGCATAGCAAAAAGAGCGTGTTTACCTGACGCGCCGGCGGGGTGCGCGGTTCTGGTGGTGGCCGAGCCGCGGCTAGCATTCGCGGAGATTACTTTGGCGTTTTATCCGTCGGCATTCGGCAGGGCGCTATTCGATCAGAAGGACTTCATTGCCGCCGACGCAACCCTCGGATCCGATGTTCGTATTGCGCCCGGCGTTGTGATCGGGTCCAAAGCCGAGATCGGCGCCGACGTACGTATAGGCGCGAACGCCGTTGTCGGTCCCGGCGTGGTTCTCGGCGAGCACTGTACTGTCGGAGCGAACGTGACGCTGACGCACGCCATCGTCGGGCAAAGGGTCACGATCGCCGCTGGTAGTCAAATCGGTCAAGAAGGATTCGGCTTTGTGCCGACGAAGGCCGGGCACAAGAAAATCCCGCAGCTGGGTCGTGTTATTATTCAAGACGATGTGGACATCGGCGCCAATTGCGCCGTCGACAGAGGTGCCCTCGGCGATACTGTGATCGGCGCTGGGACCAAAATGGACAATCTGGTTCATATTGGCCACAACACCGAAATCGGGCGTGATTGTATCATCGTGGCTCAAGTAGGAATGGCGGGAAGCTGCCGGATCGGTAATAGTATCGTCATCGGCGGGCAGGCCGCGCTGGCGGACCACGTCACGATCGGAGATGGGGCGCAAATTGCGGCCAAATCCGGTATAATGCGTGATGTTCCCGCTGGACAAGCGGTGATGGGATATCCCGCGAAGCCCATTCGCCAGTTTTGGCGTGAAGTGGTGGCGTTGTCGCGGTTGACCAAGCGCGGCAACTAACCCTAAATACAGCCGGTGTGGCGCTCGGCGGTCGCCATTATGAGGATTGTTATGGACGGACAAGCGATTAGCGAAGGCGGGGCGACGATCGATATCCATCGAATCGTCGAAATGATTCCGCACCGATATCCATTTCTGTTAGTCGATCGGTTGGTGGACGTCATTCCGGGTGAATCAGCAACCGGTATCAAGAATGTCACCGCCAACGAGCCTTTCTTTCAAGGGCATTTCCCTGGCCGCCCTGTGATGCCGGGTGTGCTCATTGTTGAGGCCATGGCGCAGACTGCGGCAGTGATCGTTGTGGCGTCTTTAGGCGGGACCGCGGAGGGCAAGCTCGTTTATTTCATGACCATTGAGAATGCTCGTTTTCGCAAGCCCGTGGGACCCGGTGATCAACTGCGCCTTATGTGCCGCAAAGAACGGCAGCGCGGAAACGTCTGGAAATTTACCGGCGAAACCTATGTCGACGACACGGTCGTGGCCGAAGCCGCGTATACCGCTATGATAATGGACAGCTGAACCTAGTCGGCGGTCGTTTTCGTGGACACATCTCTTCAAACACAACGTATTCATCCGACCGCGCTGGTGCACGATCAAGCGCAAGTGGGCACGGGTGTCGAAATTGGTCCATACTGTGTTGTGGGCGCCGGTGTGGCCCTGGAAGACGGAGTGCGGCTGATATCGCACGTCGTTATTGAGGGGCAGACAACGGTCGGGGCCTATTCGGTCATATATCCCTTTGCCTCTCTGGGCTTGGCGCCGCAACATCTGCACTGCAAGGATGTCGGCGCGCGGTTGGTTATCGGCCAGCACAACACAATCCGCGAACACGTAACCCTGCACGTGGGGACGGAACAGGGAAGAATGGAAACACGGGTCGGCGACCATTGCTTTTTGATGGTCGGCTCACACGTTGCTCACGATTGTATTATAGAAGACCACGCTATCCTCACAAATAGCGTCGCCTTGGGCGGGCACGTGACTGTGGGCGAGTACGCCTTCATCGGCGGTTTGTCGGGCCTCCATCAACACGTGCGCGTCGGAAAACACGCTATGGTCGGTGGAGTTACTGGCGTGGAGAAGGACGTTATTCCTTACGCTATGGCGATGGGCAACCGTGCGCGGCTGACCGGCCTTAATATTGTTGGATTGCGCCGACGTGGTTTTCTCCGGGAAGACATTCGCAGTTTGCGCACGGCTTATGGTCTCTTATTTTCTCAGGGTGGCACAATGAGTGAACGCTTGAGCGAGGTGGCTGACCTTTTCGCCGAACACACCGGTGTGATGGACATCATAAACTTCATCCGGGAGGATTCTTCCCGGCCCATCTGTACGCCCGCAGTGGTGAACGGAAACGGCGGATGATCCGGCATCCATGACGGGCCGGGCATCTTTACCAAAACTTGGCATAATCGCGGGCGGGGGCGCATTGCCCGGGTTGATGGCCTCAACGTGTGTAGCGTCGGGCCGGGCGCATTACGTTCTGGCGCTGACGGGTTTTGCGGACAAAGATTGTCTGCCGCGGCCGCCGGACGAATGGATGCGCCTGGGCGAAGTGGGAAAAGGGTTCGATGCACTACACCGCGCCGGAGTCGAGGAAGTTGTGATGGTCGGTTCCGTGCGGCGCCCAGCGCTGACTGATTTGAAGCCCGACCTTAAAGGAGCTTCGTTGTTCGCGCGAATTGCTGGCCGTGCGCTCGGCGATGACAAACTATTGTCGGTTGTCATCGGCGAAATCGAGCGAGAGGGATTTAAAGTGGTCGGGGTTGATAGCATTTTAACGGATTTGTTGGCGGGTGCTGGGGTGCTGGGGAAATACCCGCCGGACAAAGCGGCCTGGGCGGACATAACGCGCGGCCTTGAAACGGCGCGGGCATTGGGCGCTGCGGATGTTGGCCAAGCTGTGATTGTTCAGCAAGGAATTGTCCTGGGCGTCGAGGCGGTGGAGGGGACTGACGCGCTGCTGGCGCGGTGCGCCTATCTTCGGCGCGGTGGTTCAGGTGGTGTGCTGGTAAAAGCGAAAAAGCCCCAACAGGAGCGCCGCGCTGATCTTCCAACTATCGGTGTAGAGACAGTGAAGAACGCGCATGCAGCCGGCCTGAGTGGCATCGCTATTGAGGCCGGCCAGACGTTAATTGTAGACCAGCCGAGCGTGGTTGCTGTTGCCGATGAGCTGGGTCTGTTTATCCAGGGACTTTCGACGATAGATCCTGAGGCCGCTGTTGGGTAACTGCGGCTCCAATCTATTGGTGTACATTGTTGCTTGCGAGGCTTCCGGCGACCAGATCGGCGCGTTGCTAATGGAAGCGCTAAAAAGTGAAACCAAGGGTAGCATCGGTTTTGCGGGAATTGGGGGGCCGCGAATGTGTGCCGTCGGTCTCAACAGACTTTTCGACCCTAAAGAATTGGCATTGCTAGGCATTTTTGAAGTTCTGCCAAAGGCTCGTCTTGTGTTGGGGCGGGTCGCAACCACAATCGCCGACATTGAGACAAAGCAACCGGATATATTGGTGACGATTGATTCGTGGGGATTCACTGGACGCATTCACCAGCGCCTTGCCCGGCGGCGTAGCGTCATCCCCCGCGTGCGCTATGCCGCGCCGCAGGTGTGGGCGTGGCGGCCGGGTCGGGCAAAGCAGTTATCCAGGTGGGTTCACCATCTTTTAGCTCTGCTTCCTTTTGAGCCACAATACTTCACGCGCCACGGGCTCCCGACAACATGGGTCGGCCATCCGGTTGTGGAGGGCGAGTTCGAAAAAGGCGACGGACAACAATTCCGAAGGCGCCACGGGATTGGCGTCGCCCAAACCGTTGTTGGCGTTTTGCCGGGAAGCCGCCGCGGTGAGGTTACGCGCCTACTTCCAATATTTGCGGATACTGTCATGCGGCTCGCGCGGCAAAACCAAAACCTTCACGTGATATTGCCCACAGTTGAGGCGGTCGCTGAGCTTGTGCTGGAGGCAAGCACAAACTGGCCTGCTAATGGGGTGACGGTGGTGACCGATGATAAGGAGCGGCGCGGCGCATTTGCGGCTCTTGACGTGGCTCTGGCTGCGTCCGGAACGGTTTCACTTGAACTGGCGGCCGCGCGCGTACCTCATGTCATTGCGTATCGAGTGAATTCACTTTCCGCGTTGGCGTTTCGTTATTTGGCGAAAACATCCCGCGTTAATCTCGTAAATATTATCCTTGATCGTGACGTGATACCTGAGCGCCTACAAGGCGAGTGCCGTGCGGATATTCTGGCGGATGATTTGAGCTCTCTACTCGAGAGTGAGCAACTCCGGGCAACGCAATGCGCAGACTTCACTGCGGCGCTGCGTCAATTGGCGCCGCCGGGCACGCAGCCAAGCCAAAGAGCCGCCAACGTAATCCTCTCTCTCATCGATCAGCGATCGGCTTCGGTGGGCTAGGCTAACTCTTTTAGAAAGGTATTGCTTAGCTACTCGCTGGCGCGAATATTGCTGGCGGCAGCTTTGTACTAATTGGCAGGGGAAATTAAACCAATAGTCTGGCGGATCGTATTTACCGCCTGGCCTGCCTCCTGAGAGAGCACCGCAACGACGCCATTGATGACAGGTGAAAAAACGGGCGCTTGTGGCGTGTAGTTTGGCGTATGCGCGTTGACGATATTATTGGCGTGAATGCGTGCAGCGTCTCCTGCTACAACCAGCGTCGAACTTCCGGTTCTGGAGATTTTAATGTCTGCAGTCTCCGCAGGCCTACGCGCCTATTTGAGACAACGCAGAACAAGCCGAAAAGTTGCAACAAAAAAAGGCGGCATTCCAAACGGCAACGCCGGGTAAATTACCATAGTCTTTGAATTATTTGCGTTGTTTTAGTGGAACAAATTTACGCTTGGTGGCGCCTGTATAGAGCTGGCGCGGTCGTCCGATCTTCTGCAGCGGGTCACCGATCATTTCCTGCCATTGGGCGATCCAGCCTGTCGTGCGCGCTAGGGCGAAAAGTGCAGTGAACATTGTCACTGGAATGCCCATAGCCTGGAATATGATGCCGGAATAGAAATCCACATTGGGATAGAGCTTCTTCTCGATGAAATAATCGTCTTCAAGTGCAATACGCTCCAACTCCATGGAGATGTCGAGGAGCGGATTGTTCTTGATACCGAGCTCACCCAAAACTTCATGGCATGTGCGTGACATAATGCGTGCCCGCGGATCATAATTCTTGTAAACGCGATGTCCGAATCCCATGAGCCGGAATGGATCGTTCTTATCCTTGGCGCGCTTTACAAACTCGGGGATGTTTTTTTTGTTGCCGATCTCGTGCAGCATATTAAGCACGGCTTCATTGGCGCCGCCGTGAGCCGGGCCCCATAGGGACGCGATGCCAGCAGCGATGCAGGCGAATGGATTTGCCCCTGACGATCCCGACAGCCGAACCGTTGACGTGGATGCATTTTGCTCGTGATCGGCATGAAGAATGAGGATGCGGTCCATCGCCTTGGCGAGGGTCGGGCTCACCTTAAATGTCTCGCACGGCGTCGCGAACATCATGTGGAGGAAGTTTTCTGCATATCCCAGATCGTTGCGAGGATAGATGAATGGTTGTCCAAGGGAATACTTAAACGCCCACGCGGCGATGGTCGGCATTTTCGCGATCAGGCGGTAAGACGACACCATCCGATGTGCCGGATTATTGATGTCCAAGCTGTCATGATAAAAGGCGGACAGAGCGCCGACCACGCCGCACATAATAGCCATTGGATGGCCATCGCGGCGAAATCCTGAATAGAAATTATGAAATTGTTCGTGGAGCATGGAATGGTAGGTAATGTCATGCTCGAATTGGGTTTTCTGCTTGGGGGTCGGAAGCTCGCCGTTCAGCATTAAGTAGGCGACTTCCTCAAAATTGCACTTCTCAGCGAGTTCCTCGATGGGATAACCGCGGTGTAAAAGCACGCCTTTGTCACCGTCGATGTAAGTGATTTTTGATTCGCAGCTACCGGTCGACGTGAAACCCGGGTCATAGGTAAACATTCCTGTATCGGCGTACAACTTGCGGATGTCGACAACGTCCGGTCCGGCGGTCCCCTTCAGCACCGGAAATTGCCACTTTTTGCCCGTTTGGTCATCCTTGAGCGTGACGGTTTTCGGCTTGGAAGATTTTGCCACTCTGCGTGCCTTTCCTTTCTTGGACGCCTGCACCCAATTAACCCCACCGGGGGCGCCCTTTTATGCGCAGTGCGTATAGTGTAGCTATACTGAAAAGACCTTACAAATAAAACTATCGGGCGGAAAAGGGGCGGCGGTTCATTCAGCCAGTACGTCCCTGAAACGCGCGATACTTTCCTCTTTTCCAAGCACTTCCATGACCTCAAAAATGGGCGGTGAGACCGTGGACCCGCAGAGGGCTACCCGTAGCGGCTGGGCAACCTTGCCTAATTTTAGGCCGGCTTCTTCGGCAAAACTTCTAGCCCAAGCATCAAGATTAGAGGAGGTCCAATCAGACATTAGCTCCAGCGCCTGCAAGGCAACTTGAACAATCTCGTCGCCGCCGTCAGAGAGAACTTTTCGTGCCTTGTCGTCCAACGGGAGCGGGCGCGGGTGAACATAAAACAGTGCGGATTCCGACAACTCATTGATGGTTTTTGCGCGCGTCTTTAACCCAGGCAGTCCGTGTACAAGGCGTGCTATATCTGCCGGTTCTAGATTTTTACCACGTACGTCCTGGAGCGAGGGCGTGATAAGCTCCACAAGGTGTTCGCTTGTCGCTTCACGCATATAGTGGCCATTCAAATTCGTCAGCTTATCGATATCAAAGCGAGAAGGTGCACGGCGGACGTCCTTGATGTCGAACCATTTGACTGCCTGAGTGTCAGATATGATTTCGTCGTCCCCGTGCCCCCACCCCAGACGAAGCAGGTAGTTGCGTAGCGCCTCAGGCAGAAATCCCATGTCCCGGTACGCTTCGATGCCAAGAGCGCCATGGCGCTTGGACATCTTCGTCCCATCGGAACCATGAATGAGGGGAATATGTGCATATGCCGGCGCTTCGCCTCCCAGCCCATGGATAAGTTGGACTTGCCGGAAGGCGTTGTTCAGGTGATCGTCGCCGCGAATAATATGGGTAATGCCCATCTCGATGTCATCAACGACCACTGAGAGCATATAAGTCGGTGTGCCGTCGGACCGCAACAGAATCATGTCATCCAGTTGTGCGTTTGAAACTGTGATCGGTCCTTGCACCAAGTCGTCGATAACCGTTTCACCGTCTAGTGGAGCTTTGAAACGGATAGATGGATTTATGCCAGCTGGCGCGTCCCTGGGGTCGCGCTCGCGCCAACGGCCATCATAACGGATTGAAAGGCCCTTAGCCTTCTGCTCTTCCCGCATTGCTGTTAGTTCCTCGGGTGTGCAGTAGCAGTGGTACGCGGCTCCTGCCGCAAGCAGCCGGTCCACGGCGGCCCGATGTCTATCTACGTAGGATGTTTGGAAAATCACTTCTCCGTCCCATGGAAGGCCAATCCATTTCATTCCTTCGAGGATCGCGTTTATGGCATCCTGGGTCGAACGGGTCCGGTCCGTATCTTCGATACGGAGCAGAAAGTTTCCCCCGGTGTGTTTGGCGTAGAGGTAATTGAATAACGCCGTTCGCGCGCCACCGATATGCAGGTATCCGGTTGGGGACGGGGCAAAGCGGGTGACGACTGTCATCGTTATTCGCGAGAGTTGTTGTGGGGGTATCTGAGGCCGAGCGCGGTTGCGCAGGGTTCCTTATGGAGGCATGGTTTAGCACATTTTTGGGACACTAAGTTTATAAAGCAAACCACTATTTGGGAGGAAAAGAAGAGCGTAGAAGGTTCATTTCATCGCTACAAGTAGGGCGCGAATGGCGTTGTCGAGTCGAAGTGTGCCTGCGCCAAGAAGTGAGGTCAGAGGCACATATACGGATATGAGCGATTGGCGATTATCCGTAAAACCTTGGCCATTTTGTCATCGGGGATGGGCGACCAATACTGACCTAGTTTCTGGTCGCCATATGGGCCGGGCTTAGAGCCTTCTTTAATGGCCTTGACGCATCTACCTAAAAGGTCAAAACCGTACTGATATGTTAGAGAACGAATAAGACGGTAGTCTGCATCTTTAGGAAACTCATACCCTTCAGTGAATAAAATAGGTCCCTCATCGTACTCCTTGGTCATCAGGTGCCCCGTGTTGCCAACTTGATCATTGTTGTAAATAGCCCATTCAACACACGTACAACCCCTATACTTTGGCAAGATTCCTGGGTGAACGTTGATGACGCCATTGGGGCTGGCGTCGAGCACCTCCTGTGTTAATTTTCTCGGCGTAAAACCATTCACCATAACGCCGATCTGGAGAGTTCGAATCAATTCAATGCACTCAGGAGCATTGTGGCTTTTTACAAAATACGCCGGTGGTGTAGCACGACCGAACTCGTATATTGTGGCCGGCGTATTGGGAAGTGTCTCAAAATAGTCCTCGGTTCGCGCGCGCCATATTTGGAGATCCTTTGCAGATTCAACCTTTTTGTCGAGTAAAAGAACAAGGTCATAAAAACCTGCGCGATGAAGCGCAACAATGGTCTGCGTCAAAACGGGCGAGTTCACTGTTGATAACACGCCAATACGCATGGCTTCTCTCTCCTAGTGAACCGTCCGTGAATCCGTGAGTTTCGGCGTTTCGGTGGCTGGCGTGAATTGAATTCTTTGAGCGATATCAGACCGTACCGCCGACGTACTATATACTCTCAATAGGAGCATAAATTCGCATGGAACCCGTTATCTATCTACCTATAGAAATGAAACACCGGGAAATGCCATCCAGGGCGTTCTTAGCCAAATACCTTCTACAAGCTGGTTATACCGTAGTCGTCGGTCAACAATGGTCGATGTGGGATAATGTCGACACATTGCCCTGTGGGTTGATTCTCTTCAAGACCGTTAACGATATTCAGGCCCACAATATGGCACGTTTTAGAGGATCCGGACATTTGGTAGCGGCTAGCGATGAAGAAGCGCTGAACTTCATTGAGTTTACCGGCCATACGCTAGCATTTAACGAGTGCGCAGCCGATAACTGCGATCTATTTCTAGCCCAAAATGAGTCTCATAAGCATGACGTAGAGAGTAAGTTCCCACAGCTTTCCGGAAAGATTGAGGTTGCCGGCAATCTTAGAACTGATCTGCTCGTGCGTCCCAGTGGTCATATCGAAGATCAAGCCAAGAAATTCAAATCAAGGTACGGACCTTACCTTCTTTTTAATACAAATTACGCATCCGCAAATCACAAGTGGAAAGATTTTGAGGAAATGGCAGCGGTCGCTGCGGCATGCGGTCTCTTCGATCGCACGAATAGAAAAAGCACGGAAGGCTTTGTCGAGATGTACCTGTGGGAGCAGCGCAATTGTGACGTGCTTGAGAAACTATTGCGGTGGACAGTGGAAAAATTTCCTGAGTACAGTATTATAGTCCGTCCTCACCCCAGCGAACACAGTGAGTTTTGGCGCCGTCTACTCAGCGGTACCACTCGTGCTCACGTCGTCGAACAATCTGATCCGCACCCCTGGATTTTAGGCTCTAAGCTAACAATTCATACCGGGTGCACGACGGGCCTTGAGGCCGCTATCCTAGACATACCTGTAATAAATCTTCTTCCCTCAGATCATCCGGCCTGCGATCGGATCGTGACATACATCAATCCCACCTTCCAAAAGTGGGAAGCCGCAGCACAATATATGGAAGCTTTCTTGAGACTTGGGGAGGGAACAACAACTGAGGAAAGGGATAAGTACCGGAATGCGCTATCTAAGCATTTGCCGGGATTTAGAGATACTAAGGTAAGCCAGCATACTGGTAACTTCTTGATCCGCTTGTTAGAAAATCTGAATGTGGAGCCTAATACGTCCTATGTTTTCAAACTTAGAGGAGCGCGACTTACGCCTGCAACGCGTGGACATATGTACAAAGAAAAAATGACAGCATCTTCAGAGGAAATGTTGGCGGAGCTCAAATACGCATCGTCCGTGACCGGGCTTGGCGGCGAGCCAACAATTAACGTTCTGGACGACAGTCTGTTTTTGCTCCAACCGAATTGATGTAGGGCCCGCTTGCGTTGAACCCGGTTACACCTTAGGGGTTATTCGATTATGTCAGGATATGAGTCACAAACTGAGCGGTCATCAAAGAACGAACTCCGGCAGATCGAGCGCATGGCCCAGCTAATGGATGCCTGGCAGGTTTCACCAGGTCAAAAAATAGGTAATCTCCCGGCTTTCGTGCGTAGGCAGGAGATGAGCTATATTTTGGCGCGGTGGGAAGTATTTAAACGGATTGAGTTTGTAAAAGGCAATATCTACTATTTTGGGGTTTACTATGGCGTCGGGTTCATGACCCTCGCCAATATATCCGCCACTGTCGAGCCGTACAACCATACGCGGGAAATTATTGGTTTCGATACGTTTGAAGGGTACCCGAAGATTGGAGCAAAAGATCGATCTGACCGTGACTATAAATCGTTACGAGTTGGGGGGTTCGCTGCATCAAAGGCTGAAGGCCAATTGAATGAACTTATTCAACTATATGATGAAAACCGGCCCTTAGGGCCTATCCCGAAAGTCAAATTGGTCAAGGGTGATATCACGAAAACACTTCCACAGTATTTGGATGCAAACAAACGACTACTGGCGAGTATGATCTATCTAACGATGAATTTATACGAGCCAACGAAGCTAGCAATTGAATTATTATGGCCTCGCATGCCTAAGGGCGGTGTGGTCGTTATTCATAGTCTAAACGAGGAGTACTATCCCGGGGTGACCAATGCGCTTCTCGATACAATTGGTCATGAGTGCCGTGTTTGTACAGTTCCGTACGCACCGAATTTGGCGTTCTGCGTTAAGGGTGAATAGAAATCTTATTGTGCTTATGGTCACCCGCAATCCTGGCCAACGTCGGGGACAAGCAACGAGAGTCTGAGCCTGAGGTGTGACGCGGACGGATGCATATTTACGAGAGCAGGGCAGCGGATACTCATCGCATTTCGCGCCAACGCTATTGCGGAAGATTACAGCGCCGTCGATGTTATCATCATCACCGTGGTAGTTTATGATCTTTGTTGCAAGGGAGATATCTACGACATTATCGATTTGAGGTGCGGCGGATCGCACGCCTTTTGTTTCAAAAAAAGGGGCGTGCGCTTACTCCGGTGTTGAATCAGCCAGTAACCGTATTTGGACGCGGTAAGACGCCGCTCAATAATTCCGGAGCAATCCCACCAGGCGACCCTGCACCTTGACCCGGTCTGGACCAAAAATACGGGTTTCGTAAGATTGGTTCGCGGGCTCAAGGGCGATGGACTCGCCTTTGCGGCGTAGCCGTTTCAACGTGGCTTCCTCGTTGTCCACCAGGGCAACGACGATGGTGCCATTGTCGGCGGTGTCGCAGCGTTTAACGACGATGGTATCGCCATCGTAGATTCCCGCATCGATCATCGAGTCTCCTTCGATGGTCAAGGCGTAGTGATCGCCACCTCCCAGCATGGCGCCGGGTACCCCGATATGCTCCGTGGGGTCGCGCAGAGCCTCGATAGGTGTGCCGGCAGCGATTCTGCCATAAAGCGGCAGGTCAACTATTTCAGGCACGTCTGTGTTCACTGGTGCTCCCGCCATGGCGCCGGTGAAATTTCCGGTGATGACATTGGTTGCAAATTTGGCGAGCTGGCCCATTGGTTGCAAATTTGGCGAGCTGGCACGTTTTCCGGAAGCTTCACCACTTCCACCGCGCGCGCGCGGTGGGGCAGGCGGCGAAGAAAACCGCGTTCCTCCAGGGCCATAATAAGGCGATGGATGCCAGATTTTGAGTGGAGCTCCAGCGCCTCCTTCATTTCGTCGAAAGAGGGAGCGACGCCATCCTGGTTCATACGTTCGTGAATGAAGACGAGGAGTTGGTGTTGTTTCTTGGTCAGCATGATGAACCCGCCAATGAGAACAAATCAGAAACCTATATTTGTTCTACTTTGGTTCTGGTTAAGCGTCAAGGCCGTGTTGGGAGCCAGGCGGCGTCTGCACCAAATTTTATGCCATAATATATTTAATTATACTGGTTCTAGGTTTTTCGCGTCCTCCTTGATCATGCTCGAGCCTTTTTCGGCAATCATGATCGTCGGGGCGTTGGGGTTTCCCGTCGTGGTGTAGGGCATAATAGATGCATCTACCACCGACCCTTGCCGGGACGGCCGAAGGCCCTCTAAGCCCGCGACCTTCAAGAGGGGATCGACAACCGCTTTGGGGTCGGTACCCATCTCGCAGGTGCCGACCGGGTGATACAGTGACGAACCCATGGTTCGTGTGAAGTGTTCAATTTCGCCGTCGGTGTTCACGGCTGCGCCCGGCTGCGTCTCAACCACATTGTGGCGCGCGAACGCGGATGTGCCGAAGATGCGCCGCGTGTGCCTGAACCCCTCGATCATCACCCGAATGTCGTCCGGATCAGACAAATAATGCGGACGGATAATCGGGTAGGTCAGGGGGTCTTGGGACTGCTTAATATGGTGCCGCGGCTCGCGGGTCGCGAGGGCCCCTGACGGGATTGGCGGGTCAGGCAAGGGGGATCGCCAGCACAGTATCGCCTGGTTCCGCGGCTGGCGCGCGGGGCGGACGGATAATCAAAGCGTTAGCCGTGGCCAAGGCAGCGACCATCGCGCTGTCTTGTGTGGGCAGCACGGAAACCGTCGGGAGGCCGGACTGACCGTGCTGTAACACGGCGCGGACGTAGGCTTCCCGCTCGTCGTTCGCCCTCATAGCCATGTTTAGGTGGGCGGCGACGGCTTCCGGTGGGCTTCCGGGCAAGCCCTGCAATACGGCGAGTGCCGGGCCGAGGAAAAGAATGGCACAAACCATAGCCGACACTGGGTTTCCCGGGAGTCCCATAAAAGGCATTTGCTTAAAATGACCAAACAACAATGGCTTACCAGGCCGCATTGCGACCTTGTGGAAACCTATTTGTAGACCGTTCTCGATCATGACGCGCTTGAGCAAATCGTGATCACCTACCGAGACGCCGCCACTTGTAACCAGAAGGTCTATTTGGTCGACGGCGCTAAGCGCCTCCTGCAGGGCATCCAGATCATCAGGAACTACGCCGAGGTGAACGGCCTCGGCACCCTGAGATTCTACAAAAGCGCATAGCCCCGGGCCATTTGCGGACACAATTTGTCCCTCGCTGATCGTTTCGCCCGGGAGCACTATTTCGTCACCGGTCGAGAGAATGCCTACGCGGGGACAGCGGAACAGGGTGATTTTGGAAAGGTTCATGGCGGCAAGCAGTCCGATATCCCTGGCCGCCAATCGGCGCGGCGCGATCAACACAGTATCTCCGCTGTGGAAGTCCTGCGCGTGCAGGCGGATGTTTTTTCCTGTCGCAGGGCGCTCGATTATGGATACGGACTCATCCTCCTCCGCGATCGCGTTTTCTTGAATAACGATAGTGTCGGCTGCTTCGGGCACATAGGCGCCTGTGAATATGCGGACAGCTTCGCCTTCAAGAAGCTCTCCCTTCCACGGATGGCCCGCCGCGGACTCTCCGACAACTTTTAACTTCGTTGGTGTGGATGGCACGTCGGCTATGCGAACCGCGTAGCCGTCCATGGCCGAGACGTCCGCCGGTGGGTGAGAAACGCGCGCAACGGCATCTTTCGCTAGTACACGTCCCAACGCGCGCTCGAGCTCTAGGTTTTCAGTTCCCAGCGGTTCGAGGCTAGAGACGATGACGCGGCGCGCGTCCGCTACAGAAATCAGGGGCGCGGCCACGGAGCTATTCCTGCGTGAAGGTGCCAGATTTTCCACCGGACTTTTTTGTCAATCGGATGTTGGTAAGGCGCATGCTGCGGTCGGCCGATTTGCACATGTCGTAAACTGTCAGCGCTGCCGCGGATACCGCCGTGAGCGCCTCCATTTCTACGCCCGTCTGACCGGTTAACTTGCAGGTCGCCGTAATGTGCACGGCGCTTTCCTTTTTGTCGCAAGCCAGATCGACGGCGACCGATGAGAGGGAAACCGGGTGGCAGAGGGGGATCATGTCCGGTGTTCGTTTTGCTGCTGTGATGCCGGCCAGCTGAGCAACGGCGAGAACATCCCCCTTTTTGACTCTACGGTCTTCGATCAGCGCGAGGGTCTCCGGGTGCATAAATACCGAGCCCCTGGCCACCGCTAGGCGAACGGACGACGGCTTTGCAGAGACGTCGACCATGACCGCGTTACCACTGCGGTCAAAATGGGTAAGCTTTCCTTTCGTTTTTCGCTCTGCTTTAGGCATGCACGTATTCCGCTTCAACAAGCGTCCGAGTGGCAGTTTCAACGTCCGGCTGGCGCATCAAGGATTCTCCGATCAAAAACCGACGCACACCGCAACGCGCCATCCGAGTTACATCGGCCTGCGTTTTTAGGCCGCTTTCAGAGATCACAACGCGACCTGCCGGGAGGAGCGCCGCCAAACGTTCTGTCACGGCTAGGTCTGTTTGAAGCGTTTTTAGATTGCGGTTGTTAACGCCAATGAGCGGAGATTTCAGTTTAACCGCCCGTTCGAGTTCGAGTTCGTCGTGGACTTCAATGAGGACTGCCATGCCATGCGATAGCGCACATGACTCTAGTTCGATTGCCAGCGAGTCATTTAGTGCCGCCATGATGAGAAGAATGCAGTCAGCTCCAATAGCTCGCGCTTCGGCTACTTGATAGGGCTCCAGCATGAAATCCTTACGCAGAATTGGCAGACTGACTGCCGATCGCGCGTCCTTGAGGTGAGAATCTTGTCCCGAGAAGTGATCTTCCTCCGTTAAAACGCTTAGACACGCTGCACCGCCAGTCTCATATGCGCCCGCCAACTGGGCGGGGTTGAAATCCTCCCGAATACGGCCTGCCGATGGCGACGCCCTTTTGATTTCTGCGATGAGGGCATAGGCACCACCCTTATTTTTCGCCGTCATTGCTGCGGCGAAATCTCGTACAGGTGGTGCGTCCCTGATCGCTGATTCGACTTCAGCGAGGGGAGCACATGCCTTGCGGCGTGCAATCGCATCTCTTTTGATGGCACAAATTCTAGCAAGAACGTCGCTCACGGTGCTCGCCCATGGGTAATCGCCACTAGTGCGGCCAGGGTCTTTGCCGCTTTTCCGCTCATGATGGCGTCGAGCGCCATCACCGCCCCAGCCTTAATGTCTGCCGCTTTTTCGGCGATCACCAGTGCAGCGCCCGCATTCAGAACGGCGATATCTCGGTAAGGTCCACCCCGGCCGTGCAGCAGGGACTTCAGGGCAGATGCGTTGGCTTCGACATCGCCGCCTTTCAAGTCTTTGGGGTTGGCCCGTTTAAGGCCAGCATCCTCGGGTACAATCTCGAACGTGCTTATCTTATCGCCCTTCAGTTCGGCAACAAATGTCGGGCCTGTCGTCGTTATCTCGTCCAATCCGTCGCTGCCGTACACGACCCAGGCACGTTCGGAGCCGAGCCGGGCAAGCGTTTCGACCATGGGAACGATCCACTTGTGGGCGAATACGCCGAGCAATTGGCGTTTGGCACCTGCGGGGTTCGATAACGGACCGATAAGATTGAATATGGTCCGTGTTCCTAGCTCTTGGCGCACAGGTGCCACATGCTTCGTGGCGCTATGATGACGCGGTGCAAAGAGGAACCCAATGTTAGCTTCACGCAGCGCCCGTGCGATCAACTCCGGCGTGGCGTCCAGGTTGACTCCCAGGGCGGCCAAGACATCGGCGGTGCCGGATTTCGACGACATTGCGCGATTGCCGTGCTTGGCCACCGGGACGCCGCAGGCTGCGGTCACCAGCGCAGCTGCCGTCGAGATATTGAAGGTACCGGCGCCGTCGCCGCCGGTACCGCAGGTGTCGACGGCACCTGGAGGTGCTTCCACTTTTAAAGATTTGGCCCGCATAATTCGTGCGGCGCCCGTCAGTTCCGAGATAGCCTCGCCGCGAACGCGTAAGGCCATGAGGAATGCTCCGACCTGGGCCGGGGTCGCGGTTCCTGACATAAGCACTTCAAATGCTGCTTCGGACTCAGTTTCGTTGAGCTCTCCACCCTTAGCAATTTTGATCAAAAAGGTTTTGAGATCTGTCATGGATTTGCGGTGGGAGTGGGAGTGGATTGAACACTGAATGGTGGCGGAGGTTCGGGGCGCGCATTCAAACCGGTTGACACCAGGAAATTACGAAGGATGCGATGCCCGAATTGCGATGCAATGCTTTCTGGGTGGAATTGTACGCCGGTTACAGCGTCGGTGCGATGTGCAAGCCCCATGATGAGGCCGTCATCGGATTGCGCCGTAATTTCCAATTCCTCCGGCGCCGTATCCCGGTCCACTACAAGTGAATGATAGCGCGTTGCGGTGAAAGAACTCGGTACATCGGTAAACATTCGATGGCTCGTATGGGAGATTGTGCTGACTTTGCCATGCATAGGGAGGGGTGCGCGAACAATCTTGCCTCCGTACGCTTGGCCTATGGATTGGAGCCCGAGGCAGACACCAAAGATGGGAATCTTTCCGGCGGCCGCCTTGATCAACGGCACGCATATTCCCGCACGGTCCGGATCGCAGGGGCCTGGAGACAGGAGAATGCCTGCTGGTTCCATGGCAAGAACCTCGTCAATCGAGATCTTGTCGTTGCGGCGAACAATCACGTCGGCGCCAAGTTCACCGAAAAAATGCCACAAGTTATATGTAAAACTGTCGTAGTTATCGATCAGCAGATATTGCGTGGTCATGGATTCGGCCTTGTCATTGTCTCACGGCCCTCTTGCATGAGATCAACATGCCCCCCACTGAGGATAGCGTCAAGGCGACCCGCTCGTTCGGAAATGTGAAGCATAATGGGCGCCGATGGACCTTTGGGTAATCATGGTTTAGATACCCCCTCGGGAGGGATGTAGAGCGGCAAATGGTTAGCACCGACAATAAATACCAGGCCGGAAAAAACAGAAAGGGACAGAAAGTGCGTCTGGGCTTTCTCATGGCTGCCGTTTTTGCCCTAGCAGGTTTCGTGATCGTGATGGGTACTAGTTTGGACCTTGCAATGCGCCCTATGCCTGCAGCCGTTCCTACCCCATCTCAGAGCGACGAGCAGGCGGGAGACCCGCGTCAGCAGTTTTGGCCACCGCAATTTCTCAACAACCGGCCCTATGGAGGTGAGGGTGGTCTCGTTGGGCGGTTGGTGCCTGATTTTTTTAGGCGACTACGCCCGCCGGGCCTGGGCGCCAGCGGTGCCTGAGCACTCGGTACGCGAGGGATCACCGCTGTTGGCCTACGCGGTCTCCAGTCCCGCCCCGCGGGTATCCCGGTTGTTGCAATCGTCATTGATGACATGGGCCTCGACCGCGCCAGATCATTGAGAATGATGGAGTTGGAGGGACCGCTCACTGTATCTCTGATGACTTATGCGGATGGATTGACCGATTTGGTCGTGCGTGCCCATAAAGCAGGTCATGAGGTCATGGGACATTTGCCGATGGAGCCTGTTGACCCAAACGAGGACCCAGGTCCCGGTGCGCTGCTGACCACCATGAACGGCGCCGCAATCAGCCGACATCTTGCCGACTACTTGGATAGCTGGCGAGGCTATGTCGGCATCAACAACCATATGGGAAGTAAGTTTACGGCGGACGCTGCTCGCATGACTCTGGTCATGAAAGAATTAAAGGCGCGCGGCCTTATGTGGCTTGATTCGAAAACCACTGTTGATAGCGCGGGATCTGCGGCAGCGGCGGTGGTCGGTGTTCCTTACGTTGAGAGAGATGTATTTTTGGATAACGTGGACAGCGTAGTCGCTATTCTTGAGCAGCTGGCGCGGCTTCGCCGTTGGCATCGGTCATCCCCACGACGCGACCATTGACGCCCTACGGCAGTGGCTGCCGACACTGCAAGACGAGGGAATAGCACTTGTTCCCATCACGGAAGTGCTAAGGCGGCGCTTGCAACATGGGAGTAAGCAGTCGGGATAGAGCGGTTCCCGGTAAAGTCCCAAACCGATGTCTTTCAATGGCCTCGCGACGGATTGACGCTCCAAATATGCTTACATATCCTGCACAGGCTATAGATGCGTAAGGCGTAGTATTGGCGAGGGTCCGCAACGATGAAGTACGTCTTAATTGTAGCCTCGGCAGTGGCTATCACATGCTCTGTGTCAGCACTCTCCGTGGCGCAGGAATATGACCGGTCATTTGTGAGCGAGGTATCGGAAGAGGTTTGCGAGCATCAGCAGGTTTGCATCGACCGTATCGCTGAGGAATGGTCCAAGCCCGCAATTGCGGACGAAAACTTCACGAAATTGACGCTAACTATGGTCTTGAATCGTTGGCAGAATGGACAGGAGTCTGTGTTTTTTTACGGCACCACTTTTAATCGTTTTCTTCAGTTGGAGAGAAAAACTACGATTACCTGCCGCATTACCGACAAACCGCCGTACCCGATATCATTTCGGATGGCGCGGTAATTCGTTCCGGTGCTAAGCGTTAGTGTGTGTTTCCGCCTGAAAAGTATCGGATTGCCTCTTGGGCGGCGCGGACGAGTGCGCGGGCCTTGTTGTTACTTTCTTGAAACTCGGCCTCCGGATCACTGTCGGCAACTACACCGCCGCCTGCCTGAATTACAATCTCTCCGTCTTTAATGAGCGCTGTGCGCAGCGCGATGCAAGTATCCATATCACCGTTTGACGAAAGATAACCAACGGCGCCGGCGTAAAAACTGCGGCGCTCAATTTCCAGTTCATCGATGATTTCCATAGCTCGAATTTTGGGTGCGCCAGACACCGTGCCAGCAGGGAACCCAGCCATAAGGGCGTCCATCGCATCATGGGTAGGGTCGATTTCCCCTTCGACGTTGGATACGATGTGCATGACGTGGCTGTAGTACTCGATCACCATGTGTTCGGTGACCTTGAGCGTGCCGGTCTTGCATACACGTCCCACATCATTACGCCCGAGATCGAGGAGCATTAGATGCTCGGCGCGTTCTTTCGGATCTCCAAGTAGGTCGTTCGCCAAGGCCTGATCTTCGGCCGGGGTCTTTCCGCGCGGGCGCGTGCCGGCAATAGGCCGGACGGTAACCTTGCCGTCACGCAGGCGCACGAGAATCTCAGGGCTCGAGCCGACGACGGCAAACCCATCCATATTTAGATGAAAAAGAAACGGCGATGGATTTAACCGTCTTAGCGACCGATACAAAGAGAACGAGGGAAGGGTGAAAGGCAACCTGAACCGCTGAGAGGGAACCACCTGAAAGATATCTCCAGCGCTGATGTACTCCTTAGCACGTAGCACCATATCGTGATAACCGGCCCGACCGGTGTTGGATATGGGCTCATCGAAGCGGACTGACGACGCCTGAGCGTCGTGCGTTAGCGACTTATCGAGTGCCGCCACTGTATCGAAGATTCGTTTTTGGCCGTTCTCGAAGGCCAAATCCACGCTCACGTCTTTGTGAGGGTATACTGGTGTCACGATGGTCAACACATCGTCGACATTGTCAAAAATGACCGTAATTGTGGGGCGCATGAACATGCCTTCGGGGATTCCCAACGTATCGGGGTTTGCATTGGGGATGTTCTCCACGAGGCGAATTGTGTCGTAGCCCATAAAACCGATGAGGGCAGCCGCCATGGGTGGGATGTGATCGGGAAGTTCGATACGAGAGTCTTTGATCAGGGCCCTAAGCGACGCGAGCGTCGGTTTGTCGTCTTCAGTGTACGTCGGTGTCTTCGAGGTGATTGCTCGACATACTTCTGCATGCTCGCCGTTAGAGCGCCATACGACGTCCGGCTGAAGTGCGATAAATGAATATCGTCCGCGTACCGCTCCGCCTTGCACGGATTCAAACAACGCCGTGAAGGGTTTTTCCTGGCCCAATTTGAGCATCGCGGAAACCGGTGTATCTACGTCTGAAGGCAACTCGCTCCACATGACTTGAGACCGACCCGCACCATAGGTGGAGGCGAATTCAGTTCGACCGGGGGAAATATCCATGAGGCGGCTTTCGAGCAGCGTGGTCGTCACGCCGTCGCGTACTAGCGCAATGCGAGGGTCTGGTCGATCACTTCGTTATTAATCTCGGCGGGATATCGGGTTGCAAAGGCTTGCACGATCTGATCGGCAAGGTCCTCTCGCATCGCATTTACCACTGTCGCTCTGAGCCGCATTTGAGCGTTAAGGAGAGCACCTTCCGCATTAGGGGAAATGATTTCCTTTACGCGGGCAACCACGAAGCCTTCAACAACAGGCGCGGAAATAACATCTCCGGCTTGCGCGGAAAACAATTTCTCAAGAAGGGCGGGACTGATGCGGCGGCTGTCCACGATGTGATAGCTTTGCAGGCCTTCTCCAAACCGAGTGATTGGTCCCAGCGGAGCGTACGATACATTGTTGTGCCTTGCCGCCAATTCTGAATACTTCGATGCGGGCCCGATGTGGGACATTAGTTTTTCTGCAATCTTCTGCGCTTTAGATACCCGGGCCTGCTTTTCCCATAAGGTCACGACGGCTAGCCGTACGTCCTCCAAAGGTTTTGGCGTTGGCGGCGTCACTGAGTCTACATGAATAACGTAGTAGCCTGTGCGGGAAGGGGTATCCAAAAGCTGTGACACTTGGCCCTCAGGGGTGGAGAATGCCGCATTGATGAAGTTTGCGCGGTCGAAGATATTAGACGCCTCCAAACCGCGCGCATCCATTCCGTCCCGATCCATAGATGTGATTTCGACAATTTTTCCACCTAGGAATTCAGAAACCTCTCTAAGTGGTATGCCACCAGCGATGGCATCTTCAAGGTCCACGGAAGCCTTATAGACCGCATCCATTCCGCTTTCATCCAGCATTGATTGACGAATCTCGTCTTTGACGTCTTCGAATGGAATAACTTCTTCGCGCGTTTCAGACGAGATTTGAAACAGGTGCCAACCAAGGTCGGTTTCAACGGGTTGGCTGACCTCACTGATGGGTAAATTATAGGCGTCTCCCATCATGTTGGCGACGGGAGTGCCGAGGGCAAAATCGCCCAAATCAATGGGTTCCGGTACGCTGGCCTTAGCGGCTAGCACAGCCAAATCGTCGTTGGGTTCCAGTTGGTCTCTGACCGACGTGGCTTGTTCCCGCGTGTCAAAAACAAGTTGGTAGACGTGGCGAGTTCCGGGGGTGCGGTAGCGGGTAGCAGTCTCCTCATAACGGGCTTTGGCATCGGCGTCAGTGATGCTGTCGGCGGAGTGAAAATGTTCCGCCTCGATACTAAGTGCGGTTACTTTCCGGTACTCGGGCGCCGTATATGCATGAATGTTTTGTTCATAGAGTGCTTCCAACTCCTCCCCTGTTGGTAAGTCCTCGTCGGTGAGCGAGGCGGCGGTTACCAACAGCGTATCTGCTACTCGGGTTTCGTTGCGGTAGGTAAACAGGTTGTCGACGAGGTATTCGGGTGCGCCGGCATTTGCAATAACCGGAGAGATCATCGTCGACCGTCGAAGATCAGCCGTCAACATATCCAAGAATTGAGATTCCGTGAGTTTGTTTTGGTATAAGGCATCCGCGAAACGCCCTTGATCGAACGTGCCCACGCTGTTCTGAAAGGCTGGTTCTTTGAAAAGGTTTGACTGAAGACGCTGCAGAGGAATGACGATTCCTAATTCTTGCGCCGCGGCATTAACTGTAGCCGTCTGCATGATATCTTGTATCAACGCGTTAGCAATGGATCGCTTTACTCCGTCACTTCGTGCGGTCTCGCTTCCCACCTCTTCTTTGAAGCGGTTTAATTCTTGATCGAAGCGACGCTGAAATTCGAGAGTGCTGATCTCGGTGGGGCCGACCTTAACG
This sequence comes from Rhodospirillaceae bacterium, assembly GCA_963662375.2. Lineage (GTDB taxonomy): Bacteria > Pseudomonadota > Alphaproteobacteria > Rhodospirillales > Rhodospirillaceae > UBA11612. The sequence continues at coordinate 29,702 of CAXXRP010000001.1, forward strand.
ACAATGCCTGGGTCTAAGGCGCCCGTACCGATGAAATCGCCGACGCCCCAAACCCCGAAGCTGATCATCATAATGCCGATGAAACCCTTGAGTAGGAGACTTTCGCGGACGGCGTCTCGCAGCGATGAAATCATGGCTATATCTCTGCTATATTTCGAATAAAGTCGCTTGCATCATAAGTGCCGGGGTGCGGCCCGGCAAGCACACCGAAGGCGTGGTTTCAATTGCTTTTTCTGGCGGGAACGCTTTGCGGGTAGTGTGAAACCGCGCTAGCTAGGCGGCAACCAATGTGGGGTTAGTTAAAGGGGAAGGAAAGGGGGCGCTGTGTATTTGATCGCCGGAAATTGGAAGATGAACGGGTTGCCGGACACTGCGGAGAGTCTAGCGTCCGGGATTAGCGCTCGCGTGGCGTTAGCGCACACTGTTACAGACATCGTACTGTGCCCGCCGACGCCGCTGTTGGCTATTGTCGCTGCGGTCCTTTTGGGCGGGCCAGTACACCTAGGGGCACAGGACTGTCATACCAGCAAAAAAGGGCGACATACCGGCGACGTCGCTGCGCCACTTTTGGCGGCTCTCGGGTGCAAATTTGTCATCGTTGGTCATTCTGAGCGGCGCGCTGATCACGGTGAAACAAACCCCGCCGTAAAGGCAAAAGCCCAAGCGGCGCTGGACGCGCACCTCACACCTATCATATGCGTTGGAGAAACAGAGGCGGAAAGGGAGGCTGATATGACGGCCGACGTGATCTCCACGCAGATTTCGGGTTCGATTCCCGGCGATGCTCGCTCAGAGCACGTCGTTGTCGCCTATGAGCCGGTCTGGGCTATTGGCACGGGCCGAACGGCGACCGAAGAAGATATTGCAACGGCCCACGCACAGATTCGCAAAACATTCGGCCAGACTCGCGGGGCGGCAGATGAATTGCGGATTCTGTATGGCGGATCGGTCAATGGGACCAACGCTGCATCTATACTGCGTACATCAGGCGTAAATGGCGCACTGGTGGGAGGCGCCAGCCTGAATGTGGATGATTTTTGGAGCATCGTTGAAGCTTGTACTTAAGGACGCGGCCCACGCTAGTTTGAAAAGACCCGCGGCCATCCTATATGAGGCGCTACGAGAGGGGGTAAAAAGCCCTAGCGTTCATGCCCCAAAAGGACTAAAAGACCGCCAAATCTAAGCCAAGCTAGCGGTCTAGTGGGTTGGCGCTAGCCCTGCGGAGCACCCGAGGTACAATGGAAAATGTCGTTCTGGTCATTCACCTGCTGATCACGCTTTCGATGATTGGGCTAGTTCTACTTCAGAAGACCGATTCCAGCGCCATGGGCGGTATGGGCGGAGGAGGCGTTTCGGTCAACAACCTTATGCGACCCCGGTCACGTGCCAACCCTTTGACGCGTGCGACTACATTTTTGGGCATCACATTCTTTGCCACTAGTTTGGGCTTAGCGGTAATCGCCAAACAGCAAATGGGTTCATCGTCTATTCTAGATTTGTCGGTAGGTGGGATGGAGGCTGTACCGAGCGTGAGCGAGAGCGTACAGGTGCCGCAGGCTGATCCGGCATCATCGCTTGCGCCAAACCTTGCGCCAAATCTAGAGCCTCAAGTGCCCACGGTTCCTAACGAGTGAGCGGCGACGTGCGGAAACCTCATGATCCGCGCAACGCCACTCCTGCCACCACCATTTTTTCATGGCGAGTGTTGCTCAATCGCCAACGCTGTGCTTGCCGCCGCTTCCGAATAAGGTACATTAGCGGCCCATGACGCGTTTCATTTTTATAACCGGCGGCGTGGTCTCCTCCCTAGGTAAAGGTCTTTGTTCTGCAGCACTCGGCGCGTTGCTCCAGGCGCGCGGCTATAAGGTGCGCCTGCGAAAATTGGATCCTTACCTGAACGTTGACCCTGGCACGATGAGCCCTTACCAGCACGGTGAAGTGTACGTCACTGACGACGGAGCTGAAACCGATCTCGATCTTGGTCACTACGAACGCTACACCGGCGTTCCGTCCCGCCAATCCGACAATGTGACCACTGGGCGGATTTATTCTACCGTAATTGCCAATGAACGACGCGGGGATTACCTAGGCGCCACGGTGCAGGTTATTCCTCACGTTACCGACGCTATTAAGGAATTCGTCCAGGCCGATATTGCGGGCGAGGACTTCGTCCTATGCGAGATCGGCGGAACCGTGGGCGATATCGAGAGCTTACCGTTCCTGGAAGCTATACGTCAGCTTGGCAATGAACTGGGGGCGGAGCGCGCCCTATTCATGCACCTCACCCTCGTGCCATACATCTCTGCTGCCGGGGAACTCAAAACAAAACCAACTCAGCACTCGGTCAAGGAACTGCTCGGAGTCGGCATTCAGCCGGATATTCTTATGTGCCGCATTGATCGCCCATTGCCCGAGGCTGATCGGCGGAAGATTGCTCTATTTTGCAATGTAAAGGAACGCGCGGTCATTCCTGCGAGGGATGTGGACACCATTTACCAGGTTCCGATCTCCTATCACGACGAGGGGCTGGATATTGAAGTGTGCCGGTACTTCGACCTCCCGCCCGGCGGCGACCCCGACCTGAAACGGTGGCAAAGCATTGTCGATGTTGTGCGCAAACCGGAGGGCGAGGTTACTATCGCCGTCGTCGGTAAGTATGTGCAGTTGAAGGATGCCTATATGTCTCTTTCCGAAGCATTGGAGCATGGCGGGATTGCGAATCATGTCTGCGTGAAACTCGACTGGATCGATTCAGAAATTTTTGAGCAGGAAGACGCCGTGGCGCACCTGGAGCACGTCCATGGCATTCTTGTGCCGGGTGGCTTCGGCGAGCGCGGCGCGGAAGGCAAAATACAAGCCGCTCGTTTCGCTCGGGAACGGGGCGTGCCCTATTTCGGCATTTGCTTTGGAATGCAGATGGCGGTGATCGAGGCGGCGCGCAACGTTGCCGATTTAAAAAATGCAAGTTCGACGGAATTCGGTAAGACCTCGCATCCGGTGGTGGGCTTGACGAGTGAATGGGTGAGGGGAAATGACGTGCAGCGGCGCTCGGCCGGAGACGAAAAAGGCGGGACGATGCGTCTTGGTGCCTATCCCTGCGTGATCACGCGCGGTACACGTGTGGCAGAAATCTATGGTAATGCAAAGGATATCTCCGAGCGGCACCGCCATCGTTATGAAGTTAATATTAACTACAGGGAACAGCTGGAAAACGCGGGAATGGTGTTTGGCGGCATGTCGCCGGATGGTGTGCTCCCTGAGATGGTGGAGTACCCAGAGCACCCGTGGTTTATCGGCGTGCAGTTTCACCCGGAGTTGAAATCCAAACCATTAGACCCACATCCCTTATTCACATCTTTCATTACAGCGGCTGTGCGGCAGTCGCGTCTGGTGTAATACACTCCTTTAGCGGCTAACCCCAACGGACCATCGGAGCATTCTATGTCATCAACTGCGGCAACGGCAGCGCGCCATGTAAAAGTTAGAGCCGTAAGCTTCGGCAACGATTTGCCGTTGGTGCTGATTGCCGGGCCGTGCCAAATGGAGAGCCGTGAGCACGCGCTTGAGGTTGCGACGGCGTTGAAGGAAATTGCAGCATCGGCAGGCATGCAGCTGGTTTACAAGACCTCTTTTGACAAAGCAAACCGTACTAGTCTCAAGGGAAAGCGCGGTTTGGGGTTGAGTGAGTCGTTGCCGGTATTTTCTGAAATTCGAGAGTCTTTGGGCATTCCTGTGCTCACGGATATTCACGAGATTGAGCACTGCGAGGCGGTTTCCGAAGTTGTCGATGTCATGCAGATCCCCGCCTTCCTGTGCCGCCAGACGGACTTGCTGCTAGCGGCGGGGAAAACCAAGGCCGCGATCAATGTGAAGAAGGGGCAATTTCTTGCACCCTGGGATATGGCACACGTCGTGTCTAAGGTGACGTCTACTGGTAATGAACGCGTTCTCATCACCGAGCGTGGTGTATCCTTCGGCTACAACACGCTGGTAACAGATATGCGCAGTCTACCGATTATGGCGCAGACCGGCTACCCGATTGTCATGGACGCGACCCATGCCGTGCAGCAGCCGGGCGGCCAAGGTACGAGTTCCGGCGGCCAGCGCGAATTCGCCCCGGTGATTGCCCGGGCAGCGGTATCGGTGGGTGTGGCGGCGATTTTTTTGGAAACCCATCCGGACCCGGGCAATGCGCCGTCTGACGGGCCGAATATGATTCATCTGAAAGACATGCCGGGCATACTGGCAGTGCTGAAGGCCTTTGACGCGGTCGCGAAAGCCAATCCCGTGAGTCTTACCTAATCGATGCCTCCTGTTTCCGACAATGTGGGCTTAGGCCGCTTTGAATTTGTTGAAAATGGTGAAGTGGCGTTCGCCAACTATGAGCTTTCCAGCGAGCAAATCACGATTCCGTAAATAGAGACTCCTCTGGCTTTGCGCGGCACCGGCGCAGCGGGGCGCTGATGGAGGGCGTCGTGGCTCATGCGGAGGATCGTGGACTGAAAATTGTGCCTATATGCGGATACGCTGTGTCTTGGTTTCGGCGTCACCCAAAGCATAGATCGGCTCTCGCCTGACGGATTTCGTCTGTACTTGACCTCTTGGCGCTTTTCCCGCATTTACCCAGCACATTGTGCTGACTAGGAGACGCCTGATGAGCGCCATTATCGATATCATTGGCCGTGAAATTGTCGATTCCCGCGGCAACCCCACAGTTGAAGTAGATGTCACGCTGGAAAGCGGCGCATTTGGCCGGGCGGCAGTGCCGTCGGGGGCGTCAACCGGCGCACACGAGGCAGCGGAGCTGCGCGATGGAAACAAAAAACGGTACGGCGGTAAGGGCGTTCTGAAAGCCGTGGCAACAGTTAACGGAGAGTTACACGCGGCTCTGGCTGGCTTGGACGCAAGCGATCAATCAAAGATAGATCAAGCAATGATCGAGTTGGACGGCACGCTCAATAAAAGGCGTCTCGGGGCGAATGCGATTCTAGGAGTTTCCCTGGCCACCGCGAAGGCGGCCGCAATGGACGCAGGACTTCCTTTGTACCGGTATATCGGCGGCGCCAACGCACACGTGCTCCCGGTACCCATGATGAACATTCTCAACGGCGGCGCCCATGCAGACAATCCAATTGATGTTCAAGAATTTATGATCATGCCTGTCAGCGCGCCAACTATGGCCGATGCAATCCGCATGGGGGCGGAAATTTTTCAGGCGTTAAAGAAACAGCTAAAGGCCGCAGGGTACAACACCAACGTTGGCGATGAGGGCGGTTTCGCGCCTAATTTGAAAAGTGCCGATGCTGCATTGGCCTTTATTATGAAGGCGATCAAAGTGGCGGGGTACAAAGCGGGGCAGGATATTGTGTTGGCTTTGGATGCGGCATCCACCGAGTTCTATGCCAAAGGCAAGTACGACATGAAAGGCGAGGGCGAGAAGCTAACCGCCGACGGCATGGTGAAGTTTTACGCTGACTTGGCGAAAAAATACCCCATCGTCTCCATAGAGGACGGCATGGCTGAGGGCGATTTCAGGGGTTGGGCGGCGTTGACTAAAGCAATGGGCGACAAAGTTCAGCTGGTCGGCGACGATCTGTTTGTGACCAACCCCCAGCGGTTGGCCGATGGCATTGATAAGGGGTTGGGGAATTCCATTCTCATCAAGGTAAATCAGATCGGAACGCTTACGGAGACTCTGGCCGCTGTCGAGATGGCGCATAAGGCCGGTTATACCGCTGTGGTATCACATCGCTCGGGTGAAACTGAAGATTCAACCATAGCCGATATTGCGGTAGCGACAAATTGCGGTCAGATCAAGACGGGCTCGCTGTCGCGGTCCGACCGCCTTGCGAAATACAACCAGCTTATCCGCATCGAGGAGACACTTGGTCCTGCGGCGGTTTATGGCGGCGCCGCGTTTCGCCGCAAGCGGGATCTTAAGGGCTAACTTGATTCCTTAGAAGTCGGTCGAGAAGCGCGCCGATAGTCGATGCGTGTGCTGGGAAAATACCAACCTTGGGAGCCGAATACGTTCCATGTGTAGAGGTTGGTGACATTCGACAGCTCAACAAGTAAAGAAGCCGGCTGCTCGTAAAGCTCGAATTGGTAGCGTGCGTCGAGATCTAGCGATGTGAACGACTTAATCTTGAATGTGTTGAGGCGGTCAGCAAACCTTGCGCCTTGATTTTGCACTTCCGCGTCAACAGAGATTCCGTTCCAGGCGGGAGGTGGATACTCGACATTTAGCTGAACTGTGCGTGGAAAACGGCCGGGGGGAACTTCCCAATTGTGCACTGGTCTACAGTCAAACCGGAAGCGCGAGCCTTCAGGAATATAGCTCCGGCCACCACTGTGAGGCCCCCGGTTATGGTCCCCGATAATGATATCTCAATGCCGCGGTGGCGGATCCTTCCAACGCGGCGGAACAGTTGGGTGGCATCCCTGTCCAGGTAAGGTTTGCGTACGTCGAACACGCCGATCATGACCCGAACGTCCGGGGTGATGACGTAGCGAAAGCCTGCGTCAACCTGCTCTGTGATACTGGCGGGCATGGCTTCACCGCGGTTTGTAGCGTTGTCCGGCGCAATGTTAGTCGCTTCTAGTCCGCGCGTATAACTGCCGTAGAGCGCTAGCTTTTCCGTCACGTAAAGGGCTAGAGTTCCGTTGTAGAGCCATGGCTGGCTGGTGCTTCTGCTAGGAATTGTATTTCCCGGCAAGCGGATAGTTTGGTTGTAAAAAGTTTTTTACAGGCCGGCACTTAGTTCGCCGATTCCGCTCCACCTGCCTTCATAGGTTACGCCGACGGTTCCTTGCCGCACTTTGTCATTATCTTGCGGCCCAAAGTTAAATGCGGGCTTAGGAAACGGAGTGTAGACACCGATAAATCCTTGACCCACCGAAACCACGTCTTCGCCGCCGAACGCTCTCCTGCTATCCCATCCACGTGCAGAAAAATGAAGTGTGTAACGGTGCGGCCCATCGGCGAATGCACCCGAAGCGCGAATTTCACCGGAGTAAGACGATGAGCGCGCCAACGGATCGGTAAGAATATCGACGTCCGCGCTGCCATCCAATTGTGTGTTGCGATAGACAATCAAATAGCTTTCTGGTCGGGTGGAAATGGATCGGAAAATACCGGCGCGCAGTGTCCAGTTCATTGGCAACGAGGTGAGGGCAGCATACCGAAGCTTGTATCGCGGGTTTCCCAATCGGCCCATTCTTGGCTGAAATAAGGCCGGCGATGGATGTCCGGAGATAAAAATGTGCCCGCCGGATAAATGTAAGGCTGGACTTCCCAATCGTATTTTTCCGAGCGGCTCCAGAACGGGATGATCTCGATGTCTTCGGTTGGCTTCCACTTTAGAAGTCTGCCTGCCGACCAAGACATAGAGTCTGGAGGCCATTCGTAGGCGTCTTGTCTAATGCCGGCGCCCGCGAGCAACCCGAGTTTTCCGTCCACAATAGGGGTCTGCGTATCCACTTTCAGCCTAAGTTTGTCGAATGGCCCGTAGCTTACAGTCAAGCTTTGAATTGGTTCGTCGCCGGGCAGGCGCAATTGAAAATCAACAATGCCGGTCGGCGCGGGGAAGGGGTAGGACTGCGCGCTGATGCCCACATGGATCGTTGAGCCCGCGAACAGTCGGCTTGTCGGCTGAGCGCCTTGACGATCAAAAAATAATCCCTCAATGCGGACGTTACCGGAGCTTTGCGGGCTAAAACCACGCGCGTTTTGAGAACTGTAGAGGCCGGTGGTCTCGTTGCCGACTGTGGTACCAAACGCATCGTCGGCCGACGTGACAGCGTTGTCCTCCGCGCGTTGTGCGATAGCCGCATCTGTAGTGCCAAGGAGAAAGGCCGAGACAGTAAGGAGTTCAACAATCCGTTTCATCACCACGCGGCAGAACCCCTTGGTTCCAAAATTTTGCCCGGAGTCATGGCGATCCGGGCAAGTTGGCGCGCAATTTAATCATTATTAGTGCGAGTTAAACCAAAAAATACCAAACGTCTTGTAACAGTTCGTATCAGCTCAGTTTGGAAAAAGGAGATGGATAGATAATCGCGCTGAACGCACGGGCAAGCGTCCCCGGGGAAAGCTCAAGCGCGATGAAGTATTTTTTTCGGATAGGCAGCGAGTTTTGCAGCGGCAGCGAGATCGAAGCCGAAGCGACGGTAATAGGCGGGCGCGCCCAGGACAAAGGCGGCCGGCCAGCTGCCGCGCCGGGCGAGTTCGAAGGTAGGCTTGATAACCGTGCTGCCGATACCTGCGTTTTGTCGGTGCGGGGATCCCGAGACCGGGGCGAGGGCGAGGTTTTTTCTGGTTCAATCAGCTTTGGAGTAGGCATGGCCAACAATGTCGCCTCCGTCTTTGGCGACAACATAGACGGAATTGTGCCACCGATGCGCAGCGCGTCGACTAGGTCCGCCTCGTCTCTTTTGCCGAAGGCAGCTGAGACAAGATCGTAGATGGCGGCTTCGTCGCCGGGCCTTTCGACTCTTATTTGCATAGGTGGTTCGTTCTCGAACCAAGTGGCAAATATGAGTCAAATTTGTCACAGAATTGGGCTCTCTACGCAAAAAATGCAACGCACGTCTGCAATTTCTTGACCGCTCGAATCGCCCGTGATTCTCTGGCGTCTCTACATTGTGTGAAAAAACGCCAAATAGAGAAACGGCTCAGTGGTGTATGGGATTGAGATAAGCCGTAAGGTGCGGCAGGTGCTAGGCCCCCTTTTGGGCGCGGCAGTGATGGCGTATTTCACCTATCACGCCCTGCAGGGTGAAGGTGGCCTCATCGCCTGGTGGCATCTGCGCTACGACATTGAACGCGCCGACCATGAGCTTACGCAGGTCGCAGCTCGAAAAGAAGTCTTGGAGCACCGCGTTTCTCTGATGCGACCTGAAAGTCTCGATCGCGACATGCTTGCAGAACGGGCGCGGTTTATGCTTGGCGCGATCCACCCGAGGGACATAATCGTGCCGGACCGGGTTCGGAATTTGGGCCACTGCGGGGGCTAATTTTGACTCCGACGATTCTTGAAGCGTCGTATTTAAATAGCTAGCACTTAAAATATGCCGAAAATCGGGTAATCAGGTCGTCCACTGGTCCGGCCTTCACGGCAATTAATGTGCTTATTTATGTATTTTATTGAAAGTTAAGTATATCCTAGCACTTGATAAGAAGACTCTCTTTCTGTTCTCCATATGGCCCCCCATAAATCCGAGAGTTGGTCCAATTTGAACCTAAAATCTAGTTAATATTATGATTGTGGTAGTCAAAGCAATTAGTTAACCCAGGTTTAGCTAGCTATTGTATGGTCTGTCAGCACTATCCGTGTATTCGCGCGGGTAATCGTGCCGTCTAGTCGAGCTTAATAGCGCGATTGGCGTACTAATGCACCGTTGCCACGAGGAGGGCTAATGGTGACCAAGAAAAGAGCGACTCAAAAGAGCCGGTCCAACGTTCGCGCTAGCGGCGAGGCGCCATCAGCTGAGATGTTGAAGGCGTTCTACAGGGACATGTTGCTCATCCGCCGCTTTGAAGAGCGTGCGGGGCAGCTTTACGGCATGGGTTTGATCGGTGGGTATTGCCATCTTTACATCGGCCAAGAGGCGGTGGCGATAGGCATGCAAGCCTGCACAAAGCCTGTCGATACCGTGGTCACCAGTTATCGCGATCATGGGCATATGCTCGCTCGCGGAATGGGCGCGAAGGGTGTCATGGCCGAGCTCACTGGCCGTGCGGCCGGATACTCCGGCGGTAAGGGCGGTTCGATGCACATGTTTAGCCGCGAGAAAGGGTTCTTTGGCGGGCACGGTATAGTTGGGGCCCAAGTTCCGATCGGAACAGGGCTCGCGTTTGCACATAAGTACAAGGAAGATGGCGGGCTTTCCTTAGCGTACTTTGGCGACGGTGCGTTTAACCAAGGACAGGTCTATGAATCTCTGAACATGGCGTCGCTATGGCACCTACCCGTGATCTATATCGTCGAGAACAATAAATACGGCATGGGAACGTCGGTGGAACGGGCATCTACATCAACAGATCTCGCCAGTCGCGGACAGCCTTATAAACTAAAAACCATGGTCGTGGACGGAATGGACGTTGTTGCGGTTCGGGATGCGGGCATGGAAGCAACTGAATACGTGCGTGCAGGTAAAGGTCCCGTCCTTCTTGAGGCGAAGACGTATCGCTACCGTGGCCATTCGATGTCCGATCCGGCGAAATACCGGACCAAGGAAGAGCTTCAAAAAATGCGAACAGAACACGATCCCATCGACCGCGTGAGACAAATCTTGATTGATAAGAAGGCCATGAGCGACGACGAACTCAAGGCGCTCGACAAAGAGATCAAGGACATTGTGATTGCAGCGGCGGAATTTGCCAAGGAAAGCCCCGAACCAGATCCATCGGAGTTGTGGACCGACGTATGTGTGGTGGCGTGAAGGTGCGGGGATCTAGTTTATGTCAACTGAGATTCTAATGCCAGCGTTGTCGCCGACCATGACGGAAGGCACGCTCGCGAAATGGCTGAAAAAGGAAGGCGAACAGATCAAAAGCGGCGATCTTATCGCCGAGATTGAAACAGATAAGGCCACCATGGAAATGGAAGCGGTGGATGAGGGCGTTATCGGAAAAATTCTTGTTCAAGAGGGGACGGAAGGTGTTCCGATTAACGAGCCCATTGCGGTTTTATTGGTAGAGGGGGAGGACGCTACGGCTCAACCGGACAGGCTGGCCAAGGTCGATTTTCGCCGAGACCAAATTTCAAAGGGCACGGGTAGACCTTTGGCGAAAGCGCCAGCTCAACCTGCGTTAGATTCACCCACGACAGATGAAGAAGAACAGTTTTCGACCTGGAAGACGCAAACTGTCCGCGAAGCATTGCGTGATGCCATTGCGGAAGAGATGCGCGAGGATCCTCGTGTGTTTCTTATGGGCGAGGAGGTGGGCGAATACCAAGGCGCTTATAAAGTGAGCCAGGGTTTGTTGGAGGAATTCGGCGCCAAGCGCGTAATAGACACCCCAATCACCGAGCACGGATTCGCTGGGCTTGGAGTGGGCGCTGCGTTTGCCGGTTTGCGACCCATTGTGGAGTTCATGACTTTCAACTTCGCCATGCAGGCCATAGATCATATCGTGAATTCTGCGGCAAAGACGCTGTATATGTCCGGTGGGCAGATGGGCAGCCCCATGGTGTTTCGTGGACCCAATGGCGCGGCGGCGAGGGTCGCTGCTCAACACTCGCAGTGTTATGCGAGTTGGTATGCTCATGTACCAGGTCTCAAAGTGGTCGCACCCTGGTCGGCGGCCGATGCGAAAGGCCTTCTGAAAGCGGCAATTCGTGACCCTAATCCGGTGATCTTTCTCGAAAATGAAATTCTCTACGGACAGAGTTTTCCTGTGCCTGATGCGGCGGATTTCGTTCTACCGTTGGGCAAAGCGAAAATTGAACGCCCCGGCGGCGACGTTACAATCGTTGCGTTCTCCATCATGGTGAGCAAGGCGCTTCAAGCAGCTGAGGAACTTGCGAAGGACGGTATAGAAGCTGAGGTCATCAACCTACGCTCGATCCGTCCGCTAGATACCGGAACGATTGTTGCGTCGCTGAAAAAAACGCACCGTTGCGTTACGTGTGAGGAAGGATGGGCTTTTTCTGGTATCGGTTCGGAGATTGCCGCTGTGCTGATGGAGCAGGCGTTTGACTTTCTCGATGCTCCCGTGGCTCGTGTCGCGGGCAAGGATGTTCCGATGCCATATGCAGCTAATTTAGAGGCGCTAGCGCTCCCGCAGGTAAAGGACATTGTAGAAGCGGCGAAAGCTGCTTGTTACCGCTAAGGAACTTTGATGCCCGTAGAAATTCTAATGCCAGCGTTGTCGCCGACCATGACGGAAGGCAAGCTCGCGAAATGGCTGAAAAAGGAAGGCGAACTGATCAAAAGCGGCGATCTTATTGCCGAGATTGAAACAGATAAGGCGACCATGGAAATGGAGGCCGTCGACGAAGGGACCCTCGGGAAAATTCTTGTAGAGGAAGGAACAGAAGGCGTTGCTGTCAACCAACCGATTGGCGTTCTGCTTGAGGACGGCGAAGGCAAAGATGCGCTAAAGGAATCCAATGCTGGCACACCAAAAGGCGGAGCCAAGGTAGAAACACATCAGGAGCAGGAAAATAAACCCAGCTCCGCGAAGCCACCAGGCGACCCCAAGCCGGTGGCAAAGATCGTATCAACGTCTGCGGGGGTGCGCGTTTTTGCGAGCCCCCTCGCAAAGCGCATTGCTGCAGACGCGGGGATCGAACTTTCAGGTATTGATGGTAGCGGCCCCAACGGACGCATCGTTAAAGCCGACGTGGAGCGCACCATCAGTCAGGGCGGTGCCGGGCGCGTCGGGCCTGCGGCACAATCCGGTCCAATTCCCGATTTCGGGCAGCCCTACACCGAAGTTCCCAACAGTAGTATGCGCAAAAGGATTGCGCGCCGACTTGTCGAGGCGAAGAGCACCATCCCGCATTTCTATCTAACGATCGATTGCCGCATTGACGAACTCCTTGAGTTCCGTAAGAGCATCAACGGCAACGGCGATGAGGGCTACAAGGTTTCTGTCAACGACTTCATCATTAAGGCTTGTGCGTTGGCATTGCGAAAAGTGCCGCAGGCGAATGCAACGTGGACTGAGGAGGCTGTTCGTCACTATGACAATGTGGATATTTCGGTCGCGGTTTCCACGCCTGAGGGTTTGATTACGCCTATCGTCCGTGACGCGGACAAGAAGAGGCTTGGCACCATTTCTGCGGAGGTGAAGGATTTGGCGGCCCGTGCGCGGGACAAAAAGCTGAAACTCGAAGAATTCCAGGGTGGAGGATTTTCGATTTCAAATCTCGGTATGTTTGGAATTCGTGAGTTTTCAGCGGTTATAAACCCGCCGCAGGTGTGCATCCTCGCCGTGGGCAAGGGCGAGCAACGCCCCGTCGTTGTCGACGGTGCGGTTGTGATCGCGAACATGATGAGTTGCACCTTGTCGTGTGATCACCGGGTCGTGGACGGTGCGGTGGGGGCTGAATTCTTGCAAGCATTCCAAAGTTATGTCGAAACTCCCCTACGGATGTTGGTGTAAGGCGGCTCATGGCAGACACGCAATTTGATGTGGTTGTCGTTGGTGGTGGTCCGGGGGGATATACCGCCGCGATCCGCGCTTCTCAGCTGGGATTGAAAACAGCTGTGGTCGAGCGCGAGAACTTCGGCGGCATTTGCTTGAATTGGGGATGCATTCCAACCAAGGCTCTGCTCCGCACGGCAGAGGTCTATCATCTCATGCAGCGGGCCAAGGAGTTCGGCCTCAAGGCAGACAATGTCGGTTTCGATCTCGAAGCCATTGTGAAGCGTTCGCGCGGTGTCGCCGGTCAGCTGAACGGTGGTGTCAAACACCTGATGAAAAAGAACAAGGTCACTGTGTTTGAGGGTCATGCCAAGCTCGCAGGCAAAGGCAAACTCAACGTCACCAAAGACAGCAAGGCCGTCACTGAACTATCCGCCAAACACATTATTCTTGCGACCGGAGCCCGGGCACGCGAACTACCGCGGATGGAAGCAGACGGCAAACTGATTTGGACGTACCGTCACGCGATGGTGCCGAAGTTTCTGCCGAAGACGCTTCTGGTTATTGGGTCCGGTGCCATCGGCATAGAGTTCGCAAGCTTTTTTCAGACCTTAGGATCCAAAGTGACGGTGGTGGAGGTCTTGGACCGTGTCGTGCCGGGGGAAGATGCTGAGATTTCAGCCTTCGTGCAGAAGCAATTCGAGTTGCAGGGCATGGTGATCAAGACCAAGGCCGGCGTGAAGGCGCTGAAGAAGGGTAAGGACAATGTCAGCGCGCGCATAGAGCAGGGCGGCAAAACCGAAACGACACTCTTTGACCGTGTCATCGTCGCTGTGGGCATTGTCGGTAATGTGGAAAACCTGGGCCTGGAGAACACCAAAATTAAGGTAGAAAAAACCCATGTGATCGTAGGCCCTTACTGTGAAACCGGCGAGCCGGGCGTCTGCGCCATTGGCGATTTGTCTGGCCCACCATGGTTAGCGCATAAGGCTGGCCATAAAGCTGTAATCTGTGTGGAGAAGATCGCGGAGCGTGGCCCACATCCTCTGAATACGTTGGGTATTCCCGGCTGTACTTATTGTCATCCGCAGATTGCCAGTGTCGGTCTCACGGAGCAGGCGGCTAAGGATAAGGGGCATAAGGTGCGTGTTGGTCGCTATCCCTTTATGGCCAACGGCAAGGCCATTGCCTTGGGCGACACCAATGGGATCGTGAAAACTGTGTTCGACGAAAAAACCGGTGAACTACTCGGCGCGCATATGGTGGGGCCCGAGGTGACGGAAATGATTCAAGGTTATGCTGTCGCTAAGACCCTAGAAACCACCGAGCAAGAGCTGATGCACACGGTGTTCCCGCACCCCACATTGTCGGAAATGATGCACGAGGCGGTTCTCGACGCCTGTGGGCGCGCCATCAATTTTTGAAAACGTGTTAGACTGGATTTCATGACCAACGCGGAACCTATCGTGAAGCGGGCACCACACCAGCCCAAACCAGGCTGGCTTCGGGTCAAGGCGCCGACTTCGCCTGCGTATAATTCCACGCGCCGCCTAATGCGCGATTTGAATCTTCATACCGTATGCGAGGAGGCAGCGTGCCCGAATATCGGTGAATGTTGGGCGCAAAAACATGCCACGATGATGGTTCTGGGTGCCATATGCACCCGGGCCTGTGCCTTCTGTAACGTAACAACGGGCCGGCCAAGCGGGGTCGACCCTGATGAGCCCGCCCATGTCGGCGAGGCAGTAAAAAACTTAGGTTTACGTCATGTCGTGATTACGTCCGTCGACCGGGACGATCTTGATGATGGCGGTGCCGCTCATTGGGTCGAGGTTATCAAGGCCGTGCGGGCGGCGGCGCCTGAAACCACCATCGAAGTCCTGACTCCCGATTTTCGAAAAAAACTTGGTTGCGTCGACCTGGTCGCCAACGCAAAACCCGATGTTTACAACCACAATCTGGAAACGGTGCCACGGCTCTACCGGAAAATACGGCCAAGCGCGCGTTACTATACCAGTTTGCGGCTCCTTGAGAGAGTCAAGGAAATCGACCCGGCGATGTTCACCAAATCCGGGATCATGGTGGGACTTGGCGAGGAAAAGGAAGAAGTGCTCCAGGTCATGGATGACTTACGCGCCGCCGATGTTGACTTCATCACAATTGGACAATACCTGCAGCCGACATCTCGCCATGCGGAGGTTGTGCGCTTTATTCCACCCGAGGAATTTGGGGAATTAGAACGGATCGCCCGCGCGAAAGGGTTTCTGGTGGTGTCGGCGAGTCCGCTGACACGGTCTTCCTATCATGCCGACACTGACTTTCAACGTCTGCGCGAGGCTCGGTCCCAGCAGCTCGCTAGCGCCTAGGCCGAACGATGCCGGCCCATCGTGAAACGCGAGTGTTTCCCTACACGCCAGAGCAGGTCTTCGAGCTTGTCGCGGACGTCGAACGCTACCCTGAATTTCTCCCTTGGTGCGTTGCGTGCCGGATCGCACGGCGCGAATCATGTACAGCGTTCACCGTAGACCTGGCGGTTGGATTTAAGATGGTGCGCGAGTATTTTACCTCGCGTGTCGTGTTGGAGCGCGGGAATGCAATCACCGTCGAATACCTCAACGGTCCTTTTGAGTATTTGACCAACGAATGGAAATTTACTGCTGTGCCTGAGGGTGCAAAGGTAGAATTCTACCTTGCTTTTGAATTCCGCTCGAAGATTCTACAAAAACTTATTGGTGTTCTATTCGAGAAAGCGGTCCGACGGATGGTTGCCGCTTTCGAGATTCGGGCCGCCAAACTCCACGGCGTGGGATCTGATTTATTCGTCGCCGAGGCGGCTAAGCAGTAGCTCCAGAGCCGCGGCGACCGTCGCCCGCCTGATATCTGTGCGGGTACCGGCGAACACGTAACGCTTAACCACGGCATTGTGACCAGTTTCAGCCAAGGCCAAATAAACAAGCCCGACCGGTTTGTCTTTCGTGCCGTTACCGGGGCCCGCCAAGCCAGTCACGGCCACTGCCAGGCTTGCATTCGACTGTGCGAGGGCGCCCTCAGCCATCGCCGCGGCGACGATGTCGCTGACAGCACCGTGGTTGGTGATCGCGTCGCGTGGAACGCCCAGTAATCTGATTTTTGACTCATTGGAATATGTGATGAATCCAGATTCCATGACAGCGGAGGAGCTAGGAATGGCGGTCAAACATCCGCCTATCAACCCCCCAGTGCATGACTCCGCGGTAGATATCTTTGTCGCCCGCGCTTTCGCCGCTAGGAGTACATCTTTAGCAAGATCTAGAAGATCTATGGGCAGTTCTGTCATGTTGATTGACTAACCAAGGCGGTTCCAAAGGAGCTGAAGGGTTATCAGTGATAACGCGGCATACAGCGCCGCGAGCACATCGTCCAGCATAATGCCCAATGCGCCAGACACTTGCCTGTCTCTCCAACTGAGCGGCCATGGCTTGACGATATCGAACAGTCGAAAAAGCGCGAAGGACAACGCATACCAAAGGGGGTGGAGGGCGGCTACCGCGAGGGTAATCCATTGACCCGCTACCTCATCAATGACAATCCATTGTGGGTCCTCGTCGTTGCTCGGGTTCTTGAGGTGAGCTGTCGTAAGCGCCCAGTCGGCAAAAAAATTGCGATGGCCGCGAGAGCGAGCCAGTTTGGTCCCCACGCCCATGCAATGATTGCTGCGGGCGGCAGTGCGCATAGAGAACCCAGAGTCCCAGGGGCCTTCGTCACTAGTCCGCATCCGAACCAGCTTAGGAGCAGCACCCGCATGCGGGTACCAAAAGGGATAATGACGCCGGCAGGCCAGTAAAACGGCATTGATTCTCCAAGGTCAGTAACCTGCTATAAAATATAAGTATTATTGGAATTCGAAAATCAATTATTAAGGGGACATACATATATGCTCTACATATGGTTGATCGGGGTAACTGTGCTGTCATCATACCCGCAAAGCGCAATCTGGACTAAGTCATTCATTTGAAATAGTTACTTTTCACAAATTTTACTTTTTCTTTGAATTTCTCCGGCAAAATCGGCAGGATGACCGTGGATGTTCGGTGTTACACCAGACGTATGGCGGCAGCTAGTGACGTCGCGCCGGAATTGAGTATTATCTATGTAGAACGTGCCCGCTTTTGGGCGCCATTCTGTCTGCGCCAAATTCTTAGTGGTTGGTGCGGTGCTGTCTGGTGGACCGTTAACATACATATGCCCTTCAAAAACAACCGGCTCAATAGGGCGGCCGCAGGGGTATTATAGGGAATAAGGGGCACGCGTGTTTTCGGGCAAGCAACATTCGCAGTTTGATCCAAGGGACTGCGGTTTAAACCGCATCCAAAAAACTCTACAAGGATTTTTCCCCGAACGACAACTGATCGTGCGGTCTGGCGAACGCATGCGTACGCTGCGACTGTCGACTAACCGGCAGGCCGTTCTAGTAGTCGTGGGACTGTTCCTTGGCGCCTGGACTCTTTTTAGTTCGGGTTTAGCGATGAATCACGGAGAGCGCATCGGCGTCAAGAATATCGAAATCAAAAACGCCCGTATGGGTTATGAGCAGTTGCTCGCCGAGGTCACGATCTACAAGGATCGCGTTACCGATTTGACTGAAGAGTTGGCGAGTAACTACTCTAAATCTTTGGGATTGGTGCAAAAAGAAGCCGAAGCTCTTAAAGCTAAAGCGGCGGAATTGGAACGACGGAGCCAGAAAAAAAGCTTATCCGCAAAAATAAAATCCAAGGCGAAAGAAGCAACACCTGGTTTGGCGAGCCTTCTAACTGGAGGTGGGTCGAGCGTTGATCTCTTGCTCAGCAAGACCACGCTTGACCGTGGGCACGCGGACGAAGAACGTCATGCGCTTATGACCGAATTGTCGGATCTTGAAAATTCGATGGTCAATGTTGTTGCGCATCACCAACGCACACCCTTCGTTGCAATGGAAAACCTGGCATTACGACAGGTAATATTGCAGCGCGATTTGGCGATGGCTGAACGGGAAACATTGTCGGAGAAGGTAGTGTCGCTGGGGGACCAAATCCGCGAAATGGAAAGCAACCAGTTGTTTCTTCATCATCGTTTTTCAGAGGTGATCGAGACGAAAATTGCCGACATCGAAGCCTCTCTTAGCATCACTGGCCTCGACATAGACCTTCTCGTCAGGGGCGAGAAAGCTCGCCCGCAGGGCGGTCCATTCATTCCGTTGAATGCGGTGTCGCAAGAGTCCGGACCGCTGCAAGAATCCGTATTCAAATTGAACGCCAAGGTAGACAGGCTCCAAGATTTGCAGGGCTTGTTGACGAAATTGCCGCTGGATGCGCCGGTCAACAATTTCGACCTCACCAGTGGTTTTGGTATCCGAAAGGATCCGTTCACAGGAAACTATGCTCAACATCTTGGGATCGACATTGCCGCGAGCTTCAGATCCTCGGTATTGAGCCCGGGCGAGGGAAAGGTAGTTCACGCCGGAGTGGATGGCAGCTATGGTCGTATGGTGGAAATCGACCACGGAATGGGTTTGATCTCACGCTATGCCCATATGAGGAAGCTTGCCGTAAAGAAGGGCGATATGCTCGTGCGTGGCACGGTGATCGGCGAACAGGGATGCACCGGGCGCTGTAAAGGGGCCCATGTGCACTACGAAGTTTTATATAACGGAAAACACATTAACCCTCTCAAGTTTCTGCAAGCTGGCAGCGATGTTTTCAAGGATCAATAAAGTTAATACTCAGGCGCAGGAAGTCCGGGCGGAGGCCCCGGCGACAAAGGCCGTGCCCTCGATCATTAGCGCCGATCTCGTCGTGGAAGGCAACCTCATCTCCAACGGCGAAGTGCAGGTTGACGGTACGGTGAAGGGCGATATCCAATGCAAAGCGCTTATTGTTGGCGCGAGAGGATCTGTTGCGGGCGCAGTTGTCGCGCAGACGGTGCGCATGCACGGTGCGATTAGGGGAATGATTCGAGCGACGAGCGTTTTTCTGGCGTCAACCGCTCGTATGTCTGGCGATGTAGAACACGCAAGCCTTGCGATGGAGCCGGGAGCCCATATGGAAGGGCATTGCAAGCGCATCACCGAAGCGGTCCCAGCACCGGCCGCGGAAGCGTCGCGCCGAGTTGAGGCAGCGAAATCCCCGTCGTTGTCACCGGCGCCGGTCAACATGGTCCCTAGAGTTGTTACAGCTACTAAAGCACCGAAAACGACCATCGCTGCGACTTAACGGTACGACGTAGTATCGTTTGTATGCTGGTGAGCTCGGCCGGCGACTCAACTCAACTCAGCGCGGTCGTGACAACTCTGCCTCCAACCCCTGATCTACTTCTCGTATGCCATCCAAAATGGCGCGGTATACAAAAAGATTTTCCATAACGCGCTGAACATAATTGCGCGTTTCTGAGAACGGTATTTTCTCGATCCAGTCAATTGCATCAATCTCCTGGTCCCTAGGATCACCGAACTGACGGATCCATTGTCGTGCGCGGTTATGGCCCGCGTTATATCCAACAGCAGCGAGCACATAAGAGCCGCTGAACGCATCGACCAACGCGTTTAGATAGGTGGTTCCAATTTTGAGATTGTACGCGGGATCGGTCGTGAGTTTATCACGCACATATCTAACTCGGGCGGCACGGGCGACAGCACGCGCTGTTGCGGGCATGAGCTGCATTAGGCCCCGAGCGCCCGCGCCGCTACGGGCAGACGGATCGAAATTACTCTCTTGCCGGGCGATGGCTAGGACGAAGGCTTTCTCCGGCAGTCTCGGGTAGTCGTAAGATGGGATCGGATATCCATACTTTAGCAGCGTAATCTTGTCCGCCGCCGCCTGTCGCGAAATCCACACACCTATATCGGGGCGAGCAAGACGGCTGGTCATTTCCGCTGTGAGGTGGCGAATGCTGCCGAAACCGGTCGAAGCCGCAAGAGATTGTGCGAAACGGCGCTGGTAAACCTTCTGGTCGGTCAATAGCAGTAGCCTTAAGGCCTGCGTCAATTCGTTTGACTCAAAGAGCGCCCGTTCGGTTTGAGAAGGGGCCGGGTCCGGCGGCAGCTGCGGAATCGCCCCATTTTTGATCCGAGCAATGGCAAGTTGCCCATAGTAGGTGGTTGGATAGGCGCCAGCCCGGAGATACCACTCGTCGGCGATATCCGACCTACCTAGAGCCTCGGCAGTTCGCCCCGTCCAATAGGCACCGCGGGAAAGACTCACCGGCATCTGAACACTATCGTAGACTTTCTCGAAGTGCGGCAGCGCCATTTCCCCATCGTTCAAGAACCGCAGTGCGATCCAACCTGCGAACCACTCGGCCTCCGACACGGTCAGGGGGTCATTCGCGCCGTGGTGTTTTGCGATAGCGTATGCCTCTGCCGGGTGGCCGTTTGAGAGCGCGTCCCGGGCAAGAATATAGCGCTCGTGCCACCATAAATCCGGCCTGGGTCCGCCGGCCGGGAACTCAGGAATGAGCTCACGGGCCTCGTTTTTCCGGCCGTGTTGTCGTCTCCACTTGATGCGGTCATACAAAAGCCCGGGGTCGGCCTGAAGGTCGTCCGGCACTCTCGCAATAGCGGCGTCCACACCGCCTCTTGATTTTATGAGGGCGATACGGGCACGTGCGAGCAATTGATGGTCACGGTCAACGAACTGCAAGGTGCGATTCGCGGAGGTCGTATAGCCGATGTAAAGCAGACGATCGATGCGGTCCCTGTGATCTTCTGTGGTCAATGCGTCGCCAAATTCTTTCAAGAAATTTCGTTCGTCGCTGCGCCCTGATAGCCCACTGACCCAAGCCTTCCGCGCAATTTCTGCAGCTCTTTCTGGGTTGCCGCCAGCCTTCAACGCACGCGCGTACGCCATCATGCCCTTGGCGGTTAAGGGGGCATGTATTGCAAACCAGGCGGTAAGCTCTACGGCGGGAACACTTTCATCAATTGCTTCTTCAGCCCTTCGGCGCAACTTCGTCAATAGCGGCCAGCTGGGATTTGCCGCAATGAAGGCTACCCGCTCCGCGAAACTGACGTTGGCACCGGGCTGGCGCATATATATCCACTCTATGACCTTCCGCGGGGTCGGGCTTTCCGCTTTCGCGGCGACTGACCGCGCCGTCTTCCAGTGCCGGCGGTTTGCCTCGCGTATGGCTCGAATGAAAAGTGTTCGATCCTCGGCCGATATGGTTTCGTTGCGGGTGGCGAGGTCCGACGCCGGAGCTGACGGGGCCGGTTTAAACGTTGGGAGGATCGCAGGAGAGGGGAAAACGCCCGGACTTTGCGCATGGGACGTCGCGGAAATCACGCCGCTGCACAGAACGGCGCACACTAGCGCCAATGCCTTCCCATCTCGTACGGTTGGGAGTCTGGCTACAACCATATAAAAATATTCGTGTATGTCATATTGTCGCACAAACAATGTGATCCCTCATCAGCGCATTACTTCCCGGATGGCACTTCCATATCTATACGGAGATCGGCTGTTTGGGGCAAGGCGATGCTCTTTGGTGAGCGCCCATCCGAGCCACTTGTGGTACAAAAGCGCTGTGGTAAGCTTTACGAGTTCTGACCGCTTCGCGCCCGTAAAATGTGTTCATGCCCGCCTAAAAGGAGCAATGCGATGTTTCGCGGTTCACTTACCGCTTTAGTCACTCCATTCAAGAATGGGGAGGTCGACGATAAAACCTTTCAGGAACTGGTTGATTGGCAAATAAAAGAGGGAGTGCATGGGTTGGTGCCGTGCGGAACCACGGGCGAGTCGCCAACCTTGTCACACAAAGAGCATGGCCGAGTTGTCGAGCTCTGCGTCGAGGCTACGAATGGGCGTGTCCCGGTCATCGCTGGAACCGGATCTAATTCGACCAATGAGGCAATTCAGCGAACGCGGCACGCCAAGAAGGTCGGTGCCGACGCGGCGCTTGTCGTGACGCCGTATTACAACAAGCCGACTCAGGATGGCTTGCTCCTTCACTTTCTTGCTATCGCTGACGCTGTCGACTTGCCGATTGTCATCTACAATATCCCGGGGCGATGTGTGATCGATATGAATATTGAGACAATGGCAAAATTAGCCGAGCATAAAAACATTGTGGGCGTAAAAGACGCGACTGATGATCTAGGCCGGGTGATTAGAGCACGTTTGGAACTCGGCGAGGATTTTTGCCAGCTGTCCGGAGAGGATGTTACGTCGGTTGCTTTTCTGGCCCACGGCGGCCAAGGGTGTATATCCGTCACTGCGAACGTTGCGCCGCACCTATGTGCGCAAATGCAGGATGCATGGTATCTAGGAGCTTACGACGAGGTTTTTCGACTGCGTGATATTCTTATGCCGGTCCACGACGCGATGTTCGTTGAAACCAATCCGGCACCGGTAAAATTTGGCGTTAGTTTGCTCGGAAAATGCGATCCGGAAATTCGCCTGCCCCTCGCGCCGCTAAAGATGAAGAGTAAGGGGCGCGTTGAAAAAGCGATGCGCGGTGCCGGGATTCTCGATTAGTGACGTTGAGCCCAATACGTGTGTAGATGAAAACGCGTTCAATTTTGCATAGAAGGTGCAACGTGACGGAATGACCGAGCCAAGTACGGGCACCGCAACACGCGCGATCACCAACATGCGCACGAAGATCACCTGCAAAACCAGCGCAAAATTCATCGAAGTTTATGAGAAACGCAGGTGAATTCCGCCAAAGCCGCGCGTGGCTGAAGTTTGGCGTGCACAACCGGTAGAAATGATGGCCAAAACTCGTATTGCGCATGGAACGGTCGCCCAGAATCGAAAGGCGAGGCGGGACTACACGATCGAAGACACTATTGAGGCTGGCGTTATTTTGACGGGCAGTGAGGTAAAATCGCTGCGGAACGGACGCTGTTCGCTGGTTGAGGCTTTCGCGCAGCCAGAGAACGGCGAGGTTTACCTTATCAACGCTCACATCCCTGCCTATGAAGGGGCGAGTCATTTCCAGCATGACGAGCGCCGGAAACGAAAACTTTTGCTGCACAAAAAGGAAGTGGGCCGCCTAATGGCAGCAGTTGGACGCAAGGGCATGACCCTGGTGCCGCTTAGCATCTATTTCAACAATCGGGGCATAGCGAAAATCCAGCTGGGTCTCGCTAAAGGCAAGACACACCTTGACCGCCGCGGCGATATTAAAACACGTGAATGGCAGCGCGAGCAGGCGCGTGTCATGCGGGCAAAGGGCTAACATGCCTAGCAATGGCGATGATGGCGCCATCAACGAAAAGCTTGTTCGCGTAAAGGAACAGTGGGCTAGGGACGGGCGCGGACTACACGGGTGCTTCGAGCGGGCCGGGCAAGGTTCGCCGGCCACCGGGTCAGCATGTCACGAAGGATTTTCCGGTTCTCGACCTCGGTGTGCAGCCTAACCTTGCCCAGAAGAATTGGCATCTCTCAGTCGCGGGGCAAGTGGTCGCTTCGCTTAAATGGGATTGGGCCACCCTAATGAGCTAGCCCTAGGTCAACTTCTATAACGATATCCACTGCGTGATGACCTGGTCGTGGTACGACAACGCTTGGACCGGTGTCCCTATGTGAGCCCTTTTGGCCACCGCGAAACCGTTGTCGTCAGCCAGGTATTTGATGGTTAAGGGGGTCAACGGATATGCTACAAATGTTCTGTCGGCCGACGTGGACCGTGACGACGTTTTTCTTGCACTTGCGTGGCAAGGTGAGCCACTAGCTTGTGAACACGGGGGGCCAATCCGTCTTGTGGTTCCACATCTTTATTTCTGGAACAGCGTAAAATGGATACGCCACATTACATTCATGAACCGGAAGCAACCCGGTTACTGGGAGGCGCGCGCCTACCATATGCGCGGTAACCTATGGAAGGAGAAGAGATATGGTTAGAACTACGTTGACGAGACTGCTCGCTCTTGCCGCTCTACTTGTCGGGGTAACTGTGGGAGGACCGGCGATGGCCACCAACGCGCACGACTTCAGTTTTGACGCCATTGATGGTGGCCCCCTGCCGATGTCCAAGTTCAAGGGGAAGGCCGTGCTAGTGGTAAATACCGCGTCATTTTGCGGCTTTACACCGCAGTACGACGGCCTAGAGGCGCTTTGGAAGGACTACGAGGATAAAGGGCTCGTAGTTCTGGGCGTTCCCGCCAACAACTTCGGCGGACAAGAACCTGGCAGTAATGATGATATCAAGCAATTCTGTGAGGCGAATTACTCAGTGGATTTTCCTCTCACCGCGAAAGTTTCTGTGACGGGTGGTGATGCTCATCCCTTTTATAAATGGGCCGAGGAATCTCTGGGAACTGACAACGTGCCCAAATGGAACTTCCACAAGTATCTCGTTGATGCCAGGGGCAACCTGGTGGCTGCGTTCCCCAGCGCAGTTAGACCGCAAAGCAAGGAACTAACCGGCGCGGTTGACCAAGGCACTAGCGAAATAGAGGCGACGTACGGCGTTATTGTATAAGCGAGGACACCGCGTAAAAAGTTAGGATACCATGGGCGCTAAACGCTTCCTGCACGGCGACAGGCTTTGCCGCGACATACCCCAATACAAACGTAAGGGGGAGGCTGGAGCAATCGCGGCATCCTTTGTATCCATGCATCCTTTGTATCCACATAGTAGGTTTTCAGGTTTTCATCAGGGGGGCGCCACCACCAAGACG
>CAXXRP010000002.1:0-83311 GCA_963662375.2 Rhodospirillaceae bacterium
CGATGACAGGAAGCTCGATCTCGGCGAGTTCGGCCGTTTGCTGAACTTCTATGCCGGATGGGGCATGCGGATCGCCTTCGTCCCCGCGGACGAGGTGACGGAGCAGCCGGAGATCGAGGTACGGGATCCGCCGCTGGAGGACGAAAACCGGGAATAGACGGCGTCGTTGTCGCGGCGACCATGGCGACCAGGGAGCCGAGACGCGGGTCCGAGAGCTTGCAGTCGAGCTGTCGTTCAATGGACTGGCTGGCGCGCGATGGCTTGCGGGCCGATCAGCACGAACGATACGTACAACCGCTGTACGAGCCATGGGCGATATGCAGCCTGGAGAGCCGATCTACGTACAGGGCACGGCTAGGCTGTGATGATCTACCGTCATCGAGAGTACGCGTGACAAGGGTGCGCTTGGCGTTCCAATGGTTCTGAATTTCTCGGCTTCAGGTTCTTCCGAACCCGGCAATGCGCGCCGACGATACACTCGAGTTTGAATCTTGTCGTAGACCCATACGGTGCCCCGACGAGCAGAGAAAGGCTGTTCCGATACCCGGAATCACCAGACGAAACGGCAAACCCACTGACCCTGCCCGCCCACCGCGAGGTTCGACGCAGGTCCCGAGGCGAGAGAGGATTGGGAGGGATGCGGTCGCCGATCAGCACGACTCGCGGAATGTGGATCTCGGTCGCGATACTCGAGAGGTCGCGAGCCTGGACGGTCGAGGCGAGCGAGCCCTCGTCGACCACTAGGATGGTCTTCGCGAAGGCGGAGCGCATCTCGTTCGCGCCCTTCTTCGTGAAAGGAGGAATTCCCGAGCTTGACGTGAAGATTCTTGGTGCGACGTTCGGGCAACCGCGAGGCATTATTTCGTCAACAACGTGTAGCTTTGAATGATCTCGCCTTCGACGTCTTTTGTGACGGAGCGACCGTTTCTGTCCACCTGGTTCTCGGCTCCGAGGCGGGCTTTGACGGTCTTTGCGAGACTCGGGTTGATCTGTTTCTTCAAGGGGTTGTTGTGTTGATATACATTACCACCGACAAATCGTGCGTAGTCGTTCAGCCACTCAAGATCTTTCGTGCACGCTCCGATCGCTAGAAGAGTGATCGAGGGGTCGAATCGGCCGGCGCGGGATAGTTTACCGGCCGCATCGGCTACGCGGGCGACCAGCCTCTGCCGCAGTTCGGCGCGCTCCATATTCCAAAACTTGAGGAAATTCTCGTCGATGTAGGACCCGTAGTCGTCTGTCCGGTGACCGAGCTGCGCGACGGTTTCCTGGATTCGCAGGGCAAACGCCGCCTTTTCGTTCGGGGAAGGCGAATAGCCGTTGAAGTGCGGAAGCGGGTTCAACAGTGTGAGTCGGGTCTTCTTCAGTTCGATGCTCGGGCAGTGACGGACTTGCCAGAGGGCATTGTCAGACTAACTAGCCCGGAGCAGAAGAAACCATAATACAGGACTTTCAGGCAGCAAGTTGACGCCACTCGGCCAGGGCGGTGGCTCGGGCTTGTTTGAAAATACCGCGGCGGTTGAGATGGCGTTGGGGGTTGAAGTGGTTGTGGATCGAGGCGTGAATGGAGGCGAATTTCTGCAAGGTCTTGATGTCTCTGAACCGTGCCATTGCCCCTTCCCGCCTTCGAAAGGGCTGATGTGAGTTTTCCGCCCGGTTGTTAAGCCAGCGCCTGGTCTCTTGGCAACCTTCATTGCCGATCACCTTCATCGCCGCACGGTATGACTGTAGCCTGTCCGTGACGATCGTGGCCGGCCGACCATAACGCTTCATAGCCTGCTTCAGAAACTCAAGCGCGGCTTCACGATCCCGCCGTTTCGTGGCATAGACCTCAAGCACTTCGCCTTCATGGTCAACGGCACGCCATAGATAATGTGTTTCGCCATTGATCCGGACGAACACCTCATCAAGATGCCAGCGCCAGTTCGACCAGTTGCGCCGGTCTATCCGCCTCTTCCGGATCTCGGCGGCAAACAATGGACCAAAGCGGTTCCACCAGTACCGCACGGTTTCATAGCAGATGGCGATTCCGCGCTCAAACAAGAGATCTTCAACCTGTCTCAGCGACAAGGGATAACGGACATACAGCATCACAGCGCTGCGGATGACCTCGGGCGAGCTATTGAAATAACGGAAGGGATTGTGCATCGCCGGAGGCTAGGGGACCTTACTTTTCAGCTCAAGCCGATTTAGTCTGACAATGCCCTCTCAACCTAGGTTTATAAACCCCTTTCAAAAGATGATTCTGGCATTCTTAAACGATGATCGCCGGCATATCCCTACGACAGGTCGTTACGCAAATTGGCAGCAATTTAGGCACCGATTGGCGGAATGTTTCTCCAGACCGTAAACATCGAGATTCCATAGTCTGGGAAATGTCTGCCAGCGTTTGGCTTCACGTCTTGCAGGCTGTTAAGTCCGGTCACTTGTTGGCTTTCATTGCCTCTAAAAACGGGCCAGTTCTCCTTCACCGGAACGTCTGGCCGGACGTTTCATCTCTCCAAGACACCAAAACAAGCACCTTTGCATCGTTGCGTTCTGGACACGTTTTCACCTTTAATTACGAAACCGCCGACTCAACTTATGTAAAATCCCAAGCAGAGTCGTTCACAGGT
Source organism: Rhodospirillaceae bacterium (assembly GCA_963662375.2). Lineage (GTDB taxonomy): Bacteria > Pseudomonadota > Alphaproteobacteria > Rhodospirillales > Rhodospirillaceae > UBA11612. The sequence continues at coordinate 2,616 of CAXXRP010000002.1, forward strand.
GACCTCTTTGTAGATCAACATTCTGCACATATTTTTCAGGCATTATTCAAACTTCAAGAATTTCACCAATGCCAAAGCGAGAAATGGAAAACGGTCGGACTTTTGGGAGAACTACCTGCTCTATTACTTGGTGATTTGTTGTCGGAGTGGGCTCAGTCTGAGGGCATAGATCTAATTCCAATGCGAAAAACCATCATCGCGTCGCTCAAAAGAAGAGAACAAAGTCTTCCAAAACGTCAAGCATGGTTAACTCCATACGCTGTTTTCAAAGACGAAGGATCACTGGTAGACCCAGACCACGTCGAGAATATGGAAAGATGGGTATCTAATGGTGACGCCGAACTTGAAAGACACTGGACGGATTCATGGGTTGTGGGCCGAGAATGGCTTCGGAAATTCTGCAAACTAGACCCAGCCAACCGGCCCTTCCCTGCATTCTGGGAAAAACCGACACCTCTTCCTCAAATTTTACTTGAATTGAAAACCCGCCCTTCCCCGCTCAAGGGCCGTAAATATCAAGGCAAAGAAGAACGAAACAAGGAATGGCTCTTATTGGCTCAGGAGATCAAGAAACGCAATCCCGCTATGTCAAAATCCGCCGTTTACTGCCAAGTCTCGAAGAATCGTGGCCTCAAAGAAAAATCAGAGACGATTAAGAGGACACTTGATCGGCATTATCCCTGTTGGGACAAAAAAGTTGGGCAGAGTTAATCAACGTCCCGAAATTGCTCAACTGATTATTAAAACTTTACAATCAGTTATCCAATTTTCCCGCCTCTATGGGGCACAGTTTGATGTGCTCGGTTTTATGCCTTTCCATGTGCCTATGGTCGCTTCTGGCCGCTTTTGGGCAATTGGTTGTGAACACTGGCAAATCTTCAGATCAGACAGAACATGTTGAACAGCCTAACGCGGTGACCAGCAATCACCTTTCGTCGCGCAGCCCATTAATCTCCCCTCTCGCAGCTCTGGCCCGCCTTCTCGCCAGGTCGGCTGCGCGCGCAACCCTCGCCACTTTAGCCACAACTCGTTCTGAGGTCCCCAACCATGAAACTTAACCCCTCTGACCAGCCTTCGAAGAGCCTTCTCACACTCAATCAAGTTGCCGACTACTTCAGCATATCTAGCCGCACAGTAAGGCGCCTAATCGACAACAAGGAACTGCGCTGTGTAGTGGTTGGGCGGCAGAAGCGCGTCGATCCCAAGGATCTGGAGGCCTACCTGAAGGCCAACAAGACGTGAGACTTTCTGGCCTCTATAAAGTAATAGTGTCCTACGATGTCAAGTAATAGTGAGTATATAAGGACAGTATTCAGGACGATTACTGGTTATATATTTTCACTATATTGCTATTCTGTCCTCTTTTGTCTTCACTTTGGCTTTCGTGTCCCTTAACCTTGTTCACTACCGAGGATTAACCATGACCAATATCGATAAAGTCCGGAACCCTTTCACCAGCACAGAAAGCCTTGCTTTTGCGGATCTGATTGCACGGATTAACGCCGATGTGGAACTGGGCAGCCGCGACAAAAGAGAGACACTATCGGCCCTTCGCCAGGTTCCAAAATGGCTTAACCGCCTTGCTGGCGAGGTGCCGGCCAACGCAGCCTTCCTGAGGAAAGCCCTGGAGACCTTCCACCCCGATCACGCCGGCATCTCGAAGAGGCGGTACCAAAACGTCATCAGCAAAGTGCACTTCGCGTTAAAGCACTGCAGCGTCGTTCTAAACGAGCGAATGTATCTGGCTGACTTTACACCTGAATGGCAGGCTCTATGGGACCTTCTCGACGGGCTGAAATATTACAGAACCGGCCTCTCGCGCCTCTTTCGGTTTTGCTCGGCACAACGGATTGAGCCAGAGCATGTGGACGATTTGACGTTTGAGTCTTTCTTGTTGGCCCTAGAAGCCGAGTCCATCACCAAGAAACCGCGGACCCAACATCAAACCGCCTGCCGCCTGTGGAACAAGTGCGTGGCTTCCATTCAAGGCTGGCCGCGGCGTCCGGTAACGGTTCCGGTCTATGGGGAGTTCTATACGGAACCTCTGGCAACCTTTCCTCAGTCCTTTCAAGACGATCTCGGTCGCTATATGGACCGCCTAACGCACGCCGACCCTCTCGATGAGGACGGACCGCCCCGGGCTCTGAAACCTAGGACGATCGCGGGCAAGCAAATGCAAATACGTCAGCTTGCGGCTGCCTTGATCCATCAAGGCCATGACAAAGGGGACATCGCTTCACTTGCGTACTTGGTCGAACATTACGAGCCGGCTCTTAGGTGGCATCTTGAACGAAAAGATAACCAGACATCTGGGCAAATCGCCGGGATGGCCGATTGCCTTCGCTCTATCGCCAAGTATCACGTGGGGGTTCCGGACGAACTGCTCAAAAAGATCGAGAAGGTATGCAGCCGGTTAACTCAACAGAACGCAGGCCTGACTGAGAAAAACCGTGAGCGTCTTATTCAGTTCGACGATTCCAAGAACGTTCAGAAACTTTTTTGGTTCGGTAAAACCGCCTTTGATCGGGCCGTCAAGAATGACGATGGCAACCGTCAAGTTGCCCATGAAGCCAGCGTGGCTTTGGCCGTCGAACTGCTTCTCCATGCACCCATGCGTATCACAAACCTTGCATCCCTTCAGTTGGATCGCCACCTGCGTTGGGAGAAAGCGGGACGGAAGGGCTCGCTATCCATCTCCATAGCGGGTCACGAAGTTAAGAACGGAGAGCCTCTCAACTTCCCCTTTCCTGCTCCAGTCTCCAATATGGTGCGGACCTATCTGGAGAAGTTCCGGCCTCGGCTGTTCAAAGGGCAGAACGACTACCTGTTCCCCAGCAGGAATGGCAAAGCCAAGCGCTCGGACACTTTGGGCAAACAGATCAGTAAGGGGATCTGGGATACGCGTGGACTCCGCGTGAATCCCCACCTGATCCGCCACATCGTCGCCAAGCAGCTGGTCGAGTCAATGCCCGGCAACTACGAGTTGCCGCGGCGCATACTGGGCCACAAGAACTCGGACACTACCTTTATGTATTACGAAGGCAATGAGACCAAGCCCGCCATTGAATATTGGCAAAACCTGCTGACTTCAAAGCGAGGGTTCGTCGGGTCGGCAGAGCAAGATGGTCTAAGTGATACCAGGGCCTTACGGGGACGATCTAGGCGCCCGTGGCGGTCATGAATAAGAAAGCAAAGCGGTGGGTATTGCCTTTTGACGCGTGGCCGGAACGTCATAGGGACGCGTGGCAGACAGCGATCGACCCCGGTGATGTGTTCACCGACGCGGGTCTTGCGTCCCATTGGACGGAAAAGACCCAACGTCAGATCATCAAGGACTACGGCATGTGGCTTAAGCAGTGCTTGAACCTGGACCCCGCAGTGCTCGCGTCGCCGGAGCCCATTCCACTGACACGAGACACCCTCCGGCCATATGTGACCGGCCTTCGGGACCGACTGGCTTCTGTCTCAGTGTGCAGCCGATTGCGGGGCCTGTCTGAAGCCTATCGGGTGATGTGGCCGGAAGTAGACCGGGCGCGCTTACGTAAGCTTCTGAGCCGCCTGCATCGTAATGCGGCTCCCTCTCGGAACAAAACGGCTGCGCTGATCTCCAGTCGCGAGATACTCGGAGGTTCTCTGTGCCACATGGAGACCGTCTTCAAGGCTCCGGCACCGTCAGAGACCATCCGGGCCTGTTGGGTCCGCAATGCCTTGATGGTGGCCTTGCTCGCTCTCTATCCCATTCGCTTAGCCAACCTGACCCAGATTAGGTTGGGGCAGCACATGACACAGGAAGATGATCAAGTCTGGCTTCGCTTCTCCAGCCAAGAAACCAAGGAAAAGCGTCCCTTGGAGTTCCTATTGGCATCTATTTTGTTCGAACCTCTCCAGGTTTATCTGGAAACCTACCGCCCAGTCTTGTTGGACGGTAGGGACTCAGAAGCGCTCTGGATCAGCGTCCGCAAGACCGCAATGGCTGACCGGGGCGTGTACGACCAAGTCGTTAGGACCACCAAAAAACTTTTTGGACATCCCATCAACCCACACCTGTTCCGGGATTGCGCCATGACGACCCTGGCGACGGAGGACCCCGCCCACGTGCGGGTCGGCGCACGGTTGCTCGGGCACAGTTCGCTTAGGACAGGTGAGGACCACTACAACCAAGCCACCATGGCCTCAGCCGTCACCCAATACCATGAAGCTCTGGCCCAACTCCGTGGCAGCGAACCGCCTACTGAGGAAATAAACACATGACCCGTGCCGTCATCTACGCCCGCTACAGTTCCGACAACCAGCGGGAGGCTTCGATCAAGGATCAGGTTTACAAATGCACGCAAGAACTCACTCGGCTAAATGCACGCTGCGTCAATACCTATACCGATGCCGCCATTAGTGGGTCGACCCGCCTACGTCCGGCGTTCCAGCGCCTTTTGCAGGACGCTCGTGCCAGCGCATTTGATCTGGTGATAGCCGAGGCGCTCGATCGCCTGTCCCGGGACCAGGAAGACGTGGCCGGACTGTTCAAGCAGCTCAAGTTCCAAGGGATACAGTTGATCACCCTGTCCGAGGGTGAGATCACGGAACTCCATATTGGCCTCAAAGGCACCATGAATGCCCTGTTCCTCAAGGATCTGGCCATCAAGACCCACCGGGGTATGGAAGGCCAGGTTCGTAGGGGCAAGTCCGCCGGCGGCAAGGCCTACGGTTATGATGTTGTTCGTCAGTATTCCGAAGATGGCAGCCCCATTAGCGGCGAACGCAAGATCAATAGGGCTGAAGCCGAGGTGGTTCAGCGCATCTTCACTCTTTTTGCCGCGGGGCAATCGCCCCGTTCCATCGCCAGGTCCCTAAACGAAGGAAATGTCCCCAGCCCGGGCGGCCGGCTATGGTCGGACACAACAATACGGGGCCACGCCACCCGGCGCACCGGGGTCCTGAGAAACGATCTCTATCGGGGAAAATTGCTCTGGAATAAGCAGCACTACGTCAAAGACCCCAACACCGGCAGACGGCTTGCCCGGCTCAACCCGGCAAAAGAATGGATCTGGCAGGACGTACCCGGCCTACGGGTCATCGATGACCGGCTATGGGACGCTGTTCAGGAGCGCCTGGACGGCATCCGTTCCTCAACCTTGGTTAAGAAAGCCCTCGCGCAACGGATTTGGGAGAAGCGCCGGGCCAAACATCTGCTTACGGGCCTTACCAAATGCGGAATATGTGGCGGATCCCTGACGTCCGTGGGACGCGATTATCTGGCCTGCAGTAAGGCCAGGAAACAAGGAACCTGCACCAACAAACGGGGCGTCCGTCGGCATCTCCTCGAGAATCTGGTCCTGACAGGGCTCAAGGACAATCTCATGAAACCGGAGATGGTTGAGGAGTTTGTCCGTGCTTATCACGAGGAGATCAACAAGAAGGCAGCCGACCAGGGTGCCACACGCGATCGCGTCGAGGCCGAACTCGGCAAGGTCACCAAAAAGCTGGATGCCTTAATCGATGCCGTTGCCTCAGGTTACCGGTCCGACAGCCTGCAGCTAAAGCTGGACAGCTTGGAGGAGAAGAAATCCGCTTTGGAGATCCGACTTACCGAGCCAGCACCTTCACCGGTGCGCTTCCACCCGAAGCTACCCGAACTCTATCGCAAGAAGGTTGAATACCTGGGCGAGGCCCTTAGCGACCCGACAATTCGCGATGAGGCCTTCTCGATCCTCCGCGACCTCATTCAAGGGGTCGTCGTCACGCCGGGACCAAAGCGGTCGTTCAGCGTGGAACTCATTGGAGAGATTACCAAAATGATCGCGCTGCCCGACGATAAGGCGATGATCGACGAAAGTTCGGTAAAGGTGGTTGCGGGTCCCCGCAACTATTGCTCTCTCCAGCCCGGTTCCGATGGAACCGGGCTGGTTTGCTACGGATAAACCCACGAGAATTGACTGGCTTTGCTTGGCAATGAGAGCGTTGCTGTCCCTCCTGAATTGCAATTTCAGCGAGGTGCAATGCAACAAGAATTTACCGAGGGCCAACCCACTCCTTCTTCAGAAAAGGCTGAAACCTACCAACAACTGAAGCAACGTTGGCTTCAGTTACACGGCACCGCTGCCCCGAAAAACCTTAGTCGGCGTCTGCTGAAAGGTGCCGTTGCATACGCCGATCAAGTTCGACGTCATGGCGGCTTAAGTTCGGCGACTAAGAAAAGGCTCCGCGAACTGGCCGATGATTCACGGGGCGCCTCCCCCAAAACAACTCTCACTCCTGGCACCCGGTTGGTCCGTGAATGGAACGGAAATACCTATGTCGTTGAGGTTGTCGAGAGCGGTTTCAGGATGGGTAAAAGATCGTTTCGGTCTTTGACGGCGGCTGCAGAGGCGATCACCGGCAGTCATTGGAACGGCCGGGCATTCTTTGGTCTCACCAAACGAAAACCGAAGCCTTCACAAAGCGGGCATGCCGTCGTCAGGGGCAATGCAGTTCAGACACAAACTGCGCTGGCGAGCACGCCACCATGAATCCCTCCCCCAAACGCTGCGCGGTCTACACCCGCAAATCCACTGAGGCTGGGCTGGAGCAGAAATTCAATAGCCTCCACGCCCAGAGGGAAGCTTGCCTCGCCTACGTCAAGAGTCAGAAGCATGAAGGCTGGACTGCCATCTCAGCCCAATACGATGACGGCGGATTCTCGGGCGGCTCCATGGACCGACCTGCCCTTAAGAAACTCCTAGAGGATGTTGAAAGCGGCGAGGTCGATACCATCGTTGTGTACAAAGTCGACCGCCTCACCCGTTCACTCACGGATTTCTCAAAGATCATTGACCTTCTCGACCGTCACGGAGCTTCGTTCGTATCGGTCACCCAGCAGTTCAACACCACCTCCTCCATGCGCCGGCTGACTCTGAACGTCCTGCTCTCCTTTGCCCAATTCGAGCGGGAGGTCACCTCGGAACGCATCCGCGATAAGATTGCGGCCTCCAAAGAAAAAGGGCTGTGGATGGGCGGGGTGCCCCCGCTAGGTTATGACGTAGCGGACCGGCAGCTGGTTGTGAATCCAGCCGAGGCCGAAACTATCCGAAAGGTATTTTCAACTTACCTGGAAGTCAGCTCCGTTAAGGCGCTCAGGGTTTGTCTTGATAAAATGGGCCTAAAAACCAAGTCATGGACGAGCCGCTCCGGTCGTCGTGTGCCCGGGTCGGAATTCACACGGGGGCGTCTCCACCACCTCCTAAAAAACCCCATCTACATTGGCCGTATCGTCCACAAGGACAAACTTCATGAGGGCCGGCACGAAGCCATCGTTCCTCTTGAGCTATGGACACTGGTCCAACAGCGCCTCAAGGACCAATGGGGCGAGAGAAAGACCGCCAAGAACCAGAAATCCCCCTGCTGGATAGTAGGTCAGCTGTATGACGGCGAGGGGCGGGCGTTTAAGAGCAGCCAGACCACCAAGAATGGCCGCCGGTATTACTATTACACAGCCGGCGACACAGCCGGCGACACAGATGGCGCTCCGTCAAGCTGGAGACTTCCCGCCAAGGACATCGAGAAGATTGTGGTTTCCGGTCTTACAGAGGCGATCTGCAATCCCCATCGGTTGATCGAGATGCTTGCAGGCGATCTAGCCGACGCGTCTACCCTGAAACATATCCAGCAAGCTGCGCAGCGATTTTCGGCACACCGGGGTACGAAAACTGACCTGATATCGATCCTGAAGCCCGTTATCGAATGCATAACGGTCGATCAACACCGCCTTGAATTCGCATTGAACAAGCTGAGATTATGTGAAGCCCTCGGCATACCGCCTCAAACTTCACCTATGAATGGTTCTCATAAGAAGTGTCCCGCCAAGATAACAACTCCTGTCCAACTAAAACGGCGCGGCGTTGAGACTCGCCTGATTCTACACTCGGAAAAACAGCTGCCAACAAATTACAATGAAAAGCTGGCGCGCCTCGTCGCCAAAGCCCATGTTTGGTTTGAACAGATCAAATCGGGAGAACGGAAATCAGTCGATGAAATTGCGTCAGCCGAGAAAATTGACACTAGCAACGTCAGCAGAGCGTTACCTCTCGCTTTCCTAGCGCCGTCAATAGTTGAAGACATGTTGGAAGGCCGCCAACCAATCAGACTTACCGCTGAACGATTGCGCCGGACCAACGACCTTCCTTCAGATTAGCTCAAGCAATCGATTACCCTGGGGATTAGCTAACCCACTCTCATGTATCTGTAGCCGTCCCGTGTTACTATGACGGGGATTGAGTAGGTGCATACGGGCGAAGCTTGGAAGTGGCTCCGCGTTGAACATGCCGATGGAGCAACCCTGCGTGCTTGTCGGTGACTACGACTCAGCGATCGAGTCAGCACCACTCATTGCGAGAGGTATCTATCGCAGTCGACGCGATAGGTAATCGCCTCTGGGACGAGAGGAATCTGCGTAGAGGCGCTGCGCAACAACAATCAGTGAGTTTGATTAAAAGTTGGATTGGAGGGACTTTCAGCAACAGAGAAACTCCGACTTTTCAGGTGAGAAAACGCTCTTCGTAGTACTCTCCGCTCCAACCCAAAATTATCTGGCCGCCCGCAATGGGCCGGAATGGCCTGGTTGTCGGTTTGTTTTTGCGTTCCGACCGTAAGCAATTGAAATCATGAGACTAGTTGGTGGGCAGACAGTCACTTGAACTGGCAACCAGACGAGTGAGAGCGCTCAGTTTCGGGGTTTCACCGTTGCTCTGCACCAGAATTCGACGCCATCGGTGTTGCTGAGCAACAGCCAATGGATTGGAGGCAATGTCATCAACAGAGAATCTCCGAGATTTCGGGCGCAAAATCACTCTCAGGAGCGCTCTCTACTCCAACTCAGAATCACATGACTGCCCGCAATGGCGCAGAATGGCCTGGTTGTGGGTTCGTTTTTAAGTCTCGACCCTAAGTACTTGAAATCATAAGACTAGTTGGTGGGCCCGGGAGGACTTGAACCTCCAACCAGACCGTTATGAGCGGCCTGCTCTAACCAAATTGAGCTACGGGCCCCACCGTCATCGGGGGCCGAGCATGTCCCTCCCCCAGTGCATGATCCGGAAAAATGGGAACCGATTTCCCAAAAAGATCATGCACAAACAAAACGGCCGGCGCTGTATCGCCGGCCGTCGAATTTATCGTCTCGCGCGCCGGCGTTAGCTGTCAAGGAAGCTGCGGAGCTTGCGCGAGCGGCTCGGGTGCTTGAGCTTGCGCAGCGCCTTGGCTTCGATCTGACGTATTCGCTCGCGGGTCACGGAGAATTGCTGACCCACCTCTTCCAAAGTGTGGTCGGTGTTCATGCCGATACCGAAGCGCATGCGCAGCACGCGCTCCTCGCGCGCCGTCAAACTGGCCAGCACCCGTGTTGTTGTTTCACGCAAGTTGCCGTGAATAGCCGCGTCCAACGGCTGCAACGCGTCCTTGTCCTCGATGAAATCGCCGAGGTGGCTGTCTTCCTCATCGCCGATGGGCGTTTCCAGACTGATCGGCTCCTTGGCGATTTTGAGGACCTTGCGCACCTTTTCCAGCGCCATCTGAAGTTTTTCCGCCAACTCTTCCGGCGTCGGCTCACGCCCAATCTCGTGTAGCATCTGGCGGGACGTGCGCACCAGCTTGTTGATGGTCTCGATCATGTGCACCGGAATGCGGATAGTGCGCGCCTGGTCGGCGATGGAGCGGGTAATGGCCTGCCTGATCCACCACGTTGCATAGGTGGAGAACTTATATCCGCGGCGGTACTCGAACTTGTCCACGGCCTTCATCAAGCCGATGTTGCCCTCCTGAATCAAATCCAGGAATTGAAGACCGCGGTTCGTATATTTTTTTGCAATCGAGATAACCAAGCGCAGGTTGGCCTCGATCATTTCCTTTTTGGCACGGCCGGCTTCGCGCTCGCCCTTCTGCACCGTGCCGACGATGCGCCGGAACTCGCCGATAGATACGCCCGCCTCGTCCGCCAGGGCGGAAATCTGCGCGCGGATACCGTCGATCCGATCCACGTATTTGACGGCAAACTCTTTCCAGCCTTTGGAGGGAAGTAATGCCATCCGGTCCAGCCAGTTGGGGTCCAGCTCGCTGCCGTAATAGTTTTGCAGAAACTCTTCGCGATTCACCCGGCTCTTGACGGCAAAACGCAGCAACTGTCCTTCCAGATTGAGTAGCATGCGGCTGAGCCCGTTCATCTGCTCCACCATGGACTCGATGCGCGCATTGTTCAGATGTACCGCCTCCATGAGAGTGATCAACTCAGCCTTCAGCTTTTGGAAGCGGCGCTCGACCGATTTCTCGACCTCCTCGCCCTCTTGCATACTGCCAAGCCGGGCATTCTGCACCTTCTTCATCTTATTGTAGGTGGAGGCAATTTTTTCAAATATCTGCAGCACATGGGGCGTCAACGATGCTTCCATGGTCGCCAGGGACACTGCGCCTTCTTCGTCGTAGTCGTTTGACTCGACCCTATCTTCGCCGTTCGCTCCGCGGGCATCGCCGTTGGTGCTTTTCTTCTTCGCCTCGGCGTTCTCGTCTTCGTTGCCATCCGCCGGCTGGGAAACGACATCGACGTCAAGTTCGTTGTCCGAGGCGGTGTTGGAAGCGCCGGCGCCGTAGGTAGCGTCGAGGTCGATAATGTCGCGCAGGAGCATCTTGCTGTTCCGCAATGCGTCGTCCCACATCAGCAGAGAACGGATGGTGATGGGGCTCTCGCAGATGCCGCTGATCATCATCTGGCGGCCCGCCTCGATGCGCTTGGCAATGGCAATCTCGCCCTCGCGCGAGAGTAACTCCACCGAACCCATTTCACGAAGGTACATGCGTACCGGATCGTCGGTACGCCCGACGTCGTCTTCGTTGATATTACCGCCGCTATAGGCTTCGATCTTGGCCGGTTCCGCCTGGGTGGTTGTGTTGTCGCTGTCGTCCGGCTCTTCGCCCTCTATGACGTTGATGCCCATTTCCGAAAGCATGGACATTGTGTCTTCGATCTGCTCCGAGCTCATCTCCTCGGAAGGTAGCGCAGCGTTTAATTCATCATAGGTGATGTAACCGCGTTCTTTTGCCTTTCCGATCAGCTTTTTTACTGAAGCATTAGTGGAGTCCAGCAAGGGACCATCACCAGGAGCCGCGACCGCTGCCTCTTCACAAGAGTCTTCTTTCCGCGCCGTCTTTGCGGCCGCATTGACCGCCATGGACGTTTTCGCTCTTTTTACATTGCCTTTTCTACCGGCCTTCGCGGCCGTTTGTGTTTTACCGCTCTTAGCCGGCACGCCCTTCGCCGGCATCACCGCCTTGGCGGATTTCTTGGGACCGAATTTAATTTTTGCCGACGATTTTAACGGTGCGGCCCTAGCCACCGCCTTTTTGGCGATGACGTTCTTCTTTGTAGTCTTTTTCGTCGCCTTACCCTTGGCTGATTTCGCGACTGATTTCGCAGCTGTTTTTGCCGCAACCTTGGCCTTGGGCTTGGGCTTGGGCTTGGGCTTGGGCTTCGGCTTTGGCTTTGGCTTTGGCTTGGCCTTGGGCTTTGCTTTTATTTTCTTTGCCTTGCTCTTCACTGACGTCCTCGCCGTTTTCGGCACCGTCTTGCCCGCCGTCTTTTTGGACTTGCCCTTGGCGGACGAAGTCTTCGCCGGCGCTTTGGCCGGAGATTTCTTCCCTGCTTTCTTGCGGCTCGCTTTTACCGCCATTGGCTTTCCCCCAAGTTCACACGAAAGTTCGCGAGAAACTTCATGCGCCGTAACGCCCGCGCCGGCGCCATCCTGCGTGGCGCGGTCACTTTATCGATTGTGTTGATTGGATTGCCCGATCCTAACCTGGTCGTCGTCCTCATCTCCTGCCGGCCCGGCTTGGTCCTGCAATGCCTTAAACGCCGCAAACGCCTGCTCTGACGGATTTTCCGCCAGTTCCACTTCCGCCCGCTTCAATTCCGCTTCCAGCGCCACCCGCTGGCACATCGCAAACGTGTGGTTCCAGCCAGCGATTGCTTGGTCTGCCGAGGCCGACGGACGCGCGAAACTCGCATGAACATAAATATCTAGATTTAATAGCTTTTCAAGCTCATCAGCAAAGCCTTGGCCTGCTAAGTGGGCGTGCAGAATAGAAATTTCAAGGTCCGGGTTCTGGGCGATGTGCATTAAGGCGGTTTGCCGCAGTGAGTCAAGCCGCGAGTCACTGAGACTCATGCCCCCTAGTCGTTCTTCCACGTGACCGGCCAAGCTGGGATGATTCAACAGAGTCACCAGGAGGATTTGCTCCCGTTTCCGTTGCGCCACCGCAGCGTCCTGACCCATGAACCGTGGCGGCACCGGGAAAAAGGACGACTTTTTACGCGCCGTCGGGTACCGCGAACCGCGCCCTTCACCATGAAAACCCTGGTTTTTTGGCGCCCGGCCGAACGCTGACGCGGGACGGAACAGGTCAAAAAGCCGCTCACGGAACATGCGCCGGTACTGATTTTGCACTGTGGCATCGCCCACCAGGGTCGCTTTTTCGGTGGCCGCGCGCTCCAAACCCGCCCGCCGTTCAGGCGTATCGCCGGGATGTTCCGCTAAAAGTTGCTGCCAGATCACCTCCGACAGCGGCAAAGCCTGAGCTAAAAGTTCCTCCATCGCGCCCGCGCCGCGGCGGCGGCAGATATCGTCGGGGTCCTCACCAGCCGGCATCATGGCAAAACGCAGCGAAAACCCGGGCTTCAGGAGTGGCAGGGCGCGCTCGGCAGCGCGCAAGGCTGCTTTCTGTCCCGCGTTATCGCCATCAAAACACAACACCGGCTCGGGCGCCGTGCGCCACAACAGTTCGATCTGAGCCTCGGTCATCGCCGTGCCGAGCGGCGCGACGGCATGGCGGAGTCCGGCCTGTGCCAGGGCGATCACGTCCATATATCCCTCGGCGACAATGATTTCGTGCGCCTTCGCCGCCGGGGACCGCGCCAAATCCAGGCCGTAGAGCATATGCCCTTTGTGAAACAGCGGCGTGTCGGGTGAGTTCAAATATTTAGGCTCGCCTTCGCCTAGGATGCGCCCACCGAAGGCCACCGGCCGACTGCGCACATCCATAATCGGGAACACCACCCGACCGCGGAAAAAATCGAAAGACCTGCGCCTATCCTTGCCTGGCGAAAGCAGCCGTGCCTCTAAGAGCACGTCCTCCTTAAGGCCTCGCGCCATCAGCTTGGATTTGACGATATTTCCAGACGGCGCGTAGCCCAGACGAAACCGCGCGATCGTCTCATCCGTCAAACCTCGCCCCTTCAGGTAATCCAGCGCTACTTGCCCCTCTGAGCCGCGCAGAGCTTGCTCGAAGATCACACACGCCGCGTCCACGGCCTCGCGCATTATTGTCGCCCGCGCCGCTTCCTGTGCCGCTTCCGGCGTTTTGCGGGGCATTTCCAGGCCCGCTTCTTCCGCCAACCGCTCAACTGCCTCCGGGAACGACAGGTTTTGGGTCTTCATGAGAAAGGTGAAAATGTCGCCGTGTTCGCTGGAAGAGAAGCAGTGGTAAAAACCCTTCTCGTCGTTCACGGTAAACGAAGGCGATTTTTCGTTGGAGAAAGGACTAAGTCCCACGTACTCGCGGCCACGCCGCATGAGTTTGACCCGCTTGCCCACCACCGAGGACACCGGCAGCTGGGCACGGATTTCATCCAGAAACTGCGGCGGAAACGCCATGTGCTGCACCGTCCGCTGCAAAAAAAACGAAACTAACCGAAACTTGGGCGCGCCGCTTAGCTGAAGCGCTGCTTTACAATACCGGACGCCTGCGAGAAATCCATGCGACCGGCAAATTTCTCTTTCAGCAAGCCCATGACTTTACCCATGTCCTTGATGCTGGCGGCCCCAGCCTCCTCGATCGCAGCCTTCACGGCCCCGTTCATCTCGGCTTCGTCCATTTGCTTGGGCATGAAACCCTGAATGACCTCGATCTCTTCCTTTTCCTGCTGGGCTAGGGCTTCGCGGCCACCCTTCTCGTAGAGCTCAATACTCTCCCGCCGCTGCTTGATCATGAAATTGAGCATTTGGAGGATTTCGTCATCACTGATGCCGTCGGCGTTACCTTTACCCCGCGCAGCGATATCGCGATCCTTCAGCGCCGCTAAGATAAGGCGGACGGTCGCGAGCACGCGCTGCTTTTGGGCGCGAAGGCTGTCTTTCAACGCATCGCTGAAACGGGTGCGCAGCATGGCCGGGTCGTTACAATCCCTGTTGCGGAAAGGAGCTAAGCTATCCCATTCGGCAGACCTTGGCAAAAGCCACGATTTTCACGCTAAGCCGCTGAGTTTTCGGCATGAAACCACTCCGCACAGCCTTGACTTCATGGGGCCAATTGCTTAAACACCGCGCCAGTTTGCGGCTTGCATATTCCCGCTGATGCCTTCGCCAGCATCATGGTTCAAGCCTAGAGTCAGTACATTAACGTCGCGCGCTTCGGGCTGTCGATTCCAAGAGATTTCGGAGGGACGGCAGGGCCCAGCGCGAGCCAAAACTCGAATCGAGACAGACACCACGATGCACCCCATTTACCCAGTGTTTGCGAGGACTGTCACGTGAGCGCAGCCCCCGCCTCCAGCACCGCGAACAATATGCCATCCGGTGCAACGGCCGTTTTAGTTTTTGACGACGGCACTGTTTTTTGGGGACGGGGAATTGGAGCAAGCGGCAGCAATGTCGGAGAAGTGGTCTTCAACACCGGCATCACCGGATATCAAGAAGTCCTAACCGATTCGTCCTACGCCGGACAAATCATAACTTTCACGTTCCCACATGTCGGTAACGTCGGTGCCAACTCCGAGGATCTAGAGAGCACGACACCGGCAGCGCGCGGTTGCATTGTCCGTGACAATATCACCGATCCCTCCAATTACCGCGCCACCCAACACCTTGATACCTGGCTCAAATCCAACAATCTGATTGGATTGGCCGGGCTCGATACCCGGCGTCTAACCCGGCGCATCCGCGACGGCGGCGCGCCCAAGGGTGCCATTTGTCACGACCCCTCCGGTGCGTTTGATTTAGGGGCGCTGCAAATCCAGGCCACAGCTTGGCCCGGCCTTAGCGGCATGGACCTAGCAAGGGCCGTCACTTGCCGCCAGACGTATGTCTGGACTCAAACCCGCTGGTCCAAAGAACAGGGCTTCGGCGACCTGGAAAAGGAAGGTTCAGCGCCTGAGTTCAATGTAGTGGCGGTAGACTACGGCGCCAAACGAAATATTTTACGCTGCCTCGCCGCTGCGGGATGCAGGGTCATTGTTGTTCCCGCGACGGCAACGACCGAAGAGATCCTGCGCCATAATCCCGATGGTGTGTTCCTTTCCAACGGCCCGGGCGACCCGGCGGCAACAGGCGAATACGCCGTGCCGGTCATTCGCGATCTGGTCAATACAGGCAAACCCATCTTCGGCATTTGTCTTGGTCATCAATTGCTGGCCCTGGCCCTGGGCGCCAAGACCTACAAACTGGCCCTTGGCCATCGCGGTGCCAACCAGCCGGTGAAAGACCTGGAAACGGGCAAGGTGGAGATCACATCGCAGAACCATGGATTTTGCGTGGACCGCGCGTTCCTGCCTGAAAACGTGATCGAAACGCACACGTCGCTGTTCGACGGCGTTGTGGAAGGCTTGAGGGTTAAGGACATGCCGGTGTTCTCGGTGCAGTACCATCCGGAAGCCTCACCTGGGCCACAGGACAGCCACTACCTGTTTGACCGCTTTACTAAACTAATGGCCGATCACAAGGCCCAATAGGATACGCCCCTCGCCATGCCAAAACGCACTGACATTGAGAGCATCCTAATTATCGGCGCGGGGCCCATCGTGATCGGTCAGGCGTGTGAGTTCGATTATTCGGGCGCACAAGCCTGTAAGGCGCTGCGTGAAGAGGGCTACCGGATCATTTTGGTGAACTCCAACCCGGCGACCATCATGACCGATCCGGATACGGCGGACGCAACCTATGTTGAACCCATCACGCCCGAGATGGTCACTCGAATTATCGAGAAAGAAAAACCGGATGCCTTACTGCCCACCATGGGCGGGCAAACCGGGCTGAACACTGCCATGAACCTCGCGAACAGCGGTGTCCTCGACAAGTTCGGCGTGGAGATGATCGGCGCGAAACGCGATGTCATCGCCAAGGCCGAGGACCGTGAGCTTTTCCGCGATGCTATGTCAAAGATCGGCTTGGAAAGTCCGCGCAGCCGCATGGCGAAGTCCATG
The DNA here is from genome assembly GCA_963662375.2 of Rhodospirillaceae bacterium. Classification (GTDB taxonomy): domain Bacteria; phylum Pseudomonadota; class Alphaproteobacteria; order Rhodospirillales; family Rhodospirillaceae; genus UBA11612. Next base: position 18,826 of record CAXXRP010000002.1, read on the forward strand.
GATGAGGCGCGCGAGGCTATCCTTGAAATCGGACTGCCCGCTATCATCCGTCCCTCTTTCACCCTCGGCGGCGAAGGCGGTGGCATCGCCTATAACACCGACGAATTCGAGACCATCGCGGGAACGGGTCTTGCGGCCTCACCGGTGAACACGATTCTTGTCGAGGAGTCGGTGCTGGGGTGGAAAGAGTTCGAGATGGAGGTGGTCCGCGATAAGGCGGACAACTGCATTATTATTTGTTCCATCGAAAACGTGGACCCCATGGGCATACACACGGGCGATTCCATCACCGTGGCACCAGCTCTCACGCTAACCGACAAAGAGTTTCAGGTGATGCGCAATGCCTCCATTGCTTGTCTGCGCGAGATCGGAGTGGACACGGGCGGCTCCAATGTCCAGTTCGCCATCAACCCCGAGGATGGGCGTATGGTTATCATCGAAATGAATCCTCGGGTGTCGCGCTCCTCCGCCCTTGCCTCCAAAGCTACGGGCTTCCCCATCGCTAGGGTCGCGGCAAAACTGGCGGCGGGCTATACCCTTGACGAACTCACAAATGACATTACCAAGGCAACGCCGGCGTCCTTTGAGCCGACCATCGACTACGTGGTCACGAAGATTCCGCGCTTCACGTTTGAAAAATTTCCAGACGCCGACCCCATGCTGACCACGAGCATGAAATCTGTGGGCGAAGCCATGTCCGTGGGCCGCACGTTTGCGGAAAGCCTCCAGAAGGGCCTGCGCTCCATGGAAACGGACCTCACAGGCCTCAACGAAGTTTCATTGGACGACGATGGCGAGCCGGCGACCGACGTAGATGCCATCAAAGTGGCGCTCACCAAGCCTCGGCCGAACCGCCTGCTGCTGGCGGCGCAAGCCCTTCGTGTGGGAATTACACTGGACGAAATTCAAGCTGCGACGAAATTCGACCCATGGTTCCTGCAACAGATTAAAGCCATCGTGGATGCCGAAGAACAGGTCCGGTCTGCCGGCATTCCCTCCGATGCGGAGAGTCTATTAAAACTCAAGAAGCTCGGCTTCTCGGACGCACGTCTTGCTGAACTGGGGGAAAAGACCGAAGCGGACGTTGCAGCGATGCGCCGCAGCGCCGGCGTACGCCCCGTCTTCAAACGCATCGATACCTGCGCGGCCGAATTTCCATCCCCTACGCCCTATATGTACTCCTGCTACGAAAGCGACGGTGTAAATCCGGCCGAATGTGAATCTGAACCTTCTGATAAAACCAAGGTTGTGATTCTTGGTGGCGGTCCTAACCGCATCGGCCAGGGCATTGAATTCGACTATTGCTGCGTCCATGCCGCGTTTTCGCTGCGCGACGTGGGCGTCGAAACCATCATGGTCAATTGCAATCCGGAAACGGTGTCTACGGATTACGATACTTCGAATCGGCTGTACTTCGAACCACTCACGGCGGAAGATGTCATCGAACTCATCACGACCGAGCAACAGAGCGGAAAACTCCTGGGTGTGATTGTTCAGCTCGGCGGCCAAACGCCGCTCAAGCTGGCGCATGCACTTGAAACGGCGGGGATCCCTATTCTTGGCACCTCGCCCGATGCCATTGACCTCGCGGAAGACCGCGAGCGGTTCCAAAAGCTCCTCGAACAGTTAGAGTTGTCGCAACCTTCGAACGGTACTGCACTGACGGTGGAGGAAGCGCGAAACGTGGCCAGCCGCGTTGGCTATCCGGTCGTCATACGCCCGTCGTATGTTCTCGGCGGGCGGGCCATGCAAATCGTCCACGATGAGACCGCCCTGAACAAATACATCCGACATGCCGTCAAGGTTACCGGTGACAATCCTGTGCTGATCGACTCCTTTTTGTCGGGCGCTGTGGAAGTGGATGTGGACGCGATTGCCGACGGTGACGACGTCTACGTCGCCGGAATCATGGAACACATTGAGGAGGCGGGCGTTCACTCGGGTGATTCCGCGTGCTCTCTACCGCCCTATTCTCTGAAAGCAGCAACCATCGCCGAGATTCAGCGCCAAACCGTTCTGCTAGCCAAAGCGCTCCAGGTCGTTGGTTTGATGAATGTCCAGTACGCGGTAAAGGATGATCAAGTTTACATTTTGGAAGTCAATCCACGCGCAAGCCGCACCGTTCCATTTGTCGCGAAGGCGACCGGCGTGCAAATCGCCAAGATTGCGGCGCGTGTGATGGCCGGAGAAAAATTGAGAGACTTCAACCTTGGTGAAGATTATCAGAGCAAGAACGGACGCGCCGCACACGTCGCTGTCAAAGAAGCCGTCTTTCCTTTTAACCGGTTTCCGGGCGTCGACATCGTGCTCGGACCCGAAATGAAATCCACTGGCGAGGTCATGGGTCTTGATCGCGACTTCCCCCGCGCCTTCGCAAAATCACAATTGGCCGCCGGGACGAACCTGCCCCAGTTGGGCACCGCGTTCCTATCTTTGCGTGACAGCGACAAGCGCGACGCGGAAAATTTGGCCCGGGGCTTGATTGATCTCGGTTTCAAGATTATCGCAACGCGCGGTACTCAAAATGTGCTCGCCGAGCTCGGCATAAAGGTTGAAGTGGTCAACAAAGTCGCCGACGGGCGGCCCCACTGCGTCGATGCAATGATCTCGGGCAATGTCCAGTTGGTCATCAATACAACTGAGGGGGCACAGTCCCTTAGGGACAGCTTTGCCATACGCCGCACCGCCTTAACTCACAATATCAGCCATTATACGACCCTGGCCGGGGCCGAGGCCTCGGTAGCAGCCATCGGGGCTCTAAAGGACGGACCCCTTGATGTTACCCCCCTGCAATCCTATTTTAAGTCATAATAGACAATATCATGACCGTGGTTGTGGCCCTCGTCCTAACAGACGTGGGCGTTTCTATTGTTAAAGGGAATGGGGTGGCGTCATGGGAAAAATTCCAATGACGGCGGCAGGTCTGGCTCCGCTTAAGAACGAATTACACCAACTGAAATCGGTGGAACGCCATTCGGTGATCAAGCAGATCGCCGAGGCGCGCGAACACGGAGATCTTTCCGAAAACGCCGAGTACCACGCCGCCCGCGAACGCCAAAGTTTTCTTGAAGGCCGGATCATCGAGCTAGAGGATGTCCTCAGCCGTGCGGACGTGATCAATATCAGCAAGCTATCGGGCAAAACCGTTCGTTTCGGCGCGTCGGTCACCGTCGCGGATGTCGATACGGACGAGCAAATTACCTACCAGATCGTGAGCGCATATGAAGCGGATTTGAAAAAGAAAAAAATCTCCATCCAATCGCCGCTTGGCCGGGCTTTGATCGGTAAAACGATTGGCGACACTGCCGAGGTGACGGCGCCGGGCGGCGTCAAGGCTTACGAAGTCTTGAAGGTGAAATTCAAATAAAATCGACCGCCCCGGTCGATAAAATTCCAGCCCCGAACTCTGAAACCAAGGATTAAGGTCTATCCGACGTTCTCTTCGAGGGGCGGTTGCGCCGGCTTGTCGCCGTCCACAACGATAGGCACGCCCGGCAGGGTTTTTGCGCTGCGAATGGCGAGCGCTGATTTGACCTTCGCCACCTTCGGCGCCGCCGTCAGTTTCTCGGTCACAAATCTCTGGTAGGCGTCCCAGTCCTTGGCCACCACTTTCAGCAGAAAATCCGTCTCACCTGCTAGCATGTGGCATTCGCGAACCTCCGGCCACTCACCGACCATGTCCTCGAACGCCAACAGATCCTCCTCCGCCTGGCCATTGAGACCAACATGGGCAAAAATGGTTACGGTGAATCCCAACGCGCCGGGCACCAGCTCCGCGTGGTAACCCTTGATATACCCGGCCTGCTCAAGACCCCTTACGCGGCGCAAGCAGGGAGGTGCGGAAATACCTGCACGGCGGGCAAGGTTCACATTTGTCATGCGCCCGTCGTCTTGCAGGTCGCTCAGAATCTGTCGGTTGATACGATCTAGCTTCACACGCTGCATCAGCGGACTCCCCCCAGACGTCGCCAGAGCAGGCGGCGCACCTATCGTCTTCTTTACGAAATATTATTACAAACTACTCTACGCCAGAGTGCGAATGCAAACGCAAAGCGTGCCGGTAACACACGTTAGAATACCCAATATCTGCGTACACAACTATATATGTGCGTGCCTTGCGTGCAGCGCATAGCGACCGTATGTTAGCGTCTGTTGTTGCACTGCGAAGCAGCTCCTTCTAGATTTATCACTCCGCGGCAATGGCTAACATTCACACCAAAGTTCTTATCCTTGGGTCTGGGCCCGCTGGCCTCACCGCCGCCATCTATGCTGCACGCGCAAATCTGTCCCCTGTCGTCATTGCCGGTATGCAACCAGGCGGCCAGATGACCATCACCACCGACGTAGAAAATTATCCCGGATTTCCCAATGTTATCCAGGGTCCGTGGCTGATGGAGCAGATGCAGAAACAGGCGGAAAACGTCGGGACACGGATGGTGAGCGACCTGGTAGTCAATGTCGGCCTTTCTAAGCGGCCGTTCACCTGCGTTGGCGATTCCGGCGACGTGTACACCGGCGACACCCTCATTATCACCACGGGCGCATCGGCACGATGGCTTGGCCTGCCGTCGGAACAGAAATATCAGGGTTTCGGTGTTTCTGCCTGCGCCACCTGCGACGGATTTTTCTTCCGCGGTAAGGAAGTCGCCGTCGTCGGCGGCGGCAATACGGCGGTCGAGGAAGCGCTGTACCTTACAAACCATGCGACCAAGGTATCGCTTATTCATCGGCGCGATTCTCTCAGAGCGGAAAAAATTCTCCAGCACCGCCTTTTCGACAACCCAAAGATTGAAATGGTTTGGGATACCGAAGTGGCAGAAGTACTTGGTCAAGACTCGCCTCCCAGCGTGACCGGCGTACGCACGAAGAACATCAAGACGGGCGCAATCCAGGATCTAAAGGTAGACGGCGTGTTTGTGGCCATCGGCCACACGCCCAATACCGAACTATTCAAGGGTGTTTTGGATATGGATGACAACGCTTACCTCATTACGGCAGCCGACTCGACGCGCACAAACCTTCCAGGCGTTTTCGCAGCCGGCGATGCCCAGGACCACGTTTACAGACAGGCAGTAACGGCGGCGGGCACCGGGTGCATGGCGGCGTTGGAAGCTGACCAATTCCTTGCCCTAAATCGTTAGAGGTTGAGGTGACACATTTACGCTTGATGTAATGGTCCGAGCGGCGGAGCATCACTCCGCAGAAGAGGACAAATTATGCCCTTACGTGGTCACGGACACCTTGATCACACTAACAGGGTGACCTGTCGCTGATGGCGCCGTAATGTCGCTGGATGCAGAAAATCTCCTATACCAGATACCGTTTTTCACGCAGTCGCCGAAGCTGGAGGTTTCACTCATGCTAGCGAAAGCCTGAATCTGCTGGATAGTTCAGTCCGCCGTTAGCCCGGCAAATCGGCACCGTGTTGGAAGAATCGCTTGGTGTCATCTGCCTGTTTCACCGCCACGCGCGGGGGCTGATTCCGACGGAACAAGGAGATCTTCTCTACAACACGGTCCACGACGGTCCACGACGGTTTTTCCAAGCTAAATATTGTCGAAGGTCTTTTGACGGAGACCAAGGAGAACCCCGGGGGCACTTTACGTGTGACGACAACGGTCGCGTTCGGGTCCGTATGGCTAACGAGCCGCCTCAAGGAATTCGTCCGCGCCTATCCGAGCATCGAGTGACTCTCCACCTGGATGACCGGGAGCTTGATTTGGCCATGCGCGAGGCTGATGGTGCTATTCGCTTCAACGAACCTAAACAGCAGGACCTGATCCAGGGGCATATCGGATCGATGGCGTCCAACATTTATGCCTCGCCCGAGTACGTTGAGGAACGCGGCGCACCAACGAGCATTGAAGAAATCGCCGATCACGATCTTGTATTGTTCGGCGAGGGCGTTACGCCGGTGTCCAGGGTTCACTGGTTCACCGCACTTTTGGACGCGAAAAAAATCAAGAGCCACGTAGCGCTTCGGGTTAACAATCTTTACGGCATCTATCGGGCGGTAAGGACGGGCCTGGGTATCGGATCGCTACCAGAGTATTTTGTGGCCGAGGGCAGCGGCTTCGTTCAAATATTGCCGGATGTAAAGGGGCCAGACATCGAGGGCTACTTCGTTTACCCTGAAGAACTGCGCAACTTGACGCGGGTCGGCGTTTTCCGTGATTTTCTGGTACGCGAAGCCGCCCGTAGCAAGGCCGAACTGGCCCCTGCCGCCGATGATGCGGTCCTCGGTCGCACGGCTGCAGCAGGAACCCACTGACACAAAGAAATAGACCGCTGGATGCTGCGCCGCACCAATCACCAAACACCGAGTAGCTATGCATAAAGGGAATAGCGGGTTTTCCTAAATTCCGTACCCGATCGGCCCGCAAATCGCGTATGCTGCAACGCATATATCACACCGCAGCAGCACCGCGAACCCCTCCCCCAGGTAGCCGTCGCGGGAAAGTCTCGATGTAAAAAGATCGGTGACGGTCGGTCCCCTCCCCGGCCGTTCCGCAAGGGCGGTGAGCGGTCCTTCCCCCGGTCATAGCCCCGGCCCACGGACAAAAAGCCGGGACCGTCTCTATACAGGTTTCGTTATCCTTTGCCCCGGGCATCGTCCCGGGGCTTTTTCTTTGGCGCCCACATCAGCGAGGCGCAGAACTTTTGAATGCGGGTGCACGCCTCTTGAAGAGCCTCGGTGGAGGTGGCGTAGGAAATGCGGAAGTACGGTGACAGCCCGAACGCGGTACCTTGCACTACCGCAACCAATACTTCTTCCAAAAGAGCTTCGACGAAATCCGTGTCGGTCTTCAGCTTCCGGCCCTTTGGCGTGGTCTTTCCGATGGCGCCGGCGCACGAGGGGTACACGTAGAACGTCCCTTCCGGCGTCCGGCAGGTGATACCGTTCGCCTCATTCAGCATGCTTACAGCCATATCGCGCCGCTGCTTGAAGGTGTCATTGCGCGGGCCCAAGAAATCCAAAGGACCGTCGAGGGCCGCCACCGTTGCCGCCTGGGTCATGGACGCCGGGTGGGTGGCGCTTTGGGACTGGATCATATTCATTGCTTTGATCAGTTCCACAGGTCCGCAGGCGTAGCCCAGACGCCAGCCGGTCATGGAAAACGCTTTGGATACGCCGTTCATGGTCAAGGTGCGGTCCATCAACTTGGGCTCGACCTGGCACGGCGTGGTAAACTCAAAGCCGTCATAGACGAGGTGTTCGTACATATCGTCGGTCATGAGCCAGACATGTGGATGTTTGAGCAGCACGCCGGTTAGGGCCCTTAACTCGTCGGTCGTGTAGGCCGCACCGGTCGGATTGTTGGGCGAATTCAACACGACCCATTTGGTTTTGGGCGTGATCGCGGCTTCCAGAGCTTCGGCGCTGAGTTTGAATCGCCTATTCTCACCACAAGGAACAAAAACAGGCGTACCGCCGCACAACAACACGATGTCGGGATAACTGACCCAATAGGGCGCAGGCACGATAACTTCGTCGCCTTCCTGTACAGTGGCGAGAAAGGCGTTGAAGATCACCTGTTTGCCTCCGACGCCGAGGGTGACTTGATCTGTCTTGTAGTCCAGTCCGTTCTCGCGTTTGAACTTGTCCACGATCGCCTCACGCAGTGCGGGCGTGCCCTGGGGCGGGGTGTATTTAGTCTGACCCTGGTCTATAGCGTCCTTGCCAGCAGCCTTGATGTGGTCGGGAGTATCAAAATCGGGCTCCCCGGCTCCCAAGCCGATAACGTCGAGCCCCTGGGCCTTCAGTTCCGAGGCTTTGGCTGTAACCGCGACAGTGGGCGAAGGCTTTACTGCAGACAGCCGCTTGGCGAGAATGGACAGGAAACGGACTCCTAGAAATGCGCCGGGCTTCTCCCAGGCTATGCGGGAACCGCGCGGACAATACTTCTGGCCGCATCCTCCCGCAACCGCTGCCGCCTAATAAAGCGGCGCAAAATCAAGGTGCAGCTGAGGTGGTGCCCGGCAGAAGCCTCGCCTATGTTATGCGCCTGAGGTGCCCTTCATGTCGTCTGTCGCCGTTCCGCTCTATGCCAAGCCACCGCCTGGGCCGAAGGCGGATTTTAAGTTGACCAGCGAGTTCACACCGGCCGGTGACCAGGCCCAAGCCATCGCAGGCCTGATGAACGGCCTGGACCACGGTGAGCGGAATCAGGTGCTGTTGGGGGTTACCGGGTCGGGCAAGACCTTCACGATGGCCCACATCATCGCGCGCACCGGGCGTCCCGCCCTCATCATGGCACCAAATAAAACGCTTGCAGCCCAGTTGTACGGCGAAATGAAGTCGTTCTTTCCTGAGAGCGCGGTGGAGTACTTCGTCTCCTACTACGACTACTACCAGCCGGAAGCCTACGTACCGCGTACAGACACGTACATCGAGAAGGATTCAAGCGTCAACGAACAAATCGACCGCATGCGCCATTCGGCGACGCGAGCGATTCTGGAACGGCGGGATGTCATCATCGTCGCCTCGGTCAGCTGCATTTATGGCCTGGGCTCGATCGAGTCGTACTCGCGCATGACCATTCAACTTCAAAAGGGAGCAACGTTATCCCGCTCGGAGTTACTGAAACAACTCGTCGCCTTGCAATACAAACGCAACGATATGGCGTTTTTTCGCGGCACGTTTCGCGTGCGCGGTGACGTCGTAGAAATATTCCCAGCCCACTACGAGGATCGCGCCTGGCGTGTGTCTTTATTCGGCGATGAGATCGAGAGCATTCAGGAATTTGATCCGCTTACCGGTGAGAAAACAGCAACCCTAATCAGAGAAAAGGTATATCCCAGCAGCCACTACGTCACGCCCCGCCCCGCATTGTCTCAAGCTATCAAGAGCATAAAGATGGAGCTCAAGGAACGGCTGGAAGAGTTTCACGCACAGGGTAAGTTGCTGGAGGCCCAGCGGCTTGAACGGCGCGCCGTATTTGATCTGGAAATGCTCGAGATTACCGGCCACTGCAAGAGCATCGAAAACTATTCCCGCTACCTCACTGGACGCAATGCCGGTGAGCCGCCGCCAACACTTTTCGAGTATTTGCCGGAAGACGCGCTCCTATTCGTCGATGAAAGTCACGTGGCCGTGCCGCAGATAGGCGCCATGTATCGCGGTGACTTCAACCGCAAATCGACCCTATCCGACTACGGTTTTCGCCTGCCGTCCTGCCTGGACAACCGGCCCTTGAAATTCGAGGAATGGGACTCTATGCGCCCGGATACGGTTTTTGTTTCAGCAACACCGGGGCGGTGGGAGACAGAGCGGACCGGCGGAGTGTTCACCGAGCAGGTCATTCGGCCAACCGGGCTTATCGATCCTGTCTGCATCATTCGTCCCGCGGAGAAGCAGGTGGACGATCTGTTCGCCGAATGCAAGGCCGTAGCCGCGAAGGATATGCGCGTGTTGGTCACAACGCTAACCAAGCGCATGGCCGAAGATCTAACTGAATATTTCCACGAAAACGGGATTCGCGTGCGCTATATGCACTCCGACATCGAAACACTGGAGCGCATCGAGATCATCCGCGATTTACGCCTGGGCGCGTTCGACGTGCTCGTCGGCATCAACCTCCTGCGCGAAGGCCTGGACATACCCGAATGCGCGCTCGTTGCTATTCTGGACGCCGACAAGGAAGGCTTTTTGCGCTCGGAAACTTCGCTGGTCCAAACCATGGGCCGCGCCGCCCGAAACATCGATGGGCGCGTTATTCTCTATGCTGATCGTATGACGCGGTCGCTGGAGGCAGCGATTGGCGAAACCAATCGGCGACGCGAAAAGCAACGGGCCTTTAACGCTGCCAACGGCATCACACCGGAGTCGGTGCGTTCAAGAATCTCCGACGTTCTTGACAGTGTTTACGAACAGGATCGCGTTACAGTCGATACCGGGCTTGCGGAAGAACCTCATCTCCTGGGCCACAATCTACGTGCCACCATTGACGATTTGGATAAGAAGATGCGGGCCGCAGCAGCTGAGCTCGAATTTGAAGACGCTACGCGCATGCGCGATGAAATTCGCCGCCTGGAGCAAATGGAACTGGAGTACGGCGGTACTGCGCCGTGGGGGAACGGTGACTCGCAAGAGAGCGGTGCTGGGAGACCAATACTGCGCCGTTTCAAACTATCGGGATCAAAGACACCGCAGAAGCGCCCAGCCAAACGCAAGCGTAAGGGCCTCTAACCAGCCGCGCTACGGCTCCACTAAGGTTCCGCTAAGGCTCTGTAGCATCTGCCCGGGTCTGGAGCCGGCGAAACGACCACGAGCTTGCGACAATACTCGCAAGGTAAGCCGCTCCAACGAAGCTCAAGGTTGCAAACGGGTCCGTAACCAAGAATCCCGCGGTGATGCCGATAAGGATCATCAAGGGCAGAACCAAAAACGGTTTCAGGCGCACATGCTTTCCCGAGTAAACAGGCACGCGGCTCACCATAAGGACAGATGAACCTAGAAGGAACGCACCTACCACGACCGGCTCATCAAACACGTCAGATCCGGTATAAAGCCAAAGTATAAGAGGCATGATCGAGAGGCCTGCACCGCCCGGAGCGGGGACACCAGTGAAGTAGTTGTGTGCCCACGCGGGAAGATCTGGCTGTCCGACCATCGTATTGAAACGCGCCAACCGCAACACACAGCACACAACATGCAGAACACAAAGCGCCCAGCCAATGCCGCCCGCGCCGCTCATAACCCACTGATACATCAGCATAGCTGGTGCCACTCCGAAACTGATGGCATCCGCAAGAGAATCGAGTTCCGCTCCGAATTTTGTTGTACTGCGAAGAAGCCGCGCCACACGCCCGTCCACACCGTCCAGCATGGCAGAGATGACAAGGGCAATGACCGCGCGGGCCCAATCGCCATTCATGCCATAAAGAATGGCGGTTAAGCCGGCGCACAAAGCCAGCAACGTCAGGATGTTAGGAAAGATTCGGTTGAACGACAGACTTCTTAGGCGCTTTGCCGCACGCCCGAACCTGCGGCTTTCGCGCTCCGACTCAGGATGAGAGGGGGAGACATCGGGCGCGTCCGCAGGGCGATTATCGTCAGCCACCGTCAGCGAACCTCTCCCGCTTGCGACTGGCCGCTCACCGTCAGATCGGCCAACACGGTCTCGCCCGCGACAGATTTCTGGCCGACCATGACGAGAGGCGCAAGACCCGTCGGCAGGTAGACATCCACGCGGCTTCCGAAGCGAATCATGCCGAACCTCTGGCCGGCCAACACCTCTTGGCCTTCTCGTACATCGCAACGAATGCGCCGAGCGACCAAGCCCGCAATCTGGACGACAACAAAATCCTTTCCGCCCGGAGTCCGAATAACCAAAGATTGCCGCTCGTTGTCCTCACTAGCTTTATCGAGTGTCGCGTTGACGAATTTCCCCGGCGTGTATTCCTCCTTAATGATAGATCCGCCAACCGGAGCGCGATTTACGTGACAATCGAAGACGCTCATAAAAACGCTTATTCGCATCAGTGGCTCCGAGCCCATGTCCAGTTCGGATGGCGGCGCAAACGGTCCGATCATCTGCACGACTCCGTCCGCCGGACTAATCACCAAATCGTCTTGCGCCGGCGTCACACGATCTGGGTCGCGGAAGAAATAAAAACACCAAACAGTCAGACCTGCACCAACAAGACCAAGCAGAGACCATATCCACCAGAGGATAAGGGCGCCGATCGCGAACACAGCGACAAAGCCGGGCCCTTCAGGATGAAGAGGGGGCAGAACGTAATCGCGCCATGATACTTCCGTGGATTTTATTAAACTCGGCGCTGTATCGGGTGCGGACACGCGATGTTTCCTTTCTCGCAGGCACATTCGTACCTGGAGTCATAACATTGATCTCGTAAAAAATCAGGAGAAACAGGCGCCTGGGTGACGCGTCACTTTGTATATACAGACCTTGACGATCACGGTCGGTCAGCTGGCGGTATGCTAAAGACCTGTCCCGGGTAAATCAGATCGGCGTCCTTGATTTGGTCGGTATTGGCCGCGTAAATCAGCGTATACATGACGCCTTCGCCGTAAACACGGCGTGCTATACGCCAAAGGCTGTTGCCTTTCACAACCGTTACCGAGCCCGGGGGCATGTCCGCCTGATTGGGATCCAACGTGAACGGAATTTCTACACGCGCCATGACATTGTTGTTGGCCCCAGTCTGGTCGGCACGTATGGCGTGATCTCCCGCGCTGGCACGGGATTCTGGCGCCAATTCCCAAAAGCCATTTTCGTTTGCCACCGCGCGGCCCACAAATTCGTTGTCGAGATAAATCTGGACGGTGCTGCCAGGATCGGCTTTGCCGCTTAGGTTGAATCTGCCTTCGGCGCTGTAATCTATGGAGTCCACCGACAACGCCCGCATGCCCTTGGGCGCGCCCGGGCCCTGCAACACGCGACTGTGGCCTCCATCTCGTGATTGCTCAACAATGAGAATTTCGCCATCACGCTCGGGCACGGACATCACAACAACATTCTGCGAGAATAAATCGTCGCCGTCCGGGCTTCGCGCGCGCAACGAATACTGACGCGTACCCGGCGGAACCGCTTCGGTCGGGATAAAAACCCACTCGCCACGGTTATCGGCTGTAACGCGGGCGATTTCCTCTTCGCCGTCCAGGATAATCACTGCCGCGCCGGGCTGGGCGCGGCCCGCCACAACCATGTTGCCGTCAGGATCGATACGAACAACGTCGAAGGACGGTGCACCGGGGCCGGTTTTTATCTGACCTAGCCCGCCAAGTCCGTCAGGACTCTGCAGGGCAAAGTTCAGCAGAAGCGCGGCTGCAACGATCACAACACCCACGATGGCAATGATAAATGGACGGTTCACGACGCCTCGCCTTATGCACCTGATTTAGCGGCTCATGGCGCCCTCCAGACCGGCCACGGTCAGCCCGGGAAGACTTATAAAGGCGCCTTCGATGGGTTTACGAGATTGCGCTCGGCGATGCAACCGCGTGCCGTTGGAAACGGGGACCACCGCAGCAGTCAGGTCAGGGGCCGTACATCACGAAGGTAATAAGGGCCCCTAGAGCCAAGGGCAACGCCGCGACCCCTGCCAGCCCCAAGGGATAGATGAACATGCTGATGCGTGCGGCGGGCAGCGGAATATGTTTGGCCGTGCCTTCGGTAAATAGAATTAAGGGCACCAAGACCAGGCCAATGCGCGTACTCGGGTCGCGCTCGGATAGCGCCCACGCAATCGCCAAAAGGGACGCACCGGCCCCGAGAACAATGCTGTCTCCCAGCATCAAGGACACAGCAACCTGGAAAACGGCGTAGGCGCCGACCGCCAAAGCCAGCATAAGCGCGGTCGCGGCTAAATCGCCGTCGCCGACTATGGCGGCCTGCGCGGCGAGGGCCAATGCAACCATGATAATTGTCATGAAAGCCACCGCGCGTTGTTCCCGCATGCGATCGAGGCGCGCGATGGCTAAAAGAGCGCCACTAGAAAGGGCAAGAACAGACACAGCGCTGGCTGCCGAAAGATCTCCGTTTAAAGCAAGGCCATTGTTCAGGCTCGCCAATGTAGATACCAGAATGACTACTCCCGCGGTAGCAGCGGACCAGAACCGCTTGGGGCCAAAAAAATCGAGCACCATTCCAGCCATAGCGGCGCCACCAGCGATATGTCCAATTCGTCCAAGTGAGTCAGCCGGCAACCATCCAGGGGTCAGCAGAAAACCCCAAGAAGCAATAAATCCGCCTATCACGGCTATCCCCGCGAGACGTGCGCCACGCTCAGCACCGGCGGCAGCCCGTATAACACCAGCAACAACCACAGTAAAAACGACGGGCAAGAAAATTATGAGCAAAGATTCCACGGCGGACTCACAGCGATTGACGCGGTATTGCCGGCCGCCGAAGACCGAGCGTGCCGCCAATACATTCATTTTTATGATGTTTTTGCCAGCCGCACCAGCGGGCAGGTACTGAAACTCCAAATTTTCGTGCAGCCAGACTTCGGTTAAAGCCGCTCAGCGCTGTTTGGCGACGTCTTCAGCGGTAACGCGTGCGCCTTTGTTGTCCCACGCCGTGCGCAGATAATTGCTAAGGGCTGCCACTTCCTCGTCGTTCAACTTGTCTCGGAACGAGCTCATGTCTTCCCACGCCCCGAACGGTGCCGGACCCTCGGCTGGCACGTCGGCCCCGTAGAGAATCACGTTGATGAGCGAAGCGGCGTTGGGAGCCTGCACGATGGCGCTGCCGGATACGGGCGGTGCCTTCAGGAACGCGCCGCGACCGGACTTAAGATGACATTCCTCGCAATATTCGTCATAGACTGCCAGACCAAGAGCCTGTTCCTCCTCGCTGATCGTCTGCTCGGTATCGCGCTCAATAGGCGCCAGGCTCTTGATGTAGACTGCCATGGCCTTAGCGTCGGCTTTTGTGAGGTTCTGTGTACTGTTGATGATAACTTCGTTCATAGGGCCGAAAGTGCCTGCCCTGGAGCTGTGACCGGTCCTCAGGTATTTCGCCACATCGGCTTCTGACCAAGATCCAAGACCGGTAGAAGCCGATGTCAAGTTCACCCCCGACCACTTCCGGACTTTTTCGTCCTCTACCACATCGAAATATGTGCCGCCCGAAAGAGCCTGCCCGCCTGCCTCCGCTAAAAATAAATTCCGCGGCGTGTGGCAGGCGCCGCAATGGCCGAGACCTTCCGTCAAATAAGCGCCCCGATTCCATTCCTCGGACTGGGCGGGATCAGGCTGGTAAACCGCTGTATCGGCAAACAACAGATTCCAGAAAAACAATCCCAGGCGGACGTTGAACGGAAACAGCATATCGTTTTCAGGCGGCGTATGCTTAACCGGCTCCAATGACATGATATAGGCGTAGATCGCCTTCATGTCCTCGTCGGTCACCTTGCTGAACGCCGTGTAAGGAAACGCCGGATACAGGTGGCTTCCGCCTGCCGATACGCCGCTGCGCATGGCACGGGAAAATTCTTCTTCGGTCCACGCGCCTATTCCTGTTTCCCTATCGGGCGAGATATTGGGTGAGTAAATCGTGCCGAAGGGTTCGGGGAAAGGCCCACCGGCCAGGTGGAAGGGAACCCCCCCCCCAAACCTGGGGCCATCCCTGTAGGTGTGGCAACTCACGCAATTGCCTATGGTCGCCAGATACCGGCCCAGCTCCATCAGCGGATTTACTAGCGCGGCGGGCGGCCCATCCACCGTTTCAGCCGTGGCTTCTTCGGTCGACCCAACATCCTGTACTTGTGACAGCGCCACAGGGACCGTGATTGCCGCCGACAGGACCGCTACGAACACTCCGAATAAGAGAGTGTTCAGGAAGAAACGGGTTTGCACAGGCTTAGCTCTAATTACGCCTAAGTCTATATTACGGACCGCATAATGTGCGCCGCCCGCCGTTGAAAAGGCAGGCGTTGTATAATCACAACTCGTGGTAACTTACTCTTTCTTTCGGTAGACATCGTGACACTGCTTGCAAGACAGGGCATTGAGAATATTGGCAAAGGCCGCATCCTTACCTTTTTCTTTGGCGATTTGAACCACGACCGTCAATTTTTCAGAAAAATCGTTCATCTTCGCCGAAAAATCATCCCAGTCTTCCCAGACCTTGTCCAGAGCATGCCCGCCGTGCACTTCCTTCTCGAAGCTGCTCAAAGCTTGCTGAGCAGAAATAGCGATCACCTCAAGGTGGCCGATGATGTTCTCATCGGGGATCGCCAGCGACAGTATTTGGCCCAAAGCCGCAGTCTGTGCGTCCATGGTATTCATGATGTGCTGCCTGTAGTCGATCACATCTTTATCGTCGGCTTGCGCCGTGGTGGACAGAGTAAGCGCCGCAACCGTAGCCGCCGCCACGATGCCACCTGTTAATTTAGACAGTCGTTTCATTTAAAAAGCCTCACATGCTTCGAACTGCTTCATTTATGCTTTGAAATATGTCGATTGTTTGGGTTCCAACCTGGAATTCAAAGCCTCGCGTGAGGGCGATTAGGCGCCCTGCTTTCTCGGTTATGAACCGATGGTTTACTAGAGAAACTCAAGATGTGGCAAGGGATTTAGGCTAGTTAAATACGCGGTTCCAAATCGTAGGACATATAGTGTCACCGGATTTTAGGGCTGAAAAGCGAAGCGCCCGCCTCGGCAGAGGCGGGCGCTTACATCCGTTACTGAATTTTAATTATTCCGCGTAGCGGTAGTCGTCGTGACATCCTTTGCAGGTGAAGCTCGTCTTCACCAGGGGCGCAGCCGCGGCCATTCCCCCGTCCTCCTCCGCAGCTTTGTCTAGCGCCGCTAACTTTTCCACCAGCTCGTTCATCTTGCCGGAAAAATCATCCCACTTCGCCCACACAGCTGGCATAGCGTCACCTTTGGACGTGCCACCCTCCACATGTGGCTCGAAGGCCTTCAATGCTTGGGTCGAGGTGAGCGCTAACGCTTTTACGTGGCTCGCGAAATTATCCGGCGGCACCTTCTCCTGCAAAATCATGAACAACGCGCCAGCCTGCGAACCCAGGGTGGCCATCACATGTTGCCGATAGTCAATCTTGTCTTGATCGTCCGCGTGCGCCGCCACGGGCACCACGGCGACCATAGCCGCCATAGTCAGGCCGCCAACGATTTGCTTCAGACGGGTCATATAGCAAGCCTCCAATGCTTCGAGATGTTGATCGTGTGTATAGACCGCTATCCTTAATGTTATTGCTCTTGGGCGGGCGTACCGCCTGAAATTCAGAGCGCAAAGCTTTACAAAGAACCTGCGATAGTGGCAAGAGCTTCCGGCCCCATAGGGTCAGCAAACCGCGCAACCCCCAATTAGATATGTCTTTGTGACCGGATTATGACCCACCCACCCACGCCCAGTCAGCTCCAATCGCTCTGTGTCTTCTGCGGCTCGCAGGCGGGCACCGATCCTGCGTTTCAGGAGGCAGCCCAGACTCTGGGTCGGTCACTGGCGGCGCATGGCACAACCCTTGTCTTCGGCGGCGGGCGTGTGGGGCTTATGGGCACGGTGGCGGATTCCGTTCTGGCTGGAGGCGGCAACGTTGTTGGTGTAATCCCCGACTTTCTTAAAGATAAAGAACTCGCGCATCTGGGCGCGATCGAAATGCTCGTCGTTCCGGACATGCACACCCGCAAACGGACAATGTTTGAGCGGAGCGACGCTTTCTGCATTTTGCCTGGCGGTGTGGGCACCCTGGATGAGATGTTTGAGATCGTTACGTGGCGGCAGCTTCACCGACACAACAAGCCCATTGTTGTCGTTAATACTGCCGGATACTGGTCCCATCTGATGGGATTGTTCGATCAGTTCATCACTGCCGGTTTCGCTCATGCAGGCCACGACTCGCTTGTGACGGTTGTGGAGCGGGCCGAGGACGTTGTCGACATCGCGGAGGCTGAATTAAAAAACCCAAAGCCGTTCGTTCTGTTTGAGGTCTAGCCCTTGGATAACATCGCCGGTTCGCGGCTGAATCAGCGGATTCCCGACTTGTGCGCCAGTTGGCCTATGCACTAATTTCCCAGCCGTACCCTCCACGGCACTCTGAAACGCCAACCTAGGACGTCAGCTTCTCACGGGCCTCGCTACCACCGGTCCCGCAAAAAGGGAATTTTCATGTCTAAAATCAAGGTAAAAACCCCCATCGTCGACCTGGACGGCGATGAGATGACGCGCATCATCTGGCAGTTCATCAAGGAGAAACTGATCCTGCCGTACCTTGATGTGGAATTGAAATATTATGATCTAAGTGTGGAGCACCGCGATGAAACCCACGATCAGGTGACCATCGACGCCGCGAACGCCATTAAGCAATACGGCGTCGGCGTGAAGTGCGCCACCATCACCCCGGACGAAGCGCGGGTGACAGAATTCAATCTCAAAAAAATGTGGCGTTCGCCCAACGGCACCATCCGCAACATCCTGGGCGGGACCGTGTTTCGTGAACCGATCATTTGCAAGAACGTGCCGCGCCTCGTGCCCGGCTGGACGCAACCCATCATCATCGGGCGCCACGCTTTCGGCGACCAATATAAGGCGACCGATTTCAAGGTGCCGGGCCCAGGCAAGCTCACCATGACCTTCAAGCCCGCCGACGGCGGCGAGGCTACGGAATATGAAATTTACGACTATCCCGGCAGCGGTGTCGCCATGGGCATGTATAACCTTGACGAATCGATCGCCGGTTTTGCCCGCGCCTGTTTCAACTACGGCTTGTCACGCGGATATCCAGTGTACATGTCCACCAAGAATACAATCCTCAAGGCCTATGACGGTCGGTTTAAGGATATTTTCCAGGAGGTGTTTGACGCCGCGTTCAAATCACGTTTTGACGATAAGCGGCTGACATATGAGCACCGCCTGATCGACGACATGGTTGCCTCGGCGTTGAAATGGTCGGGCGGTTTTGTTTGGGCGTGCAAGAACTACGATGGCGATGTTCAATCCGATACCGTAGCGCAGGGCTTTGGATCACTGGGGCTTATGACTTCTGTTCTGCTCACGCCTGACGGTGAAACGGTGGAGGCGGAGGCCGCACACGGCACGGTCACGCGCCACTATCGCCTGCACCAGCAGGGCAAGGAGACCTCCACCAATCCCATGGCGTCGATCTTTGCCTGGACTCAAGGCCTTAAGTACAGCGGCAAATTCGACAATACCCCAGAGGTCTCTCGCTTCGGCGAAACATTGGAAAAAGTATGCATCAAAGCGGTCGAAAATGGATGCATGACCAAAGACCTCGCCATTCTTGTGGGGCCCGAGCAGCCGTGGATGACCACCAGCCAGTTCCTGAATAAACTAGACGAAATGCTGCAAATAGAAATGAAATAGGCTGGCGCCACGTTGCGCTAACGTCAGCCGAAATGCCGGGCGTTCACTCCTGCCCAGCCGGGGCTACTGTTCGTCGAATCCTTTACGCAACTTCAGTATCTGCGCTTTGGTTGCCGGCACCATCTTGCCGCCAGATTTTGGCAAAACCCAGTGATAACTGCCGTCGCGGCCGATCACGGCGATTTTTTTGCCACGGCGCGAAAACACGCGGCGGTGAGACACTGACTGGTCCACGTAGGTCACACGCCAATCATCGTCTTTCTTGAACATGTACTCGTGACTCTCCATGAATTGCCTGATGAACTTCTTATCAACGATGGTGATGTTGGAAATCACCCAGCACAGACCTTCAAACGACCAGTAACTCGCCAATCCAACCAGTTCCTTGGCCGGGTTAAAGTAGGGATAAAAAGGGAACGAGCGGCATGCCAGAGAACGATTGTCACGTTCGCAATGCTCCACGCCACGACATTCAATGGCGCGACAGTCCGAACCCTTCAAATCCGCCAGTTCTTTCTTTGCATCGGGAGTCGTCGCCTTATACGGCTTCCACAAGTTGGTGCGCGATTTAAGTAATTTCCACTCGGTGTCTTCGACAATAGGAATGGCGTGATCGGTCGAACAACACACGGGCTTCCCGCCATTCAAATGCGCGCATTTTTTTCCACAGTCGTAAATCTTAGAAATCGGCGCCTGGAATTGACGATAAATTTCCGCGTAGTGCTTTGGCTGTAAGGACATTGTACGGGTACAATCCTGAAATGGCGAACGGGAGGTTCCGCATATTGGTTTGAGCGTTTACCGCAAGGGTAGCGGCAACGGGTGGTGGACGGTTCGTTCAAGCGGTATAGCCTGCATTCACCGCCTTTGAAAAGACCTGCGCCGTCGAATTAAGATTCTGGGTGCGGCAACTTCATCGTCGTGTCACAAATAAGTCACGACTGCATGCAAATGGGGTTCGTACCATGCAAGCATATCTGTGGATCGGGCTAAGGGGTCCACTCGGCAGAATGGCTCGTCACTGGAGCAACGGCCTGGCGACAGTGATCGTCGGTGTTGGTTTTCCGTGGGGCACCTTGGCCATTAACGTTATCGGCTCTTTCATCATTAGCTTCGCAGCCGTGGCTTTGAGCGCCGATGGCCGCTTTCCATCCTCCAATGCGGCCCGCCAGTTCCTCATGGTGGGCGTTTGCGGCGGATACACGACGTTCTCCGCCTTCGGCTTGCAGACACCTTAACGCTGATCGAAGGCGGCCAATGGCTGCCGGCCGTAGCCAATGCCGGGCTATCTGTAGGGTTTTGTATCGGAGCTGTTTGGCTCGGTTATTTGGTGGGGCTTCTTATAAGTCCGCGATAGTCGTCGTGCCAGTGCCGTCCCTATTCGTGGCGTAGAGCTTCGATAGGATTGAGCTGCGCCGCGCGGCGCGCGGGCATAAAGCCGAAAATAACCCCCACCATGGCTGAGAACGCAAATGCTATACATGCGGTGACCGGATCGAACACAAAGGGCACGTTGATGGCCGGCGCCACCGCCGCCGCGCCGATCAATCCTAAAATGATGCCCGCGAGACCCCCAAATGCAGACAACATGGCCGCCTCCACGAGGAAGTGCATCATCACCTCTTGCTCCGTTGCGCCGATAGCCAACCGGATTCCTATCTCCCGGGTGCGTTCGGTTACAGACACCAACATAATATTCATGATTCCGATGCCCCCCACCAACAGGCTCACCGCGGCGATTGCACTCAAGAAGGTGGTCATGATGCCGATCGTACTTTCCATGACTTCCGATACTTCGGTCATATCGAGCACGTTAAAGTTGGAGTCCTGATCTTCAGCGACTCTGCGACGCTCACGCATGACCCGGGTAACCTGCTCTTTGAGTAATCCCAAGCCTTCCGGTGTAAACGCAGAAATGAATATCTGCGGCACACGGTTCGATCCGGCAAGACGGCGCTGGTAGGTTCGGATCGGCATCACGACCACCAAGTCCTGGTCGCCGCCGAACATCACTTGTCCCTTGGATTCGAGAATACCGATCACGTCACACGAAATTTTACCGACGCGGATGGGTGCGCCGATCGGGTCTTGCCCCGGAAACATCTCCTCCTGAATGGTCGAACCAATGATGCAAACCGCCTTTCCGACCTGCTCCTCGCCAAGCGTAAAGTTGCGACCGTCGGTAAGGTTCCAGTTTCTCACCAAGGTGAATTCACTGGTGGTTCCAACGACGTTGGACCGGCGGTTCTCATTGCCTGCTACGACCTGCGCCATGCGTTGCGCGTACGGCGCGATAGCAGCGATATCGGGAACTTCGCGGCGCAGGGCTACGACGTCGGCCAACTCAAAGAGCGGAGACGACGTGGCCGCGCCACCCATACGATGATTACGCCCTGGCATGAGGGTCAGCATATTGCTGCCCATCTTAGAAATTTCACTGCCCACCTGCGCTGTCGTGCCAGCGCCTAAGGTCACAATGATGATGACCGCCGCGACGCCAATGATGATCCCGAGCACTGTAAGGCCGGACCGGAGGAGGTTCCTCCTAATCTCTTTTAGCGCCATTATCAGTGTATTGCCGAACATCGAACTCACCAGTATTCCCTAGGCTGCGTGTTGAACGTCGGTTTCGCGAATAATTTTGCCGTCACGAAATTCCATACGTCGATGCGCATAAGCTGCGATATCGTTTTCGTGCGTCACCAGAACGACCGTCAGTCCGTGTTCTTTGTTGAGACGCGTCAATAGCTGCATGATTTCATTACTGCGAGCCGAATCAAGATTGCCCGTTGGCTCGTCCGCCAACAGCAACGACGGTCGGGTGACGATCGCCCGCGCAATCGCTACGCGCTGTTGTTGACCGCCCGACAACTCGGCCGGTGTGTGATGTTCCCGGCCCAAAAGTCCCACAATATCAAGTGCCTCCAAGGCACGTTGGCGGCGCGTTTCCCTATCAACGCGCTGATAGATCAGCGGCAGTTCAAGATTCTCCAACGCCGACGTTCGCGCCAACAAATTGAAACCCTGAAAGACAAACCCGAAAAAGTGCCGCCGCAATAGGGCGAGGTGGTCATGAGTGAGTTCGGCCACATTAACGCCGCGGAATAGATACCGCCCATGTGTCGGCACATCCAGACATCCGAGCATGTTCATCGCGGTCGATTTTCCAGAACCCGAGGCGCCCATCACAGCGACGAATTCGCCCGATTTAATCTTCAAGCTGATGCCGTCCAATGCCCTTACCTCGGCGTCTCCTTGACCATAGATTTTGTAGACATCGTCAAATCGAACTAACGGCTGATCGGACGTCCGGGTTAAAGTCGGGTCTGCCAAAAGATCGGTGTTGTACGTGAGAGGTCGCGTCATGATCAGGTCGGGGGCAATTGCGCGCCGGTAATCACACTATCACCGGCCTTGATGTCACCGGCAAGGATTTCCGTACGTTGTCCGTCGGTAACGCCGGTCTTCACCTGCACCGATTGAGGTTGTTCGTCCTCCAAGACCCAGATTTTCTGGCTGCCGTCCTTCCCAGCGTTTGCGGCCCGCGGACGGGAAGGTTCGTTGAAAAGCCTGCCGAAAGGGCCCGACATACGCGGACCGCGTTCCTCACGCACCTGCGCGGGATTAAAGCGCAGCGCGGCGTTCGGAACGCTCAACACGCCGGAGCGGGACGCCGTGATGATTTTCGCTGTGGCCGTCATGCCGGGACGCAACAACAAATCGTCGTTGTTCACCGCGAGTACCGCTTGATACGTCACAACATTGTCGACGGTTTTGGGCGCGAAGCGTACCTGGGTAATAGTCGCGGGAAATTGCTTGTTTTGAAAAGCATCGACCATGAATGTCCCGCGTAGGCCGTCGGTTACCCTGCCAATATCTGCCTCGTCCACGTCGACCTCAAGCTGCATTTTGGTTAGGTCTTCCGCCAACTTAAACAAGACCGGCGTTTGGAAACTCGCGGCAACCACTTGGCCCGGCTCAACCGAGCGTGACAGAACGACGCCATTGATCGGTGACTTAATTTCGGCCTTTGAGAAAGCCGTTTCGTCGGAACTCAGCGTCGCCTCCGACACCGCCACCTGAGCCTCGGCGCTAGCAAGATTTGCAACCGCACGCGCGGCAGTCGCCTCCGCGGACTCAAGAGCTTGCTTCGACGCGTATCCGGTCTTTGCCAACTCGCGGGATCGTTCAAGTTTGTCCGCGGTTTCAGCAAGGGTTGCCTTGGCATCTTGAACCCGCGCCTTTGCCGCAACCAACGACGCCTGAGATTGAAGGACACGCGCACGCAAGGAGTCTGTACCCAGCACCGCGAGAAGTTGCCCTACTGTAACGCGGTCATTGAAGTCCACGAAAACCTCAGCGACTTGCCCCGAGACTTCCGGTCCAATATCCACCGAATTGACTGGCTGTAACGTCCCGGTGGCGGTCACCGTCGCTACAATGTCTCCGGTTTCGACATCAGCCATCCGGAAAACAGGTGCGGGTGGGCCTCCAAAGGGGTCAAAAAAAACCAACGCAAGCACGATAACCAAGCCCACGCCGGCGGCGATCCACCATTTTTGGGAAATTATCGGCACCACGCGTTCGTCTCGTCCAAGGCCCAGCAGCGAAGCCATGTCGTCGTCAGCACTTGGCCGTGCTTGGGCTTCGTCTTTCATACCGCTTACCTTAAATTCTGTACTTATTTGACGGCGTGTTCATATCTGCGCAAGGTGCTACCGCTCTTACAAGGCGACCGTCTTCTTAAGAACTGAGACGCGATGTGCGCGGGGTGCTCAATGCCATTTTTTGCGCTTGGACGAAATATTTTCCGCATCAAAAATATTTTATCACCGAACTAATCACTCTACCCGCTGTGTAGGGCGTGCTAAACGTTATAATTGTAAGAAAGTGTAACATTTTTCGAGGGCTGTAGATAATAACGGATCGGCGAAGGCGATCCGTCGCTAGCGGGTGAATTTAAACTAATGGCTCAGCTCTGAAATGGCGTCGTCTAGCCCGGCGAGAGTCAACGGATACATGCGTCCGTCCATGAGTTTACGCATCAGACTAATCGATTCCGTGTACGGCCATCGCTGCTGGGGTACCGGATTTAACCAAACAGCCCGAGTCCATGTTCCCAGAAAACGACGAAGCCACGCCTCACCCGCGTCGTCGTTCCAGTGCTCAACCGCACCGCCGGGGTATACGATCTCGTAAGGACTCATAGACGCGTCCCCTACAAAGATCAGTTTATAATCGGCAGGATATTTATGCAGCACATCCCACGTCGGCATCCGTTCAGTATGACGACGTGTATTGTCCCGCCAGACTGACTCATAGACGCAGTTATGAAAGTAATAATATTCGAGATGCTTGAATTCCGTGCGGCATGCAGAGAATAATTCCGCGCAGATCTTAATGTGATCATCCATAGATCCGCCTGCATCAAGAAACAGGAGTGTCTTCACCGCATTGTGACGTTCCGGCACCATCTTCAAATCGAGCAAACCGCCGTGGTGGGCGGTGGATTGAATGGTTCCGTCAATGTCCAGCTCTGTTGCAGCGCCTTCACGGGCGAAACGGCGAAGACGATGCAAAGCCAATTTTATGTTGCGCGTGCCTAACTCGATTTGATCATCGAGATTGGCGAACTCGCGTTTATCCCACACCTTCACCGCGCGGCGGTGACGGCTTTCATGCTGCCCGACGCGCACCCCTTCGGGGTTATAGCCATAGGCACCGAAGGGCGACGTGCCGGCGGTGCCGATCCATTTCGAGCCACCGGAATGGCGGTCTTTTTGTTCGGCAAGGCGTTGCCGTAACGTGTCCATGAGCTTTTCCCAGCCGCTCAGAGCCGCGATTTTAGCCTTGTCTTGCTCCGAGAGCATGAGCTGCGATAACGTGCTCAGCCACTCCTCAGGCACGTTTGCTTGAATGGCGTCCAGATCCTCACCGCCCTCAAGTCCCTTAAAAACTGCGCCGAACACCCGATCGAACCGATCGAGGTTGCGCTCGTCTTTCACCAGCGCTGAACAGGCGAGGTAATAGAAGTCTTCTACATTGTACTTCGAGATACCAGCGTTGACCGCCTCGACAAGGACGAGATACTCGGTGATGGACACCGGAAGCCCGGCTTTCCGTAGCCCATAAATCAAATTGAGGAACATGACAACCTCCTGGGCAGCGCCCTATCGACC
Organism: Rhodospirillaceae bacterium; assembly: GCA_963662375.2. Lineage (GTDB taxonomy): Bacteria > Pseudomonadota > Alphaproteobacteria > Rhodospirillales > Rhodospirillaceae > UBA11612. The sequence goes on from CAXXRP010000002.1 coordinate 43,826, forward strand.
TTCGCGGCGCGCGAGAAACGCTAAGCGCTCCAGTATGTGGACATCCTGCTCGTTCTTCAAAAGCGCGCCATGAAGCGGGGGAATGATGGGTTTTACGTCTTTGGATTTAAGGGCCTCCAGGGGAATATCGTCGGCCATAAGCAGCTTGATCCAGTCCAACAACTCCGATGTTGACGGTCGTTTCTTGAGCCCGGGAACCTCGCGGATGTCGTAGAAAATGTTCAGCGCCTCGCGTACCAAGATCTTTTTCACATCCGGAAAGTGGGCGTCAACAATTCGTTCCATCGTTTCACGTTCCGGAAAGCGGATGTAGTGAAAGAAACATCGGCGCAAAAATGCATCCGGCAGCTCTTTCTCATTGTTGGACGTGATAATTACAACTGGATGCGTCTCGGCCCGTATGTTTTCCCCGGTCTCGTAAACGAAGAACTCCATGCGATCGAGTTCGAGCAGCAAATCGTTCGGGAATTCGATGTCAGCTTTGTCGATTTCATCGATGAGAAGTACAGTTCGTTTTGGCTTGGACTCAAATGCCTGCCACATCTTGCCGGGCTTAATGTAGTTCGCGATGTTCTTGACCTTTTCATCACCAAGCTGGGAATCGCGCAACCGCGAAACCGCGTCGTACTCGTAAAGCCCATGCTGAGCTTTGGTGGTAGATTTGATGTGCCAGGTGATCGGCGGCAGATCGAGGGATGCAGCGATTTCGTGAGCAAGAACAGTCTTGCCGGTACCCGGCTCCCCTTTGACGAGCAACGGTCGTTCCAAAGTCACCGCAGCGTTGACCGCAATCATAAGGTCTTTCGTGGCGATGTAACTATCTGTGCCGAAAAAACGCATCGATACCTGTAATAAATAGTTACAAAAATGTACGTAGAGACACCAATCCTAACGGGGCCCGAGACCTTAATACAGATTCGAGCGCTGGGAATACAGAGGTTCTGAGAAAGTGAAAAGGCCGATCGGGGGAGGACCGACCGGGCTTTTCTAAAGTCTGCCTAATTTAAGGGAATTATGTACGTGGCTGAACGCCAACCCTTTCTCGTCTACTCCATCTTGGTCTTATTGTCTTTAGGAGGACGCTGGAGCAGTGCCTTGCCCATCATTTTGATGGTTGCGCCCTCGTAGCGTGGGTTCACCACATCGACCTTGATGTTTTTGGGTGGCTTCGGGGCGGGGGGCTTTGTGTCTTTGCTCATCTATTGATGTCGCCTGCCTGATTGGGCATCCTCTGCTACACGAGAAGTGAGAGGATAGCATATGCCGCCAAATTGGTCTAACCGGACTCTGTTTCACGGCGACAATCTCAAGTTTCTACGGGCCATGAACAGCGAGAGCGTCGATCTTATAGCGACCGATCCACCGTTTAACAAAAGCAAAGATTTCCACGCCACACCCGACAGCCTAGCAGCGGGGGCCAGTTTCCAAGATCGTTGGTCGTGGGAGCGTGATGTGCACCAAGACTGGGCAGACCAGATAACCGACGATTACCCAAAGCTCATGGAGGCGATTGAAAGTGCCCGTTACGCACATAGCGATGGTATGGGCGCATTTATGTGTTTCATGGCCGTCCGGCTTCTGGAGATGCGCCGCGTGCTCAAGCCGACCGGCTCGATCTACCTGCATTGTGATCCGACGGCCAGCCACTATCTGAAGGCCGTCATGGACGCGATTTTCGGACGGAAACAGTTTCGAAATGAAATTGTGTGGGACTACACTTTTCGACTTATGGATTTGCCAAAATTCTTTAATCGAAAACACGACATTATTCTGTTCTATGCGAAAAGCCGCAGTTCTCACTTTCAGATGCAAAAGGAATGTTGGACGCGAGACAACATAATCAAAACGCGGAAGCAAAAGATTCATATAGACGAAAATGGTGATGAAGTAATTTGGATGCCTGGAGGACGAGGGAGTAGCAAGAGTCGTCTCAAGCGGTTGTCTCAAATCATCGAAGAGGGTAAAGCGATTTCTGATGTTTGGCGGGTCCCCATTATTTCGTCATCAGCGAAAGAGCGCGTTGGATATCCCACCCAAAAACCCATCGATTTATACGTTCGCATTATCCGCGCGGCGTCCAAGAAGAAAGGAATCGTGCTTGATCCGTTCGCAGGATGCACCCTACGCTGGTAGCTGCCGAACGAGAAGGGCGCCAGTGGGTCGGGATCGACATATGGGATGACGCAAAGGCCGTCGTGCTCGCCCGCATGGAGCAGGAAAGGCTAGTCCTGCCCGAGGCCGAGCGAGGCGATCTGTTCACCGAAGAAATCCACTTCACCGACGATCCCCCTGTTCGTGATGACGATGGCTTGCCAGCTGCACCTTTCCTGCGCCCCAAGCTCAATGTCGCCCCACCGAAAGGCCCTAAGATGAGCAGGACCGAAATGTACCGGTTCTTGCTGGGGCAACACGGGGCCAAGTGCCAAGGTTGTGATCGGACCTTCGATGATCCCCGCTACTTGGAGCTGGACCACAACACGCCGCGCTCGGACGGCGGTCTGAACCACATATCAAACCGCATCCTGCTGTGCGGACCGTGCAACAAGCTCAAGAGCAATACGCTCACGCTGTCCGGCCTCAAGAAGCAGAACAAGAAGCTCGGCTACATGGCATCCAGCGACGGAGAACACCCGCTAATGCGGGAGATTCGTGAAGGGCGGGAGAACGCCCCGCAGACTCTTTTCGATTAGAGGGTGAACCCCGCTCGTTGACACGGACGAGGCTTAAAGAATGGGAGATTCAGAAATATGACGCAGGTTGTTCGGCTCAGCACACGAACTATAGGCGTTTTTTTGACGGCATTAGGTTCAAGCCTACAAGGTATGGATAAATTGGCCCCTGGAGACAGATCATCTAGCGCTGTTATTGAGCTTCTTAAATATGTTCTTCAAGAGATGGAGTCTTCTGAGCAGACACGCGTTTCTCAAAGCGAGAGAGCTGATCTGGAAATATTTCTCTCACAGCTTCAGGACGTAATCGAAGACCATAATCCTTGGGTTTATGAGTCTTCACCGACCGATCTAATTCATTAGAATCTTGCATTACAAAACCATCCTGTGCAAAGCGGGGTTAACCCAAGAGAAGGAGCGTTCTCATGAGTGATCGTGAAGTTTGGTATCCGGTGACAACAGTTCAGGTTGATCATAAGGTTCAGACAATTCCACCCAATGAAACTCTCGGGACCACTGAGATGCCTGGGATTTGGGTGACGCTTGGGACGACTGCTCGAAAAGAGCCCATCCAGTTTGCAATCCCTCTGGGAGCCGCCAAAGACCTTCACGCTGCTCTTGGCGCCGCACTTCTTGGTCTTTAGTCATTCGCAAACTCCATTAACTGCGAGAAGGAGAGTTCTCATGAGTGATGAAGATAGAAAACCGACCATCAGCGCGATTCAGCTCGCGTATGACGAAGGCACCGGCGAATACACTATTTTTGTCGGGATCAAGGAAGGGGAATCCGCGCGTAAGTACGTCGTTTCTCGAAAAGACGCGATAGCCTTCCACGCAGCACTGCAATCAGCTCTTGCGCTAGCCCAGGAGGCTTAGCACCAGGTTCTGGTATCCGGTAGGTTGTTCCGCCGACTTTCAGCGTATTAAGAGTAGACATATTCTCACCTCTAAGGTTGTTGTAATTACGCTCTGTCAAGCTTCCTTTGTAAGCCCCATGGTTTTAAGTATGTAAGCTCCTAATTTAAGAAGGGGGAAGGACTAGGCAGCCTTTTTGGTGGACTTCATCGGCGTTACGACTGGGAAATTGATGTTTTCGCTCACAGGCGCCGTTACGTCCTTAACGATCGAGGTCGTGAGATCGGAGATCTTCTTGCTCTCGCTTACCAGCGCCTCGAAGGAGTCCTGGGCCAACTTCATCTGCAGTTGGGCGAACTCAATCGGCGTCTTTACAGAATATAACTTTTTGCTGGCGGCGACTACGTCTTCGATGATTTGCTTGAGTAGTTGACAAGGTGCTTGGTGAGTTTTTGAACGCCTTCAGCGGCAGCAGTGTTGCTCTTCACCAACGTATCAAATGTGCTTTGGTTGAAACCGACAATGTCAGTATATGCGACAGTCATAAATTCAATTCCTTGTGTTTGCGTTGCTTGACGGTTTCGCTCTCCGAAAATAGCGGCTGTTAAACAAGCCACGCGACTGTTTGTAATCTCGTAGTGCATCGCAATATTAAATACTGCGCTACAAAACATTTTGTGCACTGCCGTGATTGTGCATTAACTTATTGACATTAAAGACGTTTTAGGACGGTACCGCCGACAAAAATGCTTCGATCGCGGCCAAAGCTTGACCGGCCTTGGCTCCATCAGGGCCCCCGGCCTGGGCCATGTCGGGGCGTCCGCCGCCACCATTTCCGCCCACCACGGCCGCACCGGTTTTCACCAAATCTACGGCATTGAGATGCTTGGTGAGATCGTCTGTTACGGCCACCACCAGAGACGCCTTACCGTCCGCCACGGTGACCAGCGCAACGACGCCCGATCCCAGCTGCTTTTTCATCGCGTCAGCCATACTCTTTAAGTCTTTGGCCGGAACGTCATCCAGTAAACGTCCCGTATAGGCAACGCCGTTGACATTTTTGGACGTTTGCACCACCGCAACGCCGCCACCACCCTGCCCGCCCATAACCAGTTTCTTACGAAGCTCGGCCACTTCGCGTTCCGACTTGCGTCGGTCCTCCACAAGTGCGGCAATCCGTGCCGGCAGTTCTGCCGGCGGCACCCGCAGCGCGCCGGCGGCGTCCTTCAGCATACGTTCCTCGTTAGCCACCCAAGCCTCGGCCGCCGCACCGGTCACCGCCTCAATCCGGCGAACCCCCGCCGCTACTGCTGATTCGCCGGTGATTTTGAACAAACCAATGTCACCGGTCCGGCTTACATGGGTTCCGCCGCATAGCTCGACGGAAAACGGATTTAGCTCGGTACCGGCAATAGTTCCCATCGACACAACGCGAACTTCATCGCCGTATTTCTCGCCAAATAACGCCATGGCGCCGGCCTTGACCGCAAAGTCCGAATCCATAAGGCGCGTAGTCACAACCTCGTTAGCGCGGATTTCCGCGTTCACCTGGATTTCGACAGCACCAATGTCATCGGCCGTCAGAGGTTTGTTGTGGCTGATATCGAATCTCAAGTGGTCCGGCGCAACGAGCGAGCCTTTCTGCGACACATGCTCGCCGAGAACGCGGCGCAGCGCGGCGTGAAGCAGGTGTGTCGCCGAGTGATGGCCGCGCACAGAGGAGCGGCGTGCATTGTCCACCTTGAACAAGACCTCGTCACCGACTTTTACCACGCCTTTGGTTACTGTTCCGATGTGCACATGGAGATCGTCGAGCTTCTTCTGAGTGCCCGAGACCGTGACCTCGACTTTACCGCCGACCGCAAGAATAATGCCGGTATCGCCCACCTGCCCACCGGACTCGCCGTAAAACGGCGTCTGATTGGCGATAAGAGCGATGTTCTGGCCTTGCTTAGCGTCCTGAACCGGCGCTCCGTCGACCACCAGGGCCACAACCCGGCCTTCTGCTGACTCCGCCGAATAGCCTAAAAATTCGCTGGCGCCCACCTGGTCGCGAAGTTCAAACCAAACCTTTTCGGTCGCTGCTTCACCGGAGCCCTGCCAAGCTTTACGGGCCTCAGCCCGCTGGCAATCCATGGCTTTATTGAAGCCGCTGACGTCTACGCCAATTCCGCGGGCGCGTAGGGCTTCCTGCGTCAGATCCAGCGGAAACCCATATGTATCGTACAGCTTAAAGGCAACCTCGCCGGGCAGTTGGCCCCCGTTCGCAACGAACTTGGTTTCTTCGTCAAGCAACTTGAGTCCGCGCTCCAACATGGACTTAAAACGCGTTTCCTCCAGTAACAGTGTCTCGGTGATGAGCATCTGCGCTCGTTCCAGTTCGATGTAATGCGCTCCCATCTGCGCCAACAGCGACGGCACCAACCGATGCAGCACCGGAACAGTACAACCCATAAGATGAGCATGACGCATGGCGCGGCGCATGATCCGCCGCAGTACGTAGCCTCGGCCTTCGTTGGACGGGAGCACGCCGTCAGCGATAAGAAAGCCGGCCGCGCGCAAGTGATCGGCAATAACCCGGTGGGAAGCCTTGTGCGGTCCGTTGGGGTCGGTGTTCGCGGCGTGCGAGATGGCTGAAATCAACTCACGGAACAAATCGATGTCATAATTATCGTGCACGCCCTGAAGAACAGCGGAAAGACGCTCCAGTCCCATGCCCGTATCGACCGACGGTTTCGGGAGCTCGACGCGGTCGGATGAAGAGATTTGCTCGAACTGCATGAAAACGAGATTCCAAATCTCGACGAAGCGGTCGCCGTCCTCGTCGGTGCTACCGGGTGGGCCGCCGGGGATGCCCTCACCGTGGTCGAAAAATATTTCTGTGCACGGCCCACAGGGTCCGGTATCGCCCATGGCCCAAAAATTGTCGGACGTGGGAATGCGCAAAATTTTAGATTCCGGCAAGCCGGCGATTTTGGCCCATAAATCCGCCGCCTCCTCATCGGATGAATGCACCGTCACCAGAAGTCGGTCCCTGGCCAGTCCGAATTCTTTGGTAAGCAGCTCCCAGGCATAAGCAATCGCCTCTTCTTTAAAATAATCACCGAATGAGAAATTGCCGAGCATTTCGAAAAAGGTATGGTGGCGAGCAGTATAGCCGACGTTGTCCAGGTCATTATGCTTCCCTCCGGCACGCACGCACTTCTGCGAAGACGCGGCGCGTGTATAGGACCGCGTCTCATTGCCGGTAAAAACATTCTTGAACTGCACCATCCCGGAATTGGTGAACATCAACGACGGGTCATTGCGCGGCACCAATGGGCTGGAGGCAACCACCTCGTGGGCGTTTCCCGAAAAGTAGTTTAGGAACGCAGCTCTGATCTCTTTAGTGGTGGCCATACGATGACATGTGCTTTTCGATCTGGGCGTTCAATCCCTTTACTGGGGCCGCTTTGTAGCCTGGGCGGTGTGGAAGTGTCCAGAAAGCCTCCCCATCCTCACATGAGGGCGCTCGTGGGGATATGTTGGAATCTGGGAGTCCTGCTGCAAGGCACATCTCCAAAGGAAGACGCCAAAAAAACGGGGTTCCATAAGGAACCCCGTAAGATCGGTGTGCCAGGGGATAGCCGGCCTTTAGTCCTCGGCCGGTACGTCAGCCGGGGCACCCTCGCCTGGTGTTGTCGTCATGGCTTCGGCCAGAAAGCCAGCATTTACGCGGATTTTGGTTTCAATTTCAGTCGCCACATCGGGATGGGCACGAAGGAACTGCTTGGCGTTCTCGCGGCCTTGGCCGATGCGCTCAGCATTATAAGAGTACCATGAGCCGGATTTCTCCACCAAGCCGGCCTTAACGCCCAGGTCCAAAAGCTCTCCGGTTTTAGACACGCCTTCACCGTACATGATGTCGAATTCCACGACCTTGAACGGCGGCGCCACTTTGTTCTTTACCACCTTCACACGTGTCAGGTTACCGACAACCTCGTCCTTATCCTTGATTTGGCCGATACGTCGAATATCCAAGCGAACCGACGCATAGAATTTTAGCGCGTTGCCGCCAGTGGTAGTTTCCGGATTGCCGAACACCACGCCAATCTTCATACGGATTTGGTTGATGAAAATGATCAGTGTGTTGGAACGAGACACAGATGCGGTGAGCTTACGTAAGGCTTGGCTCATAAGACGCGCCTGCAAACCCATATGCGAATCGCCCATCTCGCCTTCCAGTTCGGCCCGCGGCGTCAGCGCAGCGACGGAGTCCACCACCAACACATCCACGGCCCCAGAGCGCACCAACGTGTCGGCGATTTCCAACGCCTGCTCGCCGGCGTCAGGCTGGGAAATGAGGAGTTCGCCAAGTTGGACACCCAGCTTACGTGCATAGCCTGGATCGAGAGCGTGCTCGGCATCGACAAACGCGCATGTACCACCCTTCTTCTGCGCCTCGGCCACCACATGCAGCGCCAGCGTCGTCTTGCCGGAACTCTCAGGTCCATAAATTTCAACAATGCGGCCTTTGGGTAACCCTCCGATGCCCAGTGCTAGGTCGAGGCCTAGCGAGCCGGTGGAAATAGCCGGCAGGTCCGCCACGGCGTCGGTTTGGCCGAGACGCATGATGGAGCCCTTGCCGAAAGAGCGCTCGATCTGGGTCAGCGCGGCATCAAGGGCCTTGGTCTTGTCCATGTTATTTTTTCCCACGAGGCGAAGAGTTGATTCAGCCATGGCAGGCTCCTGTTGTTATGCAGAAAAACACGGACGTTCAACGTGGCGTCCCATAGGCTAAAATGTACCTATTTTGTTCCCAAAGACAAGCGTAATTTAGAACAAAAAAGGAACTTACTTTTTATTATTTTATAACATATAGTTACGATGTATTTCACGCACTCGCCAGCCAAAAAGGCTGTGCAGCGCTGCATATGCGTTATGTGCGATTTCGGTTTGACTCGCCCAACGATTTTGGAACCCCCTCAAAGGGCCCTACTCCGTCAGCACTTTTTTCACCTTGCTAGCCAATTGGCCGAGAGAGAAGGGTTTAGGCAGGAAGTGGAAGTCGGCGGTATCCACAATATCGCCGCGGGCGACTTCTTCCGAATAACCCGAGATAACGATGATGCGGATTTCCGGGCGTTCCACCCGGATGAGGCGCGCCAGGGTGCCACCGTCCATGCCGGGCATCATCATGTCGGTAATCATCAGATCGACACCCGAGATATCGCGCAAAATGTCGAGCGCCTGCTCGCCGGTGCGCGCCTGCAGCACCTTGTAGCCCTTGTTCTTCAGGGCGCGGGCAGCGAATACACGCACGGCGTCCTCGTCCTCGACCAGCAACACCGTGCCGCTTCCGCCCAGATCGGCGCTGGCCAATTCCGCTTCCTCATCACGCTCAATGTTTTTCTCGGCTATCGGGCGCGCGGGTGCGGCGGCCCCGGCTTGACCCACCACTGTTTCAGTATCCTCAGCCTCGGCATTAACGCGCGGCAAGTAGATGTTGAAAATTGATCCGGTGTCCGGCGCAGAGTCCACCACGATAAATCCACCGGTCTGACGAACAATGCCGTAGACGGTGGCCAACCCTAGCCCGGTCCCAGCGCCGGGAATTTCCTGCTTGGTCGAGAAGAACGGTTCGAAAATGCGCCCCAGGTTTTCCGGCGCGATACCCTTGCCGGTGTCGGAGACAGCGACGCGCAAGTAACGTCCCGGCGGTGCTTGTTCGGCACCCACCTGAGTAGGTTGGTCGAACACCTCGGCACCCGTGGTGATCGTCAGGGTGCCGCCGCCGGGCATGGCGTCGCGGGCATTGACCGCCAGATTGATAACCATCTGATCGAACTGCCCCGGGTCCACGCGCACCAAACCCAACTCGCGCCCATGGATCAACTTGAACTCTATGGCCTCGCCGATCAAACGGGTCAGCAGATGCGAGAGCTCCATCAAGGCGTCGGTAACATTCATCTCTCTGGGCTGCAGTGGCTGTTTACGTGAGAACGCCAGAAGCTGACGCACGAGATTGGCGGCGCGGTTGGAATTCTGTTTTATCTGCATGATATCTGCGAATGACGGGTCGCCGGCCGCGTGGCGCTGAAGGAGTAGATCGCAAAACCCGATCATGGCAGTAAGCAGGTTATTAAAGTCGTGCGCTACGCCGCCGGCCAACTGACCCATGGCTTGCATCTTCTGCGCCTGAGCAAATTGAGCCTCCAGGCTCTTTTGTTCCGTCACATCGATGAAATGTGCGGCCACCCCTTCAATGTCCTCAGCGCCTAAGCCCGGTACCGAGAGAGGGCTAATAAATACCGACGTTTGGGCGATGCCGGTGCCCTCCACGCGAACATCCAGATGAGCGCCGTCGCTGCCGCCGGATAACACACGCTCGAGCTCTGCTCCGAAGATGCGGCGATCGTCGTCCACCAATCTTTCGGTCAAATTTACACCGATGAGGGCGGCCCTCGACTGGCCGGACAATGTTTCAAAAGCATGGTTACAGTCCACCACCATACCTTCCGGATCGGTGATGGCGATCGCCATGGGCGCAGCATCGAACAAGGCCCGGAACCGTTCATAGGCTATCCGCCCGGGCACAGCGTTTGGCGCGCGATGCATGCCGTCGCGCACCACCAGGGTCCGGGTGCGCGTCACACCGGCATCGTCAAAAGTGGACTGGAGGACTAAGGCAGGAATGAGTTCACCGGTGCGGGTCCTAAACTGTACCTCGCCCTGCCATTCTCCGTCCGGTTGCGGCTGGTTGGACCCGGCCACTACATCGTTGAGCGTCAATCCGTTTAAATCCTCGGTGTCGTACCCGAGCCAGGCGGCAAAGCGTTGGTTTGCGAACCAGAATGTCCCGTCCACGTCCACGGAGTACAGCCCCGTCGGTAGAAAGTAGAGAAAGTCGGCGAGATCCTGGCGCTCCTGAGCGAGGATATCGTTAATGGTTCGCCGTGCGGTGACGTCTTCAGAGCTCCACAGGAGGAGTCCTTCACCAACATCAACGGGTCGGACCGAGATTAACGACCAATCGGGCTCGCCGCCCTCTGTCACGACCGGTATTTCGGCTCGTGCGGCCAGGCCCGTGGCCGCGGCTTGACGCAAACGCCCGATGGCATCGTCCTCATCTAGGTCGGTCGCCGTTTGGGCACTGAGGAATTCCAATGGCGTGGCGGTGCCTAACCAGTCTCTACCGCGGTTGTTGCTGTAGACGACCTTACCCGTACCATCGGTGACGACTTGCGCCCCCTCGGCGGAGTCCAACAACCGCCCGAGCACGGGTAGTAGTTCACCAGACCATAACGCGGCCCGGAGTGCATGCCATGCACAGCCTGCGGCGGTCGCGGCGGCGAGTGCGGCAACCACCGCAAATCCGACGCGCACGGGCCCGCCCGTCATATCCATAGGCATGAGCATGGAGAATAAAAAAAGTGCAGCACATGAGGCAGAAAGCCACGCGGCTGCGGTCAAGGCGGTTTTAGCTTGCAAGCTTACCCTTCAGTTGCATCAGGCAACTGATCACTTCGGCAACCTCTGAACTAGATCGGCATGCGCAGAATGTCTTGGCACGCCGTTAGTACCTTGTCGCGAACCGCGATGACGGTTTCCAATGTATGTTCGGCATTGGCCACGGCCGTCACGACACCCTTCAGATCCGCTTCACAGGCGATTTGTTTCAAGGTAAATTATTCCGCCGCCCGGCCCGTTTGCACAGCACCCTTCAGCGAATCTGTCACCATATTCACAACGGAATTGTCACCCGATGCCGGCGCAGCACCCGTTCCATTGGTGATGGCGCTCTCCACCGTGCTCGCGGCTTGGCGATACGCGTTGACCGCAGTTTCAAAATCTATGGCCATTGTCCTGTCCTCGGGCACTCCACCCTATCAAAAAACCAGCGCACGTGCCCCGCTGCGTGTACGTCGGTCACCATTCTACTTTAACAACTCCAGCGTCTTGGCCATCATGTGCCGTGACGTATTGATCACATTCATATTCGCTTCATAGGAGCGCTGCGCTGCGCGCGTTTCCATCATTTCGATGAGAGGATTCACATCCGGCTGAAGTACGTATCCGTTCTCGTCGGCTGCTGGATGCGTGGGATCATATTTGGAGTCCAATTCGCCGCGGTCACTATAGATTCGCTTGACCTTGACCATGTCGGCCTCAAGTTCCCGGGCCAGGGCGTTACGGAACGTCACCACTTTGCGGAGGTATGGATCGCCGCTGGCAAACCCCGACGTAGAATCCGCGTTCGCAATATTCTCGGCGATCACACGCAGGCGCGTTGCCTGTGCCTTCGTGCCAGCCGCCGCCACCTTTACCGACGCCGTATCGCGCATAAGGACGCTCTTGAAATCAGGTTCCTTAACGTCACGCGCCTGATAGCCAAGCGTGTCCGCGTTGGCGATGTTCTGTGACAAGACCTGCTGGCGCTGCGCCACCCAGTCCATCTGTGTCATCGCCATCTTAAACAGCGTGAGATCCCCGAGATCCATAAGTCGGTCCCTTTGCCGCGTTCCATGTGACCAAGTTGGCAGCCGGCCTTATGGGCAAAATTGACTTACGAACCTTAAGAATCAGTGAATCATCGCTAACGCGCCTAATTCGCTGTTTTATGCGCGATAGGGCAGACTTTCCAGGGGCCACTTAAGTCTTTCTTAAACGCTTTGCGGCAATTCTTTTCTAGCCGGGCGCATACCTGTTACCGCCCCGCCACATGCAAATAAATACCCGTTTAACGAGGACAATTTTAAAATAATCCAAGAAAAGTAGTGCCTCAAGATCGCGATAAAGGCCAAACACAAACGCCAGCGAGCACTTCAGTCCCGAAGACGGTAGCCGTGGCGTTGGAGGTGCAAGACGGTAGAACCCCAGCGAAAATCACCGCGTCGGGCCGTGGGCTTTTGGCCGAACAAATCCTGCAGGTGGCCTTCGCAAACGGCGTCAAAGTCCGTGAAGACGCCGACCTCGTTCAAATTCTCTCAGCCGTCGGCGTGGACAGCAATATTCCCACCGAAGCCTTCGCTGCGGTTGCCGAAGTCCTGAGCTACGTCTACCGCGCCAACGGGCAAGTCCCGCCACCGGACTTCGCCGAACTCGGGAGTGCGTCATGAGAAATAAAACCGAAAATGAAACGGCGGCTTCTGCCGTTGGGACCGAGAGTCTCGACGCTGATCTGCTGAAGATCGAGTCGCTGATTGCCACGGCGGTCCGCCTTATCGAAGAAGGCCGCGTGGTTGATCTGACCGCCCTGCAGGAGCGAACGAAACACCTTTGCGACGCCGTCGTGCAGTTGCCGTCGGAGGACGCCCAGCCACTAATTCCGACAATGGAGTCCGTGCTGACGCAACTCGACACGCTCACAGAAAATTTGACGAAGCGTTATGGCGACTTACCGGCAGTTTCAAGCCGGATCGGATCAGACGCCGCCGCGTCGGTGGGTAGCCGCAGGCTCAAGAACTTTCCTTAGGCTTCGCTAGACGAAGCCGCGTCGCCACAAGGAGCTCTGGTATCATCCACGGAAGCCACCAATTATCTGCGCTTCTTCTTTGTGCTCATTCTGGTTCTTGGTCTGATCGTCGGATTGGGCTGGGTCCTGAAACGTCTCGGTAGCGGCGACGGCGCACGCAGGCCGCTAACCCGCCGACGGCGCCTAGGGACGGTTGAATTCGCCACTCTCGACGCGCGGCACAAGGTGGCTCTGGTCTGCCGCGACGACGTCGAGCATCTTGTTCTCGTGGGGCCAAACACAAACCAGGTCATCGAAAGCGGCATACCCGCCACCGGAGACATGCCAGCGGCGAGTCGAACTCCATCGTTGGCCTTCGGATATTTTTTATCCAAGAAAAAGTAGCATGCGCGCCCGCATAACGATTCGACCTCTCGCCTCGAAAACCGTCGCGTCACGCGCTGGTTCCTGCATTTCTAATTTCAGAGCTGCGGCGCGCCTTTGAGATCGGATTTCTGATCTAGATTCCTTTCATCGCCATCGACATGGTTACCGCTTCAGTGCTCATGTCCATGGGTATAATGATGCTGCCGCCTATGATGCTATCCCTACCCTTCAAGCTCATTTTCTTTGTGCTTGTCGACGGCTGGTCTTTTCTGATGGGCAGCTTGATGCAGAATTTCCAAGGCGGCGGATAGCGCAACGAGGGCCCATACGTCCAATTTACCAGTGTGCATTCGGATGTTGGTCCCCCCTTCCCTTTTGGTCATAATCTTTGCACCTGCACACTTGGAGAGGGGTGGCCATGACGGAAGATGCATTAGCCTTGCATACACTCGCGCAGCGGCGCTGGCGCATGGCGATCAGCCTGAGCGTCCTGATGGTTGTGATCTACTTTGGATTTGTGCTTCTGGTGGCCTGGAACAAGGACGGCCTCGGCACATTGATTGTGCCCGGTCTGTCCGTAGGCATTGTTCTCGGTGCGCTGGTCATCGTCCTGACATGGGGAGTTACTTGGTTTTATGTACGCTGGGCAAATACACACATCGACGCCGAGATCAGACGCCTTAATCAGGCAACGAGCGAGCCGGCGAGTGGGAACGCCTCATGAGCGAGTCCGGTACGGCCATCGGTGAACCCAATGTCACCGCTATTGTTTTCTTCTTTATCTTTGTCGCCCTGACACTCGCCATCACCTACTGGGCAGCGCGCAAGACCAAAAGCACCGAGGAATTTTTCGCCGCCGGCCGCACCATCTCCGGACGCCAGAATGGCTTTGCCCTGGCAGGCGACTATATGAGCGCCGCCAGTTTTCTTGGTATCGCGGGACTAGTGTCCCTCTCCGGCTTTGACGGCTTGATCTATTCCACCGGTTGGCTGGTGGGCTGGCCGGTTATCCTTTTCCTCATCGCCGAGCCTCTGCGAAACCTTGGCAAGTACACGTTCGCCGACGTCGTCGCCTACCGCTTGCAGCAGACTCCTGTAAGGGTAGCCGCTGCCATCGGCACCCTGGCCGTGGTCGCATTCTATCTCATCGCGCAGATGGTTGGCGCCGGCAATTTGATTAGGCTGATGTTCGGCCTCTCCTATGAGACGGCAGTCGTCATCGTTGGCGCGGTCATGCTTGCCTACGTCCTTTTTGGCGGCATGATCGCCACCACATGGGTGCAGATCGTCAAAGCTTGTCTTCTACTTGGCGGAGCTGTTCTGATGTCGGTTCTGGTGCTGGCACAATTTAACATGAACCCCATCGCCTTATTTGCGGCCGCACAGGATCGCTACGGTGAGGGCGTTTTGGCACCGGGCGCGCTCATCACCAGCCCCTGGGAAGCAGTATCGCTTGGATTGGCGCTGATGTTCGGTACAGCAGGTTTACCACATATCCTTATGCGCTTTTATACGGTGCCGAACGCCCAGGCGGCGCGGCAGTCCGTGTTCTGGGCCACGGGGCTTATCGGCTTCTTTTACCTGCTGACATTCATATTGGGCTTCGGCGCCATGGTGTTGGTCGGCCGCGACGTCATCACCAGCGTCGACGCCGGCGGGAATATGGCGGCGCCGCTATTGGCCGAAGCCGTTGGCGGCACCGGGCTTCTCGGATTTATCGCCGCTGTCGCCTTCGCGACCATCCTCGCCGTCGTGGCGGGGCTAACTTTGTCAGGTGCAGCCGCCCTCAGTCACGATCTGTGGGTGTCGGTAGCACGCAAGGGCCATGCCGATCACGGCGAGCAATTGAAAGTCGCGCGTACTGCGACGGTGGTACTAAGCATTGTCGCTATCCTGCTGGGCATCGCCTTCAAAGGCCAGAACGTCGCCTTCATGGTCGGCCTCGCGTTTGCGGTCGCGGCCAGCGGCAATTTCCCGGCGCTGGTGCTTTCCCTCTACTGGCGCCACTCCACCACCAACGGCATGGTTGCGTCCATCATTGTTGGAACTACGACCAGCCTGCTGTTCATCTACCTCTCGCCGACCATTCAGGTGGATATTTTAGGTCACGCCGATGCCTGGTTCCCGCTGAAGAACCCGGCTCTAATCACTATTCCGCTCGCGTTCGCGGTAGGCGTCATTGCTTCGCTTCTGAAACCTGAGCCCGCGGCTCTCGCGGCTTACGACCAGGCAGAACGGCGCATGATTCTCGGCGTCGCGCCGGAATAGATTGCTCCGCACAGCTCAAAACAACATAGAGGCTGCATGGAACCTATATGGTTTAAGCCGATTCAACTCAGCGATCTGGACCAGTTTCATCCGGGCACTATGATGGAACACTTGGGCATTCGCGTGACTGAGCTTGGTCCTGACTATCTGCGGGGCACGATGCCTGTCGATACGCGGACCCATCAGCCCTTCGGACTGCTGCACGGTGGCGCGTCGGTCGCCCTAGCCGAAACACTGGGCAGCCTTGCCGCCTGCCTTGTCGTTGACGAAAGTAAACAATTTTGCGTTGGCCAGGAAATTAACGCGAACCATCTCCGTGGTGTGCACAGCGGGCTCGTGACCGGTACGGCGCGTCCCTATTACATCGGCACGACGAGTCAGGTGTGGAGCATTGAAATACGGGACGCGAAGAAAGAGCTAGCCTGTATTTCGCGTCTGACGATGGCTGTGCGTGATCGTCCGGCCTAGTGGCGGTGTGCGCCTTCTCATCTACTGGGACAGGAGGCTAAAATGGTATTAGAAATCGCCATGGTCGAAATACGGCCCGGTGGCGATGCTGCCGCCGCGCCGGCCCATTTTCCCGACAAACACAGGTTGATCGCCGCACCTCGTGAATGCCGGCGGTGAGGCCAGCTAATCAGAGCGGTGGGTCCGCTCCATACGCTCATGGCGCTCCTGCGCCTCGATACTAAGGGTCGCGATAGGGCGGGCCTCCAAGCGCTGTATGCTGATGGGCTCGCCTGTCTCCTCGCAGTACCCATAGGTCCCCTCGTCGATACCCCGGATCGCCGCATCAATTTTGCTGATGAGCTTGCGGGCGCGGTCTCGAGTACGGAGCTCCAGCGATCGCTCCATCTCAGCGGAAGCACGGTCAGCGAGATCGGGTTCCTGCGCGCCGCCTTCCTGCAGATTTTCCAAGGTCTCTTCGGATTCCTTGAGCAATTCGCCGCGCCAGCTTAATAGCTTGCGGCGGAAGTACTCTTGCTGTTTGGGATTCATGAACGGTTCTTTTGCTTTGGGCCGATAATTTGGCGGCGTTGTGATCGTCATGTCCTCGAACTCTCTACCAATAAACGGACGGCGCGGGAATATATGGGCTCAACCTGCGCTCCGCAAGGGCGCATAACATATTGTTTAATTGGGATTTATTTAAATTTCGGCATCTGGGTTTAAAAATTACGCCGAAAACGGTCCGATGAGCGTTAAACCAGTCTGCTGCTGAGCTCGGGGAAGGAAAGATTGATGTCCGATTTTATGCTGAGCCAGGTACAAGGTCTCCTGGGTAAAGTGGCCGATGACGTAGGCAAGGTGGGTAAGACCCAGGCCGCGCGGATGGCCATGTTGCTGGGCGCCATCAACGATTTGGCGGCGAACTGTTCGCGACACAGGCCATCTTGTGCACACTGCTGAAGGACCATCCTTTTGATGCCAATAAGATCAAAGCCTGGATCGACGTTCAGACCGAAAGGGGAGACAAAACATCCAAGGCCCATGCCGCGGTGGACTTGCTGCTATCGGACGCCAAGAGAAACTGAACGGGCGGAGTCATTTGACTGTGCCGGTATCCAGCAAATAATCCTCGCCTCATTGTGGCTTGACGCGGCGTACCCGTAATGTTGCGCAGCGCATATCGCTTTCTTTCCGACCTAGCTGGCCCTTTCCTGACGTTGTGGCTGAAGGTACGTGCACGCCGCGGCAAGGAAGACCCCTCTCGTCTTTCCGAGCGCCTTGGCATCGCCAGCATGCCGCGGCCGAACGGGCCGCTGGCCTGGCTTCATGCCGCCAGCGTCGGCGAAGCTCTTTCCGTGTTGCCCGTAATCGCCGCCCTCAGGGACCAAGGCTGGCATACTGTCATAACAACCGGCACGATGACCTCAGCACGCGTGTTGAAAGACCGCCTGCCGGCTGGCGCCATTCATCAGTTCGCACCCTTGGACCGCCGCGCGTGGGTTCGGCGCTTCGTCGAGCATTGGAGCCCGGATCTTGTGTTATGGACCGAATCCGAACTTTGGCCGAATACGCTTGCAGCTATCGCCGCACAGAACATTCCATCGGTGCTCGTCAACGGCAGGCTGTCAGACCGCGCCTTTCGCGGATGGAAGCGGCGGCAGGCCCTTGCGGCCCATCTTGTCGGCGGGTTTTCCCTGATACTGGCGCAATCCGCGGAAGATGCACGCAGGTTCACGGCCCTTGGCGGGGGCACTGTTCACGCTGTCGGTAATCTCAAATTTGCGGCGGGAATTCTCCCTGTCGACCATGCGCAGCTCGATGTTTTGCGCGAACAGATCAACAACCGACCGGTTTGGCTTGCCGCAAGTATTCATCCCGGCGAGGACGCCGCCGTCATCGACGTGCACCGGCAAATCGCGCTGTATCATCCAAAGCTATTAACAATCGCTGTCCCCCGTCATCCCGACCGGGGCCGGGCGATGGCATCTTCAATGGCGGACGCGGGCCTTATAGTCGCGCGGCGCGGCGCGGTCGAATCGATCTCGGCCGATACTGCGGTTTACGTGGCCGACACTATGGGTGAATTGGGGGTGTTTTACGCTCTTTGCGACATTGTGTTTGTCGGTAAATCCCTCGCCATCGGCGGTGGTCAAAATCCCGTGGAACCGGCCCAATCGGGCTGTGCTCTGATTTTCGGACCGGACATGAGCAATTTCCGGGATCTTGCATCGGAGCTTCTGGATTGCGGCGCAGCGCTCCAGGTTACCGACGCCTCCACACTCGGCGCAGCAGTTAGCCGATTGCTCGACGATACTGCAGCCCGCACCGCGATGATCGATGCGTCACGCAAATTGATGGCGCGCCACCGCGAGTGCGCCGCTGAAACCTTGGCTCACCTCAAGCCCTATCTGGCGCAATCCTCGGCTTGAACACCACTGTGGATCAGGTAGCCTCACGCGCATGATCTATCTCATCACCAAGGCGGCGTTCTCGGGGGTAATCATCATGATCGTCTCGGAGGTGGCTCGCCGCAGTCCAGGCTTTGGCGGTCTGATCGCGTCCTTACCGCTCGTTTCGGTCCTCGCCATGATATGGTTGTGGCGGGACACCCACGACACCATCCGCATTGCCAATCATGCTGAGGCTACCTTCTGGTTTGTATTGCCGTCCCTGCCCATGTTTTTGGTACTGCCGGCCTTGCTGCGCAACGGTGTCGATTTTTGGATTGCTCTGGCCGGGTCCAGCTTTTTGACCATGGTACTCTATTCGCTGATGGTCTGGCTCTTGCCGAAGATCGGCATCAGTCTTTGACATCCAGGTCGCGGTTGTAGACAAGACTCTCTGCGCCGTGCGCAGATTCATGTAAGCTGATCACGGACAACGTGACCAACGCCGACACGATTGGCTACAAGGGCACGAACGTCAATTTCAAGACACTTGTCACCTCTCAGTCGTCCACGACCCAGTACTCGCCGGGCGGTGTGCAATCCGCACCGCGCCAGGGCATCGCCGTTCAGGGCCTGCTGCAAGCGACCACATCGTCCACCGACGCCGGTATTTCCGACGGCGGCGGCTATGTCGCCAACCAGGTGGCCGCGGCGGGTGCGGGCGATTTGTTCACGTACAAACGCGCAGGCTCGTTCAAGGTCGACCAGG
The DNA here is from genome assembly GCA_963662375.2 of Rhodospirillaceae bacterium. GTDB lineage: Bacteria > Pseudomonadota > Alphaproteobacteria > Rhodospirillales > Rhodospirillaceae > UBA11612. The sequence continues at coordinate 63,044 of CAXXRP010000002.1, forward strand.
AAGGCTTTCTGCAGAAACTCGGCGGCGGCTTCATGCAAGACTGGCCCTCACCTTCTTCGACGGCACCCTCAGCGCCAAGACCGTGACGGTGGGCCAGAACACATTTATAAAGGCTTACATTCGCGGCACCAGCGACAAGGTCGTCATCAACGACAACACCATCCACAGCACGAACCTTCAGCCGATCATCCGCAAAGCATCTGCCCACGGGCTTGGATACCTGATCGCGCCTTACGGTGAAGACACCGCGCCCATCGATATTTCAGCCAGACATGAAAACGACTCCAGACTTGGGTTGGGGCTTTTCTTTTCTGTATGGCTGGAACTGATTTAATGCCGGACCCTCAATTCTCCAGCGTTGACCATCCCGAGTCGAGCAATACTCCGTATTTCCTGACCATTTAGATTAAACGCCCCAAAACTATTAGACAGAAAGTCGATAGTCCTCTTATTATGTTTCAGTGGTGTGATTTCGTCATAGTTCCGCATCGACATTCCCGGACTACCCCCTCCAGCAGAAGAGATGACACGGAATGAGCATTAAAATGGGTCTTTTTGCAGCGATTATATTGTTGCTTTCGGCGAACCCCTCTTGGGCAGACAAGTGTGGTGACTGGAATGCCATAATCGGAAAAATAGCGATGAAATCGTGTCTCTACCCAGGTGAGGAAAATGGGTACACGCTCATCAAGGTCCTCACGAACCGGCGTACAGAAGTCTGCTACTCGATCAAGTTTGCCCGAGGAGAGGATTTCGAAGGCTGCCGGACTTTGGACCCAGGTCAGGAATGGAGAACAAGTTGTTTCAGGTGTGCTCCAGTAAACGGCGGTACAACAGGGTGGGGACTTCTGAAATTCCAGCCACAATAATTTGAGATCCGTTCAGACAGGTCCTTCGGTATAGTTATCTCCAGCGCAGCAATGCGCCGGGTTTTTTGTTTGCTCGAACGTTTGCCGATTTACGTCCACACCGCGCCTGCGGGTCTTCGCCGGCCGGTTTTATGAACCACTAACGGTTTGGCGAAGTTTGCGTTTGAGTATCTTTCCGCTCGCGGTTTTCGGCAGGGCGTCAAGGAAGATCACCGACTTAGGAACCTTGAACGGCGCAAGATATTCGCACGCATGGGCGATAAAGTCGGCCTCCGAGGCGCCCGCTCCGTCGCGCAACACCACAATCGCCGAGACGGCTTCGATCCATTTGTCGTCCGAGACCCCTATGACGGCGACTTCTGAAACCGCCGCGTGCGTAAACAGGGCCTCCTCGACTTCCCGGCTGGCGACTAAAACGCCTCCGGTGTTAATCACGTCCTTCATGCGGTCGACAATGTAGATATAGCCTTCGTCGTCCATGTATCCGACGTCACCGGAGTGAAACCAGCCGCCGGCAAAGGCTTCGGCCGTCTCGGCGGGCTTATCCCAATAGCCCGATAAAAGTTGAGGCGAGCGGTGCACGATCTCCCCACGTTCGCCGGCGGGAACCGGAACCCCCGCGCGGATTAACAGCGCCCAGCCCGCCCGTGGGAAGCGGAACGGCGGTTCAAAAAGGTATTTTACATAGAGCCCGCCCCAGACTCACGCAACAGGATCGCACCATCATTGCGTAGAACGTAGGGATATGTTCCGGGCTCCCAATCAATCTTTTGCGGCTCTATTGCGTGGCCGCATCGGGCGCCATAAGCGATGGAATATACCGCGTTTGCGAAAATGGATTGGCGTTCCTCGAAGCTGAGGGGGCGCGCCCGGGCGTCTTAATAGTCGACGATGAATGCACGAATATCTTCGCCGGAAGGAGCTTTCGAGCCCTCGGGCAACGACCAGTCCGCAATGAAGCCGCGTGCCGTCGTTCCGATGAGAGCTGTTTCGTGGCACACAGCTAGCGAACCCCAATCGAACACCGCAATGATCTTCCCGTTCTCAAAGCAAACGTGTTCAATTCTCCAGTCGTAGTGTCCAAGAATTTTCTAGATTCTATAGGTGTCAAGCGCCCGCACGCGCCGCGCGAAGTCGTCGATCCGTTCCGCGCCCATCGCCGTACGTTTAAAATCGAACAACTTGCTGTGCGACTACGGATACAACCCAGTCCCATGATCGAAAAACCATCCGAGAGCTCCTTATGGAACATTCTGCGATTTCAACACCTCAATCAGTTCAGCCAAACCCTTTATCAATTCGCGCTGAATGGCTGAATCGAACCCGTCGATAACACTTTCCTTCTCGGCGAAAGCTTCCGCCGTGGCGTAGACGTACCCCAAGGGCCGAGGGTCGAGCAACGGCTCCGAGCATGGGTAACCTTGTTTGAATAACCAAGACGTGATGCGAAAAATAGTTTCCAGAGCTGGAGCGTCCAGTACTATGTCGGGATTGGTTTCGGCGGGCGGACGCACCTTGATCACGATGTACCGCCCATCGTCCCACTCAAGACCATGCGTGCAACTAATACTCGATTGATAAAACAGTGACCCCTTGATTCCGGCACCAAAATGCGTGCGACAAGATATTTCGGTCGCGTCGAGAATTTCTTGAGGATCGGTAAAACCGAACACATCTTACTCGAACAGCGCCGTATCCCATTCCGCAAGATGACCGGCGATTACTTCAAGGGACGGACGAATCCGCAATGGCTAATATCCACCTACGGCCTCATCGGCGGAATCCGCTCCGCCGCCGCGCGCCGTTTGATCCGCCAGCCCCCCGGGGTTCTCGCCAGCATATCCTGATAGTTGGCAGCGATGGCGATGGTGGACGGCTTGCCCGCATCGCCCACGTTCACCACCATGACGTAGAGCTAAGCCACCGCTCCGCCCGGCGCCGGATTGATGATCACGTTGGCGTTCCAATGTTGGATGACGCCGCCGTTCCCGCTCTTGAAGCGGTTATTCACATAACCGGCCAGCTCGGCGGGGCCAGTGTACTCGCGCCCGCCGAAGGCGAATACACCGTCGGGCGTAAAAGTTTCCGCCCAAACCACTCCCGCGCCCTCGCCGGTATCGTAGGCGCGGGCGTAGGTGGCGTAAAGGCGCTGAATGTCGATGTAGTCTTGCGGCGTTAACGCAGCCCCCGGCGCGCGGCCTTGAGCGACGCCCCATCCGGTGCTCGCCGACGCAATCAACAGACCTAAGAAGGAAATGAGTTTCCAGTTCATGGATTTGCCCTCCTCGACGGATGTTGGGTCGAGCGTATCACGCTGCCGTTTAAACCGTGAAATCTAGCCCGACGTCCAGGCACGGCGCGGAGTGAGTGATCCAGCCCACCGAGATGAGGTCGACGCCGGCCTCGGCCACGGCGCGTGCAATGCCCGCGGTGATGGAACCAGACGCCTCGGTGACCGCGCGCCCGGCTGTGCGTGCCACCGCCTCTTTCAACTGCGCCGGGTCCATATTGTCCAGCAGAACGATATGCGCACCTGCGGCCAGAGCTTCATCCAACTGTGCGAGGGTATTAACCTCGACCTCGATCTTAACCATGTGACCGGCATTGGCTTTTGCGGCGTCCACCGCCGCACTGACCCCGCCCGCCATCTCAATGTGATTGTCCTTGATCAGAATCGCATCATAAAGACCGAAGCGGTGGTTCACCCCGCCGCCGCAACGCACCGCGTACTTTTCCAGCGCGCGCAGGCCCGGTGTGGTCTTACGTGTACAGCACACACGGGCGTTGGTCCCCTTGACCGCGGCAACGAGCGCAGCGGTTGACGTTGCGATGCCAGACAGGTGCCCGAGAAAATTCAGCGCCACCCGTTCCGCCGCGAGAATTGACCGGGCCGATCCGCCAACTTCGAGCATGATGTCGCCGGGCTCCACATGCACGCCGTCCAAAACACGGTGCGTAACCCGCAATGTGTCATCCACCAAATTAAACGTGCGCATGGCCACATGTTCGCCGGCCGTCACCCCTGCGTCGCGCGCAGCAACGACCGCACTCGCCTGTGCATCCGCCAGCACAACAGCGGCGGAGGTGATATCGCCGGAATCGCCCAGGTCCTCAGCCAATGCCCGGCGCACGGCTTCGTCGATAAGCGGCAGCGGGGGTGGGACCGGCGCCGTCATAGATTGATCATTTTCATGGATGGATAAGCTATGAAGGCGCCGCTTAGGCGGAGCTCGGCGTCCAGCCGTTCAACATGCGCTCGACCGAAACCCGCGCACGGCTGGCGATGGCCGGGTCGATGTGCACTTCATGTTGACCGGTCTCCAGTGCGGCGAGAATGTTAGTCAGCTCGATCTTTTTCATGAACGGACACAGATTGCACGGGCGAACAAAATCGATTTCGGGATAGTCCGCCGCGATGTTGTCACTCATAGAGCACTCCGTCACCAGCACCACCTTTGCGGGCTTATGCTTGGCCACATAGTCCGTCATGCTCGACGTCGAGCCCGCATAGTCGGCCTCACCGACCACCTCGGGCGAGCATTCCGGATGAGCCAAAACCACGACACCCGGGTTTTCAGCGCGCAGGCCGCGAATGTCCTCGGCGGTGAACATTTCGTGCACCACGCAGCGGCCCTTCCAAGTGATGATTTCAGGTTTTACGTTCTTGGCGGTGTTTAAGGCCAAATATTCGTCCGGCAACATGATCACCCGCGGTGTGCCCATGGCCTCGACGATTTCAACGACATTGCTCGATGTACAGCAAATGTCGGATTCCGCCTTCACCTCGGCCAATGTGTTTACATACGTGACCACCGGAACGCCGGGATACTGCGCCTTCAGCTTGCGCACATCGGCGCCGGTGATGGACTCAGCCAACGTGCAACCAGCGCCAAGATCGGGGATCAGAACTTTCTTGCTGGGATTAAGCAATTTGGCGGTCTCGGCCATGAAATGCACACCGGCCATGACAATGACATCGGCGCCGGTGTCCACCGCGTGGCGCGCAAGCGCCAAAGAGTCGCCGGTAATATCGGCCACGCAGTGAAATATTTCCGGCGTCATGTAGTTGTGGCCCAGAATCACAGCGTTCTTTTCCGCCTTGAGTCTATTGATGCGGTGAATCAAAGGCGCGAACACCGGCCACTCCACTTCCGGAATGACCTTGCTCACCTTTCCGTACAAATGCGCGGTATCCCGCTCCACCTCGGAGGTGAAACACAGATCGCGCTCGGAAGAAATCGGCGCTGAGTTGACCACGTTCATGGCGGTCGCCTTTCTGAAACGTTCCCGACTACAACGGCGCGTCTAATCTTATACTTAATTTGAGCATATCTGCGGCTCAAAAAAAACGCGTCAACCGCGCCGAGGCAAAACGGTAGGGGCCGGAGGTCTCAAAGTCAAGATAGCCAAAGCCTTAAGCCCCTAAAGGATTAAGAAACGGGGGAAAAATCAAACGCTAACCGGTCTTCTTGTTAACCTTTAGCGGGACTCGGACCCCCGGCGCGCGGCGCTCGTGCACCACTTCGCGCCGGAACCGGAACAGTTCGGCGGGCCGCCCCCCGGTTTGGCTCGAGATATGGGCGGTAGGCTCCACCAGTCCTTGATGGGCCACCAGCCGGCGAAAATTCTGCTTGTGCAGGCGCCCCCCCGAAAGGGCCTCTACCGCCCGCTGTAATTGGAATAACGTAAATGTAGGAGCCATCAGTTCAAAAACAACCGGCCGGTACTTGATTTTTCCGCGCAGGCGACCCATGGCGGTGGCAAGAATGCGTCGGTGATCCTTCGTCAGGAGCGCGCCGGTGCGAGCGTCGGCGTCGGCTGGCGGCACCACCTCGCCGTCACCCAAAGCTTCAGAAACCAGGCCCGCTTCAAACAGCAGTTCATAACGCTCCAAGACCCGCTCGTTGTCCCAGCTCCCGCCGGCGTACCCAAAGGTAAGATCGGCGCGCTCGCGGCGACGCTGCTTGTCGGACTTACTTTTTGCAGCGTTGCACCAAGCCGTAAGCTTCGGTGTAACGAGCGAGCCCAGCAGCGCCGGAGGACCACTGCGCCAGTCCTCCCAGGGAAAGTAGCGATACCAATCGTTCCACGTGGCCTCAGCGGGATTTTTCACGGCCGTCTGGCGCACCAGCGCCAAATAGCCGACGGAGACCGGGCGCGGGCCCCCCGCACGCCGGTCCGGGTCGCGATCCCGATCGCCAAATGTATACAATTGCTCCACATAGCCCATATGCAGGCCCGTCTGTTCGTCCACCCAGGCGCGCAACCCTTCCTCCAGGGTGCGGTGGCGCAAGGGGTCGAACGGTCCGCAAGGAAGTCCCGGCGGCAAGGCCACACCGGGTGACCGGACAAGGAGGGTCTTCGGCGACTCATCGGCGAGCGCGACGATCGCCGCGCTTAGCTCGATCACAACGCCGCCCACGTCACTGAGCAGCCCGCCGCGGACACTGCGGGCGGTCTCGCCTAATTTGGATGTCTTTACCATCCCTCGCCCTGGCCCCCATCCTCCCGCCGTTTGTAGCGGATGCCCGGACGATCATACCACGTCATTTGCTGACGTGGTTTTTGCCTAAAATCTAGGACTTGGCCCGGCAAATCTTTCTCACCGTTAACCTGTTCTTCACTACGCCCCGATACCGTCCACAGTCGAGAAGTTGAGTGTGCGCTCATGGGTTCGGATTAGGCCGGGGCTGGCTTAATCCGCCACCAAATACGGCATAGGGCGAAATGCTTGTGCGGATCGGACGTGTTCGTCAGCCGCATCGGCATCGCCGTCAAGATGGGCTACCCCGCGCCACGCAACACCGGCAGTCGGCGAGAGGAACGGACCTTGAATCCGTTTGTACAACAACTTTGCAATCTCGGCCCTGCGCGCCTGGCGGCGATGGCCGGCGTTGCCGTGGGTCTTATCGGTTTGATCATTTTTTTCGCCACACGCTTTTCCGGCGCGGGCGAAGCGTAGCAACAAGGGCACGCGAAGGTGCTTTCGAAACGCAATGCGCGGCGGCGGGCCCTCGTTCTGGCCGTCCCCCTTCTCCTGGCCGGCATCGCCGCATCGGCGATGGACTCCGACTCGGTCGTCGCCATCAATCAGTTCAACGCCACCTGTGTGCGCCATCTGGCCAAGCCCGACTCGGTGCGAACATGGGCGGAGGCCAACTACCAGCCCATTCGTGATCCCGAGACGCTCGCGGTGATTGTCGGCCGGGTGACCGGCGGCGGCGCCTGGCGGTTGCCGAGCCCGACCGGCCGTGATCTGACCTTATCGCTGCGCGGCGACGGCAAAACCTGCGCGATCTGGTCTGAGGCCGCCGACCCGGACGCGGTCGAAACGGAGTTTCGCAAAATGGTAGCCGGCGCGGCGCGCACAGGCATCACCGTGGAGACCAAAACCGACAGTGAGCTCCCCACGCGAACGGGGAAAGGGCGGCTGCTGACCATGGCAGTGACGGACACAGACCTGGACACCGGTTATCTCTTCACGTTTATCGCCGGCGACCTCTTCGCCGGTGCGCCCATCTCGCTGTCCATGCAGATGGTGCGCACAGGCGCGGTAAAACGCTAGCGCAACCGGCCTATTCCGCGGCCGCTTTCATGGGTTTACCGTACACCGCCGCCACACCGGCTTCGGCTTCGTGCCCAATCATGGCATCGTAGGCTTTTGGCTTAAAATCCCTGGATGCTCGTCCCAAGAGGGCCAAGCATGATGAATGTGTTTATATAAATGTGCTTATATAAGAGTATGGGGTAATAGGGCGCGGCCTCTTTAAAGAGCGCGTTGACCCGGCGGGGAACGGGATGCGGCTGAAATCCTATAATGCGCCGACCATGGCCGAAGCCATGCGCATGATGCGCGAAGAGCTGGGGGAAGACGCGGTCATCGTGTCTACCCAGCGGTCTTCCGACGGCAAGGCGGTGCGCATCACCGCCGCCCTTAAGGAAATCACCGACGACGAAGATATCCAATACGACCTCACCGGATGCGACAGCACGCCGTTTGCCGATAAAATCCGTGAGACACTGGAATATCATGGCGCCCCGCCTCGGCGCCATTCTCTCGGCGGCGGACGCAGGTCAACTCATGTTCAGCGAAGTCAGCCTCAATCCTCACGTCGCCACCGGGTTGTGTGCTGTGAATCCTGTTTCCATGGCCCAGCTCATCTTGCCGCCCGAGGAAGAACTACAGCCTCGCGAAGATGATCCGCCGACGGAAGTGCTGCATCATACGTATACGGTCTGAGGTCAAACAATGAGTTCTGATACCACTGCACCGACCCGCGGCCGCGGCGCTGGCTCCGCCGGCAATCCCAAAGCCAGTGCGGCCACGCCCGCCCAACCGAGATCGGGATCGCGTCTTGCGGGCCGCCCTGCCGACGGCACCAAGCGCGGAAAATTGATCGCAGTCGCTTCAGGCAAAGGCGGCGTGGGGAAAACATTCTTCTCTATCACCCTTAGTCAGGCGTTGGCCCGCCGCAAGCAACGCACCTTGCTGTTTGACGGCGATTTGGGACTAGCGAACATCGACATTCAGTTGGGGTTGATGCCCCAGTACGACCTCGGCAGCGTCATCGCTGGAAAATTATCGCTCAATCAGGCGGCCATGGCTTACGACGCCTGCGGCTTCGATGTCATCGCCGGGCGCTCCGGCTCCGGCAGCCTGGCGAGCATTCCCTTGTCGCGGCTTCAAATCATGGCCGAGGATTTGGCGTTGCTCGCCACACGCTATGACCGGGTGGTGCTCGATCTTAGCGCCGGCGTGGAAAAATCCGTGCGCCAGCTTGCGAAAGCCGCCGACACGTTGCTGGTGCTCACCTCCGACGAGCCGACGTCCCTCACCGACGCCTATGCCTTCATCAAGATCACTGCGCTGGAACGTCCGCACACCGACATTCGTATTGTGGTGAATGCGTCCAACTCCACCCGCGAGGGCGAACGCACCTATCAAACGCTGCACAAAGCGTGCAACAGGTTTTTGAAAATATCGCCGCCGCTGGCGGGCATCATCAGACGGGATGCAAGAGTCCGTGAATGCATCCGCAATCAGATGCCCATCCTCAACCGCTCGCCGTCCTCCGAGGCGGCTATGGATGTGGAAGCCATCGCGGATCGCCTGCTGGCGCCGTAGGTCTTCGGTTGCCATGAGCATCGTCGCGCCGCCAAATCCCGCGTTGGTGCAGTTGCTCGCCCAAGCGGCGAATGCGCCGGCGGTCCAAGTGATCCAGCCGCCGCCGGCGATTACCGCGCTCCCGGCCGGGACCATCGTAGAAGCCATCGTGTTGCCGCAACAACCGGTGTCGCCCAGGGCCACATCGAACGCATCGCCCTAGTAACCCGCCGCGAAGAAGCGCCGGACGACGATGAAAAAAACAGGGTGGCGGCAAGGGTACGCGTTTCTTCATTAACTTGGATTTGTCGCGATTGGGGTCTATGCAGTTGGGCGGCATGGTCCGCAAGGAAACACGCGGCTTCGACTTGATGGTCCGTACGAAAGACGTACTGCCCGACTATATGCGCCGCGACCTTACCGGCATGTTCGCGAGCTCAAACGCCGCTATGGGACTCAGGGGTGGCCTCGCCTTTCAAGTGGTGAAGAAATTCCCCGACCCCATGGCGGGTGAGGGTCCGGCAGCACACGACAAATCGGGTCTTTGGGCGTAGGACGGAACTCTGAACTAGGCCCGCGTTTTTTTCAGAACATTCAGCGGAACCGTGGCTGTCGCGGAACGTGACTGACGGTCCGGCTCCAACGTGAGCAGCGGTTCAAACTCGCGCAGACTTGTGAGGCAACGCTGCGCCAACTCTTGATATTCGCGCGTACCATTGGCTTTCCATGCAAGCTCCTGATCCGACATCTCGCGTATCACCTTGGCCGGAATGCCCGCCACCAAGGAGCCCGGTGGCACCTCGAAACCCGCTTTCACGAAACTCATGGCGGCGACAAAACTTCCTTCGCCGATCACTGCGCCATCCATGATCACCGAACTCATCCCCACTAGCACGCCACGCTTTATCGTGCAGCCATGCAGCACTGCGCTGTGTCCGATATGCCCGTCTTCCTCCACCAACGCCTCGTTACCGGGGAAGGCATGCATGACGCAGTTGTCCTGAAGGTTCGCGCCCTTGCTTAAGGCCACACGACCGAAGTCGCCACGCATCGATGCTCCCGGTCCCACGTAACACCCAGGCCCGACAATGGCATCGCCAATCAACGTCGCGGTGGGATGCACAAATGCGGTCGGATCGACGACCGGAATAAAATCTTCGATGCGTAAAACGGCATGAAACCAAACCTTCAATATCTATCCGCAGTGGACGCTGTATATCACATAGGCCTATGGGAAGCCCCCACTTCGCAGGGAACCTTACGCCCGTCACGAGCGATGATGTTGCAACGGTCTCCCACGGATAGATTGTTCTGCACGCCGGAGACTTCCACCAGAAGACCCTGCGCCGCGGCAACATTGCCATACACCTAGTGGGTTGCGAGCCGACTCACTTTGCTTACAAGAAACGTTATTTTGACCACAGATTCTCCCCGCCCTTTGAAGCCCCAACCGCCGCCATCCCGGCGATCGGCCTGCCCGCATTGAACCTGCCCATGGCCCTAGCGCCAAGCCAGACCAGCCCAAGTCCGACCGCACCGTCGCCATAATCCGGGCAAGAAACTTTTATTAACGAACTAGCGTTCACGGCCCGTAAAATTAGGGATTTTCCAGCCCTGGAACACGTCTCGAGCGCTGCCAACCACTGCGACTCGGAGGTTTTGTTAGGATTTCTTAGCATCGCGTGTTAAATTGTTAGCCTCAATGTGGTGGGCGGACTATAGCGGGGCACAACATCATGCGTATCTTGTTAGTTGAGGATGATCCCTCAACGGCACGAGCCATTACAACCATGGTAAAAAAAGAAGATTGGGTGATTGATTCGACGGACATGGGCGAGGATGGCCTCGATCTGGGAAAGATTTACGACTACGACCTGATAATCCTAGACCTGATACTGCCAGACATGGACGGTATGGACGTCATCCGCCAGCTGCGTAGCTCCAAGATCGCCACTCCCGTGTTAATACTTTCCGGTGTGCAGGATCCCGATAAAAAGGTTCAAGGTCTCGGTCTTGGCGCCGACGACTACCTCACCAAACCCTTCAATAGAGACGAACTTCTGGCCCGTATCCAGGCCGTCGTGCGGCGGTCCAAGGGCCATGCGCAGCCCAAAATCGAGGTCGGTCGCCTTGTGGTGAATATGGAAGCCCGCACTGCCGAAGTAGATGACCGGCCGCTTCATCTGACCGGTAAGGAATACGGAATTCTCGAGCTTTTGGCGCTGCGCAAGGGCACGACGCTGACCAAGGAACAGTTCTTGAACTACCTTTATGGCGGAATGGATGAGCCGCAACTGAAAATCATCGACGTTTTCATCTGCAAATTGCGCAAGAAGCTGGTGGCGGCCACCGGCGGAGAAAGTTACATTGAGACTGTTTGGGGCCGTGGCTACGTGTTGCGCGAAAGCAATGCCGGTGAAGTTGAGCCAAAGAAGGTCGCCAACGGCTAATCACGCTATTTCTGGGATGATCGGGTATCGGGCGCTGCCGACCTGACAGGGGCAGCGCCCAATGCTATACGGGCGACGTATTCACTGCCCGCCGGTGACAATGAGCACTCAATTTCACGAAGACCTACACCGCGATGAGGATATTCCGCGTGCATCGGAACGTTCCTTCGGCATTCTATTTGCCGTTGTCTTCGCGGCTGTCGCCACATGGCCGGCCATCAGCGGAGCGGAAATGCGCTGGTGGGCCGCCGTGCTCGCCTCCATTTTAGCCATGCTCGCCTTATTTCGACCGCGGTTGCTCACGCCGATCAATAGCGCTTGGCTGGCCTTGGGCAGGGTACTTCACCGGATCGTTAGTCCCGTTGTGTTGGGACTGGTGTATGCGATCGCGGTCGTGCCCACCGGGCTCTTCCTACGAATAACAGGCCGCGATCCTTTGCGCCTGAAAATCGACAGGAAGGCTGCGACGTACTGGCAACAGCGTGATCCCCCGGGACCGCCACCCAACTCTCTCAAGAACCAGTTTTAGGCCATCACATGTCATTTCTTGCCGAGTTTTGGAGCTTTCTGAAGGTCAGAAAAAAATTCTGGTTGCTGCCGATGTTGATCATGCTGGTTCTTTTCGGCGGGCTAATCGTGCTGGCGCAAGGATCGGCAATCGCGCCTTTCGTTTATACCCTGTTTTAGAGAAGCCGGACTGCCTTGCGCATTCTTGGTCTTTCCGCGTTCTATCACGACAGCGCCGCCGCGCTAATCGAGGATGGACGAATTGTCGCCGCCGCCCAGGAAGAGCGGTTCACACGTAAGAAACATGATGCCCGTATGCCGCGCCATGCTGTAAATTCGTGCCTAAAACTTGCCGGCGTAGAGTTGAGCGACGTGGATGTCGTCGCATTCTATGAAAAACCCTTCGTCAAATTCGAGCGCCTGCTGGAAACCTACGCGGCCATGGCGCCCGTGGGGTTTACTTCGTTCAGGCAAGCCGTGCCGCTCTGGATCAAGGAAAAGTTGTTCCAAAAGGACCTGCTGGCCCGAGAACTCAAGAGCGTGGCGCCCGATGAGAATTGGGCCGATAAACTGGTGTTCTCTGAACATCATTTGAGCCACGCGGCCTCGGCGTTTTTTCCATCACCTTTCGAGAATGCCGCAGTGCTGACCATGGACGGCGTCGGCGAGTGGACAACGACGTCACTGGCTTTTGGGTCTGGTTCTGAGCTAGAGATTCAGAAGGAAATTCACTTTCCCCATTCACTGGGTCTGCTGTACTCCGCTTTTACTTACTACACCGGCTTTAAGGTGAATTCCGGCGAGTACAAGGTCATGGGTCTGGCACCGTACGGCGCCCCGCGCTTCGCGGGAAAGATTTACGATAACCTGATGGATTTAAAAGCGGACGGAACATTCCGGCTGGACCAGCGCTATTTCAATTACTGCACCGGCCTAACCATGACTAGCGAGCGGTTTCATGATCTGTTTGGCGCTCCGCCGCGCAAACCGAATGAGCCGCTAACTCAATTTCACATGGACTTGGCCGCATCTGTGCAGACTGCGGTGGCAGAGGCCGTGTTGCGGCTGGCGCGGAGCGTAAAGGCGGAGACGGGTGCTAAGAACCTCTGCCTGGCCGGGGGCGTGGCGCTGAACTGCGTGGCCAACGGCAAGATCTTGAGGGAAGGCATTTTCGAAAATCTGTGGATACAGCCGGCGGCAGGAGACGCGGGCGGAGCATTGGGCGCGGCGTTGGCCGCCTATCACATTCAGTGCGGCGGACCGAGGACCGTGCCGGTATCCGGCGATGCCATGGCCGGATCCTTGCTGGGGCCACTTTATAACCAGGGAGATATCGAGCACCGACTTAAGGCAGCCGGGGCCGTGTTCACGGTATACGACGAGGCCGCGCTAGTGTCCAAGACCGCAGCGGCCCTGGCGGCAAACCAAGCAGTTGGCTGGTTTCAAGGGCGCATGGAATTCGGGCCGCGCGCCTTGGGGGCGCGGTCCATCATAGCCAATCCGGCGTCACCGGACATGCAAAGTACATTGAACCTAAAGGTGAAATACCGCGAAAGTTTCCGGCCCTTCGCTCCCGCTGTGCTGCGCGAAGACGTATCTGAGTGGTTCGATCTAGCATGCGAAAGCCCGTACATGCTGCTTGTTGCGAGCGTGCGCGGCGACAAGCGTTTGCCGGTGTATAAAGATACCAAATTCGGCATTGAGAAACTCAATGTGGCGCGCTCACAAATCCCGGCGGTCACCCACGTCGACTACTCGGCGCGGGTGCAGACTGTGACCGCGGATATCAACCCGCGATTTCATGCCCTTCTTTCGCAGTTCAAGTCGTTGACCGGGATTCCCGTGCTGGTGAACACCAGTTTCAATGTCCGCAGCGAGCCGATTGTTTGTACACCTGAAGACGCGTTCCGGTGCTTTATGGCGACGGAATTGGATCTTCTGGTGATCGGGGATTGTATCCTGAGAAAAGAAGATCAGGACACCGCGTTTAGGCGGGACTACTCGGACACGTTTGAGTTAGATTGAAAGAGCCTTAGCTGATTTTTCTTTGACGGCGGAGCGATGGAACCTGCGGTCACTGGGTAAGAGTCAAACCCGAAGGATTGCGCGAAATTGAACGAAGACGAGCCCAGACGACCACACGGCGGATAACTCGGGAATCATCGACAATCAGGCACCGTTTCATGAAAGAGGTGCGGCAAACGTCGCCGTCAACTTTACGCCTTGTGGGGCATCGGCAAGCTCGAACGTACCGCCCAGGGCGCGCACCAACTGTCCAGTGATATACCCTTGAACGGTTTTCACCGTGACCGGATGCTCGCCTGTGCCTAGGACCGCACTTTGCATATCCTCTCGCCATGTATGCGCTCGCTCAGCACTGCCGGCGACGTCGATCACAATTGTCAACAGAGAACCGCCCGCATGCACGGCGAGCGATAAAGTCCGGCAGCCAGGTTGCATCTCTAAGCCAAGGAGACAAAGATTGAGCAAAACTTGGTTAACTCCCGCGCCGAGAGCGTCCCTGGCCGCTGACAACTCGTCCGCGGCGGGCCAGCCGACTGCCGCCTTTCCGCCGGCGCCGGCTGTCGCATCAAGATATCCGTCCAGCAAGCCCCTGAGATCTTCAGCTGGCCCGTTGGCGATACCCAAAGCCGCCCGCAGGAACCTCAGCTTGCGGGCTGCCGCCGCCGAGCTGTCGCCAATTAATGCGAGGGTCTCCTCATCGGCCTGGGCGGGGTCGTCGCCGATAAGCTCTACGCCGGCAGCGACCGCACCGACAGGCCCGGCCATGTCATGGCAAAGCCGGGTGCATAGGAGTTGCGCCAATTCCAGGTCTGTTTCGACCATTTCTCCCGTCCTGATTTGACTCAGGTTCCCAAACCGGTGTAGCGGAGAAGCTTAGCAGGGGGAGCCGCGCCAGCCAAACCCGTTAATAGGGGAAAACTGTGGTCTTACAGTACGATAACGCGGAGAAATGCCGTGGACTTTGAACTGGTTCCGGGGGCCCTGGTACGCAATCCTGCGCAGCCCGACTGGGGATTGGGGCAAGTCCAATCGGCTATCGGCAACCGCGTCACAGTGAATTTCGAGCACATGGGTAAGATGACGCTCAACGTGGCTGTCGTGGCTTTAGAGACTGTGGACGATGCGCCCACCGGTGGAGACCAGTCTTAATGGGATGCATGGACACTTGGATGCTGTGGTAGTGTGCTTATATTTTGGCATATGACACGCTATCCGATACGATAACGTCTTCCTCGAAATTACCGGCTTTCTCATGATCGATCCCTTCGGCCGTGCCATCACATACCTACGAGTCTCCGTAACCGACCGTTGCGACCTGCGGTGCGTATATTGTATGGCCGAGGACATGACCTTTCTACCTAAGGCCGAGCTGCTTTCACTTGAGGAATTAGACAGGGTTTGCAGCGCATTCGTGAACTTAGGCGTCCGTAAACTACGTATCACTGGCGGGGAACCTTTGGTGCGAAAAAATGTTATGAGCCTTTTCGAAAGCCTCGCGCGCCACTTGAAATCCGGCGTCTTAGAGGAACTCACACTCACAACCAACGGCAACAATTTGGCAGCGCATGCGGAGTCTCTGCGGGCGGTGGGCGTACGGCGGGTGAACATCTCTCTCGACTCATTAGATGCCACGCGCTTCAAGGCTATCACACGCCGGGGTGATCACGGAAAAGTCATGGACGGCATTCGTGCCGCTAAGGCGGCCGGCCTTAAAGTCAAGATCAACACGGTCGCCCTACGTGGGATCAATGAAGAAGAGTTGAGCGATTTGGTTGCCTGGTGCGGCGCTGAAGGCTTCGACCTAGTCTTCATCGAAACAATGCCAATGGGCGATATTGATGGTGATCGCACGGATCAATACCTACCGCTGTCGCAGGTGCGGTCCGAACTTGCTCAGCGTTGGACGTTGAAGCCTATCCTTGACAACACCGGCGGTCCGGCGCGGTATTCTCGCTGCGAGGAGACCGGTGGGCGCTTGGGATTTATTACGCCCATGACCCACAACTTCTGCGAATCTTGCAATCGGGTGCGCCTAACATGCACGGGTACGCTTTATATGTGCCTTGGCCAGGACGACGCAGCGGACTTGCGAACGCCGATGCGCGCCAGCGAGGGGAATGAACTTCTCAGCGAAGCGATCCGGGAAGCTGTCACCCGTAAACCCAAGGGGCATGATTTCATCATAGACCGGCGCCACAATAAGCCAGCCGTGAACCGCCATATGAGTGTCACCGGCGGTTAACACCGACCCACCGAGTTCATTTAAAACTGTGTCCAATGCCGAGGTAGCTTGGCAAGACCACTGGTGTATACTCGCGCGCTAACTGGACACTTGATAACATAGAGCAATTCCATGAGCTACTCACGCGTCGCTTTCGTTGCCGCAGATTTACCGCCGGCTCAAGAAGCGCTAAACACGTTGGCCAAAGTTTACGGCCAGAATGATACAAGCGATGCTGATGTCATCGTTGCCTTGGGCGGCGACGGCTTCATGCTGCAGGCCCTTCATGTTCACATGGATAAGAAAATTCCTATTTTCGGTATGCATCGGGGAACCATCGGCTTTTTGATGAATCAATATGAGGAGCAAGGCCTATTTAAGCGTCTAAATCAGGCGGAGAAGACGGTTTTTCATCCTCTACGAATGACCGCGCTAACCGAAGACGGTATTAGCCACGATGCTCTTGCCGTCAACGAAGTCTCAATGTTGCGTCAAACACGGCAGGCCGCGCAGATTAAAATATATATCGATGGCCGCGAGCGGATGAGCGAGATGGTCTGCGACGGAGCACTGGTATGCACCCCCGCAGGCTCCAGTGCTTACAACCTATCCGTACATGGACCGGTTTTACCAATTGGCGCGAACGTTCTCGCGCTAACGCCAATCAGCGCGTTTCGCCCGAGACGATGGCGGGGCGCCATACTTCCGCATACGGCCACGGTTCGTTTCGTGATTCTGAATCCTGGCAAACGCCCCGTCAGCGCAGTGGCGGACCGCGACGAGGTGCGCGACGTCATTGAGGTAACTGTACGGGAAGACCGGTCCATCGGTATGCAAATGTTGTTCGACCCTGAACACAACCTGGAAGAACGTATCGTCGCGGAGCAATTCCAGCCTTAAATTCGGTGGTGAGAGAGACTACCAGAAAAAGCCGGAAATTATTGCTGTCGGGTTGTAACCCTCAGCAGCAGCCAACGCCGATGCCTTCTCTGGATCAGCCAGCTGGCCATATGCGACACCCAAAGCCTCCGCATGAATGCCACCTGTGCACCAAATGGACGGCATACCCGCAGCGGCAGCGCCTTTCACGTCGGTTTCGAGTGCGTCGCCCACCACGGCAATACGCATGACGTTGGCGACACCAAGACGCTTCGCGGCCAAGGCGTAGATGGCGGGATCAGGTTTGCCGCGGTACGCGACAGTGCCCCCCAACGCAACATATCTGCGCGCAATTGCACCAGCGCAAGTAATGGGCCTGCCGCCGCGAATGACGACCAGGTCTGGATTCGCACAAACCATAGGCAGCGCCTTCATCCTCGCCGACGCTAGGATATCGACGTAGTCGTCCACCGAATGATCGAGTTCGACCGGCCCCGTATTCACGACGAAGTCTGCCGCCTCTACGGAGCCGACAATCTCAACGCCAGTATCATCGAAGATGCTTCGATCGCGCGCTGGCCCCAGATGGTAGGCCCTCATACCTAGGTCAGCGAAAAACGGGTCGGACCTCGCTATGAGTTCGTCGCGCGTTGCTTCACCCGAGGAAAACACTTCACCGTAGAGATCGCGATCAAGACCCATTTTGGTCATGGCGTCGACCAGGGAGTAGGCCCGTCGCGGAGCATTGGACAGCAATAGCGTTTTTTTTCCGGCGCCTTTTATCCTCCGCAACGTTTCAGCTGCTGGCGAATACAAGCGTTCGCCATCGTGGACGAGCCCCCAAAGATCAAGGATGAACGCGTCAAAATGTTCAGCGATCTCCCCAATCCCGGAAATGGCGCGCAGCATTTCATTCCCCGACGTCATGTACCTAGGCCAAACTAGCTGCCCGCTAGATGATCCGCTCCAACAGCATCCGCTACCGCGGCGTAGCCGTCACGCTCTAATAACGCTGCCAAGTCACGCTTAATTCGCCTCAGAACAATCGGACCATCGAAAACCAGAGCGGTATATAGCTGAACAAGCGACACTCCCGCGCGGATTTTCTCATACGCATCCGCGCCACTGCTCACGCCGCCCACGTCAACAAGCGGCATCTTACAGGCCGTCAACTCGTAAACACGGCGTAGCAGCCGGGCAGACGGCTCGAACAGGGGCGCCCACTTAGTCCGCCGGCTTCGGATCTCTCTGGTGATGCCAGAGAATCGGGGCAGGCGAGAGTGGTATTGGAAACAACCAAACCCATCTAATTATTCATCCATAGCGATTTTGGCTATGTCGCTTACCTCGGAAGACTCAAGGTCGGGTGATATTTTCAGGAGAAGTGGGGGTGGATCGGTCACAATGGCTTTGTCCCCGCGCTGACCGAGCCAAGCGAATGATCTCAGGCAGGGACGCGACGCTTGGCAAAGCCCTAAGGCCCGGCGTATTGGGCGAGGAACATTTATCACAAGAAATCCGCGTAGGCCGCAAGGCCGCCCGCGAGCACTGCGTAATCTGCCGCGGCGTCCTCCGAATCTTTGTTTTGCCAAGGTTTACGCCCACGAGCCCTGCCGCCTTAACACGATTTTGCAGACGCGAGACAACAGTTGGGAGATCATTGTTGTTGAATCCATGCGATTGACGACGGCGCGATCAGCGCCAGCCGAAACACGCGTGGCTGCGGGTTGCCAGCTGCGGCCTAGAGGTTACACCGCCAACCTCGACAAAACCAAAACCTACCTCCAGCGCCGCGTTAAAAGCTTCCGCGTTTTTATCGAACCCAGCGGCAAGGCTGACGGGATTGGGAAAAGTCTTCCCCCACACAACCACGCTCAGGCTCGGGGCATTCCCGGACGGTAGAAAAAATGCCCGAGCGATCCCGGTCCGAAGTGCCGCCAGCGCCAACCCATGAGCTCGCTCGGCATCCAACACGCGCAGGGCGGGCTCGACCAACCGGTAAATGTCAGGTATGTGCAAGTCGGCTCCCCATCCATCCTCGAGATTGTGCGGGGACGATACACCTCATGCGCCACCGTGAATAAGGCTGCAAATGGCTCCGACTAGCGCCTCAGGTATGGCAAAATCTGAAGGCGAATGATCTCGGCGCCACTCCCCCACACGGTAGCGAAACACCTAAAATCTAAGCATCTTTAGCGCCAAAGCCCGGTAGTGTCCTAATTTGATCTTCAGCGCTACGAATGGGCTGATCGATGCTCTGCTACGATAGCCCCCCGCACGGCATCTTGAGGGCCTCTAATCCCGCCTAGATGCAGCACAGCAAAGAACCGCCGTTTGTTGCTTCCCTCGATGGGCGATGACCACGCATAGGCAATGGTGTGGCGCTGGGGTGGTCATCAAGATTGAAGATGTGGACGATCCCTTCCCACACGGTCTGGCCCTCGTATGTCTCCTTGACGGGGACCGAACCGGCAGGCGTGGCTGTGCCGCCATGCTGACCTTCAATCGCATGTTTCAATTGGTCAATATCAGATTCGGGCATCGCCCTACCTAATAAGGGATTCCAAACTGGCAACCTACCTGTTACACTGGCGGTTGCCACTCCCTAGAGGGCTAGTCTAGAGAAGTGGCCTAACCGCCGGTACGGTTTTTTCATGCGGTCTTTCCGCATAGAGGCACCTATCCTTCCTCCGGGCTCCTCCCGGCTTTGAGGTAGCGGTCGCCAGCCGCCAACATTCTATAGGACACAGTGTCATCTGTGGTCCTGCTTGTTTGATGACCCTTGTCAGGTTCCGCATTCGTGACCACGAGATCGACCACATCGTCTCCTGTGACATAGATTTGCGACACATTCATCGCGAAGGTCTTGAACCATCGAGCACGTGGCCGGCAGGCCATCCTTCGTCAACAGTGGGTATCTTCCGCAAGAGCGCCTTTAGGAGTGGGGTCGAGGACAAGCTCATCGCCATCATCACCCACCCGCACCCGCACCCGCACCCGCCCCGCACCCGCACCCGCACCCGCACCCGCACCCGCACCCGCACCCGCACCCGTTTTCCCATTGGGGTTTCTGTTAGTGGTTCTGGGGTTAATGGAGCGGAAGAAGCGGGCTTTATAAAGCGCCAGTTGCAGAGTCTATAAATCCGGCAAAATGAGCTGACTTCGTGAATGTCTGTCGAGCCCCGTATCTTCTGTTTTGGGGGAACTCCAAGG
>CAXXRP010000003.1:0-168097 GCA_963662375.2 Rhodospirillaceae bacterium
GTCTTGTTGGACGGTAGGGACTCAGAAGCGCTCTGGATCAGCGTCCGCAAGACCGCAATGTCTGACCGGGGCGTGTACGACCAAGTCGTTAGGACCACCAAAAAACTTTTTGGACATCCCATCAACCCACACCTGTTCCGGGATTGCGCCATGACGACCCTGGCGACGGAGGACCCCGCCCACGTGCGGGTCGGCGCACGGTTGCTCGGGCACAGTTCGCTTAGGACAGGTGAGGACCACTACAACCAAGCCACCATGGCCTCAGCCGTCACCCAATACCATGAAGCTCTGGCCCAACTCCGTGGCAGCGAACCGCCTACTGAGGAAATAAACACATGACCCGTGCCGTCATCTACGCCCGCTACAGTTCAGACAACCAGCGGGAGGCTTCGATCAAGGATCAGGTTTACAAATGCACGCAAGAACTCACTCGGCTAAATGCACGCTGCGTCAATACCTATACCGATGCCGCCATTAGTGGGTCGACCCGCCTACGTCCGGCGTTCCAGCGCCTTTTGCAGGACGCTCGTGCCAGCGCATTTGATCTGGTGATAGCCGAGGCGCTCGATCGCCTGTCCCGGGACCAGGAAGACGTGGCCGGACTGTTCAAGCAGCTCAAGTTCCAAGGGATACAGTTGATCACCCTGTCCGAGGGTGAGATCACGGAACTCCATATTGGCCTCAAAGGCACCATGAATGCCCTGTTCCTCAAGGATCTGGCCATCAAGACCCACCGGGGTATGGAAGGCCAGGTTCGTAGGGGCAAGTCCGCCGGCGGCAAGGCCTACGGTTATGATGTTGTTCGTCAGTATTCCGAAGATGGCAGCCCCATTGGCGGCGAACGCAAGATCAATAGGGCTGAAGCCGAGGTGGTTCGGCGCATCTTCACTCTTTTTGCCGCGGGGCAATCACCCCGTTCCATCGCCAGGTCCCTAAACGAAGGAAATGTCCCCAGCCCGGGCGGCCGGCTATGGTCGGACACAACAATACGGGGCCACGCCACCCGGCGCACCGGGGTCCTGCGAAACGATCTCTATCGGGGAAAATTGCTCTGGAATAAGCAGCACTACGTCAAAGACCCCAACACCGGCAGACGGCTTGCCCGGCCCAACCCGGCAAAAGAATGGATCTGGCAGGACGTACCCGGCCTACGGGTCATCGATGACCGGCTATGGGACGCTGTTCAGGAGCGCCTGGACGGCATCCGTTCCTCAACCTTGGTTAAGAAAGCCCTCGCGCAACGGATTTGGGAGAAGCGCCGGGCCAAACATCTGCTTACGGGCCTTACCAAATGCGGAATATGTGGCGGATCCCTGACGTCCGTGGGAGGCGATTATCTGGCCTGCAGTAAGGCCAGGAAACAGGGAACCTGCACCAACAAACGGAGCATCCGTCGGCATCTCCTCGAGAATCTGGTCCTGACAGGGCTCAAGGACAATCTCATGAAACCGGAGATGGTTGAGGAGTTTGTCCGTGCTTATCACGAGGAGATCAACAAGAAGGCAGCCGACCAGGGTGCCACACGCGATCGCGTCGAGGCCGAACTCGGCAAGGTCACCAAAAAGCTGGATGCCTTAATCGATGCCGTTGCCTCAGGTTACCGGTCCGACAGCCTGCAGCTAAAGCTGGACAGCTTGGAGGAGAAGAAATCCGCTTTGGAGATCCGACTTACCGAGCCAGCACCTTCACCGGTGCGCTTCCACCCGAAGCTACCCGAACTCTATCGCAAGAAGGTTGAATACCTGGGCGAGGCCCTTAGCGACCCGACAATTCGCGATGAGGCCTTCTCGATCCTCCGCGACCTCATTCAAGGGGTCGTCGTCACGCCGGGACCAAAGCGGTCGTTCAGCGTGGAACTCATTGGAGAGATTACCAAAATGATCGCGCTGCCCGACGATAAGGCGATGATCGACGAAAGTTCGGTAAAGGTGGTTGCGGGCTTGCCTGTCTAGGGGATTCCCTGCAATTCGCCTCAAAAAATGATAGTGTTTACAATGACTTTTCCGTAAGAAAGATTAAAACCACCGCTGGTTTCCTCCAGAAAAAAATCAACACTATTGCAACACGGCTCTCTCGCCAAATTACCGCTTGCGAACGAGGGTTTGAGATTCGGTCGTGCCATAGCCGCTGGCGGTTTCTGAGTTTGGAAGTTCCCCAAATGACTGACTCAGTCGTCCTGAGCCGTCCGCTCGGGACGTGGAATTACCGGTTGAGGGTTCGCTTCCAGTCCCTTCGGAGGTGGCGAAGCCAGATGCCGTTTATCGATTGGGCGCGTTCCATGTGGCGGTCGTATGGCCCCCGGCCATGGGTGGTTCCGACAACGGTCCAGCCGGATAGCTGCGCTTGATCCCGCCGGTCATCCCTTTCGAAATCTCCGACCGTGCAGAACTATAGAAGGTTCATACACCGTTATGACCAACCAGCTTTGGATCTCGTCGCCGGCGGGCCATGTTCTCCAAGCCCAAACGAGCCCGCGCCGCATCGAAGCCGACCGGGTCGAACGGCCCACCGTACCAGCCGATCATGTCCCGGTGCCGCTCATACGCCGGGTCGAGGACCGCCTCCAGGAAATCCATTGCTTATTCCAGACGAGTTTTCCTTGGTAGAGGTCGTTTCTAAGGATACCTGTACGCCTCTCCGCGTGTCCGCGGATCGTGGTGTCTGACCATTGGCGGCCATCGGGCCCTGGAACGCACTCATCGTTCAGAATCTTGGCAATCGCCCGCGGTGAACTGCCGCCGGCAAACATGCGGAAGATGCGGCGCCCCGATGCCGAGGAAAACCGGACAGCTTGCACTCAGGAACGCCGCTCTGGGGTCGGAATGCGCGCGACCCGCCACCAACCAGGTCAAAGCTTCCGGACAGCCCACCAAATTGCTACCGTCTGCCTCGGTTTTGGGGTCCATCCGGGGAATCTTGGTTTATAGCTGCCCGGCGGTCCCGTCTTGATATGGAAGTGCGGACGGAATCCCTTCATTGTTTGATCCTCCCGGACGCCGGTTCCGGGCGTGAGATTCGATTCACACGGGATGCCTTCCATGGCCCGGCGCAGGACCGGAGAGGCGGAACCTGATACAGCGGAGCGGCGCGATGTTGAGTGCACATCAGATGCGGTTTGGATTCCTCACCCCGGTCTTGGCGGCCTGCCTGTCCATATCGGCCGCGGCCCAGCCAGCGCGCGGGACGGCGCCTGACGCCCTAACCCCCGCTGAGGTGGAGCAATGGGCGGACGAGGTTTTCGGATAGATCCTCGACGATCACCGGGTTTCGGTCCTGGCGGTCTCCGTGGTCCAGGGCGACCGGACGCTCCTCACCAGGGGATACGGCTATGCCGACTGGGCGGAGCGTTCTCCGGTGATCCCCGACGAGACCCAATTCCGTATCGCCTCCATCACCAAGACCTTCACCGCCACGGCCGTGGCCCAACTCCTGGAGCGCGGTCTCATCAAGTCCCTGGACGATCCCGCCAACATGTACCTGAAGCGCACCCAGCTCGCGCAATCCTTCGGCGAAGACGTCACCGTCTGGGACCTACTCACCCACCGGGCCGGCTACGAGGACAGCTCCCTGGGCCGGGGCGCATTTGGGCATGAGCTACCGCTGGTCCCCGAGGTGATCGCCGCTGCCACGCCGCAGATCGTGCGCAAGCGGGACACAGTGTCAGTATATTCGAACTTCGGCGTCAGCATCCTCGGCATCATGATCGAGGATATCACCGGCCAGCTCATGGAGGATTACCTCCGCGAGAACATCTTCCAACCGCTCGGCATGACCAACTCGCTGCTGATGGACGGCCCCGAGCGCGCGCCGAACCTAGTGACGCCGTACAATTTCACCGAGGACGGTTCCGCCCGTGGTGATGCCGTGGCGGCAGCTCAACGCCTTCATCGCGCCGGCAGGGTCCATGAAATCCACACCCGCGGACATGGCCAAGTATATGATCGCCCACATCCAGGCCGGACGCGGGGCCGACAATCCCATCCTGTCGTCCGACACCTTCGACCTCATGCACCAGCGCCATGAGGGCAACCATCCCCGGCAGAGCGGCTTCGGCATGATCTTCATGGCCTACGACTACAACGGCGAGTCAGTCATCGAGCATTACGGCAACACAGGGGACTACCGGGCGCTGACGCTCATGCTGCTCAACCGCGGCATCGGCGTGACGACGATGTTCGCGGGCGGAGGGCCTGCGGACGCCGATGTCCAGGCGGACCCCGCGCTGCCGCCCGTGTCACCGGGGCCGTAAAGGCGGGGCTCTCCCACAGCGGCCTCAGGGCCCTCGTGCTCGAACATTTCCTGGGCCCCTTGGAAGCGCCCGAGACCGTGCTGCCCACGGAGGCCGGGGACTACGCGGGCGCCTACCTCAGCAACCGGCGCAATTACACCGGCGCCGAAGCGGCCGAGGACCGCCGCAACCCGACGCTCGTGGAGGACGCCGGGGGAGGCGCGCTCACCATCGCTGGCCTCGGGCCCTACCGCCAGAGGGAGCCGGACATCTTCTTTCTGGACGGCACTCTGCCCCTGGAGGCCCCCTTCCCCGTGTCCAACCAGTACGCCTTCGTCCGGGGGCCCGACGGCGAGGTGACGGCCATGTTCAGCCACGTAAACACCTTCGCTTACGAGAAGATGATTGACCTACCTTAGGAAGGAGATTCCGGCAGACCAAGCATAAGAGGTTACGCTTAGAGCACCAAATCTGTTGGGACGACGAGCATGGATTACTAGAATGTGTAGACAAATTCTTGGGAGCGCTCGCTGAGGATGACTGGCACACATTCGGTGCATGTTAATCTTACTATTTTAGGGGCCCCGAACGATGCCGAAGCAATTGAAGAGTGGAACAAAGTCACAAGGTGCGCAAAAGCGTCCCTTGGAGAAAGCGCTCTTAAGCCTGTTCTTTCATAGAGGTTGCTTTACCGCCCAGCTCGCCCGTTGTGACAGCTCGCGATAATCCCCTCCATGAACAGAGGTGATTGACCATATATTGTGTCTAAGGTAGTGCATTTGGTCCGCGCGTTTATCCGATAGGTGAAATCTTTGAGTTCAATACTCTTTAATGCGCGTCGTCACCTGTCGTTCGGGGAGGGATCACCGGGAGCACGATGTGCGAAGCCGTGCGTCCGCCGTGATGCACAGTCTGGGTCGCTATCACCGCCTCGGATTCCTTCACCAACGCGAGATTGTCGGCGCCGGTATTCAGATTGCGGAGGAAGAAGGGATAGTAGCTGGAGGAGATGTCCACGCGGATGCGGTGGTCTTCGGCGAAGACGTTGCCAGTCGCCCGCCAGAACTTGATGGTGTACTCGTACACTCGGTTCGGCTCGATGGTGCTGAGCGTCTCGGGATTAAAGGCGCCGGAATTGTCGGGGTCGCGGCTGCGGGCGCGCAGTACGCCTTCCGCGAGCAGCGACACGGTGCCGTCGGGGGCCACGTCGCTCAGGTGGACGATCCAGTCGGTGTCGCGCGCCGAGGTGGACGCATACAACTTGACCTCGATGGGGCCCGTGACCTCCACGTCCCTGGTCAGCGGCGGGGAGGTATACACTAGCACGTCGTCGGCCGATTGCTGGGCGCTCACGTCGATGGCGCCGTCCTCGGTGTGGCCGCCCTTCCACGGCGCTAGCGTGGGTTTGGCGGGATCGTAGACATAGGTGTCCGATCCGGCCTCCCCCGGTAGGCTAGTGGAGAGCATGCCATCGCCGTTAAGGGAGTTCGCATTGCCGCCGCTGCCGAAGTAGTACCTTGTCCACCGGGTCTGCGGCAGCGGCCAATCCTCCTCGGCGTACCACTTGTTGGCGCCCATCACGAAAACGTAGACTGGCGGGTCGTTTTCCACGCCGTTGTCGATGCCCTTGAGGAAGTGGTCGAACCAGCGGATGGTGTAGCCCCTAAGATCGATGGGCGCATCGGGGCCGTAGTCGAAGGGCCCGATGACGCGGCCGCCGTCCTCCTGCCGGGTGAGCGCGTGCGCCCAGGGGCCGATGATGAGGGTCGGCCGGCGCGCTTCGGGCGTGGCGCCATACCGCTTCATCCCGATGTAGTTGGAGGGCGCGCCGCTGTGTTGGACGTCGAACCATCCGGTGGCGTTCAGCGAGGGCACGGTGATCTGGCTGAAATTCTCTTCGCCCTGATAGGAGATCTCCTGCCAGATCTCGTCACCGGCTAGGTTGTGGCCATAGACCTCGTCAAACCACGGCGCGTTCTGGATGCCGCGGCTGCGGTTGATGTCGATGTAGGGCGTGTGCATGAGGTCCCTGGCCCGGCGCGCGGCGTAGCCGCCGTATGGGCCGTCCCCCACGGCCTGTGACACGCGGCCCGAGTGCAGCGCAAACCAGTCGGTCATCCAGCCCACCACGACGCCGTCCTGATAGGGGATGTTCCAGAAGGCGTCGGGGGGTGAAACCATCGGCGCGATGGCCTTGAGCGCGGGCGGATGCTCACGTGCAGTCCACCACTGCGTCCAGCCGACGAAGGAGTAGCCCATCATGCCAATGCGGCCGTTGCTCCAATCCTGTTTGGCCAGCCACTGAACAAGGTCGTGGCCGTCGCGCGGATGATGTCCGCTGACGGGATTCCACTGACCTTCGGAATCGTAGCGGCCGCGCAGGTCAGCCATGGCGACCACATAGCCGCGTCGAGCGAAGCGCCGCGCTTCGTCGCGGCCACGGCTCTTGCCGTACGGCGTTAGGGAGAGGATGCCGGCGAAGAGGCCGGGCGCGTCCGGTCGATAGAGGTCCACGGCGAGGCGCGTGCCATCGCGCATGGCGACGAGATGATTGCGTGTTTCCCGAACCTCGTACTCTTCCGGCGAAATATCTCCGAGTGACGGGGCTTGGGCGTGACTGAAGGCGACACCGGTAACCAGCCAGTATACGATGAGAACAACGGCATTCCGCAGAAACTTCATGCGACCCTCCCTCGATTCCAGGCTAGATTGGCACCAAAGGTGGCCGCCAGCAACATCACGCGGCCCGCTGGGCCGCGCGCCCGCTAAAGGGTCGCCCCTCAAAAACGCAATTGCCCTCGATGCAGAATCGCCTTTTTGCGTAGAGTGACTTTGAGATTGAAAGGTTCTGAGGTTTGCGAACCCGAAACCTTGGAATTTTTTTGAGCGTCCCAATTCTCAGAAATGGCGGAATGTGATTATGAGATGGCCCGCCCCTCTCGGAGCGATCAGTTTGGATTGCTCCTGGTTTAACGCAAAAGAGGAGTGGACCAATGGGAATCGTGATGCTGGGAATCGACTTAGACAAGACCCTATGCAGTCTCGCAGGGCAGGATGAGACTGGTGCGGTGGCGTTGCGCCGGCGGTTGCGGCGGAACGCGGTGGAGGCTTTTGTAGAGAAATTGCCGTGCTGCACCGTAGCGTTGAAAGCGTGCTTCGGTGGCATCGCGCGCGGCCGACATTTTCGCGCGTTCGAAAATTGAGCAAAAACGCCAATTGATCGCCTTCGTGTTTTCGAACTTAGCGCTGAGGGGCAAAACGCTAGAGCTTATCTTGCGTCCGCCGTTCGATCTCATGGTCAATCGGTGCACTTACGCAAGTTGGCCGACATCCTTCTCCTGCCAGCATTTTGAACCACTTTTACGCCCTTCTGGGAATCTCCTTGCGATTGAGCCCAAAAAACATCCCGATCTAGGATTCCAATTTAGATTGGCGGAGCCAGAATTCGCTTACTTTCGCATAGCGCTGTGCGTTGTTGGTGTCAGATTTCTGCTTATTTTCAATGGTGCTTTGTTCGAAAAAGGTTGATGCGGCTCCCCGAAACCAGCGTACTTGCAGCCCGGCCTCAAGGAGACCGGGCTGTCTGTTTTGGCCGAGGGCCAAGAGTTGGGCTAGATGCACGACCAGGTGAACGTGGAGTTTGCCATCCTTGGAAACGAGGCGGATTTCGTCGATCAGGCCTCATAGGATGTTTGCTACTTTAGGGTGGGGGTCTTCGCGATTGAGTGTGCGTCGTCAAAGCATTTTGTATGCGCTGCGAGCGACTCGCAGGCTTCTCAGGTTCCTCGAAAACTAAGGCGTGCCGGCTGGGCCAGAAATCGGGAGCAGAACTGTAACATTTAGGTATCACACGTAGAATTAACTGTATTAAAATCAGTATATTCTCATACTATACGTAATTATAATACGTGAATTAGTCGGCCCGTCAGCTTCGTGTGCATTTGTGTATTGCAATCCAATATGTCTAAATATATCTAATATGACGAGGTGCGTAGGGCTGCACTGGGTAAAGCAAGTCTACGACGCGACTTTGGCAAGGAGGTTGTGACGGCTTGATACCGGCAGCTGCGGCACAGGGGATTTTTGTAAAAACTAAATAGTTTGAATTGGGAGCCCTGCTTTGAGGGCAGGCGGTTCCTGCGTTGGGATGTCATCCAAACCTTGAGGGGGATTAGGAATATGAAAGCACGCTCGAACACTGCTTTCGCAAAAAGACTGCGCTATTCGACTGCCGTATTAGCTCTGGTGGCAATGGGGATCCCAGCGGCACATGCGCAAGACGAAGCGCAGACCGCACAAGTGGACCTTGAACAAATTGTCGTCACCGGAACGCGCATTGTGCGCGATGGCTTCGAAGCGCCGACGCCGGTATCGGTTCTCAGCACTGAACAACTCAATGCGATGGGAACGATAAATATCATTGACGCCGTAAACAGGATGCCGGTGCTTTTGGGCACTATCACGACGAAGAATTCGTCTGCGGCCGATATGACCGGGGGCATCCAGAACCTGAACCTCAGGGGGTTGACCCCACAACGAACCCTAGTGCTTCTGGATGGGAAGCGCTTGGTGGGCTCGACGCTCCAAGGCTTTGATCAAAACAATAGCGCCGTTGACGTCAATGTGCTTCCAAATGGGCTCATTTCGCGAGTGGACGTGGTGACCGGCGGCGCATCCGCCGTTTACGGTTCGGATGCTCTCGCCGGCGTTGTGAACTTCGTTATCGATAAGGAATTCACCGGCGTGAAGGGTGAGGCAATAGGTGGCATCACGACCTACGGCGACGGCGAGCAGTACAAGGTGTCCTTGACTGCGGGCTTGCCCTTCGCCAACGGCCGCGGGCACTTTTTGGTGAGCGGCGAGCATTCCTACGATCATGGGATCGGTACTCGGCCGACCCCACATGCGGGACGAATAACCTTACATGGCAGAGCGGAACGGCCCTGGTATCAGAGCAATTCTAATCTTATTCCCAACCCAGCTTACACGGCGGGTGGCGGCGCGCCGCAATACATCTCAGTCGACAATGTGGGTCTGACTCTCGCAACTCGTGGCGGCTTGATCACCACAGGCCCCTTGAGAGGTACTCAATTCGAAGCAGAAGGAAGGCCTGTGCCGTTTATCTTCGGGCCCGTATCGGGTGGCCTTTTGATGTCAGGTGGAGACTGGCAGTCCTCCCGGATCGACCTTGACCCCATGATGCAAACGCGGCTGCTGCGCGCGAACGCATTTATTCGCGCCAGCTATGATGTCACCGAAAACGCTACCGTCTTCGCCGAGTACTTATGGGCGCATACCCACGCAACCAGCATCTCCGGCGTGCCGACGTTCAATCTTGCCAACATTAGCGTCAAAGTGGATAACGCGTTTTTGCCAGCGTCGTTGAAGGCGGTTATGGATGCGGCCGGTGAAACGTCCTTTGTTTTGGGCACGAATAACATCGACGCGCCCCCATTTGGGGCCAGGAATACACGCCATCTCCGGCGCTATCTTATCGGTGCCGAGGGCAACTTCGACGCCATGGATGCCAATTGGACCTGGGATGCATACTACGAGAGAAGCACGACCCATGCGTCTGTCAGGATTCCGGGTGACCAGATCAAAGCCAACTACCAGGAAGCCGCTGACTCCGTCTTAGATCCGGCCACCGGTCGGATCGTTTGCCGCTCAACCCTGACCAATCCAGGTAACGGTTGCGTGCCCTATAACGTGATGGGCATCGGTGTAAATACTCAGGAGGCCATTAATTATACCACCGGTACGGGGTACGGGCTGATTCTTCTGTCGCAGGATGTGGTCGCCGCGACTGCCGCAGGCGAGCCTTTTACCACATGGGCGGGTCCTGTTTCTGTGGCCTTCGGTGTTGAACACCGCAAAGAATCAATCGGTGGTTTTTCGAGCGCGCTGGATCAGGCGAGAGCTTACTTCGCCGGCAACTTTACCCAGAGCAAGGGCAGTTTCAACGTGACGGAAGGTTTCATAGAGACCGTTGTGCCGCTGGCCAAGGATCAGGACTGGGCCAGGGCGCTTGATCTGAATGCTGCCGTGCGTGCGACCAGCTACAGTACGGCGGGATATGTCACCACCTGGAAAGTCGGTGCGACCTATTCGCCGATCGACGATTTCACGCTCCGCGCCACCCAGTCGCGGGACATACGCGCGCCGACCCTAGGGGATTTGTTTAGCTCTGGCCGGTCCGGCACGGGCAACGTATTCGATCCTACGCGCGGTGGCGCACCGGCGACAATCGTGACGCGGATCCAAGGCAACAAGCTGCTCAAGTCGGAGAGGGCGAATTCAACGGGGGTAGGCATCGTCCTGCAGCCGAGTGCGCTCCCCGGGTTTGGTGCATCGGTTGACTTTTTCAACGTTAAGATCAAGGGTGCCATTACCTCGCTGGCCGCACAGCAATATGTGGACCGTTGTTTTGCGGGTGAAACAGCTCTGTGTTCCGCGATTGAGCGGACAGACGGCATCATCACTTTTGTCGCCGTCCAGCCCGCCAACGTGCTTTTTCAAAAACTGCGCGGGTTCGATTTCGAGGCGAGCTATAATTTCCCGCTGTCGGACCTGGTCTCGTCATGGGAGGGAGACCTTTCGCTGCGTGGTATGGCATCTTATATTATGAAGCTCGAGACCGCCGATGACAAATTTTCGGTAGACGGTGCTGGCGTTAACGCAGACTCTGGTGGAGGGCTCAGCATCGGCTCCACTGTTTTTACGCCAAGTTTCCGGTATATCATCAACGCGACCTACACGAACGACCCGTTTAGAGCCACACTTACTGCGCGTGGCATTGGTTCCGGCGTGTATAACAATGATGCCATTGAATGTACCTCGACATGTCCGGCCTCCATACCTGCGGGCAAAGTTACGATCGATAATAATGACATCAGTTCGATCCTGTACTTTGATCTCGCGCTCAACTACCAAATACTGGATGGTGGGGCCGAAGTGTTCTTTGTTACGGATAACCTCCTGAACAAGGGGCCACCGAGGATCGCGGGGCGTGCCGATAGCGGCTTTTATAACGGTAACGGATGGTTGGATTTTTATGACGCTATCGGCCGTACGTTCCGTGCGGGCGTGCGCTTTACGATGTAAGATCTGAGGCCTAGCATAGATAGAGGGGAGGCTAGGAATATTCCTGGCCTCCCTTCCGCTTTGGAACAAATCATTTGGGAGACGTGATGCTGTTGCTCCGCTCATTGGTTTGTCTTCCGTTGATTTTCTTTCTCTCACTTGGCGCGTGTTCAAAGGAGGAGCCT
This sequence comes from Rhodospirillaceae bacterium, assembly GCA_963662375.2. Lineage (GTDB taxonomy): Bacteria > Pseudomonadota > Alphaproteobacteria > Rhodospirillales > Rhodospirillaceae > UBA11612. The sequence goes on from CAXXRP010000003.1 coordinate 11,497, forward strand.
CCGTCCGCGCCCTACGCGGTTCACGAAGTTCCCTTGAGCCAGATTTCAGATGACCTAGTCGCCGGTCACACAACCGCGGTCGACGTCACCAAGGCTTACATCGCGCGTATCGAGAAGATGGATCACGCGCTGAACGCGGTCATTCTCGTAGCGCCCGACGCCCTGGATCAAGCTGGCGCGTCTGACAAGCGCCGCGCGGCGGGACAATCTTTGGGCCCGCTCGACGGTATTCCCATACTTCTAAAGGACAACATCGACGCGATCGGCATGCCGACTACGGCCGGCTCCTACGCCCTTGAAAATAATTTTCCGGGGCGAGACTCCGGGGTTGCGGAACGTTTACGTGGCGCGGGTGCGGTTATTCTGGGCAAGGCCAATACTTCGCAATGGGCCGGTCTTCGTACCACTGGGTCCATGAAGGGCAGCACTGTCGGAGGTGTTCCGCACAATCCCTATGATTTAGATCGCACGCCCGGAGGCTCGAGTTCGGGCCCCGGCATTGCCGCTGCAGTCAGCTTTGCCGCTGCCACGGTAGGCACCTGTACCACTGGATCCGTCATTAGCCCGGCCTCACTCAACGGCGTTGTTTCAATGCGGCCCACCATTGCCCTGATTTCCCGGCGCGGCATTGTACCCGTCAGCCTGACCCAAGACATAGCGGGTCCTATGGCGCGCAGCGTGGCCGACACAGCTATGATGCTCACCGTTCTGGCCGGGTCTGATGCGGGCGATCCAGCGTCGGCGGATGCCGGTGCACATAAGACTGACTACGCCTCCGGCTTAGATGCCTCGTCGCTAAGGGGCGCGCGCCTGGGCGTGCTCCGCAATATGCGAAACTACTCTGCAAAAACCCAGCCCGTGTTCGACGCAGCACTTGAAGTGCTTGGCGCACAGGGTGCCGAGTTGGTGGAGATCCCGGACGATATATTCACGGATCTTAGTCAGGTGGATCGTACCATCTTGATTTACGATTTTAAGGAAGACCTAAACGCGTATCTCTCGGGTACGCCTGAGTCAGTGAAGGTGCGCAACCTGGCGGAACTCATCGAATTCACCAAAACTGATACGCGTGAAAATATATATGGCGTGGATCTCTTCGAAGCTGCCCAGGCGACGACCGGCGGCCGTCAGAGTCCCGAGTACATCAAGGATCTGGAATACGCGAAGCGCAAAGCGGGGCCGGAGGGTTACGACTTGGCCATGGCTGAATATGGCGTGAGTGCGCTTGTGGTTCTCTCGAGGGGTCCCGCGGATTTGATCTTTCCTCCTGAGGACGAAGGTGAGGCACACCCGATATCTTCGCATTCGGCGGGCGCGGCGCCGCCATCGCCCAGTATGTATGCGGCAATAGCAGGTTATCCGAATCTCACAGTTCCGATGGGACTGGTGGATGGCCTGCCTGTGGGCCTGTCGTTTATCGGACCCAAGTGGTCGGAGCAAATGTTGTTGTCGCTCGGATACGCTTATGAGCAAGCGTCTCACGCGCGCGTGCCTCCGACAGCATACCAATTGGTTGAGTCGGGCAGTTGATGACTTTTAGTTATATCTCACGGGGGAAGTGACGATGCCGCGCCACTCTTTAACCTGCTTCTTTCTGGCTTTATCTCTTTCGCTCGGCGCGTGCTCTGAGGACGGGCCTCCGCCCGCACCGTACGCCGTGGAAGAAGTGCCTCTCAGTCAGATATCTGCTGACCTCGCCGCCGGGAACACAACGTCAGTCGAAGTCACCAAAGCCTATATCGCGCGCATCGAAACCTTCGATCATGCGCTGAACTCGGTCATTCTGGTGGCGCCCGATGCCTTGGATCAGGCGGCCGCGTCCGATGCACGCCGTGCGGCGGGGCAAGCGTTGGGCCCACTGGATGGTGTGCCCGTTCTGTTCAAGGACAATATCGATGCGGTCGGCATGCCGACGACCGCCGGGTCCTATGCCCTTGAAGCGAACGTGCCCGCCCAGGATTCTGAAGTCGTAAGACGGCTCCGCGCTGCGGGTACTGTGATTTTCGGCAAGACCAATTTATCTCAGTTTGCCGGCTTCCGTACGCGGCTGGCCTTCAATGGGAGCACCGTTGGTGGAGGTCCGCACAACCCCTATGACTTAACCCGGTCTGCATGCGGCTCGAGCAATGGGTCCGGCGTGGCCGGTGCCGCCAGCTTCGCCGCCGCGACGATCGGCACCGAAACTAGCGGCTCCGTCACCTGCCCTTCGTCCTTCACCGGCCTCGTTGGCGTCAAGCCCTCCATCGCGCTTGTATCCAGACGCGGCATCGTGCCGATCAGTCTGACCCAGGACACCGCCGGCCCCATGACGCGCACTGTGGCGGATACCGCTATGCTATTGACGGTAATGGCTGGCTCCGACCCCGGCGATCCGTGGTCAGTGGACGCCGACGCTCACAAGACCGACTACATGGCAGGCTTGAACGATGAAGCGCTAAGGGGCGCGCGACTGGGCGTGGTTCGATTAGAGAACGCGCATGACATGGCAAACTTCGATGTCGATGAGAAAACTCAGGGCCCGTTTGACGCAGCCCTCGAGGTTTTGGTCGAAGAAGGTGCAGAGCTTGTGGAGATTCCGTCCGCAATTTTCGAAGACCTCACTCCGGAGATGCGCATCATCCTGCTGTATGATTTCAAAGAAGATATCAATGCGTACCTCGCGGGTACCCCGCAAACGGTGACGACGCGCACCTTGGCCGACCTTATTGCGTTCAGTAAAACCGACCCACGTGAAAACATGCACGGGGTGAACATCTTCGAGGACGCTGAGGCGACGACCGGCGGCCGTCAAAACCCCGAGTATATAAAAACGTTGGAATACGCGAAGCGCGTGACGCAGGCGGAAGGTATCGACGGCATACTGTCGGAGTACAATGTGAGCGCGCTCGTGGTCCTCACAAACGGGCCGGCGCAGCCTATTGTTCCCGATGGCACCGATACCGGATACGTCGTTGACGATGTTCCGAAGGGCTCCACACCTCCGAACGCAACGGCCTATGCGGCGATCGCCGGATACCCTCACGTCACCGTCCCCATGGGACTGGTGGACGGTTTGCCTGTCGGCTTGTCGTTCATCGGCCCGATGTGGACTGATCAGATGCTGGTGTCACGGGGATATGCTTATGAGCAGGCTTCGCACATGCGTGTGCCACCACCGCAGATCGCGCCGGTGGCATCAAACAACTAAGGACTACTGAATCAATCGCTTGGAGGATGTGACGATGTTGTACCGCTCTTTGATTTGCCTTCCGTTGGCCTTCTCTCTCACGCTTGCCGCGTGCTCTGAGGAAGGGCCTCCGCCCGCACCTTACGAGGTGGAGGAAGTCGCTCTCAGCCAAATATCTGCTGACCTCGCTGCCGGGTACACGACATCGGTCGAAGTCACCAAGGCCTACATCGCGCGCATCGAAACCTACGATCATGCGCTGAATTCCGTCATTCTAGTGGCGCCCGACGCCTTAGATCAGGCGGCGGCATCCGATGCGCGCCGGGCGGCGCGGCAAACGCTGGGTCCTCTGGACGGCATACCTATTCTCCTCAAGGACAACATCGATGTAGTCGGCATGCCAACAACCGCCGGATCCTATTCCCTTGAGGCAAACATGCCTCTCCAGGACTCTGACGTTGCAAGACGGCTGCGCGCTGCGGGTGTGGTTATTCTGGGCAAGGCCAATACTTCGCAATGGGCCGGTTTCCGCACCACCAAAGGCCTTAACGGAAGCACTGTCGGCAAGGGGCCGCACAACCCACACGACTTGGCGCGCACCGCTTCCGGCTCCAGCTCTGGGTCTGGTATCGCCGCTGCGGCTAGCTTTGCGGCCGCCACGGTAGGCACCGATACGACTGGTTCCATTGTCAGTCCATCTTCGCACAACGGTGTTGTAGGTCTGAGACCGACCATCGCTCTTATTTCTCGCGCTGGCATTGTGCCCGTCAGCCTTACTATGGATACCTCGGGCCCCATGGCGCGCACTGTGAAGGATGTTGCCATGCTGCTGACACCCATGGCCGGCTCCGATCCCGCCGATGCAGCGTCGGCAGACGCCGACGCGCATAAGACCGACTACGCTGCGGGCTTAGATGCCGAAGAGTTGGCGGGTGCGCGATTGGGCGTGCTTAGGGGCACGGGCGGGTACAATGAGAAAACACAGGCCGTGTTCGAACGGGCACTTGAGGTGCTCGCCGAGGAAGGTGCTGTGCTTGTGGAGCTTCCGGACGATGTCGTAGAGGATGTCAGCCAGGAACTGCGTGCCATCATGATCTACAACATCAAGGAGGATATGGCGGCGTATCTTGCCGGCACGCCCGAAGCGGTGAAGGTGCGCACGATGGCAGACATCATTACCTTCAACCGTACCGATCCGCGAGAGAGCATGCTCGATCAGGATCTTCTTGAAGCCGCCGAGGCAACGACAGATGGCCGCGAAAACCCTGAATTCATTCAAGCTCTAGAATACGCGAAGCGCCGGGCAGGGGAAGATGGTTACGGCCGCGCCATGGCGGCGCACAACTTAAGGGCAGTGGTCGCTCTCACCGCTGGTCCCGCAGCGCTCATTATCCCTGATGGTACCGCCAAGGATTTTGTTGCCTCCGTGCGTCCGAAGGGCGCGGTGGCACCATCTGTCAGCGGAAATGCGGCGGTGGCCGGCTACCCGAATCTCAGCGTCCCCATGGGCCTAGTGGACGGCCTCCCTGTCGGTCTGTCGTTTGTCGGTCCGGCGTGGTCGGAGCAAATGTTGTTGTCGCTCGGATACGCTTATGAGGCGGCTGCTCGGGCACGTGTGCCGCCAACCGCCTATAAACGCGTCACTGCGGCGAATTGAAAACTATTGGATTAGAATTCATTGGAGATGTGACGATGAAATATCGCGCCTTATTTTCCCTGCCGCTGGTTTTAGCGCTCTCGCTTTCCGCATGCTCGAAGGAAGAGCCTCCGCCGGCGCCATATTCAGTTGTAGAAGTTCCGTTATCACAAATTTCCGCGGACCTGGCAGCCGGAAAAACGACTTCGGTCGAGATATCCAAAGCCTACATCGCACGCATCGCAACCATGGACGAGCCGCTCAACGGCGTCATTATGATTGCGCCCGACGCTTTGGAGCAGGCCACTGCGTCCGACGAGCGCCGCGCGGCGGGGCAGGCGATAGGTCCGCTGGACGGCGTGCCAATCCTGTTTAAAGACAACCATGACGCAGTCGGTATGCCCACGACAGCCGGTTCACATGCTCTCTTAGAAAACTACCCGGCCGTGGACTCCGAGGTGGTCAAACGATTGCGTGCCGCTGGCGCGATCGTCCTTGGCAAGGCCAATACCTCTCAGTTTGCCGGCTACCGTACCATTACAGGCATTAATGGCAGTCCAGTCGGCGGCAGTACGCGTAACCCGTATGACCCGACCCGCTCCGCCGCTGGGTCGAGCAACGGATCGGGCATCTCGTCGGCCATGAGCTTCGCGGCCGGCACCATCGGCACCGAGACCAGCGGGTCCATCGTCGGCCCGTCATCGGTGAATGGCAATGTTGGGATCAAGGCTACCATTGCACTGGTCTCGCGGCGCGGCATTGTGCCCATCAGCCTGACTCAGGACTCCGCAGGTCCCATCACGCGCACCGTAAGGGATGCCGCCATGATCCTGAATGTGATCGCCGGAACCGACCCCGGCGACCCGTGGTCGGCGGAATCGGACGCCAACAAGAAGGACTATGTCGCCGCTCTCAGCGACACCGCGCTGCAGGGCAAGCGGCTGGGCGTGCTTCGCATCGGCGGATACTCCGACACGACCGCGCCTCTGTTCAACGAAGCCCTTGGCGTGCTCACCGCACAGGGCGCCGAACTGGTGGAATTACCATCAGACTCTCTGATCGATATTACGGCGGATATGCGCACAATCCTTCTCCACGACTTTAAGGAGGATCTCGACGCATACCTTGGGGGTACACCACATACGGTGAAGGTAAAAACGCTCGCCGACCTCATCGAGTTCAGCAAGGCTGATCCTCGTGAAAACATGCACGCTGTGGATCTGTTTGAAGATTCCCAGGCCACTGAGGGCGGGCGCCAGAATCCCCTGTATATTCAGACCTTGGAAAAAGCGAAACGTCTGACAAAGGAAGAGGGTATTGATCGCCTGATAAACGAGCACAGTCTTGATGCCTTGGTTTCCGTGACAAGCGGCCCAGCGGGAGAGGTAAAGCCTGACGGTACGTCGTATTCGACCTTTCTCGCCGAGCATAAGACGGGCGATGTTCCTCCTTCGATCACGTCCAATGCCGCGGTCGCTGGATATCCGATCATCTCGGTTCCCATGGGCCTAGTAGACGGCTTGCCTGTCGGCATGTCCATTGTCGGAACGGCTTGGTCTGAGGCATTGCTGTTGTCCCTCGCCTACGACTACGAGCAAGCGTCCCACGCCCGCGTGCCGCCGCCGCGTGCGCTAGCTGCCTCAACGCCTGATCACTAAGGAGTCGATAGAAGACCTAATCCCCTCCTCGCGCCATGATGAGAAAGGGACGGCTAAACTGGAAAATGGTAAAAGCCTGGCCAGAAAAAAAAACACAAAATATAGGGGATGTGAAGATGCTGTACCGCCCGTTGATGACCGGCCTCGTACTTGCCGCCGGCTTCTCTCTCGCCGCATGTTCGGAACCGGCGCCACCGCCCGATCCCTACGATGTCGTTGAGGTGCCCCTCTCGCAGATTTCAGCGGACCTCGCCGCCGGCAACACCACCTCGGCTGAGATCACCCAAGGGTACATTGATCGTATAAACACCTTGGACGGCCCTTTGAACGGCGTCATCATGATTGCGCCCAATGCTCTGGAGCAGGCCGCTGCGTCCGACCAACGCCGCGCGGCCGGGCAGGCGATAGGTCCGCTGGACGGGGTGCCGATCCTTTTCAAGGACAATCATGACGCCGTCGGTATGCCGACCACCGCCGGATCATATGCTCTTGAAGAAAATTATCCGGCCCAGGATTCCGAAGTAGTCAAACGGTTGCGTGCCGCCGGCGCGGTGATACTGGGTAAAGCAAACACATCGCAGTTCGCAGGTTTTCGCAATGCGGCGTCTTTGAACGGCAGTACGCTGGGCGGCAGTACGCATAATCCTTACGACATAACGCGCTCTGCAGCAGGCTCTAGTAATGGCTCCGGGATCTCCGCCGCGATGAGTTTCGCCGCCGGAACCGTCGGCACGGAGACTGGGGGATCCATCGTCGGACCTTCAAATGTCAACGGTGTTGTCGGCATGAAGCCCACCATCGCACTGGTTTCTCGCCGTGGGATCGTACCCATCAGCTTGACGCAAGACTCAGCTGGTCCAATGACACGTACCGTCCGGGATGCCGCCATGATGCTCAACGTCATGGCTGGAACTGATCCGGGCGATCCATGGTCGGCAGAATCAGATGCGAACAAGAAGGACTACGTCGCAGCTCTAGGTACCGGCGCGTTGCAGGGCAAGCGCTTGGGCGTGCTTCAGGCGTACGGCGACAATGCCCAAGTCACGAAGCCGCTGTTTGACGCTGCTCTCGAAACGCTCAAGGCCCAGGGCGCCGAACTTGTAAATCTTCCGCCAGATTCCATTGTCGATACCCGGCCAGAGATGCGCATCATCCTGCTCCATGACTTCAAGGAAGACCTGAATGTTTACTTCGCCAGTATGCCGGAAACCGTGAAAGTACGCACGCTTGCGGATCTTATTGAGTTCAGCAGGACCGACGCCCGCGAGAGCATGCACACCATGGACCTGTTCGAGGACTCGCAGGCGACTGAGAGTGGGCGCGAGAACCCCGCTTACATCGAGGCCTTGAAGGCAGGCAAACGCATGACTCAAGAAGAAGGGATTGACCGTATTTTGCGCGAATATGACGTCTTAGCAATCGTTACACCTACCGGTGGTCCAGCGAATGTAATTCCGCCGGATGGTACTCCCGGTCCTGGGCCCATCCCCGCCGAGCGCAATATGCGGCCACCGTCACTTACTGCAACGGCAGCGGTCGCCGGATATCCGCTGATCTCCGTTCCCATGGGATTAGTGGAGGGACTGCCTGTTGGGATGTCGTTCGTCGGCACGGCTTGGTCAGAAGCATTACTGTTGTCTCTCGCTTACAACTATGAGCAAGCTTCCCATGTGCGCGTGCCGCCGCCAAGGGCGCTGATCGCCCCAGCCTCTGACAACTAAAAGGACTTAATCTTGTAAGAAAAACTAACCCCCTTCATCGCGCTATGCGAGGAAGGGGTAGCGATATAGAGAAATGCTGACAGCCTAATCCGAAACAAATAAATATAAACCGCAAGGGATGCGCTGATGTTCTATCGCCCTTTGGTGGTCAGCCTAGTATTGGCGGCCACCCTTTCAATCGTCGCATGTTCCAAAGAAGAGCCGGCGAAACCATATGTGGTGGAAGAAGTTCCTCTCAGCCAGATTTCCACTGATCTCGCTGCCACGGCGACGACTTCTGTCGAAGTCACCAAGGCCTACATCGCGCGCATCGAAGCGATGGACCATGCCCTGAACGCCGTCATTTTTTTGGCGCCTGACGCTCTGCAACAGGCTGCCGCGTCCGACAAACGCCGGGCGATGGGGCAGGCTCTGGGCCCCCTGGACGGCGTACCCATTTTGCTCAAGGATAACATCGATGCCGTCGGCATGCCGACGACTGCCGGCTCGTACGCCCTTGAGGCAAACATGCCGGCCCAAGACTCTGAGGTTGCGGAACGCCTGCGCGCCACCGGCGCGGTTATTCTGGGCAAGGTCAATACGAACCAGTTCGCTGGCCTTCGTACTACTGCGGGTCTTCTCGGCAGTACTGTTGGTGGTACGCCGCACAATCCCTATGACTTGACCCGTAGTCCCGGCGGGTCGAGTAACGGGTCCGCCATCGCCTCCGCGGTTAGCTTTGCTGCGGCCACAGTGGGCACTTGTACCACGGGTTCCGTCATTAGCCCGTCGTCGCTCAACGGCCTTGTCGGCATGAGACCCACCATCGCGTTGATTTCCAGGCGCGGTATTGTGCCTGTCAGTTTGACCATGGACACCGCAGGTCCCATGGCGCGAACCGTGATGGACGCCGCCATGCTCCTCACCGTTGTGGCCGGTTCCGACCCCGGCGATCCGCAATCCAAGGACTCTGACGTGCACAAAACCGACTACGCGACAGGCCTTGACGCCGCAGCGCTGAAGGGTACGCGATTGGGTGTACTACGGGGGACGGGGGGATACTCCGACAAAACCCAACCTGTTTTTGATGAAGCCCTTAAGGTGCTCGCCGCGCAGGGTGCCGAACTGGTGGAGCTTCCACCCGATATCCTAGAAGACCTAAGCCAAGAAACCCGCGTCATCCTATTGTACGACTTCAAGGAGGACATCAACGCGTACTTGGCGGCAACGCCGGCGACAACCAAAATGCGCGCCCTGACGGACATTATCGCGTTTAGTAAATCGGACCCCCGCGAAAGCATGCATAGCACGGATCTCTTGGAAGATGCCGAAGCGACGGTGGGTGGGCGCGAAAACCCGGAGTACATCCAAGCCCTGGAATATGCGCAGCGCCGAGCGAGGCTGGAGGGGTTCGACCGAGCGCTATCGGAATACGGCGTCAACGCAGTGGTGGCCGTCACGACAGGGCCGGCAGAGAAAATCGTTCCCGAAGGCTCACAGGAGGCGGGTCACACGATTAGCGCGCGCCCGAAGGGCGCCAGGCCTGCCTCCCCCAGCATGAATGCGGCATTGGCCGGGTATCCGGACCTCACGGTTCCCATGGGACATGTGGAAGGACTACCTGTTGGTCTGTCCTTCGTCGGACCGGCATGGTCAGAGCAGATGCTGTTGTCTCTTGGTTACGCGTATGAGCAGGCGTCTCATATGCGTACGCCGCCGCCGTCCATTTTGGGTAATTGAGGGCCGCTGCACGATATGTTTTTTGAATCGCCGCAACCTCCAACCCTCTAGGACACAACTTAGATGCCAAGGGGAGTCTGAGCCTACACCTGTTTGCGCTAACCGTTAGCTCTGTGCCCGCCGCGCCCACGTAGGACTTCCCGTACGTCATACGTAAGGGACGCGCGTCTCTGAAATAGAAACACACAAATCAAAGGGGCCTGCCATGACACCAGGAAACACTAAAATTGAGGCGCCACCCGAGTCAGTAGATGCTTCTCGACGCTACGTTTTGAAGGCGGCGGCGTTGGCTGCCACGGCGGGGGCAGCAATGCCCTTCCTTCAGAGTTGCTCTGAAAATGCCAGCGAACAGAAAGCTGGAAACTTGACCGAGCTCGGGGCCCGTGAGGCTGTAGATCTCATTCGGAATGGTGAGATGAAGGCGGAGGATTATGCGGCGGGACTTATTGAACAGCATAATGCTCACAAGGATCTAAACGGGATAATTACAATCAACGAAGCGCGGGTGTTGGAAGAAGCCCGTGCCGTCGACCAAGCGCGGGCGCGGGGCGATCAGCTGGGGGCGTTGGCCGGTCTGCCATTTGCCGTCAAGGATCAGATGGAGATTGCCGGATATCCAACGACGGCAGGTAACGGCGCACTTAAGGACTATATTTCCAAACAGACAGCTGAAGTCGCCCAGACGATGATCGATGCGGGCGGCATCGTGTTCGCCAAAGCCAATTGCTCGGACATGGTCGGAAGCGGTGGCCTCTATGTGCAGGGTGCCACGACGAACAATCCGTGGTTTGGCACCGCGCGCAATCCTTACGATCCAGCCCGTACGCCGGGCGGCTCTAGTGGAGGGAACGGAACAGTGCTCGGAGCGCGGATCGTGCCGGCCGCCATAGGCGAGGATTCAGGCGGCTCAGTGCGTTTTCCTGCTGCGGCTAGCGGCGTCGCCGGCCTTCGTCCATCCACTTATACGCCCGAGAACATTGCCGCTGGAACAATGCGCACGCGCTATTCGAATCACGGCATGGTGTCGATCGCAAACGTAGTCGACACCTGGGGGCCCATGGGTCGCACAGTAGCGGACGTCGCATTTCTCGATACCGTGATTATAGGAGAACCAGTGCCGGAGGTTAGCCTGAAGGGTGCCCGGATCGGTATTCCTCGCCCCGACTACTGGGAGCTCGATGTTGTCGACCCCAAAGTTCAACAGGTCACCGAAGAGGCGTTCATCAAATTTAAAGAGGCTGGCGCAGAACTGATCGAAATTGATTTAAAAGCCGTTCTCGCCCTCAACCAAGGTGGACGCATAAATGCCCGTCTGCCGATGGCGCCTTTTGAAGACTGGCTTGCCAAAAATGTTCCCGGAGTGACAATGGAAGATGTGCTGGCCAGACAAGGTGTGTGGCCCTGCAGACCGCCAGAATCACCGCAGTTGCCGGAAGAGGAGCGCATACGAACACTGAATGAGTCTGGGCGCTATTACCGTGATGTGTTCACCTCTAACGACCTTATCGCCATCGCGTTTCCAACCATCCCGTTTCCCGCGCCTCTTATCAACGAAAACGGCGATACGCCGGGCCAGAGAATCCCGATAAACGGCAAATTCGTGGACGAGCTAGACGCAATTATCATCAATTTGTTTTCAGGCCCCCGTTTCGGTGCACCCGGACTAAGTTTTCCATCCGGCATGACAGAAGGCCTACCGGTCAGCATGGAATTCGACGGACTTGCGGGTGATGATAGCCGAATATTGGGGTTGGGACTTGCGGCTGAAAAAGTTTTGGGCCCGATCCCGCCGCCATCACTTTAATGAACGGAGCCGCGCATCTCGTAGGAGGATGTATTCATGAACAAATATAAGTATGTCCGCAGAACGAAATAAAATGGCAGGAAAATTTCGATGACGCATGATAAATCGTCCGTATCAGACAAAACCACCGGTACGTCGCGCCGCCGTCTGCTTAAGGCCGCGGCGTGGGCGTCGCCTCTGGCCGTTGCGGCCGGAGGCGCGCAATTGGTACATGGCCTCGCCAAGACGGCCAACGCTCAATCAAATTCTGAAATGACCGATCTGAGCGCACGCGATGCGGTCGAGCACATCAAGAACGGTGACATGAAGGCAGAGGCTTATGTTGGACGCCTGCTCAAGCATCACGAGACCCATAAGAATCTGAATGCGTTGATCACACTTGACGAAGCTCGTGTGTTAGAGGAGGCGCGGGCGGTCGATCAGGCGCGTGCCCGCGGTGATAAGCTCGGCGCTCTGGCCGGGCTTCCTTTTGTCGTCAAGGATCAGATTGACGTTGTCGGCTATCCCACCAGCGTCGGATCATCGCTCCTCGAAGGTTACGTGGCCACAAAGAACGCTGTCGTGGTTGAGACCATGCTCAACGCCGGCGCCGTCATGATGGCGAAGACGAATATGTCGGACCTACTTACGGGTGGCGGCAGCGGTCTGTATTTCCCCATGCCACGCAATCCCTATGACCTGTCGCGGGATACGGGCGGGTCAAGTACTGGCGTTGGGGGCGCCATCGGAGCGCGGATCGCGCCGGCGGGGATCGGCGAGGATTCAGCCGGCTCGATACGTTGGCCGGCCGCCTGGTGCGGAATTTCCGGGCTCCGTCCATCAACTTACGCGTTCGACAACTATTTTAACGGCACCAACCGGAAGCGGTATTCGGGACTTGGTATGGTTCCGCCGACGACCTGGATGGACACCATGGGGCCGATGGCGCGAACGGTGGCCGATGTCGCATTTCTCGATACAGCGATAACCGGAGATCAAGTGCCGACGATCAGCTTGCGCGAGACCCGGATCGGTATTCCGCGACCCGACTATTGGGATAAAAGACCCCACGATTCCCGTGTGAAACAGGTCACCGAGGATGTGTTTGCCAAGCTCCGCGACGCCGGTGTTCAATTGATCGAGGTCGATCTCGACGGTCTGATTGAACTTAGCGCACAGGACCGCTTGGGACCGCTCGTGACACAGGGAGCCCGTCCGATGTCCGATTGGCTTGCTGAGAATCTACCAAGCGTTTCGGTGGCGGATATCACCGCCGAACGTGAAAAAAATAGAGGCGATCCCGAACCAAGAAATTACTTCCGGCCCACGGCGCCGCCAGCCATACGATCGCACCTGTCGGCAGAAGAAGAGCGTGCAATGATGGAGGACGGCTGGGCGAAGTATTCGGGCACCTTCAAGGACAACGGGATCGTCGCGCTCGCAATGCCCACCATGCTGATCCCGCCGACTCTTATTAACTTTTACGGGAACCCGCGTCAGCAGAAGATCGTGGTCAATGGTGAGAGGGTGGAACTATGGGACTTGATTCTTACCAACGTCTGGTGGGGTTCCCGATTTGGTGCCCCTGCGCTGAGCCTGCCTGCGGGCCTGGCATCGACTCTGCCTGTAGGCCTCCAATTGCAAGGCATGCCCGGGACCGATAGCCAGCTCCTGGGCCTGGGCATAGAGGTAGAAAAGGTGGTTGGCCCAATACCTCCTCCAACATTCCGCCACGTGCCAATTTAAACCTAGGTCACCCCATCTTTATGTGGAGGCCGGGCCATGACCCGACACGCAATGACTAGATTCGCGTTCGCATTCGCGCTGGTCGGCGCGTTTTTGGGACCTGTGTCATCAGTTTCGGCTAAGCCGGTCGACTTTGACCAGGCGACCGTTGCCGAGCTTAACGCCGCGTTCGATGCTGGCACCCTCACAGCCGAAAAACTGGTGGAGATGTGCCTTGAGCGCATTGCGGCCTACGACCGTCAGGGCCCTAAACTTCATGCGGTTATCTCGCTCAATCCGAACGCACTGGAGATCGCGCGGGCGTTGGATACTGAGCGGAGAGCAAAAGGCCCGCGCTCGCCGCTCCACGGCATCCCCGTGGTACTTAAAGACAATTATGACACGGTCGACATGCCAACGACCGGCGGCTCTGTCCTCTTGGAAGGGTCAATGGCGCCCGATGACGCCTACATGGTGAAGAAACTCCGCGACGGCGGAGCAATCATTTTGGCGAAGGTGAATCTCGGTGAGTTTGCGAACGGGAGTCAAAGCTCTCTCGGCGGTCAGTCGCTCAATCCTCATGACTTGACGCGCACGCCGGCGGGTTCGTCTGGCGGTACTGGAGTCGCTATCGCCGCGGGATACGCGCCGCTGGGTCTTGGCACCGATACAGGTGGATCAATCCGTAGCCCGTCAACCGTCAACGGCATTGTAGGTCTAAAGCCGACCCATGGCTTGGTCAGCCGCGATGGGATCATTCCGCTCTCGCTTAGCCTCGATACTGGTGGGCCGATGACACGCAGTGTCTATGATGCGGCTGTCGCCCTTGGTGTGATGACTGGCGTCGATCCAGCGGATCCGGCGGCAAATAAGAGTAAAGGCAAATTTCATACGGACTATACACAGTTCTTGGACGCCGGCGCATTGAAGGGTGCGCGTATCGGCGTGGCCCGCGACTTTATGGGCGCCGATCCGGATGTGGACTGGGTCATTGAAGCTGCTCTCAAGGCAATGGAGAAGGCGGGTGCAACCATCATCGAGGTGCGTTATCCAAAGTGGTTCCTCGATTCAAACTCACCCGCTCTTTTTACTCTTTATCCGATGGAATTCGCGGTTCAGATCGGCGATTACTTGAAGACGACCGCGCCAAAATACCCCAAAGACCTCGATGAGCTCATCGAACGCGCCTATGAATACAATAGCCTGGGCGCAAACGGCGCCGGACCTAATCCAGAGCGGTGGAATTTTTTCCTACGGGAAAAAGCAAGCGGCAAGCTTACGGATCCCGGTTATATCGCAGTGCACGATTACTTTATGCCGATGACGGTCTCCTTGGTCGAAGGCATATTTGCGCAGAACAAACTGGACGCAATTGTTTATCCAACCAGAATGAATCGACCCGCGCAAATTGCAGCGCCGCCGGGGCCGCCGTTGGGCACAGGAATTTCTGCCAGAGGCATCGCTAACCTTACGGGCTTTCCCGATCTGGTCGTTCCGGCTGGATTCACGACCGACGACCTGCCGGTGGGAATTTCATTCTTAGGGACGGCGTTTAGCGAGCCGAAATTGTTGGCGCTCGGCTACAGTTTCGAAGAGGTGACGCGTGCATTGCGTCGTCCCGTGCATGCGCCGGCCCTTCCAAACGGAATAATTGACGTGCCAGTGAAATGAACGATTAAGCTGAAATAGAGGCGAACGCCTGAATTCATTTTTTGAATGGAGATCGTGCCATGACTAGATGCGCTGCAGTTAGAATTGCATTTGTTTTCGTAGTTGTTGCTGCATTGCTGGGACCCGCGCTACCGGTATCGGCTAAGCAGGTCAATTTTGACCAAGCGACAATTGCTGAACTTAACGCCGCGTTCGAGGCGGGCACGCTCACTGCTGAAAGACTGGTGGAATTGTGCCTTGAACGCATCAAAGCTTTCGACCGACAGGGCCCTAAGCTTCACGCAGTAATTACACTCAACCCAGATGCTCTGGAAATTGCGCGAGCTCTAGACGCCGAGCGCAAAGCCAAAGGGCCGCGCTCCCAGTTCACGGTATCCCCGTGATTATGAAAGACAATTACGATACTGCAGACATGCCGACGACGGGCGGATCCGTACTCCTCGAGGGATCCATGGCGCCGGATGACGCCTTTATGGTGAAAAAACTTCGTGACGGCGGCGCGATAATTCTGGCGAAGGTCAATCTCGGCGAGTTCGCGAACGGATACCAAAGTTCCCTGGGCGGTCAATCTCTTAATCCTCACGATCTGACGCGTACGCCGGGCGGTTCTTCAGGCGGTACGGGCGCTGGCATTGCTGCGGGCTACGCGCCGATTGGCCTTGGCACCGACACAGGTGGATCGATCCGTGGCCCGTCGACCATTAACGGCATTGTCGGCCTGAAGCCGACTCATGGACTGCTCAGCCACGATGGGATTATCCCGCTGGCACTTAGTCTCGATATGGGCGGGCCCATGACGCGCAGTGTCTACGACGCTGCAGTTTCGCTCGGTGTCATGGCCGGTATTGATCCGGCCGATCCATACACAAAAAAGAGCCAGGGCAAATTCCATTCCGACTACACGCAGTTTCTGGACGCGGATGCCTTGAAAGGAGCGCGCCTTGGCGTGGTGCGGGACTTCGCGGGCTACGATCCCGACGTGGACTGGGTTTTCGCTGCGGCTCTCAAGGCCATGGAGAAGGCGGGCGCGACACTCGTTGACGTGCACTATCCGCAGTGGTTCCTGCAGTCGGCCACAGATATGCTTTGGTCGATCTATCCGCCGGAATTTAAAGTGCAGATCGCCGATTACCTAAAGACGACCGCGCCGAAATACCCAAAGACTCTCGATGAGCTCATCGAACGTTCCTATGAATACACCAGCTTGGGTGAGGGCGGCGCCGGAGCAAATCCCTACCGCTGGAATTTCTTCCAAGTAGAAAACGCGAGCGGTAAGATGACTGACCCTGGTTACATCGCCGCGCACGACTACGGCATGCCCATGACCGTTGCGCTGATCAATGGCATCCTCGCTAAGGATAAGCTGGATGCACTCGTTTATCCGACGGCACTGCGTCGTCAGCTGCAAATCGCGACGTCAAAACTGTCATCCGGGGGCGGGGGCGTCTCCACAACTGTCGTCGGCAATCTCACCGGCTTTCCTGAGTTGATCGTGCCAGCGGGTTTCACCACCGACGATCTGCCGGTGACGGTGTCGTTCTTGGGCACGGCGTTCAATGAGCCAAAAATTTTAGCGCTCGGATACAGCTTCGAGCAAGCGACACGTGCGATACGCCGTCCCGTCAATACGCCGGCACTTCCCGGCGAGATGATTGAAGTACCGGAGAAGTAATGGACGACGCTCAAAATGGTATTTTCTCACTCTAAACCTCAATAGGGACCGCCATGACCAGACATATTACGATTAAGTTTGCATTTGTGTTTGCTCTTGCTGTTGGGCTGGTAGGGATAGCACCGCCGGCTTCAGCCGAACCGATTGACTTTGACTCCGCGACAATTGCCGAGCTTAACGCGGCGTTCGAGGCCGGCACACTCACGGCAGAAAAATTGGTGGAGATGTGTCTCGAGCGTATAGCCGCTTATGATCGCGCCGGACCCAAGCTCCACGCCATAATTACACTCAATCCGAATGCGCTCGAAATTGCACGGGCACTGGACGCCGAACGTAAAGCCAAAGGCCCACGCTCGCCCTTGCACGGCATCCCCGTAGTTTTCAAAGACAATATTGATACGGTCGATATGCCGACGACGGGTGGCTCAGTTCTCTTGGAAGGTTCAATGGCGCCCGACGATGCGTTTCTGGTGAAGAAGCTGCGCGACGGCGGTGCAATCATTCTGGCGAAGGTGAACCTGGGCGAGTTTGCGAACGGGTCCCAGAGTTCTCTTGGTGGCCAGTCCCACAATCCTCATGATCTCACGCGCACACCAGCAGGTTCGTCTCTGGCGGCACGGGTGTCGCTATTGCCGCAGGATACGCGCCATTTGGCATTGGTACCGATACCGGGGGCTCGGTTCGCGGCCCTACAAGCGTCAACGGCCTTGCCGGGCTGAAGCCGACGCATGGACTGATCAGCCGTGACGGGATTATTCCGCTCGCGTTAAGCCTCGACACCGGCGGGCCGATGGCGCGCAGCGTTTATGACGTCGCTGTCTCCCTCGGTGTGATGACCGGCGTCGATCCCGCTGACCCGGCGACAAAGAAAAGCGAAGGCAAGTTCCACACTGACTACACACAGTTTCTAAAAGTCGACGCCCTTAAAGGTGCCCGCATCGGCGTAGCGCGCGACTTCACCGGAGCCGATCCGGATGTCGATTGGATTTTTGAAGCCGCCCTTAAAGCCATGGAAAGGGCGGGCGCGACTCTCATCGATGTGCGCTATCCGAAGTGGTTTCTCGATTCAAGCCGAAGAGCCGTCTACACATTATTTCCGCCGGAATTTGCGAAGCAGATAGGCGACTACTTGAAAACCACCGCGCCGAAATACCCCAAGAGTCTCGATAAACTCATTGAGCGCTCCTATGAATACACCAGCATGGGTAAGGACGGTGCCGGCCCTAATCCCTTCCGGTGGGCATTCTTCACCGAGCGTGACAACGCATTCGGCACAATGGTCGACCCTGGTTACATCGCGTTGCGTGACTACTACATGCCGATGACTGCTGCGCTGGTGAATGGCATACTTGCTAAGGACAAGTTGGATGCGATTGTCTATCCAACGAACATGAAGCGCCCGGCTCAGATTGTAGGGCCGCCGGGAGTTGCGATTCCTACCGCGGCTTCGCCCACAGTCATTGCCAACCTCTCGGGCTTTCCCGATCTAATTGTACCGGCGGGCTTCACGACTGACGACTTGCCGGTGACAATCTCATTCCTAGGCACGGCGTTTAACGAACCTAAGTTGCTAGCGCTCGGCTACAGCTTTGAGCAGGCGACACATGCATTGCGCCGTCCCGTGCACACACCAGCGCTCCCCGGCGGGACGATTGACGTGTCGGCGAAGTGACGGGTGTCACCCATAGTGGTCCGCCCCGATCTGGTCCGCCTTCCCGAGATACGAACTTGCTGTGACGGATGACGGCAATTAAGTACCGCGCCGACCGAACCTAATTAAACCATGTCGTCGCAGAGTTGGGCCATTAGAACTGTATGCGCACCTCAGCGATGGTGCCCGCGGCGGTGCTAAAATTGGAAAGTTCAATGAATTACGACGCCAACGTTGACCGTAAACCACTGTTGACAAGACTAATAGCGGCTCTTACGCTGATTGTATAGGAATGCATGTCTGCGGCACCGGGCCATTGTTGCGGAAGGCGTGGCGTAGCGGTATTATTGAGGCTCTGAGATAGAAATTGAATTCTAGAGGAGGCCCCCGATCAATTTGCTTCGTACAGCAACAGTTCTTGCCGTCATCACAATCCTTGGCAGCGTGGCCGAGGCCGCACCGGCGAACGATTATTTCAGCGGAACGCGCGCCGGAACTAGCCCGATGCAGAGTTTCGGTAACTCTTCTATGGTTAATGCCTCAGCAACAGCTCTTGAAGATCAAGATTGGAAAAAGGGCGTCGATCTGGCGCGGTCGGCGCTGCGGTCTACATTGGCGCCCGACGAATTTCCACTTGCCAATAACAACATGTGCATCGGCTTGACGTTCCTACGCGAGTCTGATGAAGCTTTGGCGTTCTGCGACAAGGCTGTCAGAGGGCGGCCGCGCCAGTGGCAGTTTTATAACAACCGCGCGATTACCTACTACTACCTTGGCAACTATGATCGCTCCCTTGCTGATTATTACATGGCCATGTTGTTCGGCAGAGGTCAGTCCATCTTGCTCGAGAACATTCATCTGACCTTGAAGGCCAGGAAGGGCGCCGACCTATAAAGAGTGTTTGTCGGCCGCTCGGGGCGCCAGCCGGGACGGTATGGACCAAAAGGATGGCTTACGCACCGATGTCGCTTAGATTTACCTCCTTAGTTATTCTGACCGCCGTATCGTTTGTTGCGGTCGTTTCGCATACCTCGGCACAAATGACGTTTGATGCCGCCGGAATGTCGTGCAGTGAGTTCATCAGTGCGCGGAGGACGGGCTCTCCCAGCCACGCGCAGTATGAACATGGCCGTTTGTGGGTCCTGGGATACCTCGCTGGCTACTACACAGCCAGTGGCGAATTGGAGCTGACAAATGACGTCGCGGCGGCGGAGTCAGTGCATAATCTTTTGCTCCAAATGTGTCAGGGATTTCCGGAGTCCTCGCTTCAATCTGTGTCAATGCTGACGCTGGCCACAGAGACGTTTAAATTGCCGGCGGAGCCAAGTACTGGTTTCAGACCGGAAAGTTATACCTGTGGCCAACACATAGAGATTAAGGATGCAGGCCAGACTGGGATAGCGGAAGCCAGGGAACTATGGGCTTTTGCATTTATCCAGGGATATAAAAATGTTGAGCAACCCTATGCCGTAATCCCCTCGGACAGCATGCCTGCGCTCACGTCGATCATTGTGAATAACTGTCGCAATGATCGCGAGGTACTTTTTATGGATTACGCTGAGGGCGTCGCCAAGGCAGTGCGAGTGGAAACTGCACCCTGATTCAACGTTTACCCCCGCATCCAACAAGCCACCGTACCTAAGATCGCTATTACAGTTTAGAAATGCGGTGGCTATTTGCTCTGAAGTTGAGCGCTTTCGTGCAAGATTTGCGGTGGATGTCCACGGTATAAAATCACCGGTAACTGCAGGATTTGTTCCATCCAAAAAAATGGCACTAAACTCTGTCAAACCTAATGTTGAACGCTAGGCTTTGCGGCAGTCACGCCATTTTCCATATATTTTTCCCCGCACTCATTGGACCAACGAGGTTATTGATTTGCAGTTATCAACATATTCCAGAATAAACTTGCAAAAACCCCGACCCTTACCGAGTTATTTACGTCCAATATGCACGTAGTGCCCGGGCCTGGGTGATAAATAGAAATTTATAGTATCTTCGAAAGAGTTACGTTGAAGGGCTGCGTATGACATACTTTCGACGCTGGACGATGGGTGAATTTTAGCTCGCTCCATGGACGGGGGTGGTATTTGCGTTGCAGAATAAATCCGAAAACAGAACAGGCAGATGATTGGTGTGGGCTGAGCTAGGTTTAACGCTGACATCGCCAAAGCGCTAAGCAAAGTTAGACCACTAGCGGATAGCATCACTTATGTGTGGCGAGGGCTTCGGGCACATGGGGAAGTGTCCAGAGGCCACCGGCTGCTGAAAAAAGGGGAGAAATTTGTTTCGTAATTTTGTAAGAGGGGGGCTGCTGTCGGCCGCGTTTATTTATAGTGCGATGAGTACAGTTTATGCACAGCGCGCTAGTGAAAACGCCGTATCGTCGGCGCAAGATGCGTTCGGCACTACCATAGGTGATGAGACAATAGGGCTATACGACGCGCGAAATGCGCGTGGTTTCAATCCGAAGAGCGCCGGAAACGTGCGTATCGAAGGCATGTACTTCGATCGTCCGTCTTCAGGCCCCGGCGAGGTCATCGTTGATCGACTGATGCAAGGTTCGACGATGCGTGTGGGTATAAGTGCGCAATCCTACCCTTTTCCAGCGCCCACCGGCATTGTAGACTTGCGTCTTCGCCTCCCTGGCGACGAAGTTTTGATTAGCCCCTTCATAAGTTACGGGCCCTACAATCAAGCGGCGGTGGAGGTAGATAGTCAAATCCCACTCATTCCTGGCCAATTGTCAATGTCGTTGGGCGGCAAGTGGAAGCATATTGAAGAGCATAACGGTACCGATGCAGAAGATTGGTCGGCAGCAGCAATACTCCGGTGGCGACCAACGGACAGCATCGAAATTATCCCGTTTTGGGGCCGCGCGGTACGCGCTGACTGGGAAAGCAGTCCTTGGATATTTGCGCAAGGACCTTCACTTCCCCCAAGAATTCCGCGGCGTGTAAATTACGCCCAAGACTGGGCCCCGTTTAAGCAAACGGACACAAATTTCGGCGTTATCACACGCGTCGTGCCAACGAACAATTGGACGGTACGCGCCGCCATTTTTCGCGCGCATTATTACCGTCCCCTTGGCCATTTGACTTTTTACACTGACACACAGCTCGACGGGACAGCAGATATTTCTTTTTTGTCGATGCCGCCGCAACGATATTCGTCCTACTCGGGTGAGTTTCGCGTTTCGCGGATCTTCAGCGAAGGGCCGCGCCGCCACACGATTCACGTGACAGCGAGAGGTCGCGAAGGCAAACGATTGTTCGGTGGCTCCGACATTATATCCGGCGGAAGCGGGATCATCGGAGTGCCGGCTCCGGTCCCCAGACCGGATTTCGTATTCGAAGAACGGGGAAAAGATAATTCGAGCCAGTGGACCGGTGGCGCCGTTTACCAGGGCCAGTGGCGGGGAGTTGGTGCGTTAAGCCTTGGCATTCAAAAGGCGTACTATGACCGAGAGGTCGTAACGCCTGGGTTACCCGTGAGCCTTAGCAATAGCAAGCCATGGCTCTACAATGGTGGCATCTCAATTTACGCAAGTGAATCCCTGACGTTTTATGGTAGCTACACACGGGGCCTTGAAGAATCTGGAACCGCTACGCAACAGGCAATTAACCGCGGAGAGGCGCAGCCGGCTAGCCTTACCGAGCAAATCGATGCTGGTATCCGCTATTCGATAGCGCCCGGCGTTCAACTCGTCGCTGGTGTGTTCGAAATCAAGAAGCCATACTTTGAACGTGATCCGACCAATCTTTTTAGGAGATTGGGCACCCTGAGCCACCGAGGCGTCGAATTATCGCTTGCGGGCCAAGTATTTGACGGGCTGTCAGTGGTCGCCGGAACGGTCTTGCTGCAAGCTCGTGTCTCAGGAGAACTCGTAGATCAGGGAACGATCGGCAATGTGCCGATCGGTGCCAAACCTCGCGTAAGCCGTCTCGATGTGGAATACGGTCCGAAAGAGTGGAACGGAGTATCTATAGATGTCCGGGTGGAGAACATAAAACAAGGGTTTGCTGATACAGCGAATACATTGAAGTTGTCGTCGTATACGACGTTGAACCTGGGCGCGCGGTATCGATTTGAGACCTTTGAAGTGCCTACGACGCTGCGGTTGCGCGTGGAGAACGTGACCAACACCTATGCGTGGGAACTGCAAGGTGGAAATAACAAATTTTTTTCATATATCGGCGAGAGGCGGTATTCGATGAGTATCGCTGCGGACTTTTGATATCGTTCAAGCCGAAAAATAATCAACTGAACTTCAATTCCCACCAACCTTACGATGACGGCGAGTTGTGAATCTCGTACCTGAATGTATTTGAAATGGCTTTGGGTCCGCTTGCGTTAAGTCGCTATAGAAAGATCTTGCTGATAGTGGTAGTTTGCGCAATTGCTCCACCGACCTCAGCGTACGCCGCAGGCGACTACGCCAGCACTATAGGACTGGGCGGCATATTTACGCAGTTCCTTTTTTTTGCTGACGATGCGGAGGGACCAGCGGAGAAACTAAATCCGGTCGGAAATTTTAACTACTCCCGCATTTATGTGGACGCGCGTACGAACCTGCCTAAGTCCGTATATGTGCGCCTCTATACACAGGTAATCGTCAACAATTGGTCCACAGTGAATGCCGAGCAATCCTACTTGGAGGTCGGATCTCTCTATGGGCAGCTGCGAGCCGGGATTCACAAACCTTTTAATGAACAGGTAGTTGATAAACCGGCACCGCAGGCAGCTCTTGCGGTGGGTGATGAAATATTCAGCGCCATGATCTGAGAACGGCGGTGACAAATTAGTCCACGGAAGCGGCGGGATTTCCCAGCCGCGGGCGGAGTAAAACTCTGCCACCTGTAGCCTTCGATCTTTTTTGAGATGGAAGGCGGGAGGATGTACACCGTGGACCTATATCTGCGCGTTCGGCTGGCCTGCCATGTTGATGGTCTGAGCCAGCGAGAGGCGGCAAGTCGGTTTGGCATTGCGCGCGAGACGGTGAGGAAGATGCTGCGGCATTCGGAACCGCCGGGATATCGGCGACGCCAGCCACCGAAACGCCCGAAACTGGCCCCCTTCACGGATATCATCGACCGTATTCTGGAGGAGGACCGAACGGTTCACCGTAAGCAGAACCACACGGCGAAGCGTATCTTCGAGCGCCTTCGCGACGAACATGGCTTCACGGGCAAAGAGACCATCGTGAAGGATTACGTTCGGGAACGGCGCCTTCGTCGGCGTGAGATGTTTGTGCCGTTGTCACATCCTCCGGGCCATGCTCAAGCGGACTTTGGCGAGGCGGATGCGATCATCGCCGGCGTCAAGTATCGGGCGCATTTTTTCGTCATGACACTTCCCCACAGCGATGCCTGCTTCGTTGCGGCCTACCCGGCGGCGACGACGGAGGCCTGGCTGGACGGGCACAACAGAGCCTTTGTTTTTTTCGGCGGCGTTCCCCAATCGATTCTTTACGACAACGACAAGTGTCTGGTGTCGCGCATCTTGTCAGATGGCACGCGGCAACGAACGCGGGCGTTCAGCGGGCTGCAGTCCCATTACCTCTTCGAGGACCGCTACGGCCGTCCCGGCAAGGGTAACGACAAAGGCAATGTGGAGGGGGTGGTCGGCTATGCCCGGCGGAACTTCATGACGCCGCTTCCCCGGTTCGCGAGCTGGGACGCCTTCAATGGCCACCTGGAAGAGCAATGCCGCAACCGGCAAGGCAACGTCCTGCGCGGCCACCGCGAGAGCATCGGCGAACGGTTTGTGCGTGACCGCGAAGCGTTGAAGAGGCCACTGCCGGCACCGTTCGACGCGTGCGACAAGCAGGGCACGCGGGTCAACTCGCTGTCCCTGGTGCGCTACCGGACGAATGACTATTCCGTGCCCGTCGCCTACGGCCATCAGGAAGTCTGGATCCGTGGCTATGTCCACGAGGTGGTTATCGGTTGCGGCGCCGGGATCATTGCCCGACACCCCCGTTCCTACGACCGGGAAGATATGGTCTTCGATCCGATCCACTACCTGCCTTTGCTGGAGCACAAGATCGGTGCCCTGGATCAGGCCGCGCCGCTAGCCGGATGGGAACTGCCTGATGCCTTCCCAACCCTGCGCCGTCTCCTGGAGGCGCGCATGGGCAAGGCCGGCAAGCGGGAATACGTCCAGGTCCTTCGGCTTGTGGAGACCTTCGATCTCGAGGTGCTTCACGGCGCGGTGAAGGACGCCCTGCGCCTGGGTGCGATCGGCTACGACGCCGTCAAACACCTTGTGCTGTGCCGTATCGAGCGACGCCCGCCCAAACTCGACCTGGATATCTATCCCTACCTGCCTCGGGCCAACGTGGCGACCACGGCCGCCGCCAGTTATATGAGCTTGTTGGGTGGAGGCGCGTCATGACCGATACGCCGCAAGTGTTGCTGGCCCATCACCTCAAGACCCTGAAACTGCCGACGTTCCTGCGCGAATACGACAAGCTGGCCCGCCAATGCGCCACCGAGGGCGCCGACCATGTGCGGTATCTTGTCCGTCTGACCGAGTTGGAACTGATCGACCGTGAGCGCCGCATGGTCGAGCGGCGGATCAGACAGGCCAGGTTCCCCGCCGTCAAAAGCCTCGACAGCTTCGACTTCAAGGCCATCGCATCGCTCAACAAGATGCTGGTTCTGGAGTTGGCGCGATGCGAATACGTCGAGCGTCGTGAGAATATCATCGCGCTCGGCAACAGCGGAACCGGCAAGACCCATATCGCCCTCGGTCTCGGTCTGGCGGCCTGCCAAAAGGGGCTCTCCGTCGGCTTCCTCACGGCCGCTGCCCTGGTTCATGAACTGATGGAGGCCAGGGATGAAAAACGCCTGTTGCGCCTGCAGAAGCAACTGGCAAAGTATCACCTTCTGATCATCGACGAACTCGGCTTCGTGCCGCTCTCGAAGACCGGCGCCGAGCTGCTGTTCGAAGTCTTCAGCCAGCGCTACGAGCGGGGCTCGATCCTGGTGACCTCCAACTTGCCGTTCGATGAGTGGACGGAGATATTCGGCTCGGAACGCCTGACCGGGGCTTTGCTGGACCGCCTCACCCACCATGTCCATATCCTGGAAATGAACGGCGAGAGCTATCGTCTCAACCAAAGCCAAAAACGGCGGAAATCCCCAAAAATACCTGCTTAACCGCCGGTGCAATGGTTGACCCGGTGGGCCCACAGGAACCTCCCACGCTGCTTCGCTCCGCGTAACGCAAGCGCTACACGAAGCAGCGCGGGTCCCTCCTATGGACTACCGGGACAACCCCCCAACACCGCGTACCGCATAACGTTAAGTGGACTAGTTTTGCTCCGCCCGGGTGGACTAATTTTGCTCCGCCGTTGACATGCACCATACCGTCCACATACTCGCTAATGCTGTGCTTCACGGTTTCATGCTCAAAGGGCATTCCCCGATAGCCTTTGTGGTCATCTGTATAAACCGTCGCGCCATTGGCGGCATGATCTTTCACGAACCCCTGTAACGTCTCGGCGTCCGTTCCGTCTACCACGGCGGCGCTGACAGTGTTCGTGGCCCGGTCTTTGGCTCCAACCACCACGGCCTTACCAACTGTCCCACGGCCAGCACGGAGTTTTCTGTTGGTGTGTTTGTTGCGCTCTTTGCCCCCGAAATATGTCTCATCTACTTCTACTGGGCCAGCAAAAGGGCCGACCTCGATCTCAAACGCCTTGCGGAGCCGGTGCAGCATAAACCATGCGGCTTTCTGGCCGATGCCAAGCTCTCGGTGCAGCCGCATGGATGAGACCCCCTTGATGTTCGTCGTGAACAGATAAATCCCGATGGCCCAAACGCGATACTTGAGGTTCGATCCCTCCATGACCGTGCCGGTCTTGACTGAAAACATTGGCTTGCCATCGCAGTCACGGCAACGGTGGGTCTGGGAAGGATGTTTGATCCAGCTTTGCACGTTGAATGAACCACAGTGCGGGCAGTGTGCCCCTTTGGGCCAGCGTTGTTCGGCAATCCAATGTTTGGCTGACTCTTCGTCGCCGAACATATCGGCGATCTCTAGGAGCGTTAGGCCCTTACGATGGGATTTGCCGGGCGCCTTGCCTGTCATAACTTCCTCCGTTCTTGTTACTAAAAGGTATCAAAGAGCGGTGGATTCGTCAAACAAAAATGTTACTATTCGGTATAATTCCCTTAATTTAACTACCCCAAATATGCGGGGAAATATTTTCAGAATCTGCTCATTCTACCACTTCAGGCGGTATTATTGCAGCGCCTGCTGGATTTTGAGCCTGCTACCTGGGAGTCAACTTGGCGGCGAAAAAAGCCTTTTTGGGCGTTTAGCCGGGACATTCTTGGAGAACAGTTACTCAAAACCCCTACGGAATACACTAATATTTCGCGATTTTGCACCGCACAATTTCCAATGAAAGATTATGTATGCCGCAAAAGCCAGTTGGCTTACGGCTCCCCGAAAGACTATGTTTAGGAGGCGCGATGAGGGTTGTTCGCGGCCTAGTCGTAGGGGGGCCTAATGGCTCGGGGTGAGGCACTTTTTCACGAGCCACCTAGGTTGTTGTCTATTTCAGTCACATCCGGCTCCTGATAGCGCTGCCAAGGACGAGGGTGCTATATATATGTCCACAGGTCGATAGCCACTTCGCGTCGGCTGCGTTCATGTCGGTCCTGAGCGAATTAGGGGCGGCCGGTAATATTTAGGACGCGAGAAATCCTCTTCCTCGGTTGGAAGGCGCCGCAAAGTTACCGAGTGGCTACAGCGAGACTTATGAATTTTCGCGGAATTATCGCTTAATGGGGTAAGTGCAGATTTAATTCGCTTAGGGAGAGATCGATGAAATTTCACCAACTTGTCGTTGCGGTTTTTGCACTGTCGATGGTTTGGTCCGCGCAGGTCCAGAGTGAAACCCGCGTGACTTCGGCGGAAATTTCGGCGAACGGATTGACGGTCGAGGATTTTCCGCGGTGGACGGAAATTACACCCGGAATTTATGCGTATGAGGATCTCCATTCACCAGATGGCGATGGCAACATTATCAATACAGTGAGCTTGATCATCACTACCGCTGATGGCGTGATTGTTGCAGACGGACAGCAAACCGTGCCGCAAACCCAGCTAATGATCGACAACATCAAGAAAGTTACACCTCAACCGATCAAGTACGTTGTTGTTGCGTCCGACCACATAGACCACGTCGGCGGCAACGAGGCGTTCAAATCTTCTTATCCTGACGTCGTTTTCGTATCGTCGCCCTTCTCCCAGAGGGTTTTGGCAAATAACCCCCATCCGCCAACGGAAACGGTGTCGTCCAAGCGGACGATCACCATGGGAGGCACCGAAATCCAAATACTGAATATTGGTCGCGGGCACACCGGTGGAGACCTAGTTGTGTATATGCCGCAAAGCAAGGTGCTTTTTATGGGAGAGCTCTATCTTCGTAGCGTGTTTCCGGCAATGCGAAGCGGCAACCCTTCGGAATGGGTGCAGACGATCAAGAACGCGCAAGGAATGGACGTTTCTTGGTACATACCGGGGCACGGTTTCATTGATGACGCCGCGACCATGGAGAAGGAACTCAACGACGCACGAATGGCACTCGAGCATGTCATTGCCGAGGTCAAACGCCTCTATGCTGCTGGAGCCACATGTGAAATGGCGATGCAAGAGGCTGCGGATCAGGCGACTTGTGAAGCTGTGCAGCAAGCGGACTGGGGGCCCTACGCCGATTGGGCGATGCGCGGTTCGCTGGAGCCCTTCGCTGTGGTGAAGGTCTATCGGGAGATTGAAGGATCGCTTCCTTAGGCCGGCCGCGTATATAATTTAGATCATTCTATGGAATGAGGAGACTTTACAGTGTTCATGCAAAACGAGACGAACGTGCAACTTAAACTTCTCGATCTGCGGTGGCTCAGGCACCCTATTTTAGCGGTTGGCGCCGCGGCGTTGATGGTGTCTCCGGCAGACGCGCTGGAAACGAGAAGTTACGTCGTCGAATGGTTTAGTCAGTCCAGTTATTCTCAGGACGGTGACTGCCCCGGCGGCATAAACCCGCCTACGCGGATCCAATACTATGAAAGCTTTGCCTTGCTGGGGAAGGACCCTGACGAAGTTAACGAGCTGATGGAGATATATGCCGAGGGCGGCGAGCACGCGAGAGCGAACGTGACAAACCAAATGCGAATGCGCGGGCGTATCGGCGAGGAGCCCGTAAACGGGTTTGTTCATCCGTGGACGGTTGCCGATCCCGAATTGACATCTGTGGTGGGCGATTATGCATTCGGTTTTGACCTCGATGGCAAGGTGACGGAAAATTCCTTCATTGATCCCCAAACGCAAGAGTCTGGGATCGACAATCAACTGTTTCGTGCAATGGGATGTATCGAACAATTTCGCGGCACTTTTGACTACCGGCCGACATTTTGGGCCTTCATATGGGGTTCGATGAAGGAAACAACACCTGCGTGGCTAATATCGGTAAGTGGTGAGGATCTGAACGAAGATGGCCCGGTAACCATTACGTTCGACCGTGCCATGGAACACTTAATCTTCGGCCCGACCGGTGCTGTAGTGCCCGATATGACTTATAGGGCGGATCCGGACCCCAGGTCGCACCACCTATTTGATGGCCAAATTGAAGGCGGTGTGCTCTCCATCACCAAGTCCGGCGAGCTGCGAATGATTCTCGATACGTTATCATTTCCGGAATTCGCCCTGTCAAATACTCATCTGCGTATGGCGATTACCGCTGAAGGCCTCAATGGAATCGTAGGCGGCTATCAGCCAGTTTGGGATTACTATTTTGGGATTGCGAATGGAGGCTTGGCTTACGAAAACATGATCATCAATGACGCAGCCGGCATTTACTACTTGCTGCGCCAGAATGCTGACGGAAATCCGGATCCAGAGACTGGTGAGTACGCATCCATTTCGTCGGCATATCGCATTGATGCTGTTCCTGCTTTTGTTGTGCCGCCGGAGAATCCGGTATATCACGATGTTTCAAGTCGGTAAGTTTAGGTGGTGGCGATGGGAACCCAATTGATGGCTAGCAAAAAACTTCGTCAGAACGTGTCACACGTTCCTGGCGGGCTTTGCTTAGTGGTTTGTCTCAGCGTGGCTGGGTCCTTGCTGGCTTTGGCAAACAATGCGGGTGGCACCAGGGGGCTGTCCGAGGAGACTTTCACGCGTCGGCTTACACCGGAGCAATATAAGACCATCATCGCCGATGTGTTCGGGCGCGATATTAAGATTGGCGGGCGCTTCGATCCCGGTGCGCGGGTCGACGGGCTTTTGGAGGTGGGCGCGGGGCAAGTCAGCGTATCACCTGCGGGAATGGAGCAGTACGATTCAATGGCCCGGTCCATCGCCGATCAAGTTGCGGACGAGAGGCACCGTGACATCTTAATTCATTGTAAGCCTAAATCTGTTCGTGAACCCGGCAATGCGTGTGCCCAACAGTTTTTAGGCGAGGTGGGGCAGCTGCTTTACCGTCGCCCGCTCACAGCCGCAGAACTTAAGCTCCAGGTGGCCGCGGCAAACGAAGCCACGAATATAGAGCAAGACTTTTACACAGGCTTGGCGCTGTCTCTTGCGGGCATGTTGTCTCAACCCCAGTTTCTATTCAGGCAGGAAACCTTGGAACCCGATCCGACCCGATCTGGTGAATTTCGTCTTGATGCCTATTCAAGAGCATCTAGACTTAGCTTTTTCCTTTGGAATTCGGGCCCTGATCGCAAGTTACTAACGGCGGCTGCAAATGGCGGCTTGGACACGCAGAATGGTTTGTCTCGCCAGGTGGAAAGAATGGCTGCATCACCGCGGCTGGAAGCGAGTGTGCGCGCCTTTTTTTCCGATATGTTTCAATTCAATAAGTTTGAATCCCTGATTAAGGATACGGAGATATATCCGAAGTATAGTTCGCGGGTGGCTCAAGATGCTCGGGAGCAAACACTGAAAACCGTCGTCGACGTGCTGTTGACGCGGCGGGGTGATTATCGGGACATCTTCACGACCAAGAAGACGTTTTTGACTAAGGCTCTCGCGTCGGTTTATCAAGTCCCGTTTTCCATGCCGGTGCCAAACGGGTCACCGGACGCATGGCGGCCGTACAACTTTGCACCCCAAGACCCTAGAGCAGGCATACTGACGCAGGTAGCCTTTGTATCTTTGCATTCCCATCCGGGACGTAGTTCGCCGACGTTGAGGGGCAAGGCGCTGCGCGAGGTCATGCTGTGCCAGAAAGTTCCGTCCCCCCCTGGAGACGTTGACTTCACCCTTTTGCAAAATACTTCAAATCAGGAATACAAAACTGTGCGTGCGCGTTTGACCGCTCATTCCACGCAACCGGTGTGTGCCGGATGCCATAAGATAACCGATCCAATCGGCCTCGCCTTAGAGAACTTTAACGGCGCGGGTGGATGGCAAACACTTGAGAACGGAGCGAAAATAGACGTCTCGGGGGCGCTTGACGGCGTCGAATTAGACGGCGGCACAGGGCTTGGGCAGGCGGTTCATGACAATTCAGCTGCGACATCCTGTCTGGTGAACAGGCTCGCCGCCTACGCGCTTGGCCGGACGCCTAAGAAGCGCGAAGCCTCCTGGGTCGGTAGCCTTGGGCAGGTGTTCGCCGATAACGGCTATATTTTACCTGTGCTCATGCAGAAAATAGCGAATAGTCCTGAACTTTACCGCGCTGCGACGTCAGAATTGGAAGACGTGACGATGATGGTGGCGCCGGAGCAACCCCGAAAGGAGGGTGAAAAATGAACCCATTCAATCGCAGAACCGTTCTTCGTGGCATGCTGGGTGGCACGGCCGTTACGGTCGGCTTGCCGCTGCTCGATTGTTTTCTGAACACCAACGGAGACGCACTCGCCGCAACTGGCGCTCCTTTACCGCCGATATTCGGAACTTGGTTCCAGCACCTGGGGCTCAATCCTGGCATGTGGGTGCCTGAAACCGTTGGGCCCAACTACAAAAACAACATTCAGCTCGAAGTGCTGAATCCTTTTATTGATCGTTTGAATATTTATAGCGGTCTGAAATATTTCATTGAAGGTAAGCCACTGGAGACCCATACGACAGGCTCGCAAATCGCCACGACTGGTGAGATTCCGTTTGGAACTAAAGGGGGGCCAAGCATCGACAGTAGTATAGCGAGCGTTATAGGCCGCAGAACTCGGTTTCGCTCCCTGGAGGTAACCTTTGGCGGAACGCGTAAAACCTACAGTCAGCAAAGCGGCACGTCGCGCAATCCCTCAGAGCCATCTCCGATGGCGTTGTACAAGCGCGTATTTGGCCCAGATTTTAAGGACCCGAACGCGGAGGAATTTACACCTGATCCGCATACCATGGCGCGGCAAAGCGTTCTTTCCGCCGTAACCGATCACATAAAAGGAGTCATTAACCGGGTCGGTGCAAACGATAGGGCCCGTCTTGATGAGTATTTCACCTCGATCCGCCAAATTGAGCAGCAACTTGTGCTCGAGTTGGAAAGACCAGCGCCTCTTGAGGCGTGTAGCATACCGGGTCAGCCGGCAGAAGCCCCGCCCGGGACGATTCTTGAAGATGCGGCGACCAACTGTAAACTATTCGCAGGCCTCCTTTCTTACGCTGCAGCTTGCGGGCAGACCCAGGTCTTCAATGTGTACGTGGATTCCATGCAGATGAGAGAGGCGGGCAGCTCCTACATTTGGCACGCAGCCACGCATGAGGAATCCATCGATGAAGAACTTGGTTATCAGAAGGGCGTATTCGCATTCAACACCTGGGGGAACATGATTTTTGCAGAATTTCTGCAGACTCTAGATGGCGTTCGTGAAGGATCGGGCACTGTGCTCGATCGTACACTAATTCTATGGCTCACAGATCATTCCGATGCGCGCGTTCATGGTTTGGAAAAAGTCCCGGTTATGACTGTTGGCAGCGGTGGCGGCCGCATTAAGACTGGCATACATGTCTCCGCACCTGGCGATCCGGTCACGCGCGTCGGACTTACTGTCCAACAAGCTCTTGGCGTACCGATTAACCACTGGGGTGTGGACTCAAATGGTACGTCGAACACAATTACTGACGTCATGGTTTGATCCCGGGGGAGAGCGATGAACATTAATCAAACACGGGAAATAATATTGGTCTTTTCAGTTCTGGCGCTCCTGGCCGTAGGATACGCTGCGGTTGGTCCGCAGACATATGCGAAAAGCGGTTTAGTTACGCCTCTGTCGACGCCTGCCGGCATTACGCTTCAGCCGTTGGATAAGTTCGCGGGTTATGGGCTCGATAAAGAAACGGCAGCGCTCAACGGCCATGACAGGATCGCCTATGCTGATGCCAGTGGCATGACCTTGTACACTTACAAAGAAGATTCGCTTGGCGGCAAGTCAGCATGTGTTGACGAATGCGCTGAAACTTGGCGGCCGGCTTTGGTGATGGAGGGAGCAGGGCCGGTGGGTGATTGGTCGGTTATTACTCGGGAGGATGGTACGCGCCAATGGGCGCTCGCAGATAAACCATTGTACACCTACGTAAAAGATGTCGACATCGGTTCTGTTGGTGGAAATAGCCCAAAACGTTATGGTCGAGGTCCGAAGATTGGAGAAAGGGGTGCGCAGTTAGCCCCCATCGCCGAGGATGTCCCTTTGCCTGAAAAGTGGGATGCCGCGCTGCAACATCCGGCCTCTACTGATGGGGTGCCCCCCGATCTCTCTATTCGGGAGATTCAGGATGCCGAGGGCCTGGTCCTGGTCAGCAGCTCTGATCGAACCCTGTATGTGTTTGATGGCGATCCCAATAAAGATAGGGAAGCTTGTGGTATTCCGTGCCCCTGGACCGTAGTCGCCGCGCCGCAGTTAGCTGCTGCAGTGGGGGATTTTGCTCCATTCGCGCGCGACGATGGGATCCAGCAATGGACCTATAAAGACTTGGGCCTTTATGCCTTTGCGGGCGACCTCTCCCGCGACGACGCCAATGGCGATGGGATTTTCCGGGACTGGCAAGTAGCGCACGTAATGCGGAATTTTAGGCCTGAGAATGTGTCGCTTCAGCATGCGCATAGGCTTGGAAAGATTCTTGCTACCGCAAAAGGACAGACGCTGTATCGCCGCGACTCATATCTATTCCAGTCCGGAAGTGGTCACGGCCAACGTCGCGGCGTCCTAATCAGGCCCGCTGTTGGTCGAGATATCGGAACCGAACCACGATGCCGCGAAGAATGCGACATGTGGCGGCCATTCCTTGCGGCCGATGACGCCGTTCCGCAGGGTTTTTGGGACGTGTACACGCGCGCCGACGGCTCTAAGCAATGGGCCTATCAGGGTTATGCCCTGTGGACCTACGACGGAGATCAAAAGCCGGGCGATATAAATGCAGACGATAACTGGCAGATCAAGTGGGATATCACGTCTGATAGTGTCGTTGATATCGGGACGCCTTATGACGGCGTTGCTGCGTTGTATTGGGCTGCCACATTTCCCTAGACACCCCGGATACAGGGCGCTGACGGTGCTCTAACGTA
The DNA here is from genome assembly GCA_963662375.2 of Rhodospirillaceae bacterium. Lineage (GTDB taxonomy): Bacteria > Pseudomonadota > Alphaproteobacteria > Rhodospirillales > Rhodospirillaceae > UBA11612. The sequence continues at coordinate 45,416 of CAXXRP010000003.1, forward strand.
TTGCCGTTCCGAGGCGCGGCATTTCGGTAACATGATATTTTCGAGCAACGAAGGGGTCTCAACATGACAAAAAGTGTCAGAGTGGCGGCTGTGCTAACCGCATTCATTTTTGCCGGACTGTCGTATTCTCTCGCCCAAGAGCCCCATACGTTGGAGACCGTTGTGACCATCCCTTCAAATGGATTTAACGAAAATCTGTTTCAAACACCCGACGGGTCCATTTATGTCACGGGCGCCTTCGAAGGGAACCTGTGGAAGATAACGGCCGCTGGGCAGGTCGAGAAATTTGCTACCTTTCCAGATCACGCAACGATTTTGGGTATTGTAGGGATAGGCGATGGTTTTGTGCTCGGAACCCATAGGCGGACATTTCAGACGTCGGCCGGAGTCGATTTTTCGGATGTGGGCTCCGAAGTTCTTATGCTCGACAAGAATGGTCAGATTACGGCCACGATTCCAGGCCAAAAGGGGAATGTTTTCAATGGAATGGCTTTAGATGGCCACGGGAAAGTACTGATCACTGATTCTTTAGGGGCGAGTATCTGGCAGTTTGATCCGGTAGCAGAAAAATTGTCTCTCTGGATAAAGAATGATGCCCTGGCGGCACCGTCCACCGATTCATTGGGGGCCAACGGGATCAAGGTGGTGAACGGTTGGGTTTATGTTGCGAACAAGAGTCAACTGGCGGTCCACCGCATCCAAATTGATGAGAATGGACGCGCAAAGGGCCGGTTTATACTTGTTGCTGATAACCTGCCTGGCGCCGACGATTTCGCAGTCGGTCCCGACGGGACAGTATACATGCCGCCAGCGGAACAGGGAGCGACGCTAACGCGAATTTCTCCGAGCGGCGAGGTCGATGCATTTCTTCAAAGCGCGCCATTTGGCGCTTCGGCCATGGTAAGCGCTGACGGCAATTGGTTGTACTGGGCGACCGGACGCGAGGATACGCAACAGCGATTGGTACGCGTCGCTATTCCTCCTTAGGCCGAATGCCGTAGGAAGACATCCCAATCCGCTATCCGCTAAACGGTCAGTAAGACTGGGCGTTGAACCGTCTGGAGATTTCCGCCCAATGCTCTGCGTCGTGCAGCTGGGTGCGTATCTTCCTTGGTAACCCCTTGAGAGTTCGGTCAGGTGTCCCATGTTGTCGAAGGTCGAGCATGGCCTGATGCGCTGCGTTCAGCGCAAACGGCTCTATCCCGAAGACCGCGACTTTGACCTTGTGTGCAGCCAAGACTTCCGCCGTGGTGCTGCCGCCACCAGTCGAGAACACGGCTTTCCCCGTCGCACCCGCGACCATCTCGTGTTGGGCCGGTGTGGCGCCAGACATGAATACGAGCTCCGCCCCAGCCTCGGCGTAGGCGACGATATGTTCGAGGGCCTGTTCAAACGGTAGGTCCTTAGATAAAGCGTCACACCTAGCCAATATGGCAGGACCGCTGGGTCCAGCGGCGTCAACCGCAGCCTTGATTTTATCGACCATCTCGGCGGTGGATATCAGACGGCCTTCCGGCCTATTAGGCACATGCTTTGCACCCGCCATATCCTCAATCAATACGCTCGCTACATCGGCTCGGGCATAGCGTTGCACGGCGCGGTAGACGTTAAGTGGATTGCCTCCGCAGTCATCCGCATCGGCAATCACGGGCACGTCAACGCCGGCTGCCACGCGGCCGGCGAATTCAATGAGCTCAGACACGGTCGCCATGCCGTAGTCTCCCAGCCCATACATTCCGCTGGAGACCGCGCTACCTCCTACTGTGACGAGCGGAAAGCCAACATGCTGTGCTAGTTTTGCGGACATCAGGTCATAGACGATTGGCGCGGCAATGGCCTCAGGTGCGGCGAGTAGCTTGCGTAATCGATCTGCCGCCGACGCATGTTTCGGCGTACCCTCGGAAAGCGCTGGCTGGGCGGCGTTCACCGCCGAGACAGCGCCGGATGCCAAAAGTGCGGCGCTGCCCGCCATGCCGGCACTGCCGAGAAATCCCCGTCGAGATGAGGATGTGTTTTTAGGAGACCTGATTTCGTCTTTGCTCATTGGGATATTTCCTTCCATGAGTTGCGGTAAAGCTTGTGAGGCAGCGTAAGACTGCATGCCGTGAGTTTGCAGCCGTTTTCTGTTTCGCGCAGTGGCTCTGCCGGTGCAGCGATCATCTTTTAGAACATACGCTTAAACGAGGCAGTTGGTCGTCAACCATAAAAAACATAGCGGTTCGCCACTGAAAAATATGCAAATTCTTTGGTCCCTACCCGGAATCCCCGTAAATTAACTTGCCTTAAAGTGGCGCGCGACGAAGTCACCACGCACGAGCGGTTCAGGTCGAGATCACTTCGGCGAATACTTCTCGGTCGATGTTTGCCCCGCTCAAGATCACAGCAACGCGGCGACCTTTCATCTTGTTGCGCTCCTGGAGTAATCCGGCAAGAGCTGCGGCGCCGGCACCCTCGGCGACGTTATGAGTGTCGGTATATAGGTGGCGTATCGCGTTTTTGATCTCGATTTCCTCTACGGTAATTACACGAGAAGCGCCTGCAAGAATGATCTCCAGCGCTTCCGGAACCGGAACACGGCACGCTAGGCCGTCGGCTGCTGTGCTTGCTTTCGCGGTAGAAATCGCGCGCCGTTCAGCAAACGAGAGGGCGTAAGTTGGTGCTCCCGCAGCAGTAACGCCAATAATCTCGGTTTTCAGCCCCATCGCGTCGCGCGCGGCGATAACGCCGCAAATGCCGGAGCCAAGTCCGATCGGCACGTAGCACGCGTCGATATCGGGCACGGCCCGAAATAGCTCAAGTGCATAGCTTGCTACACCCATGACAAGCGCCCGATCAAAGGATCTTACGAAATGTAAATCCCGGTCTTTCGCCACCTGGTACGCATGCTGGAGAGCGTCTTGAAAGTCACTACCGTGCTCTTCAAGCGTTGATCCATAAGCGAGCATGGCTGCATTCTTATCGCGGCTGTTTCCATGCGGAACGACAATGGTGCAGTCCAGGCCCGCCCGCTTTGCCGCCAGGGCAATGCTCTGGCCATGATTGCCACGCGTCGCGGCGATAACGCCAGTAACATCCGGTCGCTCGGTTTGTAACGCGGCGATATAGGTAAGGCCGCCGCGAAGCTTGAATGCTCCAATCGGAGTGTGGTTTTCATGCTTAACCCACACCTCTACACCTACGCGCTCACAGAGCAGCGGCCAGCAGATTTGAGGTGTCAGCGACATGGCCGCATAAACGGTCTTTGCCGCCATCTCCAAAGATGAAAGGCTGAACATCTGCGTCGCTGCCCCCGTATCGTCCTGACACCATGCTGGCGCCGATCCTAAGTTCGGCGTGCCGGTTCCTGGTCAGAATATGGATATATTTGCGACGTAGCTCGCTTGTCTGTAATCATTTAATTTGTTAGCGGGATGCGATGTATTTATCCTATAACCTATAATAACAGATCAACCTTTCACAAGAGAAGGGTGATCACGCCCATTTGGAAAGAAAATTCGGAAGGCCAAAGATAGCGTCAACGCGACAGGGTGGAGCTTAAGCACCTTTGCTGTACGGGTGCAGCCCCGATTTCTACCGAGTGTTGCGAAAGACGGCACGTCAAAACCTGGACTAGCCCGCTCGAATATGCACCAGCGAAGCGATGGGCCTTAAACGGAATTAATTGCATGCCAACCCCAGCAAAACGTACCGGAAAATCAGTCTCCGCCTCCGTGAGTACCGATGCGAAAAGGCGCAACAGTGTGCCTCTTTACCTCAAGGTTCCCGAGCCCCCTGCAAGGCCGGGCGAATCACCGGATTTTAGTCACCTGGCACTTTCGGAAGCTGGCGCCGTCCGGCGGCCCGACACTGATGTACCCGCAGGCGAAATGCGTGATTTGCCCTACCTCCTCGTTCGCGTGCTCGACGACGAGGGTGTTGCATGTGGTCCGTGGAGCCCGAACATCAATCCAGACGTATTGCGCACGGGTCTAAGGGCGATGATGCTGACGCGTCATTTCGATGACCGTATGTTGCGCGCCCAACGTCAGGGCAAAAGCACTTTTTATATGCAATCCACTGGAGAGGAAGCTGTTGCGGTGGCGTCGGCCTTGGCCCTCGATGCGGAGGACATGTTTTTCCCCACTTATCGCCAGCAGGGCCTCTATATTGCTCGCAACTATCCTCTCATTGACATGATGAATCAGATCTACTCGAACGCGAACGATCCCTTGATGGGGCGCCAAATGCCGATTATGTACTCGGCTCGTACACACAATATTTTTTCCCTAGCGGGTAACCTTGCCCTTCACCTCAACCAAGCTGTCGGCTGGGCGATGGCGTCGGCTTTGAGTGGCGATACAAAAATTTCCGCAGGATGGATCGGCGACGGCGCAACTGCCGAAGGCGATTTTCATGCCGCTCTAGTCTTCGCGGCTGTGTACCACGCCCCAGTCATTATTAACATTGTGAACAATCAATGGGCCATTTCTTCTTACCAGGGTATCGCGGGCGGCGATGAAGCGCCTTTCGCGGCGCGCGGTATAGGGTACGGCCTGCCGGCCTTGCGGGTAGACGGCAATGACTTCCTTGCGGTCTATGCCGCTACACAGTGGGCGGCAGAACGTGCGCGTGCAAATCTAGGTGCCACGTTAATAGAACTGTTCACGTACCGGGCTGAAGGCCACTCCACTAGTGATGACCCCAGCCGGTATCGACCATCCGAAGAAGGGCCAAAATGGCCTTTAGGTGACCCGATTGAACGGCTCAAGACACACCTTACGAAAATAGGCGAGTGGTCCGACGCTCAACACGGCGCGTTGAATGACGAGCTAGTGAAAACAGTTCGTGACACCCAGCGTCAGGCAGAGGCAATCGGCACTCATGGCACGGGCGCGGGGCCGAGCCCGAAGACAATGTTCGATGACGTCTACAAGGAACCTGATTGGCGCATGTTGCGTCAGCGTCAAGAGGCCGGATTCTGACAATGCCAACTATGAACATGATTCAAGCATTGAATTCGGCCATGGATGTCATGCTTGGCCGTGACCCCACTGTGGTGATTTTCGGCGAGGATGTGGGCTATTTTGGCGGTGTTTTTAGAGCCACTGATGGCTTGCAAAAAACTCACGGGAAAACTCGTTGCTTTGATTCTCCAATCTCCGAGGGTGGCATTGTCGGAGCGGCCATTGGTATGGGCGTTTATGGACTGCGGCCCGTGGTGGAAATCCAATTCGCCGATTACATCTATCCTGCAATTGACCAGCTGGTATCAACTGCGGCTCGTCTCCGATACAGGTCGGCCGGCGAATACTGGTCGCCGATTACGGTCCGGTCTCCTTACGGCGGCGGCATTTTCGGTGGACAGACCCATAGTCAGAGTCCCGAAAGTCTATTCACGCATGTCGTAGGACTGAAAGTGGTTATTCCGTCAACGCCGTATGATGCTAAAGGGCTGCTGATTACTTCCATCGAAGACGACGATCCGGTCATCTTTCTGGAACCAAAGCGCTTGTATTCAGGGCCGTTCAGCGGCCAGACCGAGGGCGGCGTTAAGCAGTGGTCAAACCACCCTGCTAGCGAAGTGCCCGAAGACTATTTCAGAATTCCGCTTGAGAAAGCATCCGTTGTCCGAGAGGGCGGGGATGTGACCGTTCTTGTCTATGGCACGATGGTTCATGTAGCCCTTGCCGCGGCGGCCGACAGCGGCGTTGATGCCGAAGTGGTCGACCTGCGCACACTGGTACCGTTGGATATTGAAACCATAGAGAACTCGGTCAACAAAACGGGTCGGTGCATTATCGTGCATGAGGCGACGCGCACCTCGGGATTTGGTGCCGAGCTTTCAGCGGTGGTTCAGGAGCGATGCTTCTTTAAGCTCGAAACCCGAATTAGGCGTGTGACCGGGTGGGATACGCCGTATCCACATGCATTTGAATGGCAGTACTTTCCGGGTCCTGAGCGCGTGGCGGCGGCCATGCTCGAAATTATGGAGACCTGAGCTATGGGACAGTACAATTTCAAGCTACCTGATATCGGGGAAGGCACTGCCGAGGCGGAAATCGTCGCTTGGCATGTAAAAGACGGCGACCGCATCGAAGAAGACCAACCGCTTGTCGACATGATGACCGAGAAGGCGACCGTCGAGTTGACCTCGCCGGTTACCGGGACAGTGCTGACCGTGCATGGCGCCGTTGGAGAAACGGCGGCTGTGGGATCGGTTCTTGTTACGCTGGATGCGGATGGGGTGATTTCGGAGGTGCCGGTAACCGGTAAGCCGGAGCAAAAAAGGCCCGCGAGCGATTCGGCTAGCGCAATTTTGGCGTCCGCTAAAAAGGTTGCCGCGCGTAGTCCCGCTGTGTCTGCGCCAGAGGTTCTTCGTCAGGCTAATGTATCTCCTGCGTCCCATTCCCGCGCAAATCAAACCGCTCGTCCTCCTAGTGCGAGTCCGCCCGCGTCGCCGGCGGTACGTCGACGGGCAGAAGAGCTGGGTGTTAAACTTCAATTCGTTAAAGGATCCGGGCCAGACGGCAGAATCGTGCAAGCCGACTTAGACTCGTTTATTGCGGGTGACACAGACTCCCTTCGCCACGGACCACAAAAAACGGGCTATTCCAAGAGGTCGGGAGTGGAAGATATTCCCGTCGTCGGGATGCGCCGCCAGATTGCTGAGCGGATGCAACTGTCCAAACGCCATATTCCGCACTTCTCGTATGTCGAGGAAGTGGATGTGACGGAGCTGGAGGAACTCCGACGTCATCTCAATTCTACAAAAACAGACCAGCAACCGAAGCTCACTTTGTTGCCGTTTCTTATGAGGGCGTTGGTTAACGCGCTGCCTGATTATCCGCAGATCAATGCAACGTTTGACGATGATGCTAGCGTTGTTCATCGCCACGTACCCGTGCACATTGGCATCGCAACCCAAACGCCAAAGGGGCTAATGGTTCCGGTCGTGCGTCATGCAGAGGCCCGGGACCCGTGGGAAAATGCTGCGGAGATCGCGCGCTTGGCCGCGGTTGCGCGCGAAGGCAAGGCATCGCGCGACGAACTTACCGGCGCGACAATTACAATAACGAGCCTTGGTCCGCTTGGGGGCGTGGTTACGACACCGATCATCAACCGCCCGGAGGTCGCAATTATTGGGCCCAACAAGATCATGGAACGGCTCGTTCTGCGTGACGGCCAAACTGTTACGCGCCAGCTAATGAATCTGTCGTCTTCGTTCGATCACAGAGTTGTTGACGGCTACGACGCTGCGGAATTCATTCAAAAGATAAAGGCGATGCTCGAACATCCCACCACACTGTTTTTGTGTTAAATCATGGCAAGTAAAATAAAGACTAACGTCCTCGTCGTGGGCGGAGGGCCAGGTGGGTATGTCGCCGCAATTCGTGCCGGGCAACTGGGTCTGGACACGATTTTGGTTGAGCAGGACAGGCTCGGCGGGACGTGCTTGATCCGTGGCTGCATTCCCTCCAAAGCATTGATTCATGTCGCCGACACTTTTGCGGACATGAGCCGGTCTGCCGGCAAAGGCTGGCGGGGTATTTCGATGCCGCGCCAGCCGGTGTTGAAGTTCAGCGAAACCATCCGGTGGAAAGATGAGATTGTCGATAAATTGAATGGCGGCGTCTCGTCGCTTCTCGCACGGGCGAAAGTGCGCACCGTGTTGGGAAGAGCAACTTTCACCGACGCTAAAACGTGCTCGGTCGAAACCGCAGAAGGGCCGACCTCAATTAGCGCCGAGCATGTGATCTTAGCGACCGGGTCGGGACCGGTCGAGTTGCCGCATTTGCCGTTTGGCGACTTAATTATTTCCTCCGCTGAGGCGCTATCGCTTAACGAACTTCCCAAACACATGGTGGTTGTGGGGGCAGGCTATATCGGCCTCGAACTCGGGTCGGCTTTTCGGAAATTAGGCGCAGAAGTCACGATCGTAGAGGCGCAAGACGGAATTCTTCCACTGTACGACGAAGAACTTTCCAAGCCTGTTGCTCGCAGCTTAGAGCGTATGGGTGTGACGCTGCATTTGAAGGCTAAAGTAGGCGCGTATGAGTCCGGCAAGGTGGTGATTGAGGACAAGAACGGAAAGGTATTGACGGTGAAGGCCGAAAGGGTGCTCGTCACCGTTGGCCGTCGTCCCAGGACGAGTGGCTGGGGACTGGAGGCAATGGGCGTGGATTTAGACGGTCCTTTCGTGAAGGTCAACGACAAGTGCCAAACCTCAATGCGCGGCGTCTGGGCTATCGGCGATCTCGTCGGTGAGCCGATGCTGGCGCACAAATCTTCTACCCAGGGTGAAATGGTCGCTGAAATCATTGCCGGGCATCGGCGGTGCTTCAACCCTTTGGCGATTCCGGCCGTCTGTTTTACAGATCCCGAAATTGTGAGCGTAGGAGCCGGTCCGGGCGATTTCGCTGAGACCGAGTCTGATACGCTCACCGCAAAGTTTCCGTTGTCGGCCAATGGCCGTGCCTTAACCATGGACCGCGGCGACGACGGCGGTTTTGTGCGTGTGATTGCGCGCAAAAGCGATCACCGCATCTTAGGTGTGCAAGCCGTCGGAGCTCACATCTCAGAGCTTTCGGCTGAATTTGCAATTGCCGTCGAGATGGGCGCGACGTTGGGCGACATTGCGGGGGTTATTCATGCCCATCCCACGCTTTCTGAATCGTTCTTTGAAGCCTCATTGCGCGGATTAGGTCACTCCATACATGCGTAGACGTAAAGTGATCAAAGGGAAATGACACGTTAGTAGCTCGCTATCTAAATCATAAGGTCAACGATGGCGCGCCGGGAGTAGAGACATATGGGTACTGAGCTCGATAAGATCGACATCAAGATCTTAAAGGTATTGCAGGAAAACGCGACCAAGTCGGCCTCGGAAATCGCCGGTATCGTCGGACTATCCCAGTCACCGTGTTGGCGCCGAATTCAACGCCTTAAAGAGATGGGATACATTTCCAAGATTGTAGCCATCCTGAATCGTGAAAAGCTGAACCTGAGCGCCCAGTTTTTTGTTCAGGTCAAGGTTGTTGAACATACCAAGAAAAATATCACGGCGTTCGCAGACGCCATCCTGGATTTTCCCGAGGTAATTGAATGCCACGTGGTCCTGGGTGCTTACGACTTTCTGCTGCGGGTCGTTGCCCGAGACATTCGCACTTATGAGGAGTTTTTCTTTGAGCGGCTATCGAAAATACCCGGAATTCGTGAGGTAAATACCAACGTCACGGTTTCAGAAATAAAAACTACGACGGCATTGCCGATATAAGCGCTACCCCCGGCGTAAGCTGCGGGGCTAGGCCCGGTTTTTTGTCGCAAGGCGCATTGGTGCAAGGGGCATTGAGAGAGTCGACCTGAGCAACGGGGGCTAGAGATAGGCAGCTAGGCTTACTTACCTCTCAGACATGCTCCTCCCAAAGTCAATCGTTGTGAGGCTGAGGCAAATTAAGGTGCTGAGGCCATCAATGCCCGGCGCCGCTCGCTGCATTTTGTCGATCCCGTTCGCCTGGTGCGAATATCTGTCGGTGCAGCCAAAGCCAACCGCGTAACCTTTTAGAGAGTGGCCGATGAATGCGCTCCGCCTTCAAAAAAGATTTTATGTGTGCTTCTATAGCAACACAATTCGGAGCGCTTGTTTTTGCGGTGGGCTTCACACGTTAATTCAGAAAGGGTAGGAAAATGCACTGTTGGATAGTATTTCGACCGCCATAGGACCGCCATAGGGGTGTTTCGACCGCCAAGGGCAAGAAGATGCCGATTTCTTTGCTCGATGTGTATCACCCTGGCTGCGGAAATAGACGCTTTAGGTTCTGGTTTTATAGTTTAGATTCGAGTTGCTAACGGATTTTTGGAGGTTTATCAAAGTGATTACAAGGAGGGCTCTGACACCGTGCGCGTCCCACAGGCTGGGGCGCTGGCAGTGTGTGGCGAGTTGGCATCCGACCTGATTTTTAAGGGGATAGTCGTATGAGCAAGCGATCGAGCACTGATTTTACAAAGACACTGAGTTATTCGACGGCCGTCATGGCTCTACTAGCGTTTGGGTCTGAGGGCGTGCAAGCGCAGGATCAGACCGCGCAAGCCCCCGCACTTGAATCGATCATTGTGACCGGCTCGCGCATTGTGCGCGACGGTTTCGAGGCACCGACCCCTGTTTCGGTGCTGAGCGCCGACGATCTCACTATCATCGCAACGCCGAATATCGCCGACGCGGTGAACCGGCTGCCGGCCCTTCAAGGCAGCGTAACTACAACCAACGCAGGGGCAACCGTCAGCTCCGGTACGGGCGGTGTGAATCAGTTGAACCTACGCGCCTTGGCCGCGGTGCGTACTCTGGTGCTCCTGGACGGCAAGCGTGTTGTGGGTGCGACTCTTGCCGGCTTCGATAACAACGGCAGTACGCCGGACGTCAACGGCTTCCCGGGCGGGCTGGTCTCGCGCGTTGACGTGGTGACCGGCGGCGCCTCGGCCGTGTACGGCGCCGACGCCCTGGCCGGTGTCGTGAACTTCATTCTCGACAAGAAATTCACCGGCATTAAGGGCGACATTCAGGGTGGCGTCACGACTTATGGCGACGACGAGAACTACAAATTTAGCTTGACGGCGGGGGGGTCATTTTCCGGCGGTCGCGGCCATGCTCTGTTCTTCGCCGAGCACACCTACTCTGCGGGTATTGACGGTGACGGCAACCGGCCTTGGAACAATCCTCGCAATTCCAGGGCGTCGGTTTTGAATCCGGATTACGCTCCAGGAAGCGGTTTGCCCCAGTATATCATTGCCAAGCATGTTGGTGTTCGGGCTACCGCGGGCGGCGTGATCGTTGCGGATAGCCTCAACGGCGCCGCTTCGCCTTTCCGCGGCATTCAGTTTCTTGAGGGCGGCAAGCAGGCTCCGTTCACTTTCGGAACTAAATCGGGTACTTTCATGATCGGCGGCGACTATGAGCAGTCCAACATCTGGCGCTGGCCGACCTTAGATCTCGAAGTGCAACGCACGAACTTCTTTACGCGCTTTAGCTATGACTTGTTGGATAACGTCAATGCGTACACCGAGCTCTCCTATGCCTACACGCACGCCCGGAACGAATCCCTGGTGCCGAATTTTGAATTTGGTATGAAAGTTTTTAGCGACAACGCGTTTATGCCGGAAGACATCCGGTCGAAAATGGTTGCCGGCGGGATCAGCTCGTTAACAATAGGCCATTTCTTGGCTGCTGGTCCCCGTCTGCCTATTACGCTCTCAGACGGGAGTACGCCGCTTGACATCAAGGCGGATAACGGCCGTACGCAGCGGCGCTATGTCTTTGGCCTTGAAGGCGACTTCGGCTGGCTCTATACGGATTGGAGCTGGGATCTCTATTACGCCAGAAGCACGACCCACAACTCGACCCGCGCGCCGGACAATCTGCAGTCCAGAGGGCCAACATCACCGTTTGATAAGGCGATTGACTCGGTGATTGACCCGGCCACGGGTGCCATTGTTTGCCGTTCGACCCTCACCAGTCCCGGCAACGGATGTATTCCCTACAATCCGTTCGGAATAAACGTGAACGGTGCGCTGGAATACGATTATGTCACCTCAATAGGGACCGCCATGACGGTCTTGTCGCAGGACGTATTCTCGGTCGAGGCGGCTGGCGAACCATTGGAAACCTGGGCCGGTCCGGTCTCTATCGCCTTCGGCGCCGAGCACCGGATTGAGAAAGTCAAGGGTATCGCAAGCGACGACGACCGCAATCGACGCTTCTTCGCCGGCAACTACATACCGACTAACGCCAAGTGGAGCGTGAGCGAAGCTTTCATTGAAGCCGTTGTGCCGCTGGCCAAGGATACAGACTGGGCGGAAACGCTAGATCTCAACGCCGCAGTGCGCGGCGCCCAGTACAGTGAATCCGGTTTTTCGAGCACGTGGAAGGCGGGTGTGACCTACACGCCCCAGACGGATTACACCTTCCGCGTTACCCAGTCGCGCGATATCCGTGCACCGAACCTAGGCGATCTGTTCAACGCAGGCCGCGCGGGCACGGGGCAGATCGTCGACCCGTTCCAGAGTAATTTGATTACTAATGACGTGGTTACGGCCGACGTCGGCAACCCGAATCTGCAGCCCGAAAAGGCGGATACGACGGGTGTTGGCATTGTTTACTCGCCGAGCTGGGCGCCGGGCTTCACGGCATCGCTCGACTACTACCGGATCAACATCAAGGATGCGATCACCATCATAGCCTCGCAGGACACGGTCAATGGTTGCTTCGCTGGCGTTAAGGCGTTCTGTAGCTCCATAGTGCGCATTGGCGGCGGTGATGGCAGCAATGTTACCGGCAATATTAACTACGTTGCCGATTCGCCTCAGAACGTGCTGAAGCAGATGACGGACGGGATCGACTTCGAGTTCGGCTACAACTTCCCGATGGACAGCATTGTTAGTGGCTGGGAAGGCGATATGGCGATCCGCGGTCTAGCAAACTATGTGTTCTCGCTGGACACGACCGAAACCGATCCAGTAACCGGCGCTATAACGTTAATTGAGGGTGCCGGTATCATCGGCGCCGGGGTCTTTGGTCTTGGCGTCGGCCTGGGCACGCCGCACTTCCGCTGGAATACGTCGTTTACTTACTCGCTTGATCAGTTTTCAGGCACGGTGACTTGGCGCGGCAAGGGGTCGGGTGTGTACAGAAACGACTTTATCGTGTGTACGACGTCGTGCCCGGATGCGACGGCCGCCGCACCGACGATCAATGAAAATTCCATTGGCGCGGTCCATGTCTTCGATGCCGCGGTTAACTATTCGATCCTGGATGACCACGCGACTCTGTACGGCGTCGTTCAGAACGTGCTGAACCGTGATCCACCGTTGGTTGCGGCCAACTTTAGAAACGGCTGGTACTCCGGCTTTAATGACGCTGATTACTACAGTCGTATTGGCCGGATGTTCCGGGTCGGCATACGCTTCAACTACTAATATCTAAGTTCTGGTGGAGATTGGGGAGGCTAGGAGAAATCCTAGCCTCCCTTTCTTTTTCTATACCGCCCGGGCTCTCGTAGTCAGGCGCCGCTATATCAGCGCTATCTTGTATAGGGTGGTCGATGAATATGCCCCGCTGGTATTTTCTTGGGTGTGTGTTCTCTTGACAACACGATCTAGAGCGGATGGCTCTATCACAAGACTCAGCGCGTTTTCGGTCGCCGAGTGTTTAGGCCGGTTTGAAGGAGCAAGAGCTTTCAACGCGGGTCTTGCTGTCGATGCAAGAGTTGACGCCGTTGAATTCCAAAAGTTAGGTTCCGCCCTACCGTTGCGTAGCCATCGCATAACATGGTTTCGCGGCTGGGAGATATTTGTGGACTTCAAGGGGAGAGGCATGTCTCAGTCATCGGCCATGGGGGTGAGCGTGGTTCCGACGTCGCAGGCGAACTTCCACTCGCCTGGCTCCGGCAAGCGCATGTCGAGGTTGATGCAGGTATCGCGAGAATCGCTCTATTCGGCGGCGGTGCATTCGATTTCCTCAACGCAGATGCCGATGTTAGTGCCGTCTTCGGTTTTGACGCCTATCTAGCGGGCGTGCCCGCCGTGCCGCGCCAATTACAAGTTTGAGTGATTCTGCGAAGAGCGATAATTTAACTTATGTCATGTGATCCTCCGCGCTACGTCGAGAATGCTGCCATTGCTGATTTCTCACCCTATGCATTAAAACAAACCTATGATTTGTGCGGATGCTGATCAGTGCGGACAGAGCTGTCTGAATTTTATGTTTGGGGCGCTGAGTGGAAAATTTCACCAAGTTTAATTTAGAGCAACTCGAGACTTCACTCAGAACGGCGATAACGAGTGAGGACTGGCCTGCCGCAGAATTCCATTTGCGCCGGGAGCTTAAAATGGACCCGTCGAACCAATATCTTTTAAATCTATTATGGTCTATAAGCCGCCGCACACGGCGCTATCGGCAGGCGTTTCGTGCACTTGACCGACTGTTTGAATTGTCTCCGCACCAGGAGGTCCAATTTTTTGTTGGAGAAGATGGCACCGGATATAAATATGCCCCGTTCATCAAGTTCTCTGAACGAAACCATATGTACTTGCTGCTTATTGCCGCATCGGCCTCCATTCTTGGATTAAGCATTGGCTTTAGTTACGGCGCACTTGCGGCGAAGGCCGCTGTGGGAGCACTAGCGTTTGGGGTCGTCGCTACTGAAGTGCTTTATCGCGCGTGGCTATACGCCCATGCAGGCATTCGAGGAGAGTATTTCGCTTTTCCAAGACAAGAAACTGAAGCGCAACATCTCTTTGCCGTAATGGATAAGGCTATAGAAAATTATGATCCGGCTAGGGGCTACGACATGGATCCGAACAGCACGGCCGTCCGCGTGGGAATAATTGGCGATCGGGTGGTCGAAACTCACCCGGTTGTGACAGATGGAAATGGAAACGTCGGCTTCACGGACGAGGAATTCAGCCCCAGCGCCATTAACATACTGATACTGGGAGATTCCTATACCAGCTTCCCTGGCAACGGTGCTATCGCAGACGACCTAGAAGGCGTTGAGTGGCCGTACTTCTTAAAAAGAAATGACGGCGGAAGGGCTTGGGCCGGTTCGCATTCTGAATTACGGCCGCTCGGGGCATGGCATATTGCAAATGGTAGACACAGCGGCGAGCGTACTGGATCGGTACAAGCCGGACATTGTTGTGCTCGCGTTCATCAAGCGTGATCTCTCTCGCTTTAGGTACTGGCACGTCAATCGTCGCATTGGTGGCGTTTTTCGTGGGTTGAGAATGCAAACCCCCGACACGAATGCGCCGGTAGAACTATGTAACGACCAGTACCTTATCGACGACAGGATTACGGCTTCATGGGCACAGGAGCGACTCAAGCTAGGCGATTGTGACAAACTGTTAAGGTCACTTGTAAAAAAGTATCGGCGCTTGCGGCGGCGCACGTCCGCCCGGGCCATCAATCTGCTGTCCGCTCGGCGGCTGTACTCCTGGGATCATATGTTCTTCAGCACGCCATTCATTGATATCAGATTATCACCTCGCGTGCATTGGCCGAAAGACGGGTTTATCTCAAACTACGAGAACGATCATAAATTTGTCGAGGCCGTCGCTCAGATCAAGGCATCGGGCGCACAGATCTGGCCCGTCTATTTGCCTGACAGTGACGAGCTCGTTAAAGGTGAGATAATTGCTAATCCTCAGGAATCGGTACTGCTGAAAAGCCTTCAAAAACTTGTCGGCCGGCCGGTAATTGTTTTGAAGCCGATGACAACAGTTGATCGGGCTTTGGTGGCCGAGAAATACCAGCGGTATCCTCACGACGGCCCCCCCCTCGGCGTGGGCGCAGGAATTGCTTGCTGACGCCTTTGTTCGCGAGATAAAAGGCCCGCTTCGTTCGGCCTTCACAAAAACTTTCTAGCCAATCCATGATCACAACAAAGACAGCCAAAATAATTATTCGAGCTCTGGCGTTTGCCACCCCGTTAGTTGCGCTAGGCCTAGTCGTCACACTTTTCTCTCGGCCACTATCTAGTGCGCTGCTGGTTGTTGCGGTCGTGGTAGCCGGGCTAGCTATGATTAGGCCCGAGCTAGTGGCGCCGATGTACACATATGGAGCTCGGCATTTCGATCCGCTCGCGATGCGTATTATAGATGCTATCTTGCTTGTATTTTTCAGCTTGGTAGTTGTTCCGGCAGGCCTTGCCATAAGACTGTTGCGCTGGGCACGCACTACGGTGCTCGAGCGCAAACAAAGAGTATCGACAAACTGGATCGTGAAATCGCCGGAGGACGATCATGGGCCGTAAAACGCTGGGCATATCTGCATTTTTTCATGACAGCGCTGCCGCCCTCCTTGATGACGGACACATTCTCGCGGCGGCTCAGGAGGAACGGTTTTCCCGCATCAAACACGATGCGTCGTTTTCAGCCCAGTCGATTCAGTATTGTCTGGTCGCGGGAAATTGCACTCTCGATGACGTTGATGCTATTGTCTACTATGAGACACCACGACTAAAGCGTGATCGCCAGTTGAGGTCGATGGTCGATGCCGCGCCATGGAGCCTCAAGAATTTTCAGCGCTTTGGCCGCAAGTATTTTTTGGGCCAGCGCGACCCGCTAGAAGAAATCACTTCTAAATTGAACATGCTGTCGCCGTCTAGGCGTAAGAATTGGAACGTCGCTACATGCCCGCACCATGTGAGTCACGCGGCGAGCGCGTTTTACCCTTCTCCGTTTGAAGATGCGGTGGTCGTCACGGTTGACGGCGTTGGAGAGTGGGACACCACCAGTATCTTCAGCGGCCGCGGCAATGTCCTAACCCGACTATCGGCGATCCATTTCCCTCACTCCCTGGGCCTTTTCTACTCGGCGTTCACAGCTTACTGTGGTTTTCGTGTCAATGACGGTGAATACAAGCTCATGGGGCTTGCTCCCTACGGTGATCCGCGGTTCGCCGAACGTATTCGCGGCGAAGTCATCGAGTTGAACGAAGACGGATCTTTCCGGCTAAACATGGACTACTTCGACTTTCTGGCGGGAAGCAGAATGTTCAACGAGAAATTTGAGGCGCTTCTGGGCGGCCCGCCGCGCGCGCGCAATGGGGATATTACGAAACGCCATATGGACGTGGCCGCATCGGTTCAGAAGCTGATTACAGAGGCGCTACTAACGCTTACGCGCTATGCCGTCGCCCAAACAGGCGCTCGACGATTATGCTTCTCCGGAGGTGTCGCTCTCAATTGTGTGGCTAATGGCGAAATACTGAGATCGGGTGCAGTGGACGACATTTGGATACAGCCGGCGGCAGGCGATGCCGGTGGAGCGCTCGGTTGCGCCTTGCAGAACTATTACTCGTCAACGGGAGATTCCAGAACACCAGTAATCCCGGACTCTATGCGCGGCGCCCGCTTGGGCCCGAATTTCACACAAGCTTTCATGGAAAAAAGCCTAGGCAGTCTGGGGGCGAATTACGACCTTTTGAATGAGGCTGACCTGATTCAGTCCACAGCCGAGGCGCTTGCGCGCGGCGAAGTTGTCGGCTGGTTCGATGGAGCCATGGAATTCGGGCCCCGCGCGCTTGGCGGTCGTTCAATCCTTGCCGATGCACGCCGTCCTGACATGCAGCGCAAATTGAATCTTAAGGTAAAACACCGCGAAAGCTTCAGGCCCTTTGCTCCCATCGTCCTGGCAGAAGAGGCGCACAAATGGTTCAACATAGATCGGGAGAGCCCATATATGTTGATTGTCGCGTCTATCCTCGAGCAACACCGCACGCCGCACTCACCTGAGGCCGCGGAACAGACGGGATTTGATAGATTGGATGTGGTCCGCTCGGTACTCCCTGCTGTCACTCACGTCGACTATTCGGCACGCATACAGACTGTAGATGAAACTCGTAGCCCTCGCTTGCATGCGCTGCTTTCCAAATTTTCCCAATTGACGGGGGTATCGGTGCTCGTCAATACTAGCTTTAATGTGAATGACGAACCGATCGTTTGTTCGCCTACCGATGCTTACCGGTGTTTCCTCAATACCGACGTGGATCGTTTGGTCATGGGCAATGCCGTGCTTGTCAGGGAGCAGCAGCTGGAGGAAGGTGAGGTTGGCACGATCTCGAGGGAACCCGATCCTTCAACTCAGGAGCTAAGACCTGACGATTCTTTGTATACTCTGTACTGATAGGTCCGGCGCCAGTGGCCTATAGCCCAAAACTAACACCCCTCGAACAATGCGAAGTCATGCAGTAAACTAACATTGCGACTGGTAAAGAAAATCGGTCAGGCCAAAGCTGCATGTCTAAATTTCAATCCTTCGTGACTCATCTTGAGTGTTCGGTGACCGGCAAAGTCTACGAACCGGGCCATGTTTACGGCTTATCCGAGGCGGGCAAGCCTCTATTGGTAAGATACGATCTTTCTGCGCTCGCTGCTGCCTTTACCAAAGAGGATCTTGCAACCCGCGGTGGCGGGTTTTGGCGATATCGTGAATTTCTTCCCGTTACGAATTCCGAAAATATCGTTGAGTTGGGCGAAGTTGTTACGCCGCTGATGACGCTGCCGCGAATTGCCAATAAGTGCGGTGTGAATTCAGAGTCCATCCTAGTTAAGGATGATAGTCGATTGCCCACGGGCTCCTTCAAAGCACGGGGGTTGGCGTTGGCGGTGTCGATGGCCAAGGAGTTGGGTTTGGAGCACTTGGCTATGCCTACGAACGGAAATGCCGGTGCGGCTATGGCGGCATATGCTAGCCGCGCCGGGTTGCGCACGACGATTTTTTGCCCCGCTGACACTCCAGAAATCAACGTATCCGAAATTGAGATCCAGGGCGCTTCCATCTATCTGGTGAATGGGCTGATCAACGACTGTGGAAAGATTGTTGCGGATGGCAAGGCATCAGTCGGGTGGTTTGATGTTTCCACATTAAAAGAACCATATCGGATCGAGGGAAAGAAGACGATTGGGCTGGAACTTGCGGAGCAGTTGCACTGGGAATTGCCGGACGTGGTTTTCTATCCCACTGGGGGCGGTACTGGCTTAATTGGAATGTGGAAGGCTTTTGATGAGTTGGAAGCGATCAGTTGGATTGGGCCAAAACGCCCGCGGATGGTTGCGGTGCAGGCAAGCGGCTGTGCGCCGATCGTCAAGGCCTATGACGAGGGACAAGAGCATGCGCCTCTTTGGGAAGACGCTCATACCGTTGCTGCAGGAATTCGCGTACCGGTCGCAATAGGTGACTTTTTAGTTCTCCGTGCCGTGCGCGAGTCTAAAGGGTTTGCGATCTCAGTGACGGACAAGCAGATCCTGGACGCACGCAACGAGGTTGCACAGGAAGAGGGGTTTTTAATGTGCCCGGAAGGAGCCGCGACATATGCCGCCTATCTTCAGTCGCTGAAAAACGGTCGGGTAACGCCTCATGAGCAGGTGCTTCTTTTCAACTCAGCGACAGGTCTAAAGTACGAAATGTCAAGGGTCACTCGCACGCTGGATCGAACTAAACCAATCCCGTACGAAGAAATGGTAGCTCCGAATTTGTAAATTTTAAGCACTTTATGCCACGGCAAATGGTCGAGGGGCGTCCGGCAGAAGCGGATTTTCAGAGTAAGAAAGTCCCAATATTCAATAAGTTTCAGTAACTTGTTCTAATATTGCTTTTTGCTAGTTTCCTTCACATTGGCAACCAGTCGTCAGCGAAACTCACTACCTATGGCGGGCTGTCGATCACGAAGGCGAACGGCTTGAGACATTAGTCACAAAGAGGCGAGATCGTAAGGCAGCATTGACGTTTTTTCTCAAAACCATAAAGCGATATGGCCGCCCAGAAGTCATCGTGACGGATAGGCTACGCTCATACGGCGCTGCTATGCGAGAGATTGGGAATGCATATCATCAGGAGATTGGGCGATAGCTCAACAACCGCCAAACCTTAAAGCTCAACCGCGTTGCTGCTCTGACTGAGTGGCGGTAGCTTGCAGCCTGAGGGCCGCGATATCATGGTCCTCGCAGACCAGTTAGGTTTAATCTGACAATGCCCGCGTTAGCCCTCTCAGGCATCGCTCAGGGGTCAGCGCGGTGGGTCCTGATTAGTTCGATGACGACTTCGAGGAGAAGCAGATGAACTCGGGGAGGGTCTGTATTGTCGTTGGCGCTGGGGATTATATCGGTGGCGCCGTCGCCAAACGTTTTGCGCGCGAAGGCTTCACGGTTTTTGCGGGGCGTCGCCAGGGCGACAAACTCGCGTCCCTCCAGGCGGAGATTGAGGCAATCGGCGGCACCTGCGTTGCGCGCGCCATCGATGCCCGCAAGGAAGAGGATATTTCCCGATTTATGGAAGAAGCTGCGGCGGCGGGTACGCCTGAGGTCTGTGTATTCAACATCGGCGGTAACGTTCGATTTCCGATTTTAGAAACGACCGAGCGGGTTTTCCGCAAGGTTTGGGAGATGGGATGTTACGCCGGGTTCCTCACCGGGCGGGAAGCTGCGCGTCACATGCTTAAGCACGGCCGGGGCTCAATCTTTTTTACCGGGGCGACAGCCAGCATGCGCGGCTCGGCCGGGTTCTCCGCATTTGCGAGCGCAAAATTTGGCCTCAGGGCGGTTGCCCAGTCCATGGCCCGCGAGCTTGGCCCCAAAAACACCCATGTGGTCCACTTATTATTGACGCGGCGGTAGACACAGCGTGGGTGCATGAACGCATCAGGGACTCCCAGGGGGAGCAGGCCGTAAAGAATCTCGCGGAAAACCAATTAATGCGTCCGGAGTCTGTTGCCGAGGCGTATTGGTACCTCCACAACCAAGAGCCCAGCTCTTGGACCCACGAACTGGACGCGCGGCCGTTTATGGAAAAATGGTAGCGCGGGGCGGGGCGGCGCCTACAAGCTTACAGACCAAGGCTACCCGCGGCAACGCCATTACCGCAGCGATGGATTGAATTCAGGACGGCGCCGACGCGAGGCTATAAAAACCGCGCCTGCTCACCGCCTTTTCAGCGCTCGCAAATCCGTTACGCCCAGATCTTCCCGTGGGTCGACGTCCGACGGGAATATCTTCGCCCGGTGCAAGCGCTGCGATGGCGTCAGCGGTAGTGAGTCCCGAAACACCATCCATCCCGGCGTCTTGAAATACGCGAGTTTCAGTTGCACCAGTGGAAGATGTCTTTGGCCAGCACCTCCGAGGGGCCCTTTCCCTCTTTCAGCACCACACAGGCCATCACCTCTTCCTCGCGCAACTCGTCTTTCACCGCGATTACTGCCACTTGCGCCACCGCTGCGTGGGTGAGGATTGTTGCTTCCGCTTCCGCCGCCGAAATGTTCTCGCCGCCGCGCCGCACGATGTTCTTTTTACGGTCAATGAAGTAGAGCATGTCGTCTTCACCCCGCATGCACACATCGCCGCTGTGAAACCAGCCGCCGCTCCAAGCTTTCTCGGTCGCTTCATCGTTCTTCAGGTATCCGGAAAAGAACCCAAGGCGCGGATCGTAACCACCGCTGCGCACTAAAAGCTCGCCCATGGTGCCGCGCGGCACTTCTTGACCGTTGTCGTCAACGATCTTGGCCAGATAGTCCGGCGTTGGTTTCCCAAAGGCCCGGGTGTCGATATGCCGTGGCTCTTCGTGGGCTGAAAATACGCGTGCATTTCAGTCATGCCCCAAATTTCCACCAACGGAAAACCAAAACGTTCCTCGAAGGGCCCATGAAGCTGCGGCTCAATCCCGCCGCCAAAACCGAACTTCACTTTGTGTGCACGGTCCTCATCGGCCGCAGGCCGTTTCATCAGCATGGAAGGCATGATTCCGAGGTAATGAATCACCGTTGCGCGCGAGGTGGCCACCTCGCCCCACCATCGGTTGGGGCTAAACCGCACCGCGAGAATGAGGCAACTGCGCGTCAAGATTACACAGCTCAGGCACACCGCCATATTGTTGATGTGATAAAATGGGCTCGGGTTATAAAACCGCTCTTCAGTGCGGGTCATGGCCAGATAACCGCCGCGGCTTGCGTACCACTCCCCGGACATCAAGTGGCACTGATTGCTCATTAAGCAGCCCTTGGGCTGGCCCGTCGTGCCAGAGGTGTACAAAATGCTGGCGATGGATTTTTCGTTTGGCGGACCGGCCTCTGGTGCAGATTTTCTAACTGTTGGCACGCCGTCCGAGAACTTGGCGATGTCGATCACCGGGAAGGGACGGCCTAATTGCGCGCCCACGGCTTGCAAATCGCCCACTCGGTCGGTCAGCACGACCGCCATGTCGGACTCGCTGTGATCCATCTGGTAAAGCAGCTCGGCATGGCGGTAGTCCGGGTTCACCGGTGCCATGGTGCAGCCTAGGTCGTTCAACGCCAGAAAATGAAACACCATCTCCGGGCATTGGCCCAGCAATACTGCCACCCGGTGGCTGTGATCGAATCCTGCGTCAGCATAGATTTTCCGGCAAACAGCAACATCCCGCGCCGCCACACCATAGGAGATATCCCGCGGCACACCCGCTTCATCTAACACGCAGAGAAACGCGGCATCCGGCGTTTCCGAAACTGCTTTAGAAAATTCCTCGTAAACCGTGGTCATGGCATGCGCCTCGCCATTCCGCGCCCCCCAAAAAAGAATGAACTGCCTCTTTTTTCAACGGCTCATAGGGACGGGGTATAGAGCCAATCCGGTAGGCGCCGTTGCGGCGCCCGCCACCCCGACAATGTGCATAGCCCGCGCTAAAAATTCCTGCCGCGACAGAGAAGTGTGAATGTAGGTGTTGTAGAGGTCGATCACCCGTGAATCTATTTTTGTCATGGCTGCCTCCGCCGGCGTGTGGCGTGTGGCGTGTGGCGTGTGGAGCTTGGGGGATTTCGCTGTGCGCCGACAGGTCTGTCACTGAGATGTGGAACCCCGCCGCAGGGGCGGAATCGCGAACCCGCCCATAGCCGATATCAATTCCAAATGCACATCCCTATACCAAAGCCCTTTGGAGTGAATGATTCTTGCAGCAAGGCCTGGAGATGAGCGTCAATGAATGCGGGCGGCGAGGGGCCATTTACAGGCTGGTGCCCAACGTTTACATTTTGTTAGATCCGATGCGGGAGTTGAGCGATGCGTTGGCAATTTTTAATGGTTCCCGCGGCGGTGATAGCTAGCGCGCCCGCATTGGCCGGGGCCCACTATCTGACCCTCGATCAGGCGCAGAATCTACTCTTTCCCGGCGCGACCTTTACATCGGATTTCCGCACGCTCTCGGACCAGGAGATCGAGAAGATTGTTTCGGCGGCCGACGTAAAGCTGTGGAACCGAAAAGTCAGGGTCTGGCGCGTCTCCACTGGCGGTTGGTTCATCATCGATCAGGTCCACGGGAAAGACGATTGGGTCAGCTATGCCGTCGGGCTGGATGAAAGTGGGGCCATTACCGACATAGAGGTGCTGGAGTGTTGGGAGCGGTACAATGAAATCAGGTTGCCCGCATGGCGCGCCCAGTTCAAGGGTGCACGGTACGGCGAGTTCAAAGGCACGCGATACGGCAGAATAGAGGAGGATAGCGAGATCCAAATCATCACGGGAACCACGTTGTCTTCAGTGCATGTCACCGAAGGCATCACGCGAATATTGGCCACGTTCGCGCTTGTCATCGCGCCGCCGGACCCATAAGCGAGCTCAGACGCATTCAGGAATCCGCGCCGTCCCTTAGACCAGGATTTCTCCGATCTCCTTCGAAGTATTGTTGCTTTTGGTGCCCCACGACGGTGTATTTACACCCATGACGCGCAGTGCGGTGTAGCCGATGCGAACGGCGGTGGTGCCTCCAGCGTCAATGTGTAAGCCGGTCTTGACGCGGCCACCCGCGCGGCCAGCGGTGAAGGCCGGCATTCCATCGAGCGAATGAATTCTGGCGTAGCCGTGGTCGGTGGTAGCGTAGATCAAGACATTGTCGAGCAGTGTCCCGTCGCCCTCCTTGATCTTTGTGAAGGCGTCCACAAAATAAGCCCAGGACTCCATAGCCCGACGGGTAAACCACGAGCACATGGGCTGATATCCAAGGGTATAGTCTTCGGGTTCTTCGTGGGTCGCGGTGTGATGCGGCTTCTCATAGCCTGCCTTGTTGGTGTCCCCGTTCCTGGTGTTATAGGCTAAGTTGAAAACGCGCGTCTGATCACAAGCCAAGGCCATGACCATGAGTTCTGTCATCATGCGATGGCGGGCTGCGACCAGTTCAGCTTCCTTTCCCGCCGGAAGGTCTTCCTCAGGATCGGTGCCCGCAGGCTGGCAGACCGCGATCGGCACCGGCTTCGTCAGCCGCTGCGCCATTTGTTGCTCCAAATGGCGCAGACCGGTGAAGTATTGATCAAGCCGCGCCCTGTCCTCCGCACCCACCTTTCGCATTAGATGCCGCGTATCGTCCATAACGCCGGACAGCACGCTCTTGCGGACCATAAGCTGCGGGTCAGGTGTGAACGTAGCCGCATTGGGATCGGGAAACTCCGGCCCGAACAGGCGTGTGTATAACTTCACGGGCGAGGTCTCTGGAGTATTGGGTGTGGTGCTGTTTTCGTAGCTGAGAAGGCTGCGATTTTCTCCCGTGGCAGTCACGGTCAGGGATTTGAAACGCGTGGTGAGGCCAAGCTGGTTGGCGATGGTGACGTCGATGGTTTCCCCCGGAATATCGTTTCCGTCCTTCGGGGCGCTGCCGGTTCTCTGGATCACCCAACCGGTGTAGTGACAAAGGTTCTCATAATTATCGCGAAATGCCGTTAAGTTGGTGAAGAGGTTGATGTGGTCACGAACCCGTTCCAGCGATGCGATTTCCTCAGGCAGATCAAAGTTGGGACCGGTTTTTTTCGGAATGAACACCTTCTTGGCCATCCCAAGCCCCCAGTGCCATGTGCCGAATCGCACCGGCATCGGCTTGCCCGACGCCAAGGCCGTGCCGTTGGTATTGAGAAAGCAGTTAAGGAGCGGCAGTGCGACTGTAACTGCGCCCCCGTTCAACATGCCGCGCAGGACACGACGCCGGTTGAGATCGTTCATAGGAACCTCCTATCTTGCGCTAGCCCGTTCGGGCGTTCGTACCTTACGAACAAGTGACCCTACCGACTTGAGGCCACCCGGTTCAGACGTTCGTTTTTCTTCGCCGCCACCTCTTGTGAGGGATGCAGGACAAACACCTGCGTGAATTTTGCATCGACGGCGACGGAGATGGCAGTGTTATCACCCGTCTTCGGGTCAGGATATGCATCGGCCAGACGGCGCAGCGTCCTATACATCGACGGTGATGACTCCTGGCCATAGCTCTGGTGGTGCGTCGACCAGGTTGTCGTCGCATGATAGTACCAGTTTTGGACGTCGGCATATCCCGCGATCAGTCCGTCAGCTCTTTGGGGTGTAAGTTTCAGGCTAAACCGCATGTCGCGCAGGGAATGAATCCCGCTTGTATCGAATGTTGATGACCAGGGTATGTCCAAGTCAGCTGCGTCGGTGGTCAATACGCCATCGACGATCTTGCCATTAAACGTCTGAATAAACGACTTGCCCCAACGCATGTCTACGCGTTGTGTTCCGCCCGGCATAAAGTCCTTGCCGGTGGCGTCGGTCAGCATTCCGTCGAGGCCCCGATACGTAGTCACCGTCACCTCGTCATCGTTGGTCAGGCTATCCACGCCCGTCAGCTCGATCAAAAATCTATTGAAATTGTAGGTCTGCATAAATGAATTTTCAAAATGGTAGGCGGTGCCATCAGGGCCCCTGAAGTTCGCGATGCAGCCAATCGTGCGGTACAGTTGGTTATCGACCCCCTCATCTCCGTCGGGGCTGACAAAATCGTTGGCGTCAACCCTTCCGTCGAGGTTCAGACCCAACGAGACTTTTCCCGCCACTTCTTTAAAAGAATACGGCTCTTCCGAGGTGCCCGGGTGCCATACCTCACTCTCTCGCGCGATTTGGGTTTCAAGGAGCGTCCGCTTTTGTCCGTCCTCAGGAAACAAAATCTTGAACTGCTCACGCGGCCCATCATTGTAACCCTGGGGGCATTCCGTCTTGCCATCCGGCGTTTGGTAGAGGGCCCAATGCTTGCTTGTCAGAACGTATCCGATCGTACGGTCTTTCAGAGTGGCGCTATCTTCGGCTACCGCGCCGCCCGTGCCGCAGATCGCCATGGCTGTAACCAGAAATCCCGTCTTCACTGACAAATCACGTCTCACTAGGTCTCTCTCCAAAACTGCAGTCGTTGCCGTCATTCGGCGTTACCAAAGACCCTTATCTTTTCGCCAAAGAGCCATGCGGCAAACATTAAACTCGTCCTCGGCACCACCGTGGCCGAACATCTTAAGCGGCAAAAGGCCCTCAAAAGATGCGCCTATGATACTGCATTATAGGGCGGCAGCCTAGGATGATCCTTGTGATTATGCTGAAACTCTCTGAATTTCATCCCAAGGATCGCCCGTAAAAAGGGGCAGTTTTGCCTTCTACTCCCGGCTCGGCACGTTCGATAAACTCGCGCCCCTCAAATAAGCTGCCCCTCAACTCAGTCGGCTGAAACGGCCTGTTTGTATGCAGTCGGAGGGACGCGCTTATGCGATGCCTGCTCGTAGGCGTAGGCGTAGGATAGCAGACTTTGTTCCGACCACTTCGGTCCGACAAACGACAGGCCCACGGGCAGGTTGTCTACATCTCCCATGGGGACGGTTAGGTTGGGAAACTCGGCGAGCGCCGCAGTGCCGCTGATGGATGCAGGCCTCTCACCCTTAGGTCGCTCCAGAGCGGCGCCTCCTCTGGCTGTGCCGTCGGGCAGGAGCAAGCCTGCCGGACCCCGCGTGACGGCCACCAGCGCGCTCACGTTGTAGTCGGACATGGCTTTTCCGTACCCCTCGGCTCCCGCTCTGCGCTGGGCGTACTCCAGGATCTTGATGTACTCGGGGTTTTGCCGACCGTTCTCCGTCGCTTCGGCTATTTCCAAATGCTCCTGGCCGTGGATGTTCTCGCGCGGATCGGTTTTATTGAAGGCGATGATGTCCGCAAGCGTACGTATCTTCACGGCCTCCGGTGCGCCCGCGAGATACGCGGCCATGTCCTCTTTGATGTCGTAATACATGATGAGACGTTGCTCCTGGCTTAGGTCCTCCAAAATATCGTCCGGAAGATCCACCAACTCGGCGCCCTGAGCGGCGAGCACCTGAAGGGCTTCCTCGAACACGGGCCCGGTCTCTTCCGTATAACTGCTCGTTGCTCGGAATACGCCCAGTCGCACGCCTTTCAGCGCGTCGGTGCTCAGGCCCGCCGTATAATCGGTCTTGTGCATATCGGCGTCCGTTGACCACGGATCACCGGGGTCGGATCCGGCCATGACGGTGAGCATCATGGCGAAATCGGTCACGGTGCGTGTCATCGGGCCGGCGGTGTCTTGGGTCAGGCTGACGGGCACAATGCCGCGCCGGGAAATGAGGGCGAGGGAGGGCCTCATGCCGACAAGACCCATGAGCGACGACGGGCCCATAATGGAGCCCGTGGTGTCGGTGCCCACAGTGGCCGCGGCAAGGCTGGCCGCGCTAGCGATGCCGGACCCATTGCTGGATCCAGCGGCTGTGCGGGCCAGATCATAAGGGTTATGTGTGCCGCCGCCGACGGTGCTTCCGGCGAACGCGGCGGTGGTGCGAAGGCCGGCCCACTGAGAAGTATTGGCCTTGCCCAGAAGAACAGCGCCCGCGGCGCGCAAGCGCTTTGCGACTTCAGAGTCCTGCGCGGGCATGTTTTCGACGAGGGCATAAGACCCCGCCGTTGTCGGCATGCCGACCGCGTCGATGTTGTCTTTGAGAAGAACGGGTACGCCGTCTAATGGGCCGAGCCCATGTCCCTGTGCCCGGCGTGCATCGGAGGCTGCCGCCTGGTCTAGAGCGTCGGGCGCAATCAAAATGACGGCGTTCAGGGCGTCGTTGAAGGCCTCGATGCGTGCAATATAAGCCTTCGTCACCGCCACCGACGTCGTCGTCCCGGCGGCAAGGTCAGCGGAAATTTGAGAAAGGGAAACCTCCTCCACCGCGTAGGGTGCGGGCAGCGGCTCCTCCTTGGAGCACGTGGTGAGCGCAAGAGCGAATACCAATGGAAGGCAAACCAAAGAGCGGTGCAACATCATCACGTCCCCCATGCGATTGCTTCAGACAGACAGACAGACAGACAGACAGACAGACAGACAGACAGACAGACAGACAGTAACCATCCCTGCATAGCGATACTTTCATGGTGCGCCGCTAAGGACAAGGGCGACTCGGCGGATCATCTGGCCAAGGATGGCTTCCATTCGCGGGCCAGATTCTGTGCTTCAGCAATCTGCTCCCGCGACATGAGTGCGGCAAGGGCCTCACGTTCTGCGAAGGCAATATCCCTAAGCTCTTTTTCTGACCCCGATGTTGCGGAGGTCGCCGCCGCTAAGTTGTACCACTTGTGGGCCTGGACATAATTTTGCGGCACGCCAAGGCCGTCGTGATAAGCCTTGCCGAGAACCGTCTGGGCTCTGGTGTCGCCTCGCGCTGCCAGCGCGCGCATATTTCTGAACACGGTTGCATAGTCGCCCTGATCGGCTGCCGCTGCTGCTTCATAAATCGGCTTTGCCAGTTCCGCAGCCACTGCGGTAGGTTTCACGAGGCGCTCAGGCTCATAACCCTGCCTCTGATAATCCTCGATGCACATGCGAAGTTTGGTTTCGGCGTCATCACCTAGCTGTGCGGCGGCGCCCGGCGCGCCGAACCGCTCCTCGAAATATTGGGCCACCGGGGCTTTCGCTGAAAAGGGGCCGCACTGGACCTGTTGATTAGCACTGTTCGCAAGATGGACGATCTCCCCGCCGGCGCAGCCTCCAAGAAGGCTGCAGAAGACTACAACAATTCCCCGCTTTTTCATAACCCCTGTCCCCGTTCTCGTATGTTGGCTCTTGCCCGGAGGCTCGGCGCGTTCCCCGCCGCGACTGTAACACATTTTTTGGCGGTTGGGCTCGCGGTTACGCCTCACGCCTCCTTCGCTTTCCCGGGACCAGCGTCACCGGCAGGCCGATCTTTCCCGCAAATTTGCCCGTCACCGCCTCGACCAGCGGCCCAGGCTTCTTGCCCACGGCCGAGCCCAGGATCAGCATGGAAAGCGCCGGGCGCTCCTTGACCAGCTTGAACAATTGGTCGCGCCTGTTACCCTTGCGCACATAAAGGTCGGGCTCGCGCCCGGTCTCCTTTAAAACCCGTTGGGCGAACACGCGTAAATTTCCTTCGGCGCTTTGGCGCGCTTCTTTGTCGGCCAGCTCTTTGACGAATTCATAGTGCATGAAGTCCGGGTCTACGTCGTACACGTAAAGCAGGGCGATCTTACCGCCGGTGCTGCGCGCGCGGCCGCAGGCATAGCGGATGGCCGCGTCCAGTTCGATGCTGTCGTCCACCACCACCAAAAATTCGCGGCTTTGTTCCGGCGCCAGCGGTATGTTTTTACCGGCCGGGGCCGGTGATGTTGCGGGCGAGGCCTTGCCAGCCATGACGATGCGGCGCTCCTGCTTGGTCGTGTTTATCCGGGTTCGCCGTCGAAGCCCGCGGCGTTCCAGGCGATGAAGCCGCCGTCCATGCGCTTGATCACGCCGGTATAGCCGGCGGCCACTGCTTTTTCGGCGGCTACGCCGCAACGCTGTCCGCTGCGACAATGGAACACGAGATGCTTGTCGCTAGGCTCGGGGATCTCGTCGGGATTGAAGGTGGACAGCGGCATCAAAACGGCGCCGGGAATATGCGCTTCAGCCCATTCGTTCGCCTCGCGCACGTCCACGATCACGACGTTGTTCGCATCGCGCCAGGCTTTGATCTCGGCGGGGCTGACGTAAAAAACCTGATCCGGCGGCAAGGCCATCGGGCGCTCCTTTTGTCTCGTGCTTTTGTCTTGTGTTTCGCTTCCGTATGCTGCCACTGTAAGCTAGATCATCGGCCTCTGAGAAGTGGTGAGGGGACGCCCCCGCGCTGTATACTCGCGCCGGGTTGGAAAAAAAGTTGCATGCCCCGTGAGCGGTCTCGCGCACATCGCCGAGGCTGGCGCGCAAAAAACATGAGTTATCGCCGCGCCTGGATGCTGGTGCGCGAGATAAACACGAGGTTTGCAAAGCCGCTGGTGTTCACCGCCAGGGGTGGCAAGGGCGGCGGAGGAGTGGTCGGGCTGACGCCTTTCGGCGAAGAAGTGCTGAAACGCCATCGCCGCATGGAGAAATCCACCACCGAAAGTCATCGCGGTCGACCTGAAGGTCTTGAATCGCACCGCAACCGTGTCAAAACGCTAAATCACCGTGTAAAAACCGGTTGTGTACCGTACGCACCGTGCAATCGGTGCGGTGAAGCGGTGCATATCGTCCGATAAAACCGTGCCGCGCGCCGGCAACAACGGCTCTAAACCGCGCGCCTGCGCAGGGTTAACCGCAGTCCGCGCCACACTGAGTCGGTCTCAAAATAGCGAATGCCCCACACGCAGCCGAACCAGATTGACCCGATCACCACCACTGAGCCGATGGAAAGGGTCGATAAACCCGACAACCCCTGGCCGAACGTGCATCCCATCGTCAGGGTTCCGCCGAAACCCATAAGCGCGCCGCCTATCAGATGGCGCGGCAAATCGGCCGGATCGGAGAATGACTCAAGCGACAAATTCCTTGTCGCGGTGGCATAAATGAACGATCCTACCGGCACGCCCACCAGCGCGAAAACACCAAAAATCGCTGCTGGAAAGCCTGAAATCATCAAAACGCTGAGCAATTCACCCGCCGGGACCACAAAATTCAGCGCGGTGTAATCTGCTGCCTCGGCGCTGCGCGCCGTGAGGTAAGCCACCGCCAGCCACGCCGCCGGCACCGTCAATCCGATAATCAGGCCGCTGAAGAGGTGGCCCCTCGACGCACGGAACCAGCTGTCCTTCAAGCAAAAAACGATCATGCTGCCGCCAAAAAGCGCTGTAAAAATCCACCGCACGAAATCCGCATCCACGCCGGGAAAAATCGCGAAAAGGCGGTCGAAGCCCGGCGCCATTAGCGTTATAGAATCTCCAAAGTCGCTCAGGACGTTGTTGAGTGGTTTCAAAATTCCGGCCGCTGTCATGGCCGCGAACACGCCGATTACGAGCACGGTCACCAGCGATTTGAGCGAGCCCGCGCCGGTGCGCACCAGCGCCCGGTTGACGCAGCCGCCCGCCAAACTCATTCCGAAACCGAACGCGGTCCCGCCCGCAACCAGCGCCAGCCAGGAAATGCGTGGGATCAAATACGCCGACGAGCCAAGGTTCACTAGGCCCGCGGTTTCTAAGGCCTGCGCGCCAATGATCGCGACGCCGCCGGCCATCATCCACGCCCGAAGTCGCCGCCAATCCTTGGCGAACATGATGTCGGCGACCGCGCCCACGGCGCAGAAATTCGAGGCAAACGCGGCGGCACCCACCACCGCGCCGATAGCCAGCCCCAAGATCGCCGCGAGCGGTCCCGGCGAAGAAAAATCCACGACGTCAGTCCCTTATAAAACGCCCAGAAAAATGGAGAACGCAGAGTACAGAGTATAGTGCTTCCGCCATGACGCAAGACCGCAAGGACTCCTCTGACCCAATCCTCGTCGACGCCTAGGGTCTGAATTGTCCCTTGCCGGTGTTGAAGCTCCGCAAAATTCTCAAAGCTTTGCCCCCATCGAATATCTCGTTTTTGGCTCTTGGCGCGTGGGCGCTGTGTCTGACGTCAGCACTACTGGGACAAACTAGTGTAATTGCCT
Organism: Rhodospirillaceae bacterium; assembly: GCA_963662375.2. Lineage (GTDB taxonomy): Bacteria > Pseudomonadota > Alphaproteobacteria > Rhodospirillales > Rhodospirillaceae > UBA11612. The sequence continues at coordinate 76,623 of CAXXRP010000003.1, forward strand.
AAAGGAGTGTTTTTGGCTCATCGTCACCATTGAGGAGTGAACGATGAGACATAGAACAGAACGTCATCAGGACGCCACACGAGCGGACTTTGAAGGACATCTGGCGCAAGACGCGCAAGCGATATTCCTCTGAGGAGAAGATCCGCATTGTGCTAGCCGGATTGCGGGGCGAGGACAGCATTGCCGAGTTGTGTTGCCAGGAGGGCATTGCCCAGGGTCTGTATTACAGCTGGTCGAAGGAGTTCCTTGAGGCTGGGAAGAAGCGATTGCCCGGCGATACGGCGCGTGAGGCTAATACCGGCGAGGTGAAGGACCTTCGCCGTGAGGCTCGTGATCTCAAGGAGGTCGTAGCCGAACAGGCGCTTGAACTGCGTCTGCTCAAAAAAAGCATGATCGGGGATGGGGGAGACGAGGAATGAGATACCCATCCTCCGAGAAGCTTGAGATCATCCGGCTGGCTGAACACTCGCACCTGCCTGCCAAGCGTACGTTGGATAAGCTCGGCATTTCGCGCACGACGTTTTACCGCTGGTACGACAAGTATCTGGATGGCGGTGTGGCGGCATTGGAGGATAAAGCTCCCAAGCCATCGCGGGTGTGGAACCGTATTCCTGACGACATTCGTGACCGGATCGTTGACCTCGCTCTGGAAGAGCCTGACCTGTCACCCCGGGAATTGGCTGTGCGGTTCACAGATACGCAGGCCTACTTCGTCTCAGAAGCTTCCGTCTATCGGCTGTTGAAGTCCCATGACCTGATCACCAGCCCTGCGTTTGTGGTGATTAAGGCGAGCAGTGAGTTCAAAGACAAGACGAGCTGTATCAACCAGATGTGGCAAACTGACTTCACCTACATCAAGGTCATCGGTTGGGGCTGGTTTTATCTTTCGACCATCCTGGATGATTACTCGCGTTACATCATCGCCTGGAAGCTCTGCACGACCATGAAGGCCGGCGATGTGACTGACACATTGGAACTGGCCTTACAGGCCTCTGGCTGTGATCAGGTCAATGTCCGTCACAAGCCACGGCTGCTGTCAGACAATGGGGCGTCTTACATCTCTGGCGAGCTCGCCGAGTGGCTGAATGACAAAGGCATGGATCACGTTTGCGGAGCCCCCTATCACCCACAGACACAGGGCAAGATCGAACGTTGGCATCAGACCTTGAAAAACCGCATCTTGTTGGAGAACTACTTCCTACCGGGCGATCTCAAAGCAAATATCGGGCGCTTCGTCACCTCCTACAACAACCACCGCTACCATGAGAGCCTCGGCAATCTGACACCTGCTGATGTCTACTTCGGACGCGGTGAAACCATTTTACTCGAACGGGAAAGGATCAAACGAAAAACCATCAACCAACGGCGCTTGCAACACCGCAAATCCGCCGCCTAAAATGACAAACAAGATGGGCTAAACTCTCCGTTAGTTTAACAAGTCTTCTGTTCCAAATATTCCGACGACGCACAGATTTGAACACGGGCGGCGATGTTGGACGCGCCTGCTGCAAGGCCGGGATCAGTGATGCGACTGCCGATCTCCGTCACTGCGATGAGACCAAAACCCTCCCTTACTCACCACCCCAATTCGGTCTCATAGGCGCTGACGCCGCACAGTCTTTCGTTAGCCATATTCTTTAGCGCCGACTTCGGCGGTTATAGTTTTTTGAGAACTGTAGCCAACGGCTCGATGTCGGAAAACCTAGTGGGCAAGGCCTGTCGTAGGAGGCTCGAGATTCTTGCGTACGATGTTTCCAAGAAATTGCACGCAGGCCATTGAAGTTTCACCTTCCAGGCCGTCGCAAATAAAATCGGTCGAGCAATACATTGCTTCAAGACCTCCTGCCGCAAGGCAATCGCGAAGCATTCGCTCTTCCTGTGCTGGGGTATGCATCAAGTCCGGTTTCTTCAACAGATATGCAAGGGCTGCTTCAATGCCATAGCAACCCCAGTTTGACATCATCACCGGAAGTATAACGTCGGTGGCGGTCGTGGTGGCAACTATGTTGCCTTTCGGCATGGTCGCAACCACCGTGTCATAGATGGCACCAAAGCCAATTTCATTTCCATGATCGCCGATGCCAATCGTCAGGATGCCGCGTTTATTAGCCTCCTCAACCAGCGGCGCAATGTCCACAACTGCCCCTGGGGTAGGGTCGAAGTCACTAAGCGGAATGCCCGTCGCGGTGTGAAGCACACCATCTTTGCCGGGTCCAAGACGCTCGGTTGCGATGATTGCATTCGGTTTGTAGCGCTCAAACACGTCCCCCACCCAACTCGCAACGCCGTCTTGTTGCGCGGGCGCGTATTCCATGGCTGCGCCGAGACGGTTGTCTTTAGCCTCGGAAAATTTCTTCACCATTAATCCTAGGGAATGGCTCGACGCTACCACCGGCCCCGCGTGGTGCTTTTCGAGGACGTAAACCGGTACCGCGCCGAGACCACGATAGAGCGCGCGCGCAACTGCGGCAGCTCCCGGAGGGCCGTCATTCTCGCCTTCTGGCAAAATTGGCGCCAAACCAGCACCGGTCAGCACCAAAACCACATCGCCTTTACCAACATCCTTCACCAGCCTTTCGGCCGCGACCATAGCAATAGGTCGGCCCCCAACGAGTTTGCGCGCGGCTGCATACAGGGGCGCAAGGATATTGAGCGGCATTCCGCGGTTTTTGGCCTCAATCGTGCAGACCTTGTCTATCGCTTCACCGGTTATATCGGGCATGGATGACGACTCCGTTCGAGATGAATGGGGGGAACGAGGTTCCTCGACACGAGTTAGTGCGCAAGACCCTTCGTGGGAGGCTCAAGATTCTTTCGCACGATGTTTCCAAGGAATTGCACACAGGCCATCGAGGTTTCACCTTCAAGGCCATCCACGACAAAATTGGTCGTGCAATATGTTGCTTCAAGGCCGCCCGCATTAAGGCAATCGCGGAGCATCTGTTCTTCCTGGGCGGGCGTGTGCATCAACTCCGGTCTTTTTAGCAAATAGGCGATAGCCGCTTCGATGCCATAGCAACCCCAGTTGGACATCATCACCGGGAACACGATGTCCGTAGCTGTCGTTGTGGCAAGTATATTGCCCTTCGGCATTATCTCGACCACAGTGTTGTAGATGGCACCAAAGCCAATCTCATTGCCGCCATCGCCGATGCCAATCGTAAGGATGCCGCGCTTATTCGCTTCTTCAACAAGTGGGGCAGTGTCCACAACAGCTCCCGGGGCTGGGTCGTAATCAGCAAGTGCTATGGCCGTCACACTGTGCAGTACGCCCCCTTTGCCAGGGCCAATACGTTCAGCGCACACAATCGCTTTCGGCTTGTAGCGATCTAACACGTCGTCGACCCAGGCGGGGACACCCTCTTGCTGGGGAGGTGCATACTCTATTGCCGCGCCGAGGCGATAATCTTTGGCCTCAGAAAACTCCTTGACCATCAGTCCCAGCGAATGACTTGAAGCGATCACTGGTCGCGCGTGATGTCTTTCGAGCACATAAACCGGAACCACGCCTAAGCCCCGGTAGAGCGCGCGCGCGAGTGCCGCTGCGCCGGGCGGGCCGTCGCTCTCACCTTCGGGCAGTATTGGGGCGAGTCCAGCGCCGGTCAGGAACAAGACCACATCGCCTTTCCCCAGTGTCTCCACCAGCTTTTCGGCCGCCAGCGTGGAAATTGGCCGACCGCCGGCAAATTTACGTGCGGCCTCATAAAAACGAACAATGAAATTGTGTGGCATGCCACGATTCTTGGCTTGGATCGTGCACACCCTGTCTATTGCGTCGCCAATGATGTCCGGCATTGAAACGAGCTCCAACCAGCTTGAGTAGAAAGCAAGATATGCTTCAACAGTCTCACCAAAGCATGTGGAATTCAATCTTAAAGCGGTAAATTGGTCGCAGCGCTGTTAGGAATGCGCCTATTCAAGCGTTTCTCGAACTGCTGTAATGCCAATGATCAACGTTTGACTCTCAGCGGATGGGGAGCTGAGATACGCCGGGAAAACAACTCAGTTGCCTACCCCACCGAACGCGTCGGTAAAGGAACATCGCATGAATCAGGGGAATCTCGGTTCTCAGCGCATGAATCGCCGCCAGCTCATAAAGACCGCGGCAAGCACTGGGGCACTAGCCACAGCTAGTGCTTTTCCGTTTGCGCCGGCGATTGGTCAAGGGAAGCGACAAGACGTTAGAGTTGGAATCTGGGGTGGTGACTTCGGAAATCTGAGCCCCGCTATTCGATGGACGGTGCCCTCTGGGCTTGTGATGAATCACATTTTCGATGGGCTTGTACGTGTCGATTACGCAAATCGGATGATAGTCCCGTGGCTTGCGCAAGAATGGGCGAACCCTGATCCACTGACGTGGCGCTTCCGTCTTCGTGAGGGTGTTTTGTGGCACGCTGACTATGGCGAATTCACAGCGGGCGATGTCGTCTATACGTGGCAGCACCACTTTGACACCTCTAGTTTTATGGTGGGTTCTGCACTTTTTCCAATCGATACGGTTGTTGCTGATAGTAAATATGTCGTTGAAGTCAAAACTAAAGCACCTTTCGGCGCGTTTCCCGGAGCGACCATGGGTTATGGCGGCCTTATCCTCTGCCGCGCCGCCCACCAGGAAATGGGCGGGCAACAATACTCTGCTTCACCTATTGGCCATGGGCCGTACATCTTGAAGTCTGTGCGCGGCAACGAGATCGATCTGGTCCGGAATGAAAAGTATTGGCGTGCGGGGTTCCCAAAACTGGCGCAAATCAATTATCGCACCATTCCTGATTCATCTATTCGTCTTCAGTCATTGGAGGTTGGTGAGTTCGACTTTATCTCGCACCCCGATACCAAAGATGTCTCCAGAATACATGGTAATCCAAAGTATACACTGACATCCGTGCCCGGTTGGAATTGGGACTATCAAGGATTCAATATCGCCGGCGCCGGCACCGATGCTCCATATCTGAACAAGTTGGTGCGGCAGGCTATATCTTACGCCATAGACCGAACCGCCATTGTTGAGGAAATATACAATGGCGAAGCAACGCCCACCGATAATCAGATTCCGCCGGGCTACATTGGCCATCAACAAGCCATGTTGAAATATCCGGAGAAGGGGGACCTCGCCAAAGCACGGGAATTAGTCGCCCAAGCGGGCATATCCGGATACGAGGTGGAGGTTATTACGTCTGACAAGGACTGGATCCGCCGGGAATTGGAACTTGTCACCGCAATGGTCAGTCAAATTGGTATCAACTATCGCATCAGAAATCTCGACGTCGGTGGTTTTAACAATCTCTGGTTCAGCAAGAACTATAAACAATTGCTCGAAGACATCACGATTGTTACCCCTGATCCCGATGCAACGTCGTGGTGGTTTCTTCACAAAAATGGAGCGACCTCCGGCTACCACAATCCGAAAATGGACGCGATGTTAGACGATGCCCGGCAAGAAACGGACAAGGCCGTGCGAGCTGAAATGTACCAAGGTATTGCCGCTATGACCGTCGAGGAAAGTCCAATGATCTTTCACTGCAATGTGAACTACGTGCGCATTTTCAATTCTGCATTAGCCGGTTTCAAACCTGGTCCACAGGAATACATGGAAATGCTGGACGAGATTTTTTGGAAATAAGATGTGGGAAACCGTCGCTAAGCGATTGATACAGGCGCCGATAATATTATTGATCGTAAGTGCCACGATCTTTGCGATTACTCGGGCAACCCCGGGGGACCCCATCCAAATTATGCTGGGCTCACAAACGTCACCCGACGCCGTGGCGGCATTGCGGACTCAATTTCGTCTCGATGAACCGGTGTACATGCAGTACTTCTATTGGCTTGGCGATTTATTTCGCGGCGATTTTGGCAAGTCCATTCGGTTGAACGTGCCGGTGCTAGATCTTCTGGCTGAACGGTTGCCTATTTCACTGATGCTTGCCAGCGGCGCTCTCATTTTGGCTTTTCTCGTTTCAATACCATTGGGAATACTCGCTGCGCTAAAACGAAACACGTGGATCGACTATCTCGCGACCGGCTATACGCTGCTCGGTTTTGCTGTGCCCAACTTCGCGCTTGCAATCATTTTAATCTATGTATTTTCGATTCAATTGGGCTGGTTTCCAATAACGGGTATCGGGAGCGGCGCCTTTGCCTCGGGAAGTGCGTGGGATATGATTAGGCCGTTTGTTTTGCCCGCGGTCGCGCTCGGCACGCTTCAAACTGCAGTTTTCACAAGGCTTTTGCGTTCAAGTATGATCGATGTGCTTTCTCAGGACTATATTCGCACGGCTCATGCAAAAGGACTTCAGCCTATAACGATCCTTGTCGTGCACGCTTTGAAAAATGCCATGATACCGTTTGTCACCATGGCCGCTATCCAGTTCGCGTATCTGATCGGCGCCCAGGTGACGATAGAGTACACCTTTGCGATTCCTGGAATCGGGTCAGCAATCTTAGCCGCGGTCGTGAATCGCGATTTTCCGATCGTTCAAGGTTTCGTACTTATCATTGCGATCTTTTTTCTTCTCGCGAACATTATCGCCGATATCTTGTATTCTGTGATTGATCCGCGGATTCGCTACTGACCATGACGACGCCCGAAGTAACTTCCTCCCAACGCGCGTGGGTAGCTATAGAAGAGACGCATTTCGAGAGCGGATTTACACTCGCCCTTAGGCAACTGGTTCGAAATCGCGCTGCAACCATAGGCGCGATTTTCCTAATTGCACTTAGCTTGTCCGCTATATTTGCTTCGGTTCTTATTCCTCACGAACCGGCGGCAATTGCGCTCAGCGAAAAATTGCAGCCACCGAGCTATTCGCACTGGATGGGCACTGACTATTTCGGCCGTGATGTCTTCGCCCGCCTGATTTACGGCGCACGCGTGTCACTTGTCGTGGGTTTAGCAGTCGTAGCTTTCACGATGACCTTCGGGCTTCCCATTGGCCTTATCGCGGGGTTCAGCGGGGGGCGGATCGACAATGGGCTCATGCGCTTGATGGACGCATTCCTAACATTCCCGCCTCTGCTGTTAGGTATCGCTGTCGTCGGGTTGTTGGGCGCAAATATTGGTACCATTACGGTTGCTCTTGGTGTGGTACAGGTCCCGGTTCTCGCTCGCATTGTGCGCGGTAGCACCTTGTCGGTTCGCGAAGAGACTTACATAATAGCCACCCGGGCCCTGGGCGCCACGGCTTGGCGTATAGTCAGTCGGCATGTTCTTCGCAACATTTTATCGCCGCTTGTGGTTCAAGTGACAATCATATTTTCTGTCGCAGTGGTCGCGGAAGCGTCGCTCAGTTTCCTCGGCTTAGGTGTACAGCCTCCGGCTCCGTCATGGGGTCGCGACCTGTCGGAAGCGAGGCGATACATGGTGGACGCTCCGTGGTTGTTTTTATCGCCCACGATATTGATTGTCCTTAGCGTCATGTCTATCAACTTTTTGGGCGACGGGCTGCGGGATGCGCTGGATCCTCGTTCATGGGTGCGGGATAGAAATTCTTGGGGGCAGAAATAAGTTTATGGCCCTCCTGAAAGTAAAGAATCTGCACACCCATTTCTCAACGTCTAAAGGGATTGTGCGTGCTGTCAATGGGGTGTCCCTTTCTTTGGAACAAGGGGAGGTGCTGGGCATCGTCGGAGAAAGTGGTTGCGGTAAGTCGGTTACGGCTTTGTCGCTCATGCGACTGTTGCCTGAAAACATTGCACTGACCATTGCCGATGAGCTTATGTTTGACGGTGCCAATTTACTCGATCTTACGAACAGGCAGTTGCGAGCAATGCGAAGCCGGCGCATGGCAATGGTATTTCAAGACCCCATGCGTTCTCTCAATCCCGTTCTAACGGTTGGTCGTCAACTGACCGAGACTCTCATTCGGCACATGGAAATGAACAGAGCCGCCGCACGTAAACGGGCGATTGACTTGCTCGAGCGCGTTGGAATATCTCGCGCCGAAAAACGTCTCGACGAGTACCCACATCAACTTTCTGGGGGCATGCGTCAGAGAGTTATGATTGCCATCGCACTCTCGTGTAATCCCCGGCTACTTATCGCCGATGAAGCGACGACGGCGCTGGACGTAACCATTCAGGCGCAAATCGTTGATTTGGTGAAAGACCTCCAACGTGACTTCGGCACAGCAGTAATTTGGATCAGTCATGATCTGGGAATGGTGGCGGGTCTCTGCGATCAGGTTGCGGTGATGTACGCAGGACGGGTCGTTGAAAGTGGTTCTGTACGCGAGGTATTCTATCGACCCTCGCATGGCTACACTGTCGGGTTGATGCAATGCACGCCGCGTATAGACGACATCGGAAGCCCTCTTCGCCCTATCGAAGGCATGCCACCCAATCTGAGCGAGCCGATCACGCGTTGTCCGTTTCTCCCGCGTTGTGAGATGGCCGTACCATCTTGCCACCATGTCATGCCTGACGATAAAACAGTTGGGCCCTCACACATTGCAGCGTGCTTTGGTGATCTCAAGCCATACTGGCGAGAGGCTGCCACGTAATGGGTGAAACGCTTCTCAAGGTCGAGAATCTCCATGTCAGTTTCCCCGGAACTAAGAAATTATTCCGGCGAGGCGACGTAATTCAGGCGGTGTCGGGAGTTAGCTTAAAAGTTGCGCGTGGACGTACGCTTGGCCTCGTCGGCGAGTCCGGTTGCGGTAAGTCAACGATCGGATACGCTGTATTGCGTTTGGTTGGGGCTTCAGGGCGCGTTATTTTTAACGATGTGGACCTCATCTCCCTGTCTGCGCTTGAAATGCGCCCCATTCGGCGACACCTTCAAGTGATTTTCCAAGATGCGGCATCATCGCTGGATCCCCGAATGACCATTGGTGATTTGATTGCCGAGGCGCTCGATATTCATGATCTTTGTGCTGGGCACGCCAGAAAAGATCGCATCAAGGAATTACTTGATCTCGTGGGATTGCCACCGCGATTTGCCGAACACTACCCACACGAACTTTCGGGCGGGCAAGCTCAGCGTATCGCAATCTGCCGCGCTCTTGCTGTCGAACCAGAATTGATAATATGCGATGAAGCCGTATCTGCTTTGGACGTATCCATTCAAGCTCAGATACTCAACCTATTACAAAAGTTACAGCAACGCCTTGGACTAGCGTACATATTCATCTCGCACGACTTATCTGTCGTTAGGCACATCAGCGATGAGATTGCAGTGATGTATCTCGGTAAGATTGTCGAACATGGATCGCGCGACGATCTATTTGAGAACCCCATTCATCCGTATACAAAAGCGCTTCTGTCTTCGATTCCCGTTCCTGATCCCGATGTCGAATTATCGCGAGACAGGATCGTACTTCAGGGAGATTTACCCAACCCGGCAAACCCACCTTCGGGGTGCCGTTTTCGTACGCGCTGCCCATTCGCGATAAGGGAGTGCGCGCTGATACCTCCGCAAGAGGTAGAGATCGAGCCTGCCCATTATGTGAGCTGCATCCGGGCGCCACATTTTTCGTGAACTTGTCGCAGGCCCAATGTTAGCTCATCATAACCGTCCACTGTTCCGCACTAGAGGGGGACTGACTTAGTTCGCCGGGCTTGATTACTGTGTTGGTCACTATGCCGCGACATTTCCCCATTAATTAATAGAATGTGATAGAACTAAATATATTTCTCAGCAACTTGTTATAAAAAGATCTTTCGCGTATTTCCTCTCGACCGTCAGTGGCTTGTGTTGAGAAATGAAATGATAATCGACTATGCCATCGGCCGTTGGGTATCGTCCTTCGGTGACGTTCTTGCGGCATTGACGGGAAGGGGCATGGGTTGACCATGAAGATCATTGGCGTAGATGTTGGCGGGACTTTTACCGACCTTGTCTACTGTGACATGGACACTGGACGGGTAGCCATCCACAAAGTCTCGACGACACCAGACGATCCCTCCCGGCAATCATCCAGGGCGTTGGCGAAATGTGCAGCGGCAACGGTGTTGCGCTCGGCGAGATCGACTATGTCCTGCATGGAACAACGACCGCGACCAACGCGGTGCTGGAGCACAAGGGTGCCGTCACCGGCATGGTTTTGCGTTCCAGTTAGCATCACCTGGTAGTGGCGGATTCCGGTGATGGCATCGACAATCGCCAGAGGGTGTCCGGCGTGTTCGAGGACCGGGCCTTGCTCCACATGCAGTTCAATGAAGGCATCGATATCGACGCGTTTTGCATCAGCGATGTGCGCGAGATTCCAGCCGACGGAGCGCATGGTTTCGGCCATCGTTTCGCCGTCATATCCGACCATTTTTCAGCGGCCCGGGTTTGATCCGCCCAGTGATGGCCCTCGATCCCCAGAAATTCGCCGTTGGAAAGCGACTGCCTTCTTCCTCGCAAAAGGCGACAGCCTCCAGGGTACGAGCTGGCGCTCCGAATTGTTCCTTCAGCGCCTTCAATGCAATTGGCGGGTAACGCGCCGAGTGCGCCGTCATAGCGCCCGCCGGGCCGCTGAGTGTCGATATGGGATCCGGAAGACGATCGACTTGCCGGGTGCGGTTCCACGCAGGACCCCCCAGACGTTCCCGACGGCATCGTGGTGAACTTACAACCCGGCTTCCTCGCACCAGGTTGCGTATTGCTTTGTCGCGCCCACCCATTCGGGAGAATAAGCGGTGCGCCATACGCCTGTGTCACCATAGGCTCCAAAGGCTCCAAGCTGTATTACATACTGCTCTACCAGCGTCGGATCGATCTCAATCTGCATCGTTCCCACTCCCTATCGCCCGCAGCATGGCAGATACACGGGTTGACTGGAATGCTCGCACAACCGGCTGGATTTGCGCTATTATCCCTCGACTTGTCGCCGTTGGGGTGCCTTGCCGTCACGCGGCTGAAAACTGAGGCTGGTATTCAAGAGAGGAAGAGCGAGGGATGACGTGTCCTATCCGTGCCCAGGCAGTATATGCCACAACTGTTGCGGTCATGACGTTGATGGGGATGAGCGAGTCTCCGGCGCGGGCGGCTGACTATGACCCGGCTTGTGAAACCCCGAAAAAGTACATAGAGTTCGTACAACAAGGGAAATTTGTTGAAGTTGGCGAGCTCTTTGCGGCGGTCGCGGTGTTCTATGCCCCCAACGGCGATGGTTTCCGTGGCGCGGAGGCAATCCGCGATTTTTATATAACCGTCGCCGCTCCATTAAATGTTATTGTCGAGCCCAAGAATTTTATCGGTGGTAAAAACGAGTGCGTCTTCGAAATTTGGACAAAATCGAAACTGAATGCTGAAGGCATTTACGTTCCCGACCCTGACGGAAAATTCGTACGTGGAGCGATCGATCACTTTACTGTCGACGAACAAGGCCGCGTCGTAGAACTCGTCGTACATAGTTCACCGTCAGCGCGGATGATCGATTAAGGAGAGGACGACAAGATGCTGTTTCATACTAAGATGATACAGAATTTTCTGGCGCCGCACCGTTTTGGTTTGATAGTAGCTGCCGCCGTCATCGCCACGGTCTTTTCGGAGCAATCTGTATTTGCTTTAGAGACGCGCAGCTACGTTGTGTCTTGGTTTTGGCATGCTCCTTATTCGCAGGACACCGACTGTCCGGGCGGCCTAAATCCGAAAATGAAAGACCAATATAGAAAAAACCTTGCTGATCTCGGTTTCAGTGCGAGCGAAATCGCGACGCTCATGGAAGCATATGTCGAGGGCGAAGACGGTGGGTCGGATAAGGAAAATGTTGACGACCTGATGTCTTACCGAGGCCGAATAAATGGCAAGCCGGTCAACGGCTATGTCCATCCTGCGTCGGTGGTTGACCCCAAGTTGAAAACCTCAGTTAGCAAATTTGCCTTTGGATTTGATCTCGACAACAAGGGTGTGACACCAGCGTCGTTTGAAGATCCTGAAACTCACGAGCTTGGCGTCGATCACGAATTGGGCCGGATTCTCGGTTGCTTTGACTCAATGCGCGGTACGCTGAAGGAAGGCTCAGCGATGTGGCGTTTCTTGTGGATGGCGATGAAAGATACCCAACCAGCCTGGACCATAACTCTCAGCGGCGAGGATTTGGACAAAGATGGTCCGATCACCATGGTGATCGGCCGGGCGATGGAGGCGACGAAGTATAACGGCAACGGTACCGCTCGCACTAACATGACCTTTCGTGCGGACCCCGATCCGCGCGTGAGCAAAAACATTTATCCGGCACAGATTAAGAACGGTGTGATTTCGATCACCGAACCGAAACAGTATGAGTATTACAATTTATCAGACCCTCTTCTTTTCCCGACGTTCGTATTACGGAATTTTCACGCGCGCTTTAAGATAAAAGCCGACGGGTCATTGGTAGGGTTAATTGGGGGCTATCAACCGATCGAGCATCTTTACTTTGGGATGGGCAACGGCAATAAAGCCTCCGAGAACACTTTTCACATGGACCTGCCAGGCTTTTACCATTTGCTGCGCAGGTATGCCGATGCCGATCCAGATCCGGAGACAGGAGATAACTGGTCCATTTCAGCGACCTATTATCTTGAGTTGGTGCCGGCCTATGTCGTGTCACAGAAAAATAAAGAAATGACTTTGGTGCGTTAAGTGGCGAAGACGATGGGGGATCAGCTCTTGAAGAGTAGATCGATGAGATGGATGTATGATTGGGCGAACAAGGCGCTGATCATAAGTATTGGTATAGTAGTCGCGTTTGATATCGGATTGCCGGTTTCATCAGTGGCGGCTACTTCACAAGAGTTGTCATCTCAGGAGATTGGCAAGGCCGTTGTTCGCCGACTCACGCCGGATCAGTATCGCGCCATCATTGCTGAAGTGTTCGGTCGTGCCATCGATCCTGGTGGTCGCTTTGATCCCGATCTTCGTGTCGATGACCTGATCGAGATCGGCACGGGCCGGGTTAGCGTGTCATCCGAAGGCATGGCGCAGTTCGATATCATGGCACGTAACATTGCCAGCCAAGTGACGAGTGAGCGTTTTCGCTACACGATGATTCCCTGCGTGCCCCGGTCTGTCGCCGAACCGGATGATGCCTGCGCCAGTCAATTTTTGATAAAAGTTGGGCGCTTGATTTTCCGCAGGCCTTTGACCAAAGCGGAACAACGTAGACACGTTGACGCTGCGAATGTCGGCGCCAAGATCACGGACGATTTTTACGCTGGATTGGCATTGTCACTTGGGGCAATGCTAGAATCGCCGCAATTCCTGTTCCGGCAAGTGACGGTGGAGGCTGACCCTAACTGGCGCGGCCAGTATCGTTTGGATGCCTATTCAAAGGCTTCCCGCCTGAGTTTCTTCCTTTGGAATTCGATGCCTGACGAGGTGCTCTTGAACGCTGCCGAAAAGGGTGAGCTGCATACACAGAGAGGCCTTGCGCGTCAGATTTCACGAATGGTGGCCTCGCCGCGGCTTGAGGACGGCGTACGCGCGTTCTTCACGGATATATTCCATTTTGATGAGATGCCGTCGCTGGCTAAGGACACTACGCTTTACCCGAAATTTGACTCCACAGTGGCTGTGGACGCGCGGGAGCAAACACTTAGGACGTTAGTCGATCTGCTTGTGACACGTCATGGCGATTACCGCGACGTCTTCACCACGCGTCGCACCTTTCTGACGCAAGCGCTCGCCTCAATTTACGATGTGCCGCTAGTCAATGATGTGCCCAATGGCTCTCCCGATACGTGGCAAGCATTTGAATTTTCTTCCGATGATGCGCGGGCGGGAATTCTAACTCATCTGAGCTTTGTAGCTTTACATTCCCACGCAGGTCGCAGTTCGCCGACACTGCGCGGCAAGGCTCTGCGCGAGATTGTGATGTGTCAGAAAGTGCCGCTTCCACCAGGAGATATATCTTTTGAGTTAATAGCGGATACGGCAAACCCTCTTTATAAGACGACGCGTGAACGCCTAACCGCCCACGCCACCGAACCGATGTGCGCAGGCTGTCATAAGATCACTGATCCGATAGGGCTTGTGCTCGAAAATTTTGACGCTAGCGGTGCCTACCGCCAAGTAGAGAACGGCGTACACATTGATGTCAGTGGCGCGCTCGATGGCCGTCCGCTTGAGGGTGCTGCCGATCTCGGCGAGATGGTGGGTGAAAACCCAGCCGTTACTTCTTGCCTGGTTGATCGGCTCTTTGCATACGCGTTGGGCCGGACGCCTGTAGCGGGCGAGTTGCCTTGGATCGGCAAATCCAAACAAACTTTTGAGAAGGACGGTTACGTTATTCCGGAGCTAATGCACAAAATTGCGGTGAGTCCGGAGTTCTATCGCGTACCGCCCCCACCCAACTGAGTTATCAAGAGCACGTATCCTGACGGCACTGAGCCAAATGGAAAATCGGAGGTCATGCCATGGTTAAATTAGGTCGAAGAAGCGTACTTCGCGGCGCCGTAGGCGGTGCTGCGGTGACTGTTGGTTTGCCGGTTTTAGATCGTTTCCTAAATGGGAACGGGACCGCGTTGGCGGAGACGGGAGCGCCGCCGCCAGTATGTTTTGGTCACTATTACCAGGGTTTAGGCCTTAATCCCGGCATGTGGATACCGGAAAAAATAGGTGCCAATTACGAGAACAATGTCCAACTCAAGGTCTTCGATCGGTTCAGGGACCGCATGAACATATTTAGCGGAATGAGATACTTCCTCGACGGCCGGCCCCATGAGACTCACACCTCGACGGTACAAATCGCGTCTACCGGCGCGGTATTCGATAGTGGCAGGATTGGCCCAAGTTTGGACAGCAATATCGCCGATGTGATCGGTAGAAAAACCCGGTTCCGTTCTATCGAGGTTAACCCCCAGGGCTCACGCCAGAGTTGGAGCCGCCGCAGTGCCACGTCAATCAATCCGTCCGAACCTTCGCCTGCGGCATTGTACATGCGAGTATTCGGTCCTGAGTTCAGGGACCCCAATGCTGCTGAATTCACGCCCGATCCTATGGTTATGGCGCGCCGGAGCGTATTGTCGGCGGTAACCGAACAACGTCAGGATGTCATGCGGCAACTGGATGCCGCCGATCGCATACGTCTCGATGAATTCTTTACCTCCATTCGCGAAATAGAACAGAGGCTTGATTTAGAGCTACAACAGCCTGCGCCTTTGGAAGCCTGCAATATTCCGGTAAGATCGGAAGAGGAAAAGCCGAGCAGTGTCATCGATAGCGTCCTGCATAATGGCAAGATTTTTGCCCATCTTTTGGCATACGCCATGGCTTGTGATCAGACGCGGGTCTTCAACGTGACCAATTCGGGTTTCTGGCGAGAAGCAGGCGAAACATATAATTGGCATACGGCAACTCATGAGGAAGCTGTCGACCAGTCCTTGGGCTACCAGAAGAAAGTGTTTTGGTTCCTCAGCAAAGCCAATGGAATGTTTGCCGAGTTCTTGAGTGCGCTTGACAGCGTTCGCGAAGGCCGGGGCACATTGCTGGATCGCACGTTGGTGGTGTGGCAGTCAGACCATGGAGACGCGCGTACACATTCAATCGAGAACGTTCCAATCATGACGGCAGGTGGCGCAGCTGGTCTCATCAAAACCGGCATACACGTTGCCGCTCCGGGAGATCCGTGTACGCGCGTTGGACTTACAGTCCAACAGGCTTTGGGCGTCCCGATAGGCGCGTGGGGCGATCGCTCAAATGAAACCTCTAGAACGATAACCGAAATTATTTAGAACGATATCCGAAATTATGGGTGCAGGTAAACGAGCCTAACCTTGAACTGGGTTGTGGGAAATAGAACGATGAAAATAGAAATTAATAGACAGCTGCAATGGGCCGTTGGCGTCTTGATTCTCGGTATCGCGACGGTTGGTTACAGCGCTATGTCAGCGCAGCTCGACACAGGCATTTCGGACTTGTCTCCTCTCGCGATGCCGCTGGGGATCACAATCCAGCCGACCGGGCTTGCCCAGGGCTATAGTATGAACAAAAAGTCAGCAACCAAGCTACCGCGCGCAAAAATTGTTTATGCCGATACTGATGGCATGACGCTCTACTATAGTGACATGGATTTGCCGGGTGAGTCGGGCTGTATTGATGAATGTGCGAAGACCTGGTCACCTGCGGCTGTGTCGGCAAGCGCCCTCCCTGTTGCCGACTGGTCGGTGATCGTACGCGATGATGGGACGCGGCAATGGGCGCACAAGAAACGCCCCCTGTATACCTTTAGCCAGGATGTCGACATTGGTTCTGTCGGTGGCAATAGTCCGCGACGCTTTGGTAGGGGGCCGGGCGTTGGGCTACGCGGTAGCACCAATGCTTCTATCCCTAAAGACAAACCGATGCCTGAGGGTTGGCATGCTGCAACAATGTATCCAGTCATTGACGCGGTTTTGCCGGGTGGCATTAAGATCCACGAAGTAGAGGATGCTATGGCGCTTGTGTTGGTCGACGAGAAGACCGGCAAGTCGCTCTATGCATTCAATGGTGACGCTAAAGAGGCCATGGAAGCTTGCGCAACTGCCGCGTGCCGTAGTCGCTGGTCACCCTTGGTCGCACCACGCATTGCGTTCCCTCAGGGTGATTTCGGCGTCAACGTTCGGGACGATGGCATTACTCAGTGGACGTATAAGGGCCGGGCGCTCTTTACCTATGGCGGAGATTTTGTATTCCGCGACGCTTTCGGCGTTGGGGTCGACGAGAATTGGAAATTGGCAGCGTATCGTCGGTATTACGTACCGTCCAACGTTACCACCCAGAATAATCCCAAACTGGGCAAAATATTAGCCACGGCTGATGGCAAGACTCTCTACCGTCGCAACAGTCATATCTTCCAGTCGGGCAGTGGCCATGGCTTACGCCGCGGCGACCCGATTAGGCCGGCCATCGGCCGCGACCTTGGTACGGATCCGCGTTGCATTGTGGAGTGCAATAAATGGCATCCGTTCCTCGCGCCGGCAGACGCGGAGCCTTGGAGCGACTGGAGTGTAGCCACACGGACCGACGGCTCGAAACAATGGGTTCAGCGCGGTTATGCTCTTTGGACTTATGATGGCGATGAGGCGCCAGGAGAGATCAACGGCAATGATTCCTACCAATTCTTCATTGGCCACGACAACAAGACGGTCGTCGATATTGGAACTCCGGTTGAGGGCCCATGGGCGCTGCTGTGGATTGCCGCTAGCCCGTAAAAAGGGAAAGTGGCGAATTGCATCAGTTGGCCGATTTCACTTCCTTATTGGAGGGGAGCTTCCACTGTCGCCTCAGCGACTGATGGGCTGTCCGCCGACCCCAGAGAAACAAAAATCATCACAAGAAACGCGATAGGGACAGAAATAATCGCTGCCTGACTGAAGGGCACGAGAGCCGTGGTATTGCCTAGCACCTGTACCCAGACCGTAGGCCCTACGATGATCAGCCTGACCGAAGAGATTAAGCCGGCGGACCAATGTTTTATGGAGAGTCGATTGGCTGGGCTAACGTGTTAAGGCAGATTCGCGAGTTCAGTCGGGGGCCTTTTGGCCAATGGTGGAAGCTCGCATCATCTCTTGAGACGCTCGCTATGGCGTTGGGATCCGCGACCGATAGGCCCCGCTGATTTCATCGAGGTCACGGGCGTGTATAGATTGTTATGAAGAATTCAATGGCTTCAATCTTTTCCAGCGCGATTAACACCTTGGTTGTCCCCAACTTAGAAGCGATTTGCTCCGCGGCAAATATTCGTTCCTCCGTCTCCGCGATGAGACCAAAACCCTCCCTTACTCACCATCCCAATTCGGTCCCACAGGCGCTGACGCTGCACATTCCGCCGCAATCGCGGGAACTTTCGCAAGGACTTGGCGCTTTTTGGGCCAACATGAATGATTTTCAGCATAGGCTAACCATCGTAACCATGACGGAATTTGGTCGCCGTCTGGAAGAAAATGCGAACGCGGGGACCGATCATGGCTCGGCCTCTCTTACGTTCGCGCTTGCAGGTGCGGTCAACGGCGGGTGGATCTACGGCAAATGGCCGGGTCTGAGGCCGCGTGACCTGCGTGCTGGCGACCTAACGGTCACGACCGACTACCGACAGGTATTGCTGGAAGTTCTCATGACGCGCGGGGGCTAAACCCGGCCTGAAATAGTCTTCCCGACCCTGGCGTATGCCCCACTTGGTGTGGTCAACAGCCGTCGGTCTTAAGGCTCAACGGCAGAGGAAAGGCGGCCTGTTCCACGGATGCAAAGATGGCCCGCTTCACGATATGGGGCTGGGGCGGGCTTGAATTGGCGAGCCGCGCCGAGTGTCAGCGAAATTTATCCCAATAAATCAGTGGATAAGCTAACGATCTAGCTTGCTGACGCCAAAAATCAAAAGGATTCTTCTCGTCTATGGGATATAGTAGAACGTGCGTCTGCGAGGCGCGGACTGGTCCGCATGCCATTCCGATTTCGCTGCGAAGTTGCTTTTACTAATTGTCGCTAGCGGGGCGGTTGCCGACGTCGAAAGAGAATGGGAATTCTTTAGTTGCAGCCGATTATTAACAGTTTGGACCCACGTCCTCTGAGCCTTTTCGGTTGCGCGCTTACGGGAAGCACAGTGTGCCTCCTCGCGGCGTTGACCCTTGCGAATTGCTCCGCGCCGTCATCAAACGATGGCGTTGCGTCCGCCGCTGAGAACGGCGGTGACAAATTAGTCCACGGAAGCGGCGGGATTTCCCAGCCGCGGGCGGAGTAAAACTCTGCCACCTGTAGCCTTCGATCTTTTTTGAGATGGAAGGCGGGAGGATGTACACCGTGGACCTATATCTGCGCGTTCGGCTGGCCTGCCATGTTGATGGTCTGAGCCAGCGAGAGGCGGCAAGTCGGTTTGGCATTGCGCGCGAGACGGTGAGGAAGATGCTGCGGCATTCGGAACCGCCCGGGATATCGGCGACGCCAGCCACCGAAACGCCCGAAACTGGCCCCCTTCACGGATATCATCGACCGTATTCTGGAGGAGGACCGAACGGTTCACCGTAAGCAGAACCACACGGCGAAGCGTATCTTCGAGCGCCTTCGCGACGAACATGGCTTCACGGGCAAAGAGACCATCGTGAAGGATTACGTTCGGGAACGGCGCCTTCGTCGGCGTGAGATGTTTGTGCCGTTGTCACATCCTCCGGGCCATGCTCAAGCGGACTTTGGCGAGGCGGATGCGATCATCGCCGGCGTCAAGTATCGGGCGCATTTTTTCGTCATGACACTTCCCCACAGCGATGCCTGCTTCGTTGCGGCCTACCCGGCGACGACGACGGAGGCCTGGCTGGACGGGCACAACAGAGCCTTTGTTTTTTTCGGCGGCGTTCCCCAATCGATTCTTTACGACAACGACAAGTGTCTGGTGTCGCGCATCTTGTCAGATGGCACGCGGCAACGAACGCGGGCGTTCAGCGGGCTGCAGTCCCATTACCTCTTCGAGGACCGCTACGGCCGTCCCGGCAAGGGTAACGACAAAGGCAATGTGGAGGGGGTGGTCGGCTATGCCCGGCGGAACTTCATGACGCCGCTTCCCCGGTTCGCGAGCTGGGACGCCTTCAATGGCCACCTGGAAGAGCAATGCCGCAACCGGCAAGGCAACGTCCTGCGCGGCCACCGCGAGAGCATCGGCGAACGGTTTGTGCGTGACCGCGAAGCGTTGAAGAGGCCACTGCCGGCACCGTTCGACGCGTGCGACAAGCAGGGCACGCGGGTCAACTCGCTGTCCCTGGTGCGCTACCGGACGAATGACTATTCCGTGCCCGTCGCCTACGGCCATCAGGAAGTCTGGATCCGTGGCTATGTCCACGAGGTGGTTATCGGTTGCGGCGCCGGGATCATTGCCCGACACCCCCGTTCCTACGACCGGGAAGATATGGTCTTCGATCCGATCCACTACCTGCCTTTGCTGGAGCACAAGATCGGTGCCCTGGATCAGGCCGCGCCGCTAGCCGGATGGGAACTGCCTGATGCCTTCCCAACCCTGCGCCGTCTCCTGGAGGCGCGCATGGGCAAGGCCGGCAAGCGGGAATACGTCCAGGTCCTTCGGCTTGTGGAGACCTTCGATCTCGAGGTGCTTCACGGCGCGGTGAAGGACGCCCTGCGCCTGGGTGCGATCGGCTACGACGCCGTCAAACACCTTGTGCTGTGCCGTATCGAGCGACGCCCGCCCAAACTCGACCTGGATATCTATCCCTACCTGCCTCGGGCCAACGTGGCGACCACGGCCGCCGCCAGTTATATGAGCTTGTTGGGTGGAGGCGCGTCATGACCGATACGCCGCAAGTGTTGCTGGCCCATCACCTCAAGACCCTGAAACTGCCGACGTTCCTGCGCGAATACGACAAGCTGGCCCGCCAATGCGCCACCGAGGGCGCCGACCATGTGCGGTATCTTGTCCGTCTGACCGAGTTGGAACTGATCGACCGTGAGCGCCGCATGGTCGAGCGGCGGATCAGACAGGCCAGGTTCCCCGCCGTCAAAAGCCTCGACAGCTTCGACTTCAAGGCCATCGCATCGCTCAACAAGATGCTGGTTCTGGAGTTGGCGCGATGCGAATACGTCGAGCGTCGTGAGAATATCATCGCGCTCGGCAACAGCGGAACCGGCAAGACCCATATCGCCCTCGGTCTCGGTCTGGCGGCCTGCCAAAAGGGGCTCTCCGTCGGCTTCCTCACGGCCGCTGCCCTGGTTCATGAACTGATGGAGGCCAGGGATGAAAAACGCCTGTTGCGCCTGCAGAAGCAACTGGCAAAGTATCACCTTCTGATCATCGACGAACTCGGCTTCGTGCCGCTCTCGAAGACCGGCGCCGAGCTGCTGTTCGAAGTCTTCAGCCAGCGCTACGAGCGGGGCTCGATCCTGGTGACCTCCAACTTGCCGTTCGATGAGTGGACGGAGATATTCGGCTCGGAACGCCTGACCGGGGCTTTGCTGGACCGCCTCACCCACCATGTCCATATCCTGGAAATGAACGGCGAGAGCTATCGTCTCAACCAAAGCCAAAAACGGCGGAAATCCCCAAAAATACCTGCTTAACCGCCGGTGCAATGGTTGACCCGGTGGGCCCACAGGAACCTCCCACGCTGCTTCGCTCCGCGTAACGCAAGCGCTACACGAAGCAGCGCGGGTCCCTCCTATGGACTACCGGGACAACCCCCCAACACCGCGTACCGCATAACGTTAAGTGGACTAGTTTTGCTCCGCCCGGGTGGACTAATTTTGCTCCGCCGTTGACACAAGGTGTCCTTCACGCAAATCGGCAATGACGAGGTGGAAGTTTTGATAGATCAGGCGGGTATTCCGCAATCTCCGACACTCAAAGCTCTCGTCGGCCTCCGCGAGGGGTTCCTGGCCGAGGAGATGGTGCTGTTTGGGGGGCCAGGAGCATTGGAACGTGCTGAATTAACGAAAGATATTTTGCTGAAGAGGTTCAAACGTGTCGACCTTCAGGCGTCAGAGGTGCGCATGGACTATATCGGCCTAAACAGTGTGTATCGTGAGTCCACCCCGCCGTCCAATATCGCGCCCCATAAAATCATTTTGAGAATAGCGATAAAAACGACTGAACAGAAAGAAGCCGAAAAACTACGGCGGGAGATCGAACCCTTGGCAGTCAACGGTACGGCTGGTACAGGGAAATGGGCAACCAGCGCGCCGGGCTCGCGCGTGCAGCCTGTTATCGGCCTTAATTCAGCGCTTGTGCCCAGATCCGAGGTGCCCGCATCAGTCGTTATGGTGGACGCTAACGGTGCCGGGCCTGTCCTTCCGATCGGGACGGATTAGCCGCACGCATACCCACATGAGGGGCTTTTCTGCGGCGCGACCTTTCGCAGTGATATAGCGCGCCGGCTGCCGCTACCGCCTGGCTCTAAGCGTCTTGGCTTCGGCCTTGTCAATAGTCACGATCTTGTCGATCGCACAGACTGCCCCACCGGGTTGCAGCACACTCAATGTATTGTTAGTGCAAAGTTTGCCGATGGGTGTTGAAAACGTGAAACCGTTGTATATGAGTCCCGAACACGAGCCGGCCAAATCGATACGTTTGTAGCCGCCGCTTCCGCGCATTTCAACCAGTATGGTGCGGTCGTCGATAGCCGGGGAATCGTCAATGAGAGATAAGTGGATGCACCGTTGTGTATCGCCGACGTTTTCACCACTCGCCAGGGTACTGGATGGTGTAAAAGCGAGCGCTGTAAGAATTGCCATGGCCGTTGATGGTGCGGTGAACTTCATAGTCTTCATGTCTACCTCCCTGGGCGGGCGCCTACTTTGGAGCGGCCATTATACCCAAGAATCAGGCAGAATTGTGGAAATTACGATTGCGCCCCTGAAAAATCACCCGGTTGAGCCGGGAATTATGGTCACTTCCGGGCAAAATTGATTCTATTTGAGGAGGTCAACCGGATCATAAAATTTCCCGAAGTTTGATGATCCAATAGGCGCCACGGAGGACGGGACGGATACGCGGTAGGCGTCCACAAGAAACTGCCAACGCAGTCTATGGAGTGGTGAAAGAAAAACGCACACCAGTTGCCAGCAACACCTAGGTCTTTATTGCACGGACCACTCGCCGGCTAAGGTTTTCGCCTTGGCGATCTGCGCCGGGGTCATCCTGGCTTCAAGATTCGATCGCGCCGTCGCGGCTTGCTCACGAGGTCCCGCTTCGGTTGCATTATTTGCCGCAAGACTAAGCCATTTATGTGCGCGCACGAAGTCCTGCGGGGGATCATCGCTGACAAGCACGAGCCCCAGATTGTACTGTGCGGCGTTATGGCCCTGGTTGGCAGCTTTGCGGAACCAGTGCACAGCCTGGCGGTTATCTCTCGCCACACCGCCGCCGGTAAAATATAGGAACGCGAGATTAAACTGCGCGTCCGGATTCCCTTGGTCGGCGGGTGTTTGGTACCACTTCGCCGCTTCGGCTTCGTTCTTGGCCACGCCAGTTCCCAACTCCAGCAGGCGGCCGAGATTAAACTGCGCGTCAACATTTCCTAGTTCTGCGGCCTTGCGAAACCAGTTTGCGGCCTGTGCGTAATCCTGTGATGTGCCGGTCCCCATCAGGTAAAGCGTCGCCAAGCTGTATTGAGCATAATCATTGCCTTGTGCAGCGGCGCTTTGATAAAGCCGTAGGGCCTCGGCATAATTTCCTTGTTGCTCGGCCTCATAGCCTGCGATCGCGTCCTCATAGGGGCCTGCGGTCGCGGGACCGGGCAGAACGAGCGCAACAACAAGTATCGCTAGGCAGGTGCCAACACCGTATTTCATATCCATCCTCCAGTTTACATCTCGATTTACTTGATCGCATTTATCCGATGACTGCCACACATCGGTCGCGATCATACCTGTGCAAGGCATGAAATGCCACTCAAGCCTGGCACTTCGGCCGCGTTGTCCCAATGCGCGGGCTACCGCCTTGTCCGGGCACCCCGTTGGGCACGCCGTGGGGCTTTCGAGGTAACCGGCTTCGCTTATCTGGCAGGCGATCCCATCTCAAAATACTGTTCCGCTTGGCCGGATTGCTCTAGAACAATGACGAGAGAGTGAACCGGCAGGGGAGGCACTTGTCTCACCATTGGTGGTATGGCTCTCCAGCGCCCATTCAGGAGATGTCACTGGGCGATGTTTCGAGATATTCGGCGGCAAACTATCCGTCGCCGACGGCTGGCGTACGGGTCCAGAAGTCGATAAGGGCTCACGCTGGGAGGCTTCCGAGATCGGCGAGGCTGTGCGTGACCTAATCAAGCAGGCAACGCCGCCGCAAAAAATCTACGGTGGGTAAGGGCCCGTCCATGCGGTTTGCGTTCACTGATGAGCAGAAAATGATCCGCGAAGCAGTGCGCGGCTTTTTAGCTGAGCGCGCGACGGCCGGGGCGCGGGCGAAAGGTATCGCTCAGCTGCAGGGCTTTGATGCAGCTTTGTGGCGAGAGATGGCCGTCGACATGGGTTGGGCGGGGCTCATCATTCCCGAAGCGCATGGCGGCCTCGGCCTCGGCGTGGTGGAACTGGCGGCGCTCATGGAAGAACTTGGCGCGGCGCTTATCCCATCGCCATTCGAAAGCACAGTATGTCTAGCCGTCCAGCTACTTCTCGTCAGCGGCGACGAGAAAGCCCAAGCGGAATATTTTCCACGCATTGCCGCCGGTAATTTAACGGCCACTGTCGCCGTCACCGAGCCCGGCGGAGAGTGGAACCCAGCTCTCATAAAATCCCAATACGTGCGCAGCGGAAGTGAGATCCGTCTCAGTGCGGTGAAATACTATGTCCCCTTCGGCGACAGCGCCGATGTGGTTTTTGTCGCCGCTCGTAAGCAGGGCACCCAAGGCGCAACCGGACTGAGTCTGTTCGCAGTTCCATGTGATTTGCCGGGCTTGATTCGCCGCGCCTTGGTTACGATGGACCAGACCCGCCGTCAGGCCGCGATAACTTGTAATGACCTGATTCTGCCGGCGGCATCTATGATCGGTGAAGAGGGGCGAGGGGACATAATGCTCGCGGAACTTACCCGCCGCGCTAGCACGACACTTGCTGCGTTCCAAGTCGGTGCTGCCCAGCGCTGTCTTGACATGTCGGTCGACTATACAAAGGGCCGTGTTCAGTTCGGCCGTTCTGTCGGCAGTTTCCAGACAGTCAAACACAAGGCCGCCGACATGATGATCGGCGTGGAATCGGCTCGCTCCATCGTCTATTACGCCGCGGCCCTCGCAGACTCTCACTCAGATGAATTCCCCGAGGCCGTAGCTGCGGCCAAAGTTACGTGCTCCGAGACTTACTTTAAGGTTGCAGCCGACGCCATCCAACTTCACGGTGGTATTGGCCTCACCTGGGAATATGATCTCCATCATTACTTCAAAAATGCGCGTGCAACGGAAGTCTTCCTCGGCATTCCCGATGCACACCGTGATGTCATCGCGGATCATCTTCAGTTGAGCCGGTGAGAATGCAGTGGATTTGAATTTCAGCAAAGAGGATGAATCTTTCCGCGCCGAGATCGCCGCGTGGATGGCGGACAACCTTACCGGCCGGTTTGCTGAACTTAGGGGTCGCGGCGGCCCCGGCGACGAACACAGCTTTCACGACCTTCGCCACGCCTGGGAAAAACACATGGCGGCGTCCGGCTGGACCTGCGTGGGTTGGCCGAAGGACCACGGCGGACGCGGACTACCAATCGAACAGCAGGTGCTCTTCTTCGAGGAGTATGCGCGCGCGGGTGGTCCGGGTCGGGTCGGTCACATAGGTGAAGGTTTAGCCGGGCCGACCATCTCCGCTTTTGGCACCGAAGCGCAGAAGAAGCGTTTTTTGCCGCCTATCGTTGCGGGCGAAGAACTGTGGTGCCAGGGTTACTCCGAGCCCAACGCAGGGTCTGACCTCGCCAACGTTCACACCAAGGCTCATCTTGAGAAGGGCGAATGGATTATCGACGGGCAAAAAACCTGGACCTCGCTCGCGCAACACGCTGACTGGTGTTTTGTTCTCTCCCGCACAGAGGCAGGTTCAAAGCTTCACAGCGGCCTTTCATATCTCCTTGTGCCGATGAAACAGCCGGGAGTCACCGTGCGACCCATTTTACAAATGACTGGGACGTCGGAATTCAACGAAGTGTTTTTTGACGGCGCACGCACCAGCGAAGAAAATATTGTGGGCAAACCGGGCGAGGGTTGGAGTGTCGCCATGGGTACCTTGGCATTTGAGCGGGGAATCTCTACCCTTGGACAACAGATGAATTTTCGCAATGAATTGGATGCCATCACCGACATCGCCCGCCAGAATGGCCGCGACCGCGATCCCATGATCCGGCGGCGCCTCGTTGATGCCTGGATTGGCCTCAAAGTTATGCGCGCTAACGCCCTGCGTATGCTCAGCAAACCTGCTGCCGCCGAATTGCCGCGAGAGGCCTACATCTACAAAATTTCCTGGGCCACCTGGCATCGCGATCTCGGCAAGCTCGCTATGGACGTGCTCGGCCCAGACGCTGAGATCGGCGAGGGCGCACCTTACGATCTGACTGCACTGCAACGTCTGTTCTTATTCGTCCGTGCCGACACCATTTACGCCGGGACCAATCAGATTCAACGTAATATCATCGCTGAGCGGGCCCTTGGGATGCCTAAGGAGCCCAGAGGGCAATAGGTAAAGCAGGATATTTTATTGACCTCACCGGCTCCACCGCCACGTCCTAAAGGCCACGGGCTTCTCCAGGGTAAGACCGTATTGATCACTGCCGCCGCCGGCACCGCCATGTACGGGGCGGCGAAAGCCGGACTTGTGAACTTGACACAGTCCCTGGCGGCGGAGTGGGGGCCGAAAGTGCGTGTTAACGTCGTCATCACGGGCTTGATTACGACGCCCACTGCCGAGGAATACTACGGCCCGCGCGGCATGCAGAATATTGCCGATAGGTTGCCACTCAAGCGCATGGGCCAGCCCAAGGATATTGCACAAACATATCTGTTTCTTGCCTCGTCCAGTTCATCGTATGTGAGCGTCGCACAATTGGCCGTCCACGGGGGCGGCGAGCCTGCATTCATTCGCACGATGGACAAAAGCTACACTTACCGTGTACAAAAAAGCTATCCGCCTCTGAAAACGGAGAAAGAATCATAAAAAAGATACGTTTCGCCGGTAACATCTCTATCGCCGCTTTGCTATTGAGCGCGGCTTTGTCTTTTAGCATCAATGCTCAATCGGACGACAGTTCTGAGCGCATGGTGATGGTGGAGCTTGAAAAGGTGGCAAATGCGGCAGCGGCGGGCAAGGTCCGCGATCTTCTGCACAATCCGAGCACGCCCGTCCTCGGCAATCCGGACGGCGACGTAACTATCGTCGAATTTTTCGACTATCAGTGCCTATACTGTAAAGCCGCTGAGGCCAGGCTCCGCAAGCTTGTCGAGAGCGATGGGAACATAAGGTTTGTTGTCAAAGATTTTCCTATTCTTGGCCCGGTATCCCGTATCGCCGCGCGGGCGGCCTTGGCCTCCAAACAGCAAGGAAAATACGAAGCCTTCCACCATGCCCTGCTGGACCACAGGGGGCAGCTGAAAACTGAGACCATTTTCACTATCGCTAAATCCGTTGGTCTCAACGTCGACAAGTTGCGCAAGGATATGGACGCACCGGAGATTTCCGACCAGATCATCTCTAACTTCAACCTGGCTCGTTCACTGAAGGTATCGGTTACGCCAGGTTTCTTTGTCGATACCATGGTGCTGTCCGGCGTGTCGGCTTTGACCTCAACCTCGAAGATCGACTTCGGCGAGGAAGTCGCCAAAGCTCGTGCGCGAAATTAGGTGCGATTCATCTCTAACCAAAGTTTACACACCCTGACGGAGCGTAAACTGGCCGATCGACAAGAAAAGAGGAGCCTCGCTTTGGCGGGGCTCCTCTTTTACTTTTGAGTGCGGGGGTGTGGACCCGCGCCAACTATTAAGACGGTTTACGGAAGCGAAGCACAAAGCGATCCGTGTGTCCGCGCATGCCTTTTTCGAACACCTTTGACGTATGATCGTCAGCCGCGCTATGCAAAACGTCGCTTTCCCCGTCCAGAACGAACCCGGCGGCAATCACTTCCTGCTTCACCAGCGCTGGATCAACGCGGTGCAGAGTGTTGGTGTCGCGTCCGCCGGAGCCCGCCGCCGCAGCGTGATCGGTCACGATGTAGATGCCACCAGGCCTTAAGACGTTGAAAACCGACTTGTTCATGACGTCGGTGACACCGGCGTCCCGGTTCTTGAAGTCGTGGTAATTGTTCGATGTCCACACCATGTCCAACGGCTCGGGTGTTTCAATCGCCGTAATGGACACGGGGTGGAACATCACGTTGGAGCTATGTTCTGCAATGGCTTTGACCGCATCACCAGCTTCCGGGCGCCGCTCGAGCGAAGACTTAGGAACGAGCCCGTAAACCTTTCCTTGCGCGCCGACCACCTTGGCGAAGATGCGCGTGTAAAAACCACCGCCGGGATTGAGGTCGGCGATCTTGTCGCCAGGCTTAAGGCCGGAGAAGGCAACGACTTCGGCGGGCTTACGATCGCTGTCGCGGGCGGTATCTGCTTCGGGGCGCGATGAGTCGGCGACGGCGGCGTTGACGTACGCGGGCACGTCGGCCGCCTGTGCAGTTCCGATTACGAACGAAAGACATAAAGTAGCGGCGGCAACATGGCGCAACATTAATTTTCCTCCCAGGTAGATACGAGATGGGTCTCGCGAGCGGTAACTGTAGCTCTACGGACGGTAGCTGTCAGCCAATTCCTGTAACCTAACAGCGGGCAGGGAGCTAAATTTAACGAAAATGGCGAAGTCGGTAGGGGTGAGGTCATCCGCCCTTATGTGTCTGACGTCAGCACTACTGGGACAAACTAGTGTAATTGCCTAAAGGAGTGTTTTTGGCTCATCGTCACCATTGAGGAGTGAACGATGAGACGTAGAACAGAACGTGATCAGGACGCCGCCGAACATCTGGTGACTTACTACAACGCCGTGCAGCCTCAAGCGCAGGTCTTTGACGGATTCTTCATCGGCTGGCGGCACATCAGCAATAGCACACCTCTGGCGGAGGGTGTTGAGTTGCCTGCCGTGGTAAAGCTGCGGACAGATTTGGATGTTCCGGTCATTGTCGTGAACTCGGCTGCTGAGGCCCTCGCGCACTTTCCCGCGCGCCAACCAGATAGAGACGTTTATCGGCTATGGGAGATCGCGGGCAGCGCTCATACCAACGCATTTTGGGCGCCACAAATGTTCGAGATGATGTTGCGCTATTTTGGCATGCCGACACCCCAATGTGAGGGATTCTTCAACGCCATGCCAAACCAATACGTCATGAATACCGCAGTGTCCCATTTAGTGCGTTGGGTACGCGGCGAGTCATTGTCGCCCCGTTTCCCGCCCCTCGATATTTCCGGCTCGCCTCCGACATTGGCGCACGATGAATTCGGCAACACCGCTGCCGGCGTGCGCCTGCCCGAAGTCACAGTTCCTATCGCTCGTTACGAAGCGGGTGGGGATCGGCGTTGCCCGGCCGGGTCGGGCTACACGCATCCTTTCTCGCCGGAACAGTTGGTGGAGTTATATTCGGCGCACAAAGATTATGTGTCGAAGTACATAGCTGCGGCGGAGGCCGCGGTGGCGGTAGGCTTCATGCTGCCGGCGGACGCTGAGGAGGCCATGCAAAAGGCGAAGGCCGCGCCCATTCCGCGCTAAGCTCTGCGCGTGGGACGAATACCTTGAATTCTCCGCCTAACTGGGGAATACCGGACCTAGCTGCGGCCAAACTCACTCTGTTATAGGCAAAGTAGAACATGACGATGAAGCTCTACCACTGCGCCGAGACGCGCTCCATGCGCATCCTCTGGCTCCTGTACGAATTGGGCGTTCCCTTCGATTTAGAAGACATGCCCTTTGATCACAAGGTTCTCCGCTCGAAGGAGTATCTGGGTGTTCATCCCTTAGGCCGTGTTCCTGCGCTGGTCGATGGGGGTATGACCTTGATCGAGTCCGGCGCCATAACTGAATACCTTTGCTCGACATACGATGACGGCAAGCTAGGGCGCCCGGTCGGACACGCCGAGCGCTACGATTGGCTCAAGTGGATTCACTTTGCCGAGACCGTCATTATTCCTTGTCAAAATATGGTCCAGCAGTACGTGTTCATTCCGCCAGAACAGAAGTCCGACATCGTCATCTATTTTGAAACGCGGCGCCTTGGCAAATGTCTTGACGTCATGGAGCGCATTCTGCAAGGGCAGGATTATCTGTTGCCCAGTGGCTTTTCGGCCGCGGACACCAGTGTGGGGTTCAGTATCTATTTTTCCTCGGCATTTGTGACTCACGATGAGCATCCTGCAGTGAAGACTTATTTTGATCGGATCATGGCGCGTCCCGCGTTCAAGAAATCCATGCCGGCGAATCAATCCGTACCAATGGAGTGGGTTCGCCCGAAGATCGGCCCGCTCCTCAACCCCAACACGGGCAAGCCCGCAGAGGCATGATCGGACTTCTGCGTTTTTTTATAACGGATCAGGGAAAGGGTCCTTTGAATGCACGTGGGCTTAAGCGTCTTTTTCCAGAACCTTGGCGGCGGGGTCACGGACGGCGACGTCTACCGCCACGGCATGGACTTCGTCGATCTTGTTGAACCGCTCGGATTTGATTCCCTATGGTCGGCCGAACACCATTTCGGCGGCTACACCGTGTGTCCGAACGTTGGCCAATTCCTAACCTACGCTGCCGGCCGGACCAAGACGGCGGGCCTTGGCTCCATGGTGATGGTATTGCCATGGCATGACCCTGTTCGAACCGCTGAAGAACTTTCTGTTCTGGATCATCTTTCCGGTGGCCGAGTAATATTGGGCATTGGACGCGGGCTCGGGCGTATCGAATTCGAAGGCTTCAAGATTCCTATGGATGAGTCCCGCCCTAAGTTCGTCGCTCACGCTAAAGCGATTCTGGGCGCGCTGGAGACCGGCGTACAGGCGGAAATAGCGCCATACTGCTAGTCCCATGTCATTTCGGCGTTGCGAAACAACCGGCTTCTCTGCTGATTCTCCGCTCTTGTGAATGGACAAAGGCGTAACTTTTCGCCAAGTTAGGCGGCCCCAAAATGAGACCAAGACCCGCGGGGTCACAAGGGGTCATGACCAGGGAGCGACGACATGAAAATGAACAGCGGCCTGCGTAGGTTAACTCTTAAGACCCTGATAGTCATCGGCCTTGTGGCCGTGGGCGTTTCCGCATGCACGCAGGAGGCGCCGCCGCCTGGAGCGCAGATCCAAAAAGGTGGTTTGGACCAGACCGGCCCTTATGACGTGGCCGCGGGCTGGTTCAAACCAGGGATCGAACGTTGGGACCAGCCGGTCATCGCCGTCGCTATCGACAACGCCAACCGCATTTTTATCGGCAACGCAGACCAAAACGCGACGCAGCCAAATGCGCCGATGCTCAGCGCCGACGGCACGGTTCTTGGGGAAAGGAGCTCGACGTCGACGAAGCCGGCCTCTGAGAAAACTCATCTCCATCAAATTATGGTGTTGAACGGCAACGGAGAGGTTATTGAAGATTGGAGCCAATGGGACGAGTTGATCATCATTCCGCACAATATTGAAATCAGTCCGTATGATTCGGAGCGCCATCTTTGGGTGGTGGACCGCGACGACCATCAGATCCATAAGTTCACCAACGATGGCAAGGAACTGGTGATGACGCTCGGAGAACAGGGTGTGCCGGGTACGGATGAAACCCATTTCAACCGGCCTGCGGCTTTGGCCTTCCTGCCCAATGGATCGTTCTATGTGGCCGACGGTTACGTCAATTCGCGGATCGTCAAGTTCGACAAAGACGGCAAGTTCCTTCTCGAATGGGGCTCGCAAGGATCGGGGCCCGGCCAGTTCGACCTTGTGCATTCTGTTACCGTCGACGCGCAAAATCGGGTTTATGCGTCCGACCGGCGCAACCATCGCGTCCAGGTCTTTGACGAGAATGGAAAGTTTCTGGATCAGTGGCCGAACGTAGGCAGCCCGACGCGTGTCGTTATTACTGAGGATCAAGCGTTGTGGATGGCCGAGGCGGACTATAACCGGGTGGCCAAATTCAATCTGAACGGCGAGCTTCAGACCTATTGGGGTGTGAGCGGGGATGCGCCCGGCGCCATGGACAATCCTCACAGCTTCGCGCTTGATCACGATGGCAACATGTATATTGCGGATGCATGGAATAATCGCCTTCAGAAGTTCGTGCCGTCGGAGAGCGCCGATAAAACGCGGCTGATGGCCCAGGAGTTCAGGTTCAAGGGCCCGTGAGTGAGGCAATGACGCGGTAATTCAGGTTTGTGTACGGTGCGGGAATATCGTTTTAAGCGCGATGAGCTGCGCCGTCCACCGCGACGCTGGCGCCGAATGGCAACGTGCGTTCGATATCTTCGCCACCAACCCGACATTGGCGGCGGACCAATCCCGCAAACTCGGCATCATCTCGCGCGTCGTGGACGATGAAGATTTTGACACTGAGTTGAAAAAACTGGCGCAGATGATCGTCGACTCGCCGCCGGGTGCCCTCGCGGCGCTAAAGAAACTTCTCAACGCCAGCGCTTCCGCGCTTCTTGAAGATCAACTCGACGCTGAAGCGGGCTCCATTGCCTCTCTGGCCGCATCGCCAGCCACCATGGAGCGCCTGCTGGCGTTTGTGGAGCGTTCGGGCACGTGAGCAATCCGCGCCAAGCCTTCACGGCAGCCGTCGCACACCACCGCGCCGGCCGCCTTGATGATGCGGCGAAGCTCTACGAACAAGTCCTTGCGCGTGTGCCGAATCAAGTGGACAGTCTCCATCTCCTGGGCGTTTTGGCCACGCAGCGCGCTGATTACAAAACCGCAGTCGAGCTCATCAGCCGCGCCATCGAGAAAAAAAAGGCGTCGCCCGTCGCCGAGTTCCATAACAACATTGGCGCTGCCTACAAGGGCCTCGGACAACGAAAGGACGCCGCAAATCACTTTAGATTGGCCGCGCGCCTAAAGCCTAGTTACGCCGAGGCTTTTAACAATCTTGGCGCGGTGTTGGAAGAAGATGGTGAGCTAGAGGAGGCAAGAAAGAATTTCCGTCAAGCGCTGGCCCTCAAGCCCGATTACGCCAAAGCGCACTGCGGGTGTGGCAACGTCGCGCTCGCACAAGGCAAACCTGCGGACGCACTCGCGTGTTACGAACAGGCGCTAGCTATAGATCCCAATTACCTCGAAGCCCATAGTAACCTCGGTAGGGCGTTGATCGATCTCGGCAAGTTTGACGATGCCGAGGCGCGTTTCTGCCGCATCCTATCGCTCGACCCCGATTACGCGCCCGCGCACTATAATTTGGGCGTCGCTCTAGAGGAGCAAGGGGCGCCGGACAAGGCCAAGGCGTCCTATCAGAAAGCTCTTAGTTTAAGCCCAGACGAGCCCGACTATCGTTGGAACGCGGCACTGCTGCATTTATTAAAGGGTGATTACGCTGCGGGATGGGCCGAATACGAGTGGCGTTTGCGCCGCGCGCGAAAGCTCACGCGCGATGTCGGGCAACCGCGTTGGGACGGCAGCGATCCGTCCGGCCAAACCATTCTCATCCAAACCGAGCAGGGCTTTGGCGACACCTTTCAGTTTATTCGCTACGCGCAACTGGTGAATGAACGGGGCGGCAAGGTTATTGTGGAATGCCAGCCGGGCACGGAGCCGTTGTTGCCGCTCGCCGTCGGTGTAGATGCTGTCGTGTCCCGCGATAATAGCTTACCCAGGTTCGACCGCTATATAGAACTCCTCAGTCTGCCGCATTCGTTCTCCACCACGCTCAAAAGCATTCCCGCGCAAGTTCCTTATATGTCCCCCCCGCTCGACTTAATTGAGGCGTGGCGTAGGCGCGCGAACGCTACGTCCGGAGTCAAAACCGGTTTGGTGTGGCGCGGTAATCCGCAAAACACCATCAATCCCAAAAAGTCTATTCCTATAGACGACGTCGCTAAGCTGTGCGCACTAGAAGGCGTGAGTTGGTTCAGCATTCAGCTCGATGCCGGGCGCGACGAGATCGACGCCCTTCGCGCGTGCACGCCCATAGAAGTGTGCGGGCCGTTGCTTACCGATTGGGCCGAGACGGCTGCGCTGATATCTGTCTTAGATTTGGTCATCACTGTCGATACCGGCGTCGCCCACCTCGCGGGCGCTTTGGGTAAACCGGTATGGATTGTGCTCTCTCACATCCCGGACTGGCGCTGGATGCTGGAGCGCGAGGACACGCCGTGGTATCCCACGGCGCGGCTTTTTCGTCAGCGTTCCCCCGGCGACTGGGGCGATGTCACGGCGCGCGTGCGCGAGACGCTTGCCGTTCGGGTGGCTCAGGGTCGGTAAGGGGGGTGTGCCCAATGGGCGAGGGCCACGGGTTTAGGCAGGTCGGTATTGGCTGGCAAATCGGTGCCCAGAGTGGCTGGGGCACCTATGGCGTTAATCTTGCCTTGGAACTCGCACGCAGGGGCATCGAGCCTGCGTTGTTCATGGTGGCATCGCGCCTTTACGTGACGCAGCCGCAAGCCGAGCTCTTGCGCGGGCCTAACGCAAAGATGAAAGAGTGGAGCATGGCCGCCGCGCGCGGCGACATCGAGGTGCAATTTCCCGCCATCCACGCCTTGGGAGATAAGTTGTATTTCCCAAACCGCCTGAAAGGACTCAAGGGACATCCGAACGCCGGTGCTGTGTTCTTTGAGACCGCCGCAATTCCGCAGAAACATATCGATGCCGCGCGTATCGTCGATGTCATCATCACCGGGTCTGGATGGAACGCCAAGGTGTTGAAGGAACGCGGACTATCGAACGTACGCTACTGCCCGCAAGGGGTCGATCTTACTTTGTTCAGGCCGGGCCAGCGCGCGGGTAAGTTCAAAGGCCGGTTCGCTGTGTTTTCGGGCGGCAAGTTGGAATACCGCAAGGGTCAGTATATTGCTGTCGCCGCCTTCAAGATATTCCATGCGCGCCATCCCGACGCACTGTTGGTGACCGCCTGGAACAGTCCGTGGCCGGAAACAGCTTTAACGATCGCCGCGTCGCCGCATGCGAAGAACGCCCCCGGCGTAAACTATGACAATCATCTCGAGATTACGGCGTGGCTGCAAGAAAACGGCATTGCCCCAGACGCGGCTCTCGATCTCGGGTTTCTTGCCAACGCCAGCATGCCGTCGCTTTTGCGCGAAATGGACCTCGCGGTTTTCCCAAACCGCTGTGAGGGCGGAACAAACCTTGTGGCGATGGAATGCATGGCGTCCGGGGTGCCCGTCGTGTTGTCCCGCAACACCGGCCATCTGAACCTTATCAAAGATGACAATTGCTATAGCCTTGATGTTCAACAACCTTGCGACGGTAACCGGAGTAACGGCGATCTCATAGGCTGGGGCGAGTCATCTGTCGAGGAGGTCGTGGAAAAAAATGGAACAAGCTTATGCCGATAAAACCGAGCGCTTGCGCCGCGGCGCTGTCGGTACGGCTTTTATGCAGGGGTGGGGCTGGCCGGCTCAGGTGGACCGCCTTCTCGGCGCCGTCGCCGAGTTTAACTAGCGACGAAAACTCTTTATAAAATAGTAGCTTGACAAGTATCAGGGGATGTTTCCTCCGATCAGGTTTTCCGCTATGTTCCGGATCATGTGGCGGTGAGGGACCGCCTTATATTTTGCGCGGGCAGGCGATATCTTCCGCGCCGACTTATGCGGATGGACTAGTGTTCACCGGCATGGCCAATGGCGACTTCGGGTTTCGCGGCCGGTTCGCCGCGTTCGACGCTAAAACAGGCGAGCGGGTCTGGATGTTTCACGCCATACCGGAACCGGGCGAGGCGGGCCACGAGACCTGGCAGCAGGACAACGACGAGTGGATGCGCGGCGGCGGCGGCATATGGACCGTGCCGGCTGTGGATGCCGAGTTAGGTATGGTTTATTTCGGCGTTGGCAATCCGGTTCCTCAATACGGCGGGGAAGTTCGGGGTGGCGACAATCTCTATTCTGATTCCGCTGTAGCGCTCGACATCGAAATCGGTGCTGTGAAATGGCACTTTCAAACCACGCACCACGATATTTGAGAATCTGATCTCGGCACACCCATGATTCTCTACGATGCTATGGTGGATGGACAGGCGCGTAAAGGCCTTGCCGTTGTCACCACCTATGGCTACATCTACATGCTGGACCGCGGAATCGGCGAGCCCATCTAGCCCATCGAGGAACGTACGGTTCCGCAGAACGAACGACTGCATACAGCGGCGACCCAGCCGTTTCCCGCCGGCCCCGACAACATCGGCCCCGACTGTGTGCCCGAGGGCAGCGTGCCTGAAGGGTTCCTGCGCCTGTGTCAGTACGACCCTGTCGATTACGACATGCCCAACGCCATGTATCCCATGATGATCATGCGGGCCCCGCCCATGGCCTACAGCCCGAAGACAAAGCGTTTCTATGGCACCGGCGCGATCTGGCCGTCGTGGGTGGTGCGCGGCGAGGACCCCTGGTTTTTCGTCATGGTGCCATCCGCGCCTGGTGTGAAGTTCTCGGGGATACTCGCGTCTGCGGATCCGCAAACAAATTCGGTCGTATGGGAAAAGACCGTGCCGTTCCGCACTCAACACAACGGCAGTGGTTTTACGGCCACGGCGGGCGGCCTCTTGTTCAACGGCAACACCGACGGATTGTTTGAGGCCTTCGAGACCGAGGCCAGCGAGGTGCTGTGGCAATTCCAAACCGGCGCAAGCGTGAATCAGCCGCCCGCCATACATGAAGTGGACGGTACACAGTACATATCCGTCGTTTCGGCAAAGGGCATCTGGGCGTTCAAACTGAACGGTACAGTCGAACAACAGCCTGCGCCGCCTGCGCCGCCCGAGGGTATTGCCGGGTTTCGAGGACGCGTCATTCCAACTAATGAAATTTCCGTATCCGCCATCGTGCAGGATAGCGGATGGATCGAGAGAGTGCGTGAGCGGTTCGATGAATACGTCTTCGCGCCCCGCCGCGCACGCGTGGATACCGGCGCAAGAGTAAAGTGGCCCAACAATGGCAAGGAAGTGCACACCGTAAGGGCGCTCGACGGCTCATGGACCACGGGGAAAATCGCGCCCGGCCGGTCCGTCACGCTGGCGTTTGATCAGCCGGGCCGCCACA
The DNA here is from genome assembly GCA_963662375.2 of Rhodospirillaceae bacterium. Classification (GTDB taxonomy): domain Bacteria; phylum Pseudomonadota; class Alphaproteobacteria; order Rhodospirillales; family Rhodospirillaceae; genus UBA11612. The sequence continues at coordinate 113,168 of CAXXRP010000003.1, forward strand.
CCTATAACTGCGACGACCACAAATGGTGCTATGGTGAGCTGATCGTCGGGGAGTGAGGCGGCGGTGGCAGATCACGCCGCGCGACGAAATGTTCCCGCCTAAGGCTTCAGCCGGTAGCCCGACTTGAAGATCCACCCCGTGATAGCCATGCACACGCCGAAAAAGGCCAAGGTCATGCCCAAGCTCACTCCCACACTCACGTCCGCGGTGCCATAGAAGCTCCAGCGGAAGCCGCTGATCAGATAGACCACCGGATTGAATAACGTGACCGTACGCCATACGCCCGGCAGCGTGTCTATGGAGTAGAATGCCCCGCCCAGGAACGTCAGCGGGGTGATGATCAGCATGGGCACCATGGCCAGCTGCTCGAAGTTCTTTGCCCAGATGCCCAAGATGAACCCGAACAGGCTGAAGGTCGCTGAGATCAGCACCAAAAACGCAATCATCCACACGGGATGCATGATGTTGAGGTCCACGAAGAACGAGGCGGTGCCTAACATTATGAGGCCCAGGATTACCGATTTGGTGGTCGAGGCGCCCACATAGGCCAGCACGATCTCCGAGTAGGAAATAGGGGCGGAGAGAATTTCGTAAACCGTGCCGGTGAATTTGGGGAAATAAATGCCGAACGAGCCGTTGGAAATGCTCTGCATTAAGAGGGTCATCATGATCAGGCCAGGCACGATGAACGCGCCGTAGTCGATGCCGTCCATTTTTTGAATGCGCGCGCCGATGGCTCCGCCGAACACCACAAAGTACAACGTGGTGGTCAGCACTGGGGCGATCAGGCTCTGCCACGCGGTGCGCCGGAACCGCGATATCTCGAATTTGTATATGGCCCACACGCCGTATGCGTTGAACAATCCCGGCTTCATGGACGCTTTCCTCCGTTGCCGTGCACGAGGTTCACGAAAATTTCTTCCAGCGAACTCTGCCGGGTGTACAGGTCGCGAAAATTGATTCCCAGGTCGGATAAGTGCCGCAATAATGAAGGCACACCTGTGCGCTCGGCATTGGCGTCGAAGGTGTATTGCAGCTCGTGCCCGCCGGCCTTTAGTTCCAAATTCCATTCGGCCAGTTCTGATGGAATGGTAGTCATGGCTTCTTGTAGGCTGAGGGTTAGTTGTTTCTTGCCCAATTTTTTCATGAGCGCTGCTGTCTTGTCCACGGCAATCAACTCGCCGTTGGAGATCACACCCACCCGGTCGGACATATTCTCAGCTTCCTCGATGTAATGGGTGGTCAAGATGATGGTTACACCGCTGTTCTTCAGGCCGCGCACTATTTCCCACATATCGCGGCGCAGCTCCACGTCCACACCCGCCGTCGGTTCATCCAGGAACAGAATATCGGGCTCGTGGGACAGCGCCTTGGCGATCATGACCCGCCGCTTCATCCCGCCCGATAACTCGATGATCGTGCTCCCACGCTTGTCCCACAACGACAGGTCCTTGAGGACCTTTTCGATATAGGCAGGGTTTTTTCGTCGCCCGAACAGGCCGCGGCTGAAACTCACGGTATTCCACACGGTTTCGAAGGAGTCCGTCGACAGCTCCTGGGGCACCAGCCCGATCTTGAAGCGCGCGGCGCGGTAGTCGCGGATGATGTCGTGGCCGTCGGCGATGATCGTACCGCGGGTCGGGTTCACCAGCCCGCAAACAATGCCGATCAGCGTTGTTTTGCCCGCGCCGTTGGGGCCTAAGAGGGCGAAGATTTCGCCCTTATCGATCTCAATGCTCACGTTCTTCAGCGCCTGCAGGCCCGAGGCGTAGGTTTTCGTCAGGTTGGATATGGAAATGATCGGGGGCATGCGGGGGACTCACATTTACAGAGCGGCGAAGGTACACGTTTGGAGGTGTGGGGGGTCAAGAAAAGAATATGTCGGCGCGGTGCTTAGCCCCTGGGCCGGTGAATTCAGGAGGCAGGAGTACTTATTTCCGATACGAGCTTGGAAGCAGACGTTCGATTCCCCGTGGGCACGTCATACGTTATAGAAGCGTCGCCGCTTTTTGTTGGGTCCATCCCTGGCAAGTCATGCTCAGGGATTTCGTACCGGTGCCGACGGCGCCGCCGGGCGCATCGGTACGTTGTGCGTCGTCAAGGAGTTGACACAGGCAGAGCAGCAGGACATGCGTTTATCGCGTGCGGGCCGCCAACAAGGACGAACGCAAGGAGACTCGCGCCGAAATCAAGGCGAAAGTTACCGCTGTTCGTAGGCAGGATCGCTGAGCGGGTGCGTCTCCCCCGCCGCAGGCTCTAAGACCCGGCGCCTGTAAACGCCCTGATCTGCTTCACCGCATAGTCGACCTTTATGTTGAACAGGCGTTCGCCCAGGGCGGCGCTTGAACGCCGGCCGTCGCCGATAATGCCGTTGTTGACGCGCGGGATATTTGGATCAGCCGCTCGACCGGGGACTGGCGGAGGGTCGCCCACGGCAGTTTTGATCAGTTCTTCACGAACCCAAGTGCCGTCACCGAGGAACAACATCTCGGATGTATCGGGCAGGGCGCCGTGTAAACCGGGCGGGTAACCCTCGGCGGTAAACCACGCGTCGAAATCGGCATTGGCCTTCGCGTAAACATCATCACTGTAGAATACGTGAATGCCTTGCGGTGCATATTTTGCGTCCAGCTTCCCAGCGACGGTTTGATAGACGCTGGGCTGGCCTCCGCCATGATCTCCCATTAGCACGATATTCTTGAAACCGGTGACAATCGCTTCCTCGCTGATCCGCTCCAAAATCGCGCCGAGAAGTTCGGGCGTTAATCCGATCGTTCCGGTTAAGCTCGCGCTGGCCCTATTGGGCGTATACGGCAGCACGGGCATGGCGATCGTGTTTCCGAGCTTCAGGGCGATCGCCTTAACCGTGGGCCGCCCCATCAAATTATGACCGCCGTTGACGTTTTGCGGGCCGCGCTGCTCTGTACCGCCCGTGTAGAACAGGGCCGTGGTTTTTCCTTCGGCGAGCGCGGCCTTTACCTCAGGCCACGTCATCATCTCAAATTCAACCAGGGGCTCGCTGGACTTGGTGTTCATATCCGCCGAGAGGCTTTGTCCTGTGGAGAGTACAAAAATGCCTGCATATAACAGGCCAAGTGTCATAGCCGCTGTGATCAATTTACGCATCTTGGTCCCCAATTATTGTCGCTCCAGTTTCCTAAGGTTTTCATAGTTTGCGCGCAACGCCAAGTGGGTTCTTAATCATGTGGGCAGTAAAAGGAACACCGAATCATCTAGGGCATCGACAGAAATTTTGGTGTCCGCCACATTAATTTCCTTAACCATCTCATCAATCCCAACCGTGTGCTAATACTGACACGAACGCCCTATACCTTCGCAGCGGCGTGCGGCAAGCCTGTGGTTTGTTTCGCTCACGTCACCAACCAGATGGGGCAGGTCGAGGATGACTTCGAGAGAGGCGAGGCCAACGGCAGCGCCGCCGCCCTGAAGATCATCGTCAGGACCGCGCAACGGCTTTCGCGGTTCACCGAGACGTAAAAGATAAGACTAAATGGAAGCGACGGGAAGGCCGTTGCGCGTAAAGTTATGCAGATGCACGATTAGGCGAATACGATGGGTGGAGAAATTGCGCGGCTTATCCTTGTGGTGTGTCTATCGGGAACGGCTGTCGCCGGGCCGCTGGACGATGCCGCCGAGGCATACACCCGCGGTGATTTCGACGTTGCAGCAAAACTTCTTATTTTGTATGCCGAAAAAGGGAGTGCTTACGAGCAGGCCATCCTCGGCATGATGTACGACTATGGTCAGGGCGTGCCGCAGGACTATGCGCAGGCTGCCAAGTGGTATCGCGCTGCTGCTGAGCAGGGCTATGCCCACGCTCAATATTTGCTTGGCGACATGTACACACGGGGCGAGGGCGTGTCGCCGGACTATGTGCAGGCTCATAAATGGCTCAGCCTTTCTGCCTCACGCTACCCACTGTCAGAAGAAAAGAGCCGGGCCAAGGCAGAAAGGTTGCGCGACACCATTGCCTCAGAAATGACGGCGGCGCAGATAGCCGAAGCGCAACTACTGGCGGGCGAGTGGAAGCCGAAATGATAGCGCTGCCCGATTCTAAATGGTTGCTCGGCAGGACTCGAGACCGAACCCAACGCGCCTACCGTCGATTCAAAAAGCAGAGCCAACATTACGTCCTCTCTTTCTGCGCAGCCTCAATTGTCTTCGCCATTTCATCCAATTCCTTCTCGTCGAGCATGTCGGTATCAACCACGCCCACCAGAACCTCACTCCACGAGCCTTTGCCGAACCAATCGACAACACGCTTCACGGCTTTGGCTGCCACATGCTCGCGCGGTTGCGCGGCGCGATAGAGGAACGGGCGGCATTCGGTGGTGTGGATGACAAAGCCCTTGGCTTTTAAGCGGCCAACACAGTGCGAATAGTTGAATCCTTAAGGCGACGTTTCAGGCGCTTGCGCACGTCGGCGGCGGTGATCGGAGCGTGTGCCCACACCAGTTGCATCACATCGCGTTCGAGGTCGCCTGGGTCAGGCAGCTCGTGGGCCATACCGTCACTCCATGTAACGTTACGTTCCGTAATATATAGATTCGGCAAATGCCAGCGCTCAGTGAAGTACGACGACGCTAAGTTCTTGTCCTATTCAGGGTGATCCGCATTCCTCGTGCTAAAAATCATACTTTCACTGGGTAAAAATCGTGCAATTCCCGTGCAGCCACCGTGCAAAGGGTATGCCGGGCCCGCGTAATCCGCACGGTTGAACCTCTCTAGAACCCAGGAATACTGCTGGTTTCACCGTTCGAGAGAGCCGGTTTTGGCGCGTAAATCGCCTGGCGAACCGCCGCTGCGGGAGCACCGAACCGTGTCGTGGGCGCCCGCGAATGGATTTCTGCCTTCCCTAGTGTCCGGGATAGGATAGCGGCGGTTGATCTTGGGGAGGACGGGGCCATGAAAAAAACAATTCATCACGGCGCTATTTGCATCAAGCTGTTTAACTGGATTGTTTGGCGCGGGTCTAGCCGCGGTTGAAATCGACGCCGACGATATCGGCGGGGTCGTCAGTGGACCTAACGGTCCCGAAGCTGGTGTGTGGGTCGTTGCCGAAACCCTCGACTTTGCTACCAAGCATATCAAGATTGTCGTTACCGACGAACAAGGCCGCTACGTGATCCCCGATTTGCCTGCGGCGACGTATTCGGTGTTCGTGCGCGGCTACGGATTGAAAGAGTCAACCTTCAAAGAATCGAAACCGGGTACGAACCTCGACTTCTCCGTTGAATCGCAAAGCGATCCCCAAGCCGCTGCGCAAATTTACCCGGCCAACTATTGGTTCTCTTTGATTCAGCCCCCGGGCGAAAGCGAGTTCCCGGGAACCGGACCCGAGGGTAACGGCATCAATCCCGGCTTCACGCGGCAGCAGCACTGGATGGGGCATCTGAAAGAGAACTGTCACTACTGCCACCAGCAAGGCACCAAAGCCATGCGCGAAGTGGCGGGCGCCGATAAGATCGAAGCGTGGGATCAGCGCCTGAAAATGGAGCGCCCTGCGGGCGATCCGACGGTGGGTGTTCACGGTCCCCGTTATGCGTCGACCATGATGAACAACATGACGCGGTTTGGGCGCCAACGCGGATTTTCCATGTTCGCTGACTGGTCAACGCGCATTGACAATGGCGCATTGCCGCCTGAAAAACCGCCAAGGCCCAGCGATGCCGAGCGTAACGTTTTGATCATCTTGTGGGATTGGGCCGAGGGCCATTTCATCCACGACGAAGCCGCCTCGGACAAGCGCGACCCGACGGTGAACGGTGGCGGCCCGGTGTACGGCGTCGATACGTTGCAAGGTTACCTCGCGATCCTCGATCCGGACACGCACGAAAACACACTCATGCCTGTCCCCGGCTTTGAGACGGATCACTTGGCCACCGGCGTGTCGGTTCACAATCCTATGCTCGATCATAAGGGCCGCGTGTGGATGACCATGCTTAGCGGCGAGGGCGTGCCGCTTGCGTCCTACGAGGATGGGAGCAACAAGTTCTTCGCCTACTATCCGAACGGGGCTAAGGCCACGCGGCGTATTTCACTCTACGACCCGGCGACAAACAAAATCAAACTGGTGCCGGTGTGCTTTAGTAACCACCACATCAATTTCGGCTACGATGCCGATAACACGGTGTATTTCAGCGGCGATTCAAATGTCGTCGGTTGGATGAATCTGCGCGTTTATGACGAAACCAAGGACTCTGAAAAGGCAATGGGCTGGTGCCCGATGGTGCTGGATACTAACTCCGCCGGCAAAATCGATCCCGACCGTGCGGTGTGGAATCAACCTGAGGGCAATAACGTTGTGATGGAAGATCCCAGCAAGGACACCCATATTTGTGGGTTCCCCTATGGTCTCAATATCAGTCCTGCGGACGATTCCATATGGTACGCTAAACACCGGCCTTACGTGCCGAGCGCCCTGGTGCGTGTCGAACGCGGTGCCCGCCCGCCTGAAACCTGCAAGACTGAATACTATGAACCGCCGTTGTTGCCGTCCGGCGATTATGCTGCTTATAACGCACGCGGCGTTGATATGGATTCAAAGGGCGTGGCTTGGGTTGCCTTCGGGTCCGGCCAACTCGGCAAGTTCGACCGTTCGAAGTGCAAGGTGCGCAACGGTCCGAATGCCTTGGGCCAGCAGTGTCCCGAAGGCTGGACGCTTTATTACACACCCGGCCCCAAAATCAGCGGCCAGGAGTCCGGCAGCGCTGATTGGCACTATTTGACCTGGGTAGACCTGCACAACACGTTGGGCCTTGGCAAAGACATTCCGATCCTTCCTGGGAGCAACTCCGATTCACTTCTGGCGTTCCTGCCGGATAAAGAGGAGTGGGTTGTAGTGCGCGTGCCCTATCCCATGGGATTTTACACCCGCGGTCTCGACGGTCGTATCGATGATGTAAACGGCGGATGGAAAGGCCGCGGCGTGTGGGCCGACTACGGCGAGGTGCCGCTATGGCACCAGGAGGACGGCTTTGGTGCTTTCGGCACGATGGTGCAATTCCAGGTACGCCCCGACCCTCTGGCGCATTAAGAGAAGTGAGTTAGCGCAGCGCCTGGAGAATGCTGACGTAGTTGGCAACACCCGCGCCGCCCATGTTGAAGATACCGGCAAGCTCAGCGTCTTTCACTTGAATGCCGCCGGCTTCTCCACGCACCTGCATGGCTTGCAAGACGTGCATGGATACGCCGGTCGCACCAATGGGGTGGCCTTTGGCTTTTAGGCCGCCAGACGCGTTCACCGGCAGTTTGCCGTCTTTATAGACCCAGCCTTCCTCGACCGCTTTGTAGCCTTCGCCAGGTTTGGTGAGCCCCATGGCTTCGTATTCCATCAACTCGGCCACGGTAAAGCAGTCGTGAGTTTCCACGACGTCCAAATCCAAAAGTTCGAGACCTGCACTTTCCAGTCCCTGCGCCCATGCGCGCTGCGCACCCTCGAGGCCGGTCATATCGCGGCGGCTCATGGGTAAGTAGTCGTTGACCTGCGCCATGCCGCGCACGGCGACGGCTTTCTCGGCCGAAAGCGCAACATCGCTGTTGGTAATGACTGCCGCAACAACGCCGTCGGAGATGAGAGAGCAGTCCGTGCGCCGGAGGGGCCCCGCTACGAGCGGATTTTTCTCGGAAACGTTCCGGCAGAACTCAAATGTGAGCGCTTTTTGCATCTGCGCGCGGGGGTTGTTCAAGGCATTTTCGTGATTTTTCACGGCAATTTTCGCAATGGTGTCCGACCGGTCACCGTACTTTTGAAAGTATGAATTGGCGATCTGCCCGAACACGCCTGTGAAGCCGCCCTTGATACCCGCTTCTTCCTCGACATAACAAGCGTGCAGAAGGTTATTGCCCGCTTGAACGGCATCAAGGTGCGTCATTTTCTCGACGCCGACCACTAAAGAAATTTTGCTGTTGTGTGCGCGGATCGAATTAACGGCCGCGTGAACTGCCGCGCTGCCTGTAGCACAGGCATTTTCAATGCGTGTGGCGCGTTTGAATCGAAGGTCAGGATCGGCGGACAATACCAGGGAAGCGGCAAAATCTTGCTCGGAAAATCCTGAATTGAAATGGCCGATAAATATGTCATCGACGTCCGCTGCCGCAACTCCGGCATCATCAAGCGCGCCGCGCGCAGCCTTTACGATGAGCTGCTCCAGGCTTTCGTCGTGCAGTTTGCCGAACTTTGAGTGATACCAGCCGGTCAGACACGCGGTCATAGAACTTCCTCCTGCAACTGGAGCGCCATACTAGACGCGTTCCATGCTTCTATATGTGAGATAATGCCGCATTTATCACGCCCCACGCTCCCTTAATTTGCGTGAGAGGTACGGTAAATACGCATAGCCCCGCGTCCTTGCTCACACGAAATATCCCACAATAACAAATCAATAAGACCCCCACAGTAGCACCTACGATTCAGGGTGCCACGCTGCGCCGGCCTTCTCGACGCGCTGGCGAACCTGATTTTGTTGCTGAAGCAACACGGGCGGTACGCGTCCGCTAAAGCGTTCGAACAACGTCGTTTGGTCGTCGATCTCGCGCAATGCCGACGATTGGTCAATTTCCATCAGAGCATCGAACGTCGATGCATCGAAGTCCATGCCGTCCCAGTTGAGATCCGAGAACCGAGGCATAAAACCGAACGGACTTTCCACCCCTCCGGCGTGGCCGCGAACGCGACCGATGATCCACTCTAGAGCCCGCATGTTCTGACCGAACCCCGGCCAGATAAATTTGCCGTTTGAGTCCTTGCGGAACCAATTGACTCGGAAAACCAACGGCGGGTTTTTCACTTTGTCTTTAAGGCTGAGCCAATGAGCCCAGTAGTCAGCCATGTTGTAGCCGCAGAACGGCAGCATCGCCATCGGGTCGCGCCGGACGGCTGCCTGGTTCTCCGCTGCTGCCGTTGCTTCCGAACCCATGGTCGCGGCAAGGTACACGCCGTGATCCCAGTCGTAGGATTGAAACACGAGCGGAAAGGTGTGGCTCATTCGCCCGCCAAAAATGAAAGCGTTGACGGGAACACCCTTGGGGTCGTCCCAAGCGGGATCCAAAGTGGGGCAACTGCCGGCAGGCGCGGTGAACCGGGCATTGGGGTGAGCGGCCGGGCGTCCGCAGTCGGGTGTCCAGTCATTACCCTGCCAGTCGATTAGATGTGACGGCGCCTCATCGGACATGCCTTCCCACCAGATATCGCCCCCATCGGTGAGCGCGACGTTGGTAAAAATAGTGTTGTTGGCGATCAATTTCATGGCGTTGGGATTCGTCTTGTCAGATGTGCCCGGCGCAACGCCAAAGTAGCCTGCTTCTGGATTGATGGCGCGAAGTTGGCCGTCCGGCCCGGGTTTAATCCAGGCGATGTCGTCGCCCACCGTCCACGCTTTCCAGCCTTCAAATCCGGTCGGCGGAATGATCATCGCCAGATTTGTCTTGCCGCAAGCGCTTGGAAACGCTGCTCCGATATATGTTTTTTCGCCTTGCGGGGACTCTAGTCCCAACAAAAGCATGTGCTCGGCTAGCCATCCTTCATCGCGGGCCATTACGGAAGCTATGCGAAGTGCAAAACACTTCTTTCCGAGGAGGGCGTTGCCGCCATATCCGCTCCCATAGGACCAAATTTCGCGGTCCTCTGGAAACTGCACAATGTATTTTGCGTCAGGATTGCACGGCCAAGGAACGTCTTTTTGTCCGGGCTCGAGCGGCGCACCGACAGAATGAATGCAAGGGACAAAGTCACCCTCGTCGCCGAGGATGTCCAAGACCTGTTGGCCCATGCGCGTCATAATACGCATGTTCACGGCGGCATAAGCAGAGTCGGTGATTTGCACACCGATGTGCGCGATGTCCGACCCCAACGGGCCCATACTGAAGGGAACGACATACATGGTACGCCCACACATGCACCCCGTGAACAACCCGCGAAGAGTCTTTCTCATTTCCGTTGGGTCGGCCCAGTTATTGGTGGGGCCGGCATCGCTCTCGGTCTTGCTACATATAAAGGTGCGGTGTTCGACGCGGGCAACATCTCCTGGGTGGGATCTGCATAGATAGGATCCAGGGCGTCTGTCTTCATTGAGTTTTATAAAAGTACCGCCTTGCACCATCTCATCGCAAAGGCGGTCGTATTCGTCCTGTGTTCCGTCGCACCAATGAATTTGATCCGGCTGACACAGGGCCGCCATTTCTTCTATGAGGGTGTTCAGTTTGCTGTTGCTTGCGCTTTGCATGCGTACGTTGGTATTGGGCATCTTAAGATTAGTTCCCGTACGGCGGCCGGTAGGACCTGTCAAAATCCCCCATCGCGCAGGGGACCTGCTCTCGCTTGAGGCACGTCTTTCGCACTCCACGGGAGGACGTGCAAGCAGGGATTTTGTCTGCGGTAGATATACTGCGGATGCGCGCACACCGCACCGCGTTGCGCCTACATGCAAGCGATATGTCCGATTAAATTGCTGCGACGCACACCATTATCCACAGTCTACCACGCGCCATGCCGTGATCGCTGTGATCTGCGGCCCATGCAAAAATCTCGTCTCGTGGTGGAGCTCGAAGTCCTGATGTGCCGCGCATTCTGTGCGCGCTGTGTGGCTAAAGTGCGCTACCCCCGCGTTCTCCTGTGCGGATGCGGACCACTTCGCTTATTGGTGAGACAAATATCTTACCGTCGCCAATTTTTCCGCTTTTAGCAACTTGGGAAATTGCGTCGATGGCGGCTTCTACCTGGCCGTCATCTAGCACAACATCGATCTTCACTTTCGGTAAAAGGTCAACGACGTATTCGGCGCCCCTATAAAGTTCGGTGTGGCCCTTTTGTCGGCCAAACCCTTTCACTTCATGAACTGTCAGGCCTTGGATCCCCAGATCGTTCAGCGCCTTTTTCACGTCATCCAATTTGAACGGCCGAATAATCGCTTCGATCTTCTGCATTTTGCGGTCTCCCCTTCAGGATATTTTGATTGCAATACACGTCAGTGGAACAATTGACTTCCTCGCATCGCACCCACAATTCTAAATCCCATCGAGCATACTCTCTATTACCATGTGTCGCGGATGGGACCCGTTGCAAGGTTGCCGCGGAAATGAAGGCTTTTCTTTATCCCCGCGGCCGCAGTCGATGTTAGCTCACAACCTCGCCATGGAGATTGATGTCCAACCCTTGGCGTTCGGCGTCCTGGTCAACGCGAAGTCCGACGATTACATCCACGAGCTTTAGCAGGATGAAAGTAATTATGGCGCAGTACCCTATGGTCACGGCGATGCCGTAGAGCTGTGTCACCACTTGTCCACCGTTACCCTCTAGAAGGCCCGGCGTTCCGCCAATGGCCTCGACAGCAAATACGCCGGTCAGTATTACGCCAACGGTCCCACTCACGGCGTGAATACCGAAGACGTCAAGACTATCATCGTAGCCCAGTGCCATTTTCATCGAGGTGGACGCGAAATAACAAGCGACCCCGGCGGCGAGGCCGATGCATAGGGCTCCCGTCGGATCGACATAACCCGACGCTGGTGTGATGGCCCCCAGCCCGGCAATGGCTCCGCTAATGATGCCAAGGACGCTCGGCTTGCCTTTGCGTACCCATTCCATAAACATCCACGCAAGACCTGCAGTGGCTGTTGAAATCTGAGTCACAGCCATAGCCATGCCCGCACCGGCGCCCGCACTCACCGCTGAGCCAGCGTTGAACCCGAACCAGCCCACCCACAGCAAGGACGCGCCAGCGACGCTGAGGACGAGATTATGCGGTGGCAGCGGTTCACTGCCATAGCCCAGGCGTTTGCCCAACACGAGAGCTCCGACAAGTCCGGCAACACCCGCATTGATGTGGACAACGGTGCCGCCGGCAAAGTCGAGGACACCCGCGTTGGCTAGAAAGCCGCCGCCCCATACCCAATGCGCGATGGGGGAGTAAACGAGGAGGCTCCAACCTGTCATGAACAAAATTAGAGCTGAGAATTTCATGCGGTCGGCAAAAGCGCCAACGATCAGCACCGCCGTGATAATGGCAAATGTCATCTGGAAGGTCATGAATACTGACTCGGGGATAGTGCCAGAAAGCGATTCAAGCGTCATACCGCTGAGGAAGGTTCTGTCAAGATCACCAATGATGACCGACCCACCGGAAAAGGCAAAGCTGTAACCAGCAATCATCCATAGGACGGTAACTAGGCAGGTGATGGCAAAGCATTGCATCGCCATGGCCAATACATTCTTTTTGCGTACCATCCCGCCGTAAAACAATACCAAACCCGGGATTGTCATCAGGAGAACGAGGGCGGTGGATGTTAACATCCAGGCTGTGTCGCCCGTGTCCAAGGTTGGTTCGGGTTCTTCTGCTGCTGCGGGAACTGCACTGGCCGGCGCTTCGGCCGCCATCGCTGCGGGTTGTTCCACTTGCATTTCGTCAGCAGATTCCTCGGGCGCGACCACGGTTTCAGCCTCTTGGGCCCAAACGCTGACTGGCGAGAAGGTCGGAATAAATAAAAGGAACAACACGACGGCCCACGCCAGGGCTGCAACTGACATCTTCAATAGTTTCATCGAGTGATCTCCTGCATCTAAAAAGTTTTTTCTTGGGACTATTTCTAAACGGATAAACCTCGTGGCGTAGGTATGAGCAGTCCAGATCACGCTTCCCAAAACGGAATTTAAGATGCTCGGGGACTGACCAGTCACACACTTACTCTTGAGTACCTGATGCAAGGTGTGTGCCATTCGCACGGTACTCTGGCTATGAGTCGTGGAAGCAGACTAAGGACAACTGCGTAAACTCTAGTGAATCTAGGTAGATCACTGCTTTAGGCGGGAGAGAAGAAGTCACCCCATTTGCATTGTGATGGCCGCTCTACTCCGCCGTGTAGTACCCCCGATTATCAAGATCGCCTCTTATTGCGGCTATCGGTTTTGGCAACTCCTCTGAGTTATGCGGGCGACGGAGGGGTGACTCGCCTTTTTCTCAAGGCCTACGTCCTGCGGACTTCTGCGTATTGTCTGTGATCATATTTTAATCATTCATATTTTACATGATTAAAAAATATATAGATACCTATATGCGACCCAACATAACGCACGGACAAACACAGTTGCCATGGCCTAACTATCTATAAAAATTAACATGTTTTAAGCGGTGTGATTTGCGCGCGGCGCACTAATCCTGGCACGCTTTTTGCCATAGAGGAGGCGAGTTCCGAACTACTTCACTTTCCAACATGAACCTACGGGAGTATGCACGTGAAAACAAAAACGATCAGCCTTTTCCCAGGAGCCCTTGCTTTGGGGGCGCCGGGGATAGCCACAGCTCAAGATAATCCGTTGCTGGGCGAATTCTCCGGAAATGTATCCGTTGGAACGGACTACGTTTTCCGTGGATACAGCCAGACCCTGGAAGAACCGACAGTGCAGGGCGGTTTGGATTAGGACAGTGGTATCGGCGCTTACGTCGGCATGTGGGGTTCGAACGTCAATTTTAGCGACGGGGATAACGCCCATGTCGAAGTGGATTTCTATGCTGGCTATGCCGGCGAAATAGATGTGTTTTCCTACGACGTCGGCTTCCTGTACTACCTGTATCCGGGCGCCGCCAATTCGCTCAATTATGACTTCTGGGAGCTGTACGGCTCGGTTGGCTATGACTTTGGTCTCGCAGCCGTCTCAGCCGGCATTTCCTGGACCCCGGACAATTTCGGTGGCACGGACAACGCGATTTACTACAGCAGCGGCATCAGCATGCCGGTCGCGGATATCCTAAGTGTAGACGCCAACATCGGCTACTACGATTTCATCGGCGGCGGCAACTATACCGATTGGAACGTCGGCGCCACCCTGAGCGTCTACGACTGGTTCGATGCCGATGTTCGCTATTTCGACACCGATGTCTCCGGATGCGTGAACTCTTGTGAATCGCGCGTGGTATTCAGCGTTTCTCGGAGCTTCTAGCGGCGAAACTCTATTGAAGTGAAAATAAAGATAGTGCGGCGCGGCGCGGATTGGAAGCTTTTCGCAGGTCATTCGCGTGCCGAATCTAGGAGCTGCTTTCGCGCCTCGACAACTTTCTCCGCGTCTCGTCCTGTCAGTTCCTGATAGTGATCGAACTTGGATTCGAACGTACCGATTCCCTGGGAAATCGAACGGATTTCCGTGACCAAATTCTGCATTTCCGCTTCCGGCATATGGACTTGGATAACTTCCCAACCGTCACGGGTATTGAATCCAAGAATCTGTGCCCGCCGCTGCGTAACCGCGCGTTGCACTTTCGACGTAAAATCCGTGGGTACGTAGATATTTACCTCGCAAATAGGTTCAAGCAGTACCGGATCGCAGTTGGGCAATGCCTCGGTCATGGCCATGCGGCCGGCTGTTCGAAACGCCTGATCGGAACTGTCCACACTATGGAACTGCCCGTCAAAGAGCCGCACGTTTAAGTCGACCACGTTAAAACCCAGAGGGCCGCGTACAGTGTTATCTTTCAGACCGGTCTCTACGGCAGGGATGAAATTTTTCGGAATAACGCCGCCAACGATTTTATCTGTAAAGGTGAACCCTGACCCGCGTGGCAGGGGTTTGATCTCTACTTTTATGTCGGCGAATTGACCGTGTCCGCCAGATTGCCGTTTGTGGCGCGCGTGGTGGGTAATTCCCTTGCGGATCGTCTCCCGGTAGGGGACTTGTGGGCGTTTGGTCTGGACATCGAGGTCGAATTTTCGTTTCACGCGCTCCAACGCGAGTTGAAGGTGAATGTCACCCTGCCCACTGAGTAGCAGTTCCGACGTCTCAGGAACGTGGTGAATACTTAGGGACGGATCTTCCTCGCAAATCTTGCGAAGGGCGTCGCCGAGTTTGACGTCGTCCTTCCGGCGCGCTGCGGAAACAGCCAAGGTGTAGAGCGGTGGCGGAGGGACCGCCCAGATTCCAGGTTCCGCCGTTCCCGATTCTGTCAGTACGGTGCCCGCCTGCCCAGCCTCAATCTTGCTGAGAGCGAGCACATCGCCTTGCGGCACCGATGTGACTCGGCCCTTGCCTTGCTTCGGTTCGGCGCCGTCTTGAATGTTGCTAACGCGGCTTCCTGCCAGAGTGCCACCGTCCGCAACCGTCCCCCGCCAGACCCGGATAAGGGACAGTTTGCCGACATGGTGGGCGTACTGGACTTTGTATATCTGTGCGACAACTTCACCGTTCGGAATGCCGAGGCGGTCGGCTGTTTTGCTCGCGGCGGGTACTTCGTGGCGCAAGGCTTTCAAGAGCCGCCGAACGCCAAAATCGTGCTCCCCCGCGCCAATGAGCACCGGCACGATAAGGTCGTCTTGCAGATCTTTTGTCAGATGCTGATAGACTTCATTCGTGGTCGGGACGATATCTTCGAGCAATTTTTCCAGGAGTGCGTCATCAAAGTCGGAAAGTTTCTCAAGTAACTCGCGGCGTGCGTCCGCTGCTGTTTCGTTCGGCACGTCTTCAATGGGAATTCGCTCTGAAGGGTGATCAAGTTTGTAGTGATATGCGCGCTCGGCGACGAGATCCACGTAGCCCGTGATTTGCGTACTCTCGGTGATCGGAATATGGCGAAGAACAAGCGGCCGGCTCGATTGCTGCTGTGCGGCGGCGAGCAGGTCTCGGACGGATCCCGTCCACGTATCCATCTTGTTTATCAATAGGATATGGGGGATGGTGTGCTCATCGAGAAACCGGAAAAGGGGTCCAAGGCCCAACATTCTGCCGGCGTCGGGTTCGACGACGACGACGACTGCGTCGGCGATCAGCATACCTTGATGGGCTTCCTGACTCAGGTCGATCGCGCCGGGGCAGTCCAAAATAATCCAATCGTCATTCAGATACGAAAACCGCACTGGGGTTATTTCCGTGGACATCTGCCGCGACATTGCCTCCGTGCTCGTATCGCTCACGGTCGACCCGTCGGCGACGATGCCCTTTTTTGAAACGGCGCCGGCGGCGAGTAGCATTCCCTCGAGCAGACTCGTTTTGCCGCTCGACTGGGGGCCGACCAGAGCCACGCATCGTGTACCCTTGGCTGATGTAGATTTCCCGTTCGGCATGGCGTCCTCTTTCCGATTACAGACACCGCATTCATTTGTGGTTGAACACGGGATCGAAGTAACACCGATTAAAAAAGCGAACAGGGGTTAGAATTTGTCCCCTTGCTTAATCGATCGGTCGGCGGCAGCGGCGAAAACGGATCACATGCAGCGCGTTACCAAGCCTCGCCTGAAACGCGCGCGGAGTGAACGCAAAGCAGTAATGAATATGGTTGAGCGATACAACCAATGCCATCGTCCCTACCTACGATAGACCTTAACACGGCTTCCTATTATTTCTTTACCTTAGCAAATGTCGCGGGTCGATCTATGCCTTGAAGTGCCGGCGAAGACGAAAATCCGCGTGTTCAAGTCCGCAGGCGGGGGTTTTCATAAAAAATCGCCATCTTGCGCGGGGGGTTGTTACAAGCGGATTTTGAGGCGAAGAAAGCGCGGATCATGGACCGAAGACGGTTCCTCGCATCCGTAGTAATGGGTGTTATTGGTGCCGGCAGCTCGCCGGCGTTGGCCCAAACCATGCCGGATCAGGGGATTCCGCTGCCGTTCTTTCGGTCACGCGCCCAGGAGTTCGCGCGCGGCGCATGCCGTGAAAACCGCCCAGGATACCGCTCGAGCGTTCGCGCTCAGATGGAACTAGAATGCACAATAACCGTGATCGTGCCGTGGGCGGCGGTTGGCGTCGCCATTCTCGGTGTGTTGTTCTGGCTTCGGGCCCAGGAAAAGAAAAAAGAAAAGCACCGTATCCGGGCACGCCGTCACCATGACCCATCGACTTGCCGAAACTTGGATAAGACGCAGGCCGATCGTCACCGCGAGGCCTCGGATGACGACGGGCCTTAGACTTAGCCCAGGTGAGCTTTGAGGAAGGCGGCGCCGATCTGCGCGCCGTTGCCGTCTATGCCGTGTTGTAAACCGGGGATGGCGTAGGTTTCCACCGACACACCAACAGCCTTTAGAGCTTTTTCGACCTCGGCCATGGCCTGCACCGGTACAACGGGATCATCTTCGCCATGAACGAGCGTGACCGGCGGCTTGGTCTTAATGTCTTTCGCAAGCTGGTCCGCGCCCGTCAACGCGCCAGAAAATCCGAGAATTCCTGCCAACTGCACTGGTCTCCGTAACCCAACGTGCAGGGCCATCATTGTGCCCTGGGAGAACCCGAGTAGAACCATGCGCTTGGGCTCAAGGCCGTGATGTTCAAGAATTTGATCCAGATATCGATTTAGAACCGGTGCGGCCTTTCCCGTTCCAACGACCATACCGTTGAATGTTGCTCCCATGCGCAGGGGGTCGCGGCGCATTAGATCAGGGTCATAGTCGGAAAGTCCGAACCACTGAAACATTCCAGTCGCGCCGCCTTCCCAGCCTTCCGGCGCATTGGGAGAGTAAAAAACCGCGTGTGGTACGATTTGCGCAAAGAATGGAGCGAGACCGATCAAATCGTTTCCGCTCGCGCCGTAGCCATGCAGCAGCACGACGGCAGCGGTTGCGGGCTCTCCCGAGGCGGGCGGCAACGAGGGGCCGGAGAGAGCATCAATTTCGGTCATGGAAAATCAACGGTTTTGGCTCGAAAGATTTCGGCATCCGGTCGCCAAAGCCTTTTCTTCGGCGGTTCTGGCGCTTAGGCTGGACTTGGGCTTGGATACAAGGAATTTGATTCGGTGGCCAGCCACTATCGCCTACAAGCGGCGAAAAACTGACATGTTTGACCAGAACGCTGTACTGTTTGCCAATGATGCGTTCTACGCCGCATTCGTGGAGCGGGACATGGAGGCCATGAACCGTGTTTGGTCCCAGGCTGAATCTGTGAGCTGTACGCACCCAGGCTGGCAAACCCTCGAAGGGCGAGAGGAGGTCATGGAGAGTTGGAACGCGATTTTGACCAACCCTGACTCGCCGAACATTGTTTGCCGGGCTCGGCGTACGGCCATCTATAATGGAATGGCTATCGTAACGTGCATCGAAGAAATCATTAGGCGGGGCGGGGATGCCGAGTTTCTGGCGGCGACGAACGTATTTGTGAAAACCGGCAGCGTGTGGACCATGGTCCATCATCAGGCGGGCCCGGTTCACATTGATCCCGAGACTCTCGAAGGGGAAGAAGAGCGGCCACCGGCCATTAACTGAGGATCTACCGATCTCAGTGCCGGATTCACAATTTTGAATCGTCGTCGGCGTAGTCGTTTTGAAGGTTCGTTACATCCGAAATGAGACACGGAGAATCCTGCAAGAACGCGGGTGTGAAGCCGCCAAATGCGACAACATCATCCTCAATTTCCATTTCGGCAATGCCATGGGGATTGCGGCGTGTACGGCGTGCGCGTTCATCGGGACCGCGCCTGTCATCGTTGCGGTCTTTGCGCGATCGGTCCTTGGGTTGCTCGACCTTTTGTTTTTCGGGTGGTGATGGCGGGGGGGGGCGGGGCTGGCTCTGCGGCCACCACGACCGCTGATGGGTCTTCTTTCTTGGCCTCGGTCTTATTGTCTCGATTGCCCCGGCGTTTCCCGCGACCTCTTCCGCGATGCTTTGTTCTTCAACGGGTTCAGGTACGGAAACTGCGGGTTCCACAGTATTGCCAAACTGCAACGGCGGAATCGGGTACTTTAGCATTTTCTCTATGGCGGCCAGAAGCTTGGCGTCTGTAGATGACGCCAGCGTATAGGCATGGCCGGTTTTTCCCGCGCGTCCGGTGCGGCCAATGCGGTGGATATAGTCTTCGGCGTTTACCGGCACGTCGAAGTTGATCACGTGGCCTACATCGGAGATGTCGAGCCCGCGTGCGGCGACGTCCGAACAAACCAAGAGTTCCACCTCCCCAGCCTTAAACTTCGCGAGGGTCTCGTTGCGCTTCGACTGAGGCATATCGCCATGGAATGCCACCGCGTCGAACCCATGCTTCGCAAGAGTTTTGTGGAGAATGTCGACGTCTTTTTTGCGGTTACAAAATATGAACGCATTGTGAACGTCTTCAGCCCGAAGAACGCGTTGCAATGCTTCGGCTTTGTTGCTCCTTCCTACCCAGACGAGGCCTTGCTCCACCGTGGTTGCTGCGGTGGCGGGCAAGCTGACGGCAATTTCCTTGGGATTGAGGAGGAACTTATCTGCCAGTTTGCGGATTTCCTTGTCCATCGTGGCTGCGAAGAACAAGGTTTGGCGGATTTTTGGCAGTAGAGCGACGATTCGATCAACGTCGGGAATGAAGCCCATGTCTAGCATGCGGTCCGCTTCGTCGATCACCAAAACTTTCACGTCGTTGAGCAGGATGCGCCCTCGCTCGTACAAGTCCAGCAGACGACCCGGCGTGGCAATGAGTACGTCCACACCACGTTCGAGCGCTTTTTCCTGATCGGTGAAGGAGCCGCCACCAACGAGCAGCGCCATGGAAAGCGACTGGTATTTTCCGTATTTGACGAAATTGTCGGCAATTTGCGCCGCAAGTTCCCGGGTCGGTGCAACGATGAGAGAGCGCGGCATGCGCGCTTTGGCGCGTCCACCCGAGAGAATATCGATCATCGGCATGGTGAACGCGGCTGTTTTGCCGGTTCCCGTTTGGGCGACGCCAAGTACATCTCGCCCCATGAGGACCACGGGGATCGCTTGTTCCTGAATCGGGGTCGGTATCAGGTACCCAGCGTCTATAACGGCTTTTAGTGTGTCCTGCGTAAGGCCGAGGTCTGCAAAATCCATCGTCACGGAAATTCTTCGTCGCGGGTTATTATGGAGCTGCCTTGTATGGGCCGAGGGCGGGCAACGCGGCGCGACACTTTCACGGCGCGGCATGATAGGTGTTAGTTTGACGGTGTCAACGGCAGAAGCTCTAGAAAACCAGGGCTTTTGGCGCATTTGGGGTCTCAATAGGCGATGGTACGTTCCAAACATCTCATCTTTCTGCCCGGACTGCTTTGTGATGCGACTCTGTGGCGCCATCAGTCCGAAGCCTTGGGCCACGGGTGCGAAATTACTGTTGGTAGCCTTACCGGCGCAGATTCCACGAGCGATATGGCCGAACAAGTCCTAGACGAGGCGCCGCCGACCTTCGCCTTGGCGGGGCTGTCCCTGGGTGGCTATGTCGCGCAGGAGATCATGCGCCAGGCCCCCGACCGGGTGGAACGCTTGGCCCTCGTTAATACCAATGCCCGTGCCGATAATCTGGAGCAGCGCAAGATGCGAACGGCGCTGATTGAGCTGGCCGAAATCGGCAAATTCAAGGGAGTGGCTCCCCGTCTGCTGCCCAGTTTAATCCATCCTTCACGTATGGAAGATCCGGAAGTCGCCGGAGTTGTGATGGAGATGGCCGAGCGTATTGGTCAAGAAGCGTTTAAACGGCAGCAGACTGCCATTCTCGGGCGGAGAGATGGCCGGGCCGACCTGCATGCTATTCGCGTGCCGACTCTTGTTCTGGCCGGGCGGGAAGACTTGTTGTGCCCGCCTAAGGTTCAGGAGGAGATGGCGGAACGGGTCGAAAACTCGAAGCTTGTTATTGTCGAGCGCTGTGGGCATCTAGCACCGCTTGAACGGCCCAACGAGGTTAACGCTGAACTCGACGTCTGGTTGGGGTAGGGCGATTTAGTTTGCAGGTGTTTCCACCTCCAACAGTTCCACCTTGAACAAAAGTGTGGAGCCGGCCGGAATGGGCCCACCATCCCGTTCGCCGTAGGCGAGAGCGGCGGGGATGGCGAACTGCCAAATCTCCCCCCGGCGCATCATCGGTACGCCGATTTGCCAACCCTGAATAACGCCGTCGAGGGGGAATGTGGCGGGCTGTCCTCGGGAATACGAGCTGTCGAACACCTCTCCGTTAATAAGTCGGCCTTCATAGTGCACCGTGACGCGGCTACCCGGGGCGGGCATTGGCGCATCACCCGAGACCTTTTGTTCGACGTGGTATTGCAATCCCTCCGCCGATTGCTCCCAGTCGGCTTGCTTGATGTTTTCGTTTAGAAACGCGTCTTGTGCTGCGCGCCACACGATATGCGGCGGCGGTGATAAATCGCTTGGTAGGGTGGCGGGCTGCGGGGCTTCTGCCGGCGGCGTATAAAGATAAAAGGTCGCCACGGCGATGAGAAGCACAGCAGAGATCGCGGCAAGGGTTGGAGTAGCTTGCATTTGAATATATGTCCTTCGATAGGGATTTAGAATTCTAACAATTCGATCCTGATGCCGTCCGGATCCGAAGCGAACATCATCAACGGCCCAACGCCGGCCCTTAATGCCCGTGTATTTTCCTCTACTTTGCCGCCGTATTCGATCACTTCGGCGGCGGCCTCATCCATGTCCGCGACCCGTACGGCAATATTTCCCAAGCCCAGGTAGTGCATCGGAAAATAGCCAGACTCCACGACGTACTTCGGATCGTCGAACTGGCGCAAAAGAATGGACACAGGGCCCAGCCTGAGACTGTGCACCTTCAGAGCGATATTGTCACCGAGCGCGAAGACCTTTCCCGATGTCGCGTCGGGCTTAAAAGCACCGATGTCTGCAAAGTCAAGTGCCTCCACATAAAACTTAACTGTGCGTTCAACGTCCGAGACATTGAATGCGATATTGATAAACGCCGGTGCTTCGGGAAAGGCATTCTGGGCCCAAGTGGATTTTCCAAAGCCCACGCCGGCAAACGCCACTACGCACAGTGAAAAAGCTACGCGCTGTACAATCGAGTGCAGCGTCATATGCACCCTCCCGGTGTCCGAAGCTTACAGCTTACTGGCGCCGCCTCTTGTCGGCGAATTATAAGCTGAGGCTCAGATTACAACGAGTTCCACTTGGATGCCATCAGGGTCTGCGCCAAATATCATGCCGACGCTGCCGTTTCCTGGGCTCGTGCCACGCTTAATAAATGTATTCTCAAAAACAGACCCGCCGAATTGGCGTATGAGGGCGGTGACACGCTCGATGCTGTCCACGCGTACTGAAATGTTACACATACCAAGTTGGTGCGCGGGTAGCCCGTGGTGGTGCCGACAGATTTTTTATCATTGAACTGGCGCAAAAGAAGCAAGAGGTTGCCCATGCGTACATGGTGCGCCGTTAAAAATGCCTCTCCAGCTCGCCCGAAAAACACGCGGGCCGCATTTGGCGGATGGGACACGACTTTGCCGGCATCTTCGAACCCCAAAGCCTCAATATAGAATTGCCGTGAACGATCTAGATCGCTGACATTAAGGCCAATATTTAGAATGGCCGGTGCGGCGGGCAGGACGTTCTGCGCATTTGCAGTGGCCACAATACCGGCGTTGGAATATGACGCGGCGATTACGGTGGATACTGTGGCGGCGAGGCGCGTCAGGATGCGGCGGCGATGCCTTAAAGCCGAACACCTCGGTATAGAACCGGGTGGTTCGTTCCATGTCGGCCACATTCATGGCTACATGCAGCACGCTGTTGCTGGGGGCCTCGGACTGGGCTGATGCAGGCGCCGATTTCCATCCACCCGCTATGGCGCTGGCGATCAAAGCACATCCTGATTTGAGGGCCCCGCCCAGGATCGCCCGGCGGTGAGCATCTTTTGCCGATTGACTTAGCTTTGGCATAAAAAGCCTCCTTTTTTCGATCGGTCTCGATCATCTTGTTTTGGGGTACCGAGGGCCGATGGTCCGGTGGCGGGTGATATTTGATACGTTTTAAGGTGCCCTGTGTAGTTGGAATGGGCCTAAACACGAGCCCGCTGGCCTTTTTTGCGCTATTATTGGCGGTATCGGGGACCCATTTGCGGTGCTGCCCCCTTGGGAAAATCCCTCTGCCCGCCCCAACGACGCGCCGTGCCGGCCGCCTCCACTAAAATGACTCCTAGCGGGGTTGCGCCCCGCACCGCCATTGGGTATAGAACGCGCGCTTTTCGAGGTTCCGAGCATCCATCCTCGCTGGCCGCGCCATCAGTAAGGTAGCTGTTATGAAAGTTCGCAATTCCCTGAAGTCCGCCCGGACCCGCGATAAGGACTGCAAGATTGTCCGCCGGAGAGGAAGGCTATTTCTTATCAATAAGAAAAAGCCCCGCTTTAAGGCGCGGCAAGGCTGAACGCGACCAACGCGTTCGCCTATTGGGAGGAACTCTGACCGCGGGATCACGTATCCCGCGGTTTTATTTTCAGCTTAGCTGGTGCTCGTCTCGTCGCCTATCCAGACGACCCGCACCATGTTGGTCGACCCCACTTGGCCGAAAGGCATGCCTGCAGTGATTACAAGGGCGTGGCCGTTCTGGCCGATGCCACACTGCACTGCGCCTTTCACGGCCACGTCACCGATATCGTCCACCTTGTGAATGAAGTCGCCCACCAACGCGTGGACACCCCACACGAGCCCCATCTGACGCCCGACCTTCAGGCTTGGCGTGATACACAAAATGGGTACGCCCGGCCGTTCTTGGGCGGCGCGTAGTGTGGTCGATCCAGATGACGTAAAGGTGACGATGGCGGACGCCCCTAGCGTGTGCGCGATCTGCCGCGCGGCAGCTGTGATGGCGGCGGGCGACGAGTGCTCTGTCACCGAGCGCCCGGCGTCCATTAGGTTCAAGTAATGCTCATCGCTCTCGACCTGACAAATTATTCGGTGCATGGTTGCCACCGCGCGGACCGGGAACATGCCGGCAGCGGTTTCGGCGGACAACATAACCGCGTCGGCACCATCATAGATGGCGGTCGCCACATCGGACGCTTCCGCCCGGGTCGGTACCGGCGACTTAATCATGCTCTCCAGCATCTGGGTTGCTACAACCACGGGTTTGCCTTGGGCACGACAGGTTCGAATGATGCGCTTCTGCAGCACGGGAACTTGCTCAAGGGGCATTTCGACGCCTAGATCGCCGCGGGCCACCATGACGGAGTCCGACAACTCGACAATGGCATCGAGTTGATCGAGCGCGGCGGGCTTCTCCAGCTTGGAGAGGATGCCTGCTCTGCCGGTTACGGCAGCGCGGACTTCCGCGATATCTTCCGGCCTTTGCACGAAGCTGATGGCGACCCAATCGGCGCCGTTCTCCAAGCCGAATTGTAAATCTGTCTTATCTTTCTCGGTCATGGCCGGAATGGGCAAGGCGGCGTCCGGCACGTTGACGCCCTTACGGTCGGAGACGGTTCCCGCGATAACCACTTCGGTTTCTGCAAAATCCTTACCGCAGTCTTTTACGGTCAGGCGTAGATGACCGTCATCCAACAACAATATCGATCCCGGCTTCAGCGCTGCGAATATTTCAGGATGTGGCAATTGCACGCGGGTTTCATCACCGGGCGCGCTATCCAGATCCAAGCGGAAGCTGCCGCCTAGCATTAAAACGACTTTACCGTCCTTGAACTTTCCGACGCGCAGCTTCGGGCCCTGCAAATCCATAAGGATGGTGATTGGCCGGTCTGTTTCCTTTTCCAAGTCGCGGATGGCGGCGATGGATGCCGCATGATCGGCGTGCGAGCCATGGCTAAAATTGAGCCGGAAGACGTCTGCACCCGCTTCGTACAGCAACTCGATGGTTTCCGGATCACGGCTGGATGGCCCGAGGGTGGCGATGATTTTGGCGCGCCGCCCGCGATGGCCCTTTGTCGGATCGGTCATAGCTGAAATGTACACGGGATCAGGGCGTTAGGCGAGTGGTGGTTCGATGACTGTTTTGCCGCGCCGCTCGCACGTGCAAGGCCCGATCCGTACTAAGGCAGGTGGTTCATTTTCGGAGAACACTAACAAGGTGCAGTTGATTACCGGTTCCACCCGCATTGAGGCTGCGGGGGTACCGCCGAAGTCTATCGAGGAATTCGTTGGCCGGGTGAACTCCAAATTCGATGGTGTCAGTCTGGCGCGGATGAAAAGCACGCCCGGCTGGCAGGAGCCGGGTCAGACCCGTGTTTGACGAGTGCTCACTGTTGCTGGCCGGATCACTTCGTGTGACGACAAGGGCGGGCGGCGTCGACGTCGGTGCTGCTCAGGCGGTCTCCGCTCATAAGGGGGAGTGGGTACGGTACTCGACACCGGAGGAGGCGGAGTATATCGCCGTGTGCGTTCGGGCATTTACGCCGGAGGCGGCGCACCGGGACTCAGACTAGCCGCAGCCTGTTTGCGGTGACTGCGCCGCGAGGTCTCGATCCCCGCGATGATGGCGCCGGCCCCGATGAACTGCCAGAGACTGACGGTTTCTCCGAACAGAGCCCATGCAAAGGACGCCGCCAGAACGGGTTGAAGAAATAGCAGCATGGACCCCAGGCCCGCGGGAATATGGGCGAGGGCCACGGCGATGAGAGTTTGCCCGCCCACCTGGACAACAAAGGCCATCGCGAATGCCACGGTCCAACCCCGTACCGTTTCCGGCCAGACGTTGCCCTCCATGGCTGCCGCCAGACTCCATAGGATGATAGTTGCCGCCAATCCTCCGACAGCCATGGTGGCGGTGGTGGATACGCGTTGCCGTACACGGGCGATGGTAAGAATATAGGCGGCGTACCACCATGCAGTCACAAACCCCAGAACATCACCGGTGAAACCCTCCGTCGATGCGAAGAGGCTTTCGGTCATCATGACCGTGGCGCCGCTTAAGGCCAGAGCCAGGCCGATAGCAAATTGAAAGCGAATCTGTTCGCGAAATAAGACCCACCCTGCCAGAACGACGAATACGGGTGTTGTATTTGCAAGCACCGTGGCGTTGGCGACTGATGTTAGCACAATCGACCAATTCCAGAAGGTGAGGTCGCCGGCGAAAAACACACCGCTTAATATCAATATCCAAATATCGCGCCGACCGGTGGTGGGTGGATACTGCTACGCGGTCGCGAGACCGAAACCAAAGCAATGCAAAGAACAATGGAAGCGGCAGCGCCATGCGGTTCACTGCCGTTGCAATAGGGCCGACTTCGGAAAAGCGCACCAAAATGGGAGATATAGCCGCGCCGACGACACCCAGCAACAAGATGGGGAAGGCCCAGCGTTCGGCAAAATGATGGACCCGCGCCGTGGCGTCCGGCTGCGGCCCTGCGGTGCTCTCAGTGTTCGGTGGTGTGTCGGTCATGGAAATGGCGGCGTGGTTATGTCACGCTACACTGCTCAGAGCGTTGCGCTCGCGCTTGCATGCACCATGTGGCGAAACGATGCCGAAGGACCGGAGAGAAATAGTGGGACAGCAGTTACAAACGTTAACATTTCTCATCTCGGCCCTCATGCTTGTGCACTCCACCGCTGCGGAAGACGCAAACCCTTTGATCGGTCAATGGGTCGCCCAGCTTCCCAACGGCGCGGCCATGATCACTGAATTCACAGCCGATAGCATCTCTTTCTGGGCGGTGGGCTCCGAAGGCGCGAAAAGCGCGGCCAACACCGCGCCGGTAATGTTCGAGCCGCTGCCCAACGGCGGCATAGGTATTGCCGTTAAGGGGCAGGACGATACGCCCCTTACGGGGGTTATGCGCGGCGCCAATACTGTCGAGCTGGTGTTTCCCGGCATGGCGTCCCGGCGGTTATCACGCCGCCAACCTCAATAGAGTTCCGCTAATTCCGCCCATCTTACTGGGGCTTGATGATCCAGCTCCGGTGGAGGTGGTCAACCCTTCGGCCACTGCGTCGGTATTGATCACCGGGGACCACGCGGGCAACGCTGTGCCCGTCGCGATGAATGGTCTTGGTTTGCCACCGCCGGATCTGGAACGGCATATCGCCTTTGATATCGGCGCGGCTGGTGTCGCGCGTGCGCTTGCGAGCAAGATGAACGCGACCGCCGTCCTTGCGGTTTACTCACGCCTTCTTATCGACCCCAATCGGCCGTTGGGAGATCCTGAATGCATTCCGGTGGCCAGCGATGGCACGCTCATTCCAGCCAACGCCGATTTGTCTGACGCCGACATGAAGGCGCGCGCCGATACCTTCTACTGGCCCGATCACCGCAGTACCGACGAGCACATTGGCCGCTTGCGCCGCGCGGGAAAGGTCCCGGCGATCATCGCCGTTCACACCTTCACGCCCGCTTTGAATTAATCCGGCGCGCAGCTCCGATCGTGACATGTTGGGGTCCTCTACAGCCGTGATGAGCGGTTGCCGCGCCCCTTGATGAGAGCTTTGAGCGCGGAGGTGGGAGTCATAGTGGGTGATAACGAACCCTATTCTGGCGTCACCTATGGGTATGCCTTGAAGATTCACGGCCTGGCTCGCGGTCTGCCACA
Source organism: Rhodospirillaceae bacterium (assembly GCA_963662375.2). GTDB lineage: Bacteria > Pseudomonadota > Alphaproteobacteria > Rhodospirillales > Rhodospirillaceae > UBA11612. Next base: position 140,360 of record CAXXRP010000003.1, read on the forward strand.
CGTCGAGTTGGAACTTCGCCAAGACTTGGTCGTCGGCGCGGCCGGCCAGGAGAAGTGGGCAAACCTTTTGGTAAAAGTGCTGGCGCCTATATTGGAAGATCCCGGGCTCAACAGTATCGTACATATATAATTGTATCCCAATCGGAATAAGGAGCTTGGTATGGACGAAAACACCCGCCTCAAAGTCGAAGCCGCCGCCTTTCGCGGATTGGTTCAGCATCTACGAAAGCGCACCGACGCGCAGAACATCGACATCATGACCACGGCGGGGTTTTGCCGGAACTGTCTGGCAAAATGGTACTGCGCCGCCGCAGGGCACTATGGCGATGCCATAACCTACGAGCGGGCTCAGGAAGTTATTTACGGTATGCCGGCGAGCGAGTGGAAGTCGAAGTATCAAGAACCGGCATCGCCTGAACAGCAGGAGTTGTTTGAGACCACCAAACAGCTGCACGCCGCAATCACGGTGGTGGAATAGGGCGGAAGGATCGAAGCGCTCGCGCAGGCGGCGCGCCCGGGTTCTATCCCCGTTATCCTCGTAATCCACAGTGCGCCCGCCCTTGTTTGGCACAAGCCCGCTGCTAATGTCCGCACCTGTGTGGTTTCTCATAGGGAGCATGCCTAATGCCTGATGGCGCAGGAATTTCGGCCCAACGGTTAAAAAGTTTTATTCAGCGGATTGAGCGGCTTGAATAGGAAAAGAGAGCCCTCGGCGCGGATATTCGTGAGGTCTATTCCGAAGCACAATCTGGCGGTTTTGATGCCAAAATCATGCGCCAGGTGGTGAAGGTCCGGAAAATGGACAAATCGGAGCGCGAGGAACAGGAGTCCTTGATTCAGGTTTATTTGCAGGCCGTCGGCGAGTAAACGCTGCCATCTACAAAAAGGCGTCGGCGAGGAGCGCAAGCCCGGCCATAGCGGCGGCGATGCCGATACCGCCCAAAACCATTTTCGTGCGCTGACCGTGTCCGCGGCTAAAAATGATGGCCGCGAGCACGGTGCCGATCACGAGCACCGCGAAGATCGGATTATTTCCCGTCAGCAACACAGCAGAGTCCTCTAATACAGCGCGTCCAACGCCGCCCCGTATTCCTTGATGATCGCGTGGCGGCGTACTTTCAAGGTCGGTGTCATCTGGCCGTTTTCAACCGTGAACTGTTGCGGTGCGATGATAAATTTGCGTACCTTTTCGAGTGGGTTGAGCTGGCCGTTGGCATGCTCTACAGCCTTAGCGATTACAGATTTGAACTGCGCGTTGGTTGCTAAATGTTTTAAGGTTCCCAAAACGCCATGGGTTTCTCCCCAAGCGGCCGCCAAGTCTGGATCGGGAACAATGAGCGCGGTGATATGAGCCCTCTTATCGCCATAAGCCAGCGCCTGGCCGATAGATTCTTCGAGGCATAGGACACCCTGGATGAGCTGCGGAGAAACATTATCGCCGCCGGAATTGACAATAATGTCCCTCTTGCGGTCGGTGATTTCGATATAACCTTCACCGTCAATTAGGCCCACGTCGCCGGTATGCAGCCAGCCGTCCGCATCAATGGCGAGCAGCGTCGCATCGGGGTCGTTCCAATAGCCTTTCATGACCAACTCGCCGCGCACGAGAATTTCGCCGTCTGCAGCGATCTTCACTTCGACACCTTTTAGCGGCGGTCCGACGGTTTTCAACTTAGTGCGGTTGGGGAGGTTAGCGCTGATAATCGGCGCTGCTTCCGTCTGCCCGTAACCCTGAAGAATGGGCACTCCTAAGGCGACAAAGAACAAGCCCACATCGTAGTTCAATGGCGCGCCGCCCGAGACCATGGCCTTTAATCGCCCGCCAAATCGTTTACTTACTTTGCCGCGGACGAGGAGGTCGTACACTTTGTCCTGTGCTTTCTCCCACACGGTCAAAGCGTCGGGAGTCTCGTAGCGTTTGCGGCCCAGGTTCAACGCCAGATCAAACAATTTCTGCCGCACCTTCGATTGGTTTTTGAGCCCGGAAAGAATGCGTTGACGTATGCTCTCATAGAGGCGCGGCACTGCCGTCATGACCGTGGGGCATGCTTCGGTCAAATTGGTCGTCAGCGTCTCGACCCGCTCGGCATAATAAATCTGCGCGCCAAGCGACAGCGGGAAGAACTGTCCGCCGCAATATTCGTAGGCGTGCGACAACGGCAAGAACGAAAGAAAAACTTCATCGCCAATGCCCAGCGTTTCGATGATGCCCGTGGCCCCCATGCAGTTGCAGAGAATATTACCGTGCGTCAACATCACGCCGCGCGGCAAACCGCCGGTGCCTGACGTATAGATCAGCGCGCAAACATTGTCCCGCTGGAGTGCATTCGCTTCTTCGGGTGGTTCGGCTTGTTCTGCGCCGGCAGCCGCGAGACCAGACCAGGGCAGAGTGGGGACGTCCGAGGGGATCGTCTTCTCGGGCTCGTCCATCACGTACGCGGTGATTTTCTGATTTGCCTCCGACGCGGCGGCAATTACACGCTTGGCCAGCTGCGGCGTCGAGACGATGACCGCCGTGCTGCCGGAATCATTCAAGATGTGCAGATGATTGAGTGCCGTGTTGGTGGTGTATGCGGGTACCGCGATGGCGCCAACGGTCATTATCGCCATGTTGGCGATAAACCATTCGGGCCGGTTCTCAGCCACCAGCATCACGCGGTCGCCCGGTTTAATGCCAGCGGCCTTGAGACCGTGCGCGGCTGCCACGACTTGTTTATGGACCGTGGTCCATGTGCGGGGGCGGTAGACGCCGTCGATTTTCGCCCACAGAAACGGGCGATCCTCCAGGCGCGCCGCTTGGGCGAAGAACATGCCCGGTAGGCTGGCCATGGTTTGCGTATCTATCGCGTGAGTGGTCGTGGCCACGTGCCGTATCTCCCCGTCGTCGGTCGATGTCGCCCGCCATATTCTTCAAGTTTATAGGGCGCCGTGTCCAGCCGGATTGTTTGCCGTGCAGTGGGGCGGATTTCGTGCCCATTTCCACTTACTGCCAATGCCCTTATAAGGTGGCACGAAAGAGGTGACTGATGACGTTTACTGGTAATTTTCAACGCCGTTCAGGGCTATTTGCGCCATTCGTACGTAAAGACGAGCCCGGTGGAGGCACCACGGCGGTCGATTTAGGAGACATGCCGGAATGGAATTTGGGCGATCTTTACGATGGTCCGGACAGTAAGGCGCTTGCCCGAGACTTTGATGATCTGGACACGCGCATCGCGGCATTCGAAATCCATCGCGGCAAAGTGGCGGATTTGACGGGCGCTGAGTTCGGGAATGCTATTGCGGCATACGAGTCTATTGATGAACTTCTCGGCAAGCTCGCCAGTTACGCGCAGCTGTATCAATCCGTTGACCTAGGCAACCCGGCACGCGGGCGTTTTTATCAGGATACGATTGAACGGTTGACCGAGCTATCGGGACGGTTATTGTTCTTTACGCTCGAGGTCAACCGCATGGAGGACGCGGCACTTGCAGCCAAAATGGAACAGAAAAGCGCGGCGAAGTATGCACCCTGGGTGCGCGACCTTCGCGTGCTTCGCGAACATGAACTGAGCGACGATCTTGAAGGCTTGTTCCTCGACAAATCCACTACTGGCCGCACCGCTTGGACACGCTTATTTGACGAAACCTTGGCGGACATGCGGTGTCAGGTGGGGGATGAAACGCTCACACTCACCGAATCTTTCAACTACCTTTCCGATCCGAAAGAAGAGCGGCGGCGTAGCGCCGCAAAAGCTATCGGTGTTTCCCTGTCTGAAAAGGTTTCTCTGTTCACACTCATCACCAATGTGCTTGCCAAAGATAAGGCTGTCGAGGATCAATGGCGCAAGTTTCCGCGGCCGGTGTCTTCGCGCAACCTTGCCAATCTGGTGGAAGACGAGGTAGTGGAGGCTTTGGTGACAGCCGTAAAGGACAGTTACGCGTCCACGTCGCACCGGTACTACGCGCTTAAGGCCCAGTGGTTCGGCAAAGATAAGCTGGATCATTGGGACCGTAATGCACCTTTACCTGATGCGGAGCACCGCAACATTCCATGGTCCGAAGCGCGAGAGACGGTGCACCAAGCTTACGCGGCGTTCTCGGATAAGCTCGCCGAAATTACAGAATCGTTCTTCACCAAAAACTGGATCGACGCGCCGGCGCGACCCGGCAAAGCTTCTGGCGCGTTTTCGCACCCGGTGGTGCCGTCAGCACACCCCTATATTCTGTTGAATTATCTTGGAACGCCCGACGATGTGATGACTCTTGCCCACGAACTTGGCCACGGTGTTCATCAAGTGCTCGCGGGTGGGCAGGGGCATCTGGTTTGCGGCACGCCTTTAACTCTTGCGGAGACCGCATCGGTGTTCGGTGAGATGCTTACGTTTAAGGCGATGCTGAAAAAGGAAACACACCCAGCCGAGCGCCGTGCACTTTTGGCGGGTAAAGTTGAGGACATGCTCAATACAAGTGTGCGTCAGGTTGGTTTTCACGGATTCGAACGGCAAGTGCACGATGAACGCCGCAGGGGTGAGTTGTCAGAGGAACGTTTGTGCGAGATCTGGCTCCAGGTTCAGACGGAAAGCCTAGGCCCAGCCTTTCGCTATGAAGAGGAGTACCGCGTCTATTGGACCTACATCAGTCACTTCTTGCATGTGCCGTTTTATGTTTACGCCTATGCGTTCGGTGATTGCCTCGTGAATTCGCTTTACGACGTCTATAAATCGGACGCGGTGCCCGATTTCCAAAACAAATATCTCGACATGCTTTCTGCCGGCGGGCGCTTGCGATACAAGGAATTGCTCGTGCCATTCGGCCTTGATGCCAGCGATCCCGGCTTCTGGCGCCGGGGTATGAAGACTCTGGAGGGGTTCATCGACGAGTTAGAAAAGATGGAAGATTAAATCTGCCAGGGACGATTGGTTTAAAGCCGGTACGGATGAGAACGGCGCGGATGCCTAAGAAAAATAATAATTCCCCTCCACCCATCAGCGAAAACACCCTGCGCGGGCGGGTGAAACGCTATGCGCAGGTGGGTGGTGCCATTGGCGGGTTCGCGGCCCGTACCATGGGCGGGCGGATGGTGGACGCCAAACATGACAGCGCCAAGAGTGCCGAAGGGCTGAGGCTGGCCCTGGGCGGCCTCAAAGGACCGCTCATGAAGGTGGCACAGATTCTCGCCACTATCCCGGAGGCGATCCCACCGGAATATGCTCAGGAGCTAGCCCATCTTCAGGCGAATGCGCCGCATATGGGCTGGCCATTCGTCAACCGCCGGATGACGGCGGAACTGGGGAGCGATTGGAAGTCCCGCTTCAAGTCGTTTGAACGCGAAGCAGCCAAGGCCGCGTCTCTCGGTCAAGTCCACCACGCTGTTTCTGTTAATGGCTCGGTGCTTGCCTGCAAACTGCAATACCCGGACATGGATTCCGTTGTGGCGGCCGACTTGCGCCAACTGAAGTTGGTCGTTGCCGCGTACCGGCGTTTCGATCCGGCCATTGATTCCTCCGAGATTCACGCCGAGATTTCCGAGCGCCTTGCCGAGGAGTTGGACTACGGCAATGAGGCCCGCAACATGGCGCTCTACCGGCACATGCTGGCGGCCGAGAAAAACGTGCATGTGCCCGACGTGTGCGACGCATTGTCGACGCAGCGTTTGCTCACCATGTCGTGGCTGGAGGGGCGCCCCATCAAAGAGGTGGCGGCGGAGGTGGATCAAAAGGCCCGCGATGCCATCGCCGTGAATATGTTCCGCGCGTGGTATGTGCCGTTTTACCAATACGGCGTTATCCACGGTGACCCGCATTTGGGGAACTACACCGTCCGCGCCGACAGTAGCGTCAATCTTATGGACTACGGTTGTATCCGCGTCTTTGGGCCGAAATTCGTAAAAGGTGTTATCGACCTCTATCGTGCTTTAGAGAAAGGCGACCATGACCTCGCCGTATCGGCCTATGAGACGTGGGGATTCACGGGCCTCAGCCGAGAGATGATAGATACCCTTAATATATGGGCGTCGTTCGTCTATGCGCCGCTGATGGAAGATCGCCCGCGTCTTATCGAGGAAACCAACGCGGCCCATTATGGCCGTTCCACGGTCGCCAAGGTTCATAAGGAATTGAGGCGCCTCGGTGGTGTGAAACCGCCGCGGGAGTTTGTGCTCATGGACCGCGCCGCCATCGGCCTCGGATCGGTATTCATGCATCTGCAGGCGAAAGTAAATTGGTACCGCGTGTTCCAGGAGACCATCAAAGGCTTCGATGTGAGCGCGCTGGAAAAAACCCAGGCGACCGCGCTGAAGAAGGCGGGGCTTCCCGGTCAGCGTTAGCGGTTACGGCGCAGGTTCGGGCTCTTGTCTGAAAGTGTCGCAAGGCACCACATTTACGCTGCAGTCCGCATCCAAGGTGATGACCGCGGCGAACATGTCACTACCCATCTTAAACTGCATAGGAATAAACCGTCCATCAGCGGAGAAATACAAGCGGCTGTCCGTGTCAGTCATTCGTCGACGTGATCTCGGATTAAATCCAAATACCGGTTCCAGAACCGCCGAGACGGGCACCACAGCCACCTCTTTGCCGTTGATTTCGATGCTGCGCACTGGCGCGGTCTTGCCAACAATGTCGTAGCGCCGCTGGCCATCATAAATCGGTACACGAAAGTGTTTTGGGGCGCCGCTGGCCCCGCCTTGGGCGATAATCTGCTGCCGAGCGGCGATGAACGCCCCCACGGGATCCAGCACATCGCGTCGTAATTCCTCGGGTACCGGTTTTCTTTCTTCGCGGCGGCGGTCGTTGTTCCAGGGCATATCATCGCGCGACAAGTCTTCGCCGGTCAGCGGATTGTAGAACCGTTCCGCGACAACGGCTTCGCGCGTATTCGGATCGAACGTCATCGACATCACAGAGGCGACCTCGCCACCAGTCCACTCCCGGTGGAAGGTCGCTGGCAGTGGTAACAGAGTCTGTGCGCCGTTCTGCAGAGGAGCTGGTGCAAACACGCCGTGGCCGGTGATCTCGGCACGGAAGTCTTGCACCCAGCGCGCCACGCCCCGCGAGACCACCTTGAGCGCCGAGGTGTAACCGACCTCGCTTTGGTTTAAGGTGACCATAAGATCGGCTACATGCCGGCCGCCGAGCATGGCGGCATAGGTCAGGCGCTCGGTCTGGTCTACGTCGGCGGCCGGACTGGGCGATGCCGAAGTTAGGCCAATTAACAGTGCGGCTGCCGCACCCATCAGGGAAAGTCGCTGCCGTGAACACGTCATAGGCCCGTCCTTCACCATTGAGGCGTGAACCCGTCATTCTAATGGATTTCCCAAGATTGCCCATGGCCCACCAGAACGATCCAATGGCGGCGGCTAGAGCCGCAAAAAGTCTTCGGGAACTGCGGCTTGGCAACGGGGGCGCAAATCTGGTTGTATGGCGCCGTCTGAACCAAAGGGCGGGGAGAACGCCCCCCTGCCGCCGCATTTAAGGAATTTTCCATGCAGATTGCTGTTTTGAAGGAGCGCCGCGCAGGTGAGTTCCGTGTAGCGGCGTCGCCTGATACTGTAAAAAAATTCGTCGCAGCCGGTTGTCAAGTGACCGTTGAATCCGAAGCTGGAGCCGGAGCGCATTTTTCCGATGATATGTTCAAGGAAGTGGGTGCAACGATCGCCCCTGACGCCACTACGGCGGCGGGTTCTGCCGAGATGGTGCTGAAGATTCAAAAACCCATGACTGCGGCCGAAGGCACCGATGAAGTCGGTTATCTCAAATCCGGTTCGATCCTCTTAGCCTATCTCCAGGCGCTCACCGATAAGCCGCTAATGGAGGCTCTAGCCAAACAGGGCGTCACGACGTTTGCCCTGGAACTGATGCCGCGCATTAGTCGCGCCCAGGCGATGGATATTCTGTCTTCTCAGTCAAATCTTGCCGGGTACAAAGCGGTGGTAGACGCCGCGTCCACATTTGGGCGTGCCATGCCGATGATGATGACCGCCGCCGGCACAATTGCTCCGGCCCGCGTGCTGGTGTTCGGCGCCGGTGTTGCGGGCTTGCAAGCTATCGCCACCGCTAAACGTATGGGCGCTGTCGTGCTCGCCACTGACGTGCGTTATGCAGTGAAGGAGCAGGTTGAATCTCTGGGCGGCAAATTCATCGTCGTTGACGAGGAAAAGATGAAAGCTGCAGAAACGTCTAGCGGCTATGCCAAGGAGATGGATGACGACTTCAAGAAGAAACAAGCTGAAGCGGTGAAAACCGAAGTGCTGAAGTCGGACATCATAGTTACCACGGCACTCATTCCTGGTAGGCCCGCGCCGAAGCTGGTCACGGCGGATATGGTTGCCGGCATGAAGGCCGGTTCGGTCATCGTTGATCTAGCTGCGGAAGCGGGCGGCAACGTGGATGGGACCGTCAAGGACGAAGCCGTAACCACAGCCAACGGTGTTACTATTATAGGCTATACAAACATGGCATCCCGTCTCGCCCGCGATGCCGGTTCGTTGTTCGCCAAGAACATCTTCAACTTCGTGATGCCCATGCTCGACAAGGAAGGTGGAGCGCTCAATATCAATTGGGACGATGAATTGGTGAAAGGCACGCTCGTTACCAAAGACGGCAATGTTGTCCACCCGTCGCTAGCGGGTTAACGGAGGCTTTTATGGAAAATATACATGCCCTCGCCCAGCAGGCCTCCGGTATGGCGGCTCACGGCCCCGAGGATTTTTGGTATTTGCTCACAATCTTTGTTCTCGCGGTTTTTGTCGGTTTCTATGTGGTGTGGAGTGTGACGCCCGCCCTGCATTCACCGCTTATGTCCGTTACCAATGCCGTCTCCAGTGTGATTATTGTCGGCGCGATTTTGGCGGCGGGGCCTGAGATGCTCGGTCCGTCCATAATTCTTGGCTTTCTGGCCGTTGTGCTGGCCTCGGTGAATATCTTCGGCGGGTTCATCGTTACTCAGCGGATGCTTCACATGTTCAAGAAAAAAGGCAAATAGGGAATCGTCATGACATTGGGCGTCACACTTTTTGCCTACATTGTTGCGGGCATCTGTTTCATCCTGACCCTACGCGGTCTGTCTAATCCCAAAACCGCGCGCCGGGGCAACACCTTTGGCATGATCGGTATGGCGATCGCTATTATCACCACAATTGCCTCGCCGATTGTGCAGAGCTATGCGTGGATCGTCGCGGGCATCGCTGTCGGCGGGGCGGTCGGCGCGGTGATTGCGCGGAAAATTCAGATGACCTCGCTCCCGCAGCTTGTCGCTGCGTTTCACAGCCTGGTGGGCTTGGCTGCGGTGCTGGTGGCGACCGCGGCGCTGTTGTCGCCCGAAAGCTATAATATCGGGACGGTCGGCAATATTTCGGCCGGCAGTTTGGCGGAGATGTCGCTGGGCCTAGCCATCGGTGCCATCACCTTTTCCGGGTCGGTCATCGCTTTTGCGAAACTACAAGGTATGATGACCGGTAATCCCCTGGTGTTTAGAGGCCAGCACGCGCTCAATGCCCTGCTCGGCATTACCATGGTGGCGCTCGTGATCCTGTTTTGCCTCAGCGAAGACTACAATCTGTTCTTCGCGCTTGCGGCGGTCAGTTTCGTGTTGGGTTTCCTTTTGATTTTGCCGATCGGTGGCGCGGACATGCCTGTTGTTGTGTCCATGCTTAACAGCTACTCCGGCTGGGCGGCGGCTGGCATCGGTTTTACGATGGAGAACAGCCTCCTCGTTATCGTCGGCGCTTTGGTAGGTTCGTCCGGTGCGATCTTGTCCTACATCATGTGTAAGGGCATGAACCGCTCCATCTTCAATGTCATTCTCGGCGGATTTGGTGGCGATTCCGTGGCGGCGGGCCCGGCTGGCTCCAAGGAGCAACGCCCGGTTAAGGCAGGCTTTGCCGATGACGCCGCCTTCATCATGAAGAACGCGTCCAAGGTTATCGTTGTTCCCGGTTACGGCATGGCGGTCGCCCAGGCCCAACATGCCCTGCGTGAAATGGTCGATCAGTTGAAGGCTGCGGGCGTGGACGTAAAGTACGCCATTCACCCGGTGGCCGGGCGCATGCCGGGGCACATGAACGTGCTGCTAGCCGAAGCTAACGTACCTTATGATGAAGTATTCGAGTTAGAAGCGATCAATCACGAATTCTCCACCGCCGATACGGTGTACGTGATTGGTGCCAACGACGTTACAAATCCGGGGGCAAAAACGGACCTCGCCAGCCCGCTTTACGGCATGCCCATCCTCGATGTGGAGAAGGCCAAAACCGTGTTGTTTGTAAAGCGCACTATGTCACCCGGTTATGCGGGTGTCGACAACGAGTTGTTCTTTCGCGACAACACTATGATGCTGTTCGGCGATGCCAAGAAGATGACCGAGGCAATTGTCGGCGCGTTATAGGTCTACCGGGGCCGCCGGACATAATGTGCGGTACGCTGAGATCGATGAGAAAAACGATCATGAAAACTTTTCCACATTTCGCTTCCAATAACATAATCATGCTATTCGCATTCACGCTCATTGGGTGGGGAGTTCAACAAGAACAAGCCGCGCATGCCGCGGATAACACATGTTCAGCCGAATATATATAGAGCGTGTTTGCCAACGAAGAATTCATAGATGTAAGTGCCTTTCTTTTGGGCGGTGAATATGCCGAGGAACCACGGCGTGCACTCCCTAACGTAAAGCGGGCATTTGTTGAACAGAGCCGCATGCTGATCATTTTAGTTGGATGAGAAAAATCTCGGGAGAACTTATCACGGTTCAGTATTCCCCAGCTAGAATCGCGATTTCGAGCTACTGCAGAGTATGCGGCGCGTCCCATAAACAAGAGCGCTGAATCTTTTTTTTCATTTGACGAAGGATCGCCACCAACCGCATTTGTCACGTTGGATTACACCGACGATGGCAAGGATCATCGAGATTTTTCTTCCGATATAGTTGCGAACAGCCATTGCATTGCCTCCGTTACATTTTCGGCTGAGCTTCAATCAAACGACGCGGAAACATGGGAATTCGCCAGGTATAAGGTTCGCGAAATACGGCAAGTTGTTCTTCAGACCGAAGGTCCTACTCAATTTAATCCTCTCGGCCAGAGATTCTCGCTCGACGGCATCGTAAATGTTGTTTTGCAAATTTTGTATGCTGCGCTAATTGGAGGCGCCTTCTTCCTAGTTTGCCAACGCGTCTATGAAGTTAAGTTCACAAAATCAGTAAAATTGTATTCCCTAATAATTATTGTGCTGTCGGCTTTTAGCGTAGCGGTTACAGTTATCGCTGGAGAAGCCCTGCCGGGCTTCCCAACGGTCATGCCCTACGAGGGGATATTTATTTTGGCTTGGTGGGAGCGCTTCATACCGCCCTGTTGATATTCCGAACGTCCCGACTGATTCTTGCCACGATTTCGATTATGGTCGGATTGTTCACTATTATTCCGATATACCGAAGTATCGGATGGATTGGAGAAATTCCAGCCAACCAGCTAATTGGAATTGGTATTGGTTTAGCGCTGCTTACCTACGCAATTTCCGGCAGTTTCTCGAAAAGGTCCCAGTCGGGCGAGCGCCAAGATTCAGCGTAGCGGGGCGAGAAATGTTGTTGAATAACGGCTGCGTTATTTTCTGGCGGATATAACTATACCCCCGCCGAGCGCCTAGCAGCCGCGTTGTTCATGGTGGACCGTTACACAGAAAAAATCTCTCGTTGGCTGGCAGTTTGGCCCCGGCCCACGTTGTACCCTTGGGTTGATAACTCTGAGGAAAAAACAACCCAAACATAGTGAATTTTCCCCTCTCAGGCCTTTGCAGGGCTGCGCGAGGGTGCTAAACGAGGCCCGCTTTCCCGGCGGCTTACGTGGCCCCGTAACCGCAGATAGGTTTGCGGCATTTGATATGAACCAGGAAACGCCTGGCGAGACACCCCAATCTTCATCTCCGGAAATCGCACCGACTGAGGGAGGCGAGGAGCATCACGCACGGGCGCGGTCCATGCGCGCACTGATGATCGGCGCCGTCGGTGTCATCTACGGTGATATTGGCACCAGTCCTATTTACGCCATTCGCCAGGCTTTCACCGGCAACCACCCCATGGCCGTGGACGAGATCAACGTTCTTGGTCTGCTTTCTCTGGTGTTCTGGGCGCTGATTGTGGTGGTCACCCTAAAGTACACCATGCTGATGACCATGGCCGACAACAAAGGCCAAGGCGGAAGCCTTGCGCTTTTGGCGCGTCTGAACCAGGCCGTGAAAGGTGACCGCCGCGCTTGGTTTGCACCACTGATTGTTGTTCTCGGTGTTACTGCAGGAGCGTTATTTTACGGCGACAGCATGATCACGCCCGCTATTTCGGTTCTTAGTGCTGTGGAAGGTCTCAACGTTGCTGTGCCGGGTCTCGGCCGCTTCGTCATTCCGCTGACCATCGCTATTCTTGTTTCACTGTTTCTCCTTCAAAGCCGCGGTACGGCCAAGGTGGGGCGCCTCTTTGGCCCTATCATGATCGTCTGGTTTATTACGCTCGCCGTCATCGGCGTGTTCAATATTATCCAGACGCCCGCCATTCTTGTGGCCCTCAATCCCTGGTACGCGTTTCAGTTCTTCCTGGTTCATACGACCGCGGCCTTCCTCTCGCTTTCTGCCGTCATTTTGGTAGTGACTGGCGGAGAGGCGCTTTATGCGGATATGGGTCATTTCGGCCGCGAGCCGGTAAAGCGGTCGTGGATCATGTTCGTGCTGCCGGCATTGACGCTTAATTATTTTGGCCAGGGCGCGCTACTGTTGCGTTCGCCCGAAGCGGTGACCAGCCCCTTTTACCGTATGGTCCCTGAGTGGGCGGTGCTGCCCATGGTCGGGCTGGCGACAGTCGCCACGGTTATCGCATCTCAAGCGGTGATCACCGGGTCGTTTTCCGTAACCCGCCAGGCCATGCAGCTGGGCTTCCTGCCGCGTATGGCCACCGTACATACATCGGAAACCGAGTCAGGCCAGATCTACATTCCCTTCGTGAATTGGATGTTGTTGGCGGCCGTTATTCTGCTGGTACTAGGGTTCCAGACATCCAATAACTTGGCGTCGGCATACGGCGTGGCGCTGTCCATGACCATGCTTATCGATACGGTGCTCGTGGCGGTAGCCATGGTTCTGATGTGGAAATGGAAGGCATGGATTGCCGGCGCTGTTACCATCGGTCTGCTGATTGTCGACATGGCGTTTGTCGCCTCAAACGCGACAAAGATCCCGTCGGGGGGATGGGTTCCGGTCGCTGTTGGCGCTGCGGTTTTTCTTCTGTTGATGACGTGGAAGAAGGGACGAAAGCTTCTCTTCAATCGCATGGCTGAGGAAGCGATGCCGGTCGAGGCCTTCCTTGAATCCCTCAATCCCAGTATCACCCGCGTGCCAGGCACCGCCTTTTTTCTTTCCGGAACGACTGACGGCGTGCCTCACGCCATGCTGCACAATCTCAAACACAATAAGGTGGTTCACGAGCGGGTGGTGCTCTTGACCGTGGTCATCGAGGAGGTGCCGCATGTGCTCAGCACTAAGCGCATAGAAGTTCAACATCTTGGCCGGCGTTTCTATCGCATGTTGATGCGGTACGGGTATATGGACGCGACGAATATTCCAGCCGATCTCGAAGCGTTCGCGCCGTCGAATTTCGAATTCAACAACATGGAAATTTCATACTTCCTAGGCCGCGAAACACTTCTCCCCAGCCGGCGGCCCGGCATGGCGCTTTGGCGGGAAGGGTTGTTCGCCTGGATGTCGCGTTCGGCCACCAGCACTATGGATTTCTTCAAACTACCGCCGGACCGTGTGGTGGAAGTAGGCACGCAGGTGGAGATTTAGGCCAGCGCCAGTCCCATTCGTACGGCGGTGAAACGAAAACCGGGAATGTGTTCGGTGCGCCGGCCTTCAGCCACCCAGCCGCGCGATCTGTAAAACGCCACGGCATTTTCGTTTGCCGCCAGCACTTCCAGCATCACCTTTCGCTGTCCGGCGCGCTTCAACGTATTGATGGCCGCATCTTAAAGGGCCGATCCGATTCCGCAGCCCTGGTATCCCGGGCGTACATAAAGCATCCAGACCACTCCAGCGGGATCCACACCCACAACGTCGGGCATTTCGCCGCCCATTTCGGCTACCCAGATGCTTTGCCATTCTCCGGCGACAAAGCCACCGATATCGGCGCTTTGGGCCATCGCATCGGCTGTGTCGTCTGGCAGAATATTCTGATTGGCGTTGAGCCAGGACTCCCGCACCAAGGCGGCAATATCCTGGCATCAGCGGTTGTTGCCTGCCGGATACGAATTGTGGTCACTGGTGCGTCCTCATTCCCAAAGTAAGTCCGGCAACAGTACGTGTGCGGGGGTTTCCGGGGCGTTAACAGCAAAAAACGGAGCAGCGATGCTCCGTTTCATATCTTTTTAAGGGGAAATGAGCCTGCTCAAGAGCGGCCCCGGGGCTTGAGCGGAACCTAGAAGCCATCGCGTTCGATACGCTTGCGTTCCATTTTGCGGGCACGTCGTACAGATTCGGCTTTCTCGCGGGCCTTCTTTTCGGATGGCTTTTCGTAGGACTTGCGCAGTTTCATTTCTCTGAAAACGCCTTCGCGCTGCATCTTTTTCTTCAGCGCTTTTAGGGCCTGATCGACATTGTTGTCGCGGACTACTACCTGTACCAGGGTCGTTCTCCTTCGAATGCGTGTTTCCGTCGGGCGCCTCCATTGGTCGTTAAAGGGCCGCCTCAATAGGGGCGGGTGTATATCACAGGGATTCCCCCATGGGAAGGCTGCTCAGCGGCTGTTTACTGCGGTTTTTCACCGGTTCGCGCGGTTTTTTAGCTGGTGGTGTATCGCGCGCTCGAACCTGTCTTGATAACGGGCTGCCACAAGCGGCTGTAGGGGAAATTTGTCCGCCGCCTGAAACACCATGATGTAGGACTGCGCCCGCGCGCCGTCGGGTCCGTCCGCTTCAAATATGATATTGGTGCGCATGTGGCGCGTGCGCGGCGTGCCGTCATCGTAGATGTGCACATATTTTCTGTAGTTGTCAGCAAGGTCGTTCGCGTCGTTGTGGAAAGGCTCGTCCACCGCCGGAAGACGTACGGTGGCGTGGGCGAAAAGTTCATCCATCCCGTCCAAATCGCCCCGGTCGAGGAGATCGCAATATCTGTGCAGCAGGTTCTGAATGGCGACGTAGTCGGCGGTGTCCATGGTGCCTCTTGGTACGTACCGTTGTCGTGGGGAGGAGTTCTACTAAAGAATGCCCTCGATTTGTCCTATTAGGTGCTCGGAAAACATTGTAGTTTTCCGATGCCCCTGTCCGAACTAATTTTTCGATAGATAACCATGCCTGTTCTTCCCATTGCCCGCATGGGTGCCGACGTACTGAAGCAGCGCGCCGAGGAGGTGATGGATTTCAACGATCCTGCCTTGCCCGCGCTGGTAGATAATATGCTCGAAACCATAGCGGCGGCGGAAGGCGTGGGGCTGGCCGCACCCCAGGTCTCGGCATCCAGGCGTATTGCGATTTTTTTCGTGCCTGCCGCGCGCAACAACGAAATGGAAGTGCCGCTCACGGTGATGGTCAATCCGGTCATCACGCCTGTGGCGCAAACGCAGGAAGAGGGCTGGGAGGCGTGCCTCTCCGTTCCCGGCCTCATGGGCAAGGTACCGCGGTACACGGCGATCAAGTACCGGTTTCAGGATTTGACCGGCGAGACGGTGGAGCGCGTGGCGGAGGACTTCCACGCTCGCGTCGTTCAACATGAATGCGATCATTTGGACGGTATTCTCTATCCTATGCGCATGAATGATATGACGACCTTGGCCTTCGCCGATGTGCTCGACGTCGAGACACGCGCCAAGGGTGAGGAATTGTACTTGGACGAAGAGGGAGTCATCGCGGAATGACCAAAACTAAGGGTTCGGCAACGGACAAAGCCCGCCGCGAGAAAGCGGCGCAGCGCGACGCGCTCCTCATGGCGGCGTTGCCGCACGTGCCCTTCGACGGGTGGAGTCAGAAGACGTTGAAGGCCGCGGCGGAGAGCACCGGCGTTGGCGCCGATGCTGTGCGGCGGTTCTTTCCGGGGGGTGTGAAAGATGCTGTCGCCCATTTTATCGATCTTGCCGACCGGCGCATGTTGGAAGACTTGGAATCCTACGACCTTGCCTCCATGAAAGTGCGTGAGCGTGTCTCTATTGCCGTACGCCTGCGTCTGCAACGCTGGACACCGCACCGCGAAGTGGTGCGGCGCGCTCTGGTACTCTCTCCCCTGCCGCCCTTCGCCGGCGGCACCATGCGCGGGTGGTACAAAACCGTGGACGCTATCTGGCGTGCGGCGGGTGACACATCCACTGACTTTAATTTTTATACCAAACGCGGTCTTCTCGCGGCGGTTTATGGCGCCACATTGCTGTATTGGCTGGATGATAAATCGGAAGACTGCGCCGCCACCTGGACCTTTCTCAACCGCCGCATCGCCGATGTCATGAAAGTTCCGCAGTTCAAAAGCCGCATCAACGAACGCCTAAAGAACCTGCCCAGTGCGCGCAGCGTGTTCCACCGCTTCGCACAGCGCCGCCCGCCGGGATTTCACTGCATTTCGCGTTAGGGCGCCCATGATGGATCTTCACTACTGGACCACGCCTAACGGACACAAGATCACGATGTTTCTGGAAGAGGCAGATGTGCCATACCGGATTATTCCGGTGAACATCGGCGCCGGTGATCAGTTCAATCCGGATTTCTTGCGCATCGCGCCCAACAACCGCATTCCGGCGATTGTCGACACTTCACCTGCGGACGGCGGCGAGCCCATTCCTGTGTTTGAGTCAGGGGCGATCTTGCAGTACCTTGCCGAGAAGACCGGAAAGTTCATACCTACCGAGACGCGCGGGCGAGTCGAAGTTATGCAATGGCTATTTTGGCAGATGGGTGGGCTGGGTCCCATGGCCGGACAGAACCACCATTTTGTGCAGTATGCGCCCGAGCGCATTCCCTATGCGATGGACCGCTATGTGAAGGAGACGAACCGTCTTTATGGCGTGTTGAACAAGCGCCTTTTAGACCGAGATTGTGTTGCGGGCGAGTACTCAATCGCCGACATGGCGTGTTACCCGTGGGTTGTGTCACATGAGCGGCAACAGCAGGATCTTGAGGACTTTCCGCACCTTAAGCGTTGGTTCAAGGCCATTGCCGTGCGTCCGGCGACGGTGCGCGCCTACGAGCGGGCCAATGAGTTCAGCAATACGCCGACGGTGACAGAAGAGAGTGAAAAGATTCACTTCGGCCAAACGGCCGACGTCACGCGCTAAGGCTTAGGCGGGTTTGACGAACTTAAGCACGAACCGGTTTGTGCGGTCGCGGATGTCCGGTGCGAACACGCTGATGTCGAGCGGATCATCCGGATTGGCGAGGAGGTCGGTTGCTTCGACCAACTCGAATCCGGCCGCGGTCACTTCGTTTACAACGGTGCTTTTCTCGATGCGGTGATTCTTGCCCACGTCCGACACGCCCATGCCCGGTGCGGCGTGGTGATCGATGACACCATAAACCCCGCCAGGCTTTAGCGCGCTGTAAACGGCCTTGTTCATTGCCGCCGCGTTCCAATTCAGGTCGATCGTGTCGTGATAGATCATGACGATGAACACCGCGTCGAGACTATCCGGCAGCATTGGATCGTCCAGCTCGGAATTCACTTCGACAATGTTCTTATAGCCCTGGTTATCTATGAGGTTGGCGAGGGGGCGGTTGCCGCCCTTCAATTGCTCGTGGAGGAAGTCGAGCATAGCTTTGTTGTTCTGCCCGTAGACGGTGCCGGTTTCGCCCACCGCTTCGGCCAAGACCGCGGTGAAATAACCGGTTGAGGCGATCAGTTCGGCAACCTTCATGCCCGGTTTGATACCGTAGAACGCCATAGTTTCGGCGGGCTTGCGCCCGTAATCCCGCTCCTTGTCGGACGTAGGCCGGCGCGCGCTCTCTCAAATGGCTTTGCGCAGTGGATCTGACACCTTGATGTCCGACGCGTGCACTATTTTTGGCGCGTCGGCGGTGAAAACGAGCGGCGGCGAAACGGCGGCGATGGTCGTTAGGGCCGGGGCCATCATCAGGAAATGTCGGCGTTTGATCATGCGTGCCCCCTCTCCAGGTTAGAGGCGCCATTGTGCCAGAACGCCAGCGGAGGGGACAGAGGGCAGATTATGACTTTTGAGCTGTGGTGCCGTTGGCCAGCAGATCGCCGATCTCGGTTTGGCTCAGACCCGCCTCCTTCAACACTTCCACGCTGTGCTCTCCCAGATTGGGCGTGTGGCGGCGGATCTCGACGGGGGTCTTGGAGTAGCGCACGGGAAAGGAAGCCATGCGCAACTTGCCCTCGGTGGGATGGTCCATCATTTGCCAGCATCCAACTGCATCCAGGTGTATGTCGGTGATCAAGTCCTCTAGGTCATTGAGGGTCGTGATGGGCATGCTGGTATCTTTGAACAGTCCATCCACTCCTGAGTGGTCTTCGTGGCTATGATCTTGGCGGTCTCGCCGTATGTCGCATCCATGTTTTCTACCCGGTCCGCCACTGTTTTGAACCTGGGGTCAGGTAGCAGGTCTGGACGCTGGGCCCGCGTACAGAAAATTTCCCAATGTGGGGGTAGGCGAGGTGAGGATGGACACGTAGCCGTCCTTTGTGGGCACGGGGCGGCGCTCCGGACTTATCAGCGGCGCATACCCGGGCCCGCCGATGGCGGGATCGAAGATCATGCCCCACAGGTGCTCGGCCATTACATAGCTGACCATATTTTCAAATATGGGCACTTCGACGTCTTGCCTTCGCCCTGTGCGCGCCCGGTGTACCAAGGCGCCCAACACGGCGTAAGCAATGATGATGGAGTTGGTTTTGTCGGCCATGGGGCCGTGGGCGAACTGCGCAGATGGCTGTTGACCCGGCCGTTCAAGTTGGCAATGCCGCTGGCGACTTGAATAGCTTCATCGAGGGCGCCGCGCTCGCCGTAGGGACCTTCTTTGCTATAGCCGTAGCCCCCCCCCCCCCCCGCAATAGATGATGCGGGGATTGACGGCTTTGAAATCGGCATAATCCAAGCTAAGTTTGGTCATGACCTGGGGCCGGTTGTCGTGCAGAACCACGTCGGTCTTTTCGGCCAGTTTCAGGAAGGCCGCTCGCCCTGATTTCATTTTAAATCAACAACAAGTGACCTCTTATTACGATTGCACGTGAGGAATAGAGCGGACATGTTCTTGTTGGTGCGGTGGGGTCCGAACGTCCGGACTCTGTCGCCTTCCGGAGGCTCGACTTTGATGACGTCCGCACCCATGTCGGCGAGAATCTGGCAGCCCACGGACCAAGGACCACATTGGCCACTTCAATGATGCGGATGCCGTGCAGGGGACCAGGCATAAGTCTAACCTCCCTGGAACTCGCCTTGCGGCCTACATCAGCTGGACTTGGGCGAGAGTATATTGACGTGTCCCATCTTGCGGCCCGGGCGGGGCTCGGCCTTGCCGTATAGGTGCAGATGCGCCGCAGGGTCCACGAGATAGTCGTCTAAGTTGCTTACGTCACCGCCGACGATATTTATCATTTTGACGTCTGAATGTCTGATCGGCTCCACCAGCGGGTATCCCGCGATGGCACGTACCAGCTGCTCGAACTGGTCGGTGCCACAGGCATCCATGGTCCAGTGGCCCGAGTTATGGGGGCGAGGAGCCATTTCGTTGCAAAGGATTTCCCCCTCGCGTGAGATGAACATTTCCACCGCGAGCAGTCCCACCACGTCCAGAGCGACCGCTGCCCGTCTTACAATGTCGACCGCTTCAACGGTTGTCTCGGGGCCGATACGCGCGGGGACTGTCGAGGTGGCTAACATGTGGTTGGCGTGCACATTTTCCGAGGGCTCATAGCAGACGACCGTACCGCTAGCCTCCCGCGCGGCGATAACCGATATCTCGCAGCTGAAATCCACAAAGGCTTCTAATACAGCGAAGGCGCTGTTGGGTTGAACGGGCTTTCCTCCGGTAATTGCGTCCCAAGCGGTTTCGGCTTCCGCCTCGGTCTTGATTTTGACCTGCCCTTTGCCGTCGTAGCCTAGTCGCGACGTCTTAAGGATGGCCGCTGGGGCAATCTCCGCCAGCGCGGCCACCAATTCTTCGCAACTGTTGACCGGTCGCCAGCTTGGAGTTCGGGCGCCAATCTCAGCGAAGAATTCTTTCTCTCTGGTGCGCAACTGTGCCACTTCAAGCGCGCGCCATGAAGGACGGACGGTCGTGCGGGCTGCAAGGAACGAGGCGGCGCCCGCCGGCACATTCTCAAATTCGAAAGTCACTATGTTCACAGCCTTGGCGAAGGCGGCGAGGGCGGTTTCATCGTCGTAGGCCGCTACGGTGGAGGACGTCGCGACCTGCTCCGCCGGACTGTTTTTTTCCGGCCCGAAAACATGTGTGCGAAACCCCAACGGTGCGGCCGCGAGGCATAGCATCCGGCCCAACTGGCCGTTACCGAGAATTCCAATAGTTGCGCCGGGTGACAGGCGGAGCATGAATGAGCAATCTTGTGCGGGGTGAACGTTATTTTGGGCTGAGCCCCACGCGCGCCGTTTGGCGTTTGCGCCACGCCTTTAGACGCGCGGCGACACCAACGCCGGACAAGGCGACGATAGATGCAGCAAGCAACCCGGCATTTTTTGCGCCAGCCTTGCCGATGGCGAGTGTGCCGACCGGCACCCCCGCAGGCATTTGGGCAATAGAAAGTAGGCTATCTAAACCCTTGAGTGCTTTGCTTTCTACCGGCACGCCCAGCACCGGAAGTGGGGTCATGGACGCGACCATACCCGGCAGGTGGGCCGCGCCGCCGGCACCGGCGATGATCACTTTGAGGCCGCGCGTTTCGGCGCTTTCGGCATACTCGTAGAGCCGTTTTGGAGTGCGGTGGGCGGATACAACTTTGGTTTCACAGGAAACCTTCAAGTCTGCGAGGATTTCAGCGGCATGGCGCAGGGTCTCCCAGTCGGACTTACTACCCATGATGAGCCCAACCAAAGGACGGCGGGCGCCTTTCTTGGCCGCCTTTTTTTTAGCCTTTCCGGTTGGTGGTTTGGCCATCCCTAGGGTCCCCAGCCTTGCGCGAAAGGGGGCGACTTTAAACGAGGGGCGCCACCCCAGCAAGCAGCCGAGAGCCCGAAAAATGTTGGTTTTTTTGCGGTTTGCCACCGATCAGAAGTGTGCTCCGCCGGTAGCTGCCGCGATCAGTGGCCATGGCGAAAGCCCGCTCTTGGCTCTGGCCTGCGGCGATCACCTTCTGCGCGCGGGCTAATTTTCCTTTTCGCCCGCCCGTCGTCCTACGCAATGATGTCGGGGATCATTCGGTCCTGCAGCGACGAAATCTGATCCTTGAGCGCTAACCTACGCTTCCTCAAACGCGACACCTTTATTTGGTCGAAATCGCTCTGCAGCGTCAGGGTGTTGATGACATCGTCTAAGTAGCCCTGCTCCAACTCCAGTTCGGCAAGCTTGGCCTTTAATTGGTCATGGTTTTCCGCCATCTTTTTCCGCATCGCCCGGTTATTGTCGGCACTAATACTAACGCCGCTACCAGTATTTTGTCGGGCAAGTTTAGCCCCTGCACGAGTAAGGGTTGCTTAGGTCCACCGCAACAAGTCTACACGGTTGGGAGCACTGGCGTGAGACCACATATTGAACCCAATCAATCTCCCCCGACTCCGTGTTTTTTCAGGTTTTACGCAGTCATAAAACCCCTCATAACCTGTCGGAAGCGCCCCTGCTTTAGCAGAAAAGGTGATAACACAAGAGGTTAGCTTAGGGTCTGGAATAAAGTCCGGCTACGGAGGTACACTCACCCGTTCTTGAACCACCATCTGGAGGTTATTCATGGGTCAGGATGCGGGGGATGAGTCCCTGCGAATCAAGCACGAAGAAATTGACTCGGTACTAATCGAAGAAGAACGAAGACCATTCCCCGATTTCCAACTCGTACATGAACTTAAAAGAAAGAAGCTGAAGATTAAGGATGAACTGCAGCGACAGGCTGCCAGTTAGTACCAAGGTTACCTCAGCCGCGTTTCGGTCCGCCGGGGCAAAAACGGAGACTCGCCGTTCCCGGATAGGACCGGGGTAGGATTCCCCACGACGTTTAAGGCCCATCGGCGGATGGGCCTTTCTTTTGGCATGACCTCCGGCCGAGGACGATGGAGCTACGGATTACTCTGTTGGGCATCGGATTCAGAGGCAATTGTTTCACTCGGCGGTGACTCGGTGCTCGCGTCCATTTCCGGAGCGGGCGGTGCGGCGTCGGCCTTCACCGGTATATCCGCGTCAGGCGCCGGAGCCGCCTCAGACGCAGCTTGCGCGGCTTCTTTTGTTTTGCGGGCGGCGACCTTCGCGGCGCGCTCAACGCGGCGGCGTGCGGTAAGGGCCATCTTCTCTAGTTCGGCTTCCGTGCAGAGCCCCAGGATTACCGGATTTTGAGGCTTGATGTTGGGCGCATTCCAGTGTGTACGATCACGCACACTATTGATGGTCGGCTTTGTGGTTCCAATAAGCCGGCACGCCTGTGCATCTGTTAGGTCCGGATGGTTTTTTAGCAGCCACGCGATTGCATCGGGACGGTCGTGACGTTTAGAAACCGGCGTGTAACGTGCGCCTTTCGAGCGAGCCTTCGGAATTGGGGTATCGGACTTACTGATCTTTAGCTTTGTCTTGGGACCACCCTGGCACCGATCCAATTCGTCCTGTGTGAGCTGACCGTTAGTGACAGGATTGACGCCGACAATTCCGACCGCAACTTCACCATCGGCGATGGCTTGCACTTCTAGCTCGTGCATGCCCGTGAAGTCGGCAATCTGTTCAAAAGACAGAGTCGTTTTTTCAATCAGCCATACGGCTGTGGCCTTTGGCATAAGAGGTTGTAATGCCATAACTTTCCCTTTCGGATACGTGCGCGGCGGCGGCGTAGCCACCACGCAAAAGGCCGGCGCCTAGAAAAAGCAACCGGGCCCGAATACTCGATTTCGCCGGTATATATCGGGTTTATCACGATGGGGTCAAACCGTTCCCGTAAAAACGGAAGGACAGCCTGAGAGAAAGGAAGGCTTTTCCTCGTTTTTTCTGCAGATTTCCAGGACGATCTTACCTACGTGCCGGCCGTTTTCCATGAGCCGGTGGGCATCGGCGGCCCGATCCAGGGGCAGGATGGTGTCCATCACCGGTCGGATTGTGCCCTTATCTATAAGCGGCCAAACGTGTTTCTTAAGCGCCGACGCGATGGCGCCCTTGAACGCCGTGTCCCGCGGGCGCAGCGTCGATCCGGTCAAGGTCAGCCGTTTCAGCATCACGGGCATGAAATCCACGTCGGCTTTCGATCCTTGCAAAAAAGCGATGCTCACGAGTCGGCCGTCGGCTTTCAAGCAGCAGATGTTCCGCGCGAGGTACGGCCCCCCCACCATATCGAGAATCACGTCGACGCCTTTGCCAGGCAACTTGGTGCGGATTTCCTTTGCGAAGTCGGTGGTGTTGTAGTTGATGGCTACATCGGCGCCCAGCTTGAGGCACGCATCGCACTTTTCATCACTGCTTGCCGTGGTGATGATATGGGCGCCGAACGCTTTGGCAAGCTGGATGGCCGTTGTGCCGATGCCGCTCGCACCGCCGTGAACCAAGAAGGATTCACCCGTCTTTAGTCCGCCGCGTTCGAACACGTTGTGCCACACCGTGAAGAATGTTTCAGGCAATGCTGCCGCTTCGGTGATGGTCAGGCCATTCGGTATCGGCAAGCAGGTGACTGCGGGCGCGGTAACGTACTCCGCATATCCACCGCCGGGGACGAGCGCACATACGTTTGCGCCAACCGCCGGCGAGGCTACGCCCTCGGCCACGGCGACAACTTTGCCGGCGACCTCTAGCCCCGGCAGATCCGACGCGCCGGGCGGCGACGGGTAGTCCCCCACACGCTGGATCACGTCGGGTCGGTTGACTCCCGCTGCGTGCACCGCGATGAGCACCTCGCCGGCGGCGGGCACTGGGACGGGGCGTTCGGTCGGCACTAGTTTTTCAGGCCCGCCCGGTTCGCGGATCTCAATACAGCGCATATGTGCCGGACGAGTGGATGTCGGCATGATGGAACTCCGCCGGGCTGATTGTTGGATGGAGCCAGGCCAATGTATATGGTGCTGGCATCCTATCGTCCACCGAAGCGGTGAAGGGAGTAGCGCTATGGACACCGACGACCTGGAATCGACTAAGAAGAAGCCGCAGAAAAAGGACCTCAGCCGCATGTCCATCGAGGGCCTCAACGAATACATTATTGAGTTGAAGGAAGAAATCGAGCGGGCCGAGGAGGCCATCGCCAAGAAGAACAAGGCGCGTGAAGGGGCGGAGTCATTTTTTAAGTCGTGACCTTGCGCGGGCGGCTTAAGCTCTGGGCGGCGGACGTTAAACGGGACACCTACGCCTTGTATCTTGGCGCACGCGACCCTCGTGTGCCCTGGGCGGCGAAATTGCTGGCCATTGTGGTGGCTGCCTACGCCGTCAGTCCTATCGACCTTATTCCCGATTTTATTCCGGTTTTGGGATATGTGGATGACCTCATCCTCATCCCGCTGGGCATCGCTTTCGTTGTCCGTTTGATTCCACGGGATGTTTTGGACGATCTCCGCAGTCAAGCAGATATCCGCTTCGCCACCACTGGACCCACGAGCAGGGCAGCGGCAGCGGTGGTGATCACCATTTGGATTTGTTTGGGTCTTGGACTGACCTACGCATTCTTCATGCGATAGCCGCCTTGTTGGCGCAGAGGATTATAAGTCCGCCAATCCTGTTTCCCGCGTATCCCCGTAAATTCTCCGTAACGGGCTTCATACAAGGGTTTTTTGTTCCAGAAAGTGTTGCACGGTCGCGCGCGGTATCATAAAGTCCTGCTTGGATTGATGGGTAAATTGATGGGCAAGGACCATGATGGCACTCACGGCGGCAAAGGTGAAGGCGCTCACCAAACCGGGCATGCACCATGACGGCAGGGGCCTGTATCTAAGGGTCGCGCCAGGCGGCTCGAAAGGCTGGATGCTCCGGGCAACGATTGACGGGCGCCGTCGCGACATAGGGCTGGGCGGGTATCCGGCCGTGTCGCTCGCCAAAGCTCGCCAGTTCGCGGACGCACACCGGCTCGCAGTTGCGGAGGGGCGCGACCCGCTGGCCGAGAAGCGCCGGGCGGAGATGCCGACCTTCGAGGAAGCGGCGAGCAAGGTGCACGCGCTGAACACCGGGCGCTGGCGCAACGGCAAGCACAATGCGCAGTGGATAAACACGCTCAGGACGTATGCCTTCCCCGTCATCGGTAAGATGGCGCTGGACCGGATTACTCGCCGCGACGTGCTGGCCATTTTGACGCTGATATGGACCACGAAGCCGGAGACCGCCCGGCGTGTCCGGCAACGCATCCGCACCGTCATGAAGTGGGCTCAGGCTCACGAGTACGTCGAGCACAACCCGGCCGGCGACGCCATAGACGGCGCCCTGCCTCCCATGCCCCGCGTGAAGGCTCATTTCCGCGCCCTGCCCTATGCCGATATCCCCGAGGCGCTGGAGACGGTGGAGGCAACGGCCGCGAGCATGGCGTCGAAGCTCTGCCTTCGCTTCCTGATCTTGACCGCGGCGCGGTCCGGCGAGGCGAGGGACGCTCGGTGGAGCGAGATCAACATGGACGCGCGACTGTGGGCAGTCCCGGCGGAGCGCATGAAGTCTGGAGCCGAGCACCGGGTTCCGCTTTCCGAGGCGGCAATGGAAGTGCTGCAGAAAGCATCGTCGCTCCGGGGCGACGATGACCTGCTTTTCCCGTCTCCCCTGAAACGCGGGGCGCCGCTCTCGGATATAGCGCTGACAAAGGTGCTGCGGGACTGCGGGCTGGCCGACCGAGCGACGGCGCACGGTTTCCGATCCGCCTTTCGTGACTGGGCAGCCGAGAACACCAACGCGCCCCACGCTGTCATGGAACGCGCCTTGGCGCATACGGTTACCGATGCAGTGGAAGCCGCGTATGCGCGCTCCGACCTGCTAGAGCGGCGCCGGGCGCTGATGGCCGAGTGGGGTCGGTACGTCACTCGGGCCAGTGGCGCGAAGGTGGTGCAGCTCCGTGGATAGGAAGGAATTCGAGATTGCCGTAGAGGCCGCGGGCGAGGTCCACCGCCTTACCATGTTTCTGTTACAGGACCCGCCTGGATCGTTGGCGGCCGTGGCAATGAGGGAGTTCGACGGCGCAATCCTTCCGGCATGGATACAAGAGGCAGAAGATCCGGAGCGCCGAAGCAAAATCGCTGCGCGCGCAGTGAACCAGATCGATCCAACACGTCACGTGCAAGCCGCGACCCGCCAAGGGCCTCACCCCGAACGCGATGCCAGCCGGAACATCGCTGCGCTTGCCGCAATGTGGTTCCTTTCCGAACGACTCGGATTGCGGCCGGTCATGCGAAATCGGGATAAAGGCGGACAAGCTGGCACGAAGGGCGGATCGGTATGCGATGCCGTCGGTATTGCGATTGGGACGGGTTACAAGAGCGCCGAACGAATTTGGACCCGAAGAGCCAACATATTTCGGCGTAACCCGCTGATCATCATGACGCTGTGGGCAGAACTGCCGAGCACCGCGCTCTGGGGCATCACGCTCGAAAACTATTAGGACGCACCGCGCCGCACTAAACGCCACTTTGCGGGAAGAACAGCCGCAAGGAGGGCGCCATGAGCGACCGCGACCGATTGCTGACCCGCGCTGAGGTGGAAAGCCGCGTGGGTCTCACGAAGACCACGATCTATCGGTTGATGCGAGAAAAGCGTTTCCCGGAACCGCTGAAGATCAGCACACGCGCCGTTCGATGGTCAGCGTCCGAGATTGAGGCATGGCTTGCCGACCGCCCACGGGCGAGCGGCGAAACGCAATCCGCCTGAAAATGCCCAACAGGGATTTCAGCGGCTGGCATCCAGACCCGGAGAAGTTCCTCGCGGCCCTTCGACCTTGGGGCTTGAGGCAGACCGGCAAGGACGAATACCGGGCGCGCTGCCCGGCGCATGATGGCGGCGACCCGAATCTCGCCATACGCCACGACGGCGACAAGGTCTTGGCGCACTGCCATTCACACGGCTGCACCTTCGAGGCGATCCGGCTGGCGCTTGGGCTGGAGCGTGACCCGCCGCGTGCGGACGACAGCCGGCGCAAGCCCGATGATCGTTTCGTGTATCAGGACCGTCGATTGCCTGGTGACCGGTTTCGTCCTAATCCCGTCACCCGGGACGAGTCCGCCATTGCTAATCGGATCAGGTTTGCGATCAACATCTGGCGCGCATCGGAACCCGCTATGGGAACGCCGGTGGAAGCCTATTTGCATTCACGGGACCTCACGCTGCGTCCGCCGGACACCTTACGCTTCCATGGAAGCCTGAAACACCCGTCGGGCGGCGATTTGGCCGTGCGATGGTTGCTCTTGTAACGCGCGGTACCGACGATGCGCCGCTCGCCATTCACCGCACCTTCCTTGCCCGCGACGGGTCTGGCAAGGCCCCGGTAGATCCGAAAAAAATGATGCTCGGTCCGTGCCGGAGCGGCGCGGTCCGTCTCAGCCAGCCCGGTGACATGCTGATGGTTGGGGAAGGCAACGAAACATGTCTCGCCGCGATGCAGGCGACAGGCCATCCGGCCTGGGCCGCGCTGTCCACGTCGGGGCTGCGGGCGCTCGATATACCCGACTATGTGCGCGAGGTGATTGTTCTCG
>CAXXRP010000004.1:0-152490 GCA_963662375.2 Rhodospirillaceae bacterium
AACAAAAGTGAGATTCTCTCCCGCGTCGTCCAAGACGCACACAGCCGTCTCCTTCAATGACACGTCCAGTCCGGCAAATAGTTCCATGGGCCGATCTCCTCTCCTGGCTGCTTTCCAGGCTAGAGATTACCATGATCCTAGGGATAGCTCGAAAGCAGCCGACGCCCCATTACGCCATGTGTTACACTGGCGGGTTGCCGCAAGGGCTCCTTTCGCGTTCCGGGTCATATCGCAGGCGGTTCAACAACACTTGCTGCGGGCAGCGGCTTTTGCTACGGGCATGTCCGTGCGCCGGTATCGAACGCCTAGGAGACGAACTCGTGCCTGTGAAACCGAAAACGGCCGGTAGCACTCGAAAGACATCGCGGAAGGGCAAAGCGCGCGGCACCGCAGGTTCTTCCGGGACCTATGTCTATCATGGGCTGCAGCTCGTCATTCTCGATCGCGGTTTTGTTTATGTCGGTGACGTAAAAACAGACAGCGATTGGTGCGTAGTTGTCAATGCAAAAAACGTTCGCCGTTGGGGAACCACCAAGGGTCTTGGCCAACTGGCTCTGAAAGGTCCTTTGCCCAACACGCAGCTTGACGATACGGGCACGGTGCGCGCCCCCATGGGAGCTGTCATCTCTTTGATCGCCTGCGATCAACGTAAATGGAAGCGATGAGAACGCTCACTTTGGACGGATCGGGCTACGGCGCTGCCGCGGGATCGGGTCTCGGCGACGGGTGCGGGGAGTACGCGCTCGACTCTGCGGGATTCGGTGATGGTACCGGCAACGGCAGCGGGACCGGCTTTCGTTGCATATTCGGCGCTGGGCTCGGATATTCCGACGGCTTCGGCGCGGGATACGGTGACGGATATGGATACGGCTACGCCAATGGAATGGAATACGACGGTTCCGGTTGCGGGTATGGAACGGAAGGGGGCGACGGATACAGTGGTGCTCTCGACTGACGGGTCCTTCAGAAACCGTTCGCGAGCGCACGGTTGACGGTCTCGGCATATGACTCTTCATCGACTGAAAGCGCGTCTGCCAATATTCGCCCTATGACAAAATTAACGTTTTCGACAAAATGGGTTGATGAAGAATCCGTTGAGCGTGTCATCTCAGGCGTAGAGAGCGATTAACGCCTCAATATTCGGCATCCAGCCTCATGGCTTAATAGCTAAAACAGAGTGGGAACCGCGTCCAACCCAGCAGACCGGCGAGTAAGACAAATGGCAGAGAACCCTGAAGGCGGTAAAAAATCTAGCAAAACGGTCAGCGAACTGGCGCTCGACGAGATTGAGGACAGCGCCAAAACGGAAGTGGCCGACGACGAGGATGACTGGGGCGATCGGGCTGACATTCCCGACAAGTCCGGATCAGCGCAGGACCTTGACGCAGTCTCCAATATCCTCATACGCGTCTTGGCAGTGTTGGGAACAACGACCATGACAGTCGGCGAGCTTACGAAACTTGGCCGGGGCGCAGTGATTGAACTGGACCGCAAAGTCGGCGAACCCCTCGACGTCTACCTCAACAACCGACTCCTAGCTCGCGGCGAAGTGGTGGTGATCGATGATATGCTCGGCATCAACATGACCGAAATCATCAAAGCGTAGAGAGACTAGAGAGAGTACGAGACGCCGTTTAGTCTACAGAACTAGCCTCACCCCAGGAGTTCTCATTTCCACACCTGTTGGCACGGTATGAGTCAAAAATCTACGGTCAGCTGCAACGTGAATTTTCGCGGAGCTGTGGGAGTAAATTGGCGGCTTCCACCAGCCACTCTCCACTCGTATGAATTGAGCACGTTCGCAAGCTGTAGTCGTAGCGACGCCGCTAGTTCGGAGATTTTGAAGCGATACCGTGCCCCTAGATCCAAGGTGGTGATGGCGGACCCCTTGAAAGTATTTTCTGCGTCTGCAAAGTACGAAGCATCGTAGACAACCCTTCCATCAACGGAAAACCCGCGCCAGTTCTCAGGTTCATATTGCGCGTTGAGAATGCCGGACATCGGAATGCTCTGTCAACGGCGGAGCAAAATTAGTCCACCCGGGCGGAGCAAAACTAGTCCACTTAACGTTATGCGGTACGCGGTGTTGGGGGGTTGTCCCGGTAGTCCATAGGAGGGACCCGCGCTGCTTCGTGTAGCGCTTGCGTTACGCGGAGCGAAGCAGCGTGGGAGGTTCCTGTGGGCCCACCGGGTCAACCATTGCACCGGCGGTTAAGCAGGTATTTTTGGGGATTTCCGCCGTTTTTGGCTTTGGTTGAGACGATAGCTCTCGCCGTTCATTTCCAGGATATGGACATGGTGGGTGAGGCGGTCCAGCAAAGCCCCGGTCAGGCGTTCCGAGCCGAATATCTCCGTCCACTCATCGAACGGCAAGTTGGAGGTCACCAGGATCGAGCCCCGCTCGTAGCGCTGGCTGAAGACTTCGAACAGCAGCTCGGCGCCGGTCTTCGAGAGCGGCACGAAGCCGAGTTCGTCGATGATCAGAAGGTGATACTTTGCCAGTTGCTTCTGCAGGCGCAACAGGCGTTTTTCATCCCTGGCCTCCATCAGTTCATGAACCAGGGCAGCGGCCGTGAGGAAGCCGACGGAGAGCCCCTTTTGGCAGGCCGCCAGACCGAGACCGAGGGCGATATGGGTCTTGCCGGTTCCGCTGTTGCCGAGCGCGATGATATTCTCACGACGCTCGACGTATTCGCATCGCGCCAACTCCAGAACCAGCATCTTGTTGAGCGATGCGATGGCCTTGAAGTCGAAGCTGTCGAGGCTTTTGACGGCGGGGAACCTGGCCTGTCTGATCCGCCGCTCGACCATGCGGCGCTCACGGTCGATCAGTTCCAACTCGGTCAGACGGACAAGATACCGCACATGGTCGGCGCCCTCGGTGGCGCATTGGCGGGCCAGCTTGTCGTATTCGCGCAGGAACGTCGGCAGTTTCAGGGTCTTGAGGTGATGGGCCAGCAACACTTGCGGCGTATCGGTCATGACGCGCCTCCACCCAACAAGCTCATATAACTGGCGGCGGCCGTGGTCGCCACGTTGGCCCGAGGCAGGTAGGGATAGATATCCAGGTCGAGTTTGGGCGGGCGTCGCTCGATACGGCACAGCACAAGGTGTTTGACGGCGTCGTAGCCGATCGCACCCAGGCGCAGGGCGTCCTTCACCGCGCCGTGAAGCACCTCGAGATCGAAGGTCTCCACAAGCCGAAGGACCTGGACGTATTCCCGCTTGCCGGCCTTGCCCATGCGCGCCTCCAGGAGACGGCGCAGGGTTGGGAAGGCATCAGGCAGTTCCCATCCGGCTAGCGGCGCGGCCTGATCCAGGGCACCGATCTTGTGCTCCAGCAAAGGCAGGTAGTGGATCGGATCGAAGACCATATCTTCCCGGTCGTAGGAACGGGGGTGTCGGGCAATGATCCCGGCGCCGCAACCGATAACCACCTCGTGGACATAGCCACGGATCCAGACTTCCTGATGGCCGTAGGCGACGGGCACGGAATAGTCATTCGTCCGGTAGCGCACCAGGGACAGCGAGTTGACCCGCGTGCCCTGCTTGTCGCACGCGTCGAACGGTGCCGGCAGTGGCCTCTTCAACGCTTCGCGGTCACGCACAAACCGTTCGCCGATGCTCTCGCGGTGGCCGCGCAGGACGTTGCCTTGCCGGTTGCGGCATTGCTCTTCCAGGTGGCCATTGAAGGCGTCCCAGCTCGCGAACCGGGGAAGCGGCGTCATGAAGTTCCGCCGGGCATAGCCGACCACCCCCTCCACATTGCCTTTGTCGTTACCCTTGCCGGGACGGCCGTAGCGGTCCTCGAAGAGGTAATGGGACTGCAGCCCGCTGAACGCCCGCGTTCGTTGCCGCGTGCCATCTGACAAGATGCGCGACACCAGACACTTGTCGTTGTCGTAAAGAATCGATTGGGGAACGCCGCCGAAAAAAACAAAGGCTCTGTTGTGCCCGTCCAGCCAGGCCTCCGTCGTCGCCGCCGGGTAGGCCGCAACGAAGCAGGCATCGCTGTGGGGAAGTGTCATGACGAAAAAATGCGCCCGATACTTGACGCCGGCGATGATCGCATCCGCCTCGCCAAAGTCCGCTTGAGCATGGCCCGGAGGATGTGACAACGGCACAAACATCTCACGCCGACGAAGGCGCCGTTCCCGAACGTAATCCTTCACGATGGTCTCTTTGCCCGTGAAGCCATGTTCGTCGCGAAGGCGCTCGAAGATACGCTTCGCCGTGTGGTTCTGCTTACGGTGAACCGTTCGGTCCTCCTCCAGAATACGGTCGATGATATCCGTGAAGGGGGCCAGTTTCGGGCGTTTCGGTGGCTGGCGTCGCCGATATCCCGGCGGTTCCGAATGCCGCAGCATCTTCCTCACCGTCTCGCGCGCAATGCCAAACCGACTTGCCGCCTCTCGCTGGCTCAGACCATCAACATGGCAGGCCAGCCGAACGCGCAGATATAGGTCCACGGTGTACATCCTCCCGCCTTCCATCTCAAAAAAGATCGAAGGCTACAGGTGGCAGAGTTTTACTCCGCCCGCGGCTGGGAAATCCCGCCGCTTCCGTGGACTAATTTGTCACCGCCGTTCTCACTTTCGACCATCCTGGATGATTACTCGCGTTACATCATCGCCTGGAAGCTCTGCACGACCATGAAGGCCGGCGATGTGACTGACACATTGGAACTGGCCTTACAGGCCTCTGGCTGTGATCAGGTCAATGTCCGTCACAAGCCACGGCTGCTGTCAGACAATGGGGCGTCTTACATCTCTGGCGAGCTCGCCGAGTGGCTGAATGACAAAGGCATGGATCACGTTTGCGGAGCCCCCTATCACCCACAGACACAGGGCAAGATCGAACGTTGGCATCAGACCTTGAAAAACCGCATCTTGTTGGAGAACTACTTCCTACCGGGCGATCTCAAAGCAAATATCGGGCGCTTCGTCACCTCCTACAACAACCACCGCTACCATGAGAGCCTCGGCAATCTGACACCTGCTGATGTCTACTTCGGACGCGGTGAAACCATTTTACTCGAACGGGAAAGGATCAAACGAAAAACCATCAACCAACGGCGCTTGCAACACCGCAAATCCGCCGCCTAAAATGACAAACAAGATGGGCTAAACTCTCCGTTAGTTTAACAAGTCTTCTGTTCCAAATATTCCGACGACGCACATGTCGAAGAGCGGCACAGCATCATCACATTCCCTGGGTTAGATTGATCCAGCAGCCTGAGACTATCTGGGAATTGCGCCCCCTGAAAGCGCGTTCCGGGTAACGCCCTCGCCGACATCATCTAATTATGATTGGGCGGTTACCAGCCCACCTGCCAATATCTGCCCTACCACTCGATCCCGATCTATTTGACGGCGGGCGGAGGTGTCGGAGGTGCTTCCGGAGATGCGGGCGTGTGCGTTTGATCACGGCCCATCATGCCGTGCCTGTCCATCATGTGCCCCCGCTGCATCGTTCCTCTTTCGCCCATCATGCCGTGCCCCATCATTCCGCGCATGTGGCCTGAGCCATGCATCATCGTGCCGTGTGAAACGCCGCGATACATCGCGGCGGTAGTGGCGCCGGCGAAATAGACGCCGCCGAGCACTAAAATCCAGATGGCGAGATATTTGCCAAAAGTGCGTAACGCACCCTCGGTTAGTCGAGACTGCACGAGTACGATATATCCGCCAGCGACGATGGCCGTGGCGGGGATAAGTATCATGAACCACAACATGGCAAGTTCTCCTTTTAACCGACATTCCCCAGGTGAGCCCCAGTTTCGGTCAACATGCTAACCATCAGGGGGGCTGTGCGTCGTCAGATCATTTGGGACAGATGCGGGCGTGATTTAGCGGAGTGCTGGGCTCATCTGGTTGGTCGATTTTAGGCGGCGAGCTTGCGGTGAAGCAAGCGACGATGTTCGATGGTTTTCTGTTTGATACGGTGTCGTTCCTACAGGATCGACCTGGCCCCTGCCGAAGAAGATGTCCGCCGGGGTCATATTTTCTAAGCTCTCATGGTAGCACTGGTGGTTGTAGTGTTCGATGAAGCGCCCGATCTGCGCTTCGAGATCGCCAGGCAGGTAATAGTTCTCCAGCAGTATCTGGTTCGTGAGCGTTTGATGCCAACGCTCGATCTTGTCCTAGATTTGGGGATGATTGGGTGCGCCGCGGGTATGATCCATGCGCTGCTTGTCGAGCCATTCAGCGAGGTCGCCGGAGACGTAGCTGGAACCATTGTCCGACAGTAGCCAAGGTTTGTGCCGGACATGGGCCTGATGCCGTGAGGGCCATCTCCAGCGTGTCCGTGACGTCTTCAGCCTTCATCGTGGTATGCAGCTTTCAGGCAATGATGTAGCGCGAGAAGTCGCCGTGTTTGGCGAGGCGGGCATGTTTTCCGTCCAGAAAAATACCCAGGATTCTCAGCTCCGAATGGACTTTAACCTGCCTGAAGCGGCAGATAACAAGCATTTTATCATGAACGTCGTGCGCTGGCTGGCGGTTAGGTTACCCTAACTTCGTAGGTACAGAAAACCATCGAACATCGTCGCTTGCTTCACCGCAAGCTCGCCGCCTAAGATCGACCAACCAGATGAGGCCAACACGCCGCTAAATCACGTCCGCATCTGCCCCAAATACTTGACGACGCACAGTCAGGGACGGAACACTGAGAAACAGAGGTTGGGAGGATTCCCTCCACCGCCGCGACGAACCGTTGCGGACGAGGAGTACTTATCCTGATACGATAGCCGACCGGGATTGGGGGCAAGACTGCGGATATCGGGCGGGTGTAGCTCAATGGTAGAGCAGAAGCCTTCCAAGCTTACGACGAGGGTTCGATTCCCTTCACCCGCTCCATCCTGTCGGCGCAAGCGATGGATTGAGGCGACGTGGCCAAACTGAATTGGAAAAGACATGGCGAAAGCGAAATTTGAGCGGACTAAGCCGCACTGCAACATTGGGACGATTGGTCACGTTGACCATGGGAAGACGTCGCTGACGGCGGCGATCACGAAGATTTTGGCGGAGAGTGGCGGCGCAGTATACACGGAGTACGACCAGATTGACAAGGCGCCTGAAGAGAAGGCGCGTGGGATTACGATTGCGACGGCGCACGTTGAGTATGAGACGGAAGCGCGGCATTACGCGCACGTGGATTGCCCGGGTCACGCGGACTACGTGAAGAATATGATCACGGGCGCGGCGCAGATGGACGGTGCAATTTTGGTTGTGAGCGCGGCTGACGGGCCGATGCCTCAAACCAGAGAGCATATTCTCCTGGCGCGCCAAGTTGGTGTTCCTTCGCTTGTCGTGTTTCTGAACAAGGTTGATCAGGTTGACGATGCTGAGCTTTTGGAGCTTGTTGAGCTAGAGGTGCGCGAGCTTCTGTCGAAGTACGAGTTCCCTGGGGACGATATCCCGATCGTCAAGGGCTCGGCGCTGGCGGCATTGGAAGATAAGACCCCTGAGATTGGCCGGGAGGCGATCCTTGAGCTGATGAAGGTGGTTGATAGCTACATTCCGCAGCCTGAGCGACCCAAGGACAAGCCGTTCCTGATGCCGATTGAGGATGTGTTCTCGATCTCGGGGCGCGGGACGGTTGTGACGGGCCGCGTTGAGCGTGGGATCGTGAATATTGGCGAGGAAATTGAGATTGTCGGCCTGAAGGAAACCACGAAAACGGTGGTTACGGGTGTTGAGATGTTCCGCAAGCTGCTCGATCAGGGCGAGGCTGGGGACAATGTCGGGTGTCTTCTTCGCGGCACGAAGCGCGAGGACGTTGAGCGCGGTCAGGTTCTGGCCAAGCCCGGCTCGATCACGCCGCATACGAAGTTTGAGGGCGAGTGCTACATCCTGACGAAGGACGAGGGTGGTCGTCACACGCCATTTTTCTCGAACTACCGCCCGCAGTTTTACTTCCGCACGACGGACGTGACGGGAACGATTGAACTGCCGTCGGGCACCGAGATGGTGATGCCTGGGGACAATGTCTCCATGGTGATGAATCTGATCGCGCCGATCGCCATGGACGAGGGGCTTCGCTTCGCCATTCGAGAGGGCGGACGCACCGTCGGCGCCGGCGTCGTCGCCAAAATCGTCGAATAACGGAGAGACTGAGTCTAAGCGGATTTTGTGCCAGTTTTCAGGTATTTAAATACCCTTGATCAACTCGGCAGGGCGGGGTATAGAGCCCCCTGTGCCGGTCGAGGCTCTCGTGTCGACCGGTTGTCTCGTATTGCCTGATGCCAGCGTCCGAACGGGCGGGGGTATGAGGCGGGTGAGTGGCGGCTGGAGGGCACAGTAGCTGACGCGCCGGGAACTTCGAAAGCGAAAGAGAATCAATATCTTAGGGGTGTAGCTCAACTGGTAGAGCACCGGTCTCCAAAACCGGGGGTTGTAGGTTCGAGTCCTATCGCCCCTGCCAATTTCGGAAACTGGGGTTGCTGTAAAGCGGACACGTTTTGGTCTTGAGATTCTTTTTCTGGCGCGCAGCGCCATTTCGTTGGTTCTCCGGAGTGGGGTTATCCCTTCAGGTGTGAACGGTTCGGGCGTGTATCTTTCAAATGGCGAAAACTTCTCCAGGCGTATTTGTTCGCCAAATTCGGCAGGAAATGTCCAAAGTCACCTGGCCGAGCCGCCGGGAGACCGTGGTGTCAGTGATTTTGGTATTTGTGTTCAGCGCGATCATTGGCGTGTACTTCCTCATCATCGACCGAATCCTGACGTTCGGCGTGTCGATGATTTTCGGTTGAGGAATATGCACATGACGGCAAATTGGTACGTGCTGCACGTTTACTCGGGCTTCGAGAATAAGGTTGCACAGTCGATCCGCGAGCAAGCGGCTCAAAACGGCATGTCCGAAAAAATTCAAGAAGTGCTTGTGCCGATGGAAGAGGTGGTGGAAATCCGCCGCGGATCAAAAGTTAACGCCGAGCGGAAGTTTTTTCCGGGCTATGTCCTCATCAAGATGGATTTGACCGACGAAGCTTGGCACTTGGTGAAGAACACACCGAAGGTCACGGGATTTTTGGGCAATGCTAGTAAGCCCCAGGCCATCTCGGAGCGCGAAGCCGAACAGATTATGCGCCAGGTACAAGAAGGTATCGAGCGGCCGAAGCCGTCGGTTGTTTTCGAGGTGGGCGAACAGGTACGCGTCAGCGACGGTCCGTTCTCGTCGTTCAATGGTGTTGTTGAAGATGTAGATGAAGAAAAGGCGCGGCTCAAAGTGTCCGTTTCGATCTTTGGCCGGTCGACGCCGGTCGAGTTGGAATACAGTCAGGTCGAAAAACTTTGATCTGTTGAGGTCCGCGGGAACGGTGACGTTCGCGCGGTGGTTTCTGCGGTAGGCTGTGCCCAGAAGCCCAAGGGCGGCCGGACCGCGGACCCGGCCCGCCGGAGGGTGAACCGACGCATACGCTGAGGACAATGATGGCAAAAAAGATCGACGGTTACATCAAGTTGGAAATACCGGCAGGAAAGGCAAATCCCTCGCCGCCGGTGGGGCCCGCGCTCGGTCAGCGCGGCGTCAACATTATGGAATTCTGCAAGGCGTTCAACGCGGCAACGCAGCAGTCTGAAGCTGGCGTGCCCACGCCGGTGGTCGTTACTGTTTATGCGGATCGCAGTTTTACGTTTGTCACGAAGACCCCTCCGACGAGCTTTTACTTGAGGAGTGCCGCGAAATTGGAAAAAGGATCAGGGACGGCAGGCCGCGGCATCCCGATTGCCAAGGTGACTAAAGCGCAGGTCCGTGAAATCGCTGAGAAAAAAATGCCGGACTTGAACTGCGCGTCCGTGGAATCGGCGATGGCTCAAGTTGAAGGTTCTGCCCGATCCATGGGCTTGGAAGTCGTGGAGTAAGGGTCATGGCAAAGTTAGGAAAGCGTCTCAAGAGCGGCTACGGCGCCATCGACCCCAACGCGAATTACCCCGTCGCAGACGCGGTCAAGATCCTTAAGGACGCGGCGAAGGCTAAGTTCGACGAAACGATTGAAGTCGCGATGAACCTCGGGGTTGATCCGAAGCATGCCGATCAAATGGTGCGTGGTGTCGTTGCCTTGCCGCACGGCACCGGGAAAACGATGCGTGTCGCAGTGTTCGCTAAAGGCGACAAGGCCAAGGAGGCCGCGGATGCTGGTGCCGATTTGGTGGGCGCGGAAGACCTTGCAGAAAAGATTAGTGCTGGCGAGATGAACTTCGATCGCGTCATCGCCACGCCCGATATGATGGGTGTCGTGGGCAAGCTCGGAAAAGTGCTGGGGCCGCGCGGTCTTATGCCAAATCCGAAGCTCGGCACCGTGACGCCGGACGTCACGATGGCCATTAAAAACGCCAAGGCCGGCGAAGTGCAATTCCGCGTGGAAAAAGCGGGGATTGTTCATGCCGGCGTCGGTAAAGCGAGCTTCAGCGCCGAACAGTTGCAGGAAAACGTAAAGGCTTTTGTCGATGCGATCATAAAGGCCAAGCCTGCGGGCGCCAAAGGAACGTATGTAAAACGAATTTCCCTGAGTTCCACTATGGGGCCGGGGATAAAGATCAGTCCCTCCGACGCGCACGCTGGCTGACGAAGGATTAAAGAGATTTCGTACCGGTCTCGTTTTGAGCCGGTGCGGGAGCGCAGCGGCCCAGGGGTCTTGATCCCATGCTGTTGCGTACCCTGTCCGAGACTGATGGTACCAGATCCGGTTTTTGGTGACGGCATAATGGGGAACCCTCCATCACAGACGGGAGTGGCAAGGTCGTAAGGTTCGATTGCGCTTGAGCGTAGGCGGACGTGAATGGCTTGGGCTTCTGGGGCAGGACCTAGGCCGCTGGGAATATGAGTTTGCTGCCCGGTGGATGGTTAAATTGGTCCGAGACTACCGTGAAGCGCAAGCAGAACGGCAGGACGGGCCTCAGTAGCGGAGACGAAAGTGAACCGAGAGGAAAAGCAGGAGTTGGTTTCTACACTCCACGCTACGCTCGCGGAGCAGGTCTTTGTCGGCGTCACCCATAACCTTGGGCTGACGGTGGCTGAGATGCAGGACCTGCGCAAGCGCATGCGCGAAGCAGACGCCGGCTTTAAAATTTCAAAAAATCGGCTCATGCGTCTCGCCCTTGCTGGCACTAAATTCGAGGGCTTGGCTGACTTCCTTAATGGACCGACGGGAATTGCATTCTCGAAGGATCCGGTGGCGGCGGCCAAGGTGTGCTCGAAGTTCGCGAAGGAAAACGACAAGTTGGTCATTCTTGGTGGCGTTCTCGACGGAAATGTATTGGATGCGGTAGGCGTCAAAGCTCTCGCTGCCCTCCCATCTCTCGACGAACTGCGCGGCAAGATCGTAGGTCTTCTTCAGGCCCCTGCGACAAAGGTCGCACGTGTCCTGCAGGCACCCGCGGGGCAGCTTGTACGTGTCTTTGCGGCGCGCGCCGAGCAAGGCGAAGCCGCGTAACGCCAACGTCGCAACATTTTATTGAATCAGGAGACCTACAATGGCCGATCTTGCCAAACTCGTAGATGAACTTTCCCAGCTCACCGTGCTCGAAGCGGCCGAGCTGTCCAAATTACTCGAAGATAAGTGGGGCGTTTCCGCAGATGCGCCCGTGGCTGCTGCCGCAGCTCCCGCGCCCGGCGGCGAAGCCGCGGAGGTGCAGGACATATTTGACGTGATTCTCGCCGAAATAGGTGCCAAAAAGATCAACGTGATTAAGGAAGTGCGCGCCATAACCAAACTCGGTCTGAAAGAAGCCAAGGACCTTGTTGAAGGTGCACCGAAGGCGGTGAAGGAAGGCGTGAACAAGGACGAAGCTGAAGAGATCAAGAAGAAGCTCGAGGGTGCGGGTGCCAAAGTAGAGTTGAAGTAGGGCGCTGCTCTGTAGGGTTACGACGTGGGCCGGCGTGCAATGCAAATTGTGCTCCGACCCAGTCGGCTTTTTTGCGAGCTGAGAGAAACCTGACCTAACGCCAGAAACCCATCGTCCAGGCGCGGTGTTTGATTGGGTTTATGGCGCTAGTGGCGACCGCGGCAAAGGCCGTGGAGTGGTAACAAGTGATCGCGGATGATTTTACGGACGATCCGATCGGAAAAGAATGAGGAGCGGTTATGATCAAATCCCTCATAGGCCTTAAGCGTGTGCGTAAAGATTTCGGCCGCATCCCTATAGTGGCGCCCATGCCGAATTTGATCGAAGTGCAAAAAAGCTCTTACGACAAATTCTTGCAGCGTGAATCGCCACTGAAAGTCCGGCAGAAGTCCGGATTGTGGAATGTCTTTAAATCGGTTTTTCCTATTAAGGATTTTGCTGGAAAGGGCGAGCTTGAATTCGTCGCTTACGATCTTGAAGCGCCTAAGTACGATGTTGAGGAGTGCCAACAGCGGGGTATGACTTATTCAGCGCCGCTGAAAGTCACCTTTCGCCTAGTGGTCTGGGATGTGGACGAGGAAACGGGAGCCCGGTCCATGCGCGACATCAAGGAACAGGGTGTGTACATGGGCGACATGCCGCTCATGACGGACAACGGCACATTCGTAATCAACGGTACCGAGCGCGTTATCGTCTCTCAGATGCACCGTTCGCCGGGCGTGTTTTTCGATCACGATAAAGGCAAGACCCATTCGTCGGGCAAGTATTTGTTTGCCGCCCGTGTCATTCCATATCGCGGTTCTTGGCTCGATTTTGAATTCGACGCTAAGGATCTTGTTTATGTGCGTATCGATCGTCGGCGGAAACTGCCGGTCACTACTCTTCTTTATGCTCTCGATAATGCGGTGACGGAAAAGCTGCGAATGAAATATGCGAAGGATAAGCGCGCCGTTGACCACCACGAGGTTAAGGGCATGTCATCTGGGGAAATCCTGAGTTTTTTTTACGACAGCCAGGTTTTTTCGCGGGACAAGAAGGGTTGGCGCACGGCGTACATCGCCGAGAAAATGCGCGGCATGAAGCTGATGTTCGACCTAGTCGATGCGAAAACCGGCCGGGTCAAGGTCGAGGCGGG
Organism: Rhodospirillaceae bacterium; assembly: GCA_963662375.2. Classification (GTDB taxonomy): domain Bacteria; phylum Pseudomonadota; class Alphaproteobacteria; order Rhodospirillales; family Rhodospirillaceae; genus UBA11612. The sequence continues at coordinate 12,979 of CAXXRP010000004.1, forward strand.
CGGCAAGCTGTCGCCGCGGATAGCCACAAAGCTCGAAAAAGGCGGCCTCAAGGAGCTGCGCGTGCAGCCCGAGGAGCTGGTCGGCAAATTCGTCGCCGAAGATATCGTCAATAAAAAGACGGGCGAAATTTATGTCGAGGCTGGCGATGAAATTTCCGAAGAGTCATTGGCTGCGTTAGACGAGGCCGGTATTGACGAGATCAAGACCCTATTCGTCGAGGGCATTCATGCCGGACCATATATCCGCAACACGCTGGCTTTAGACAAGAACACGAGCCGCGACGAAGCGCTGGCGGATATATACCGCGTGATGCGTCCGGGCGAGCCGCCCACATTGGAGACCGCCGAAGCTCTGTTTCAAGGTCTGTTTTTCGATTCAGAGCGGTACGACCTTTCGTCCGTCGGGCGCGTGAAGATGAACACGCGTCTGAACATAAGCAATGACGATGTGCCCGATACAGTCCGGCACCTGCGCCGGGGCGACATTCTGCGCATTATAAAGGTGCTGGTGGAACTCAAAGACGGCCGCGGCGAAATCGATGATATCGATCACCTCGGTAACCGCCGTGTGCGTTCCGTCGGCGAGTTGGTGGAAAACCAGTATCGCGTTGGGTTGTTGCGCATGGAGCGGGCAATCCGCGAGCGTATGAGCTCAGTCGACATTGATACGGTCATGCCACACGACTTGATTAACGCAAAGCCGGCGGCGGCGGCGGTTCGCGAATTCTTTGGCTCGTCGCAGCTGTCTCAGTTTATGGATCAGACAAACCCGTTATCGGAAATCACCCATAAGCGCCGTTTGTCGGCGCTCGGGCCAGGCGGCCTGACTCGCGAGCGCGCCGGTTTCGAGGTGCGCGATGTGCATCCGACTCACTATGGTCGCATCTGCCCCATCGAGACGCCGGAAGGCCCGAACATAGGTTTGATCAACTCGCTCGCCACGTTTGCCCGGGTCAATCAGTACGGATTCATCGAAAGCCCATACAGAAAAGTGGAAAAAACGCGGGTGACTAACGACGTCGTGTATCTGTCGGCTATGGCAGAGGGCCAGTACAACATTGCCCAGGCTAATGAAACGGTCGACGGCAAGGGAACCTTGAGCAACGACTTGGTCAGTTGCCGCCGGGCAGGGAATGCTCAGTTACTGCCGCCTGGAGATATCCACTACATGGATGTCTCGCCGAAGCAATTGGTGTCCGTCGCCGCGGCGTTGATACCCTTCTTGGAAAACGATGACGCGAACCGCGCTCTCATGGGGTCCAACATGCAGCGCCAGGCGGTGCCGCTGCTGCGAGCCGAGGCGCCTCTCGTTGGCACCGGCGTGGAAGAGGTTGTGGCCCGCGATTCCGGTGCGGCCACTGCGGCGCGCCGTTCGGGTGTCGTTCAACAGGTGGATGCCGAGCGCATTGTTGTGCGCGCAACGGAAGACAACCCGACGTCCGCGCCGGGTGTGGACATCTATCGTTTGCTGAAATTCCAACGGTCCAACCAAAATACCTGCATCAATCAGAGGCCGCTGGTGAAGGTTGGCGATTTGGTGTCCAAGGGCGAGATCATCGCCGATGGTCCGTCAACTGATCTGGGCGAATTGGCTCTTGGGCGGAACGTGATCGTCGCCTTCATGCCATGGAACGGCTACAACTTCGAAGATTCCATTCTTATTTCTGAGCGTATCGTCCGCGATGACATCTTCACCTCAATTCACATCGAGGAATTTGAGACGATGGCACGCGATACCAAGCTGGGACAAGAAGAAATCACGCGTGACATTCCTAATGTCGGCGAGGAAGCATTAAGAAGTCTCGACGAGGCCGGGATTGTCTACGTCGGTGCCGAAGTGAATGCTGGCGATATCCTCGTGGGCAAGGTCACGCCCAAAGGGGAGTCACCGGTAACACCTGAAGAAAAGCTCCTAAGGGCAATTTTTGGCGAAAAGGCATCCGATGTGCGCGATACGTCCTTACGCGTACCGCCCGGTGCCCAGGGCACCATTGTCGAAGTACGTGTCTTCAATCGACGCGGTGTCGTGAAGGATGAACGTGCGCTGGCCATCGAGCGCATGGAAATCGAAAGCCTCGCTAAGGATCGAGACGACGAGAAAGCCATTCTCGAGCGCAGCTGCAACGAACGTCTTAAAAACCTCATCATGGGGCGCAAAATCGTCGCCAGACCCAAGGGTCTTGAGGCCGGAGGGAAAGTCACGGACGAAGTGTTGGCGGGGCTCACGATGGGCCAATGGAAACAGATTTCGGTCGCTAACGACAAGGTTATGGAAGAGGTCGAGGACCTGAAGAGGTCTCTGGACGATAGTTCGGCTGTGATCGATAAGCGTTTCGAGAATAAAGTCGAAAAACTTCAACGCGGCGACGAACTACCGCCGGGCGTGTTGAAGATGGTCAAAGTTTTCGTCGCGGTGAAGCGTAAGATTCAACCCGGCGACAAGATGGCCGGCCGTCACGGCAACAAGGGTGTAATCTCGAAAATCCTTCCGATCGAGGATATGCCGCATCTCGAGGATGGGACTCCGGTTGATATTGTCCTAAACCCGCTTGGTGTGCCTTCGCGCATGAACGTCGGGCAGATTCTTGAAACCCATCTCGGCTGGGCTTGCCGTAATCTGGGCCATCAGGTGGGTCGGGCACTCGATGCCTACCGCGCCGGCCTGTCCGACCGCGAATTGCGGTCGACGATGAAAAAGATATACGGCGATAAGGCTTATAAGCAGGATCTCCAGGGGTTGGATGACGGGCAGCTTGCAGAGGTGGCCGGACATGTCCGCGAGGGCATTCCGATTGCCACGCCGGTGTTCGATGGAGCCCGTGAAACGGACATCGTTGAAATGTTAGAGATGGCGGGCCTGGACGCTTCTGGCCAGGTGACTCTCTATGATGGATCGACCGGTGACCCCTTCGATCGGAAAGTGACAGTGGGCTGTATCTATATGCTCAAGCTTCATCACTTGGTGGACGAAAAAATTCACGCACGCTCTATCGGCCCGTACTCGCTGGTCACGCAACAACCCTTGGGCGGCAAGGCGCAGTTCGGCGGACAGCGGTTCGGCGAGATGGAGGTCTGGGCGCTCGAAGCCTACGGCGCGGCGTACACGTTGCAGGAAATGTTGACTGTGAAGTCGGACGACGTATCCGGCCGCACCAAGGTCTATGAGGCGATCGTGCGCGGTGACGATACCTTCGAAGCCGGTATTCCTGAGTCGTTCAACGTGTTGGTCAAGGAAATGCGGTCTCTGGGCCTCGATATCGAGTTGAGCCACAGCGAGTCATAGGTGGCGTAGGCGGAATTTGAAAAACGGGGCGAGGCAATAGGGCTCACGCCTTAAGGCTTCTACCGGCGGCCAAAGCTCCTTTAGGAAAAAAGACAGATGAATGAACTAACAAAGATTTTCGGTCAGGTTGCGAGAACGTCCGAGTCCTTCAACCAAATACGGATATCACTCGCCAGTCCCGAAAAGATTCGGTCGTGGTCTTACGGCGAAATCAAGAAGCCCGAAACCATCAATTACCGTACCTTTAAGCCCGAACGTGATGGTTTGTTTTGCGCTCGCATTTTTGGGCCGATCAAAGATTACGAGTGCTTGTGCGGCAAGTACAAGCGTATGAAATACAAAGGCATCATTTGCGAGAAGTGCGGCGTTGAAATTACGCTTTCGAAAGTGCGCCGTGAGCGCATGGGCCATATCGAACTGGCCGCGCCCGTTGCCCATATCTGGTTCATGAAATCTCTACCCAGCCGGATCGGGCTTTTGCTGGAGATGACGCTGAAGGATCTGGAGCGGGTTTTGTATTTTGAGAACTATATTGTCATAGAGCCCGGGATGACGCCGCTTCAGCCCAAGGAGCTTTTGAACGAGGACCAGTTCCAGAACGCCGTCGAAGAATACGGTCAAGATAGTTTCCGTTATGGTATTGGCGCCGAGGCCATCCGCGAAATTCTCACTTCGATAGACCTTGAGGAACTCAGGGCTGAGATGTTGATTGACCTGAAGGAAACAGGCTCCGAGGCCAAGCGCAAGAAGTTGGTGAAACGCCTGAAGCTGGTCGACAGCTTCAGGGTCTCGGGTGCGCAGCCGGAATGGATGATCTTGGAAGTGATTCCGGTCATCCCGCCGGAGCTGCGTCCGCTCGTGCCGCTGGATGGGGGGCGGTTCGCCACATCGGATCTCAACGATCTTTACCGCCGTGTCATCAACCGTAACAACCGGTTGAAGCGTCTCATTGAGCTGCGCGCCCCGGAAATCATCATCCGGAACGAAAAGCGCATGCTTCAGGAGTCGGTCGACGCTCTGTTCGACAACGGCCGCCGCGGCCGCGCCATTACCGGCGCCAACAAGCGCCCTCTGAAGTCACTCTCGGACATGCTCAAAGGCAAACAAGGGCGTTTCCGCCAGAACCTGCTTGGCAAACGCGTAGATTATTCGGGCCGTTCCGTGATTGTAGTTGGCCCCGAGCTGAAACTGCACCAGTGCGGCATTCCGAAGAAGATGGCACTTGAGCTTTTCAAACCGTTTGTTTATTCGAAACTGGAACTGTACGGAATGGCGACCACCATCAAGGCGGCCAAGCGCATGGTGGAAAAGGAACGCCCCGAGGTCTGGGATATTCTCGAGGAGGTGATCCGCGAGCACCCGGTGATGCTAAATCGGGCGCCGACCTTGCACCGCCTTGGTATTCAAGCATTTGAGTCGGTGCTGATCGAAGGCAAGGCTATTCAGCTACATCCGCTGGTTTGTACGGCTTTCAATGCCGACTTCGATGGCGACCAAATGGCCGTGCACGTGCCGTTGTCGCTGGAAGCACAGTTGGAAGCCCGCGTGCTGATGATGTCGACCAACAATATTCTCAGCCCCGCCAACGGCAAACCAATTATCGTGCCGACCCAGGACATGATTCTTGGCCTGTACTACGCAACGATGGACCACGAAGGCGAGAAGGGCGAAGGCATAATGTTCGGCGATGTCGCCGAAATCGAAGCCGCACTTCATAGTAAAGCCGTGTCCCTGCATGCCCGTGTCAAAGCGCGCTACAAAACTGTCGATGAAGACTACAAGCCGTTAACTACGGTGGTCGAAACGACACCTGGGCGCATGCTGGTGGCTGAAGAATTGCCGCGCCATCCTTCCGTTCCCTTTGAACTCGTGAATCGCCTTTTGCGCAAAAAGGACATTGCCGAAGTCATCGACATTATTTACCGCCACTGCGGCCAGAAGCAGACGGTCATTTTCTGTGACCATGTGATGGCACTTGGATTCCGCTTTGCGGCGAAAGCCGGAATCTCGTTTGGTAAGGACGACTTGATCATTCCGAAATCCAAGGACGGGATGGTCAAGAAGACCGAAAGCCAGGTGAAGGAATTCGAACAGCAATACCAAGACGGCCTAATCACTCAGGGCGAAAAATACAACAAGGTCATTGATGCTTGGTCGCATTGTACCGAAGAAGTGGCTGAGGCCATGATGAAGGAGATTCAGAAAGCCGAGACCGGAAAATCGATCAACTCGGTCTACATGATGGCACATTCGGGCGCGCGAGGTTCGGCGGCGCAGATGAGGCAGTTGGCGGGTATGCGCGGTCTTATGGCGAAACCCTCGGGCGAGATCATCGAAACACCGATCATATCAAACTTCAAAGAAGGCTTGAACGTGTTAGAGTACTTCAACTCCACGCACGGAGCGCGCAAAGGTCTCGCCGATACGGCGCTCAAGACTGCGAACTCTGGGTATCTGACCCGGCGTCTGGTGGACGTCGCGCAGGATGCCATCATTATCGAAGACGACTGCAAGACAAACGAGGGTGTCACCACCGCGCATCTCATGGAAGGCGGCGAAGTGCTTCTGTCACTTGGAGAGCGTATCCTCGGCCGTGTAACGAACGAGGACATCGTGCATCCGGAAACAGGCGAAAAGGTGCTCAAGAAGGGGACGCTGTTGGCCGAAGCCGAAGTGGAGATCATCGAGCATCTGGGTATCGAGCGTCTCAAAATCCGCTCACCTCTCACGTGCGGCGCCGTCGGCGGTGTGTGCGCAAGGTGTTACGGGCGTGATCTTGCGCGCGGTACAATCGTCAACATCGGCGAGGCGGTGGGTGTTATCGCTGCGCAGTCGATCGGCGAACCGGGTACGCAGCTGACCATGCGGACGTTCCACATCGGCGGTGCGGCCCAGCGCGGTGCCGAGCAGTCCAGCATCGAGGCTGTATTCGATGCCAAAGTGACGATCGTCAACCGCGCTGTTGTGAAAAATAGCGACAAGATCATGGTTGTGATGTCGCGTAATTGCGAAATCGTTCTGGAAGATGAACACGGGCGCGAGAAAGCGCGTCATCGCGTGCCGTATGGCGCCAAGTTGTTTGTGGACGACAAACAAAAGGTCGAAAATGGCCAGAAGATGGCCGAATGGGACCCATACACGTTGCCCATCGTCACCGAGAAGGCCGGCGTCGTCCATTACATGGACCTCGTCGAAGGCATATCTGTGCGCGAAACTGTGGATGAAGCGACCGGCATTGCGTCCAAGGTCGTGGTCGACTGGAAGCAGCAGCCGAAGGGATCAGACCTGAAGCCGCGCATCACGCTGCGAGATAAACTCATGGATCAAGGCGGCGAAGTGTTGACCTTGGACAATGGGCTTGAGGCGCGATACTTCCTAAGCGTTGATTCCGTTCTGTCAATCGATAACGGGCAGAAGGTGCATGCTGGCGACGTACTCGCGCGTATTCCGCGGGAAAGCTCGAAAACTCGCGATATTACCGGTGGTCTGCCACGAGTTGCCGAACTGTTCGAAGCCCGTAAGCCGAAGGATCATGCCATCATCACGGAAATTGAAGGCCGCGTAGAATTTGGCAAGGACTACAAGTCCAAGCGCCGAATTATCGTGAAGCCTGAAAAGGGTGATGTGTCGGAGTACATGGTTCCGAAGGGTAAGCACTTGGCCGTTCAGGAAGGTGATTTCGTCCGCAAGGGTGATCCGCTGATGGACGGGAATCCGGTGCTTCACGATATTCTCCGCGTTTTGGGCGTCGAGGCGCTGGCCCAATACCTGATCAAGGAGATCCAGGACGTCTATCGGCTTCAAGGCGTGAAGATCAACGACAAACACATCGAAGTGATCGTCCGTCAGATGCTCCAAAAAGTTGAAATCGTGGAAGGCGGTGACACGACGTTCTTCGTGGGCGAGCTGTCCGACAAGCTGGAGTTCGACGCGGAGAATGCCAAGGTTAAGGCTGAAGGCGGGAAACCGGCGAAGGCTCTGCCTGTTCTTCAAGGAATCACTAAAGCGTCGCTGCAGACGCAATCGTTTGTGTCCGCCGCATCGTTCCAGGAGACCACGCGAGTGCTCACCGAAGCTGCGGTCACCGGCAAGGTAGACAACCTGACCGGCCTCAAGGAGAACGTCATCGTGGGCCGTTTGATCCCCACCGGCACCGGCGCGTTCATGAACCGGCTCAAGTCCTTGGCGGCGACTCGCGACGTGGAGCTTCAGGCGGCCAAGGAGGCGCGAGCAGCGCTTCCGCCGGCCGAGGAAGAGGTCGACTCTGCCGCTATTGAGGCTGCCGGCTAATGGCGGCTGGGCGAAACCAAGGTTTTTGGCTAAATGGGGGGCTTTGGCCCCCCATTTTTTGCTCCTAGCGAGTGTGGGCCGTGGCTCGTAACCCTGTGAAAAATTGGCAAGAAACTTCTTTTATTCTGGCCTTGACGGGGTCTAAGGCCATCCGTATATTCCGCCGCGTTCTTGAAGGCGTCCGGTGGTAGAGCCATTTTTGCGCTCTAAACGCGGATAGCAGTCGAACAAGCAATGACATAGTGGCCCCCAGGGGCCAATTTTAATGACCGGGTTTGGCCCCGGAAGGGCCGGCGCATCCGGTTTTTCGCGTCTTGAAGGCACTACGGCTGTGTTTGCCGGCTGTGGTGTTGCCTTGTAGGCGCGGAACCCTATGCAACGAGTAGGCCGAGGGATTTATTACGATGCCGACAATTAATCAGATGGTCCGCAAGGGCCGCCGCACTCCAGTGAACCGCAACAAAGTGCCGGCGCTTCAGTCCTGTCCGCAAAAACGCGGGGTGTGTACGCGCGTGTACACCACGACACCGAAGAAGCCGAACTCGGCTTTGCGCAAAGTGGCCCGGGTGCGTCTGACCAATCAATTTGAAGTAACCAGCTACATTCCAGGTGAAGGACATAACCTTCAAGAACACTCCGTGGTGATGATCCGTGGAGGTCGCGTGAAGGATTTGCCTGGTGTCCGGTATCACATCATTCGAGGCACGCTTGATACGCAAGGCGTGAATGACCGCCGCCAGCGCCGTTCGAAATATGGCGCTAAGCGGCCGAAGTAAGATAGCGAAAGGGTCTAGTCATGTCACGCCGTCGTGCAGCTGTAAAACGCGAAGTTATTCCTGACGCTAAGTTTGGAGACACGGTCCTCGCGAAGTTTATTAATTCCATCATGATTCAGGGGAAGAAGGGCGTGTCCGAGCGCATAGTGTACGGTGCCCTGGATCGCATCTCGCAAAAAGTCGGCCAAGATCCGGTAAAAGTTTTTCACGACGCGATTGAGAACATAAAGCCCACGGTAGAAGTAAGGTCTCGGCGCGTTGGTGGTGCGACGTACCAGGTTCCCGTGGAAGTGCGCCTAGAGAGGCGGCAGGCGTTGGCGTTCCGTTGGCTCGTCTCCAACGCCCGGGGCCGCAACGAAACCACCATGGTCGATAGGTTGTCCAATGAGCTTATGGACGCTGCATCAAACCGCGGCGGGGCCGTGAAGAAGCGCGAGGACACCCACCGTATGGCTGAAGCCAATCGGGCATTCTCGCACTACCGCTGGTAAAGCGTATCCATTCCGCGCGAAAGAATTGAAGAATGGCTATCGACACTCCCCTCGAACGCTACCGTAACATCGGCATCATGGCCCACATTGACGCCGGGAAGACGACGACGACGGAGCGCGTGCTTTATTATACGGGTCGGTCGCACAAGATCGGCGAAGTCCATGACGGCAATGCCACAATGGACTGGATGGAGCAGGAGCAAGAGCGCGGAATCACGATCACCTCAGCCGCGACGACCTGTTTTTGGAACGATCACCGAATCAACATTATCGACACGCCCGGCCACGTTGATTTTACCATTGAGGTAGAGCGCTCGTTGCGTGTTCTCGACGGGGCCTGCGCCGTTTTCGACACCGTCGCGGGTGTCGAGCCGCAATCCGAAACAGTCTGGCGTCAGGCCGACAAGTATAAAGTTCCGCGCATCTGTTTCGTTAACAAGATGGACCGCGTGGGCGCCAATTTCGACCGTTGCGTCGATATGATCAAAGACCGGCTGGGCGCAAAGCCGCTGGTTATTAGTTATCCCATCGGCGTGGAAGCCGACTTCGCGGGTGTCGTTGACCTCGTAACTATGAAGGCGTTGATTTGGAGGGGCGAGGATCTAGGCGCCAAATTCGACGAGGAAGAAATCCCGGCGGATCTGAAGGACAAGGCTGCGGAGTTGCGCCATGAGCTCCTGGAAGTCGCGGTGGAAATGGACGATGCAGCGATGGAGGCCTACCTCGAAGGCAATGAGCCGGACGTCGAAACGCTTCGCCGGTGCATTCGCAAGGGGACCATCGCCGAGAAATTTGTGCCCGTGCTTTGCGGTTCCGCCTTTAAGAACAAGGGCGTTCAGCCGCTCCTTGATGCTGTAGTCTATTATTTACCTTCGCCGCTGGATCTGCCGCCCGTCAAAGGCCTGTTACCCGGCAAGGAAGAAAAAGAAATCTTCCGCAGCTGTGATCCCGACGAACCGTTTTCTGCGCTCGCGTTCAAGATCATGAACGATCCCTTTGTCGGATCGCTGACGTTCGCGCGCATCTACTCTGGACGTCTTGAAAGCGGCATGGGCGTGCTGAACACGGTAAAAGGCAAAAAAGAGCGCATTGGACGCATGTTGTTGATGCATGCGAATAACCGCGAAGAAATTAAAGTCGCCTCTTGTGGCGATATCGTTGCTCTCGTGGGTCTTAAAGATACGACGACCGGGGACACCTTGAGCGACTCAAGCAAGCCCGTGATTCTGGAGAGGATGGAATTTCCTGATCCAGTCATAGAAGTGGCTGTTGAGCCGAAAACCAACTCCGATGTTGAAAAAATGGGGGTTGCGTTGGCGCGCTTGGCGGCTGAAGACCCGTCGTTCCAGGTCGCGTCCGATGCCGAGAGCGGCCAAACCATTATTAAGGGCATGGGCGAACTGCACCTTGAAATTCTGGTCGACCGCATGAGGCGTGAATTTAAAGTTGAGGCCGACGTCGGCCCGCCGCAGGTTGCGTACCGCGAGACAATCTCGAAAGAGTATAGTGTTGACTACACCCACAAGAAACAGTCGGGCGGTCACGGCCAGTACGCGCGAGTCAAAATCACGTTCGAACCATTGCGCCCAGGATCGGGCTACATCTTCGAAAATAAGGTCGTCGGGGGCTCGGTGCCGAAGGAGTATATTCCGGGTGTGACCAAGGGGCTACAATCGGCTCTGGAGAGCGGCGTCATCGCGGGCTTCCCCGTGACTGATCTGAAGGCCACGCTGTATGACGGCGCCTACCACGATGTAGACTCCTCGACGTTGGCATTCGAAATCGCCGGACGCGCGGCTGTGCGTGAAGGCTTGCCGCATGCCGGTCCCAAACTTTTGGAACCGGTTATGAGGGTCGAGGTGGTGACGCCCGAAGAGTACATGGGCGATATTATCGGCGAATTAAACAGTCGTCGCGGTCAAGTTGGGGGCATGGACCAGCGCGGAAATGCGCGCGTGATCAATTCTATGGTTCCGCTCGCCAATATGTTTGGTTACGTTAATACGCTGCGGTCCATGAGCCAGGGCCGCGCACAATTCACGATGCATTTTGCTCGTTACGAGCAGGTGCCGAGTAACGTGTCAGATGAAATTCGCGCCAAGATGGCCGGATAACATTCGTCGCATAGGTAGCAACCTCCCAGTCAACGGAGCGAGACATGGCGAAAGCGAAATTTGAGCGGACTAAGCCGCACTGCAACATTGGGACGATTGGTCACGTTGACCATGGGAAGACGTCGCTGACGGCGGCGATCACGAAGATTTTGGCGGAGAGTGGCGGCGCAGTATACACGGAGTACGACCAGATTGACAAGGCGCCTGAAGAGAAGGCGCGTGGGATTACGATTGCGACGGCGCACGTTGAGTATGAGACGGAAGCGCGGCATTACGCGCACGTGGATTGCCCGGGTCACGCGGACTACGTGAAGAATATGATCACGGGCGCGGCGCAGATGGACGGTGCAATTTTGGTTGTGAGCGCGGCTGACGGGCCGATGCCTCAAACCAGAGAGCATATTCTCCTGGCGCGCCAAGTTGGTGTTCCTTCGCTTGTCGTGTTTCTGAACAAGGTTGATCAGGTTGACGATGCTGAGCTTTTGGAGCTTGTTGAGCTAGAGGTGCGCGAGCTTCTGTCGAAGTACGAGTTCCCTGGGGACGATATCCCGATCGTCAAGGGCTCGGCGCTGGCGGCATTGGAAGATAAGACCCCTGAGATTGGCCGGGAGGCGATCCTTGAGCTGATGAAGGTGGTTGATAGCTACATTCCGCAGCCTGAGCGACCCAAGGACAAGCCGTTCCTGATGCCGATTGAGGATGTGTTCTCGATCTCGGGGCGCGGGACGGTTGTGACGGGCCGCGTTGAGCGTGGGATCGTGAATATTGGCGAGGAAATTGAGATTGTCGGCCTGAAGGAAACCACGAAAACGGTGGTTACGGGTGTTGAGATGTTCCGCAAGCTGCTCGATCAGGGCGAGGCTGGGGACAATGTCGGGTGTCTTCTTCGCGGCACGAAGCGCGAGGACGTTGAGCGCGGTCAGGTTCTGGCCAAGCCCGGCTCGATCACGCCGCATACGAAGTTTGAGGGCGAGTGCTACATCCTGACGAAGGACGAGGGTGGTCGTCACACGCCATTTTTCTCGAACTACCGCCCGCAGTTTTACTTCCGCACGACGGACGTGACGGGAACGATTGAACTGCCGTCGGGCACCGAGATGGTGATGCCTGGGGACAATGTCTCCATGGTGATGAATCTGATCGCGCCGATCGCCATGGACGAGGGGCTTCGCTTCGCCATTCGAGAGGGCGGACGCACCGTCGGCGCCGGCGTCGTCGCCAAAATCGTCGAATAATGAAAAAGTATAAACGGCATCTGCCAATGCGGCAGGTGCCGTTCATTTTAGGAATAGGCCATGATCGATAACCAAAACATCCGCATACGCTTGAAAGCGTTTGATCATCGTGTGCTCGATCAGTCCACGAAGGAGATCGTGGGCACCGCCAAGCGTACAGGTGCGCAAGTGCGCGGACCTATTCCTTTGCCGACACGTATCGAGAAGTTCACAGTGAACCGTTCCCCACACGTCGATAAAAAGTCGCGTGAACAATTCGAGATCCGTACTCATCGCCGCCTTCTTGATATCGTCGATCCAACACCGCAAACGGTGGACGCGCTTATGAAGCTCGACCTTGCCGCCGGTGTAGACGTCGAAATCAAGTTGTAAGGCGGGTTGCTCGCGAGGGTTGGACAAATGCGTTCCGGTTTAGTCGCTCAAAAGGTAGGGATGACCCGCGTGTTCAGCGCAGAGGGTAATCACGTGCCCGTCACCGTGCTTAAGGTTGACGGTGCACAGGTGGTGGCACAGCGCACCCAGGAGAAGGACGGTTACACCGCTATTCAGATAGGTGTGGGCGTTCGCAAACCTTCGCGCACCAATAAGGCGCTAAAGGGCCACTATGCGAAAGCAAAAGTGGAGCCCAAACGTAAGCTCGTAGAGTTTCGGGTGGTTGCCGACAAATTGGTGGATGTGGGGGCCGAGTTCGTGCCGTCGCATTTCCTGGCAGGCCAGTTCGTTGATGTGACGGGCACGACCATCGGTAAGGGGTTTGCCGGCGTCATGAAACGTTGGAATTTCGCCGGACTTGAAGCGACCCACGGCGTGTCTATCTCACACAGATCTCATGGTTCGACCGGTCAGAACCAGGATCCGGGCCGTGTCTTTAAAGGCAAGAAAATGGCCGGCCATCTGGGTCAGGAGCGTGTCACCATACAGAATCTTGAAATTGTTTCCGTGGACGACGACAAGGGGTTCATTTTCGTGAAGGGCGCCGTGCCCGGTCACGACGGGGGATACGTACTGGTGCGTGATGCCGTGAAGCGTGCCTTGCCTAAAGACGTGCCTCAGCCTGCCGGGCTGAAGGCTAAGAAGGATTAACGGCTATGAAGTGCGACGTCATAAATCTCGAAAAGAAGAACGTCGGCTCTGTAGAGCTACCGGACAATGTGTTCGGCCTTGACGTGCGCGGTGATATTCTTCATTGCGTCGTGCGCTGGCAGTTGGCCAAGCGCCGAGCCGGCACCCATAAGACTAAAGGCATAAGCGAGATCAGCGGCACGACGAAAAAGCCGTTTCGTCAAAAAGGCACAGGCTCGGCCCGTCAGGGGTCGTTGCGCTCCCCGCAGATGCGCGGCGGCGCGGTGATCTTCGGGCCGGTGGTGCGCAGCCACGCCTACAGCCTGCCCAAGAAGGTTCGTATCCTCGGTTTGAAGACGGCGCTGTCAGCCAAGGCCAAGGACGGCAAGTTGGTGATCTTGGACGGGGCGTCCGTGAAGGGCGGCAAAACCAAGGCCCTGATCGCGCAGTTCAAGACTTTGGGTTGGACGTCCGCACTTATTATCGACGGCGCGCAGGTTGATGAATCCTTCGCTCGCGCGGCCCGGAACGTTCCGGGTGTCGATGTGCTTCCGAGCCAAGGCGCGAATGTTTACGACATTCTCCGCCGCGATACGCTGGTTTTAACAAGAGCAGCGGTCGAGAAACTCGAGGAGCGGCTGAAATGAGCAAGCAGGCTAAGTTCGGCGCGATTGAGGCGAATCTTTACGACATTATTAGAGCGCCTCTCATCACCGAAAAAGCGACGATGGCCTCCGAGTACAATCAATTCAGCTTCCGGGTGCCGATGAAAGCAACGAAGCCGCAGATCAAAAAAGCGGTCGAAACCTTGTTCAAGGTGAATGTCACGGCCGTGAACACCTCGATTACGCAGGGTAAGTTTAAGATGTTCCGCGGAAAAGCGGGCGTCCGAAGCAACACGAAAAAAGCGATCGTGACACTGGCCGAGGGCCAGTCGATTGACGTGACGACGGGTCTCTAAGTCATGGCGTTGAAAAAATTTAAACCTGTTACCCCGTCACTGCGCGGCACCGTGTTGACGTCTCGTGCGGACTTGCACAAGGGCAAGCCCATCAAGGCGCTGACCCGGGGCATGCACGCGACGGGTGGACGTAACAATCAGGGGCGTACCACCAGCTTCTTTATGGGCGGCGGTCATAAGCGCCGCTATCGCATGGTGGATTTCAAGCGCAAGAAGCGCGACGTGATCGCGACCGTCGAGCGTTTGGAATATGACCCGTACCGCACGGCGTTTATTGCCCTCATCCGCTATGATGACGGAGAGCTATCTTACATCTTAGCGCCGCAGCGCATCAAAGTGGGCGACAAAATTGTTTCAGCCGAACAGGCCGATGTGAAGCCGGGCAATGCCATGCCGCTGAAAAACATGCCGGTCGGCACGATCGTCCACAATGTCGAATTAAAAATCGGACGCGGCGGACAAATGGCTCGTTCGGCCGGTTGTTATGCTCAGTTGATCGGAAAGGACTCCGGGTACGCACAGTTGCGCGTATCGTCAGGCGAGGTGCGCCTGGTGCGAGCGGAGTGCGTGGCCACCATCGGCGCCGTATCCAATCCCGACAATCAAAATATCAAAATCGGCAAAGCGGGCCGTAATCGCTGGTTGGGACGCCGTCCCCATACCCGGGGTGTGGTGATGAACCCGGTTGATCACCCCCACGGCGGTGGTGAGGGAAAAAGTTCTGGCGGCCGTCATCCGGTGACTCCGTGGGGCAAACCCACGAAAGGTAAGCGGACACGTAATAATAAGCGGACACAGAACCTAATTGTGCGCAGCCGCCATTTAGCTAAGAAAAAGAGATCTAAGTGAAAGCTCAAGTCGAGCTTTAGAAAACGGAGATTGAACGTGGCACGTTCTGTTTGGAAAGGCCCATTTCTAGACGGTTATGTCTTGAAAAAGGCGGAGACCGTCCGGCAATCGGGGCGCAACGAAGTGATCAAGATTTGGGCGAGGCGCTCGACCATTTTGCCGCAATTTGTCGGCCTCACTTTTGGCGTCCATAACGGCAAAAAACATGTGCCCGTAATGGTGACCGAAAACATGATCGGCCACAAATTTGGCGAGTTTGCACCCAGCCGCACATTCCACGGCCATTCCGGCGACAAGAAAGTCGCCGGACCGGGTGTGAAGAAGGGCTAAATCATGGGCAAGAAGACAACACCACGCCGCGTGGGCGACACGGAAGCTAGGGCATTTGCCCGCTCCATTCGGGTAAGCCCGCAGAAGTTGAATCTCGTCGCGCAATTGATTCGTGGCAAGAAGGCCGAGACGGCTTTGGCTGAGCTTACGTTCTCGCCGCGGCGTATCGCCAGTGACGTCAAGCGCGTTTTGGAGTCTGCGATTGCCAATGCCGAGAACAATCATCAGCTCGACGTGGATCAGCTGGTGGTGAGTGAGGCGTTTGTCGGCAAGGCGCTGGTGTTGAAACGTTGGCGGCCCCGGGCGCGGGGTCGTGTGGGAAGTATCCGCAAACCGTTCAGCAATCTCACGATCGTCGTACGTGAGCAAGGGGAGAGCACCTAATGGGCCAGAAGGTCAACCCGATTGGGCTTAGGCTCGGCATCAACCGAACCTGGGATTCCCGCTGGTATGCCAGCGGCAGTGCTTATGGCGACATGTTGCATGAGGATTTGGAGATCCGTGCGTATTTGAAAAAAAGGCTGGCGCAGGCCGGTATTTCTCGAATCATCATTGAGCGGCCCGCGAAGAAAGCGCGTGTAACAATTCATACCGCCCGGCCTGGTGTCGTGATTGGCAAGAAAGGCGCGGATATTGAAGTCATCCGCAAGGATTTGCAGAAGTTGACCGGAAATGAGGTGCACCTCAACATCGTCGAGATTCGCAAGCCGGAAATCGACGCGCAATTAGTGTCCGAGAATATCGCGCAGCAACTCGAGCGGCGGGTCGCGTTCCGCCGGGCTATGAAGCGCGCCGTGCAAGCAGCAATGCGCCTGGGTGCTGGAGGCATCCGGATCACTTGCTCCGGTCGTCTAAGCGGCGCGGAAATCGCGCGCACGGAGTGGTATCGCGAGGGCCGTGTGCCGTTGCACACTCTTCGCGCCGATGTGGACTACGGTGAAGGCACCGCGAAAACCACCTACGGCATTTGCGGCGTGAAGGTTTGGATTTTTAGGGGCGAGATCCTTGAGCATGACCCCATGGCGCAGGACAAGCGCGCCGGGGAACAGGGCGCCCGGTCTTAGTACGGAAAATATTGAATAGTAAATGGCGCCTGCTGGGCGCTGTGATTAAAGCGGATAGACGTCATCATGTTGCAACCGAAACGCACAAAATTCCGTAAGGCCTTTAAGGGCCGCATTCATGGCAATGCCGGAGGCGGAACAACCTTGAACTTTGGCTCGTACGGATTGAAGGCGCTGACTCCCGATCGGGTAACCGCGCGTCAGATCGAAGCGGCGCGCCGCGCGCTGACTCGGTTCATGAAGCGTCAGGGCCGCGTATGGATTCGAATTTTCCCGGATGTGCCCGTCTCTAAAAAGCCGGCGGAAGTCCGCCAAGGAAAAGGTAAGGGCTCGGTTGAGTATTGGGTGTGCCGGGTTAAGCCGGGCCGCATCATATTTGAGGTGGACGGTGTATCGGCGGATATGGCGCGCGAAGGCTTTGCGCTGGCAGCAGCGAAATTGCCCATCAAAACCAAAGTCATCGCGCGTGTCGTGTAAGGATGGCTGACATGAACAACGCGACAGAGCTGCGTGCAAAAAAGACCGACGAGTTGGAAGGCAAGCTCGGCGACCTGAAGAAAGAGCAGTTTAACCTGCGCTTTCAGCAGGCATCGGGACAACTCAGCGACACGGCCCAGTTTCGCCGGGTGCGCCGCAATCTAGCGCGGATAAGGACGATCCTGCGCGAACGCCGCGATGGTGCGGCATCGTAAGCAGGACGAGAGGACACAGTATGCCTAAACGAATTCTCCAGGGCGTTGTCGTCAGCGACAAGCAGGATAAAACCATTTTAGTGCGGGTAGAGCGGCGTATGCGGCATCCGATCTATAAGAAATTTATTCGGCGCAGTAAGAAATTCGCAGCTCACGACGAGACCAATTCGAGAAAGGTGGGGGATATCGTACGTATTCGCGAATGTGCGCCGATTTCTAAAAGTAAGACGTGGGAACTGATTCAGGAGCAGGCTGAGTGACCCACTGTTTCTGGCCTAAGGACGTAATGTCATGATTCAGATGCAATCCAACCTAGATGCTGCTGACAACTCGGGTGCTCGCCGGATTATGTGCATCAAGGTTCTTGGCAGCTCGAAGCGTAAGTACGCTAGTGTCGGCGACGTCATCGTTGTGTCAGTGAAAGATGCGATTCCGCGCGGTCGCGTAAAAAAGGGCGATATTCATCGCGCCGTCATTGTTCGCACTTCGAAAGCTCTGATGCGTGCGGATGGCACGGCGATACGCTTCGACCGCAACGCCGCGGTTCTCATCAATAAGCAAGGTGAGCCAATCGGCACCCGTATTTTTGGCCCCGTCACCCGCGAGCTTCGTGCCAAAAAGTTCATGAAAATCGTTTCGTTGGCGCCGGAGGTGCTGTGATGCCCAAGTTTAAAGTGAAAAAGGGCGACAAGGTGCAGATTTTGGCCGGCCGTGACAAAGGTAAGAGCGGCGAAGTGCTGAAAGCGTTTCCCGAGCGCAATAAAGTCATTGTGCAGGGTGTGAACATGTTGAAGCGGCACCAGCGCACGACCCCCACGGCGAGCGGCGGCATTATCGAAAGGGAAGCGCCCATTCACGTTTCCAATGTCGCTCACATCGATCCAAAGGACAGAAAGCCGACTCGCATCGGCTTCAAGATTCTCGAAGACGGAGCTACCAAGGTGCGCTTTGCGCGGCGCTCTGGCGAAGTCATCGATTAGGAAGGACAGCGGCGATGGCGCGTTTGCGTAAACATTATGACGATGTGGTTCGGGGCTCTCTGGTGGAGAAGTTCGGCTACAAGAATACGATGGCTGTGCCCAAGTTGACGAAAATCGTGATCAACATGGGTGTGGGAGAAGCGTCGCAAGATCGTAAGAAGATCGAAGGGGCAGTGGATAACCTTGCCCTGATTGCTGGCCAAAAGCCGGTGATTACGCGCGCGCGCAAGGCCATAGCAAACTTCAAGCTGCGTGAAAATATGATAGTCGGTTGCAGCGTTACTCTGCGCAAAGCGCGGATGTACGAATTCCTTGACCGTCTGGTGAATATTGCACTGCCTCGGGTGCGTGATTTTCGCGGCCTACCGAGGAAAAGCTTTGATGGTTCCGGGAATTACAACATGGGCCTTAAGGAGCAAATCGTGTTCCCTGAGATCGATTACGAAAAAATAGATAAGGTCCGCGGCATGAACATCACAATCTGTACGACGGCGAAAACCGACGAAGAAGCGCGAGTGCTTCTCGAAGGTTTCCAGATGCCGTTTCAGAAGTAGAGCGCAACGGAGATCGCACCCAATGGCGAAAACGAGTACTGTCGAGCGCAATAAGAAGCGGTGTCGTATGGCCCGTTCTTTCGCGAACAAGCGTGCGACGCTGAAAGCGATTGTCATGGATCGCGACACGACGGATGAAGACCGTTTTGCCGCTGTTCTGAAGCTGGCCCAAGTGCCGCGCAATTCCGCGAAGGTGCGAATTCGTAATCGCTGCGAGCTGACGGGTCGTCCGCGCGCGACCTATCGTAAATTTAAGCTTGCACGTATCAAGCTCCGGGAATTGGCCTCAAAGGGTCAGATTCCCGGCATGGTCAAGTCGAGCTGGTAGGGAGGACCGACAATGTCATTATCCGATCCTCTTGGTGATTTGTTGACGCGCATCCGTAATGGACAGCAGGCAGGTCACTCCAAGATCGTCGCACCCGCATCTCGGCTGCGTGAAAATCTACTGCGCGTTTTAGAGAGCGAGGGATACATCCGAGGCTTTGAGCGCTACACGGTTCGAGAGGGTGTGGACGAGCTGAACATTGAGCTTAAGTACAATGAGGGTTCGCCCGTCATTAACAAAATCATGCGTGTTTCCAAACCCGGTCGGCGTGTTTACGCAAAGATTCGGGATTTGCAGAGAGTCTATAACGGGCTGGGTATCTCTATCCTTTCAACGTCCCGCGGGGTCATGTCGGACCACGAGGCGCGCCAGAAAAATGTCGGCGGGGAAGTTCTCTGTCAGGTGTTTTAATAAGAACGAAACCTAACATGATGCGCGAAGGGTCGCGCTTAGGCTATTTGGTCCAAAAAGGGCCGCGCTAAAGGAAGTATGCGATGTCACGCATTGGTAAAAACCCGATTGACGTCCCCGATGGTGTTACTGTCACCATGGCAGGCGCGATGGTGACCGTTAAAGGCAAGCTGGGTGAGATGCACCTGGAGACGTCCGACGACGTCGAGGCACGCCTTGAGGACGGTAAGGTTTGGGTGAAACCGACGAAAGAAAGCAAACGCGCTCACTCGTTGTGGGGTACAACCCGTGCGGCCCTTAACAACATGGTGCATGGTGTTAGCGTCGGGTTCAAGAAAACGCTTGAGATCAATGGCGTAGGCTTCAAGGCCCAGGTTCAAGGGAAAAAACTGAATCTCAATCTCGGCTTTTCGCACGATGTTGTTTACGACGTCCCGGAAGGGATCGAGATCAAGACCCCGACGCCCACACAGGTGGAAATATCTGGTGCCAATCGTCAGCGCGTCGGTCAGGTCGCGGCTGACATCCGCGCCTACAGACCGCCCGAGCCATACAAGGGTAAGGGGATCAAGTATTCGGACGAACATATCCGCCGCAAAGAAGGCAAGAAGAAGTAGGCCGGAATTTAGGAATTAGTGATGACAAGAGACATAAAACAGACCAACCGACGCCGGGTGCGCACGCGCTTTTCTGTAAAGGCGGCGGCGCACGGACGGGCACGCCTGTCCGTGTTTCGGTCCGGACGGCATATCTATGCGCAGATCATCAAAGATGATGATGGAAAAACCGTGGCGGCTGCCTCCACTGTAGACAAAGCCTTGAAGACTAAGGTGAAGAGCGCGTCCAAGGATGCCGCTGTTTTGGTTGGCAAGCTCTTGGCCGAGCGCGCTGTCCAAGCTGGCGTCAAGGAGGTCGTGTTTGACCGGGGGTTTCATATGTATCACGGCCGCATCAAGGCTTTGGCAGACGCGGCCCGTGAAGCCGGTTTGTCGTTTTAGCCGCCGGACGATTTTGAAGGAAAAGATTTATGGCACGCACTCCAACAACTGCTTCGAAAGGCGGCGACCGGTCAGGAAAGACCGGCCGGCGAGGTCGCGGCGGCGCCCGCGACAGCGAGGGTGAAGACGATCTCCAAGACAAGCTAGTACACATCAACCGCGTCGCTAAGGTGGTGAAGGGTGGCCGCCGCTTTGCTTTCGCGGCGCTGGTTGTCGTTGGAGACGCGAAGGGGCGTGTAGGCTTCGGCTCCGGCAAGGCTCGCGAGGTGCCCGAAGCAATCCGCAAGGCTACGGAGAATGCCAAGCGCACGATGATCCGCGTGCCGTTACGCGAGGGCCGTACACTGCACCACGACCTCTATGGCCGTTTTGGTGCAGGGAAGGTGATTCTCCGCTCCGCGCCTCCAGGTACCGGGATTATCGCCGGCGGTCCCATGCGTGCTGTTTTCGAAACGATGGGTGTTCAAGACATCGTTTCGAAAAGCATCGGCAGCAATAACCCACACAACATGGTGAAAGCGACGTTCGCGGCATTGAGGTCTATGGAATCGCCACGGTCGATCGCGGCCAAGCTCGGCAAAAAGATTGGCGACATCGTTGACCGTCGTGAAGACGTTGCCAAGGAGGCCTAGACCATGAACGCCGCCAGCCAAAAGACGGTAACGGTGACTCAAATTCGCAGTGGCGCGGGGCGCTACGCTGACCAACGGCAAACTCTGGTCGGCCTTGGGCTGAATAAGATCAACCGGACCAGAACATTGGAAGATACCCCCGCCGTGCGGGGCATGATTAACAAAGTAAAACACTTGGTGCGTGTGGACGAAGCCTAAGACGATACCTATTTCGGGCAGGCGCTGCGTGTGAGCGCATCATCCCTAAGTCGGGGCTTCTGGCGGCCGCAAAGGACGAAAAAGATGAGACTCAATGAACTGCGCGATCTACCCGGCGCGACCCATCGGCGGAAAGAGCTGGGCCGGGGTATCGGCTCAGGACTGGGCAAGACCTCCGGCCGGGGTGTGAAGGGACAAAAGTCTCGTACTGGTGTCGCCATCAAGGGCTTCGAAGGCGGCCAGATGCCGCTGTACCGCCGGCTGCCGAAGCGCGGTTTCAATCCAATAGCGCGCCGGAAGTACGTGCCGGTGAATATCGGCCGTCTGCAAGCTGCGGTAGATGCAGGCCGTATCGACCCCAAGAAGGATGTGACCATTGAAGCCTTGGTGGAAGCTGGCATCGTGCGGCACGCGTACAATGGATTACGCCTTCTCGCCGACGGCGAGCTCAAGGCGAAACTGACGATCATAGCTGCGCATGCATCCAAAGCGGCGTTGGCTGCGGTTGAGAAGGCCGGGGGGGCCGTGACTGTTAAGGCAGCTAAGGCGCCTACTGCGGCAAAGACCCCAGGAAAGAAAGCCAAGGCGGACTCATCTATTGGGTCTGAGAAATTAAAATAATGTCAGACGCTGGCACATGAATCTAGAAAACAGACCCTCCGATTTGATCGGGGCCGGATACCGGTTTTTAGAGAAGATTGTGCTCAAACATATTCGCCGTGTCCGGAGTTAAATATGGCCTCAGCCGTTGATCAACTGGCCGCCAACATAAATTTTGGCGTATTCGCCAAAGCGACGGAATTAAAGCGCCGAATTTGGTTCTCGCTCGGCGCGCTCATTATTTTCCGTGCGGGCAGCTTCATCACGCTGCCGGGCATCGACCCTTTGGCGATGGCGGACGTTATGGAGACCCAGAGCCGTGGTGTTTTGGGACTGTTTGATGTTTTTTCCGGCGGCGCGTTGAGCCGCATGAGTATATTTGCGCTCAGCATCATGCCGTACATCTCGGCTGCGATCATTTTGCAGCTGTTGGCGGCGGTGAACCCCGCTCTTGAGCAGATCAAGAAAGAGGGTGTCGCCGGCCGCATAAAGATGAACCAATATACGCGCTACCTCACGGTTATGATCGGCACGCTCCAGGCCCTCGGCATTGCGACCGGCTTGCAAGGTACGACCGCCTCGGATGGCGCTTCCGTCGTCACCAATCCTGGTGTGTTTTTCTTGTTTACGGCGGTCCTCACGCTGGTCGGCGGCACGATGTTTTTGGTGTGGCTGGGCGAGCAGATAAGCGAGCGCGGGATCGGCCAGGGCATTTCCCTGATAATTTTCTCCGGCATTATTGCGGGGTTACCCAGCGGGATCGTCAGTCTGCTCGAGTTGGGACGGACCGGCGCGATCTCCTTGTTCGTTCTGTTCTTGTTTGCGGTCGGCGCCGTGGCTGTTATTGCGTTCATTGTATTTATTGAAACAGCCCAGCGCCGCATTCTTGTGCAATATCCTAAGCGTCAACAGGGAAATAAGGTGTTTGGCGGCGAAAACTCGCATATTCCGCTGAAGATCAACACAGCTGGCGTTATTCCACCGATTTTTGCCAGCTCGATCCTTTTGCTGCCGTTGACCATAACCGGTTTCAGCCAAGGCGGTGGTGACGGCATCATGGCGACCATTTCCGCGCTCATGGGGCGTGGACAACCGCTTTACCTTGTCCTGTATTCCGCCGCGATCATCTTCTTCGCTTTCTTTTACACCGCGCTTGTGTTCAATCCGCATGAAACCGCCGACAATCTGCGCAAGTATGGCGGTTTTGTGCCGGGCATCCGGCCCGGGAAAAACACCGGCGATTATCTCGACTTTGTACTGACGCGCCTTACGGTCGTCGGCGGCCTCTATCTCATTACTGTGTGTCTGATTCCCGAGTATCTCATCGCAGAATTCAGTTTTCCGTTCTATTTCGGAGGGACCAGTCTGTTGATTGTCGTCAATGTAACGCTCAATACGATGCAACAGGTTCAAGCGCATCTCCTTGCTCACCAATACGAAGGCCTGCTCAAGAAGTCGCGCCTTCGCGGGCGCCGCTAGGGGCAGGCCATGGCCGGCAAACGTTTGATCTTGATGGGACCGCCTGGTGGCGGCAAAGGGACGCAGGCAAAACGCCTGCAGGACCGCTATGACATTGTTCAGCTGTCCACGGGCGATATGCTGCGGGCCGCCGTCACTGCCGGAAGTGATTTGGGCAAACAAACGAAGGCCGTCGTGGATGCTGGAAAGTTAGTGTCGGACGATCTCATCGTTGCTATGATTGCCGAGCGGATCGATCAGGCAGATTGCGCGAACGGTTTCGTCCTGGACGGATTTCCTCGCACGGTGCCACAAGCCGAGGCCCTAAATAAGCTACTCGAGAGCAAAGGCATCGTCTTGGATAAGGTGATCGAGGTTGCGGTGCCCGATTCCAAGCTGATCGAGCGGATCACCGGCCGCTTCACCTGTTCCAAGTGCGGCGAGGGCTACCATGACACATTCAAGCAGCCCAAGACGGCGGGGGTGTGCGATGGGTGCGGCGGGATGGAGTTTACCCGGCGTGCCGATGATAACGAGGAGACTGTGACGGCGCGCCTGAAGGCCTACCATGCGCAGACGGCGCCTTTGATGCCCTTCTACAAGGAGAAGGGGCTGCTGGAGGTGGTCGATGGCGACCAGCAAATGGATTCTGTAGCTGGCGATTTAGAGAGGGTTTTGGGAAGCTGAGCGGCGTGTTGACACTCGGGGCTAACTGCCTATAATGACGCGCTTTTCGGGTTGCGCAGGGCGCTCACAAACAACTTAAAAATAGAGGAGTACGGGCCTTGGCGCGTATTGCTGGCGTTAACCTACCGACTAATAAAAGAGTTACGATTGCCTTGAGCTATATTTTTGGGATTGGCTCCGCCAATGCCCGAAAAATTTGCACGAGTGTCGGCATTGATGATGCGCGGCGGGT
This sequence comes from Rhodospirillaceae bacterium, assembly GCA_963662375.2. Taxonomy (GTDB): domain Bacteria; phylum Pseudomonadota; class Alphaproteobacteria; order Rhodospirillales; family Rhodospirillaceae; genus UBA11612. The sequence goes on from CAXXRP010000004.1 coordinate 37,204, forward strand.
CAATAAACTGACCGAAGACGAGATCATCCTTATCCGGGACACCATCGACCGCGACTTCGTGGTTGAAGGCGACCTGCGCCGCGATACGGCAATGAACATCAAGCGTCTGATGGACCTTGGTTGCTATCGTGGATTGCGTCATCGCAAAGGCCTGCCCGTGCATGGTCAACGGACGCACACCAACGCGCGCACCCGCAAAGGCCCGGCAAAGGCCATCGCAGGCAAGAAGAAAGTAACGAAGTAAGTGGCACGGGACTGCCAATTTAGCAGTTGACGGCGCTTCCAGGGATAAGAGAACCGATATATGGCCAAGCCAGAACAAGCTGCAGCGCGTACCCGTAGGCGTGAGCGCAAGAACATTAGCTCGGGTGTCGCGCACGTGAACGCAACGTTCAACAACACGATGATTACGATTGCCGACGTGCAGGGCAATACCATTGCGTGGTCGTCCGCTGGCTCTCAGGGTTTCAAGGGCTCTCGCAAGTCGACCCCGTATGCAGCCCAGGTTGCGGCCGAAAATTGCGGCAAGAAGGCAATGGAACACGGAATGAAGGTTTTGTCGGTGCTCGTGAAGGGTCCGGGCACGGGCCGGGAGTCCGCGCTCCGTGCTTTGCAAGCTGTTGGTTTTACCGTCACGTCCATACAGGACGTAACGCCCGTTCCTCACAACGGATGCCGTCCGCGGAAGAGGCGGCGCGTCTAGCGAAATTTAACGTCTCCGGGCCTTTCCCACCGGAGGCGTTGGTTTAGGCCGCGGAGAGAATGCTGCGGCCGACCCATTTAAGTCACATCGGGATCAACACCCAACGTGTGGGACTGAACCGTGCTACAAAAAAATTGGCAGGAGCTGATTAAGCCGTCCAAGCTCAATATCAAGGCGGTCGACGACAAAAACCGGATTGCGATCATCGTCGCCGAGCCGCTAGAGCGAGGGTTCGGTGTGACGTTGGGCAACGCGCTACGGCGTATTCTGTTGTCCTCTCTGCAGGGCGCAGCCGTGACGTCTGTCCACATCGACGGCGTGTTGCACGAATTCTCGTCAGTGCCGGGCGTGCGTGAGGATGTGACCGACCTGATCCTCAACATCAAGCTGTTGGCCTTGCGATTACACGGCGACGGGCCCAAGCGCATGACTCTGAACGCTAATGGGCCGGGCGAAGTGACTGCCAGCCAGATCCAGATACCGGCTGATATCGAGATCATGAACCCCGATTTGGTCATCTGCCATCTCGATGACGGTGCCGATCTGCATATTGAATTGGAGGTCGATGCTGGCAAGGGGTACGTAGCTGCGCACCTCAACCGGAAAGAGGACGATCCCATCGGCATGATCCCGGTGGACTCCATCTTCTCGCCCGTGCGCCGCGTGTCCTACAAAATTGAGAACACGCGCGTTGGCCAGCAGACCGACTACGACAAACTGTCCATGACCGTGGAAACCAACGGCGCGGCGCGGCCTGAAGATGCCGTTGCTCTAGCGGCGCGCATTCTGCAGGACCAGCTTCGGCTGTTTATCAACTTCGAGGAACCGAAGGCGGCCCTGTCCGAAGAGATCGAAGACGAGTTGCCGTTCAACAAGAACCTGTTGCGCAAAGTCGACGAGCTTGAGCTCAGCGTACGTTCCGCAAATTGTTTGAAGAATGACAACATCATCTACATCGGCGATTTGGTTCAAAAAACTGAGCCGGAGATGCTCCGCACGCCCAATTTTGGTCGCAAGTCCTTGAACGAGATCAAGGAAGTTTTGACCCAGATGGGCCTGCACTTGGGCATGGAAATCATCAATTGGCCGCCGGAGAACATCGAAGATTTGGCCAAGAGGTTCGAAGAACCGTTCTAGAACGCGTCGGTGGCCTTTTTTCAAGACGGGCGCCCGTCGCATCGGGCCACGACGGCTGCCTCATGTGTACCTGCCGCTTCTTATGCGGCGCGGCCATGAGTTTTTGCAATCGGTCTCGCGCGCGAGATCAAAGTGATGAAAGGAAAGCGTCATGCGTCACGGAATGAGTGGACGTAAGTTCAACCGGACTAAATCCCACCGCCGGGCTTTGCTGGCCAACTTGGCCAATGCTCTGCTCAAGCACGAGCAGATCACCACAACGCTTCCTAAGGCCAAGGATCTGCGGCCCTATGCCGAACGCCTCATCACTTTGGGTAAGCGCGGTACGCTCCATGCCCGCCGCCAGGCGGCGGCCACGCTGCGGGACGACAAGATTGTTGCCAAGCTGTTTAGCGCGTTGGCCGAGCGCTACAAGGACCGGGCCGGCGGCTACACGCGGGTGGTCAAGGCGGGCTTCCGCCATGGCGACGCGGCGCCCATGGCCGTGATCGAGTTGGTGGACCGAGATAAGGAAGCCAAGGGCCGGGACTCCGGTCCCAAGCCTGAGCCGGTCGTTCGGGACGAAGACGACGCCAGCGGCCTCTAAAAAAGCTCTACTCCGCGGCGCTAAACAGCTAAATTCCTGGCTTTAGTCCAGTGCGCCGCCCTCGGCCTCCCCTGCGAACGGCGTTTTCACAGGCCTCAGCTGTCGGTCGATTCTCTGCTGCTCGCGACGTGTCCCATTGTCTTAGGCAGGTGCGCGCCCCCGGGTGTTGGAGTATTGTGCGGGCACATTTGTTCATGAGGGAGGACAGAGATGTCACCGGGGCGAATATACCGGGCACACTGTTCGGCGTTAGCGCTCGCAGCGCTCTATGTCCGGCGGTGGTCGCGCTGACATTTGGCCTCCTCGCGCCGCACGTGTCCACGGCCGCCGAGATCCGTTCATATGTGGTCAATTGGTTCACCGAAGCCAATTATTACGGCGGCGATGGTGCGGACTCCGAGTGTCCGGGCGGGATAAACCCGTCCGCCATCGATTTTTACCGGACCGCCAGGGGCAAAATGGCCTACAGCTTTAATCTCGATGGCAAACGCAGCGACAACGATTTCGACGAGGCCGAAACCGGCGAGCGCGGCGTGGACAATCAGTTGTACCGTGTCATGGGCTGCACCCGGTCGTTCCGTGGCATGCCGTCACCGGCCAGGCCGGCGCAGCCGGAAACCAACTGGGATGTGCTCCGTAATCTGACTACGGCCTGGATTATCACCATCACCGCCGAGAATGGCTTTAACCGCGACGGCGAGGAACTCGAATCCATCGCGACCGCCGGCGGTGCCAACCCCATCCGCGGTGCCACCGCGCTGATCTGGGTTGCCGCGGTGCCGTAGCGCCCGCCGGTGAAGACCGGTAAACAAATAGATGCGCGCCATTTCAATGTCGTGACGGTGATCGCTGAACTTTGTGGTGAGAAGAAAGAGTTGTTTTAGACGTGCCGCTGTAAATTGAACGTAGAGCGTGAGCTCGGAGGGGAAACTCGAATCGCGATTTCCAAGCCTCTAGGCGTAGTTAGTTGCCGCAGAGCCACTACCCGCCGCCATCGTATTCAATTGCACTTGGGAGTTATAAACTTGGAATTAGCCTGCCTCGACCTAGAGGGTGTTCTCGTCCCGGAGATATGGATCGCGTTTTCTGAACTGACCGGCATAGATGATCTGCGTGCGACGACACGTGATATTCCCGATTATAATGTTCTAATGAAGCAGCGGTTATCTCTGCTTGAGCAACACGACCTTCGTCTTCCTGATATTCAAGCGGCAATCGCAGAGCTTAAGCCACTCCCAGGTGCAGTGGAGTTCCTCGATTGGCTTCGAGAAAGGTTCCAGATCATTATCGTGTCCGATACATTTTACGAGTTTTCAGCGCCTCTGATGCGCCAACTCAAATGGCCAACGCTGTTCTGCCATCGCCTGATTACAGATGAGGAGGGAAGGGTTGTAGATTATAAATTGCGGCAGCCAGACCCCAAGCGGGCATCAGTGAAGGCGCTGCGCGCACTAAATTATCGAGTGATAGCGGTGGGAGACTCTTATAATGACACTTCCATGTTGAGTGAGGCTGAGGTCGGGATATTATTTCACGCTCCACAAAACGTGATTGATGAGTTTCTGCAATTTCAGGCTGTGAATGATTTTGGCGCCCTAAAAGCAGCCCTTGTCGCCGCCAGCGATAGGTCGCTTAGCTTGTAACCTTTGCGTGCGCTTACCTATTTTCCGGCGCGGGTTTAGTCGTTGGTGAAGTTCACCCAATCCACGGGGCACTGCTCTGATTCGGGTCACGGCGGCGCTTTTGGTACTCAAAACCGTACGCTCACCGCGCAAAAAAAACGCCTTCACCGCGCAGTTGGTCCGGTAAGCCGTGCAAGCGGCTCGCTAAAACCGCCGGCATCTGCCATTCTACCGTGCCGAAAGGGGCGTTTTTGCGCAAGGAACCATGCCGTTCGGTGATGGGGTTGCGTTGTGGGCAGAGGTACGCCACATCTGTAGCGCCATGAGCTCTATTTTCCCCATTTTTTAGACCTTAGAGACGGTGTCCCTACGATGATTCGATTGGTGAATTTTTTCTGCATCTTGATCGCCTGGTCGATGACCGTAAGCGCGGCGAGCGCTGCCGAAGCGGGCGCATCGGTGGTCCCTTCAACGCGCGAGCAGGTGACCATGACCTTCGCGCCGGCCGTCAACAAAGCGGCGCCGGCAGTGGTCAATATCTACACCCGACGTGTCGTCCGATCACAAAATACGCCGCTGTTTAACGATCCATTTTTCCGGCGGTTTTTCGGCGACGATATGAACAGTTTGTTTGGCTTGCCGCGCGAACAGGTTCAAAATTCCCTCGGCTCCGGCGTTATCGTAAAATCCGACGGCATCGTGATTACCAATTATCACGTCGTTGAAGATGCCGATGAAATTACGGTAGTGCTCACCGACCGCCGTGAATACGAAGCGGAATTGGTCGGCACGGACGAGCGTTCGGACTTGGCGGTGTTGCGAATGAAGGACGTCACCACATCGTTGCCCTCGCTCGACTTATCTGATTCGGAAAACGTCGAAGTGGGTGACATGGTTTTGGCGATTGGTAATCCGTTCGGCGTCGGCCAAACCGTCACTTCGGGCATTGTTTCGGCCTTGGCGCGCACAACCGTTGGAATTTCGGACTACCGCTCGTTTATTCAGACCGATGCGGCAATCAATCCCGGCAATTCGGGCGGTGCGCTGATTACGTCGGACGGGCGCCTTGTCGGTATTAACACTGCCATTTACTCGCGTGACGGCAGCAATGTGGGCATCGGTTTTGCCATTCCTGCGACGATGGTTCGGACAGTTCTCACCAGCATCCTCAAGGAGGGCCGCGCTGTCCGCCCATGGCTCGGCGCATCGGGCAAAAACATCACGTCGGATCTGGCCAAAAGTTTGGGATTGGAGCGGCCCACGGGCGTTATTGTCGACCGCGTTGTCGCCGGCAGTCCCGCAGCCCGCGCCGGGTTATCAGTCGGTGACGTTATTCAGGACATCGAGGGCAGGCCGGTCGGTGACACCGAGGAACTGCGGTACCGTCTCGCAACGTTGCCGGTCGGCGGAAAAGCAAAGCTAGGCACGTTGCGTAGCGGCGCCAAGCGCGCCGTCAACGTAGCGCTGGAGGCACCACCGGAGACTCCTGCGCGACGGGAAACGCTACTCGAAGGCCGCCAGCCATTTTCGGGGTCGAAGGTCGCCAATCTCAATCCCGCCCTGTCAGAAGAGCTGGGCCGCGAATATGTCGAGCCCAGCGTCATCGTCCTCGAAGTTGTCAGAGGATCAATTGCGTCCCGCTTCGTGAAGCCGGGCGATATTATCTGGGCCGTGAATGAAGAGTCGTTAAAATCGGTCGACGACCTATTGCGCCTAGCGACTGAGGAGTCCGCGCCGTGGACTCTGACTCTGAATCGGAATGGTCAGGCGCTTCAGATCCGGGTCGGCAGGTGAGCGATCTTTTTGAAGACGCCGAACCTGCGCAACCCGCCTGCCCCAAAATCGGACAGCCGCTGGCGGATCTTCTCAGACCTCATGACTTAAGAGACGTCGTCGGGCAAGATCACCTGCTGGGTGCTGACGGCCCGTTGGGCCGAATGCTGGCGTCGAAGCGGCTCAGTTCCATGGTCCTGTGGGGGCCGCCGGGCTGCGGAAAAACGACCATCGCCCGGTTGCTGGCAAAGGGAACGGATCTGTTTTTTCAACCGATCTCTGCGGTTTTTTCAGGTGTGGCCGATTTGCGCAAAATCTTTGACGCTGCCGCAAAGCGCCAGCGCACAGGGCAGGGGACTCTCCTGTTTGTTGATGAAATCCACCGCTTCAATCGTTTGCAGCAGGATGGTTTCCTGCCGTACGTCGAGGACGGCACAGTCATTTTGGTTGGGGCCACCACCGAGAATCCCTCCTTTGAATTAAACGCCGCGTTGTTATCGCGCTGTCAGGTTCTTGTGCTCCGCCGGCTCGACGATGACGGCTTGGAGACTCTTTTGAAGCGTGCGGAAGAAAACGCGGGCTGTCCGCTGCCGTTGACGGTGGACGCTCGCTCCGCGCTCCGCGCCATGGCCGACGGCGACGGTCGCTTCGTGTTCACGTTGGCCGAGGATCTGTTGGCGTTGTCACTGGCGCCCGACTCGCCGCTTGATGGCGGGGCATTGGCAAAATTGGTGCAGCGGCGGGCGCCGGTCTACGACAAGGACCGGGAAGGTCATTACAATCTTATCAGCGCCGTGCATAAATCCCTGCGCGGGTCCGATCCGGACGCGGCGTTGTATTGGGTCAGCCGCATGCTCGACGGCGGCGAGCGCCCCACCTACATCCTACGCCGCCTGACGCGCTTCGCTGCCGAAGACATCGGTCTTGCCGATCCACAGGCCCTTCAGGTGGCGATCAGCACCTGGGAGACCTACGATCGCCTTGGCTCGCCGGAGGGTGATCTCGCCATCGCTATGCTGGTTGTCTATTTGGGCACTGCGCCGAAATCGAATGCGGTCTATTCCGCGTTTGGGGAAGCCATCGACGCTGCGCGCAAGACAGGCTCTCTCGCGCCGCCCATGCATATTTTGAACGCGCCGACCCGCCTGATGAAAGACCTGGGTTATGGCAAGGACTACGCCTATGACCACGTGGCGGAGGGCGCATTCTCCGGGCAGAACTACTTCCCCGAAGGGATGAACCGTTCGCAATTTTACCGCCCGCCCGAGCGGGGTTTCGAGCGTGAGATCAACAAGCGGCTTGCCTACTGGCGAAAGCTCCGGACCGAAAAATCTGAAGACCATGGCGCGAATGAAAGTGAAACCGGACTATGAGCGACGTGCAACGCATTTCTGTGGCTGATGACGAGGCGGATATCCGGTTGGACCGTTGGTTCAAACGCCGCTTTCCCGCTCTGACCCATGGCGGCTTGGAAAAATTGTTGCATACGGGTCAAATTCGGGTCGACGGCGCCCGCGCTAAATCCAACCTACGTGTGCGCCCAGGACAAGTCGTGCGCGTTCCGCCGCTGGGCTCGCCTTCACGCCAAACCGCCAATCAAAAAAGTCAGCCGCTGATTTCCGACGACGATGCCGCATTTATACAGGACTTGGTGATCTACAAGGACAACGAGCTTTTCGCCCTAAACAAGCCCGCCGGACTCTCGGTCCAGGGAGGGAGCAAAACCTCCCGCCACGTGGACGGCATGCTGGAGGCCTTGCGGTTTGGTGGCAAGGACCGGCCCCGTTTGGTGCATCGCCTGGACCGCGATACGTCGGGGGTGCTGATTATCGCGCGTAGCGTACATACTGCGTTCAAACTTGGCCGCGCGTTCCAAGGTCATGATGTCGAGAAAACCTATTGGGCATTGGTCATTGGATATCCCGAGCACCCGGCGGGCACGATCTCAGCGGCACTTTCCAAGTCCGGTCCTGAGGGCCAAGAACGGATGCACTGGGACGAGGAGAAAGGTAAAAAGGCCGTAACCGATTACCGCGTCGTTTCGACTACCGCTCGAAAAATAACGTGGTTGGAACTGACGCCGCAAACCGGCCGAACTCACCAGTTGCGAGCGCACTGTACTCTCATTAAGACGCCTATTGTCGGGGATCAGAAATATACGATGAAGCCTGAGCATCCTGAGCAGGAAATAGACCTGCACCAAGGTCTGCTGGCTGATGTCGCGGACCAGCTCTGTCTCCACGCCCGGCAGCTCACCCTGAACTTGCCAGGGCGGAAACCGCTGACAATCACCGCGCCTCTACCAAAGCACATGGCCGAGACTTTCCGCGATCTCGGGTTTAGCGAGGGGGAGGCCAAGGCATGAATGCTCCTTTACGCCTCGTTATATTCGATCTGGACGGAACAATTGTGGACAGCCAGGCCAACATCGTTCGTGCGGTAAAGGAGGTTGCAGCTGCCCTTAGTGTTGCAGAGCCGTCCCTCGCCGAAATTCCGTTGGTCATAGGGCTATCCCTAGATGAAGCGCTGTTGCGCCTGTTTCCGGATATCGACCCGGAGACGCACCAACATATGAATGTGACTTATCGTAAAATTTTCAAACAGCTGCGAGCATCGCCCGACTACAACGAACCTCTTTTTCCGGGAACTCGTGAAGCCCTTGATGCGTTAACGGAGGACGGTTTCTTACTTGGCATCGCGACCGGTAAGGCGCAGCGCGGTGTGGACCACCTTCTGAAGCGTCAGGGCCTGGAAGGTCGGTTTGTGACAAGTCAAACCCCTGATACTGCGCCAGGCAAACCCCACCCGGGCATGGTCCTCAATGCGCTAAAGGAGACCGGTGTGGACGCCAAAAATGCGGTGATGATCGGCGATACTGCGTTCGATATTCAAATGGCCCAGGCGGCGAACGTACCGTCTATTGGCGTATCATGGGGCAATCACCCGCCGAACGAGCTGGTTCAAGCTGGCGCTCACCGAATGATTGATCATCTGGACGAGCTCCTGCACGCTGTGCAGGGCCTTACAAAACCTGTCGCGGATACCGGATACCGCTCTTCAGGGGGCGAAGAACCGCGTGGACACCTCGGACAACGACCCCTGTCAGGACGCGCGGACGTGGCACAAGAAGTAAAACCGGATCACCGCCCGGAGTCATGAGCACCGACACACCGAAGCCAACACCGGGGCGGGGCGCGCCGCCGCAGAAACCACGACGAGTCTACAAGAACGTGAGTGTTGCGGAAGAACGCGGTTTGTTTTGCGTATTTCTGGACGGCAAGCCCGCGCATACTCCTGCACGGAAACGGCTTGGTACGCCGATCCGGACGCTGGCCGATGTGCTTGCCGCGGAGTGGGACGCCCAGGACCCGGTCATTGATCGAGAGACGATGCCCATCACGCGGTTGGTCTCCGCAGCGCTGGACCGTATCGGGCCGGAGCGGGGGGCCGTTATCAACGGCCTGATAGCTTTTATTGACTCCGACCTTCTGTGCTACCGCGCCGAATACCCGGCGGCGCTCAAGGCCCGGCAAAACGGTGTGTGGCAGCCTGTCCTCGACTGGCTGAGAGATGAGCATCGAATCCAATTTGCGGTTGTTGAGGGGGTAATACCTACTCCGCAGTCCGCGGAGACTGCACTAGCCCTGAGGACGAAAATTGAATCATTCGACGACGAAGCTTTAACGGCGTTCCAAGCCTGCGCGGCTGCAACTAAATCTCTGGCGCTCTCCATGGCGCTGGTTCATGGCCACCTAAGCGCGGCCGAGGTAGCCGCCAGTGCACATCTGGACGAATTCTACCAGATGGATCAGTGGGGAGAGGACCGGGAAGCATTGATCCGTCTGCGCGTGATTAAATCGGAAATTCACGCCATAGGAAGGTATCTTGGCCACTTGGCCCGGGCAGAACAGCGCCCGTGATCTGGTTCAGTCTGATTTCTCGGGCGGCTTGGGCCCTTCGGGCGCGGCTACTTCAATGCTATGGCGCATGATAACCGGCAGCAAAGCGAAGCTGAAAACAAGCGTGATGGGCAGCACGCCGAAGACCTTAAAACTGACCCAAGCGTCGGTGGATACGCTCCGCCATACAACTTCATTTAGAATCGCCAAGAAGACAAAGAACCCGATCCAGGCTCGGGTGAGGATTAACCATCCTCGCTCACTGAGTTGGAACGCAGATTCCAGCAGAATCTTGATGAACATCCGCCCTGTCACGAGGCCCACGAAAAGTATGGTTGCGAACAGGAGGTTAACGATTGTGGGCTTCAGCTTGATGAACAACTCGTCGGCGAGCAGAAGGGTCAGCCCGCCGAAGATCAGGACAAACACAGCCGCGACCAGCGGCATGATCGGAACTGTGCGGGCGATGCCGTAGGATAGGCCTAGGGCAATGACGGTGGCCGCCATGAAGGCGGCGGTGCCAACAAAAAGACCCTGCGCGCTATTGACCAGGAAGAAAATTAACAGCGGTCCCATTTCGAGCCCGAGCTTGAGCAACGGATTCATCTGCTTCACTAAAATATGGCCCTTCCGCTCTGCCTATGGCCGGGGTTATAGCGGCCTGGTTCATTACCTCCAAGGACAACTAGCCATTGGCGTCCCCGGGGTGCAGGTTCGTCCCCGGGTGCGGCGCCCGGCAGCCGGAAATGCCTATCAATTGCGCGCCTAAGGCCCCATATTTAGATACTTTTTTGTGACATTGGGCGGCTTTTGGTGTGCTATGTCCTGTGCCGTTAGCGGCGGCTTTCACGCTGCGGCGGGGGATATTTAAAATCGTTCTAAACCGGGTCAGGGCATGAGAGAGATCATCCAGCGGCTTGACGAAAAGCGCGCCGCGGCGCGCCTGGGCGGCGGTCAGAAACGCATTAGTGTTCAGCACAGCAAGGGCAAGTTAACGGCTCGCGAGCGTATCGAACTCCTGTTCGATGATGGCTCGTTTGAAGAATGGGACATGTTTGTCGAGCACCGCTGCGAAGATTTCGGCATGGGCGAGCAGCGCGTGCCTGGAGACGGCGTGATTGTCGGCTACGGGACGATCAATGGCCGACCCATGTTCGTCTTCAGCCAGGATTTCACGGTCTTCGGTGGTTCGCTGTCGGAATCCCACGCCAAGAAAATCCTGAAGGTGATGGAAAAGGCTGTACAGGTGGGCGCTCCGGTCATCGGCCTCAATGACTCGGGCGGCGCACGCATCCAGGAGGGTGTGTCGTCACTGGCCGGCTATGCCGACGTGTTTCTGCAAAACGTTCTAGCTTCGGGCGTGGTGCCGCAGATTTCAATGGTGATGGGGCCCTGCGCCGGGGGCGCGGTTTATTCTCCGGCGATGACCGACTTCATCTTCATGGTAAAGGACACCTCTTACATGTTTGTCACGGGCCCGGACGTGGTCAAGACCGTCACCCATGAGAGTGTAACCCAGGAAGAACTGGGCGGGGCTTTGACCCATGCCTCCAAGTCCGGAGTGGCGGACGCCGCCTTTGCTAACGACGTTGAGGCCCTTTTGCAGCTGCGGCGGTTCATGGACTTCATGCCGCTCAGCAACCGCGAAAAACCGCCGGTCATCCCGTGCAGCGATCCGCCCGACCGGAACGAGATGTCCCTCGATACCCTGATCCCCGATAACCCCAACAAGCCTTACGACATGAAGGAGTTGATCCTGAAGGTTGTCGATGAGGGCGATTTCTTTGAGATCGGCGATCTGTTTGCACGCAATATCATTGTCGGATTTGGTCGCATGGAAGGCCAGACAGTGGGGGTCGTGGCCAACCAGCCCATGGTCCTCGCCGGGTGTCTCGACATCAATTCAAGCCGCAAGGCTGCGCGCTTCGTGCGGTTCTGCGATTGCTTCAACATTCCGATTATCACGTTTGTCGATGTGCCGGGGTTCTTGCCCGGCACCGACCAGGAATATAACGCCATCATCAAGAACGGGGCCAAACTCCTGTTTGCTTTCGCGGAAACCACGGTGCCCAAGATCACGGTCATCACCCGCAAAGCCTACGGCGGGGCCTATGACGTGATGAGTTCCAAGCACATCCGTGGTGACGTGAACCTTGCCTGGCCGACGGCCGAAATTGCCGTCATGGGCGCCAAGGGCGCGGTGGAGATAATCTTCCGGCAGGACATCGGGAATAAGAAGAAAATCGCAGCAAGAACAAAGGAGTACGAGGAAAGATTCGCAAATCCGTTTAAGGCGGCAAACCTCGGCTTTATCGATGATGTGATCATGCCCCACGGCACACGCCGGCGTATTTGCCGCAGCCTCGCCATGCTGCGTACCAAGGACGTCAAGAATCCTTGGAAGAAACACGACAATATTCCGCTCTAGGGACGACGCGCCGGTATGTTCAAAAAAATTCTGATTGCCAATCGTGGCGAGATCGCCTGCCGCGTCATCAAGACCGCCCGCAAGATGGGTATTCGAACTGTCGCTGTGTATTCCGACGCCGATCGCAATGCGCTTCATGTCGAGATGGCCGACGAGGCGGTCCATATCGGCGACAGCCCAGCGTCCCGAAGCTATCTACTGATCGACCGGATCGTTAAGGCCTGCAAACAGACCAAGGCCGAGGCGGTACATCCAGGCTACGGGTTCCTGTCGGAGAACAAAGATTTCCAAAAGGCCCTGGCTAAGGAGAAGATCGTCTTCATCGGCCCCGATGCCAAAGCCATCGAAGCTATGGGCGACAAAATCAAGTCCAAAAAACTGGCCGATAAGGCGGGCGTGGCCACCGTGCCGGGCTTTATGGGGGCCATTAAAGATACCGCCCACGCTAAAAAAATCGCCGGCGAAGTTGGGTTTCCCATCATGCTCAAGGCATCGGCCGGTGGTGGCGGCAAAGGTATGCGCATAGCTCGCAATGCATCTGAGGTGCAAGAAGGGTTCGAGCGCTCGACGTCGGAGGCCAAGTCCTCCTTTGGCGACGACCGGGTGTTCATCGAGAAGTACATTGAGCAGCCCCGGCATATCGAAATCCAGGTCCTGGCGGACCGGCACGGCAACACGATTTATCTGGGCGAGCGCGAATGCTCCATTCAGCGCCGCCACCAAAAGGTGATTGAGGAGGCGCCGAGCCCCTTCCTGAATGCCAAGACACGCAAGGCCATGGGCGAGCAAGCGGTGGCTTTGGCCAAGGCCGTCAAGTACGTGAGCGCCGGTACCGTCGAGTTTATTGTCGACGCGAAGAGGAAATTTTACTTCCTTGAAATGAATACAAGATTGCAGGTCGAGCATCCGGTCACGGAGCTGGTGACAGGCCTGGACCTTGTGGAGTTGATGATTCGGATCGCGGTAGGCGAAAAGTTGCCGCTCAAGCAGTCGGACGTGAAGCTGAATGGCTGGGCTCTTGAAAGCCGCATCTATGCCGAGGACCCCTATCGCAACTTCCTGCCCTCCACCGGACGGCTGGTGCGTTACCTCCCGCCGGCGGAGAGCAAGCATGTGCGGGTGGATACCGGTGTGCAGCAGGGCGACGAGATCAGCGTATTTTACGATCCCATGATCGCCAAGCTCTGCACCTGGGCCAAGGACCGCAAAACGGCCACGGCGCACATACGCACGGCTTTGGACGCCTATTACATCCGCGGCGTGTCCCATAACATTCCGTTCCTGGCCTCGGTCATGGGTAAGAAACGCTTCGAGGACGGGCGTCTATCGACCAACTTCATCGCCGAAGAATACCCGGGCGGATTTTCGGAGGCCGATCTGCCGGCTCAAAGTCCGACGACGCTGATCGCCGTCGCCGGTTTGGTGCACGATGCCTATGCCCGGCGTGCGGTGGAGATTTCAGGCCAAGTCCCGGGCCACGGCCGGGTTATGCCGGATACCTGGGTGGTAGTCGTCAGGCACAACGGCGAGAAAAAAGAACACCTGGTCCAGATCGCACCGAAAACGAGTCCAGACGACGGCATCGGCGGGGGAATTGCCAAAGTTGGCAAGAAAATGGTTCGAGTGAGAAGCGACTGGACCTATGGCGCGCCGCTGTTTGTAGGGGAGGCCAACGGCAAGCCGATCATAATCCAAGTCGACCGGGAGCCGGTGGGCTACAGGTTGTTCCACGACGGCGCCCAGCTTCAACTCGATGTGTATACTCGGCGGCAGGCGGAATTGGCCCGGCTGATGCCTCACAAGCCGACACCGGACCTGACCAAGTGCCTACTCTCGCCCATGCCCGGCCTGCTAGTGTCGCTGGCAGTGAAGGAGGGCCAGGAGATCAAAACCGGGGAAACCTTGGCTATTGTTGAAGCGATGAAGATGGAAAACGTCCTTAAGGCCGAGCGCGACGGTGTGGTGAAGAAGATCCACGAAACCAACGGTGCGTCTCTGGCCGTGGACCAGATGATTCTGGAGTTCGGGTAAGAAACCGGCGATGGTGCTGCCGCGCGAGCCCGCTCCAACCGTGTGCCTGCTAATTTCTGGGCGCGTCCAGGGGGTGGGCTATCGGATGTGGGCTGTCGCCGTCGCGCGCCGGTTGGGGCTCACCGGATGGGTGCGTAACCTTACAGATGGCACGGTGGAGGCGTTGGCGCACGGACAGTCCGATGCCGTTACGGCGTTCGCACAGGCTTGTCACGAGGGGCCGGCGGGTTACGGGGTGACTTCGGTGGATGTAAAACCGAGCGAGAAACCCTTTGAGGGCGCGGATTTTGAGCAGCGGGCGACGTCTAGCCCGGGAGCGCAGTACTAATCAGATGGCAGAGGCGTATATGCTTTTGCTGCGTTCCACTCTAGGCTTTTGGGTGTCTCGCGCCAAAAAAGCCCATTACAACGCCATCGAGAATCTAATTCCCTTTGCTGCGCTTGTGATTGTCGCGCATCTCGCCGGTGCGGCGAACGAAGCGACCACTGCGGCTGCCATCGCCTACTTTTAGGTGCGTGCTGCGCACTACGTGCTCTATTCCGCGGGTGTGCCCTTTGGACGCACGATCGCCATGGCCGTTGTCGGTAAATTGATGCCATTGGCGAGAGGCGGCAAATTATTGTGGGAGCTCCGATGAATCGTATCATAAAATTGACCGTCGTCGCGGCGGCGCTGTTCGGCTTGGCGCCAATCGCGAGCGCGCCGGTCGGTGCAGTTGAAACAAGTGGTGAAATGTTTGGCTGTATGCACGAAGGTACGAAGGTTCGCAAAACCTATATTCGCCATACCGATCCCGTCATGCTGGAGGAAGCCGTGCGCATTTTTGACGGCAATGTTGCAGGGAAGGAGTATCAGGTTGGCACAATCCTTCAACTCGTGCCGAACGAAGCCATGGTTAAGCATCAGAAGTCCGCCTACCCGAATTCAAATGGATGAGAATTCCTGACCTTCGACGTTTCGGCCAAGGGCACAAAGGTAACCGGGCGGGGCGATGCGGCGTCCAACGCCCTGGGAACGTGCTTAGGTTGTCACACCGGTGCAGCGAAATATGACTACGTCTGCGCGAAAGGGCATGGGTGTCCGGCCATCCCGGTGACCGACGAACAAATCGTCGGCATGCAGGGCAACGACCCGCGCTGCACGGCGAACTAGGAAGGATTTTCCTCGGGCACGAGCGGGCTTCCGAAGACATCCGGAAACGTTTCGGTCAAAGAGACGTCCATATCCGCCATCGACGCGTCAATGCCCAAACCCGCGAGAGACGTCACGCCCTGATCGGTGATCCCGCAGGGTACTATGCCGGAGAAGTGCGTCAGATCGGGGGCCACGTTCAGGGCAAGCCCGTGGTAGCTCACCCAATGGCGTACGCGGACGCCGATGGCGCCAATTTTATCCTCGCGCCCATCTCCCTGCGTGACCCATATGCCGACACGCCCCGGATGGATTTCTCCGGCCACGCCAAAGCGGGCGAGGGCGGTGATGGCCCATGCTTCCAGGTCGCGGACAAAGCGGCGAATGTCCGCGCCGCGCTTTTTGAGATCCATGACTACGTACACCACTCGTTGCCCCGGCCCGTGGTACGTGTACTGGCCGCCCCGCCCGGACTTGAATACGGGAAAGCGGTCGGGGGCCAGCAGGTCTGAGTCTTGGGCACTGGTACCGGCGGTGTAAATCGGTGGATGTACCAGAAACCAGACGAGGTCTCGCGCCGTGCCCGCGCGGACGGCAGCCACCCGATCCTCCATGACCACCACTGCCTCAGGGTAGGGAACAGGATTTCTGGAAACCCGCAGGTCGACTGTGGTTCGAGTCATTTAGGCCTTTCCATTGCCAACCCATACCCGATTTGCTATCTGACCGCACGTTTGGCGGCCCTATTTCTTAGCGCGGTTGCCGGCGTCCTAAAATAGGCATCGACCGTGCGGTCGTGGCGGAACTGGTAGACGCGCAGCGTTGAGGTCGCTGTGGGGGAAACCCCGTGGAAGTTCGAGTCTTCTCGACCGCACCATCTTTGGGTTGGCGGCCGCGTGCCTCATCGGCGCGGTGCCTGATTTACTTGATCTACCAACAGCCCTCAGGCACAAGAAGCGCGGCGTTACCGATGCCATCTGCGCGCGGGTTACGCCGGTTGTATTCGCTCCAATTCCAGGTGCCGCCATGGCCAGCGCCGACACGCCAACATCGCCGCATGCACCCTCTGCCCATCCCACATTGCACCGTGGGCAGGCAAGCGCTCTAGACGAAAGTTTCGACCTCGACGCCGGATTTGTGGAGTCGGTGGTGTCTGCCTTGCTCGCTCACGCCGATGAGCAAGCTCGCACCCTTGTGGCCGGGCTGCATCACGCCGACTTAGCCGACCTTCTGGAGCGTCTAGATCGCGAGAGCCGGCGACAGCTCGTGCGTGCTGTCCGTGCGGACTTCAACGCTGATGTGCTACCGGAGTTGGTCACCGATGTGCGTGACGAAGTCATGGATGCGTTAGGCTTTGAAAACCTTGCTGCCGCTTTGGATGAATTGGACTCGGACGACGCGGTTTACGTCGCTGGCAAACTAGACCGGGACGAGCGCGACAAACTGCTAGAGCGCATGCCACAAACCACGCGTGCGTTGATTGAACAAGGACTGGCCTACGGGGAAGACTCAGCGGGCCGCCTTATGCAGCGCGAGTTGGTGGCTGTGCCGAATTATTGGACGGTTGGCGAGACCATCGATTATCTGCGCTCCACGCTAAATGTGCCTAACAAATTCCATGCGGTGTTTGTGGTCGACCCACGCCATCGTCCGCAAGGTGTGGTGGAGCTTCACCGCGTTCTGACCTCAAAACGCCCCGTGAAGATGACAGACATCGCAGACAAGGATCTCGAGACCATCCGTACGGACATGGACAAGGAAGAGGTGGCGTTTTTGTTCCGGCAACGCGATTTGACTGCCACGCCAGTCGTAGACAAATCCGGCCGGCTGATCGGACAAATCACCATTGATGACGTGGTGGACGTGATTGATGAGGAAGCCGGCGAGGACTTTCTGAAGTTGGCTGGTGTGCGTGCCACTGAAGATTCCAGTCTCTACCGAACTATCATGGCGACGGCTCAATCCCGGTTTTTATGGCTTTTTCTCAATCTAGGCACGGCCTTTGCGGCGTCCGCGGTGATCGGCGTGTTCGAAGAGTCTATTGTTAAGCTGTCAGTGCTCGCCATTCTCATGCCAATTTGCGCGTCAATGGGTGGCAATGCAGGCACTCAAACACTTGCGACGGTTGTGCGGTCGCTGGCGACCCGCGAGTTGCATCCAGGCAACACGTTTCGCGTGGTCTGGAAGGAGTTGTTTGTGGGTCTGTCCAATGGCGTCTTATTCGCGGTAATCACGGGCGTACTAGCGTATCTCTGGTTTAACGACGAGCTGCTGGGAATGGTCATCGCTGTGACTATGATCATTAACCTGACGGTGGCGGGCTTGGTCGGTATGGCAGTGCCGCTGGCTCTGGAGCGCATGGGCGCGGACCCCGCGGATTCGGCCACGGTATTTGTGACCACAGTCACCGACATTGTGGGGTTCTTCACGTTTCTGGGTATGGCGACTTGGATATTGCTATAAGGGCCACACTTTTTGGTAGCGGTAGGGTCGAGCCATGGCGCCGGCGAGTAAAATTCCGAGCAAACGCCCGTCCAGCGGTGACGTTGCAGCATTCTTAAAAAAGGCCGCTAGTACACCTGTGCTGGCGCCGGGCGGCAAGAACGGTCGTCTTGTCTTTGCAATGGATGCCACCGCCAGCCGCGGCCCGAGTTGGGCGCAAGCCATGGCGATCCAAACAGATATGTTTCAGGAAGCGGCAGGTGTTGGCGGATTGGACGTGCAGTTGGTTTATTACCGTGGTCTCATGGATTTCGGCGCAAGTCCATGGCTTGGAGATGCGGGAAAAGTTGTGGGTCTCATGCGTAGTGTCAACGTCCTGGGCGGTCCGACCCAAATAGAAAGAGTGCTTAAACACGCGGCGGCCGAAGCGAGACGCGGCAAGGTCAATGCGTTGGTATTCATTGGCGATGCGGTTGAGGAATCACCGGATCAAATCGCCGCAGCTGCGGGAGAATTAGGCCTGCGTGGCGTGCCTGTCTTTGTTTTTCATGAAGGTGGCATGGAGCCCGCCGGGGCCATATTCAGGCAAATTGCGCACCTGACGCGCGGCGCATGTTCGAGCTTCGATGCCAACAGTCCGCAACAATTACGCGACTTGTTGAAGGCGGTCGCCGTGTTTGCCGCCGGTGGGCGAAAAGCACTTGAGAATTATGGGCGTAAAGCAGGCGGCACCGTACTGCGCCTTGCGCACCAACTGAGTGGAAAGACCTAGGGAATGGTCGCCGTTTTATTAGGCCTCCTTGCTCTAGTGGCTGGCGCGCTGCTGTTGAAGTGGTATGCGGATGCCGACGTAAAAACACTCAAAAAAACTATTCGTTGGACCGGCGTGTCGCTCCTTGCGCTGATTATTCTCGTTCTCGCGGCGACGGGACGGCTAGGTGTGGCCTTTGCTGTCTTTATTGGTTTTCTCGGCTGGGTGTGGCGCGTCTTCAATATGATTCATATGGGCCGTCAAATGAGCGGCATGTTCCGCGGTTTTGGATTCAGCCGCGGATTTGGCGGTGGATCTGCGGCTGAATACTCATCGCGGGTTGAGAGCGATTTCTTGAGTATGCACCTCGATCATGCGACCGGATCAATGGCCGGCGAGGTCAACCGCGGACGATTTCAGGGTCGGCGTTTAGGAGATATGAGCGCGGCGGATCTCGCCGAGTTGCTCAGTGAAGTTCAGGCCGACGAGGATTCCGCGCAGTTGCTGGAAGCCTACATGGACCGCGTGCACCCCGAGTGGCGGGAGAGCGCGGATGAAACCATAAGCGGGGCTCGATCTGCCGGCGCTCAATCCGGTGTTATGACCGATGACGAAGCTCGCCGGATTTTGGGCGTCGGCGCTGACGCAAATGACGACGAGATAAAAGCGGCGTACCGGCAACTGATGTCGCACCTTCACCCTGATCGGGGCGGTTCGGACTATCTGGCAGCGAAAGTCAATCAGGCAAAAGATTTTCTGTTGAAGTGCCATGGCATGGGATGATCTATCGCGGGTTGTCAGGCCGTGCCAGCCATGGCACAAATCCGCGGCTGGCGATCCGCGCCGGTGTATAGTTTGGTTACCAATCCGCGCTTCATTTAAGGATTTGTATGGCCCAACCTGTGCGTAAGGCGGTGTTCCCGGTAGCCGGCCTCGGCACGCGCTTTCTTCCGGCCACGAAGGTGATTCCCAAGGAAATGATCCCGGTGGTGGATAAGCCGGTGATTCAATATGCCGTCGAAGAGGCTCGCGCGGCGGGCGTTGAACATTTCATTTTTGTGACGACCGACGGAAAAGAGTCCATCGCCGCGCATTTTCAGCGGCACTCTGCATTGGAAAAGGCGCTGGAGGCGCAGGCCAAGACCGTTGAGGTGTCGCTGGTGCGAGACGCGACACTGCCGGCCGCGTCAGTTCACACCGTTGTGCAGAAAAAACCTTTGGGTCTTGGCCACGCAGTTTGGTGCGCACGGGAGCTGGTTGGTGATGAGCCGTTCGCTGTACTCCTGCCCGATGACGTGGTGCTGTCCAAGACACCATGCTTGAAACAGCTTATTGATGCACACGCGGATGTCGGAGGTCATGTGGTTGCGGTGGAAGATGTTCCCCGGGAAAAGACCAGCCGATACGGTATTCTTGATGTGCTGACGGAGGCGGGGCGGCTCGCAAAGGCTAAGGGCCTTATTGAGAAACCGTCACCTGACCACGCGCCGTCTACCCTGGCGATGATTGGCCGCTACGTTCTTGATGCCTCTGTCTTCAAAGTATTGGATAAACATACGCGCGGCGCCGGCGGAGAGATTCAGTTGACTGATGCGCTCAACAGCACTCTTCAAGACGTGCCATTCCATGGCCTGCGGTTTGAAGGCGTCCGCTATGACTGCGGCACGCAAGTAGGATTTGTCGAAGCTAACGTCGCGTTTGCATTGGCCGATGCGGAAATGGCCGGGTTGTTAAAGCCCTTGCTGCGGAATTTTCTGGAAAATGAATAACTTGATTATGACGCCGGGGGGCTCTCCATGCGCATCGGAATGATCGGAACTGGGTACGTCGGTTTGGTATCGGGGGCGTGTTTCGCCGAATTTGGCGTTAATGTCATTTGCGTCGATCGGGATGAAGAAAAAATTGCGCGCCTAGTCAAAGGCGAAACTCCGATTTATGAGCCTGGTCTAAACGATCTTGTGAAGGGAAACGTCGAGGCTGGACGACTGGTATTCACGGCCGATCTAAAAACTGCGATCGTGGGAGCTGACGCTATTTTCATCGCGGTGGGTACGCCTAGCCGCCGCGGTGACGGTCATGCGGATCTCTCATATGTGCACGGCGCGGCGATGGATATTGCCGGACACCTTACCGGCTATGCGGTGGTGGTGACGAAGTCGACTGTGCCGGTAGGTACAAGCCGGCAGGTGGAAAAGATTATCCGGACGGCGCGTCCTGACCTCGAATTCGATGTTGTGTCGAATCCCGAGTTTTTACGGGAAGGGTCGGCCATCAATGATTTTATGCGGCCCGACCGTGTCGTTCTTGGTGCGGAGACCGAGCGGGCGCAAAAGGTCATGCGTCAGCTTTATCGGGTCTTGTACCTGATCGAAACACCGATATTGTACACCTCGCTGGAGACAGCGGAACTCGTCAAATATGCTGCCAATACTTTTCTCGCGACGAAAATTAGCTTTATCAACGAGATCGCTGATTTGTGTGAGAAAGTAGGCGCGGACGTGCATGATGTGGCGCGCGGAATCGGTTTGGACGGCCGCATCGGCCGGAAATTTCTCCATGCAGGCCCGGGCTACGGCGGCTCGTGTTTTCCAAAAGACACACTGGCGCTGGTGAAGACCGCACAGGACTCAGGTGCCCCGCTGCAGATTGCCGAGACGGTTGTGGAGGTCAACGAGCGGCGCAAAGAACGTATGGCCGATAAAATAATCTCGGCATGTAGCGGCGACGTGAAGGGCAAGATCATCGCAATTTTGGGTCTTACATTTAAGCCGAATACCGATGATATGCGTGATGCGCCTAGCCTCGCTATTGTTCCTGCATTGCAAGAGGCTGGCGCCTTGGTCCGCGCTTTCGATCCTGAAGGTATGGGCGAGGCCAAAGAATTATTACCGGGCGTGGCCTATTGCGAGGACGCTTACGATGCCATGAGTGGGGCCGACGCGGCCGTGCTGCTCACGGAGTGGAACCAATTCCGCAATCTTGATCTTGAGCGCGTGAAAACGCTGTTGAGCAGCCCAATCATAGTAGATCTTCGTAACGTTTACTCTCCTAGTGATATGCGAGCCGCGGGTTTCAGTTATACGTGCGTTGGACGGCCGACGGCCTAGCGTGTTCGCCCACCCATGACATTTGTTCATAAATTCCACCCTAGCGTCCTGCGCGAATACGATATTCGCGGCGTTGTCGGCGAAACTTTGTCGGTAGAAGACGCGCGGGCCATCGGCCGTTTGTTCGGAACGGTTGTTGCCCGCAATGGCGGATCGCGCGTGTGCGTTGGTTATGACGGACGCCTGAGTTCACCCGATATGGAAGGCGCGTTGGTCGAAGGCTTAACGACCGCGGGCATTGACGTCGAGCGCATTGGTTGCGGTCCCACGCCGATGCTGTATTACGCCGCGTTCGCGACCGAGGCCGATGGCGGCATCATGGTCACGGGTTCTCACAATCCGCCAACCCATAACGGCTTCAAGATGATGCTGGGAAAGAAGCCGTTCTTCGGGATGGACATCAAAAATATGGCGGTGTTGGCGGCGGCGGGCGACGTGGAGTCGGGGCAGGGAACGGTCAAAGACAACGCCGTGTTTCCGTTATATATCGAAAGACTCTTGCAGGATTTTGAAGGTGCCGGCGTTATCTCCGCGGTGTGGGACCCGGGCAACGGCGCCGGCGCGGAGGCCGTGACGGCGTTGGTGAAACGTCTGCCGGGCCATCACATTGTGATCAATGGGACTATTGATGGGACGTTTCCCGCGCACCACCCGGACCCAACGGTTCCTGAAAACCTCGTCCAACTCATTGGCCGTGTGAAAGCGGAGAATGCCGATGTGGGCTTCGCATTTGATGGCGATGCGGACCGCATTGGCGTTGTCGACGGTATGGGCCGCATTCTTTGGGGTGATCAAATTATGCAAATCTTGGCCGAAGACGTGCTGCGGGAGAGGCCAGGCGCCACCATCATCGCCGATGTCAAGGCGAGCCAGGCGCTCTTTGATGAGATCGCGCGCATGGGCGGTCAGCCGTTGATGTGGAAAACGGGGCACTCACTCATAAAAAATAAAATGGCTGAAGTGAAAGCACCTCTCGCCGGCGAGATGAGCGGGCACATTGTTTTTGCGGACAAATATTATGGTTTTGATGATGCGATCTATGTTGCTGTCAGATTCCTGAGCATCATGGCTGGCACGGAAAATTTCGACTTGGTCGAACGCTGCAATCGATTTCCGGAGATGATAAATACACCGGAACTACGCTTTCCGTGCGCCGATGATCGTAAGTTTGCGGTAATTGATGAGGTGAAGGCGCGCTTGATTGAGGCAAACGTCAACGTAAGCGATATTGACGGCGTACGGGTGTCCGGCACGGGTGGCTGGTGGTTGCTGCGGGCGTCAAATACCCAGGCGGTCCTCGTGGCGCGGGCGGAAGCCGATACGCTCGAGAATCTTAAAGCCCTCAAAGTGGAGCTTGCCTCGCAGCTTAAGGAAAGCGGCATAGACCTGCCGGCCGACTCAACCGAGCACTAACAATTATCGGGATGCGAGCTTGGTGGTGCCAGGACGAACCGCGAGGCAATTGTCCATATTCCGGGGAACCACGATCGCGCACGCTTGCAACAGATCTCGCTTTTCGAGACCAAGTATCCGCGCCCGGTAGAGCGTGGGGCCCCTGGTCCTTACACGCTCGGTAACTGCCCTAAGATCGCCGTAGTCCCGCAACTTTTCAACGGCTTTATCGGCGACAGTCTGCGCCGTCGATCGAACACTGAAGGCGCCGACCTGAATACCCCAAGTTTCCTCTAAGATAACCCATGTCGGCACTCTGCCCGGATCATCGTCGCGGTCGCCGGCGGTTTCCCCTGCGACGGCGGCGCTGGCATCCGCAGTCTCGAAACTACCCTGTAACCCTTCGATGCGGTCGGCCGCTATGACTGTTTCCGGACGATCAGGGAGGACCGCAAATCCCTTGTTCAGCAAGTCGGTAATATGTGCCGGTCACGTGTTCGAACGCTACGGCCTCCCAAGACCACACCGATCAACCGATGTCCACCATTGCGCTCCGCTGACGCCGCCAGATTGAACCCAGAGGCGCGGGTGTAGCCTGTTTTAATGCCGTCGGCGCCTTCGTAGTTGGAAAGCAGGTTGTTGTGCGAGCAGTATGTTTTCCCGGCGTATGTGAATTTCGGGCGCGAGAAATAGGAATAGTGTTGAGGGAAATCCTTAAAAAGGCGCGCCGAAAGTATTGCCATGTCTCTTGCGGTGGACACTTGCTTGGAGTTCGGCAACCCGGAGGCATTCCTGAACGTCGTCTTGGACATCCCCACGGCACGCGCCTTCTTCGTCATCTTAACAGCGAATAGGTATTCCTTACCGGCAAGGTGCTCCGCGACCACGGCGGCAACGTCGTTGGCCGATTTAGTGACCAGCGCATTGATGGCGTCTACAACCGTCACTGTTGAACCCGGCGCAAACCCTAGGCGTGTCGGCGCTTGACCGGCGGCACGCCTGGAAACCTTCATCGGCGTATCCAAAGTCAACTTGCCCTGCTCAAGAGCCTCGAAAAGCATGTAGAGCGTCATCATCTTGGTGAGGGACGCCGGGTAGCGTTTGCTGTCGGCGTAGGCTTCGTGCAGGACGCGGCCCGTTTCTGCCTCCACCACGATGGAGGCGTAGATATTGGCGGCCACGGCTGCAGATGGCAGAACGATTAACAGAACGGCAGCTATGACACGAACCAACGCGGCGCGAATCTCCATTTTTTTTAGCCTCTAAAACCAAAACTGCAGGCCAGCGGCCAATTGAGGGCCCCTGTGGGTAACTTTGCCTTGCCCGGTCTTTCGTCTCTAAAGACACGCTGCTCTTAGGTCAGCAGAGTGCCAGTTTTCCAGCTTTCATAATAAGAAATTAACTCGGTTCGGCTCGCTATGTCCACCGTCATCTCAAGCATCGTATTGAATTTTATAATCTTTTACCCACATTAAGAATTGCTTAACATTGGCTTCAGTGCCCCGAATGGGGCGGTCCGTAGGTTCAGAGTCCTTTTCAGCTTGGAATAAAATAATTCGTCAAGCCGTGGTATTGGCGGAATTTTAGCACATACTTATACTTAACTAGAGGTCTGGTAGTCTTGGAAAGTCCGAATTCAACAGGCGAAAGAGCGGCTAAGTAATAGATCATGAGGCGTTTTTTGATCATCCATCGAACCTCGAACGCGGCCTTGTCGGCGGCCTCACCGCCAGTTGGCGATCCGCGTATGTCTGACGAGCGCAGAGGCGGCGATGACGAGCGGTTCAACACGGGCGTGGTAGTAAAACCCCGCCCGAAGGTCAAAAAACCGTCTATGTATAAAGTGCTGATGCTCAACGATGACTACACGCCAATGGAATTTGTCGTTCTAGTCTTGGAACGGCATTTCGGAAAGAGTGCCGAAGACGCCACGCAGATCATGCTCCACGTGCACCAAAAAGGCGTGGGCATATGCGGCGTGTTCACTTTTGAGATCGCGGAGACGAAAGTAAATCAGACCATGGAGCTGGCGCGCAAAAATCAGCACCCGCTCCAATGCACGTTAGAGAAGGAGTAGCGGCGGACTTGGAGGAGGGGCCCGCATCTACGTATTTAACTGAAGGGCTTATGGCCCGGCGCCAAAATGCTGGCGTGCGTTGCAGAAAAGGATAAGGCCCGTTGTCAATGTTATCGCAGAATTTGGAAAAAACCCTCCATGTCGCTTTGGCTGCCGCGGCTGAGCGGCGGCACGAATTCGCCACCCTGGAACATATGCTGCTCGCGTTATGCGATGACGACGATGCCGTAGCTGTCATGCGGGCGTGCAATATCGAAATCGACGATCTGCGCGAAAAAATCACTGACTTTCTTGGCGACGGATTGAACGACATTATCTCTCTGGCGGTCGAAGACCCCAAACCGACTGCGGGCTTCCAGCGGGCGGTGCAACGGGCGGCTATACACGTGCAGTCTTCGGGGCGTGAAGAAGTGACCGGTGCGAACGTTCTGGTCGCGTTGTTTTCTGAGCGCGAAAGCCACGCGGTTTACTTTCTGCAGACGCAGGATATGACGCGGCTGGATGCGGTGAACTACATCTCCCACGGAATCGCCAAGCGCGCGAGCACGTCCGAACGACGCACCGTCCACGGTGCAGATCAGGACGCGAAGTCCGAGGATATGGTTAAAAATGGGCGCGAGGCGCTCACGGCATACTGCGTGGACCTGAATGAAAAGGCGCAACAGGGAAAGATCGATCCGCTCATCGGGCGCGAGAAAGAAATCGAACGTACAATCCAGATTTTGTGCCGAAGGACCAAAAACAACCCGCTTTATGTGGGTGATGCGGGCGTTGGCAAGACGGCCATTGCCGAAGGATTAGCCCGGCGCATCATCAACAAAGACGTTCCGGAAGTTCTGTATAACGCCACCATTTTCGCACTCGACTTGGGGGCGCTTCTTGCCGGAACGCGCTATCGCGGCGACTTTGAAGAGCGCCTGAAAGCCGTTATCGCCGAGCTGGAGGGGTTGGAGGGCGCTGTAATGTTTATCGATGAAATTCATACTGTCATCGGTGCGGGTGCGACGTCCGGCGGAGCCATGGATGCCTCCAACCTTCTGAAGCCTGCGTTATCATCGGGCACGTTGCGGTGTATAGGCTCCACGACTTACAAAGAGTACCGCAACTACTTCGAGAAAGACCGGGCGCTCGTCCGCCGGTTCCAAAAGATCGACGTTTCCGAACCGTCTGTGGAAGACACCGTGAAGATTCTCAAGGGGCTCAAGCCGTACTATGAGAAATATCACAAGGTGCGTTACACGGCCGAGGCGCTACGAACCGCGGTAGAGCTTGCGGCTCGATATATCCAGGACTACAAGCTTCCGGATAAAGCCATAGACGTGATGGACGAGGTGGGTGCTTTGCGCATGCTCCTTCCCGAGAGTAAGCGCCGCAAGGTTGTGTCGGTGAAGGATGTGGAAGATGTCGTTGCGACGATGGCTCGGGTTCCTCCAAAGAGCGTCTCTCGCGACGATAAAAAATCTTTGCAGAACTTGGAGCGCGATCTAAAAACCATGGTGTTTGGTCAGGACAAAGCAATCATCACTTTGTCGAGTTCCATCAAGCTGGCGCGCGCCGGGCTGCGTGAGCCGGAAAAGCCCATTGGTTGTTATCTTTTCTCTGGCCCGACGGGTGTCGGCAAAACTGAGGCCGCGCGGCAGTTGGCTAATTTTCTAGGAATCGAACTTCATCGGTTCGATATGTCTGAGTACATGGAACGGCATTCGGTTTCGCGGCTGATTGGCGCGCCGCCGGGTTACGTTGGTTTCGACCAAGGTGGACTGTTGACCGATGCCGTGGACCAGCATCCCCACTGCGTATTGTTGTTGGACGAGATCGAAAAGGCGCATCCAGACCTATTTAATATTCTTCTGCAGGTCATGGATTATGGCCAACTTACCGACCACACCGGCAAGAGCGTCAATTTTCGCAACGCCATTTTGATCATGACAACTAATGCCGGCGCCGCGGATCTTGCCAAGAACGCCATTGGTTTTGAGCGTGACACCCGGGAAGGGGATGATAAAGAAGCGATCGAACGCATGTTCACACCCGAATTCCGTAACCGCTTGGATGCAACTATTACCTTCTCAACCTTGGCGCCAGAGATTGTGGGCCGTGTTGTCGATAAGTTCGTAATGCAGTTGGAGGGTCAGCTCTCGGACCGCAATGTTACAATTGAGCTGACGTCCGCGGCTCGCGACTGGCTAGCCAAGAAGGGCTACGATACCCGCATGGGCGTGCGGCCGCTTGGGCGTGTTATTCAGCAGGAGATCAAGAAGCCGTTGGCGGATCACCTCCTGTTTGGCGAACTTATTGCCGGTGGCCACGTCAAGGTCGATATCGAAGATGATAAAGTCAGTTTCGATATTACACCGGCGAAGGCCCCTCCCAAGAAAGGTTCAGGGAATGGGGACGGCAAACAAGATGCACCGGACGTCTCTCGAGGCCCGCGTTCAAAGAAACGGGAAACGGTGAAGTAGGGCTTAACGCTCGCCTCCGAGCCTCGACAATATTTTCCCCAACTCCACGGGGAACGGAAACACAATCGTGGAGTTCTTTTCCCCGGCGATGGTGGCGAGTGTTGTCAGATACCGCAGCTGCATTGCTTCCGGGTTCTTGCTCAGAATTTCCGCTGCCTCGAAGAGCTTTTGGGCCGCCTGTTGTTCGCCTTCGGCGCTGATGACTTTAGCTCTCCGTTCGCGCTCGGCTTCGGCTTGCCGGGCAATAGCCCGAATCATGTTCTCGTTCAGGTCGACATGCTTAATCTCGACGTTGGCGACCTTTATGCCCCACGCGTCTGTCTGAGCATCCAGAATTTCCTGAATGTCGACATTTAGCCTGTCTCTTTCCGCCAGCATTTCATCCAACTCGTGCTTACCGAGCACGGACCTCAGTGTTGTTTGCGCCAACTGACTGATGGCGTCGAGATAATTTTCAACCTCAATGATTGCCCGTTCCGGATTGAGCACGCGAAAATACATGACGGCGTTAACGCGGACGGAAACGTTGTCGCGAGAGATCACGTCTTGGGTGGGCACGTCGAGGGCGACGGTGCGCAAATCAGTACGCACCATTTGTTGGACCACGGGAATCAGGATGATGATACCGGGACCCTTGACGCTCGTAAAACGCCCAAGCGTGAACACAACGCCGCGTTGATATTCCCGCAGAATCTTGACGGCGGAGGCTAAAAACACAAGGAGAATAATGCTGATCGCAAAATAGAAACCGAAACTGGAAAACATGGCGCCCCTCCCTTAAGTTTTTGTATTTGTTTCTGGTTCGACTTGAAGTGTATGGCCTTCCATTGACGTGACGCGAGCGTTTTGGCCCGAGGCCATCGGTGCAACGCTGACAGCGTGCCATCTTTCACCATGGACAAACACGTGTCCACCCGCGCCTTGCCAGTCCTGAACCACACCCACTTGTCCGATCATCTGGTCGGGGCCACTAATAACCTGGCGCCTTTGGGATGAAATGGCCATGCGCACCACAATCAGCGAAAAGGCGAGGGCACTCGCTGCGGTTCCCACCACGATGGGCCACGATATGGCAAACGCCGGTGAGTCCGTATCAAGAAAAATCGCCGCGCCCAGAACGAACGCGAAGGCGCCGCCGATGCCCAGCGCGCCGAACGAGGGCGCAAAGGCTTCCGCGACCATGAGAATTAGGCCCAGCACCACCAAGCCCACGCCAGCGTAATTCACCGGTAATGCGGCCAGGGCATAGAGGCCGATGATGAGGCAAATCGCCCCGATTGTTCCTGGGTAGAGAGCACCTGGATTCATGAACTCAAAAATGAGTCCATACACGCCGATCATCATCAATATCAGCGCAATGTTCGGATTGGTGATTGCCCCTAAAAGTTTGGTTCTCCAGTCTGGCTCGATGACTGCAAGCTCAAGGTCTTTGGTGTTCAACAGTACGTCGGCGCCGTTGAGCTGCACGGCGCGGCCCTCGATCTGCGCCAGCAGATCGGTCGTGCTGATCGCCACAATGTCGACAACCCGTTGTTCTAGGGCATCCTCGGCGGAAAGACTGGCGGCTTGTCGTACCGCCTTTTCCGCCCAATCTGCGTTGCGCCCGCGCATCTGGGCTAAAGAACGTATATAAGCGACAGCATCGTTAACGGCCTTCGCCTCTTTGGCGTTTTCGGGCATAGGCGGGGCCGGTTCCGGTTGGGTGTTCTCATCGTTAGCTGTATCATCGCCTTTGGGATCGGCTTTAGAGGGCTGCGGGAGGCCGGGGATTCCTCCGAGCTGCACAGGCGTTGCCGCGCCGAGGTTAGTTCCCGGCATCATTGCGGAGATATGGCTGGCGTAAAGAATATAGGTGCCGGCACTCGCGGCGCGCGCGCCGGAAGGGCTCACGTAAGTAGCAACGGGAACTGGTGAAGCGAGAATATCGCGAATGATCTCGCGCATGGAAGTGTCAAGACCGCCCGGAGTATCTATGCGCAGGATAACCAGCGAAGCGCGTTGCGCGGCGGCAGACGTGAGGCCCTTGGAAATATAAGACGCTGTTGCGGGCCCGATGGCGCCGTGGACACGTAGCACAATCGCCGTGTCCCCGGGGTGAGGTTCCGCGGCGCGCAAGCCCTCAACCCACAAACCAAGGGTCAGCAGGAGGAGCGCGGCCATCACCTTCCTTAGAGCCATGTCGTCACTATAGACCCAGACACGCCGAGTTTCACCACTCTCAATGGCCTGCAGTTCGACATAGGCTGAGCGGCGAAAGAAAACGCCCCGCCGGGGAGGACAGGCGAGGCGTTGAAAGCCAAGGAAACGAACCTCGATTCCTTAAACGCTGTAATACATTTCGTATTCCACTGGATGCGGCGTGATTTCAAAGCGCACCACTTCGTCCATCTTCAGGCTGATGTACCCGTCAATCATATCGCTGGTGAATACGTCGCCGGCAGTCAGGAAGTCGCGGTCGGCATCAAGATTTTCTAGAGCCTCGCGCAAGCTACCGCAAACCGTCGGCACGCCGGTTAATTCCTCGGGCGGCAGGTCGTACAGGTTCTTGTCGATGGGATCGCCCGGATGGATTTTGTTTTTGACGCCGTCCATGCCGGCCATAAGCATGGCTGAAAATCCCAAATATGGATTTGTTGACGGGTCAGGAAAGCGTACTTCCACGCGCTTACCCTTAGGATTGGCAACGTGTGGAATGCGGCAAGCCGCTGACCGGTTATTCGCCGAATAGGCCAACAATACCGGCGCTTCGTAGCCCATCACCAGACGTTTATAGCTGTTGGTGGTTGGGTTGGTAAAAGCGTTAATGGCTTTCGCGTGTTTAATAACCCCGCCAATGTAGTGGAGGCAGGTTTCGGAAAGATCGGCGTACCCGGACCCCGCGAAGACGTTCTTGTCACCTTTAAAGATAGACTGGTGCACGTGCATGCCTGAACCGTTGTCCTGGAATACGGGCTTTGGCATGAAGGTTGCGGTTTTGCCGTAGGAATGGGCAACCATGTGCACGACGTACTTGTACAGCTGCATGCTGTCGCCCATTTTCAACAGAGTGTTGAATTTGATACCTAGTTCATGTTGTGCGGGCGCTACTTCATGGTGATGCTTTTCCATAGCCACGCCCATTTCGGCAAGAACGGATACGATTTCAGAACGCAGATCCTGGGCGCTATCCACGGGCGCAACCGGGAAGTACCCGCCCTTTGGACGGGGACGGTGGCCGGGGTTACCTTCTTCGAACGCACGCCCGTCATTGTACGGACCTTCTTCACTGTCAATGGCAAAGAACATATTGTTCGGCGCCGTAGAGTAGCGCACATCATCGAATATGAAGAACTCGGCCTCCGGTCCGAAATACGCCGTATCGCCGATTCCGGTTGACGAAAGATAGTCCAAAGCCTTGCGTGCAATACTGCGAGGGCATCGGTTATAAAGCTGTCCCGTGGCCGGCTCGATGGTATCGCAGAACAAGATGAGTGTGGGCTGAGCCGTAAACGGATCCAGCACAGCCGTCGACAAGTCCGGTTTCAAATTCATGTCGGACTTATTGATATCTTTCCAGCCGGCAATAGACGAGCCGTCGAACATAATGCCGTCCGTCAGCGTATCTTCATCGACGGCGTCCACATATTGGGCCGTGTGCTGCCACTTGCCCACCGGATTCGTGAAGCGGAAATCAACGTATTTGACTTCCTTTTCCTTTATCATATCCAAGACTTTTTTGACGTCTGACATTGTGCTTTCCTGTTCCTGCCATTCGCGTTTGTGATGTTTTAGGTGGGGGCAGAGTTGGGCCTGCTCTTTAGAGTTTCATTCTTGATCTGCGGGGTGTGGTCGTTGCCGGCGTATTGACTATGCTCCGGCCAAGTACTTTTAGGATCCGGTTCAGACGGCGTCGGTGCCGCGTTCTCCGGTTCTGATCCGAATTGCGTCCTCAACAGCGTAGACAAATATCTTGCCGTCTCCAATCCGCCCGGTGTTCGCGGCCTTTTGGATGGCTTCCACTGCCCGTACGAGCATGTTGTCATCCATGACGATCTCGATTTTCATTTTCGGGAGGAAATCAACAACGTATTCGGCACCCCGATAGAGCTCCGTGTGTCCCTTCTGGCGGCCGAATCCTTTGGCTTCGGTAACAGTAACGCCCTGCAGGCCTACATTGTACAGGGCCTCCTTCACCTCGTCGAGTTTGAAGGGTTTAATGATGGCTTCGATTTTTTTCATGTTTTTGTGCGCCTCTCCCATGTGCTACGGGGCGCCCCGGACGTCGGCTCGCGACACTACGTGTGTTTAGTCATGCCAAGTACGCTTCAAGAGTCATGCCAACTCGCTGATGCGGGGTATTGCGGGGAGATTCACCGTCCGCGACGTCTAATCGTGCGGCGTTTGGGTCAATTTTGCCCAAGAAGAAAACAGAATGATTATTTCTTGGGCAGATTTGGCGGATTGAGCCTTTGGCGGAGTGACAAGTCAGTCTGATAAATCAACACTCTTGACTGGGGCAGCACCCGGCGTTGGAACGTGGCACAACAGAACCGTCTAGTATTTGGAGCTAAGATGAAGCGGCGGTTACTTGAATGGCTTTTCAAGACAGCCAGGGACCTTAAAAGCGGCGTTCTGGACGTCACGTGGGGGTGAGCTTGGGAATGGCCACCATCCCTAAAAACGGGGCCGAAGACCCCGCACGCCCAGCCAAGCTGGCGTTTGGCAAATGGCCCGTGCATAAAGCGCGGTCGAGCCCAATCTGGCTGATTCCCCTTTGGCGAGGTCGCTTGACGGCTGCCGGGAAAAGGGGGTACGAACCGCATCGCGCCTGCGGGCGCTGATAGTGGGACGCGGCGGGCTGGTCCGGGCGCCTCTGTGGCGGGTATAGCTCAGTCGGTTAGAGCGCCTGGTTGTGGTCCAGGAGGTCACGGGTTCGAATCCCGTTACTCGCCCCACTTTCCCTCGAAAAATGCAGGGCTGAGTTTCCGGCGGTTGTACTGCACAGTCGCTTCGAGAAAATGACTTCAACGGAAAACGTTCATAAACGGTAGTATAATACCGTTCTAAGACCATCTGATTTTATTTATTATTTCCCGTTGACTTTGTCTCGGATGTTTCCATAATGCGCGCGTTTTCCCGAGGGGTGGTTGCAGCGCCAGATCTCCGTCAAATCGAAAAAAAGCTATCCAGCAATAGAGAATAGCAATGAGAACCTACTCAGCTAAGCCTACCGACGTGCAGAGGAAGTGGTTTATCGTCGACGCGGACGGCATCGTTCTTGGCCGTATGGCGGCGATCGTCGCCCAAATCCTGCGCGGCAAGCACAAAACCATGTACACGCCGCATATCGACACTGGTGACTATGTGGTGATCGTGAACGCCGAAAAAGTGAAGCTCACGGGCCATAAAGCCGAGCAGCGCATTTTTTATTGGCACTCAGGTTATCCCGGCGGGATCAAGGAGCACACCCCGCGCCGGACGTTGTCGGGCCGTTTTCCCGAACGCGTTATCCAACGTGCGGTGGAGCGCATGATGCCCAAGGACAGCCCTTTGGCGCGTGCCCAGTTGAAGAAATTGAAGGTTTACGCAGGCGCGGAGCATCCCCACGAGGCGCAGAGCCCAGAGGTTATGGATCTCGCCAGCCGCAATCGTAAGAACAAGCCCTAAGAGCAGGATAAGTTTCCATGGCCGAGGAAACACAATCGTTGGAAGATGTTAAGGTGCTGGTTGAAGCTGCGGCAGCGCCGAAAGTGGAGCCGAAACGTGATGCCCAAGGGCGCTCCTACGCCACCGGGAAGCGTAAGAATGCGGTCGCCCGCGTTTGGGTGAAGCCCGGAAAAGGACGTATCTTGGTGAACAACCGTGAATTGGAGAACTATTTTGTCCGTCCAGTTCTGCGCATGATCATTAATCAGCCATTTGTCGTAACCAACCGTGCGGGTGAATTTGACGTGGTCTGCACGGTGTCCGGCGGTGGCTTGTCGGGGCAGGCAGGCGCGGTCCGTCATGGGATCTCGAAGGCGCTCATGTATTATGAGCCCGAGCTCCGCCCGACGTTGAAGGCGGGCGGGTTCCTGACGCGCGATTCACGTATCGTGGAGCGCAAGAAGTACGGCCGTATGAAAGCGCGCCGCAGCTTCCAGTTCTCGAAGCGCTAGAACGCGAACGTACGTGTTTTGGAAAGAGCGCTTCGGGCAGCCGAGGCGCCCTTTTTCATTTCCGGAACCAGGAGCGGAAAGTGAAACCGACCATATTCATTGACGGCGAGGCCGGAACAACTGGCCTTCAGATTCGGCAGCGCTTAAACTGCCGGACCGACATTGAGCTTGCCTCGATCGATCCCGACAAGCGCAAAGATCAGGCCGTGCGCGCGGAACTCGTAAATGACGCGGATGTCGTTATTCTATGTTTGCCCGATGATGCGGCGCGGGACGCCGTTGGGTTGATCGACAATCCTCGCGTAAAGGTGATTGACGCATCCACCGCTCATCGGACCGCTGACGGCTGGGTCTTCGGGTTCCCCGAAATGACGCCCACGCAACGCGACAACATTGCCAAGGCCAAACGCGTGTCCAACCCAGGCTGTTGGTCCACTGGTGCCATTGCGCTGCTTCGCCCGTTGGTGAATGCGGGGCTCATGGGTGCGGACTATCCCACGGTGATTTCCGGAATTAGCGGTTACTCCGGCGGCGGCAGGGCTATGATCACCGAATTCGAGGACGAAAAAGATTCCGCCTACACTGATGTGCCCTATCGTGTTTACGGATTGGACTTGAAGCACAAGCACCTACCCGAAATACAAAAATATGCAGGACTTGAAGCACCACCCCTATTTACGCCCGCCGTCGGGCGCTACCGGCAGGGCATGATTGTTGAAGTACCGGTATTTCTGTCACGCCTGGCCGGGAATATATCGTTGGTGGACCTACACGGTGCGCTCACAAAGGGCTACGCTGGGCAGCGGTTCGTAAAAGTTGTGCCGCTGGATCAATCGGCGGCGCTGAAGACTTTGGCGCCCGAAGGCCTGAATGAAACAAATCACCTACATATTCATGTGTTTGGTGCCGCGGATGGTCAAGCTCGGTTGGTTGCATTGCTCGACAATCTCGGTAAGGGTGCCTCGGGTCAAGCAGTGCAGAATCTGAACATCATGTTGGGACTGCCGGATGACGCGGGGCTTGAGAACTAGGCTCTATGTAACAAGAGGGTACAGATGTCGGGCCCGCTGATTATTCCCTGGAAGGATGTCACACCGAAAATTGCTGACGACGCCTTCATTGCGCCGAACGCGATAATTATTGGCGACGTCGTCATAGGACCAAAGGCGAGTATCTGGTTCAACTGCGTCTTGAGGGGTGACGTTAATGCTATCCGTATCGGTGCGCGCACCAATGTTCAGGACGGAACGATTATTCATGTGGATAGCGGAACGAAAGCCAAGGCCGACGGCTCTCCGACCTTGATCGGGGACGACATACTCATTGGTCACAACGCGATGATTCACGGCACCACCATCGAAAATGGCGGTTTCGTCGGCATGTGCGCGACACTTTTGGACGGCGTGGTCGTCGAGGGCGAAGCTATGGTCGGCGCTGGCGCCGTGGTAAGCCCGGGCAAGCGCGTGCCGCGTCATCAATTATGGGGCGGTGTACCCGCTAAGTATTTGCGAGACATGAAACCGGGCGAGATTAGCTACATTCCCGAAGGTGTCGCCCATTACATGGAGTTGGCCGAAGGCTACCGTAAGTACTTCGCTGAAGGCCCCGCTTAAAGTACCAGCTTCGTAGAAGCGTCATTTGCACTGGGGGTGCCGCGCCGCTAGATTGACGGCCGCTAGGACATCACGGCAGGGGAGCAGGAATGCGTGTTTGGATATTCGCAGTCTTAGTCGTCTGTTTATCTCAGACGGCAACGACGGCTGAAACATGCCCTCGCGGACAACTCGATCCGCGCTACTGTGATTCGGACGGTGATATGGTGGCGGACACGCCGGCTCAGTCCGACCAGTGGAATGACCCGCGGACGATTATCTTTTCATATACCCCCGTTGAGGACCCCGCGGTTTACATCGGGGTATGGGACGATTTTCTGAAGCATATGGAGCAGGTGACCGGCCGCCGCGTCCGGTTTTTCCAGGTACAATCCTATCGCTCAACTGGAAGCCTTGCGGTCGGGGCGGCTTCATGTCGCGGGTGTTAACACAGGCAGCAACCCCGTTGCGGTCAACTGCGCGGGGTTTGTGCCGTTCACGATGATGGCGTCGGCGGACGGATCGTTCGGCTATGAGATGGAAATTATCGTCCCTGCTGACTCACCGGTTCAAACACCTGACGATCTAAAGGGAAAGACCATCGCCTTCAGCGCGCCGACATCAAATTCGGGATTTAAGGCACCGTCGGCCATTCTCGGGTCAGATTATGGTCTGGAACGCGACAAAGATTACAAAGCTACGTTTTCGGGTAAGCACGACAACTCCATACTGGGTGTCGTGAACGGCGACTATGAAGCGGCTGCCGTCGCCAACTCGGTCCTGAAACGCATGATCGAGCGGGGTGTCTTTGACCCGAAAAAGGTTCGCTCTGTCTACAAGTCCCAGACTTTTCCCACGACAGCATTCGGATATGCCCACAATCTAAAGCCGGACTTGGCCGAAACAATCAGGCAGGCGTTTTTCAGCTATCCGTGGGCAGGCTCCACGCTGAAACAGGAATTCACAGATCTCGATCAGTTCGTGCCCATCACCTATCAGTCCGATTGGGAAATCGTCCGCAAAATCGATACCGCGATGGGCGTTTCCTACGATTGCCGTTGACCGTTTACGCCTCTCCTCGTCACAGTGCCATATGTCTGGCCTTCGGCTCGAAAATCTAGTTAAGCACTACGGCAGTAAAACAGCCCTCGGTGGGGTTAACCTCCATGTCGGCGAAGGAGAGGTCATCGCGCTGATTGGACCCTCCGGTGCGGGCAAAAGTACGCTTATCCGCTGTATTAACCGTCTGGTCGAGCCTTCGGGTGGCCGCATTCTCCTGGGTCAATCCGAACTAAATACATTGAATGCGACGGGTCTGCGCCGCGCACGGCGGCACATCGGCATGATCTTTCAGGAGTTCGCCTTAGTCGAGCGGCTCACTGTTATGGAGAACGTTCTATCGGGGCGCCTCGGATACGTAGGCTTCTGGCGCAGTTGGTTCCGCCGCTTCCCGCAGCGGGATACTGATCTCGCGTTTTCCTTGCTGGACCGGGTCGGGTTGAGCGATTTCGTCGACCATAGGGCGGACCAATTATCGGGCGGTCAGCGTCAGCGTGTCGGCATTGCGCGCGCCTTAGCGCAAGAACCGGACCTGTTGCTTGTCGATGAACCCACCGCCAGTCTCGATCCCAAAACCGCGCGCCAGATCATGCGGTTGATTATGGAACTTTGTACGGAACGAAAACTCACCGCAGTGATCAACATTCACGATGTGCCGCTGGCAAAGCTCTTCGTACCGCGCATCGTCGGTCTGAAAGACGGCGTTGTCGTGTTTGATGACGAACCTGACGAACTTAATCCCGATGTGCTTACGCGTATCTACGGTGAGGAGGACTGGGACGCCACCACCGACGCGAAACCAGCACAAATAGCTTCCGGCGGCTAGGTCAGCTTGGACCAGGATCGCGTGGCAGGAGAGCGCTGATGGCAGAAGCGCTACAACCAGCTCATAGACGTTGGCGACCGCCGCCGTTTATCCGCGGCGCGCGCCTGCGTTTGGTCCTGGTTGTGGGAACGGTTGCCTACATAATTCTTGCGCTGGGCTCTGTAGACGTGAACTGGACCCGGGTCGCCGAGGGAGGGCCGCGGGCGCTGCGGTTCATCCTCGCGTTTTTTCCGCCGGATTTTGTGTCTCGCGGCGGTGCCATCGTTACCGGTGTGTTGGAGAGCCTTTGGATGACCGTGGTCGCCACAGCAGCGGGGGTGGTGCTTGCTTGTGCCATTGGCTTTGGGCGGCGCGCGCAATTTGGCGCCAAGGCCTGTCTATGTGATCTGCCGAGGTATCATGGCTGTGGCACGCACGTTTCCCGAGATTCTTGTCGCTATATTTTTTGTGAAGCTCTTCGGCTTCGGGACCTTCGCCGGCTTTTTGACTCTGACGTTTGCCACAATAGGCTTCAACGCCAAGTTACTTGCCGAGGAGATCGAAGCCATAAATCCGGCGCCAGCGGAGGCGGTGTGCTCAACCGGGGCAGGCTGGTTCTCGTGGCTGGCGTACGGTATCCAGCCACAGGTCCTGCCGCGAGCTATCGGCCTCGCGATTTATCGTCTGGATATCAACTTTAGAGAGTCTGCCATCATCGGCATCGTTGGTGCGGGCGGGATCGGTGCGACACTGACGACAGCCTTCGACCGCTACGAGTACGACAGCGCCGCCGCCAGCCTTGTCGTTATTATCGGCATTGTGATGGTGACTGAGCTTGTGTCCGGCCGTGTTCGCCAATGGGTAAAGTGATGACGGCCACGAAGACACTGGGGCGCATGACCTGGCGAAGGCGCACACCGTCCGCAAATGCGCTTGTGTGGATGGGCTGGCTCATCGGGATTGCGGTCGTCATAGTGTGTTTCCAGAAAATCGCCGTGCAAACCGAGTGGTTTTTCGTCGTTGACGCACCTGCGCAAGGTGCGGATTTGCTTGCCTGCATGTTTCCACCGGAGTGGGCCTACGGGACCAAACTGTTGCACCCGATTTGGGACACTCTGACCATCGCAACGATAGGTACGGCGATTGCAATTGTCATAGCCGTGCCGCTGGCGTTCCTAGCGGCGCGCAACACGGCCCCGCACGGTGTTTTGCGCACGCTCTCTCGCGCTGTTCATGATCGTCGCGTCGCGCTCCATCAATTCCATCATCTGGGCATTGGTGCTTGTCGCCATCGTCGGGCCAGGTGTACTGGCGGGCATCATCGCCATTGCCTTTCGCTCCGTCGGCTTTGTCGCCAAGTTGCTTTACGAGGCCTTGGAGGAAAGTGATCCGAAATCCGCTGAGGCTGTGGCGTCCACCGGCGCATCGGGCCTGCAGGTGGTGAGCTACGGGATCTGGCCGCAAGTGCTGCCGGCCTTTGCAGGTATCTCCGTTTTCCGCTGGGACATAAATATTCGTGAGGCGACAATCCTAGGGCTCGTGGGGGCAGGGGGGATTGGCCTGGAGCTCAATGCCTCCATCAACGCTCTGGAATGGAGCCGGGTATCTTTGATCCTGCTGTTGATTTTTTTCGCTGTAGTCGCTGCGGAGACGGTCTCAGCTAGGGTACGTAAGGCAGTGACGTGACGTGAGCGTCTCTTGCAGGTTCTTTGGGGAAATCACGTTAAATCAATAAGATATTGGTTCTTGTTTGTGTCCTCCGAAACCCAATATGCGTTAAACTGAGGACGTAAGCCCTGCAGTGGTGCATGGCCGATATTTGCGGCTTCCGCTAGCAATTTGGCCGTTGCCGTAGTACCTCAGCGCCGTTCTGCACGTCACGCTTGCAGATGGAGAGTGAGCGATGTCCAAACATCTGAAGTCCCCCCGCATTACCGTGCCCGATATTCGGGCGCGCAAAGGGCGCGAGAAAATTGTCTGCCTGACAGCCTACACCGCGCCGATGGCGGATATTCTCGACCCCCACGTGGACCTGATCCTGGTGGGCGATACCGTTGGCATGGTGCTTCACGGCTTGCCGAGCACTGTCGGTGTAACCCTCGAAATGATGATCTTACACGGGCAGGCGGTTATGCGCGGTGCATCCCGGGCGCTTGTGGTGGTGGACATGCCCTTTGGTAGCTACGAGGGCGGCCCGCAACAGGCGTTTGAGTCGGCGGTGCGCATTATGCGCAAGACCGGCTGCCAGGCGGTAAAAGTAGAGGCATGTGACGGCATCGCCGAGACGATCGCTTTTCTTGCTGGCCGCGGTATACCCGTGGTCGGCCATGTTGGCTTGCGGCCTCAGGCGATCAACGTGGATGGCGGGTTCAAGACTAAGGGACGTACGGACGGCGAGCGTACGCGTGTGCTTGCCGAGGCGCACGCGGTCGCCGAGGCCGGGGCGTTCGCCATTGTCGTTGAGGGCGTGGCCAGTGATCTTGCAGAGCAAATCACCAACGAAATTCCCGTGCCGACCATCGGTATCGGGGCTTCACCCAAGTGCGACGGACAGATTCTCGTCACCGACGATATGACCGGCTTATTCGAGTGGACCCCGAAGTTCGTGCGCCGTTACGCCGCCCTGCGGGAGACCATTTCCCAGGCTGTCGGTTCGTACGCTGACGATGTGCGCAGCGGCCAATTTCCTTGCCCGGCGGAGATATACACGCTGAAGGTAGAGTAGGCCTCGGTGCCTACACCGCCCGCGCCTTCACATAGCTCCCCGGCGCGTTCTCGATTGCTTTCAGCTTTTCGCTGCCGGGTTTGCGTGCGGGCACCGCCTTGCCCGACATCGGGCCCAATCACGTGCCCCAGTCGCTCCACCACGAGCCGGGGTGTTGAGTGGCGCCCTTCAGCTGGCCGTCTTGGCGGTTTTCTCGTTGGTCCAGTAACAGTATTTTTTGGCTGCGGGCGGGTTGACGATTCCGGCAATATGCCCCGAGGCGGATAGCACGAACTTTGTTGGCCCCTTAAAAAGCTTGGTGCCCTCAACGGTCGAAGCTCATGGCGCGATCTTGCCGCCTAAGGCTTTATTGACCCCGATTTTTCTTGGCATTCGGTTGTTAAAACCGTAAGTAATATCTCAGTGTTATATTATAACTCATTGTAAAAAATGGATTGATGGTGTGAAACTCGTGACTCGTCAGGTCGGTAGTAAGGCTCTAATGCCGCAGGAGACGTTGGGGGCACCGGCACTCAGATTTATGATGGCCGTTGCAATTTTCGCGTTGCTGTTGGGAAGTTGCTCAAGCGTTGGCAGTACGCTGGGCAGTGTCGGCAGTACGCTGGGCGGACTTTTCGGCGGAGACGCTGTCGTTGAGGATTCGGTGGAGACCGCGAACAGTTCCACAGCAGGAACAGAGCAGACCGCACCGTCGGAGTCCGGATTTGTTTTTGGCGGAGATGCCGAGATACGGCCACGCTTTTCGGCGCCCAGCCCTGGTGGTCAAGGAGCGCCCGATCTTAATAGTGTTCCCACGATTTCGCCAACTCCGTCCCCGAGAGAGGAGCGCGAACGGGCGCTCGCTGGGCTTATCGCCGACCGTGCAAATGCCCGCCATACGGCTCAGGGCGCCCGCACAATGCCTGTGGCCGTGCGTCCCTTGGAACCTAGCTCCAGTAACGCTGCAAACGCCGAAGCGCCGCCGGTCCCCGAGCCTGCAGTGATTGATCCGGTAACCCGGCTGGCAGATGTGCCGCCGCCTCGGCCCGCCGAGGCGGAAGGAGAAGTGGAGGCAGAGCCCGAGGCACCTGCATTCGCCACCGCCGAGTCTGCGGATGTGGTGTCCTCGCTGCCGTCCGCACCGCCGGCCCCAGGCCCAGCGCCAACCACGACGCCATCTAAATCCATAGTTAGCAATGAAAGTAACACGATCCCGGCTGCTCTCACTGATCGGTTCAAGTCGTTGTCCACCTTTAATGCTGCGGATTTCGTTGTCTCGAGCCAGATTACTTCCCTGCCGTCGGCGGCGCGCGGACTTACACTTCGAGACCGCGAAATCCTGCAGGATGCAGCCAACCTTCGTAGCGACGTTCAGGGCATCCTTCGGATCCTCGGCCATGGTGGCCGCGCCCCGACCCAGGCGGCGATTCTCGCGGCTCGCGTCGCAGTGGTGCTGATGACGATGGGTGTGCCCGCGGACCGCCTCTACGTAGGCGCGGATGCCCAGAGTGGACCTGTTGTCGAGGTGTTTCTGGACTACTAGGTGTTGGCTGCTAATAGGGAAGTGGCAAAAAAATGCCATAGTAGTCCTCACCTCCGCCACAGTAATCCGTTAATCACGGCATTGTAGAAACTCTCCATCTGCCTCATAAAAAGGTGGGACGTGGGGCGGACGGACGTCGGGCCGATCCCGTGACATAAGGCTAAGCCCATGCATACAGAATTCCATCGTATCAAGCGTTTGCCTCCATACGTCTTCGCCGAAGTCAACGCGATGAAAGCGCGTGCGCGTACAGCTGGAGAAGATATCATTGATCTCGGCATGGGCAATCCGGACCTACCGACGCCTCAACATATTGTCGATAAGCTGTGTGAGGTTGCGCAGGACCCCAAGGCTCACCGCTATTCTGCGTCGCAAGGTATTCGGGGCTTACGCAAAGCGTTCGTCGGATACTATCAGCGCCGCTTCGGTGTGAGTCTTGATGTAGACAAAGAGGTCTGCGTTACGCTCGGCTCGAAGGAAGGCTTGGCCAATCTTGCATCCGCCATTACGAGCCCTGGCGACCTGATCCTTTCACCCAATCCGGCCTATCCAATTCATCCCTTCGGCTTCATCATCGCAGACGGTACCGTGCGTTCCTTGCCCTGCGAGCCCGACGCCGAGTTCTTGTTGGCGTTGGAGCGGGCCGTGCGCAACTCGACGCCTAAGCCAGTTGCGTTAATCCTCAACTATCCGTCCAATCCTACCGCGAAGGTGGCGAGCCTGGACTTTTTTGGTCAGGTCGTCGATTTTTGCCGGTACCACGGTATCTACATCCTCTCGGATTTGGCGTACGCGGAAATTTATTTCGACATCGAGCCGCCGCCATCCATCCTACAGGTGCCGGGTGCAAAGGATGTCGCAGTAGAATTTGCATCCATGAGCAAGACCTACAGTATGCCAGGTTGGCGCGTTGGTTTCGCGGCGGGTAACAGCGTGTTGATGAATGCGCTGATACGAATCAAATCCTATTTGGACTACGGTGCCTTCACTCCTGTTCAGGTAGCGGCCGTGACAGCTCTAAACGGGCCACAGACCTGTGTGGTCGAAGCGCGCAAGATTTATCGCGGTCGTCGCGATGTGCTCATTGAGGGACTAGAGCAGGCTGGATGGAACTTGCCCTGTCCGCAGGCCTCCATGTTCGCGTGGGCGCCAATCCCTGAGCCGTTCAAACACCTGGGCGCTTTGGAATTTTCCAAGTTGTTGCTGACCGAGGCCAAAGTAGCTGTGTCTCCGGGTACCGGTTTTGGGGAAAACGGCGAGGGCTTTGTGCGCATAGCCTTGGTCGAGAACAAACATCGCATCCGCCAAGCTGTTCGCAATATCCGAACCTTTTTCGGAAATGCCGGCGCCGCTTTGGAAGATGCGGAGAAGCGGCGAGCGGCGCCGTCGTGAGTAAACCCACAAAAATTGGGATTGCTGGTCTTGGAACTGTAGGGGTCGGTACCTTCAAGCTGTTGAAAGCGAACAGCCAAGTGATCGCCGAGCGCTGTGGGCGGCAGCTTGTAGTGTCGGCGGTCTCCGCTTCGCATCGGAAAAAAGATCGTGGCCTTGATTTTGGCGATGTGGCCTGGTTCGACGACGGTGCTACGTTGGCGGCTGAAGCCGATGTCGATATTGTCGTAGAGGTGATCGGCGGCGCTGAGGGAAGTGCCCGAGAAACAGTCGAAGCGGCTTTAACGCGCAAACTTCACGTCGTGACGGCGAATAAGGCGCTGCTCGCCAATCACGGGATTGAACTCGCCAAGATGGCCGAAGGCTCTGGCGTCAGTCTGGCCTACGAGGCAGCGGTCGCCGGCGGTGTTCCCATCATCAAGGCCCTTCGAGAAGGTCTCGCCAGCAATTCCATTAACAAAATCACCGGGATTCTCAACGGTACCTGTAATTACATTATTTCAACCATGCGGATGACCGGCCGCGACTTCGACGACGTCCTGGAGGAAGCACAGACACTTGGCTACGCCGAGGCCGATCCCACTTTTGATGTTGATGGTATTGATGCCGCGAACAAACTAGCGATTCTAGCCAGCGTGGCGTTCGGCACCGTCATCGACGTTAATGCTGTGCACGTTGAAGGTATTCGCAACATTTCCACGCTGGATATCCAATACGCGGACGAGTTCGGGTATCGCATTAAGCTGCTGGGTCTTGCGGAGCGTCTGGCTGAGTGTGCCGACGGCGGAATTCTTCAGCGCGTCTGTCCTTGCCTCATTAGGCCCGACCATCCGTTGGCGTCTGTCGAAGGCGTGTTCAACGCCGTTGTAGCAGAGGGAGATTTTGTCGGTAAATCTATCTACGAAGGGCGTGGTGCGGGCGCGGGACCCACGGCGTCCGCCATTGTGTCGGATATCATGGATATAGCGGCAGGGCGGCACGCACCGGTGTTTGGCGTCCCCGTACACTACCTGAAAACTCCGCGGTCAGTTCCCGTCGAACAGCATGTGGGTGAATATTACGTTCGCCTTCTTGTTGTCGACCGGCCGGGAGTTTTTGCCGATATCGCGTCCGCGTTTCGCGACGAGGACGTATCCATGGAGTCTGTATTACAGCGCGGGCGTAATGAAAACGCAAATGTCAATGTCGTGATCATCACACATGAAACTTTGGAGGCGAATTTATTGCGTGCCCTGAAGCGCGTGCAGACCAATGCAGCGCTTGTGGAACTCCCACACATGATGCGGATTGAGTCTCTGGGCAACGCCTGAGCTTTTCGGTCCAACTAAGCTTTTGGGAGGTTATGCTCCAGCATCGTCATCAAGCGGCGTTTCATTGGAACAACCGGCACTGTCAACTTAATGGCGGCGGGTGAAAGGCTTTTCCCGATTGCGTTCGTTAAGCGACCGTTGTTGTTGCCCGCCATTCCGCCATGGCTGAGGTGCGAAATCGGCGAAGCGTCCGGCGGGAAATCAGGTGGCGCTGGACGTTGAAGAGATTGTAGACGGCAGCGTGGATGGCGAGGAATCTCTGGGCAGACTTTGGCGATTTGAAGCGCTGCATCTTTCGCTCTCGTCGTCGGACCGGCTGATGGGAGTTTTCGGCTCGATTGTTCTTCCGTAAGCCCTGCTCATGCTCTGCGCAAAGGCCGAGCTTGCGGATCGCTGAGCCGTAGGAACGAAGTTTATCGGTGACGATTGTCGATGGCGCAAA
Organism: Rhodospirillaceae bacterium; assembly: GCA_963662375.2. Taxonomy (GTDB): domain Bacteria; phylum Pseudomonadota; class Alphaproteobacteria; order Rhodospirillales; family Rhodospirillaceae; genus UBA11612. The sequence goes on from CAXXRP010000004.1 coordinate 81,730, forward strand.
ACCCTGCTTCTTCAACAGTTTGCGCATCAACCGAATCGCGGCCTTCGTGTTCCTGCGGGACTGAATCAGGAAATCCAAGACTTCGCCTTCGCTGTCCACGGCACGCCAGAGAAAGTACCGCCTTCCCCGGATCACCACGACCATCTCGTCCAAGTGCCATCGTTCGGTCGGTCGTGGCCGCCGACGTTGAATCCGCCGTGCATATGCCCGGCCGAATTTCAAGACCCATCTTCGAACTGTCTCATACGAGAGGTCGAGACCACGCTCGGCAAGCAGGTCCTCAACGTCCCGATAGCTCAGCGTGAAACGGCAATACAGCCAGACGGCATGCTGGATGATGATCGGCGGAAAGCGGTGACGACGGTAAGATATCTTGCACATTCAGAGACGCTAAAGCACCGGCCGTGCCGAAGCCACGGCGTTAACGTGACAATGCCGCCACGGCCCATTTCATGACCGTCGAGATGCGTTGGCGCACCCGGCGCGCGGTTTCCGGTTTCTCGTGCCAGATCGGCATGAGCACGTTGAGGACATCTGCTGTGTCGATATCCGATACCGGGCGTTTGCCCAGACGAGTGTAGACGTAAGTACGCAGAGTAGCTTCCCACTGTGCGGCGTGCTTGGCGTTACGCCAGCTTGGCCGGTGAAGCTCAATGACGGCCGCTGCAGCAGCCTCCAAGGTTGGTATGCTGGCTTGCCGCCGAAGGTCCATCGGATCGCCGCCAACGCGCGCGTTCTTGCGGTTGGCGAGCGCTTTCTCGCGGGCCTCTGCAAGCGATACTAGCTGCACCCCACCAAGCCCGAGCGTCCGCTGCCGTCCCTGGATCACGAGCCTTTGCTCCCATCGTCGTGCACCGGATGGCTCGATCTTCAGGTAAAGGCCATTGCCGTCGCAGTACCGGCCAGCTTCGGAGGTCTTGCGCACGAAAACCGGCGTCAACCTCTTGTCGGGATGCTTTCCTTTCGGCTTGCGACCAGACGCCATTACATGTACTCCCTATTTAATTCCTTATATTTGCTGGGAATGTACGGGAAATCACAAGATGGCGCAAGACGTCGATAGCTTCCTAATCAAGCTTATACAACACTTTTTGGAAAGTCTGGGATGCACTAAGAAAGGATTATGGCGGAGGGGGTGGGATTCGAACCCACGAGGAGTCTCTCGACCCCTGCCGGTTTTCAAGACCGGTGCCTTCAACCGCTCGGCCACCCTTCCATTGTTGATGCTCACAAAATGCTTTATCGCGCGTCGTCGTTTCGCTTATTTGCAACCATTTTGCAACCCTTGTAACACGCTGTGTTCATGGAACGTGCGGACAAGTTTGATCACCAGCCCACGCGCTACCTTGAAGGAGGTCGGCAGGCGTATCAGCGGCCTGCTTGATTAGGTAGGCGTAGAACCGGGCGGTCGCTCCAGTTCAGTTTGCGAGAGCGAGCCAGCCACTTCACCGGTCGTGTGATAAAACCCACCACTAGAAATCATCTGCGTTCTTGGTATGGAAAGGTCGCGAAACGCCCCCAGCTCTCCAGGATTGAAGTTATCTGCCATTTTATTGAAGCTGAGGCCAAAGCCAAAACAAGTTACGCCCTGACGCCACATATCGAGGATGTGCGGCGCGCCATTGCTGATCCCGACTTTCTTATTTTGGGGATACGTCGTGGAAACAGTTTTAAGCCAAAGTTCGTCGGAGTGTAGCCGTTTGGTAAGGGGCGTCTCAATCCCGTCGAACGCGCAACTCCACCGCCGGTAACGTGTTCAATGTGCAGGATCAAATCAACGTTTGCGAGATAGTCCCCATCGCGTATGGCTCGAAAATTAGCCAGCCCGTTTAGATTGTTGTGGTGTCCGGCGCTTGCCACAAATGCCAAAGTCCTGTCGGACTTTGGCTGCTCCGCAAAATATCGAGCCAACGCGAGAAGTGTAGGGAGTCCGCCGCCTCAAGTTCCGCATCGCTGCTGCGGAGCTTGTTTAGCAAACGCAGCGGATTGATCGGCGCGGCAATCGCCTAAGTCCCATGGTCATCAGTGCCAAGACGAAGGATTGCCGGACACGAGACACGCCCCAGACCCAGATGCCGGTGAACAGGACGGAAAACCAGATGGTCTTGGCGGTCACCTGCCAGCCAGCCGGCGTAAAGTCCGTAACGAAAGAGGACTCTGCGAAAAGGTTGTAGGTTTGAACAATTGCGTAAACATATATGAGGCGGCTTTCTAGACACGCTGGTGCGGTGGGGCTTAGCGGAACGGTGGGCTATTCCCATACCGTACACTGCGCCTCCGACCCGATCAGGTTTTGATGGCAATCCCCTTGCCATATACGGTTTACGGCTGCACTGTTGGAGCATGCAAAAGGGTTATTTTAAGATAAATCGTGTTGCCGGGTTCGTCGTCGTGGCGCTATGCGTCGCCATTGCCCATGGGCGTGCTGCAGAAAACAACCCCGAGTTTTCTGCTTGGATTGCGGGGGTGAAGCTAGAAGCTTCTGAACGCGGTATCTCAACAGGGACGCTTGATCAGGCGTTCACCGACCTCGAACCAATTCCGCGCGTTATCGAGTTGGACCGGCAGCAACCCGAATTCACGCAAACGTTTTCACGCTATCTCCGTGCGGTCGTGACAGACGCTCGCGTGACAAATGGCCGAGCAATGATGCAGCAACACGCCAAATTGCTTGCGTTCCTTGAGTGGGAATATGGTGTTCCGGGCCGTTTTCTTGTGGCGTTTTGGGGACTGGAAAGCAATTACGGCGTGCTCAAAGGTGAATTTCCGGTTGTGGGCGCGCTCGCGACGTTGTCTTTTGACGGCAGGCGAGGAGCGATGTTCCGTCGTGAACTTTTTGACGCACTCACGATTCTTGATCGCAGGCATATCACTGTCGGCGAGATGAAAGGATCATGGGCTGGCGCGATGGGCCACACACAATTCATGCCGTCGAATTTTCTTGCGCATGCCGTAGACCAGGATGGCAACGAGCGTATTGATCTATGGAATAGCGTTCCGGACGCGCTTGGGTCGGCGGCTAATTACTTGCGTATCCTCGATTGGAAATTTGGTTTCACCTGGGGCCGGGAGATCTGGTTACCCGACGAATTCGATATTGGGTTGGTAAGCGTGGAAACCGTGCCCAAGGAGAACAAATTGCCTTTGAGCCGTTGGGCGGTGCTCGGAGTGAAGCAAGTAGGTGGCCACGCTTTGCCTCATGCAGACATTCTTGCGTCGCTTGTGATGCCCGAGGGCTCCGAAGGTCCGGCATTTCTCGTCTATGACAATTACAACGTCATCCTGGAGTGGAACCGCTCCACATTCTACGCGATCGCGGTTGGACATCTGGCGGATAGATTGGTTGGAGCAGGGCAGCTGTCGGCACCCTCAAGTACCGACGAGCCATTGACCCGGGCCGAAGCCATCGGATTGCAGCAGGGCCTTATCGCCCTCGGATTTCTTTCCGACGATGCTGACGGCATAGTGGGGAGCCGAACCCGCCGCGCGATCCGATCATTCCAGAGCGCCAACAGCTTGGTTGCCGACGGCTACGCGGACCGCTCTGTTGCAGCCGCCATTGTTAGAACGTCTGGCGTCGACCCCAACCCGGAGCACTGAGTGCGCCTTGCCAGCTTCCGGCATCTTGGCTAGAGTACAATATCTTGTAGGGGCTTTATTATTCGGCACTAAGTGATGATATTTTCCACGCGGATGGTTTGCGCATCGCTCGTCTTGGTGTGCTCCGCGTTGGGGTTGGCCGCGTGTTCGTCCACCCCGGCGCCTTTATCGATGCCGAGCAATGGCGTGCTCGTCCTGCCGCCCGGCGTTACATACAAGGTTGGACGCCCCTATAAGATCGCCGGCATTTGGTACTACCCCGCCGAAGATTACGCGTACAGCCAGAAGGGCACCGCCTCGTGGTACGGCTCTGATTTTCACGGCAAACGAACCGCCAACGGCGAAATCTATGATATGAATGATTTAACGGCTGCGCATCCGACATTGCCGTTGCCAAGCATTGTCCGGGTCACCAACCTGGAAAATAACCGTACAGTGATTTTACGGATTAATGACCGCGGGCCCTTTAAAAGAAACCGCATCATCGACGTGTCGCGGCGCGGCGCACAATTACTCGGATTTTACGAAGCGGGGACAACCCGCGTGCGGGTTGAGATAGATTCAACAGAGAGTTTGAATATCAAGAACCTCGCGCTTGGGCGCAATCCAGGTGCAATGCCCCGAGTTATATCGGCGCCGCGTACGACAGTGGATGCGGTAGAGCTCCCTCCACACCACCGCCTGCCCCACCCGAAGCTGTGCCGGGCGGCACACCCGGGCCCGTCCAGATACCCATTGCGCCGAACGCTGTCGGGACTACCCCGAAAGAATTGCCGGTCCAAGCGGTGTCGGCAGACATTCCAACGAGCGGACTCTTCGTTCAGGCCGGCGCGTTCTCTGAGGAATCCAATGCGCTCCGGTTAGCGCAGCAGTTGGATGAGTTCGGCGAGGCCTTTGTGATGCCGATTGTCGTCGACGGTGTTCAGTATTTTCGTGTGCGGTTGGGCCCCTTCGATGACGAAGATGCCGCCGCCGAATTGCTCGCTCAGGTTAGATCTTACGGCTACGGTGATGCCCAGGTCGTGCGCAACTAACCTAGAGTTATCATGATTCCCTCAAAACACCGGTGGATTGAGATTTAGTAATGAGAAGGTGGCTCGCTCTTTTAAACCTTGTTGTATTTTCGCTGGCCTCACCGGGACACGCGGCCTCGATAGACATCAACGCCCGAGAGTATGTACTAGTGGATTTCCTCACCGACGCAATTCTTGCAGCGAAGAATGTCGACGAACGCATGCCACCGTCATCCATGAGCAAGCTGATGACCACTTACATGGTTTTCGACGCCCTGAAAGCTGGGCGGTTATCTCTGGATAGCGAATTGAACGTCAGCGCTAATGCTTGGCGCAAAGGTGGTGCTGCCAGTGGCGGGTCGACCATGTTTCTGGAGCCCGGATCTGCGGTCAAAGTGGAGGATCTGTTACGCGGCGTAATCATTCAATCGGGAAACGATGCGTGCATCGTTCTTGCAGAGGGGTTAGCGGGCAGCGAAGAAATTTTCGCCGCCGCGATGAATACGAAAGCCATGGATATCGGATTGACCAACAGTCATTTCACCAACTCCACCGGCTTACCCGACAGCAGCCACTACATGACGGCTCACGATCTGGCGCTCATCGCCAAGCGCATGATTCTGGACTTCCCCGAATACTACGCGCTCTATAGCGAGACCTCTTTTACCTACAACAACATTACGCAAGGCAATCGCAATCCGCTGCTGTACAGGGTCGGAAGCGGTGCGGACGGGCTCAAGACCGGCTACACCGCCGATGCGGGCTTTGGACTTATAGCCTCGTCAATTCGTAACGGGCGGCGACTCATTCTTGTCGCCAATGGCATGGAGAGCATTCGCGCACGGGATGAGGAAACTATCAAACTGATGGATTGGGGATTCCGTGAGTTCGTGAACCGGGAATTATTCGATGCCGGCGAAGTCGTCACTGACATTGAAGTATGGCTTGGCGGCTCGACCACGGTCCCCGTCGCAGCGCATCAAGACATTGTGATCACGGTGCCCCGTGCGAACGTGCAAGCTCTGGAAGTGAAAGTCACGTATGAGTGGCCCGTTCCCGCGCCACTGCCAATAGACCAGCAGGTGGCTATGCTTGAAGCACGAGCAGGGGACCTTGAAGCAATCGAGGTACCGCTGCACGCCACGGTCGCTGTAGCCCGGCTTGGGTTTTTTGGTCGCCTACAGGCGGCCGCTTCCTACCTTATTTTCGGGCCGCCGCTTCCAGCATCCAAGCTATTAAAAAATGAAACCACCGGAATCGAGGACTAGGCCCAGTCCTTCTTGAAATGGGGTCCTCAGGGGGCCACTCTACCAAGGTGTGGACACTTGGCGGTAAGGGATATCTTGTGGCGCGCGGTTGGTTTATTACGCTGGAGGGCGGTGAGGGATGCGGCAAATCCACTCAAGCCCGGCTGCTCGGCAAGTCCCTGGAGGAACAAGATAAGGATGTCTTGATCACCCGTGAGCCGGGCGGGGCGTTGGGCGCGGAGGAAATCCGGAGATTGCTCGTGGAGGGTGTCGCTGATCAGTGGGACGGACTCACTGAAACGCTTTTACATACAGCTGCGCGCAGAAACCACATGGTGAATACTGTCTGGCCTGCGCTGAAATCGGGAAAGATTGTCGTATGCGACCGGTTTTTCGATTCCACTATGGCTTATCAGGGTTATGGCCACGGTGTGGACCGCGAAACGATCGCCTCTATCCACCGCGCCGCCATTGGCAATTTTAACCCGGACCTTACTTTGATTTTTGATGCACCGGTGGAAGTCGGTCTCGCTCGGGTTGCCGTACGCGGCGGCACGGAAATGCGCTACGAAAGCATGGAGAACGAGTTTCACGAACGCCTGCGGCAAGGATTTAGGAACATTGCGAAGGCGGACCCCGACCGTTGCCATGTTATCAATGCGTCCCGCGATGCCGAGGCGGTGCAACACGACGTTCTGGCCGAGGTGTTATGGCTGCTGAAGGGAAAGAGCGATGACGAAGCTTGACGCCGACCCGTCGGAAATCCCCGAGTCGCGCGCCAATCCTTATTTCATCGGTCATGAAGCTGCCGAGAAGGATTTCCTGGATGCGTGGACCAGCGGGCGCTTGGCCCACGCCTGGCTGATTTGTGGCCCGCGCGGCATAGGCAAGGCGACACTCGCCTATCGTATGGCGCGGTTTGTTATGAGCCAAGCGTCCCAAATACAATCCAGTGCAGATATGTTCGGTGCGCCCGCGGTGCATGAGTCCCTTCAAATGTCAGCTGAACACCCTGTGTTTCGGAGGATTTCCGCCCTTGGCCATGGTGATTTTCGCTCCGTCGAGCGCGGCTGGGCGGACACCAAACAGTCCAAGCGCAAGACAATCATAACCGTGGATGATGTGCGGAGCGCCGGCAACTTCTTAACGATGACACCCGCAGAAGGGGGGTGGCGCGTCGTACTTGTCGATGCGGCCGATGAAATGAACGCCAACGCGGCGAATGCAATTTTGAAAATTCTCGAAGAGCCGCCGCGCCGAGCGCTATTGTTCTTGGTGGCGCACAACCCGGACCGCTTACTCCCGACCATCCGCTCGCGCTGCCGACAGCTCAATCTCCGTCCACTCACTGCGCAGCACGTGACGGCACTCATAAACCGGTACCGACCCGACCTCGGTGCGGACGACCCCGCAGCTCTGGCGGTCATCGCCGAGGGGTCCATCGGGCGTGCCTTGGAACTCGCCGAAGAGGGAGGCGTGGTCCTTTTTCGGGACCTTATCAGCCTGCTGGGAGGTGTTCCGCAGCTCAATATTACGCGCGTACATACCCTCGCTGATAAGGCCCTGCGCGGCGACGTGTTCCGGACTCTAAGCAGGCTTTTGTCGTGGTGGCTGGCACGGGTTACCGCCCATGGGGCGCGGTGTGATTTGTCCGGCCTTCCCGAAATTGTGCCGGGCGAACATGCCCTTGCTGAAAAGCTGGTGGCCGCGGCGCCACCTGCAATTTGGGCCGAGACATGGCATGAAGTAGGGCGCATCGCGGAGCGCACATTGGCGGTACACCTGGATCGCAAGCGTAGTTTGATTCTGATGTTGAACGCCATTGGGCGGACTGCCGCCGGAAACCCAGCCGCTTGACCACTGGCCGCATTTGGCGATGCCTTTGCGGGCCAAGCTTTAGAGTCTATATGAAAGCGGAAATTTTCCGCGCATTTGTCCCGGAACCGTATCGAGCCGCAGGAGTTAATGGTGTCCAAGGCGTTCTACATCACCACGCCGATCTACTACGTCAACGATAAGCCGCACATCGGCCATGCGTACACGACCATAGCCTGCGATGTATTGGCGCGATTTAAGCGCCTGGACGGCTTTCAAGTGAAGTTCCTGACCGGCACCGACGAGCACGGTCAGAAGGTCGCGAAGGCGGCTGCGGAAAAGGGGATCGAGCCGGGTGTCCTCTGCGACCAGAACTCAAAGAACTTCCGTGACTTGGCCGCGACTCTTGGCATTTCAAATGATGATTTCATCCGCACGACCGAGGAGCGGCATATCAAATCCTGCCAAGCTCTCTGGCGAGCCATCGCGGCGCGCAAAGCCCCCGATGGCGAGAATAACATTCATTTGGGTAAATACGCAGGATGGTACGCGGTCCGCGACGAAGCCTATTACGATGAAAGCGAGCTCACCAATAGTCCAGACGGCGAAAGGTTTGGTCCGATGGGCGTGCCGGTGGAATGGGTAGAAGAGGAAAGTTACTTTTTTCGATTAAGCGCCTGGCGAGACAAGCTGCTGGCCTTCTACGATGCCAATCCAGATTTCATCGGCCCTAAGACACGGTTCAACGAGGTCTACAGCTTCGTAAAAGGTGGCCTCAGGGATCTCTCTATCTCCCGTACCACTTTTTCCTGGGGCATACCCGTTCCAGGCAACGACAAACACGTCATGTATGTGTGGGTCGACGCCCTGACCAATTACATCACAGCTTTGGGTTATCCGGACGAGAGCGGCGATTACACGGCGTTCTGGCCGGACGTACATCACATGGTCGGTAAGGACATCATCCGCTTTCACTGCGTCTACTGGCCGGCGTTCCTGATGGCGGCCGGGTTGACGCCGCCCAAACGGATCTATGCCCACGGTTGGTGGACCGTCGAGGGCCAGAAAATGTCCAAGTCCCTGGGCAACGCCATCGACCCCAACCACATGGTTACCGAATACGGCCTCGATCAAATCCGCTACTTCTTGCTGCGGGAAGTGCCTTTCGGCAACGACGGGGATTTTTCGGAAGCAGCGATTTCCGGGCGCATCAACGGCGAGTTGGCCAACGAGTTTGGTAATTTGGCGCAGCGGTTTTTGTCATTTATCGCCAAAAATCTAAACGGCGTCTTGCCGGACCCCGGTGCTTTGACTCCAGAGGACTGCGACCTCTTGTCCAGTTGTCATGGTCTAATCGCCCAGTGCAGAGATGCCATGGACCGCCAAGCATTCCACGAGGCGATTGAGTCGATCTGGATCGTTGTGCGCGCCGCCAACGGCTATGTTGACAAACAAGCCCCCTGGGCACTAAAAAAAACCGATCCAGAGCGTATGAAGTCTGCGCTGTATGTGCTGGCCGAAGCGACGCGCCACCTCGCTATTCTCATGCAGCCCTTTTCGCCTCTGGCGACGGAAAAACTTCTCGATTTGCTGGCGGTGCCAAAAGACAGGCGGAGCTTCGCCGATTTGGGAGAAGCCAGCGCTCTCAAAGGTGGCGTCGATCTGCCAGCACCCCAAGGCGTGTTCCCTCGCTACGACGTTAAAGTCGGAAAGGGTGCCCCATGAACGCCCAACCATTCCTTGTCGACAGCCATTGCCATCTGGATTTTCCTGAGTTGTCGGGCGACGCCGACGGGGTGCTGGCGCGAGCGCGCAATGCCGGCGTCGGACATTTGCTCACCATCGGCACGAAGATCACCAAATTTGACGGCGTCCTTGCCATGGCCGAACGCTTTAGCAACGTCTCGTGTTCCGTCGGCATTCATCCCCACGAGGCGGGAACCGAACCGGCCACGGACGTAGGCAAGCTCATGGATCTCGCCGCACACCCAAAGGTGGTCGCTTTTGGGGAAACCGGCCTCGACTTCTACTACGAACACAGCCCGCGCGCGGACCAGGAACGTAGTTTTCGCGTTCACATCGCCGCGGCGCGCAAGGCGGATCTGCCCATCATCATTCATTCCCGCGATGCCGACCCGGAGATGGCGTCTATCCTTGACCATGAAATGGGAAAAGGGTCCTTTGGCGGCGTGATCCATTGCTTTAGCTCCGGCCTAGAACTTGCGGAAAAAGCAGTGGATTTAGGACTTTATATCTCCTTTTCGGGAATCGTAACCTTTAAGAAGGCCGACGCACTGAGGGGCGTCGCGAAATTGGTTCCCATGGACCGCATCCTGGTGGAGACCGATAGCCCGTATCTCGCGCCAGTACCTCATCGCGGTAAGACCAATGAGCCCGCATACGTGGCCCATACCGCGGCCGTGGTCGCGGAGTTGAAGGACGTGTCCCGCGACGAGCTGGCGACGCAAACCACCAGCAATTTCTTCCGGTTGTTTTCCAAAGCTGCGCGAGCGGCTTAGCCGGCGCGCATAGGGTATCTATCCCGATGACCCTCAAGCAGGTACACATTCTTCAAATCGGACCATACGGCGTGCCCGATAGCGAGGAAGAAATGGCCCGAACGTTCACCGTTCATTGTTTGTGGGACACCGAGGACACGGATAAATTCTATAAGGAGACCGGCCCGCTCATGCACGTCATCGCCGGGCGGCCTTATCCGTGGAAACAGGACTCCGCCTTCCTTGCCAATTTTCCTGCCCTCGAAATCTCCACCGTCTTTTGTGCCGGCTATGATTCCGTTGACATGCCCACGGCCCTCGCCCGCGGCATTATGGTAACCAACACCCCTGGTACGGCAACCGAGGAAACCGCCGACGCTGCCATGGGCTTGCTCCTCGCCGTCGGGCGGGATTTTCGCAAGGCTGACAAATTCATTCGCGGCGGCCAATGGAGCACGGGCCGTTATCCACCAACGCCGTCCCTCCATGGCCGTACAGTAGGCATTCTCGGCCTCGGCCGTATCGGGGGAAGGCCATCGCCTCCCGTTGCGGGGCTTTTTTGGCCTCAAGATCGTTTATCACGGTCGCACCAAGCAGTCCGCAGTGCCCTATGCCTATTATTCTTCTCTGTCGGGCATGGCGCGGGATGTGAACGTGCTCATGATCGCCGCACCTGGTAACGCCACCACCGACAACATGGTCGATGCCGATGTGCTTAAAGCTTTAGGCCCCAATGGCATCTTGGTGAATGTTGGCCGGGGCGCCATCGTCGACGAGCCCGCCCTGATCGCGGCGCTCAGGACCAACGCTATTCTTGGCGCCGGCCTGGACGTCACCGCCAACGAACCCGACGTGTCACCGGAATTGCTGGAACTCGAAAACGCTTTCGTCCTACCCCACTTGGCCGGCGCGTCAACCCACACCTGGAAGGTCATGGCCGACATGGTGGTCGACAATCTGAAATCGTGGTTTGCAGGGAAGGGGCCGTTGACACCGGTGCCTGAAACGTCCTTCACCCAGGGTGGCTGACGGGCTAAAACCTCGACCAATCTGGCCAAGGATTTCATTATGCCCGCTGCTAGGTCTCTTTGTTTACGCCCCTAAAGTTACGCGGCCTCACCATCCGTGACCGTGTTTGCGTGTCGCCCATGTGCACCTACGGCGGTGACGACGGTCGAGCCACAGCTTGGCATTTGGTGCACCTGGGCCAATATGCCTCGGCGCCGCCGGAATCGTATTCGTCGAGGCTTCCGCCGTCGAGAAGCGCGGCTGCATCACCTACGGCGACTCAGGCATCTGGTCCGACGATCACATTGCGCCTTGGACCCTGTTACCAAGTTCCTGAAGCGGCATGGCGCGACGCCCGCCGCAACTCGCCCATGCTGCCGGACGCAAGGGCAGCACCCAGCGCCCATGGCACGGCATGGGCATTCTCACTGATGCCGACACCAAGGCGCGGAACGAAACGCGTTGGGGCACCGTGTCCTCTACAACCGACCTGATGGAAAAAGGTTGGAATTTGCCCCATGCGCTGACCGTTGATGAGTTGGCGGAGGTGAAGGAGGCTTGGCGCGCGGCGGCCGAACGCTCTTTAGAAGGCTGGCTTCGATATTGTCGAAGTGCATTGCGCCCATGGCTACCTCATGCACCAGTTCCTTTCGCCGCTGATCAACAAGCGCATAGATGAATATGGCGGCGATTTCGCCGGCCGCACGCGGTTCCCGCTGGAAGTGATCGAGGCCGTACGCCAAGTCTGGCCCGACCATCTCCCGGTCTTTGTCCGTATTTCATCCGTGGACGGCATGGAAGACGGTTGGAACCTGGCCGACAGCGTAGGGTTCACGAAGGAATTGAAGGCGAGGGGCGTCGACGTGGTCGACTGCTCTTCTGGTGGCGTCGTCGGTTCGGCAACCGCCTGGGCGGTGCCGCGGCACCTGGGTTTTCAGGTGCCTTTTTCCGAGCGCAGCCGCCGTAAGGCGGATGTCCAAACCATGGCTGTCGGCCTCATTGTTGATGGTCCGCAGGCTGAGCAGATTTTGCAAGACGGGCAAGCGCACATCATCGCTGTGGCCCGAGAGGCCTTGTTTGATCCGTATTGGACGCATCACACGGAACGTGCTCTGGACCCGGGCCTCATGAGCTTTGACAACTGGCCCAAGGAATACCGCTGGTGGCTGGAAAAGCGCGAACCGTTGATCCGTAAGCTGCGCGCCGAAGCCGGAGCATCAGCGCGCAAATCCGTATAACTAAACTGAACGGATATAATAATCTTGCGGCTCAGGTCATTAGATCTGAGCCGTTTTTTTAGGTGATCCCGCACTTGGTCTTTGGGGCAACCCTCGGTTTCTCGTACGAAAAGTTGACAACGCCGGAGGAGTGGACCTCTCTGTCCATAGCGCCGCCGGGGCCAAGATAACTCGCTAAAGACGGCCTGCAAAATCCAAACCGCCTTTAATTGGCTGATCGCGGTTTATGGATATGCGCTGCGGTCCACGGCCTCGCCGCGAAGGTAAACTGCAGAAATCTTCCGCGTGTTCGTGATGTCATCCAGCGGATTTGCATCAAGCACGATGAAGTCGGCGCTCTTGCCCGCTTCCAAGGTGCCCGCATCATCCATGCGCAGGAACGCCGCCGCATTGCGCGTGGCCGCGACAATGACGTCCATGGGTGTCATGCCGGCGGCCACCATGTCTTCCATTTCAACATGCGGCCCCCATGACCTGTTGCCGTCGGTGCCAAATGCGATGCGCACCCCGGCGTCGTTCAGTTTTACGAGGTTACGCGCCTGGATGCCGAACGCAGCATTCGCGGCCGGGTTATCGGTGTTCCCCGCTTCGATTTGCTCCAACTGGGCGGCAGGGAGGCTGCCTTGCAGCCAGCTGAGGTTGGTCGGTACGCCGCGGCCGGAGAGGTTCGGCACAAGAACAAAGTCCGGGCGCTGGGCGAACAGCTCCATTACCTCATCGTCGGCATCCATATCACGTATGCTGTGGGCGAATGACGAAATTCCGGCCTTCAGAAGTCCCTTTGCGTCCTCAAGCGCGAAGATATGCGCGATAACGCGGATGTTGTGCTTATTCGCCTCCTCGATGATGGATCTGTAGAGTTCTGGACTCAGCTTGTCGTATTTGCCGCCCCGGTCATCGACCCAAATCTTGACGATGTTAATGTTCAACGCGGCTTGTTCTTGTACTGCCTTGCGGCCTTCCGTTTCCGTTGTGATGTAGTAGGGCGGCGTGTAAGGCGCCATGGAGCGCCCCGGTTCGGGTGCTGTGATTCCGAGGCCGGCACTAAAGAAGCGCGCCTCGCCCGGCATCGCCTTGCTGCGCAGGGCAACGATTTCGGCAGAGTCGAGGCCGAGGCTCATGGCGGCGCTTACGCCGAAATATGCGCGCTGTTTCAAATCTTGAGTCAATTCGCTAGGCGTCTGGCGGACATGAACATGGGCGTCGACGATGGTCGGCATTACTGTTTTACCGGCCAAACTGACGCGGGCAGCGCCCGCGGGAACCTCAACCTCGCCAGCCGGCCCGGCCAGCAGAATTTCAGAGTGGTCCACGACCAAAGTGGCGTTTTCGATCGGCGCACTGCCATCGCCGACAATGAGCCGCGCGCCTTCAAACGCCGTGACCCCTTCAAGCGGCGGCGGTGCGCACGACGTGACGGCAAAACCAGCGACAGCGACAAGGGCAATGGTTACCGCGGCGGCGGCTTTATTTAGGCGGTGCATCGGAACTCTCCAGCTTGGATTGGCCAGCATGAAACGGAATAGCCTTAGTGTAACTTCTCTCAGGTTGAATTCCAAGGGGTTTCCACGTAGTCAACGCTTTGTTTATGCTCCCGTTCTTAGTGTATGGAGGCCACAGAGCTTCAGTTCTGATCTCGTGCTATTTATCCCGTCGCCCACCATAAGCCAAACCGCAAACCCACATCCGCAAAACTCCGCGATCAGAACCGGCGAAAGACTTGAAAACCTGCATGTTGTCATCGTCGATAACGACAACGCCTTCATCACCCTCATTCATGCGATGCTGCACTCTCTGGGCGTTGGCCAGGTGGCTCGGAGAACGGTGCCGAGGCCTATCATAAGCTGCGTAAGAGCGAGCGGGTGGTCGATTACATTATCTGCGACTACAACATGGACAATGGTAACGGCCTTCAGTTGTTGCAGACGGTGCGCACCGGCACAGTGAGTCCGGTGAGGCTCGACCCCTTGCTTTATCCTTTTAACAGCGTGAGCTATCACGACACGGTGGGCAACGCCGCGCGTCTGGACGTCAGCGGCGATCTCGTGAAGCCGGCGACGAAGGAAAAAATCAGTGAGGCCACCGTCAAAGCACACTCACGTTTAATCAAAATCGACATCCCGCGCTATCAGCAAGCCGTGTTGCCCTGACCGGTTCGATCAAAACGCATCCTAGAAGCCAGCGCGCGGCACGTCGCCCGGGCCGAGAAACGGTGCCTGGACGTCGGTGACACCGCACATTTGCCAGGACGAGGCGCCGCGGCGGAACGAATAAACGTAGCGGCCGCCTTCTAAATTTGATGCATCTGCTTTGAAGCGCTGGATGTCGGACATCAGCAGGGCGTGGTTGTCGGATAGAGGCCAGATGCCGACAATCTTGTAGTCTGAGCGCACCCAACAGCGGGATTTCATGCCGGCAAGTGCGCCTTCGAACCTTTTGAAATTTTCGTCATCAGTTTCGGTAACCGACGGGGCGCCGCCGCCAATGGTGTGACGTAAGGCGCGGAGATATAGCGCACGACCCCAGCTACGTCTTCGTCGTGGAAGGCTGCATTGTACGCGGCGTAGGCGGTTTCGATTTCGTGGATGATCTCGGTCACGGTTGCCATGGGTGTTTCTCCCTGTAATCGCACTGTCACAGCGCTTGTAGAAATGAAATCAGCTCGTGAGTGACGACGCCCGGCGCTTCCTGTTGCGGCCAATGGCCGACGCCGTCGAGGAGCACCGCACGGCGCAAATTCGGCACCCCGAGGCCAATGGTTGATCATTCCCCGGGACGACGGATCTCGACAATGGGCCTTTAGAAAAAAACCATTATACACCTATATTCAAGATCTGGATGATGCCGGCGACGGGGCGGGAAAAGAGGGCTCAAAACGGCCGGCCTTCAATGGCAACGCCAAAGGACACGAGGTCGAGGGGCGAGCTATCGTCGAACTTCAGCCGGCCTCTTGGATGAAACTTCCACTCGGGATCACCGTGGCTGAAATCCGCACGGCGTCCGGACAGGTGCTGTCCACACCCAACGATTATCCGCTTTATACATTCGATGGAATGACGGGCGACAGCACAGCCGAGCGCGGTTGGAGTCCGGTTGAGGCACCCCAACTCGCCCTGCCCGTAGGCGACTTCAGTATTCTAGCGCGCGGGGACGGGATGAATCAGTGGGTCTATAGAGGCAAGCCGCTATACCGGTTTGACGGTGATCTGCTGGACGGCGACTGAAACGGACGCTACGAGGACGATCCGCGTTTTCAGCTCGCGTATGTCATGCGTTACTTCACACCGGCGAACGTGAAAGTGCGCAAGAGCCACCGCTTCGGCGGGCTTTTGGAAACGGCGGACAACCGCACACTATACGTGCGCGAGCTGGGCGGTGACGGAGCCGATAGCCCACTGCGCGGCGCCCGGGGCAGTCAGTCCACTGGTATGCGCATCGGTCTCACCGGTTGCGTTGCCGACTGCGATGCGACCTGGCGGCCGTTTCTCGCGGCCGACGATGACGAGCCGTCGGGGTACTGGTCGATTTACGATCGGGCGGACGGAAAAAAGCAGTGGGCCTATTTTGGCTATGCGCTTTACATTTACGTGGATGAGCCGGCCGGAAAAACCTACGGTCACATGACTTATGACGACATCGACGATTTTGAGCTGTTGCCGGACAACAGATCGCGCGACCTGCTGCGGCTGCGTTAGCGCGTGGCGCCACCGTAGAAACCAGCCGCGGTGACAGCAGTCGGGAAATAGGGTAATTGGGTCGGCATGGCCAACGGACCGCACGTCCTTATTATTGAAGCGCGCTTTTACGACGAGATCGCCGATGATCTGTTGAAGGGCGCACGCGCGGCGCTGGAAGCCGCCGGCGCGACATCGGAGGTGGTGACGGTCCCCGGTATTCTGGAATTGCCGCTCGCCGCACAATTCGCTTTCAGCAAAGGCGCGGCTCACCCGAACCGGCGCTATGACGGCTTTGTGGTTCTCGGCTGCGCGGTCAAGGGCGAGACCGACCATTACGAACACGTATGCGCACAGTCCATGAGCGGGGTGCAACAGGCGTCGCTCGACCTGCTGGTGCCAGTCGGCAACGGCATTCTGACATGCCCCACCTGGGAGCTGGCCCAAAACCGCGCGAACCCGACGAAAGGGGGCGCGGGCGGACGGGCGGCCAAGGCTTGCCTGCGCCTCATTGAACTAAAGCGCGGCTTCGGACTATAAGCTTCGCTAACCGCTTTACGATTGCTCTTTGACAGGTTTGGACCGCGCCATGGCGGCAACGCCGGCCTCATCGCCTCGCCCTCCTCATTCGCGGTCCACAAGCGACCGCAGCACGGCCCGGCTGGCGGCCGTGCAGGCGGTCTATCAAGCAGACGCGGCTGGCGCTCCCATCGATCAAATCATCAAGGATTTTTTGGCGGGACGCCTTGGCGGCATTGCCATCGTTACGGACGCGGATACCGAAGTAGATTCTGTTGTGAATCTCACCGAACCGGATAGCGAATTATTCATTGCACTTATGCGTAGTGTCCAGGACAGGGGCGGCGACATCGACAACATGATTAAAGGCAGCGTCAGCGCCGAATGGCCATGGGAGCGTTTGGAGATGATATTGCGGGCTATCCTACGGATTGGTGCCGCCGAGCTGCTGACGCAATCGTCTACCCCCCCCAAAGTCAGCATCGCCGAATTTGTGGACGTGGCCCACGCATTTTACGGCGGCCCTGAACCGCGCATGGTGAACGCTGTGCTCGACCGCATAGCCAGGGCGCTAGGCCGCGTGTGATGGTCGGCCGGGAGAAAGGCCGCGGCGAATTCGCGTTGATCGCCGATCTCTTTGCACCTCTGACCAAAGACGCAGCGGGCGCGCTGGGTTTGCTGGACGACGCGGCGCTGATCGACGTCCCGCCCGGGCGGCAAATGGTGGCGGCTGCGGACACACTCATGGCCGGCATACACTTCCGCCTTGACGATCCGCCGGACCTCGTGGCCCGCAAAGCGCTGCGGGTGAACTTGTCGGACCTCGCCGCCATGGGCGCGGCGCCGTTGGGATTTCTACAAACCTTAGCGTTGAGCGACGCGATAAATGACGCGTATCTCGAAAAATACACAGCAGGTTTGAGCGTCGATATTGACTATTTTGGTGTGCCCTTGCTTGGCGGCGACACTACTGCGGGAGCAGGGCCGTTCACGATTACGATCGCGGCTTTGGGCACGGTGGAGAAGGGGCAGGCGCTACTTCGTTCCGGAGCCGGTGTAGGCGACGTGCTTTGCGTCACCGGCACCATCGGCGACAGCGCGCTGGGGCTCGCCTGTTTTAACGGCGAGTTGAATTTGCGGGCCCAGTTTTCTGAACAGCTTCGCGTACGTTATCGCTTGCCGCTACCGCGGGTGAAATTTGCGCAGGGATTGGTGGGGCTGGCGACCGCGTGCGTGGATATTTCTGATGGACTTGTGGCCGACGTGGGACACATCTGCGCTGTGTCTGGTGTGTCGGCGGTGATCGATCAGGGCGCGGTGCCGCTGTCCGATGGTGCAGAAGCCGCTATCGCGCAGGATGCCAAATGGTGGCAACACATCTTCGGCAAAGGAGATGATTATGAACTCGCTTTCACGGTGTCCCCGGGCGAACTAGGAAAGGCCGTCGCATTGGGAAGCGAGAACAGCGTATCCGTAACAGCCATTGGTCGCATTGCCGAGGTGACAGGTGATAGAGTAGGCGCCGTGGTGACGGACAGCGCTGGCGCCGAAATTCAGATATCCGCGGCTGGATTTCGTCACCGATGAGCGCAGACAAGCGGGACTTCTTCGCGAATTCTGAGGGCGTGGTTGAGGAAAGAGAAGGAGGGTTCGAACCGCCAGCGAGCCCGTTCCAGCTGGTGAAGGTCAGTGACATGATCGTGCCTGTGCTTATCGAAGGGCGGCTCGCTCGGCGGGTGTTCGTTACACTGCCGTTGGTGGTTGAAAAGCCCGTATACAAGACATTGGCTTAAGACAACCTTCTTCATTACCAGCATATTTTGGTGTAGAGGCTGATTTTTTACTTTCAATCGCACTTCACAAACAGAGACGTCATAGATATCAGGGATCTCAAGCTAAAACTGAGAGCGTATTCGGTGGAGATTTACGCGATCTCATAATCTATGTTCTGTTGATCAACGTCTTCCAACAGGATGTGGGGCGTTGAGGTTCGGGGCCACGCTCGCGCTGGGATAGACTAACCTCCCGGGCCGCTAATTTGTTGCCCCCGCTAGCCCCTTCTGGCAATCTCCCGCCGCTCTTGAAGGTGAAAGTGCGAGGCACCGATTAAATAATTGAAAGCGTTATTCGGGCTGCGCAACGGGCATAACAGCGTTCGTATCGAATCAACGACTCAGCAATGGGGTAAACATGACCTCTCTCGAAACTCTCGTAATTGCCTGCGGCGTGCTGGCGGTCCTTTACAGCGGCTACGGCGCCCGCCGCGTGCTCGGCAAGGACGCCGGCAATGAACGGATGCAGGAAATCGCGTCCGCAATACAAGAGGGGGCGGCGGCTTTTCTGAACCGCCAATATACAACCATCAGCATAGCCGGCGTGGTTGTGGCGATTATTCTCGCCGCGACGCTCGGCATCAAAGTAGCAATCGGCTTTGTAATCGGTGCGGTGCTTTCGGGTATCGCCGGTTATGCGGGCATGAACGTTTCGGTGCGGGCCAATGTACGCACCGCCGCCGCAGCCATGAGCGGCGGCCAGAAGAAAGCGCATGACGTTGCCTTCCAAGCCGGTGCTACCACTGGACTTTTGGTGGTCGGCCTCGGGCTGCTCGGTGTGGCTGGGTACTACATCGTCCTCAAAGGCCTGCCGAACGCAGACCAACGCGAGGTGATTGAAGGTCTTGTGGCCCTTAGCTTTGGCGCGTCGCTGATCTCGATTTTCGCGCGTCTCGGTGGCGGCATTTTCACAAAGGGTGCCGATGTTGGCGCTGACCTCGTGGGCAAAGTCGAAGCGGGTATACCCGAGGACGATCCCCGTAACCCGGCGGTGATCGCCGACAATGTAGGCGACAACGTTGGCGATTGCGCCGGTATGGCCGCCGATCTTTTTGAAACCTACGCGGTGACCATCGTTGCGACGATGCTTCTCGGCTCGATCTATTTCGCCGGCGACGTCAGCGTTCAGGCGATGTCCTACCCGCTTGTTCTGGGCGCGGTGTGCATAATCGCCTCGGTGGTCGGAACGTTCTTCTCGGGCATCGGTGCTAGCGGCAAGATTATGGCTGCCCTGTACCGCGGGTTCATTGTAACCGCCGTGCTGTCGGCGATACTGATCGTTGTCATTACCAAACAATGGTTTGACGAGGGCTTCATCACGAACGACGGCGTGCTCATCTCGTCCGATAATCTCATCACTTGTGCCTTCGTCGGGCTTGTGGTGACGGGCCTGATCATTTGGATCACCGAGTACTACACGGGGACTGGATTTCGCCCGGTGCAGTCCGTTGCGTCGGCGTCAACCACTGGCCACGGCACCAACATCATTCAAGGCTTGGCCGTGTCCATGGAAGCCACGGCTTTGCCGGTGCTGGTGATCTCGGCCGGCATTATCGTGGCGCACATGGCTGCTGGATTGTTCGGACTGGCGGTCGCGGCAACTACCATGCTGGCGCTGGCGGGAATCGTTGTAGCGCTGGATGCATATGGTCCGGTCACCGACAACGCGGGCGGCATCGCCGAAATGGCGCAGTTGCCTACGGAAGTACGCACCGTTACCGACGCCCTGGATGCCGTGGGCAACACGACCAAGGCTGTGACCAAAGGCTACGCCATCGGCTCTGCCGGTCTGGCGGCACTGGTGCTATTCGCCGCATATACGGAAGACTTGAAGCACTATTTCGGCCACTTGAATATCGAGTTTAGGCTCGAAAACCCCTACGTGATTGTAGGCTTGTTCATTGGCGGTCTGCTGCCCTATCTGTTCGCCTCGCTCGGTATGCAAGCGGTGGGACGTGCTGCTGGATCCGTCGTCAACGAAGTGCGCCGTCAGTTCAAGGAAATCCCCGGCATCATGACAGGCGAGGGCAAGCCTGACTATGGCCGGGCGGTGGACATGCTGACCAAAGCGGCGATCAAGGAGATGGTGATTCCCTCGCTGCTGCCTGTGCTTTCGCCGATCGTGCTTTATTTCGCGATCTTGATGATTGCCGGGCAAGGAGAGGCGTTCACAGCCGTGGGAGCCATGCTTCTTGGAACCATCGTTACTGGGCTGTTTGTCGCCATCTCCATGACATCGGGCGGTGGCGCTTGGGACAATGCCAAGAAGTTCATCGAAGATGGCAATCACGGCGGCAAGGGCTCTGAGGCCCATAAGGCCGCGGTGAGCGGCGATACCGTCGGCGATCCTTACAAGGACACTGCAGGCCCAGCAGTAAACCCCATGATCAAGATCATAAATATTGTCGCTCTGTTGTTGCTGGCCGTATTGGCCAAGCACTAAATTCGACAGGCTACGATACAAAGAATTCTGCCCCGGTCAGGTATGGCCGGAGCGTTTTTTTTCGGCAAATGATGTGATGCGAGTCCTACAGACCGCCGGGGGCACCCGGTCCGCCGGGTGCGCCCCGGCCGGTTGGGCCTTGAGTGCCGAAGCGTCCTATGTTGCCGATGAGTTGCTCGAGCAGACTATACTCACGGCCCTTGGTTGGGGTCGCGCGCTGTGCAATGGCCACGCTCTGTCCATCCTCGAGTGTCAGCTCACGCAGGCTCGAAAGAATGCCGCGCTCGTCAAAGTCCAACGCCAGGACCGAGCGGTCGAGTTCGTGGACCGGATAGAACGCATATTGCGTTGTATGGGCGCTGATGTAGTACCAAATCTCATTGCCGAAGACGCTGGTGGTGGCCGGAGTGCCCAAAAGGGCCCGCACGTCCTGGCGGGTTTGTTCGCCGGGCGATAGCTGCGCAAGGGCTTCGGGCAGCGGTTGATTGCCGCGCAGATACACGTCTTTGGCACAGCCGCCCGCAAGCACCGCCGCCAAGGCAAATGCGGCAGCCTGAATGAGAAGGGGCGAGCTGTTCTTGGTGCCCATGACGAGCCGTATTATACCACGTAGCGCCGTCGTCCAAGCCCCCTTCGGGGCGGGCCGGTTCGGAACAGCCATTTTCGGACGTGTTATTTATGAATATTGCCCGCCTTTTTCGCCGCGCGAAGCTGCGCCTCTCACCGGCTGATGCGCTTTATAGCGCAGTAGTGGAAAAATCGCGCGATGCTGCTTTTTATGCCTCTTTCGGTGTGCCGGACACCGTGGACGGGCGATTTGATATGATTGTTATTCACACCATGCTGGTGTTCCGGCGGCTGCGGGACGGCGGCTCGAACGCCGATAACACAGACAGATGCTGTTCGACTGGATGTTCAAGGACATGGATAGGTCGCTGCGGGAAATGGGCGTCGGTGATGTCGGCGTTGCCAGACACATTAAGAAAATGGCCAAAGCGTTTTACGGTCGGGCGGCCGAGTACGAGAAAGGATTGGATGGTGACCCGGCGGTGCTCGCGCAGTCTTTGGAGACCAATGTCTTCCGCCAAGGCACACCATCACCTGCCGCGTTGGTTAGCATGGCGGATTACCTCCGCCGCGCTGCATCTTTTCTCGGCCAGCAAAGCGTAGCGGATATTGTCGCGGGGTGTGTGCGGTTCCCGGAAACTGTTCATGAAGCGGATGATGGCGCCGATTCACCCATCAACGCCTGAATGCTCCTATCCGATCGAGGTTGTGAGCCTACCTTCGGAGGGACGCAGCAATGACCTCGCCGCGATACTGGAAGAGCGGGAAGCCGTTGTGGCTCGTCTCGGACTCCAAGAGTTGAGCTCACTTACGGCTTCGCTCTTGGTGGCACGAACGAGCGGAGGCTTTATTGCCGTCACCGGATACTTCGAAGCGGAAGTCGTGCAGACCTGCGTCGTCACGCTCGTGCCGGTTCGCTCGAGGGTACGGGAAAATATCTCAGCAATGTTCATGGAGGATGGAAGTGCGTCGGCTGACAAAAAGCATAGCGGGGCCGAGGAACTTATTTCCATCGAGGACGATGATCCCCCAGAACTTGTGAAAGAGGGGCTAATCGACCTGGGAGAGTTGGTTGTAGAGCAGCTTGCCCTGGCCCTAGACCCATATCCACGGGCGCCAGGGGTGAACTTCGGAGCCGTGAC
Source organism: Rhodospirillaceae bacterium (assembly GCA_963662375.2). Lineage (GTDB taxonomy): Bacteria > Pseudomonadota > Alphaproteobacteria > Rhodospirillales > Rhodospirillaceae > UBA11612. Next base: position 104,326 of record CAXXRP010000004.1, read on the forward strand.
CTGGGGTTCAGACGAAGTCGGGGAGACGCCGTTTGGCGATAAGCCGTTCGCCGTATTGGGAAAACTTAAGAATATCAAGCCTAGTTAGCCGGGAACCTGCTTGCACCGATGTGCAATTTTCGTTATCTAGTCGCCCTTCCAAGGGTGGCGAGGTGCTTATAGAGTGCCCAAAATTGAGGCCGCCTTCACCACGAAAGACGGCGATAATGGCGGTACCTAAACAAAAGATTTCCAAGTCGCGCCGCAACATGCGCCGCTCACACCATGCGCTGACAGGGGGTGACTATCAGGAATGCCCCAATTGCGGTGAATTGAAGCGCCCGCATCATGTTTGCGCGTCCTGCGGTCACTATGACGGCCGGGCAGTAGCGGCGGACTCTGAGACTGTTGCTTAGCGGCCACGTCTTATATCTTTGTACGTAATTAGGCGTCCTGCGGCGCCCTCCACGGCGGAGCGGCCCGAAATATCACGACGACGCCAAACCACCGCGTTTCAGCTTAATCGGTTGGGAGACTTTTTTGAACGCGCCTTTCAACCTTTCTATTGATGCCATGGGCGGCGATCACGCGCCCGACATCGTCATAAAGGCCGTCGCGGAAGCGCATCTCCGGTATCCGCATGCGCGTTTTCTCCTGTTCGGCGACGAGAAAAGAATCCAACCGGCGCTGGACGTGAACGCAGCGCTGGCAGCTTGTTGTAAAATTCGCCACACGGACGATGTAGTGACGGGTGATGCCAGACCCAGCCAGGTTATCCGCTCGGGGCGCAACACCAGCATGTGGAAAGCCATCGAAGCGGTAAAGTCCGGCGAGGCACGAGGTGTTGTTTCCGCAGGCAATACCGGCGCACTCATGGCCATGGCCAAGTTCATCATGCGGATGCTGCCGGGCATCGACCGACCTGCCATCTGCTCGCTGTTTCCGACACGGATCGGTGAAACGGTCATGCTGGATCTCGGCGCCAATGCTCAATCCGACGCGCGCAATCTCGTTGAGTTTGCGGTGATGGGCGAATGTTTTGCCCGGGCCATGCTGGCCCTTGAGCGCCCGAGTGTCGGGCTGCTGAATATCGGATCAGAGGATTTGAAAGGCACCAGCCTTTTGCGTGATGCGGCGCAAACGCTGCGCAGTTCGCATTTGGATATGGAGTTCGCCGGATTTGTCGAGGGCGACGATATCTCCAAGGGGACCGTGGACGTCGTCGTCACGGACGGATTCACCGGAAACGTGGCCTTGAAGACTGCCGAGGGCACGGCAAAATTATTCTCTGAGTTCTTGACGAACGCGATCAAGAGCTCAATTCTAGCGCAATTCGGCATGATCTTCGCAAAACCCGTTCTCGCCCAGGTGATGGCGCGGTCCGATCCTCGCCGTTATAATGGTGCCTTATTTGTTGGTGTGAATGGTGTAGTTGTGAAGAGTCATGGCGGCACCGACGCGATTGGTTTTGCCAATGCAATCGGCGTCGCTGTCGATATGATCTCACGCGATCTCAATAGTCGTATTGGTGAACAAATGGTGCACATCGCCGCGCAAGCCGTGCCGACGGATACGCCGGAAGAAAAGCTTACCACCACAGCGCTGGCGGTGGGCTCAGCGTCTCCGTGATGCGCCGCTCCGTTATTCAAGGGGTCGGGGCCTACCTTCCGGAGAGGATCCTGACCAACCAAGAACTTGTTCAAAGAGTCGATACGACGGACGAATGGATCGTCGAGCGCACGGGCATTCGCCAACGCCACGTGGCCGCGGACGATCAAAAGACATCAGACCTTGCCATCGCCGCGGCAACGCGCGCACTGGAAGCGGCCGGCCGCGATGGCAGCGATGTAGATCTGTTTGTAGTGGCGACGACGACTCCTGACGAAACCTTTCCCGCTACAGCAGTAAGCGTACAGAACGCCTTGGGCAGGCCCGGCGTGCCGTCTTTCGACATTCAGGCGGTGTGCTCAGGATTCGTGTACGGGATCGCCGTGGTAGATAATTTCATCAAGGCGAGACAGGCCAAGTGCGCAGTGTTGGTGGGCGCAGAAATTTTTTCGCGTATCGTCGATTGGGATGACCGGACAACGTGCGTGCTCTTCGGTGACGGCGCGGGCGCGGTCGTTGTCGGCGCGGAGGACGGGCAGGGCACATTGGCCGACCGCGGAATTCTCTCAACGCACCTTCATTCCGACGGCCGATATCACGACATGCTTTACGTGGACGGCGGACCCGCGACCACGCAAACGGCGGGCTACGTCCGCATGAAGGGCAAGGAAGTATTTCGACACGCCGTGGTGAATCTTTCGCATGCGGTGAAGGAAGCACTCGAAGCAAACAACATCGGCATTGATGATGTGGATTGGCTGGTGCCGCACCAAGCCAACAAGCGAATCCTCGACAGCACGGCGTCAAAGCTTGGCCTTGATCCGGCGAAGGTGATTGTGACGGTGGACCAACACGCCAATACCTCGGCGGCCTCGATTCCGCTGGCCTTCGCGGCCGGCGTGGCGGACGGGCGGATCAAGCCCGGCCAATTGATCCTCATGGAGGCCATGGGCGGCGGGTTCACGTGGGGCTCGGCCCTGATACGCCTCTAAACTGGGATTCCCAGTGAAAACTGCGCTATTCATCCTCGAAGACCTGGTCAGTCACAAGAGAACACAATTGACGGCCAAGATCTGAGCGGCTAACCTTTTGTAAATAAGCTGCTTCTAGGGAGAGCGCAACGATGGGCGGCACGATAACCCGAGCGCAACTAGCCGAAGCTATTTATCGAGAAGTGGGTTTGTCGCGGAATGGATCAGCGGACTTGCTTGAATTGGTGCTCAGCGAAATTGCGCAGTCTTTGTTGAAGAATGAGACCGTAAAAATTTCGTCGTTCGGGAGTTTCTCCGTGCGCCACAAAGGCCAACGGATTGGCCGCAATCCGAAGACCGGCGAAGAGGTGCCCATTCTTCCGCGCAAGGTGCTGGTGTTTCGAGCGTCGCAGGTCTTGAAGGCACGGATTTGCGAAGGCCCTGCCAACCGGGCCGGCCAGGGCCTGCCATCCCCTAATCCGCCGACTTCGTGAGCAGCGACAATATGGGCGATGCGGGCGATGCCGGAGCGGACAATACCCGCACCCGCCCGGCGAAATCAGACGGCGCATTCCGCACCATCAGCGAGGTTGCCGACCAGCTGGACGTTCCGCAGCACGTCCTTCGGTTTTGGGAAACAAAATTCACGCAAGTCCGGCCTTTGAAACGCGCCGGCGGACGCCGTTATTACCGTCCCGAAAACGTAGTGCTCCTCAAGCGCATTCGGACGCTGCTTTACTCTGACGGCCTAACGATCAAAGGCGTGCAAAAGCTGTTGCGTGAAACAGGGGTGAAAGCGGTGACTGCTGGTAAGTCGGCAGCGGCAAGCGGACTTGCCCGCGAAGATACGGTGAAGCTGTTGGCGGAATTGACGGCGTTGCGTGACGACCTACGCGATGCTGCCCAGAGCGCCTGACTCAAACAATATGTTTTGATGAGAGCTAAGACTTAGTTGTTTTGACTAAGGTCGGCGCTTATAGTGCGCGGCTTCCCGGCCGGGGCCCCCAATTCCTGCCCCGCCGAGATTCCGTCGGGGCGTGGCGCAGTCCGGTAGCGCACTTGACTGGGGGTCAAGGGGTCGTGGGTTCGAATCCCGCCGCCCCGACCATTATAATAAAATAAACTCAATAACTTATAGTTGGAACGTAAAGTAATATCTGAGCTGTCCTGCGCCCGCGTCAAGCGCTTTGTGCGTTGTAGCCACGTCGATGTCCTGATAGAGCACGGACGCCATGTAGGTGCGGAACGGGTGCATAAATACTGACGCCTAAAGGACACAACCGATTTGTCAGCGATGCGGAAGCTCGACGTGAGCGCTGGTTTCATGCTCCGGAACCTATACCGCCTCGCCGCGGAGCCGCAATTCCAAACAATAGTTTGGCGTGAATTGAGCGCCGACTTCATGAAGACCGCTGACGCTATGCTGCCCGCGCGTGCCGTAAACATAAAGCCCGAGAATGCACGAGCGGTGCTCGGTGGACTACCGTGAATCATCATTTAACAAGAGGGGAAACATGGCCAAAGCCTCGGATGTGTTTGTTGCGTGCCTTGAGAATGAAGACGTCGAGTATGTGTTCGGCATTCCTGGCGAGGAAAATCTGGATTTACTCGATAGTCTTTCTCGTTCAACCCGCATTAAGCTGATCCTCACCCGGCACGAGCAGGGTGCCGGATTTATGGCCGCCACATATGGGCGCCATACCGGCAAGGCGGGGGTCTGCGTTGCCACGCTGGGCCCGGGCGCGACCAATTTCGTCACCGCCGCTGCCTATGCGCAGCTTGGCGGGATGCCTATGATGATGATCACAGGCCAGAAGCCCATCAAGAAATCAAAGCAGGGCCGTTTTCAGATTCTCGACGTCGTCGACGTGATGCGCCCGATCACGAAATACACTCATCAACTTGCCTCGGCCGACAATATTCCTTCGCGTGTCCGTGAGGCTTTTCGCCTGGCGGAAGAAGAGAAACCTGGCGCTGTGCATCTTGAGCTTCCCGAAGACATCGCCGACGAACAAACCGACAGCACGCCACTGGCGCGCAGTTTGGTCCGTCGTCCCGTGCCCGAAGCCAAAGCCATCCGCGCCGCGGTTAAACGCGTGGAAGCGGCGCACTCGCCACTGCTGGTCATTGGCGCCGGTGCCAACCGCACCATAACCGGGCGCATGCTGCTACAGTTTATCGAAAAAACAGGAATTCCCTTCGTTACCACTCAACTTGGCAAGGGTGTGGTTGACGAGTTGAACCCGAAGTTCCTTGGCTGCGCGGCGCTATCGGCGGCCGACTTCGTGCATCGCGCTATTGAAGCGGCCGATGTCATCGTCAACGTTGGGCATGACGTCATCGAAAAACCACCATTCTTCATGGGTCGCGACGGGGCGGATGTAATCCACATCAGTTCGAGGTCTGCCGCGGTCGATCCGGTTTATTTTCCGCAGATTGAGGTAATCGGCGATATCGCCAATGCGATCTGGCAGATGAAGGAAGACATCGTGCCCCAGGGCGCTTGGGACTTCTCGAAGATGATGAAGGCCCGCGCTGCCGAGGCGGCTCATACCGCTAGCATCCAGGACGACAAACGCTGCCCGATTTATCCTCCCTATCTGGTCAAGACCGTCCGCGACGTCATGCCAGCGGATGGCATCATTGCTCTCGATAATGGGGTCTATAAGATTTGGTTCGCGCGCAATTATCCGGCACGGCAATCTAACACCGTCCTGCTCGACAACGCCCTGGCCACGATGGGCGCGGGGCTTCCGTCGGCGATGGCGTCAGCCATGGTCTATCCGAAACGCAAAGTCATGGCTATCTGTGGTGATGGTGGCTTCATGATGAACAGCCAGGAGCTTGAGACCGCTGTGCGTCTAGGCCTCAATGTCACGACATTGATCCTCAATGATGGTAGTTACGGCATGATCCGCTGGAAGCAAGTCAACATGGGTTTCAAGGACTGGGGGTTGACCTACGGCAACCCCGATTTCGTCAAGTATGCGGAGGCTTATGGCGCCAACGGTCACCGCGTTGACAGCGCTGAAGGACTGCCCGGCTTGCTGAAGACGTGCCTTGATACGCCTGGCGTCCACGTTATCGACTGCCCGGTCGACTATTCCGACAACGACCGCATACTTAATCGCGAGATCAAGCAATTAGCCACGAAGGCTTAGGGCCTTGCTCATGACAAAGCTCCAATCAGCCTATCCCCTCTATCTGGCCAATGTGGCGCAGCAGCCCAACGCCGACCTTGAGGTCACCGATAAGTATTCCGGCAAGGTTGCGACTCGCGTCGCGTTGGCGGACGCCAAAACCATCGACACCGGTATCGCCGCCGCCGCCGCTGCTGCCGAGCCCATGGCGCGCATGGCGGCTTATGAACGCCAGTCCGTGCTCGCCCACTGCGTGACCCGGTTCCAGGAGCGCTTCGAAGAACTCGCTTACGCCTTATGTATTGAAGCCGGTAAGCCGATCCGTGATTCTCGCGGTGAAGTTGGGCGACTTATCGATACCTTCCGCATCGCCGCGGAAGAATCGGTGCGCATCACTGGCGAAATCCAGCCGCTGGACATCAGCCCGCGGGCCCGTGGCTATCAGGGTATGTGGAAGCGCGTTCCCATCGGTCCGTGCTCGTTCATTTCGCCGTTCAATTTCCCACTCAATCTCGCCGCCCACAAAATCGCGCCTGCGCTTGCTGTGGGCTGCCCGTTCGTCATGAAACCGGCGTCGCGGACGCCGCTTGGGGCCATCATCATTGGTGAAATTCTCGCCGAAACTGACCTGCCCAAGGGCGCCTTCTCGATCTTGCCCGCATCGCGCGCCGGCGCCGACCTATTCACCACCGACGAACGGTTGAAGTTGCTGTCATTCACCGGGTCGCCGGAGGTAGGTTGGGATTTGAAGGCGCGCGCGGGCAAGAAGAAAGTGGTGCTCGAACTCGGCGGTAACGCGGCGGTGATCGTCGACGCCGACGCCGATCTCGAAGACGCTGTCGAGCGCGTGGTATTTGGCGCTTTCTACCAGTCCGGCCAGTCGTGCATCGGCGTGCAGCGCATCATCGTTCACGAAGCGGTGTACGAGGATTTCAAGAAGCTCCTCGTGGCAAAAACCAAGACGCTTATCGCCGGCGATCCGCGCAAGGAAGAAACCTTCGTCGGCCCCATGATCGACGTGAAAGAAGCCAGGCGCCTGGACACCTGGATCCAGGAATCCACGAGCAAGGGGGCCAAGTTGCTGTGCGGCGGGAAACGAGACTGCGCCATGCTCGAGGCGACACTGCTCGAAGGCGTGGATCGCGACAGCAAGATCTACCGCGAGGAAGCCTTTGGCCCGGTAGCGATCATCTCCAAGTTCGGCGATTTCAAGGCGGCGCTGGACGAAGTGAATGATTCAAAGTTCGGCTTGCAAGCTGGAATTTTTACGCGCGATCTCTTTAAAATGCTAATGGCATGGGACAACCTCGACGTCGGCGGCGTAGTGATCGGTGATGTGCCCAGCTACCGCGTCGATAATATGCCCTACGGCGGGGTCAAGGATTCCGGACTGGGCCGTGAAGGCATCCGCTTCGCCATGGAAGATATGACGGAAATCCGCAATCTGGTGATCCGGCGTAGGGAATGAGGGCGTGGGGCTACAACCCCACGCCCAACGCATTTTCTTACGACTTGCGGGTTCGCTTTGCGGCCATCGCTATCGAACAGCGGCAACTTGCCGCCGGGCTGTGTTAGCCCACGCTCCAACCACCTGCGTGGGCAGGCGACGGCCGGGTGATTGTGCGGTCACCGCCCTCCACAAGGGTCCCCGTCCACTGGCGCTTGCGCCTTTATTTTTCCCGGCCCACTGCCGGATTTAGGTATCGATTCTTCGTGCGTGCTCTTGCCGGAAAACTAGTTCCATTTTTCCGGATCGCACACTATGCCCGCCAAGGAGTAAATTTTTTAAAAATCTATCTTCTCGGTGGTAAGTGCAGGCCAAGATGGCACTCAGAAAAAGAAGGAGGCCGACCATGCCCGTGTCCACCCCAAGTCATTGTATGATTTACGTTACCACCGGTTCGGTGGACGAAGCGCGGACCATCGGCACGGCGCTGGTGAGCGAAAAGCTGGCCGCGTGCGTTAACATCATCGACGGTGCGACGTCCATTTACCGTTGGAAGGGCAAGGTTGAAGAGGCGAGGGAAGCGGTGTTTATCGCCAAAACCCGCTCTAATCTCGCCGGCGTTGCGGTCGAGCGCGTGAAAGCCCTGCACAGCAACAAAGTGCCGTGCGTCGTTGTCTACGAGATGATCTCGGGACTGACGACATATCTGGACTGGATCGACGCTGAGACGGTGGCTCTGATTTTTGGGAGCGGACGCGGTGGGCATCGCGGAACTTGAAGTTCGTGCTGCTGGGATACCGGAGCACCGTGCGAATATATATATGCGGTGGAGCAGATCAAGAGCGGCGACTTCACCGGCTTCATTGGCGCGATAGCCAAGTTTCCCGATCATGCCGAGAGCTTTGCGCGCGGCCGGTGCCAACGCTGCGTTCAATATGTATGCCGAGGCGGGTGTGGGTCTCGCCGCCAGCGTGGCTGAGGATATTGGTGCGCTGATGGGTGAAGCCGCCAAAGACTCAAAAAGTTAAACTCTTACCGTAGCCACGGCCTGGGCAGCGATGCCTTCGCCGCGGCCGGTGAAGCCAAGCCCCTCGGTGGTGGTGGCTTTTACGCTGATGCGGCCTGTGTCCAGATCCAGAATGCGAGCGATGGACTCCACCATCGTCGTGCGGTGCGGCCCTACTTTGAGGCGCTCGCAGATGATGGTGATGTCGATGTGAATGAGAGTGCCGCCACGCTCGGTCAGGAGCGCATGCGCGTGCTGAATGAATTTGTCCGAAGGTGCATCGCGCCATTTTTCGTCACTGGGCGGGAAGTGCTGGCCGATATCGCCGGCGCCGAGGGCTCCAAGGATAGCGTCCGTGGCTGCGTGGAGCGCGACATCGGCGTCGGAATGACCCTCGAGGCCCTGGGTATGGAACAGCTTCACGCCGCAGAGGGTAACGTGATCACCCGGCCCAAACTTATGAACGTCGAAGCCCTGTCCGACGCGCGTTTCAGACAGAGCGGCGGTGAGGCGGGCGAGATCATCCATGGTCGTGACCTTTACGTTGGCGTTGTAGCCGGGAACGATGATCACGCGGTGCCCCGCGCGTTCCATCACCGCTGCATCGTCGGTAAGGGAGTTTCCGGCGTACCGGCGATGGGCAGAGAGAATAGCCGGAAAGCGAAAACCTTGCGGTGTTTGTGCGCGGACAAGACTATCGCGCGGCACGGTGGCGTCGACCTGCATGCCGTTGACTTTCTTCAACGTATCCACAACCGGCACGACCGGCACCGCACCGTCGGCCACGTTCAGCCCGTCAATTACGGTGTCGATAAGGCTCGCTGCCACAACGGGCCGGACGCCATCGTGGATCAGTACAAGATCAGGCGCATCGGCCGCCAAATACTCGAGGCCTTTGAGGACGGAGTCCTGGCGCGTTGCGCCGCCGTTGACCGATTGCACGTCAAGGCTGCCCACTGCCCCGGCGAAGGCCTCGGCATCCGCCGGGTGGATTGCCACGAGAACCTTTCCGATTCTGGGATGGTCGGCAAACGCGTGCAGGGTACGCCGAAGTAGAGGCTCGCCGTTAAGGGACGCATATTGCTTGGGCCCTGCTCCACCGAAGCGCTGCCCGCGACCGGCGGCAACAATAAGAGCGGCGCAGGTAGTCACGATTTATCCCTTTTCAGCGGTTCTGGCGGACCCGCAGAGTAAGGAGGTAGGGCGGACGGCGCAATTTTCGTTTTCGCCCAATGTGTTGCGGATATGAAACGGCGGTCTCACCTGAGACCCTAAATCCCTTGATTTTACCCTGATTTCCTGGGCAAATGCCTAATCTTTAGACAGTGGCGTTAGCGCAACAGATGAGCAGAGCCCAAGTTCAAATCGGCTCGGTGACCGTGGCCGGGAACGTGTTTCTCGCGCCCATGTCAGGGGTCAGCGACCGGCCGTTTCGACGCCTCGTAAAGCGTTTTGGCTGCGCGTTGGTGTACTCGGAGATGCTCGCCAGCCAGCAGATGATCCGCGCTCATAAGCATTCCGGGGGCAAGAGCCGCAGGAGCAGCGAGGATTACAGTGACGAGGCGCCGCTAGCTGTTCAACTGGCTGGGTGCGATCCCGAAGTCATGGCCGAGGCGGCGCGCATGAACGAGGACGACGGCGCGGCGATTATCGATATCAATATGGGCTGCCCGGTGAAGAAAATTGTTAACACCTATGCCGGCTCGGCTCTGATGCGTGATGAAGACAACGCAGTGCGGATTATTGAGGCCACGGTGAAGGCGGTGACGGTGCCCGTGACCTTGAAGATGCGCATGGGTTGGGACCACGCAAACTTGAATGCGCCGTCGTTGGCAAAAAAGGCGGAAGATGCCGGTGTACAGCTCATCACCGTTCACGGCCGCACCCGCCAGCAACTTTATAGAGGCTCCGCGGATTGGGCTTTCATCCGCAAGGTAAAAGATGCGGTATCCGTGCCCGTGGTGGGGAACGGCGATGTGGCGATGTTTGACGATGCGGCGGCGTTGCTGCAGCTCTCCGGCGGCGACGGGGTGATGGTCGGACGCGGCGCGTATGGTAAGCCGTGGTTTCCCGCGCAGGTCCAACACTTTCTGAACACGGGCGAGCGGCTGCCCGATCCACCGGCAGAGACGCGATGTGCGGTTACGCTTGAGCACTATGATGCGCTGCTGACTCATTACGGTGAGCGTCAAGGGGTGCGTATCGCCCGTAAACATTTGGCATGGTCGGCGCGGGGACTGCGCGGCGCTAATGCCTTCAGAGCCGCTATGAACCGCGAAACCGACCCGGCCCGAGTGCGTGCATGCGTCGCACGCCTGTTTGCTGGAGAGTTCCTTGACGATACCTCTGATCTAAAAGCCGCCGCCTGATGACTGTATCCGTTCACATGCTGCAACCAGATGCGCACGAGGACAAAGGCGGGGCCGGCGCATTGTCCGCCGAGTCCGTTCTCGGGGCGCTACCGGCAGCGACGCTAGTGGTAGATGACGCGTCCGTGCTCCGTTATGCTAACGCAGCGGCCGAGCACCTTTTTCAATCCAGTGCGACAGCGCTATCGGGAGAACCGCTGGCGAATATTTTGCCGCCGCAATCGCCGATATCGTCTTTGGTGGATCAGGCGATGGAAAACGGGGCGCCCACATCTGCGTATGGCGTCGTGCTCGATACCCCGAGAACCGGCACGCGCATGATGACAGTTCATGTTGCGCCAATGGTGGAGACGCCAGGATGGGCCGTGCTCTCGCTTTTAGAGCAGACGCGGGCGCAAAAGATTGGGGAACAACTCGAACACCGCAATTCAGCCAGATCAGTAACGGCGATGGCTGTCCTGTTGGCGCATGAAGTCAAAAATCCGTTGTCGGGTATACGCGGCGCGGCACAGTTGTTAGGGCAAAACGCTTCTGAGGACGACCGCAAACTAACGCAACTGATTTGCGATGAGGCGGATCGCATCGTTGCCTTGGTCAATCGTATGGAGGTTTTCTCCGATGACGGACCGCTAGAACGGCACCCGGTAAACATTCACGTCGTGCTCGAACGTGTACGGCGTCTCGCAGAAAACGGATTCGCAAAATCAGTCAAGTTCAGTGAGCGCTATGACCCGTCGTTACCACCGGTGGCGGGAAACTTGGACCAGTTGGTGCAGGTGTTTCTCAACCTCGTAAAGAACGCCGCCGAGGCTGTGCCTTCCAAGGGCGGTGAAATTTTTATGGCCACAGCCTATCAGCCCGGCGTGCGTGTGGCTGTTCAAGGCGCTAACGAGCGCGTGCAGCTGCCGCTGGTGGTGACGATCCAGGACAACGGACCGGGCATTCCCGAGGACCTTTGGCCGCACCTGTTTGATCCGTTCGTGACGACTAAACCAAAGGGAACTGGTCTTGGCTTGGCCCTCGTCGCGAAGATCGTCAGCGATCACGGTGGCGTAATCGAATTTGAAAACAAGCATTTGCGGACGGCATTTCGTGTGATGCTACCGATCATGACCGATGAGCCGGTCTCGTGAGCAGCGCAACCGTTCTTATCGCCGACGACGATCGGGGAATCCGCACGGTTCTAACTCAAGCCCTGGGGCGGGCTGGGTATGAAGTGCGGACGACGGACAATGCGGCGACGTTATGGCGCTGGGTATCGGAGGGCGACGGTGATTTGGTGGTTACAGACGTGATCATGCCGGACGAAAACGGTCTTGATCTCATCCCGCGCATTCAGAAAATTCGCCCGGACTTGCGCATCATTGTTATGAGTGCGCAGAACACGTTGCTGACGGCGGTCAAAGCGGCCGAACGCGGCGCTTTTGAATATCTGCCTAAACCGTTTGATCTTTCGGAATTTATCGCGGTGATAAACCGCGCGTTGTCCATGAAGTCCAACGCTCAGGCGCCAGCGAACGACACCGAAGACAGGCTGCCTATCGTCGGGCGGTCAGCGGCTATGCAGGATATCTACCGCACAGTTGCACGGCTTATGAATACGGACCTGACCGCCATGATCACCGGCGAATCTGGAACCGGAAAAGAGTTGGTGGCCCGCGCTCTGCACGATTTTGGGCGGCGGCGCAGCGGATCGTTCGTGGCGGTCAACATGGCCGCGATACCCCGCGAGTTGATCGAAAGTGAATTGTTCGGTCACGAGAAAGGTTCGTTCACCGGCGCGGTGGCGCGCGCGGCAGGGCATTTCGAGCAGGCGGCGGGCGGCACGCTGTTTCTCGATGAGATCGGCGACATGCCGCCGGAAGCGCAAACCCGGTTGCTGCGCGTCTTGCAGGACGGTCAGTACACCACGGTCGGTGGACGCACGCCCATCAAGGCTAATGTGCGGATTATCGCCGCCACACACCGGGACCTGACCCAACTTATTAAGATGGGCGGATTTCGCGAAGATTTGTACTACAGGCTTAATGTCGTGCCAATCCGCCTGCCACCACTCCGCCAACGGGTGGAAGATATACAGGAATTGATCGTACATTTTCTATCGCAAGCTGCCGCGGAGGGCTTGCCGCAGAAATCCCTTGAACCCGCGGCCATAGAGCGCCTTAAGACTCATCGTTGGCCGGGAAACGTGCGCGAGCTGGAGAATTTGGTGAAGCGCCTTGTTGCGCTTTATGCCGAACCCGTGATCGGCATCGATGTCGTGGAAATGGAATTGGCGAGTTTGACCGCGCTGCCTGTATCCGTAAGAGACCATATCCAGCCCGCGAGTCTGGGCGACGCCATCGAACGGCACCTTCAGGAGTATTTCGACAGTCACAACGGCGCACTCCCGCCGCGCGGACTTTACGACCGGGTTCTTCGCGAATTAGAGCGGACGCTAATCTCTCTGACATTGTTGGCGACACGGGGCAATCAGGTGAAGGCTGCCGACATTTTGGGTTTGAACAGAAATACTTTGCGCAAAAAGCTTCGATACCTGGATCTCAACGTTGTCCGCGGACCTAAGTAGGGAATCAGCCGAATGAAGGCGAACACTGTGAAGCAGGGCTTAACTGCATCACTCATGCCCGAACACCGGGATGCCTCCGGCCCGGCGGGGACGGAGTGGTTTCAGCATGTCAAACTCCTGGACTCCCTGGCTGTCGTACTGGTGAGCGCCGCGGCCGTGTTCGGCTTGGCGACTTATGCCGCCATGTTGGACTGGGGCGCTGAAGGGCCCAATGCTGCTCCGAGCCTGCTTCTGCTCAACATCGACCTGGTCATCTTGCTGGGCCTATCGGCATTGGTTGCTCGCCGCTTGGTTCTGCTGTGGCGCGCTCATCGAGCGGGCATTGTCGGGTCGCGACTGCATATCCGCCTCGTCGTCTTGTTCGGTGCCCTCGGCATGGCACCCACGGTGCTTATGGCGGTCTTCGCCACTCTCTTTTTCACGTTCGGGGTGCAGGCGTGGTTCAGTGACCGGGTACAAACGGCGGTAGAGGAATCCGCAGCGATCGCTCAGGCTTATCTGAAAGAACATCAACAAGCCATTCGCGGCGATGTACTCGCAGTGGCAACCGACGTGAATACACAGTGGTCGCGCATCAGCATCAGCGAGCCGATTCTCAATTCCTTTCTGTCGACACAAGCGGCGTTTCGCGGTCTGACTGAAGCAGTGATTTTCCGCCCCGACGGGCAGGTGATCGCAAAAGCCGGCTACACGTTCGCTCTCGCGTTTGAGCAAATACCCTTTCAAGCCATGGCACAGGCTGACGCGGGTCAGGTGGCTGTGGTGACGGGAGAAGAATCGGACCGAGTGCGCGCGTTGGTTAAGCTGAATTCGTTTCCGGTGGCATACCTTTTCGTTGGACGGTTCGTGGACCCGAAGGTGCTGGCGCGGACCCGGCGCACGGAGGAGGCAGTATCCGAATATCTGCGCTTGGAGAGTGAACGGTCCGACCTTCAAGTTAGCTTGATAGTATTGTTCGGCGTTGTCGCGCTGTTGTTGTTTCTGGTTTCCATATGGTTCGGGCTGGCCTTGGCCACAAGGCTCGCGCAACCCATCATCAATCTCATCAACGCAGCGGACCGTGTACGCGGCGGCGATCTGTCCGTGCGTATGGATGAAAAAGATACCATAGACGAAGTCGGTTATTTGAATCGCGCTTTCAATAGAATGACCATACGGCTGCATGAACAACAAACCGCCCTACGCGAAACCAATGTTCAACTGGATGAACGGCGCCGATTTACCGAAACCGTGCTGGAAGGAGTCAGCGCCGGTGTTATCGGCCTCGACCCCAAAGGAAATATCACTTTGCCGAACCGGTCGGCATCTACGCTTTTGGGTGTAGACCTGAGTACTTTCGTGGGAAAACCTATTGTGGAGGCCGCGCCGGAATTAACACCGTTGATCGAGGAGATGCAGAGCTCAAAGCAGAAAGTTATCACGCAGGAAATCCGGACCGCGCCGGGCAACAGCCAAAAAATATTCTTTGTACGGTTGTCTCAAGAGCGCACCCGGAATCGGGTCGTAGGGTACGTGATAACTTTCGACGACATTACAGCCTTGCAGTCCGCGCAACGTAAAGCGGCCTGGGCGGACGTTGCGCGACGTATCGCCCATGAAATCAAGAACCCGCTGACGCCAATTCAACTCTCAGCGGAACGCCTCAAACGTAGGTACCTTGATAAACTTCAGGATGACAAGGGCCTGGTTGCGCAGTGCACGGACACAATTATCCACCATGTGGGCAATATCGGGAAGATGGTCGACGAATTTTCCGCATTCGCGCGCATGCCCACAGCGATTTTGCGTCCGACCAATTTGAACGAACTTATTCGCGAAGCGGTTTTCTTACAGCGCTCCGCATATCCGCACATCCACTTTGCGTTAAATCTACCCGCGGAACTGTGCCGTATTTCCTGTGACCCACGGCAAGTCGGGCAGGCGTTAACAAATATCTTGAAGAACGCGTTAGAATCCATCGAAGCGCAAGCCGCCACGCAAAGCGCCGGCGAAGGATGGCGCGGTGAAATTCGCGTTGATTTGGAAACGGTGAACAATGAAATCTTGGTGAAGGTCACCGATAATGGCGTAGGCCTGCCCAAGGAAGAACGAGACCGCCTCACCGAGCCGTATGTCGCCGCGCGCGCAAAAGGAACCGGACTTGGCTTGGCTATTGTGAAGAAAATTTTAGAAGATCATGGCGGCGCGATCACGTTGAATGATGCGCCGTCCGTAGACGGAAATCAGAGCGGCGCCCAGGTGATTCTTCATTTTTCGACCGCACCGGTCAAGGACGCTGGATTGGACCAGAAAACGGCCGTGCCACTGTTAGCGCAAGCTGGGGAATAGGGGACGCCATGGTACAACAACTTGTAAACCCCGGAAGCGAAATTCTCGTCGTAGATGATGAAGCCGATATTCGCATGTTGATTTCCGGGATTCTCCAAGATGAAGGATATGTCACGCGGGACGCAGCTACCGGTGAGGAAGCCGTCGAGAAGGTAAAAGAACGCGCACCCGCCGCAGTTGTTCTCGATATTTGGTTGGAGCGCAGCCGTCGAGAAGGTTTA
The DNA here is from genome assembly GCA_963662375.2 of Rhodospirillaceae bacterium. Taxonomy (GTDB): domain Bacteria; phylum Pseudomonadota; class Alphaproteobacteria; order Rhodospirillales; family Rhodospirillaceae; genus UBA11612. The sequence continues at coordinate 119,964 of CAXXRP010000004.1, forward strand.
CAAGTCCTCAAGGCGATCAAAGGCATGCGGTCGGCTGTCCCCGTGGTGATGATTTCGGGACATGGGACGATTGCAACGGCTGTGCAAGCGATTAAGCACGGCGCGTACGATTTCGTTGAAAAACCATTCGAGGCCGACCGGCTCCTCCTTGTGCTCGGGCGGGCCATGGAGGCTGCAAGACTCAAGCGCGAAAACCTTGAATTGAAGACGCGCGCCGTGGCACCGGACTCACTGGTGGGTTCCTGCGCATCCGTGGCGGCCATCCGCCGCGCTGTGGAACGGGTGGGCCCGACCAGGTCCCGCGTTCTGATCTCTGGGCCGGCAGGGTCCGGCAAGGAAGTGGTTGCTCGCCAAATTCACTTACATTCACCGCGCGCCACCGCGCCGTTTGTCGTCGTGAATTGCGCCTCGCTGCACCCCGATCGGTTGACGGAAATTCTCTTCGGGGCGGACAGCGCGGGCGAGGCTAAACCGACCATGGGGATGACCAGCGCGGTCCAAGGTGGTCAGCATCACAAACCGGGGCTTCTTGAGTTGGCGGATGGGGGCACCTTGCTGTTGGACGAAGTCGCTGACATGCCGCAAGCGACCCAAAGCAGCATTACCCGTATTCTTCAGGATCAAAGGTTGGAGCGCTCTCATAGTCATGGGCCCGTTGGCGTGGATGTACGGGTCGTGGCAACCACGAACCGCGACTTAAAAGCAGAAATCAAGAAGGGCGTCTTCCGTGAGGAATTGTTCTACCGCTTGAATGTCGTGCCCATCGAGGTACCGCCCCTGGCGGAACGCCGGGAGGATATCCCGGCCTTGGCCAAGTATCTCCTTGAACGGGCGGCCGCGGCCACGGGCATGCCTCGGCCCACGTTGGGCGAAGACGCTATTGCTGCGTTGCAGACGTATTCCTGGCCGGGGAATGTGCGTCAGCTTCGCAACGTCATCGATTGGATTTTGATCATGGCGCCGGGCGGCGTGCTCAAACCGATCCGCGCGGAAATGCTACCGTCCGATATCAACACCCAAACGCCGCAAATGCTGAAGTTGGAAAGGTCAGGCGAGATCATGACCCTGCCACTGCGCGAGGCGAGGGAGATGTTCGAGCGGGAATACCTCATGGCGCAGGTCATTCGCTACGGAGGCAACATTTCGCGTACAGCAGATTTTATCGCGATGGAACGTTCGGCTCTACACCGTAAGCTGAAATCGTTGGGTATTTCGACCGACGTACGCCAGCGCCGCGACCGAACGCCAATTAGTGAGGTGGATACCAAACGCAACGATCCGCCGCTAGGTCCCGTCGTCCCGTTCAAACGCCCAACCTCCCTCGCCTGACATTCCCGCCACGCCCCATGTCACACGTCGCTTATGTTAACGGCCGGTATCTACCACAACAAAATGCCCAGGTTCATATCGAGGACCGGGGATATCAGTTCGCCGACGGTGTCTATGAGGTCATCTTCTTGTGGAATGGCCACCCGGTAGACTATGCCGCACACCTGCACCGTCTGAGCCGATCTCTCAAGGAATTAAAAATTAGCGCGCCGATGACATGGAGAGCGTTGACGGTCGTGATAAAGGAAGTTATCCGGCGCAACCGCCTGAATCAGGGGATCATTTACATTCAGGTGAATCGTGGGGTCGCGCCCCGAGCTCATCCATTTCCGCGGGCGGTACACCCGAGTGTTGTCGTGACAACCAAACAAAGCACGGGCCCCTCGGACGCCATGGCGCGCAAAGGCGTAAGCGTCGTGAGCGCACCGGACATCCGCTGGGCGCGACGTGACATCAAGAGCGTCGCTTTATTGCCCAATATTCTCGCCAAACAGCTGGCGGCGGAGGCAAAAGCCTTTGAGGCGGTCCTCCATAACCCTGAGGGGATTATCACCGAGGCAAGTGCAGCAAACGTTTGGATAGTGGCACGGAACAAGACCATCGTGACCCATCCGGCCACGGAGGCGATTCTTGGCGGTGTTACGCGCGCCACAATGATTAAAGTAGCGCGTGATGCGGGATACAAGGTTGAGGAGCGGCCGTTTACACTTGAGGAAGCGGTGGCGACTAGGGAAGTGTTTTTGACGGGAACAACGACGTTTGTTATGCCGGTCGTGCGTATTGATACACGCCCGGTAGCCAATGGCGCACCCGGCAAGTTCGCACTGGACCTGAGGCGTAGGTACATTCAATACATGAGCAGCCTTGATCCAAAGGCGGCGTGGAATGTCTAAAGTCGCGCTACCCCGCCCGCGCGCCATACTCTTTGACTGGGCACCTGGCCCTGTGTTGCCCGGGCTACCAAATATCACCCTGGAGGCCATGGGCCTAAAACCGTGGGGCCGGAGGAGATCCGTGCAGGGGTCGCGGGCTCTTTGAGGGACACGTTTCCATCTATTTACGGGGATCGCTGGGAGGAGGCGAGGGAGGTCTGCTACGACGCCTTTGCTGCGGGGCATCTGGAGATGCTATCCGCACTTCCCGGGGCTGAAAACTGCTGCGCACGGCGTGTGACGTGGGCCTACTAGACCTCGGCGTTATCAGCAACAAAACCGGTAAATACCTGCGGGCCGAGGCTGACCATTTAGGATGGACGCCCTCGTTCGGCCAGCTGGTAGGAGCCCGGGACGTGGCCGACCCGATCTACTTGGCCTTGTCGCAAAACGACCTCAAACCGGGATCGGACGTCTGGTTCGTCGGCGATGCGCCGATCGACGTGGTCTGCAGCCGGGGTGCAGGGTGCAGCACGGTCCTTGTCGGGTCCAGACAGCCCGGGGAGGACGGTGATTCTGAACCGGATCTTCATGTAACAGATTGTGCGGCCCTATCGGCGCTCGTGCGTTAGTATATTTAAATATGCCCTTAGCCCGCTGAATCCGTTGACCCTATTCCTTGCAACTTCTAAAAATTAGGAGTCGGTTCGTTCCTGTGGCGCTCCGGCCTCAGCAACGCGACCCGCAGCGAAAACAACAATATATAGAACAGAGGTGGAAACCCCGATGTCCGCTGAAAAGGCCAAAAACGTCCAAGACGTATTCCTCAATGCCATTCGGAAAAACAAAGCCCCCGTCACCGTATTTTTGATGAATGGCGTCAAACTGCAGGGGATTGTGACATGGTTCGACAACTTCTCGATCTTATTGCGCCGGGATGGCCACACCCAGTTGGTGTATAAGCACGCGATATCAACGATCATGCCGTCCGCGCCCCTGCAATTGTTCGAACCCAAAGAGGAGGAGGCGGCACCAGCTAAAGAAGAGGCAGCTGACTAGCCACCGACCCCCACTGGATTTTGTTTGCATCAGACTGAACAGCCGGCCACCGTAACCGTCATCATCCACCCGCATCTCAAGGGGCGTGACGGAGAAACCGGTAGCTATCGTGAGCGCGCGAGATTGGAGGAGGCGAGGGGACTTGCTGCCGCTATAAGTCTTGACATCCGCCACGCAGAAACCGTGAACATGGCCAAGCCAAGCCCCTCAACCTTTCTTGGAGAAGGAACGGTTAAACGCTTGGAAACGCTCATAGAGGACCTGGGAGCCGAGCTCGTGGTTATGGACGCCCATATTTCGCCGGGCCAGCAGCGCAACTTGGAAAGAGCCTGGAATGCTAAGGTGATCGACCGGACCGGGTTAATCCTCGAGATTTTCGGCGAGCGGGCGCAAACCCGCGAAGGCCGGATGCAAGTAGAGCTGGCCCATTTGAGCTACCAGAAAAGCCGGCTGGTGCGCAGTTGGACCCACTTGGAACGCCAGCGCGGCGGCTTCGGGTTTCTAGGCGGGCCCGGTGAAACCCAAATTGAAATCGACCGGCGGCTTATCGGCGAGCGGATCACCAAGCTTAAGAAAGAACTGGGCACCGTCACGCGGACACGCGGTTTGCATCGTAGGGCCCGCCAAAAGGTGCCGTACCCCATCATTGCCTTGGTGGGTTACACCAACGCAGGGAAGTCGACTTTGTTCAACACGTTGACCCGCTCTACGGTGGTCGCGATGGACCAGTTGTTCGCGACTCTGGACCCAACCATGCGGCAGCTGCGTTTGCCGTCGGGACGAACGGTTATCCTGTCCGACACCGTTGGATTCGTGTCCGATCTTCCGCACGAACTTGTCACGGCCTTCCGCGCCACGCTGGAGGAGGTGTTGGAAGCCGACGTCATTGTTCACGTGCGCGATATCCCCCATCCCGAGACGGAAGAGCAAAAACAGGACGTCGAGGAAGTGCTTTTGCAGCTTGGGATCGAGGTAGGCCAAATCCTTCCAGGGGAAAAGCCGGTACACCATCACCCCGATTTATCTCACCGGCCGGTGATCGAGGCTCTGAACAAGATCGATCTTTTCGATACCGGCGCCCGCGCGGCCGTCCGCGCAGGGGCGGAGCGCCGCGCAGGCCAAATGGCTCTTTCGGCGTTGACGAGCGAGGGCACCGCAGAATTGCTGGTGGCAATCGACGTTGAGTTGGCGCGCAGGCGCCGACCCCTGGGGGTTAGTATCTCACTGAACGACGGTGAAACGCTTGCGTGGCTGTATCGCCGAGGCGAAGTTCTGAATCGAGAGGACGGAGAGACCAAGACCGAGTTGACGGTGCTGTTAGACACGGCTGATGTGGCGCGACTGCAAAAGCGCGGCATCACCACACGGCGCGTGGCGGACTGAAGATATCCCCCCCCCGACAGCGCAACGTTATCGGACTCGGTCTTGGGCGCCATGCGCGACGTGGCGGAAACGATGGGCGGGGCTCATCGCTCTCATAGGTTTTCCACAATATTTTCATGTAGTTAAGATATATGTTTTCATCCATTTTATGGATAACCAACCGCGATTAATTGGCGGCATCACTGCGCTCCTCGACCTTGGCCTGAATCCAGAGGCTCTCCATTTCCTCAAGACTAGCTTGATCCGGCGTTTTGCCCTGGGTTGCCAACAGGGCCTCCACTCGGCGGAAGCGGCGGTCAAATTTCAAATTCGTGCCTCGCAATGCGGTGCCCGGATCAATATTGGCCTTGCGCGCCAAATTGACGCAGGCGAACAGCAAATCGCCCAATTCGTCAGTGAGGCGGGCAGCATCAGCCTTCGGATTTTGAAACTCCTTGGTAACCTCCCCTAATTCTTCGTGAATTTTGCCAATGACGTCCTTGGCCTTGGGCCAATCGAAGCCGATGCGGGCCGCACGTTTCTGCAGTTTTTCCGCCTGTTTCATGGCGGGCAACCCGGCAGGGACGCCGTCAAGAGCGCTGTGCGGTACGCCGCCTGTGGTAGTCGTCCTCGCCGCGGCACGTTCAGCTGCTTTGTGGTCTTCCCAGGCCTTGGTTTGAGCTTCAGCGTCATTGACCGTGGCGTTCCCAAAAACATGGGGATGGCGACGGAGCATCTTGTCGCACACGGCGCCGACCACATCTGCGAAGGCGAAGTGACCGGCTTCCTCCGCCATGCGAGCGTGATAGACAGCCTGGAACAGGAGATCGCCCAGTTCATCCTTGAGGGAGTCCATATCTGCGCGGGCGATCGCGTCTGCGACTTCGAAGGCTTCTTCGATCGTGTACGGTGCAATGGTTTTGAAGGATTGTTTTATGTCCCACGGACAGCCGCTGACGGGATCCCGCAGCCGGGCCATGATCTCCAGCAGCTGGGAAATGGTCCACGGCTGTCCGGGGGTTCGGTTTGCTAGGTGATCCGCATGAGCGCGCGGTGGCTGCGACTTTAGGAGTTTCATACCAATAAAAAGGTTACCGGTGTGGTGCACGAATTCAAGCGGATCATACGCAGTCCCCGACAGGGAAGCGATAAGGGAGGCTCTTAGGACGCCTGGAAATCCTGAGGTGATGCATCCCATTGTCGCATAATGTATATTATGACTTGTGAATGAAATAGACCAGCATATCTCTTGCCTCAAGTAATCACGCCCGAGTACGAACCAACCCTCACCACGCTGCTAGAGTGGTTTAGGTCGTTTCTTGATATTAAACTGGGGCATCAACCCTAAGCTCGAAACCAGACCATTGCTCGGCAACGTCTCTCACCAGGGGGAGGAACAAAAAAACCGAGGATCAACTCTCGATGCAAAAGCCATTACCCATGCACCTGTCACCCCGAGGCCTAGCCAAAACACGAAGCGGCAAACTGTGCCAAACGCCGATTTTTAACGGCAAAGAGCGGTGCCACATTCACGGCGGCGCCGCCGGATCGGGAGCACCGAAAGGAAACCGGAACGCATGGTGATGGCACTAGCTATCCACACCGCTTCAAAAAACTAGCTATCTTTTTCCCCTCCAGAAATTTGTAAATTTTCCCGCCCTGTTCGCCTGATCACATAAACTCAGTAATGCCTGGAAGAGGCAAGAGACGCGAGGAACTGGCATGGGACGCAAAATATACGGTGCTCTAGGGTCGCGTTTGCTACACCATATGCTGCGGCATCGCTCACTACACTTTGGCATACGTGTACGCCGCTGCCGTGGTGCCTATACGGCACCTTTTCGCTCCCTATGGCGAAAAAAACACCTCCTCATTGAATTAGATGAATTTGTTTATGGTCGGAGTGGGACGATTCGAACCTCCGGCCCCGGCCTCCCGAAGGCAGTTCCCCGCCCGCCTTAATCCCGCTCTTGCCTAACATCCCTACGACAGTGGGCTTCCCCACTCGTTCTGGATGATGGCCCGCTGGTCGGTCACCTTCAGGCCATAGCCTTCCAGGCCCACGATCACCTTCGAGGTATTGGTGAGCAGAATCATGTTGCGCACGCCGAGGTCGACCAAAATCTGCGCGCCCACGCCGTAATCCATCAGGCGCTTTATGTGTTCCTCGCCCCGCGCCTTGGCGCGTATGCGTTCTGAAAGTCCGCCAGGCGCCTCGCGGAAAAATACAATCGCGCCGCGCCCGTAATCGGCGATCATCTCCATCGCTGTCTGCAGCTCACCGGTGCGCACCGAGTCCTTGTCGCGCAGCACATCGGGCAGCAGGTTGAAGTGATGCATGCGCACCATCACCGGTTCCGGGCCGTCCATCTTGCCCTTTACCAGCACCAAATGCTCAGCGCCGGAAATGCTGTCCTTGTATACGCGCGACAGCCACTGGCCGCCCAGCTCGGACTGGAACGGCGCCTCGGCCTCCATGCGCACCAACTGTTCCTTGCGGCGGCGGTAGGCGATGAGGTCAGCGATGGTGGCGATTTTCAGGCCGTGGTATTGCGCAAACTTAATCAAGTCCGGCATCCGCGCCATGGACCCGTCGTCGTTCATGATCTCGCAGATCACCCCGGCGGGAATGAGCCCAGCCAACCGCGCCACGTCCACCGCCGCTTCGGTGTGCCCGGCGCGCACCAGCACGCCGCCGTCGTTGGCCATCAGCGGAAACACGTGCCCGGGTGTGGCAAGGTCGGTGGGCGTGGAGGCAGGGTCGATGGCAACCGCAATGGTCCGCGCGCGGTCCGCCGCCGAAATGCCGGTGGTCACCCCTTCCCGCGCCTCGATGGAAAGTGTGAACGCCGTGGACAGGCGTGACTGATTTTGCGCCGGCAGCAACGGCAGGCGCAGTTTTTCCACTCGCGTGCGCGGCAGCGACAGACAAATAAGCCCGCGGCCATGCTTGGCCATGAAGTTGACCGCATCGGGCGTGGCCATCTGCGCGGAAATAATGAGATCGCCTTCGTTCTCGCGGTCCGGGTCATCGACCAGAATGAACATGCGTCCGTTGCGCGCGTCGTCGATGATCTCTTCGACGGGCGAGAGAAACTCGGTGTAGTCCTGGTGATTGGGCGCAGTGGTATCGGGCATAGGGTGGCCTTTACTCCGAAGGCGGCATCAGGCAGGCAACATAGCGCGCCACGAGGTCGATTTCCATGTTGAGCGCGCTCCCCGTTTTCAAGGTGCCGAAGGTCGTTATCACCTGAGTATGAGGAATGATATTGACCCCAAAAATATCCTTTCCAACCTCATTAACTGTTAACGATACCCCATCCAGGGTGACCGAGCCCTTCGGCGCGATGAATTTCATTAACTCATGAGGCGCTGAAATAGTGACGCGCTGCGAGCCCGCCTCTTCGCCAATATCGGTTACGCGTCCGACGCCGTCCACATGCCCGGCCACCAGGTGCCCGCCCAACTCGTCGCCGAATTTCAACGGCCGTTCCAGGTTCACCCGCTCGCCGGTATTCCAGCCGCCCAACGTGGTCTTCCTGAGGGTCTCCTGCGAGGCATCCACCGCGAACCAATTCAGTCCCTTCTCGGTCACAGTCAGGCAACATCCATCGCAGGCTATGGAAGCGCCGATATCGATGCCGTCCACCGTGTAGTTGGCGGTGATTTTAAACCGCGCGGCCGCCTCGCCTTGCGAGATTTTGGCGACTTTGCCCATATCCATGATGATACCAGTGAACATGCGTGTTTAACCGTGCTGTGACCGTGCTAAATCCGTGCACGCGCCGTATAAGCCGCGCGGCGGGACCATGCAGCTAACCGCGCGCGCGGTCCAGAAAATCCAGCGTATCGCCGCCGAAAACAAGGCTTTCACAGCGCTTAAAGGCGGGCATATCGGCGATTTTACTAAGGCCCAAGGGCCCAACCGCCGCCGTTCCGTCCGCGCCGCTGACGCTTCCCGCCCTGAACCAGGCGATCTCGTCGATTAAATCAGCGCCCAAAACCGCCGCCGCGACCTTCGCGCCGCCCTCGATCATAACCCGCGTAAGCCCGCGTTCTGCTAGTACCGCCGCCGCGCTGGCCGCGAACTCGCCGTCGCTTTTGCCCGCCGCAACCGCTAGAATGTCTACCCCTTTGGCCGCTAAATGCGCGCAATCGGTCCCGTCCATCGTGACAATCCACGTTGGAACGTCCTTTGCCGTCGCCGCGAGTTTTGAAGTAGCGGGCATGCGGCCGCGCCGGTCCAGAATAATTCGCACTTTTGGCCGCCCTCGGTAACCTGGCATGCGGCACGTTAACTCCGGATCGTCCGCCAGCACCGTGCCGGACCCGACGAGGATCGCGTCATATTTGGCTCTGAGCGCCTGCGCCGCGCCACGCGCCGCCTCACCTGTAATCCATTTGCTCTCGCCGGACGACAACGCGATATGCCCGTCCAAAGTGGTCGCCGTTTTAAGCGCGAATAGCGGCCTGTTCCGTTCGACGTTCAGGAAAAATCCGGCATTTATTTTCGCCGCTTCGGCTTGGCAAACACCGGTTTCAACGGCGACCCCCGCGTCCTGAAGTTGCTTGATGCCGGCGCCGGAGACTTTGGGGTTTCGGTCCTCCGCCGCGACGATCACCCGCGCGATGCCCGCGGAAATCAGGGCCTCGGTGCACGGTGGGGTTTGTCCGCGATAGCTGCACGGCTCCAAGGTGACGTAAGCATCCCCGCCCTTCGCTGAATCGCCCGCACGCTTCAACGCCGCGGTTTCCGCGTGCGGCCGCCCGCCTGATCGGGTCCACCCACGCCCTATCACCGCGCCGTTTTTTACGATCACGCATCCAACCGACGGATTGGGCCAAGTATCACCGAGATTGCGCGCCGCGAGGGAAAGCGCGCCGGTCATGAACTCACGGTCGGCGGTGGCCAGCGCTGTCACGGGTCTTGGTCGGCCGTTTCGGGGTCCGCTAAGGTCTCAACAAAACTCTCGAAGTCTTTGGCCTCACGGAAATTCTTGTACACCGAGGCAAAGCGCACATAGGCCACCTTGTCGAGGCCCTGCAGGGCTTCCATCACCATTTCGCCGATCACGCCGGTGGGTACATCCGCCTCGCCCATGCTTTCCAGGCGGCGCTGGATGGAGTTCATTACCCGTTCAATCCGCTCTTGCTCCACGGGACGCTTCCGGCACGCGGTGATGATCGATCTGGCCAGCTTAGAGCGCTCGAATGGCGTGCGTTGACCGTTCTTTTTGACCACCGTCAGCTCACGCAACTGAATGCGCTCAAAGGTGGTGAACCGCGCACCGCAGCCTGGGCAGGAGCGGCGGCGGCGGATCGCGGCGCTATCTTCTGTCGGCCGGGAATCCTTCACTTGGGTATCCAGACCCCCGCAATAGGGACAACGCATCTACTCTTCCCCCCTGGTCATATTCATCTGGGCGGGGCTAACAAAAATCCCCGTTTCAAGCCTTGCGACCCCAATTTACTGATAAATCGGAAACCGCCGGCACAAATCCTTGACTCGCTGGCCGACGGATTCCTCCACCGCCGCAGTATCTCCGGGCGTGGCAGCCTCGGCATCCAGCACCTCGCAAATGAGCTCGCCCACCTGTTTGAATTCCTCGGTTCCAAACCCCCGCGTCGTACATGCCGGGGTACCCAGGCGAACACCCGAGGTCACCATCGGCTTTTCAGGGTCAAACGGAATGCCGTTTTTATTGCATGTGATCCCGGCTCGCTCGAGGAGAGCCTCGACCACATTGCCTGTTAGTTTCTTCGGCCTAAGGTCCACCAACATCAAGTGCGTATCGGTTCCGCCCGCAACGATTTCGAGACCGCCTCGTCGCAAGGTCTCGGCAAGAACTTTAGCATTATCAACAACACTTTGCGCATAAACCTTAAACTCGGGCCGCAAAGCTTCAGCAAACGCCACTGCCTTACCGGCGATGACGTGCATGAGCGGCCCACCTTGCAGACCGGGGAAGATCGCCGAATTGATTTTTTTCCCGATATCCTTGTTGTTGGACACAATCATGCCCCCGCGCGGCCCGCGCAAGGTCTTGTGGGTGGTGGTGGTCACCACATCGGCGAACGGCAGCGGACTGGGGTGAACCCCGGCCGCCACCAGCCCCGCGAAATGGGCCATATCCACCATGAGAAGGGCACCGACATTGTCCGCGATTTCGTGGAATTTCTTGAAGTCGATGATGCGTGAATAGGCAGAACCGCCGGCGATAATAAGTTTGGGTTTGTGCTCCCTCGCTAAGCTTTCCACCTGGTCGATATCGATGAGGCCGTCCTGTTGGCGCACCCCATACTGGACTGCATTAAACCATTTTCCAGAAATATTGGGCTTCGCGCCATGAGTCAGATGACCGCCTGCCGCGAGCCCCATACCCATCATTGTTTCGCCCGGCTTGAGCAGTGCCAAAAACACGCCTTCGTTGGCTTGAGCACCCGCGTGAGGTTGGACGTTGGCGTAGGCGCAGTTGAAGAGTTTTTTCGCGCGCTCAATTGCCAAAGATTCAGCGATATCAACGTACTCGCAACCTCCATAGTAGCGTTTGCCTGGGTAACCCTCTGCGTACTTGTTGGTGAGAACGCTCCCCACCGCTTCAAGAACCGCTTTGCTCACTATATTTTCTGAGGCAATCAGTTCAATTTGCGTTTGCTGGCGGTCACGTTCCTGGTTCACCGAGACCATGATCTCGGGGTCAGCCTCTACGAGACCTTTTGTAAAATACGAAGGGGGAACGACGCGATCCATTTTCTGCAACGTCCTCTTATTTTCTACTTTTTGCTTTTTGCGGCGGCTAGCCGAGTTTTTTAACACGGCGCTCATGCCGCCCGCCTTCAAACTCCGTTGAGAAGAACGTCTTCAAGGCGTCACGGGCAACCTTCTCAGAAACGGCACGTGCGCCCAACGCTAAAATGTTAGCATCGTTATGCTGTCGCGACATGCGTGCAGTAAAATCGTCGTGCACCAGAGCCGCCCGCACGCCGGGATGGCGATTGGCGGCAATCGAAATACCGATACCTGTTCCACAGACAACCGCACCAGCCGCGACCCGCCCATCGGTGACCGCTTCCGCCATCGCATGCCCGAAGTCGGGGTAATCAACCGAAGCGTCGCCATTCGTGCCCAGGTCAAGAACTTTGAAACCCATACTCTCCAAGTCCTTGGCAAGCACTGACTTCAATTCCACGCCCGCGTGATCACTAGCGACAGCGACCGTATCGCCTACATGGACTAGCAGTTTTTCCGACATGAAGAAATTAGAACAACCTTTTGATGGGGCTTTTATTTAACGGCGAAACAATAGAAATATCCGTTACCGCCAGTGGCTACGAGATTCTTCTGACTGCAACCGCGTGAACCGTGGGCGTTGTTCCATGAGGTTGGATTTGCGCCTCCGCCAGCGCGATCGTGATGGCCGACTTGGGCGCTGCCGTCACTGTGGCTTGTCCAGTTCTTACACGTATGGTCTTCGCCTAGCGAAAACGTCGTCCCGTCAAGTTGCGAGCCGGTTAGAATGTCATGTTGCACGGGCTTATCGCTTCGCCCGTTCACCATACCAGCCCTCTCAGTCAGTTGGGTTTCCTTGGTTAGATGATTTTCGCCATGGAGCTCCGCAACAGTCGCAGCGATCTGAACACCTTTCGCGTTGAACCAAGGTCCCGATCCGATCCGATCCCGGGCGTTGACCGCCGGATGACCGTCAATTGCCTGTGCACTCAAATACGCGTGCCATGATTTACCGCCCGCGCCCGCGGCGCTAGCCAACGATTGGCAGTGCGCGTCGGCCCCTGCCAATCCACCAAGTGCAGCGCCGTTCCCCGGCCCCGCGCTTGTGATGAAAAAACTCATCTTGTCTGCTTGAATGTCTTGCGCGAAAACCGAGCCGGCCCCTAGCGCGAATGCGGTCGCCGCACCCGCAATCCACAACGTCTTGCTCATATCGGCCTCCCCAGCCCCATTGGTCTCAGTTTCCGAAAGTTGTTCGAGGGAATACCATATATTGGCCAAACCTGACAATGCAGCACAACACATTGGCATATAAGAAAAAATCGAGATTCTCTTAACTTTGCGTTTTCTTACGGACCGCCGCCTTGAGCTTTCGCAAGGCATTCATTTTCCATCTGAAGGGACTCATACGGACGGACCCGACAACGCTGACTTCGATGTTCGTAGAAGGGTCAATGGCGGGAACCTTCACGGCGTTGCCGATGACTACCATTTCGAACAGGACCTCGGAAACGCGGATCTCCGACAACGTCAAGCTACGACGGGGGCGATGGCGGAGGAATTATTTAAAGTGCGGCATAGCTACCGCCAATGTTGTTTGGTCAAAAATACCACAAGTACGTCGCTTATGGGTATAGCTTCGATTCAGGAGAGTACGGCATGAGGTTGATCGGGCGAGCTCTATTGTCAGCAGTTGCTGTTATTTTGCTGCTGGCCATAGGTTGGACGGCCTACCTTTGGACATCCGCGCACCATGCGATCCCCATTACCGAGGGAGAACTTACAGTAGACGGCCTCTCCGGCCTGGTGACTATTTCCCGGGATGAACATGGCATCCCGTTGATTTCTGCGGGCACCGAACGTGACGCTTATTTTGGGCTCGGCTACGTTCATGCGCAAGACCGGTTGTTTGCCATGGAGTTAATGCGGCGCCAGGGACAGGGGCGGCTTGCGGAACTCATCGGCCCATTGGCGCTGCGGGCGGATCAATACACTAGGACACTCGGGCTCTATCGGCGATCCCAGGACGATCTAGAAGGACTTCATCCGGATGTCATTCAAATTATCGAGAGCTACGCGGCCGGCGTGAACGCTTGGATCGACAGCGGTCATCCACTGCCAGTGGAATACAAGGTGCTGTGGTTCGATCCCGAACCCTGGCAACCGGCGGATTCCATGGTCTGGCAGAAAATCATGGGATTGCAGCTCTCGGGCAATTGGGACGAGGAACTTACCGATGCAGTATTGATCGAAAAGCTCGGCCCGGAGAAAGCGAGAGACCTGTGGCCAGCGCAACGATCGGAGGACCACACAACCCTGCGGCAACATGCAAGCAACTACACCGGGCTCCCGTTCGCGCGACTGCTCGAGGATCTCACCACTGTTTTAAAGCCGACACTAGCCTCCAATGTCTGGGCGCTTAATGGCGAACGCACCGCATCGGGCGCTCCCATCCTCGCCAGCGACCCTCACCTTGGGTTTCAGGCCCCGAATCTTTGGTATCTGGCCGGCGTGAGCTACCCCGGCCATCGAATCTTCGGAGCGACTGTACCCGGCGTTCCGTTTCATCTCATCGGGCAAAACGACCATGTCGCTTGGGGACTGACAACCACTCATAGCGACACTGGTGATCTTTTCATCGAGAAGATATCGGAGGATGGCCATACTTATGAGACGCCCAGCGGTCCAGCCCAGCTTAGAACGCGGACTGAAACCATAGACGTCAGATTTAGCGACCCGGTCACCTTGACCGTACGTGAAACCCGTCACGGTCCCATCGTGACCGACGTGCTGCCTATCGGGCGCAGCGTGCCAGAGTTTACGGCGGAAAATCGTGCGGTCGCGCTCGCGGTGAACGTGCTTCAACCAAACGATAAAACACCTGAGGCCCTCTATCGCATGGCCCGCGCCACCGACGTTCACACGTTTACCGATGCCCTTCGCATGTTCCACGCTCCCCAGCAAAATATCGTGTTTGCCGATACGAACGGTGAGATCGGATTTTATTCCCCGGCCCGCGTCCCTATCCGCAAGTCGGGCGACGGCACTGTACCAGTACCGGGATGGACCGGCGACTACGATTGGATAGGATGGATACCTTTCGAGGAGTTGCCGCAGACGCTTAATCCCGCTTCCGGGGTTTTGATAAACGCCAACAATAAGATCGTCACCGACGACTATCCCTATCTTATCGCCGCCCGTTGGCGCGTACCGTACCGCGCAAACCGCATTGCCAAACTGGTGAATCAGACGGACCTAGCCGATCTCGATTCCATGGCTGAAACGCAATTGGATCAGGTCTCGCTCGTGGCTCGGGAAATTACGCCATTGCTGCTGCAACACATTAGCGCAGACCTGCGCGGCAGTGATCCCTTGCTGGCCAGGCTTGAAAATTGGGATGGAACAATGGATAGGCAACGGCTCGAACCGCTGCTTCTGATTTTATGGATGGAAAAACTGAAGGCCGCCCTTATTGAAGATGAACTGGAGGAGGTCTACCGATACTTCAGCGGAGTACGGGCCGAATTCATTCGGACGTCTCTGACCGAAAGCACCCACTGGTGCGATGATGTGACAACGTCCGGCGCTGAAACTTGCGATCAGCAGGTTGCCGCCGCCTGGGACCGCGTGAGGAATTGGGTCGACGCACAGGGTGTTGATGATCCTTCCACGTTGACATGGGGCAGGTATCACTTCGCCACATTCGACCACGTGCTGTTCGGCAATTTACCAGTGGTGTCAAACTTGGGGAAAATGTCTGTACCCAACGGCGGGGATAACTACACCATCAACGTCGGCTCTCATGCGTCATCGGGCGCGCGGGTCCCTTTCCGCCAAGGGCACGGCCCCGCCTTCAGGGCTGTATTCGATCTCGGCGATCGATCCCTGTCCCGCTTCGCGATGGCGGGCGGGCAATCGGGACATTTGGCCTCGCCACATTACGATGATTTACTCATGTCCTGGCGTGACGGCCAGTATTTTAGCGCCCCGACGGCAGAAACGACTGTAAACCGCCTAAAATTAACACCGGGGTGATAGTGAATATTTTACTTTATCCGGGCAATGCTGGTGCCTCGATTATTGGAAGTTTACCCAATGTTCCAATAGCTTGGACGTTATCGCTAGGTCCCACAGCGACTTGGTGCCCGACTACCGCAATAGGGACTTAACGACCCATGGCAGATCGCCGGATTTTGGCGGCACTGGTGGTACTGGCAGCGGCGTGACGCTCATTAAGCGCATCAAGAAAGGTGGCCATGTGGTTGAGTTGGCTAACCGCGAGCCACTCAATACCGTGCAATTACGCTCGCCGCGTAACAGGCGCGGATCTATTGTGCTTCTCCGCGGAGGAAATTTGTCAGGCGACGATTTCGATAAGTTGCCAAACTTCCTAGAGCGCAGCACCCTGCCGGAAGCCCTGAACCCGGCTGCCAGTGAGACGTTCGGCAATGCAGGCGGCCCGAACTAAACGCGAAATTAGGGTCCGAGCCGCGTCTCTGCCGCTTGCAACGGGCGCCCGCGCCGGTCATTCTATGCGCGCCAGGAAAGGCTAAGACCGGCTGAACGATCTCCTCCGCGGCAAACCCCGGGCATATGGACCAGACACCACTTAAGCGGCCACATTTCTTTTTCACCACGGCACCGCTGCCGTGTCCCTACCTGCCCGGCCGCTTGGAACGAAAACTAGCAACCGAACTCTCGGGCTCCAGCGCAGACAGCACCCATGAAAGCTTGGCGCGATCAGGATTCCGGCGCAGCCATTCCATCGCTTACGCGCCAGCCTGCCCCGGATGCCGAGCCTGCGTTCCAGTGCGCGTCGCAACAGGCGAGTTCCGCCCCCGCCGCTCTCTCTCGCGCATATGGCGGCAGAACCGCGACCTTGTCGGCATCAAGGTGCCGGCGCGCGCCACTGCAGAACAGTACGACCTATTCGCGCGCTACCAGCAGTCCCGCCATTCCGGGAGCGATATGGCCCTTATGGGTTTTTACGAATACAGCGCCATGATCGAAGACAGCCCAATTGAAACCTTCCTGGTTGAATATCGCGACCGCTCGGGCGTACTTTGCGCAGCATGCCTCACCGACCGAACAACCGACGGTCTTTCGGCCGTCTATAGTTTTTTCGAAACCGGCGGCGCGCGCGACGGACTTGGGAATTACGTTGTGCTATGGCTCATCGAGCAAGCACAACGACTTGACGTCCCGTACGTCTATTTAGGCTATTGGATAGAGAATTCACCTAAAATGGCTTACAAGGCTCGCTTCCAGCCTCTTGAACGCTTGTGCGAAAATGGTTGGGAACGTTTTGAGCCGGACATGCCCGCTCTGAATTAGGCGCTCATCCGGCGTTGCAGCTCACCACCCCCACACAGAGTTCCATGCCCAAAATTCCCTACGCCACCCTTTCAGGCAACGAGCCAAAAGACGTTCAGGACTTGATTGACGCCATTCGCGCACGGCGCGGCGGCAAGGCCCTAAATCTGGATCGGGTGTTGGTTCATAGCCCGCCGTTTGCCGATGGCTGGAATACTTTTTTCCGCAAACTACGCAATGAACTTAGCTTGGATGCGAAATTGCGCGAACTGGCTATCTGCGCGGTGGGCGTGCTTAACGGTGCGAATTATGAACTTTATCACCACATTCCGGAGTTTCACAAAGCGGGCGGTACGCCCGATCAGATCACCGCGCTCTATGCGATTGATGACGCCGCAAAAGATGCTGACGTTTTCAATGCCGCTGAGAGAGCTATCATTCGTCTAAGCATCGAAATGACCCGTGATATCAGCGCCACACCGGAAACGCTCGAAGCGGTCAAAGCGCTTCTTCCCGGCACTCAACAAGTGATGGAGGCCGTCGGTGTGATCGCCGCCTACAACATGGTCTCTCGAATTCTTCTGACAGCGGGCGTGGAATTGGAGGAATAGAACCGAGGTGGGGATTGCCGTTAGCCGGAAAATGGCCGGGCCTCACGGGAAAAGCCCTTGGGCGGCATGCGCCCCGCTTGGGCGCGCGCGCCGATCCATGCCTTAAGATCCGTCTCCGTACGCTCACGTCCGCCGGATTTCCAGACCAACCCCTCCTTTAGCGTGAAGACTTTGGCGTCGGCGCAGCCCCCACCTTTACAGCGTTGAAGGATAACGCCCCGCCCGCGGCCCATTTCAGGGACGTCCTTGAGCGCAAAAATAAGAAGCTTGCGGTTCTCGCCAATAATGGCAACCGAGTCTGGCGGCTTACCCGTACGAACGTCTTCCGCCGCGCCCGAGGTCCCGGGCACGGGCGCGCAGATTTGACCGCGCTCGCCCTTCGCCAAATTGAGCGCCTGCTTGCCATTCTTCGTTTGCGCAAATACTTGCTCTGCTGTGACGACAAAGCCGCGGCCTGCGCTGGAAACCAAAAGGAACTTCTGATCGCGGGCATAAACCATCATGGAGACGGCTTCCGCGTTATTGGGCAGGTCCACGATAAGGCGAATGGGTTCGCCGAAACCACGACCTTGTGGCAATCGGTCTACCGCTAGCGTGTAGAAACGACCATCTGAGCCGAACAACAGCATCTTATCTGTGGACTGCGCTTTTACGGCGCTAAAGAACGAATCGCCTTCCTTAAATTTCAGATCGGATTTGCCGGCCGCCACATCATCGCGGTGACCTTTCATCGCCCTAACCCAACCTTTGGCCGAAAGGATAACCGTTAACGGCTCCTTCTCGATGAAGGACTCCAGCGGGAAAACAATCGCCGAGGGCGCCTCGCCCAATTCTGTGCACCGTTTTCCAAGATAAGTTTTTTGTCCAAATTTTTCCTTGGCCTCTTTGACTTGCGCGGCAATGGTCTGCCATTGACGTTTCTTATCCTTCAACAGCGTACTCAATTCCTTTTTCTTCACGCTAAGAGTTTTGTGCTCCGACTTGATCTCCATTTCTTCGAGCTTGCGCAGAGAGCGCAACCGCATATTGAGAATAGCTTCTGCTTGAACGTCCGAAAGCTTGTATTTCCTCATCAGGATCGGCTTCGGCTCATCCACCTTGCGGACGATACGAATGATGGCGTCAAGATTGAGGTACGCAATGAGATAACCACTCAAAACTTCCAAGCGGTGATTGATCGCTTTCAGCCGGTGGTCGGTGCGGCACATAAGAACGACCAGGCGGTGATCTAAGTAGGATTGGAGTACTTCGCGCAGATCCATCACCCGCGGGATGCCGTTAGCATCCAAGACGTTCATGTTGAGACCGAAGCGGCACTCGAGATCGGTCTGCCGGAACAATTGCTCCATAAGTTGTTCCGCCTCGACAGCGCGCGATCTAGGCTCCAGAACAATACGCACATTCTTGGTGGACTCATCGCGGATGTCGGCCAGGAACGGGAGTTTCTTTTCGTCCATGAGAGCAGCGATACGCTCGATCAGCCGCGCCTTCGGCACTTGGTAAGGCACCTCTGTGATCGCGATTTGATATTGGCCGCATCCGAGATCCTCAACCGCCCATCTCGCCCGCACACGGAGGGATCCGCGGCCTGTCTTGTACGCCTGCACAATAGAGTCTCGATTTTCCGCTAGAATCCCGCCGGTGGGAAAGTCAGGCCCGGGGATCATTTCGACCAAAGTCGCGATTTGAGCTTTGGGCTTCTTGATAAGATGCAAAAGGGCGTCACATAGCTCACCCACGTTGTGTGGCGGGATGTTGGTGGCCATCCCCACGGCGATCCCCGACGATCCGTTGGCCATCAAATTGGGCACGGCGGCGGGCATAACGATCGGCTCCGACTCCTCCCCGTCGTATGTGGAGCGGAAGTCCACGGCGTCTTCGTCCAAGCCGTCCATCAGCGCCTGGGCGAAGGCCGTCAGTTTGGCTTCGGTGTAGCGCATGGCCGCAGCGTTATCGCCGTCTATATTTCCGAAGTTACCCTGCCCCTCTACCAGGGGAAACCGCACAGCGAATCCCTGGGCCAAGCGCACCAAGGCGTCGTAAACTGCTGAATCACCGTGCGGGTGGTATTTGCCAATAACATCGCCAACAACACGAGCACACTTCTTAAATCCGCCGGCCGGGTCCAGTTTCAGTTGCCTCATGGCGTACAACAAACGGCGGTGAACCGGCTTCAAGCCGTCACGCACATCGGGCAGCGAGCGCGAAACGATGGTTGAAAGCGCGTAGGCCAGATAGCGCTCGCCGAGGGCCTCGGCCAGCGGGGTTTCAAGGATTTTTTCAGGCGCTGTGGAGCGGGCAGTCGGGTTTTTGGCCATTCGGAACTCGCTCAGAACAAGATACGCACTTTGGCGCAGTTTGGCGCCATCACGATATCTAGTATGTCAGGTTTTAAAACGCACAACAAATCGTGTTCTGGAGGCTGGTAACTCGCTGCGGTGTGGCCGGAATACCCGGCTCTCAAAGAAGTAGCCTGTAAGGGCTAAGCCTTGGGCGATTTCTCCCGCCGTCGGTACGGCGGCCTCCTGATAAAGAAAGGTTGGCAGCGCCAACAGCTTTTCGACATAGGGTTGGCCCGCATCCCGAGAAACTGCGCGTCCCGACCTGGGTGAGACAAAAATCAAGTCCTCCTGCCCTCCGGTCGCGGCACAACTCGTGAGATCAAGGCCATAGCCCATGTCAGTTAGAAGAGCCAATTCCCACCGCGCGTAGTAAGCTGGCCAGCGTTCGTCGCCAAGATTATGCAGAAGTCGAAGTGTTCGCTGATGCACCGCGGTATGCAGCTGCCGCTCCGGCAAAGTCACCTCGATCATAGCGCATAAAGCACTTAAACCGGCCAGTTGTTCGGCATCAGATAGCGCGACCGCCGCATAGCTGTGAACGCTTTCGACCGTATACGTACCCAAATGTTCATCGAGCCGGGCACGCCAACTCGCATTGACCACGTTTCCTGGCTGAAGGAGGCCTCGGCGCCTCTTCCCCATCCCACCTTTGACGAGCCCTAGATGGCGACCATGTGACGCCGTGAACAGAGAGACAATCGCGTCGTGCTCGCCAAACCTGCGCGCCGCAACGACGATGCCTTCATCTTCCCAGCTGACGGCCATGGGCCTGGGCTATACCTCAACCAAATCGTACAAATACCACCGCAAAACCAAGAATTGTCCCCGCGATGCCCACGAACAGGGCGGTGTGATCCATCCAGGTATGGGGCAACCGGCAGCCACACGAATGACCAGAAATGCCAGCGCCACAATGCCCGTACAAAAACTTGCGACACCGAAAACACTCATATTTATGCGCTTGATAGCATAATCACGTGCCCAACTTTCAACCGCCCATAAAAACTGAATCAGGCGTTGAAGTCGAGCCCCCACGCAGCATAAAGAGTCCGGTCTTCCCCCCACCGTTCGTTTACTTTGACGTGAAGAAATAGATGCACACGCCGATCGAGCAACCCTTCAAGCTCAGCGCGAGCGGATGTTCCGATTGCTTTTATTTTCCGCCCACCGTGGCCAAGGACAATGGGGCGGTGGCTCTCCCGAGTCACAAAAATAACCTGATCAATCCGCACGCTTCCGTCTTTTTTCTCTTCCCAGCGTTCTACTTCAACCGCACAGGAATAGGGAAGTTCCTGGCGCAGGTCTAAAAACAGCTTTTCGCGCGTCACCTCGGCCGTCAGCAATCTCAAGGGCATGTCCGAAACGTCGTCTTCTGGAAACATCCAAGGCCCTGGCTGCATGGATGTGGTGAGATGCGCGCGCATCCGATCAAGCCCGTCGCCAGTCAGCGCGGAAACCATGAATGTTTCGTTGAACACACCGATCGCGTGCAAGCGCCCGGTCAGGTCGAGCAACTTGGCTTTATCGGTAACATCAATCTTGTTCAACACAAGCAGCGCCGACCGGTTCGAGGCCTTAATGTCCGAAATAATCCGCTCATTGTCAGGTGAGAGACTCTGAGCCCGGCTTTCTTTCGCCGCGTCCATGACAAGTAGAATCACGTCGGCGTCCCCGGCACCCGACCAAGCAGCCGCCACCATCGCCCGTTCAAGGCGCTTCTTGGCTTGGAAAATACCGGGCGTATCTAGGAATACAACTTGAGTCTGCCCGTCAAGGGCAATACCGCGAACAATTGTGCGTGTGGTCTGAGCCTTCGGTGTAACAATGCTCACCTTGCTACCCACCAGCGCGTTCACAAGAGTAGATTTACCTGCGTTTGGCGCACCAAGAACGGCGACAAAGCCGCACCGTGTAGTGGCTTCCGTCGTACTTTCACTCACTGTGAGGTCCCGGGCAAAATTTCCAGAAGGGCCGTAGCGGCAGCTTGCTCGGCGAGTCTCTTGGTACGCCCCTGCCCCTCTTGCTCCGAAAATCCTACAACCATGACCGAAACCGCAAATACCGGCGCATGAGAGGGGCCGGATTCTGACAAGACTTGGTATAACGGCAACGGTAGTTTGCGTCCTTGCGCCCACTCCTGAAGTGTCGTTTTCGGTTCTTTTGGCGGCAGTATCTCCGCGCGCATCAGGGGATCCCATTGCGTAGTGATGAATCGCGACGCGGCGTCGAGCCCGCCGTCTAAATAGAGCGCGCCTATAACAGCCTCACACGCGTCAGCGAGGATAGCCGTCTCAGATGCATCGGCATGCTGCCCTGGGGCCATTTTCACATGCGGTGCCAATCCGAGTTCTTCAGCCACGCTGGCCAAAGCTAGAGCACTCACCAATGCTGCCAGTCTCGCGGCCAGCGCACCTTCGTTTTCGCGGGGATAGGCACGCAAGAGCGCGTCAGCAATGACTAGTCCTAGCACCCTGTCACCGAGAAATTCTAACCGTTCGTTGGTAGTCGGAATGCCAGGCTTGAGTTTATCTTTGGCCACGACGCCCAGAGAACCCCTATGCGTCAACGCCTCGGCAAGGAGACTAGGTTCGGTGAATTTGTGTCCGAGTAAATCTTCCAACGAAAGTCGGCGAGCCGCCATGCCCACGCGCTATTCGATGCCGTCGAAAATTCTGCTAAACCGCGTCGCGAAAGGCCAGCGCCATATTTCCCAGAGCGACGCGGTGCCATCCGAAGAGAAGAACAAGAATTCAGCTCGGCCGACAAAATTGTCCGCTGGAACATAACCGACATTTGCCCGGCTATCGACTGAGTTATCGCGGTTATCACCCATCATAAAATAATGATGCGCCGGAACCTTAAATTCCGGCGTATTGTCTAGGCGGCGGTTATCCCCCTCTTCCAAAATAAAATGCTCTTTACCGCCGGGTAGTTTTTCCAAGTAAAGGACGGACCGCAATATGCTACCGTACGTGTCCCTGTATTCGTATTCGCTGATACGTTCACGTTCTACAAGATCGCCATTTATGAAAAGGCGGCCATCCTGCATGCGAATCGTATCGCCGGGTAGTCCGATAATCCTTTTAATATAGTCCGTCTTCTGATCGGAAGGCAGCTTGAACACAAGCACATCACCCCGCTCTGGCTGCGACTCTAGAATTCGTCCGTCGAACGGCGCCGCACTAAACGGAAACGAATGCTTGCTATAGCCGTAGGAATATTTCGACACAAATAGGTAATCACCCACTAGAAGAGTGGGGATCATTGAACCAGACGGGATGTTAAACGGCTCAAACAAGAACGTGCGAATGACAATGGCGAGGACAACTGCGTAAACAAGTGTATGAACGGTTTCCCAGAAATCTTCTCGCCGCTTCGCACTAGACATCGTGGCTGCACCGATCTTTGTCATTAGGGGAGTTGTTTATATCCGAGCCCAGTGTCAGTAGGGCCGCGGCAAAGCCGCAGATGAAGCCTGCACAAGTCCGGAAAGTCAAGGGCTCGGCCTTTTCGGTGCTGTCCTAATTCAGGGCTCAGTGTCCTAAGTTAGTAAGTCGAATAGGTCTCCGGTGGATTGCTGCGGAGGGTAAAACAGCCCGACGATAATCCATGACTGAGGGAATTGATGCAGATTTCCGACAAAGAAATGTGTGTCGAATTTTTCAATCATCTGGCTTTCGTACCTCTCGCGGATTGCGCTTTGCCACTGGTCGCCGTAGTCCGCCCGCCACTTCCTGTACGACTGCCCAAGCTCCCAATCCATACACGACATAGAGTGGCCATTGCAGTTTGAATCATTACACAAAAATTCGTATTTGAACTTGAACGGTATCTTTTCGAGTTGTGTTTCTGGGGCCTTTTGGAAAAGAGAAAGAGTCTGGTTGAGCTTCGCCAACTCGCTTGGCGTCCAAACTGCACTCTCTTCCGGCTCGATTACTAATCGCTTAATTTTCCCCGGTTTGAAAACACCTAGTGTTGGGGCGTTTTGTTGGGCGTGTTGTTGTTGGATGCTGCACATTGAGGGCCGCAGCAGTGGTTTGATGATGTTTTTTCTTGTGCGCCAGCCGTCAGACGTGGAAAGTTTTTCGATAATTCGAATCGTCTCTAGGTTCGGAATGAAACTCTCCGGCCTTTGGTCGTTTGTGGCCTTACGAACCTCGGCCTCTATCCATTCATATTTTCTGAACTGCTTATCCTCATCAAGTGATCGATATGGAAGCGGAAAAAGTCTAATCCACTCTCCTTCATGAGTGACGCCAGCGGTGCACGAGACCTCAACCCCCCTGGTTGCAGGGACAGGGTAAGTTCGGACAGTGATCAGAATTTTTTTCTTAGCACCTAAAACTGCCATCACCTCTCCCCTAGAAGTCGTAACCCTGCAATCCATGTTTCTCTAACGCTATGAAAATCCGGTGCCTGTGGCATTCCTCTGGATCGTGCTCCATGCACATCATCGCCGTTGGATGCTCCAGATTCAGAAACCAATGCAGGTTTCTCTTGAAATAACGATCTACGACGTGTGAATCATACCACTCCCAAATCGAGTCCCTCGTTCCAGTGCTAATTGCTCTTGCACGGATATCTTTCGGGACACCCAAATGAGGACAATGTATGTATGTAATTCCACCTATCTTCACCCTCTTACTGAAATTGTTCCGACTCAATTCTGGCCGGTACATACTCAGCGGTGTATAACGCACATCCAATAGGGTTTTTACTCCCGTGCTTTGCAGCACATTCAGCAGTTCCTCTAATTTCCGCCCCTCGTATCCAAATGTAAAAAAGTCTGCCTGCTCAGGCATCCTTGCTTCGTTCCAACGCAACTTACTTTCCACGCGTTCGCGCACCGTTTTTGTTGGTAGTCTCAGCGGGCGTTTCATTTGATATGCACCAGTGAATTGTTCCGTGTGCGTCTCGTTCGCGTTTTAACCCTATATCAGCCTCCTTTGGTTGATCTTTCGAACCCATTTATTATTTGGAAAGGCCTGGGGTAACCGCGCGGCCGTCCGGACCTCTGTCCACGTTATCGGTCGCCCTGCTTTCTTGAGCGCGGCAGACACCGCCTTGCGGAAAGTCTCATAGCTTGTCGCACTTTTGCGCGGCTTGGCCCAATATGGACTCTTGCACTTCGGGCACACCAGCGGACCATCGTCGCTTTCTGTGCGGGGTATCCACTCATGATCGCAGCGTTCGCAGCGGAACCCCATAACGGTAATCGGGACGCGGGCCAATTCGTCAACTCCTCAACTGTATACCGCCCTAAGTATACCTATGAAATATATCCTTTGCAAAGTATAATTATCCGGTATATACTTATGAAGGTATATAAAAAGATAAAAGAACCTATGAGCATCCTCTCACTTGATAAGAAAATCCAAGCGATTGCCGCCCTCACGGAAGGTGTCAGCATTCGTGCTACTGAACGCCTTACCGACATTCACCGTGACACAATTATGCGTTTAGGCGTTCGCGTCGGCGAAGGCTGCGCCCGTCTGCATGACCAAATCATCCGCAATGTACAGGTTGCACATATCGAGCTAGACGAAGTTTGGAGCTTCGTGGGTAAGAAGCAAAAGCGCGTCACCCATGACGACGGCGCGAACGTCGGAGACCAATACTTATTCACAGCCCTAGACGCGACCGGCAAGGCGATCCTTAGCTACACGGTTGGCAAACGCACGGCAGAGAACACACAGGCTTTCGTCGCCGATCTTCGTGAGCGGGTTATCAATCGGCCAACCATCTCTTCCGATGCCTTCAACGCCTACCCGGAGGCAGTCGAATTAGCTTTTGGTGCAGACGTTGATTACGGCCAAATTCAGAAAGTATTCGCTGGTGAGCTAGGCCCTGACGCAGCCCGGAAGTACTCACCGGGCCAAGTAGAAGGTGTAAACTATCGCCGCGTTTCTGGTGACCCTAATCGAATATGCACAAGCTATGTCGAACGTTCTAATCTGACCGTTCGGATGCAATCCCGGCGCTTTACACGCTTGACCAATGGCTTTAGCAAGAAGCTGCGGAACCATAAGGCTGCAATCTCACTGTTCATCGCTCACTATAACTTTTACCGAGTTCATGAAACCATCCGAATGACGCCAGCAATGATGTTAGGTGTGACGGATCACATTTGGTCAATTGCTGAACTAATTGACGCAGCAACTTGTCGTGAGGCTCCTGAACCGGCTGGTCGCCGCGTTGGGCGTTTACGGGTCATTGATGGTGGATTGTCCTAGTTTGAGGCTATGGGTGTCCTAAATAGGACAGTACCGCCTTTTCTCTTTGACAACCGGTTGCGGAACCTCTGATGAAACGGCGGTAATAATCACCACCGCTTCAGCAATGGGGTACTCATCGGATATGGACAAGTCCACCTGCGCTCTCATGCCGGGTGGCGTCAACGCCGCAAGTCGTTTCGCAGCACCGCCGTTCATCACGACTGTCGGCTTCCCAGTGGAAAGGTTCACGACACCGAGGCCCCGCCAATATACACCCCGCCTGAAACCGGTGCCAAGCGCCTTGGCCGCAGCTTCTTTTGCCGCGTAGCGTTTTGCCAAAGTCGTGGCGTACGAATTTCCCGCTCCTCGTCGGCCTTCCGCTTTTTCACGTTCCACATCCGTATAGATGCGATTAATAAAACGGTCGCCGAATCGTGCGATCGTTTTTTCGATACGTCGGATATCGATGAGATCATTGCCAATGCCGAGGATCATGTCACACCACCACGCACGGCCACGGTCGTCCGAGCCGCATCCATAATCTTACGCATACGCTGAACAGCTGCTTTGAAGCCAATAAATATGGCCTCTCCGACTAAAAAATGGCCGATATTCAATTCCGCCAATGTGGGAATAGCTGCAATGGGTTCTACCGTATCGTAACTCAAGCCATGGCCAGCATGACACTCCAGTCCTATTTTGACGGCATGCGCAGCGACCTTCTGTATTCTTGCCAGGTGCCAATCCCGTTCGGGTCCGGGCTGGGAATCGCAATATGCGCCAGTATGGAGTTCCACCACTGGAGCCCGCAAACTTTTGGCTGCATCCAACTGCCGTTCGTCTGGTTCAATGAACATCGAAACTCGTGCACCAGCGCCCGTTAGCTGACTAACAAACCGCGCCAAGTGATTGTGACCGGCGACCACGTCGAGCCCGCCCTCGGTGGTGCGCTCCTGCCGTTTCTCGGGCACTAGACATACGGCATGTGGCTTATGTCGAAGCGCGATAGCAAGCATCTCGTCTGTGGCCGCCATCTCCAAATTGAGCGGAATGCTCAAATCGTTCATCAGTTTCTCGATGTCTCTGTCTGAGATATGGCGCCGATCTTCCCGGAGATGGGCTGTTATTCCATCCGCGCCAGCCT
The DNA here is from genome assembly GCA_963662375.2 of Rhodospirillaceae bacterium. Lineage (GTDB taxonomy): Bacteria > Pseudomonadota > Alphaproteobacteria > Rhodospirillales > Rhodospirillaceae > UBA11612. Next base: position 146,941 of record CAXXRP010000004.1, read on the forward strand.
CGGCGGCCAGCAACGCCGCGCGGACAGGGTCAGAGTGCACCCCGCCGCGAACATTTCTTACGGTCGCCACGTGATCAACGTTAACGCCAAGTCGGAGGTATGGCGATGGCCCCTCTTGAGCACCCTTCATCGGCCACTTTCCGCCGAAACATAGTGATCACCGCGTACCATTTTTCGGGTTTGCCGTATCTTGCGGACCGCGCGGACAGGCTTGAGCACGACATAGTAGCTCAAAATGCCGGCGATAATCGCAACAGGTATACTGCCGACAAACATCGGCAGAAACGTCGGCATAACCTGATCAACAAAAAGGTCGCCGTCAAACATACGAACTGAACGGTAGAGACCGCCAAACATCCGCAAAAATGGCTGCTCACCTTCAACAACTGTATCGACATCCAAAAATACCTTACCGATCTCGTACGTCCCAACCCATATAAAAGGAAATGTCCACGGATTCCCAACCACAGTCCCAATCGCCGCGGCGATAATGCTGCCCCTAAGCAACCAAGCTAAGAACGCCGATAGAATGAAGTGAAAAGCCATAAGCGGCATCATCGACGCCGCTGCTCCGCAAGCAAATCCCATTGCGATACTCTCCGGAGTACCGGGAATGCGTTTCAGCCGATGCCAGTAATAGGAGATCGCCCGGCGCCAACCCATTTTTGGCCAGACGAGGCTAATAAATAGTTCATACAGCGGGCGAGGCGTGTGGCGTTTAAACATGTCAGTAACGGCCTCCGTTAGCCGCGAGCCCGCTCCACAGAGTTGATGGTATGCGTCGCCCGCAGTGCAGCGATTACATTGGTAAGATGTTTTACGCCGCGCACTTCAATATCGAGAGTCATATCAAAGAATTCCGGCGAGCGATTGACAATTTTCAAGTTTGAAATATTCCCCAGATTCCGCGCGATAACCGTGGATAATTCCCCCAGGCTTCCCGGTTCATTCGCGACGACCAGGTTGATGCGGCCGATATGGATATCCTTATCCTTCTCCGCGTCCCAGGCCAAGTCGATCCAACGGTCGGGTTTATCCGTGTAACCATCAAGCTTTTCACAATCGATAGTGTGGATCTCCACGCCGCGCCCATCGGCGACTATTCCGACAATTCGGTCTCCCGGCAATGGATGGCAGCAGGCGGGAATGTGAACCGCCATTCCAGGCGTCAATCCGCGAATCGCTACTGCAATGCCTCTATCCTGGGACTGTTTAAGGCGCGCCTGCGACAGGTTGACGACCTTCTCATCTCCGCTGTCCCGTACGCCAGGGTAGACGGCAATGAGAACCTCGCGGCCGATAAGTCTGCCTTCGCCTACTCGTACGTAAAGATCGTCGAGCGTCTCAGCACCGAACTTATCGATAATTCCTTTGAGCCCTTTCTCCGTAAGCTCATAGCCCTCTTTTGTGAACGTCTTCCCAATAATTTCCTGCCCAAGCTTGATGTATTCCTCACGTGCCTCCGCGCGGAACCGGCGGCGGATATGAGCGCGCGCCTTACCGGTAACAATAAAACCCTCCCACTCAGGTGACGGCTTCTGGGCCGAAGAGGTTACCACCTCCACCTGATCTCCGTTTTGCAGACGGGTTCGCAACGGCACGATACGGCCATTTACCTTTGCACCGACACAGGTGTTTCCCACCTCGGTGTGTACCGCGTAGGCAAAATCCACTGGACTTGCCCCCCGCGGCAGGGCGATCAAATCGCCTTTCGGCGTAAAGCAGAACACCTGATCTTGAAACATTTCGAGTTTCGTATGCTCAAGAAATTCCTGCGGTGTCTGAGCATGCTCAAGTATGTCGAGAAGTTCCCGAAGCCACGAATATTGCCGACCCCCCATCGGTTCCAACTCGTTGGCCCCAAAGAGGTCCGATGTCTTGTAGCGCCAGTGCGCGGCAACACCCAGTTCCGCAATTTCATGCATCTGGTGCGTGCGAATCTGAATTTCGATACGGTGCTTTTGCGGTCCAATTATCGACGTATGAATTGAACAATATCCATTTCGCTTTGGCGTAGAAATATAATCCTTAAACCTGCCGGGCACCGTTGGATACGCTGTATGAACCACACCCAAGATGTGATAGCAGTCCTCCACTGTATCGACCATGATCCGGAAGGCCATGATGTCGGAAAGCTGCTCGAAACTCACGTCCTTGATCTGCATCTTTCGCCATATGGAATAAGGCGTTTTTTCCCGGCCTGATACGTACCCTTTCACATCGGCCTTCGCAAAAACCTGGTCCAACTCGTCCATGACCTTCACAACCAATTCGCCACCGTGCAGCTCCAAAAAACGCAACCGCGTTAGAATGGAGGTCCGAACTTCAGGGTGAAGCTCAGCAAACGCCAAGTCCTCCAACGCCGTTTTGACTTCCTGCATGCCAATGCGTTCAGCCAACGGCGCATAAATCTCCATGGTCTCCATGGCGATCGCCCGACGCTTAGCCGTATCAGAAATAAAATTTAAGGTGCGCATGTTGTGCAAGCGATCCGCAAGCTTGACCATAAGCACGCGTATATCCTCGGACATGGCCAGTACAAACTTGCGGAAATTTTCCGCTTGCTTGGTCTCCATGCTTTGGATCTGAATCCTGGTCAGTTTGGTGACGCCGTCAACCAACCGTGCCGTTTCCTCGCCGAAAAGGTCTTTCACTTCTTCGAGCGTCGCTTTTGTATCCTCGACGATGTCGTGCAACAGAGCGGTGACGATAGAAGCCGTATCCAGCTTATAGTCCGTTAAAATGCCCGCTACTTCTATCGGGTGGGAAAAATAGGGGTCGCCAGAGGCCCTCATCTGAGATCCGTGCATTTTCATGGCGTAGACGTAGGCGCGGTTTATCGCGTCCTCATCCGCCTCTGGATCATAGGATTTGACACGCTCAACGAGTTCAAATTGGCGCAACATTAACGGGCCTTCACCAAGCAAATATGGCAAAGACTTTCGACACTAGTAAGACAGACGTGAGTGTGTGACAGCAGCCGCGCAACGTGTGTGGTCATTTTGCATCCTCACACGTCATAAAGTCACCCCTTGCTGTCGTCCTCTTCGGCATCCTCATAAGCTACGGTCGGATGTTCAACGGCCGCTGCAGGGGGAGAGTTCTCCTCGACGGCAAGCTCATAAGCTACGGTCGGATGTTCAACGGCCGCTGCAGGGGGAGGCTTCTCCTCGACGGCAAGCTCATCCACGCTCCCGTCGATCCCCGCGAATTCGGGGTCGGACGCCATCGCGTCAAACCCGTCTTCCTCGGGCTCATCTACCTCCACGTGCCGTTGAAGGCTCTGTACAAGACCGTTGTATAATGCCTCCGGGCTAACCTTGTCCTCGGCGATCTCGCGTAACGCCACCACCGGGTTCTTGTCCCGGTCGCGCTCCACCCGCGGTTTCTCCCCTGAAGAGATTTCACGTGATCGCAGCGAAGCTACCATAACCAACTCAAAGGGGTTGGTTACCTTCTCAACGCAATCTTCGACCGTAACGCGAGCCATGATAAGTCCTCACTTTTCAGTAGGGTGCGCTTATTCCGGTTCGAGATCAACGCGCACCGCCTTGTCGCCCGAACTATATAAGAAACTGGCGTTCAGCTTGAAAGAGGCGCTCTTTTACGCGTAATCGCCCCCTCACTCAAGACCTTGCTCAGCTCCCCGGCAGACGCCCGGCCTGCTGCCCTGAGGGAAGCCGCCGTGCCAGTTCAGCCGCCGTCACCCCTAGTACCGGATGACGCCATCCTGGAGCCAAATCGCATAGAGGGGAAAGGACAAATGCCCTCTGGTGAAGCCTTGGGTGTGGTAACATTGGCGGCGACACGTCCGTACCGCGGACTAATCCACGGTAAGCCAAGAGGTCAAGATCCAGCGTCCTCGCCCCGTTCGGAGCGCCCCGGACACGCTGCAACCCTTGTTCGACGACATGGAGAAGCTCCAACAAGTCCTGAGGACTGCGATCAGTCTCAAGTTCAGCCACGGCGTTGGTAAACCATGGTTGATCCGATACGGGAATCGGCGCCGTTTGGTACCAAGGTGAACGCCCACGAATTCCGACGCCAGCGTGTTCCAGACGCGCAAGTGCTTCCACACACGTCTGACGCGGTGGACCCACAGGACTATCAATGTTGCCGCCAAGTCCGATGAGGATCATGGCTCCCCTTGCCGGCGAACCGGGAGTTGACTACGATTCATGGAATTAAGACTATCGCATTATCTCTATTCAACTCATGAATTTGTTGAAGAATTTATCTTAATATACTGTTTTAAATATATTTTGATATATTGTAATAATCTTTTATCCGGAAGAGCGCCTTGCAATTTTCATAGACGGGGCCAATCTTTATACTCAGCCAAGGCCCTTGATTTCGATATCGACTACAAGCGTTTGCTGTCTTTGTTCGCGGCCAAGGGACGTCTTAATCGTGCGTTTTATTACACAGCGCTGATGGAAGACCAGGAATATTCGCCGCTGCGGCCCCTGGTGGACTGGCTCGATTGCAACGGCTTCACCATGGTAACAAAACCGACCAAAGAGTATCCCGATCAGACAGGAGGGCGGAGAATCAAGGGAAATATGTACGTCGAACTTGCTATCGATATGCTGGAATTTGCGCCTTACGTGGACCACATCGTGCTCGCATCCGGCGATGGCGATTTCCGGCGCCGTGTGGACGCTGTTTACCGCAAGCGTGTGCGGGTTTTTGTCATATCCAGCGTCAGGGCGCAGCCCGCCTTTATTGCCGATGAACTCAGGCGTCAAGCAGACAACTTCATCGAACTCGAAGATCTGCGATCCAATATCACCGGAGCTTCGCATGGCCGGGCCGTTGCCGACTCTGGTTTAGGCCGACGTTGTGAGCGAACGGCCAGTTGATCGCGCGGCCCGGTTTGCCGCCCCGCCACAGGACTGTGAGCTTTGTCCGCGCTTGGTACAATTCCGCTCAAATAACCGCCGCCAGTTTCCGGAATGGCACAATGGTGCTGTTTCAGCATTTGGGCCCGCAGACGCAAACCTTCTGGTTGTTGGTCTCGCGCCCGGCTTGAAAGGTGCCAACCGAACCGGCAGGCCCTTTACCGGCGACTATGCTGGAGAACTGCTGTACCCAAGCCTTTTGAAATTTGGCCTTGCGGAAGGGACTTATGGATCGTCTGTGAACGACGGAATGGCCTTGATAGGTTGCCGCATCACCAATGCAGTTCGCTGCGTGCCCCCCGCCAATAAACCCACGCCTGAGGAACAACGCACCTGCAGGGGCTTTTTAGCCTCGGAAATCAAGGCAATGCCCCATTTGGCCTCAATTCTGGCCCTCGGCCGTATTGCCCATGACGCCGTCCTATCAGCTTTAGGCCTGCGAAAATCCCTATATCCTTTCGGTCATAGCTCTGTACATAGTTTTGATAAGAAACTATCAATGACGGATAGTTACCACTGTTCCCGGTACAACGTGAACACGCGGGTTTTGACTGAAGGGATGTTTCACACCGCGCTAGAAAAGGCGATAAGAGCAGCGAATAGAACAGCTTAGTTCGGCAGAATGAGATAGACCGCTCATCAATATTAA
>CAXXRP010000005.1:0-616749 GCA_963662375.2 Rhodospirillaceae bacterium
CGCCGTGAAGCACCTCGAGATCGAAGGTCTCCACAAGCCGAAGGACCTGGACGTATTCCCGCTTGCCGGCCTTGCCCATGCGGCCCTCCAGGAGACGGCGCAGGGTTGGGAAGGCATCAGGCAGTTCCCATCTCCGGCTAGCGGCGCGGCCTGATCCAGGGCACCGATCTTGTGCTCCAGCAAAGGCAGGTAGTGGATCGGATCGAAGACCATATCTTCCCGGTCGTAGGAACGGGGGTGTCGGGCAATGATCCCGGCGCCGCAACCGATAACCACCTCGTGGACATAGCCACGGATCCAGACTTCCTGATGGCCGTAGGCGACGGGCACGGAATAGTCATTCGTCCGGTAGCGCACCAGGGACAGCGAGTTGACCCGCGTGCCCTGCTTGTCGCACGCGTCGAACGGTGCCGGCAGTGGCCTCTTCAACGCTTCGCGGTCACGCACAAACCGTTCGCCGATGCTCTCGCGGTGGCCGCGCAGGACGTTGCCTTGCCGGTTGCGGCATTGCTCTTCCAGGTGGCCATTGAAGGCGTCCCAGCTCGCGAACCGGGAAGCGGCGTCATGAAGTTCCGCCGGGCATAGCCGACCACCCCCTCCACATTGCCTTTGTCGTTACCCTTGCCGGGACGGCCGTAGCGGTCCTCGAAGAGGTAATGGGACTGCAGCCCGCTGAACGCCCGCGTTCGTTGCCGCGTGCCATCTGACAAGATGCGCGACACCAGACACTTGTCGTTGTCGTAAAGAATCGATTGGGGAACCCCGCCGAAAAAAACAAAGGCTCTGTTGTGCCCGTCCAGCCAGGCCTCCGTCGTCGCCGCCGGGTAGGCCGCAACGAAGCAGGCATCGCTGTGGGGAAGTGTCATGACGAAAAAATGCGCCCGATACTTGACGCCGGCGATGATCGCATCCGCCTCGCCAAAGTCCGCTTGAGCATGGCCCGGAGGATGTGACAACGGCACAAACATCTCACGCCGACGAAGGCGCCGTTCCCGAACGTAATCCTTCACGATGGTCTCTTTGCCCGTGAAGCCATGTTCGTCGCGAAGGCGCTCGAAGATACGCTTCGCCGTGTGGTGCTGCTTACGGTGAACCGTTCGGTCCTCCTCCAGAATACGGTCGATGATATCCGTGAAGGGGGCCAGTTTCGGGCGTTTCGGTGGCTGGCGTCGCCGATATCCCGGCGGTTCCGAATGCCGCAGCATCTTCCTCACCGTCTCGCGCGCAATGCCAAACCGACTTGCCGCCTCTCGCTGGCTCAGACCATCAACATGGCAGGCCAGCCGAACGCGCAGATATAGGTCCACGGTGTACATCCTCCCGCCTTCCATCTCAAAAAAGATCGAAGGCTACAGGTGGCAGAGTTTTACTCCGCCCGCGGCTGGGAAATCCCGCCGCTTCCGTGGACTAATTTGTCACCGCCGTTCTCACCGAATACGACGCGCTCCAAGAGAAAGACCTAGACACTCTCTATCATATCTCCGAATAGCGTCAGACGGGGATTAATACAATCTCATTTTAGTATAAACAAGTATTGAGCATGTTGTACGTCTCGCCATTAGCCGTTTGTTGAACGTAGTGGCTGACCAGATCGGCAATACCTTCTTGGAGAGCCACTCCATGTTGGTTGACCAGGTTAAATTCTAGATTGATCTGGAATGGCAGATCTTCCAGCGGAATAAACCAAGTCGCTGATTGTTCCAAAGCCAAGATTCGCATGGCGAGAATATTTATTCTTTTTGGAAATAACTGGCTCCGAAATTCTCCGATTAAATCACCATTCCCTGCGTCATATATATTTACATCGAGGTGATAGTCTTCAAATACATGGATAAACCCGAGCAGCGCCGAAGGATAGCCAGATATCTTGGTTGTATGGACACTGTGTGCAAAGTAATCACTGACGGTAGGTTCGCGGCAAGTTGACAGGTTCCCAAAATAACCCGTAATTGGAGACCAAATAACGTTCTGCCAATGAAGATACTTTCCAGTATCGAATTGCAGGACCATTATTTCCTGTGAACTAGTGGGAGTCCAACCAATGCAATCTTCAAAATAGTAACTGCCTAACTGCGGAGCTGATTTACCTGGTACACTGATGAAACAGCTTCCTTCAAAAACAAGTTGGTTCTCTGAGCCAATAGAAAATGAGTCAATAGAATAAACGTCTATAGTAATCTCGTTGGAGAAAGATTCTTGATTTATTAGTCTCAAGAAAGTTTGCTCTGAACCCGTTGTTGCAGAGGTGCCAAAAGGAAAGACAATTGACAAAATCCCCGCGGTGCTAGTTACAGATGCGCGTTCTCGTTCCGTACGTTCAGAATTTTGATCATTTGATGACTCTATTAATTTGTCGTCTTCAATAACGCTCTGACTCTCTAGCTCGCTTATTTTGCTGTTATTTTTTAGAAACACTCGATTTTGCGGTTCCGAAGGAAGCTGTGGTTTAGACATTCGGAAACCCTGAATAGGGTACGGTGTTTGAGCGCCTACACCAGTCGAAGCAAATATCGCTGCACCGACAAGAATCAGCAAGCTGCCCGATATACAGGCCACGAGATTTACTATCCTTAGTCCCATGTGGTTCCTCCTTACAAGAGGTTAGCGCCGACGGGTGCCGGGCCATCGCAAACGTCACAAGCGGGATTGTGAGTCCCACCTATTTGCCTAGGCATGAGGAGCTACCCCGCGCCGGGCTAGAGGCTATTCTATTCAGCGGGCGACCCGACCTAACGGGATTCCGCTTGTGCTGTCAACGGCGGAGCAAAATTAGTCCACCCGGGCGGAGCAAAACTAGTCCACTTAACGTTATGCGGTACGCGGTGTTGGGGGGTTGTCCCGGTAGTCCATAGGAGGGACCCGCGCTGCTTCGTGTAGCGCTTGCGTTACGCGGAGCGAAGCAGCGTGGAGGTTCCTGTGGGCCCACCGGGTCAACCATTGCACCGGCGGTTAAGCAGGTATTTTTGGGGATTTCCGCCGTTTTTGGCTTTGGTTGAGACGATTAGCTCTCGCCGTTCATTTCCAGGATATGGACATGGTGGGTGAGGCGGTCCAGCAAAGCCCCGGTCAGGCGTTCCGAGCCGAATATCTCCGTCCACTCATCGAACGGCAAGTTGGAGGTCACCAGGATCGAGCCCCGCTCGTAGCGCTGGCTGAAGACTTCGAACAGCAGCTCGGCGCCGGTCTTCGAGAGCGGCACGAAGCCGAGTTCGTCGATGATCAGAAGGTGATACTTTGCCAGTTGCTTCTGCAGGCGCAACAGGCGTTTTTCATCCCTGGCCTCCATCAGTTCATGAACCAGGGCAGCGGCCGTGAGGAAGCCGACGGAGAGCCCCTTTTGGCAGGCCGCCAGACCGAGACCGAGGGCGATATGGGTCTTGCCGGTTCCGCTGTTGCCGAGCGCGATGATATTCTCACGACGCTCGACGTATTCGCATCGCGCCAACTCCAGAACCAGCATCTTGTTGAGCGATGCGATGGCCTTGAAGTCGAAGCTGTCGAGGCTTTTGACGGCGGGGAACCTGGCCTGTCTGATCCGCCGCTCGACCATGCGGCGCTCACGGTCGATCAGTTCCAACTCGGTCAGACGGACAAGATACCGCACATGGTCGGCGCCCTCGGTGGCGCATTGGCAGGCCAGCTTGTCGTATTCGCGCAGGAACGTCGGCAGTTTCAGGGTCTTGAGGTGATGGGCCAGCAACACTTGCGGCGTATCGGTCATGACGCGCCTCCACCCAACAAGCTCATATAACTGGCGGCGGCCGTGGTCGCCACGTTGGCCCGAGGCAGGTAGGGATAGATATCCAGGTCGAGTTTGGGCGGGCGTCGCTCGATACGGCACAGCACAAGGTGTTTGACGGCGTCGTAGCCGATCGCACCCAGGCGCAGGGCGTCCTTCACCGCGCCGTGAAGCACCTCGAGATCGAAGGTCTCCACAAGCCGAAGGACCTGGACGTATTCCCGCTTGCCGGCCTTGCCCATGCGCGCCTCCAGGAGACGGCGCAGGGTTGGGAAGGCATCAGGCAGTTCCCATCTCCGGCTAGCGGCGCGGCCTGATCCAGGGCACCGATCTTGTGCTCCAGCAAAGGCAGGTAGTGGATCGGATCGAAGACCATATCTTCCCGGTCGTAGGAACGGGGGTGTCGGGCAATGATCCCGGCGCCGCAACCGATAACCACCTCGTGGACATAGCCACGGATCCAGACTTCCTGATGGCCGTAGGCGACGGGCACGGAATAGTCATTCGTCCGGTAGCGCACCAGGGACAGCGAGTTGACCCGCGTGCCCTGCTTGTCGCACGCGTCGAACGGTGCCGGCAGTGGCCTCTTCAACGCTTCGCGGTCACGCACAAACCGTTCGCCGATGCTCTCGCGGTGGCCGCGCAGGACGTTGCCTTGCCGGTTGCGGCATTGCTCTTCCAGGTGGCCATTGAAGGCGTCCCAGCTCGCGAACCGGGGAAGCGGCGTCATGAAGTTCCGCCGGGCATAGCCGACCACCCCCTCCACATTGCCTTTGTCGTTACCCTTGCCGGGACGGCCGTAGCGGTCCTCGAAGAGGTAATGGGACTGCAGCCCGCTGAACGCCCGCGTTCGTTGCCGCGTGCCATCTGACAAGATGCGCGACACCAGACACTTGTCGTTGTCGTAAAGAATCGATTGGGGAACCCGCCGAAAAAAACAAAGGCTCTGTTGTGCCCGTCCAGCCAGGCCTCCGTCGTCGCCGCCGGGTAGGCCGCAACGAAGCAGGCATCGCTGTGGGGAAGTGTCATGACGAAAAAATGCGCCCGATACTTGACGCCGGCGATGATCGCATCCGCCTCGCCAAAGTCCGCTTGAGCATGGCCCGGAGGATGTGACAACGGCACAAACATCTCACGCCGACGAAGGCGCCGTTCCCGAACGTAATCCTTCACGATGGTCTCTTTGCCCGTGAAGCCATGTTCGTCGCGAAGGCGCTCGAAGATACGCTTCGCCGTGTGGTGCTGCTTACGGTGAACCGTTCGGTCCTCCTCCAGAATACGGTCGATGATATCCGTGAAGGGGGCCAGTTTCGGGCGTTTCGGTGGCTGGCGTCGCCGATATCCCGGCGGTTCCGAATGCCGCAGCATCTTCCTCACCGTCTCGCGCGCAATGCCAAACCGACTTGCCGCCTCTCGCTGGCTCAGACCATCAACATGGCAGGCCAGCCGAACGCGCAGATATAGGTCCACGGTGTACATCCTCCCGCCTTCCATCTCAAAAAAGATCGAAGGCTACAGGTGGCAGAGTTTTACTCCGCCCGCGGCTGGGAAATCCCGCCGCTTCCGTGGACTAATTTGTCACCGCCGTTCTCAGCCAACGGTGAAGGGGATAATCGCGTACAAGAATATCGGCGACGACGGTCAGCACGTCAGCTGTAGCGATCTGCGAGAAACCGGCGCCCATTATTCTTCTTGATTAGCTTCCGGCAAACGAAGGTAGGAAGCCCGCGCATGTTACTGCATGCCGTCGAGTTGGCTCAAGCACAGTCTCAACTCCGTTTGATCTTCAGTTCACTCAGAATTTCGCCAAGCAAGGCGTTCTGTTCCTCTATTCTACTGACCCAAAAGTAGAGCGAATAAATTCCTAGAGTCACAATCGTCAGGCAAATGAAGATCAGGAAGTTTCCTAATCTGCTGCTCACGGTGCGTTCTGAACCCATAATTTCCTCCCCGCTGGTTTCAAACCGATATGGTGCCGGGTCGGCTGCCAAGCAACGCACGAGTAAGGTGGCTTCCCGCCGGGGTATCCTCAATAGTTGAAAAGCGGAGAAGTCATCCCTGCCATGTGTACGCTGTAGACAATATTAACCGGAGAAGGGTAACCAGTGAATGGTACCCAGTTTTGCTGGGTACCCTACGAGCCCTCTTTATGAGTGAGTGAATTACGCTGCCATTGACCTGTAGTTGCTCGTATCGCTAGCGTCTATGCGGATTACTGGCTTAATTGCCGGTTGGAAGCATCGTGATGTCACATCCTCTGTAGGCATATTGAGCGGTAACTTCAGGCGCTCCGCTGTCACCAGGCGGATTACGGTTTCAGCGGTAGGATCGTTATCGAACTCGTCTCGTTCCCACCGTCCGATCGTTTGCGCGTCGCGGTTAACGACCTTTCCTAATTCTGCTTGGGTCATGCCCATCAGCGTGCGGAGGAACTTGAGTTCCAACCCCGTCATCCCGCCTTTGCGTGTGATAATGTCTGTTGCCATCGCATTGTGAAGCCCATTAATCCCCGGTATCATTACACACTCTTCTCCGTGGTCATCAGTTACCATTTTCATGCCTACGAGGAAGACGTTATCCAGTCCACAGGCTGTATAATGATATCCGTTTTCCATTTTCATCAATTCCCCCTAACCGTTGGCTCATCGCCCCACATTACCGTAGCTACTTTCGCTTTCGGCCCGTGCATCGACGGAATAACAACAATTTCCACCTCCCTTCCGTTTGAGTTTGGAGTTCGATTGAGCATTTTATATTTGAAATATCCCAGCCTAGTAGCATCTTCTGGTTCGTCGTAAATAAAACCGCTCTTCAACACATACATGATATCAAGTGAAGTAATACTCCTCTCATCCATTCGATCTTTGGCATGATCACTTAGTGTCAACGTAAAATCATCCGCCTGGGCGATCCGCCGAATGTGCTCTGTAGCAGCCGCAGGCGACAAAGGCTCAGGCGAAGAAGGAATTCCTTGTCCATTTTCTGTCATCCGTTTATGTATCACCATGATATGTAATGTCAAAGCATATCGCTATCAATACTTTCCGAGAAATATCTACGCCCAGCGTAGCCTTGGCCGCCTTCCTGGCGATTTCTTTTCGTTTTCTGGCAGAAAGTGCCTCAGCCCGAGCCTTTCCGCCCTTGAGCCAGCCCTTCCGCCCAATGGCAACGGCAGAAGACAGTGGCCTAAGCGATTAGATCCCGATACATCAAGCGTTTCCCGACCATCCCAGCAACAACGGCGTTCATCTGATCCGCGGTATCGCGTTCGCGAACGCCGTGGCGGCCTGAGAACCGGCTAGGGCGTTTCTTCCTCGGTCTCACCGTTCATTTTGAATGGTGGAAACTTGAAGTCGCTGCTTTCCATGAGGAAGCGCACTGCTTCAAGATCTCCCTTCCTGGCGATCTCAATGACCCTGCGTACGATGGTCTTAGCGTCGGAGTGCCAATCGTCCGGGTCGACGATGACAGATCTACCAGGAGAGACCTCGACGCCAAAGCCGCGCGGAAGCCGTACCGTTTTTGCTTCTGGGAAGCATCTGGCCTTCAGGTAATCAACCACTACATCTGCGGTCTGATTATCCAAGCATAGAGCGTCATCGTTCATCACTCGACCAATTCCCAATAACTCAACTTAGCCTCCATGCTACCACGTATGTGCTGGCTTGGCAGCTACCCACCCGTGCGTGTTGTTGGCAGCCCAAAACCGGGCCTAATATCAACATAAAGTTATAAGTCCTAAGATTACCTCGTTGGTCCCGGATGTTGGGAAGCGCTGATAGCGGGATGGTAGTACTCGATTTCAGCGAACGTCCACGACGCTTGGTGATCTGTGGTAGCTCCTGCAATGCTATCTTGCTCATTTTGCGATCTTGGCCCTTCCCCGCCTCTTGAAGAGAACGTTGGTAGCTTCGATCATCAACGCTTGCAATGTTGTCTCTTCCTCGACACTGATGGTCCGTAGTTGCTTCACTGCTTCGGGGTCGAGATAAAAGGTTACACCTTTCTTGCCGACACGACTGGGAGGTTGTCCGCCGCGAGATGGGCTAGGCTTGGCGGCAGATGAAGTCTTAGGCACAATACTCTCCCCATGCATGCCAGCATGCTGGCATGCTGGCAGTTCGACAGATTTATTGCAACCTTCATCTTGCTGCAGAGATGCCCGCACTCACAGCACGCCCGGATTACCACCTAGGGTGCGGCGTTCGGCCTCCCAATTGCGCATGTGCAACATTCTCGGTAAATGCCGTTAGCAGGTGGCTGATTGGGCGGCAGCTACGAGTTCATCGAACAATGCGCGCATCTTTGGGTCTTGATGATTGAGCCTGTCGCCCTTAACGCCGCTAGGATTTCTGCCTGGCGACCGTCGGCCACCTGGCCGTAACTAGTGAAGGTGGTCATCACCTGATCGTGGCCCAGGTTTTGGCTCCACGCTTTAAACTCCTCCGGGCTCGAACATAGCTTTTCCCCCAGCGAGGCAAGCGTTTTCCGGAAACTGTGAGGATTGAAGTACGGTAACCCAGCATGCGCAAATGCTGCTTTGAACACATTCCGCACCGGCGCAGACGTGATCCAGTGCTTCCGTTCCAGGCCTTCGACCAGAAAAAGGCCTTCCGGCCCAAGTTCACGATGTGGTGCGGGAAACAGAGGGTCATCTTTCCCCCAAGCCCTCTCCGAGTCAGGAAACCGACCCAATTTTCGATAATGTCGTCTAGATTACCTGGTACGGGAAAGTAATCTGTGACGAGTGATTTAGAGAACTTGGTGTTTACGTCGTTTGGGTCCTGATGGAGGCGCCGGGCATTGACATCAAGATGCCTGAGCTTAAGGCCTATGACAGCGCCGTCACGCACTCCCGTTAGAAGAGTTAAGGCCACCAATGCCCGATCCCGGCGCTCTATATCGTTCCTGTCGGGCATGGTGCGGATCACCAGAAGGATTTGATCGACCGTAGGCACGGGTCGATAGCGAGGGGCCCGGGCGATGCGTGCATCTTTGTCCGACATATTGAAGTATTCAGCGTCGGAATACGCAAAACGAGACTTATAACCCCGCTGACCCGCGAGCCATCGGAAGAATTTCCGCAACGCTCCCAAAGTCCCGTGAATTGTCGCCTTACTCAGCGTCTTGCCGGAAGCGCGTCCGATTTGCTTGGCAAGGTGCGCCTTGAAAACCGCGGCTTGGCCATGGTGAAAGAGCTTGAAGTCCTTAAACCCCGTGTACGACTCAAAACGGTGGAGGGCCTTTGCCGCACCGTCGATAGAGGGTTCGCTGTAACCGTCGGCCTCCTTGAGGTAGATAAAATATTCACGCTTGATGCGTTCGTTCTGGGGATGAAATTTCGTCATGGCGTTCTCAAGCCTCTAAGTCATTATTCACGGGGGATGGAGGACACCCCTTTATGCGTGATGGCCCAGGCTGGAAAGAAACGTCCAGCTGCCCTTTGACCACGTCCAGCTTTGCCAAGCTCACAGCGCGGTAGACCAACCTATCGCAGGACGGGCAAATGCCCCGTAGCTGACCTCGGTTAAGGTTGAATGGAATATAGTCGGCCATTTTTCCTGCAGGCCGCTGAGGAGTCCGACATGGTAAACAGTAGATTTCACCCGGGCCGCACTTACGTTTGCGACTCTTATTCCGTGCCGCCAAAAATGCCGCCAGCACTCGGCCTTGGATCAGGATTGGACGACCATTGTCGATGGATTTCAGCCCTTCCTTGCGCCATGTTCGGGACGGTGTTCTTATGAACACTAAATAGGCGAGCAATCTCCTCCAGGGTGTGGCTCCGGTGGATTTTCACCAGCTTTGAGTTTAGGCGACGTGAGCCCATGGCCGTCGTCGTTTACCGTTAGAACTTCAGGGCGTGTCCACCGGTCGTCGTGTACCGGGGTCCGAGGTGGACCGACGCGGGCCTGTGCTGTGCGCTTCTACCCAGGCCAATAAGTCGGCCTCGCGATACAGAGGTTTGCGTCCAAATGATTCGAATATCGGTCCGCCACCAATACTGGCCAGCTTAGCTAGGGTCGAAGGTGCAACCGGATAGCCACGCTGGGTCAGAAATTGAGCGGCATCGCGGCGGGGGTAAACGGCGGTCAACAGAGTCAGTCATCTTTTCCTCACTTTCGATTGCCGGACAATTCCGGCACGCGAAGGAAAAGATGGCGATTTCTGAATTATTTATCAGCCGGATATAGCGACCGTTGGCTGGAAACTAACCGTCTTTGGATTTCCAGCCAACGGATTCAAGGTATTTATAAATTGGCGATACGCGACGCTTAATCTCACTTTCGGCGGGTGCATCGTCGATTTCCCCGATGAACCAACTCTGTAACCTGCGAATTAGTTCGTTCTGGATTTTTGGCAGGCCGTCCTCATCGGCGATACGAACGATCTCGGCGATGCAGCCATCCCAGTTATATTTTGCGGGGCGACCGGGTTTGCGCTGCGGCTCGACTGGTGCCGCCGGGTTTTGCCCAGCCATTAGTTTGGTGGTGGCTGGCGGTGTCACAATGTTTAGCGGTTTGGGATCGGTTTCAGCGCCCTCAAATTCCCCGTCAGCTTCCGCTTCTTCAGGCGAAACCGTATCGAATAAGAATTTGGGATACTGCTTTTTCGATTTGGCAAATTTTTGTAATTCTGATCGTCCGATCAGGACGCCAAAAGGGCTCCATCGTCGAGCGATGGAAGCTACTCCTGAAGTTGACTTCAAGCTGACCTGCCTCAAAGCTGCCGATGAGCGCCTGAATGACCGCAGCGACGCCCGCTGGCCGACTGTCCATTGAAGGTTTCTTGTCCTTCAGAATCTGGCGGGCCCAGATCGTGCCAGAGGTATGCCGCTTGAGCGACTGTGAAGGTATCAACTAAGTCCCAGGATTTTGAGTAAGACATCAGGGTACGCCAAACTAAAATTTTTCCTTTGCTCTGGATACCCTCTGCGGATAATCACCCAGGTGGCATAGTTTACCGACATTCACCCTTTCTCCCAACAAAGAAGGTGTCGAAGTGGATGCTCAAGCGTTGGCGTTGGCGTTGGCCTTGGCCTTGGCCTTGGCCTTGGCATCAAGGTTGACAACGTTGTCGTCTGCTCGGGACGGATCAGACAAAATTGACGCTAGTTTGGTGCTGACTTTGTCGGCCGCGTTCGCCAGCGCAGAATCGGGTGCACTGGCGTATCGCGCAGTGACACCTTTAACCCGGTGACCCAATAGACCCGCAATCGTCAATTCGCTGAAGTCCATGGCGGCAGCAGCGCTCGCAAACCAGTGCCTTAATCCATGCAATGAAAGATTGTTAATTTCGGCCAACTTAAGGACGCGTTCGAATACCTTGGGGAGCCCGACAAAGTGGCCCGATTTTCCAGAGCCCGGGAAGACGAAATCTTCGCTTTCACTCCGTGGCAGCTTCTTCAATATCGAGAACGCCCTGCGTCCGACCGGGCGCATCTGTGCGCCAGACTTAGTCTCAGAAAGCCGAAAGCACCGACCCACCATATCAACCTCTCCCCAAGTCAGAGTCAGGATTTCCATCCGACGGCAACCTGTAAGCAAAAGGAGCCTAATGGCATTAAGAGCATTGGCCTTTTCGCCAGCATCCTCGGCCGCCATTAAGCCTGTACTGAGTTTTCCCACCAAGGACCAAGAAAACGCGGGTCTAAATAGGTTTTCTTTGGGCCGTTTAATACCTCGGGCCGGGTTGCGATCAATGACACCATCGCGGACAGCGCGCTGAAGAATTGTACCCAACATCCCGACCGTACGAGCCGCCACGCCCTTTCCACCCGTGACACGACCGCCACGCTCCCGCTTTACCTTTCCGGCAGCTTTAGTCCGCTTTGTCTGCTTTTTGGCCGTTTTCCCGCGCTCAATGTCCTTCATGAATCTCTCAATATCGCGGGGCGTCAGGCTGGCAACAGTTCGATTCCCCAGCAGCGGCACGACATGGCGATAGATTCGGCTTCGGTCCATTGCTAAAGTACTGGCCTTGATGCGTCCCGCCTCTTCTTTCAAATAGACAGAACACAGTTCAGACACGGTAATTTGACCTCGTAGAGCAGATTTTTCCGCTGCCGGGTCATATCCCTTGGCAATCTTGGCCAATAGGTCGCGTGCGACAGCACGGGCTTCATCAGGGGCGAGAGCCGAACTATTTTTCAGTGTGAAGCGCCGAGAACGGCCGTGCGCATTGCGATACTGAACGAGGTATGCACGGGTGCCGGAAGGTTTTACCCGCACACCAAAGCCGCGCAATTCACTGTCCCAGGCAAAGACATCCCGGCCGGGAACTGGCCGAAGTCTATCAACAACCCGTTTCCCGATTTTAGCCATTTGCCTTCACTCCTGCTTACCCGACCATCGCGCCTAAGTAGGTAAGCCCTAGGTAAGCATCGGGTAAGCAATTCCGGAAAATCTAAGAAAACCAAAGTAACTCATAGAACACCAATTAGTCCAGTTTATCTGCCGAATATTAGTTGCTTCCGATTTCCCGAAAATTCCCGATATTTCTCTACTCTAACCTTGCCAAGGTTGGGGTCGAGAGTTCAAATCTCTTCGCCCGCTCCATTTTCCAAAACCAGTTTCCATATTCGCGGCGCAGGCTTGTTTTTACATGTCAAAAAGCTTGCGGTGTGCTTTATGCCAATTCACGGGCACCTATCAAAGCGGATATGCAGAATTATGAAGGCATTGGAGGGCGCCATCCATGGCGACCTTCTCCCGTTACCGTCAACACTGGAACCCGCATGAGTAGAGACTCGCAAGTGGTGAGCCCTCCGGAATAGGAGGAGGTGTCGAGGATAATGTCCACTTCGGAATATCGCGCGAGAAACTCCACATGAGGGCCGCCGGTTAGGAACAACACCCTATCCGTACCGATTCTCTCGTCCATGAACATACTAATAATGCGGCCTTGCCGAGCGCCGTCGGAGAGAAGGTGTCCGTTCAAAAGAAAACGGGCGTCGGGCATGGCGCGCAACCCAGCGGCCCACCGCGCCACGGCGGCTGGACTTATTTTTGTGACTTCGCTGAAGCTGCCAAACGTGATGCACCATTCGTTTGGCTCGGAGCAGAACTGATCGCGGCGCATTATCTGGGGGGTGGTAGCAGATATGATCCGGCGCGAAGCGCACGACCCGCTCGACATAATACCGATCGTCTTCGGGCGGTGTATGAACCAGATCGTCGAGCGGCACATCGATAGCTTTAAGGCCACGGGTGTCGACATACTCTTCCCACGCAACTTGAAGAGGTGTGGGCGTGGCTGAAAAAGTGGGAGGACGATTGTTCGGCGCGTGTCCGCAGAGGCCGATTAGAACGTCGATACGATCCTGGGCGATAAGCCTAGCGAGATCGGCCGTTGCGAGCGATGGCATGAAGGCGAGCATACAACCCATTGGTTTCCACCAATGTGCTGTGTGCGCCTACTTCCACGACCCTGCCCTGATCGACGACACATATCTGGTCGGCCGCGGCTATGGTCGACAAACGGTGAGCTATGATAAGTGTCGTTCTCCCTTTTTTCAAAGTTTCCAGCGCCGCCTGAACCTGGCGTTCGGTCTCGGTATCCAAGGCTGACGTCGCTTCATCCAACAACAAGATCGGCGCGTCCTTCAGCAGCGCTCGAGCTATGGCTAGACGCTGGCGTTGGCCGCCGGAAAGAGTCTGCCCGCGCGCGCCGACCATCGTTTCGTAACCGTCCGCCAGCGCGCCTATAAAATCATGAGCCCCGGCGGCGCGGGCAGCGGCCTCGATGTCGGCCTCAGCGGCGCCGGGGCGACCGTAGCGAATATTTGCACGCACCGTGTCATCGAACAGAACCACTTCCTGACTCACCAGCGCGATAGACTCCCGAAGCGAAGCCATCGTGACCTCGCGGACGTTCTGCCCGTCGATAGTGACAGCGCCGTCCGTGACATCATAAAACCGCGGAATTAAGTTTAAGATGGTTGTCTTACCCGCCCCCGACGGGCCCACCAGCGCGGTAGTCTTGCCGGATGGCACCGCAAAGCTTAACTTTGTAAGCGCTGGGATATCGCCCGTGTAAGAAAAACTTACCTTATCAAATCGGATTTCGCCGCGACCCACTTTCAGCGCCGAGGCGCCCGGCGCATCTGACAAAACCGGCTCTGTGTCAAGCACGGAAAATAAACGCTCCGCACCAGCTAAACCCTCATTGATCTGAGCATTGGCGTTGGCAAGCGCTTTCATCGGACGATAAGCAGATAACAATGCCGTGATGAATGAGAAAAAAGCACCGGCGGAAGTATCCCCTTGAATGACGCGCCAGCCACCGTAGACGATGACGATGGTCACGGCGACGCCGCCGAGCGTTTCCATGAGCGGACTGGCTAGGGCTTTGACCCGCTCTGCCCTTATAATGAGGTCGCGGATTGCGGCGGTAATCGCCGCGGCCCGTCCGGCTTCGTAGGCCTCCATGCGGTAACCCTTTACGAGGCGAATGCCGCTTAGGCTTTGCTCAACGAGCGTCATGAAGGAGCCGGTCTGCGCCTGTGTATTAGCGGTGACCTTGCGCAGCCGGCGTCCCAATGCGGCGACCGGAAAAACCGCTGCAGGGAACGCGACGAAGGCGATCGTTGCGAGCATCCAGTCCTGATAGAACATCACGCCGACCAGTAGAATGATGGACAGGGTTTCCCGCCCAAGCGCCGTCAACGCCGTCGAAACGGCCACGCGCATGGCGTTGATATCGGTGGTCAGGCGCGAGATCAGCGCGCCTGTGCGGTTGGAGGCAAAGAAGTTCAAGTCCATACGAAGCAAATGACGAAACAAGCGGTTTTGAAGATCGGTAAGTATGGTCTGGCCAGCGCGGGTCATAATTACCGTCTGGCCATAAGTGGCCGCGCCCTTGATCGCAAAAGTCGCGAATACGCCAAGGCCTATCGGCCACAACAGATCGGCGCGCCGCTCCACAAAAACACGGTTGACCACTGGGTCCATGAGCCATGCCAGGGCCGCGGTAGACACAGCGATCGCCCCCATACACAGCACCGCCACGGCGAACCACCCGGCGTAGGGGGTCACCGCCTCGCGGACGAGACGGCCGTAAAGCGCGCGGGCGGGAGTATTTTCGGGCGTTTCTGGTTGAGGAGGATTCATTGGGGGAAGAAACCGCTAAATTTATGCCAGATAAGGGTTTTAATCGCGCCCTTCAATTAGACCTGCCATTCGGGTGTTGTCCAGGCGACACCGCCTAGGAAGACCCATTATCTCAGCGCCAACGCGCGGCCCAATCCATTTGCATGCATTGCACACAGGAGGTAAGTTCATAGTAGAAAATATGAGGGCGTCAGAACCTCGCTTTCTTCCCTGGCTGCGGTCCGGCCTTTCCCTTAGGACACTGTTTTTATGCGCGATTCAGCCGCCGCCCCTGTCAGCCCCGAACCCATACCATTTATCGACCTCCAGGCGCAGCGCGCACGGATCAGCGGCTGCGTCGATGCTGCCATAGCCCGCGTTCTGGCGCACGGGCACTTCATTATGGGGCCGGAAGTCACCGAGATTGAACGCAAGCTTGTGGCCCATTGCGGCGCCAAGCACGCCATCACCTGCTCGAGCGGAACCTCAGCACTCTTGTTGGCACTAATGGCGCGGGATATCGGCCGCGGCGACGCGGTGTTTGTCCCGTCTTTTACCTTTGCCGCCACGGTAGAAGTGGTTGTTTTACTCGGTGCCACACCGGTTTTTGTCGATGTTTTGCCCAATACTTATAACATGGACCCGGCGAGCCTCGAAAACGCGATTTTAGTCGCTCAAAAAATAGATCTCAAACCGACCTGTATCATTCCGGTCGACCTGTTTGGCCAACCGGTCGACTTCGATGCTATTCAAGCTTTCGCCAACGAGCATGACCTTTGGGTGCTCGACGACGCCGCGCAGAGTTTCGGCGCCACTTATAAGGGACGACACCTAGGCACCTGCGCCGACATAACGGCGACAAGCTTTTATCCATCCAAGCCCTTAGGGTGTTACGGCGACGGCGGCGCTGTGTTCACCAATGATGACGAAACGGCACAGCGTTTGGCGCAAGTTCGAGTGCACGGACAGGGCCACGATCGGCACGAGAATGTATGCTTGGGCGTAACCGCGCGGTTTGATTCCATTCAGGCCGCGGTATTGATCGAAAAATTGGCCATCTTCGACGACGAATGCGCAGCGCGGAGCAAAGTTGCCGCGCGCTATACCGACGGCTTGAACGAGTTCCTGACCACTCCCACGGTGCACGGCGACTGCACGTCCGTATGGGCGCAATACACGGTTACGTCGCCGCGGCGTGACCGCATCATCACCACCTTACACGGACAAAATATTCCGACCGCGTTGTTCTATCCGCGGCCGCTGCATACACAAACGCCCTACCGCGGCTTTCCCACGGCGATAGGCGGCTTGCCGGTCACCGAACGCCTCGCTGGTGAAGTGGTCAGTTTACCCATGCATCCGTACTTGGCGCCGGACGTGCAGGACCGCGTTATCGCCGGCGTGCGCGCAGCGCTTCTTTAGAACACGCGGCGTGTCCCATGCCGCAGTTACCTAACTCAGCGATCAATCCAATCCGGCTGGCTGTGATCGGCGCAGGCGTCATGGGCCGTCGACACATGCGGGCTGCAAAAAATTGCACTGCCGTGACGTTGGGCGCGGTGTTTGACATCCACCGCAAACGCTCTACCGCAGCTGCGCAGGAGTTTGAAACGGTTCCAGCGGCTTCATTGGAAGGGGTACGCGATCTCGCCGACTGTGCTGTGATCGCAACACCGACCACCGCACATACTACCGTCACCATAAACTGCCTTGATGCCGGCCTGCATTGCTTGGTCGAAAAACCCCTGGCGCCGTCGGAACCCGAGTGCCGCAAATTGATCGATACCGCCGCCGTAAAAAATTTGCTGCTGCAGGTAGGCCATACGGAACGCTTCAATCCTGCTGTCGAGGTACTTTGGAATCAAAATTTAGCGGCTGCGGATATCCGCTCCATTTCCGCCCGGCGAATGAACCCTCCAAACCCCCGCGTTATTGAAGACGACGTGGTGCTGGATTTGATGGTTCACGATTTAGATATGGTTCTTGCCCTGAAGCAGTCGCCGGTTCTGGAGGTCGCGGCGAGGGAATTGGGCGCGGAACATGCCCAAACCGTCCTAACTTTTGCCGACGGGACAAAGGCGACGATAACGGCCAGCCGGACCGCCCCCCAGCGCATCCGCGACATCAAGGTGATGACAAATTGCGGTGCCGTGCATGTCGATTACGCCGAGCGCACCGCTTGGACCGACCGTAGTCTGAACGGTGTGCACGCTTCTGTCGAACGCCGTGCGCTGAGTGTCAAACGCAGCGACCCCCTTGAGCAACAGCTCACTCATTTCGCGGCCTGTATTCGCGGAGCGCGGGCACCGCGCGTTTCGGGGGATCATGCTCTGGCAACTCTAAAGTTGGCGTGGCGCATTCGGGGGGCACTGAAGGGACTTAAATGAGCGAATTGGGAACAGCAGCGCCGATAAATTCCAGCCGCGCGCCCCTAGCCGCATGGTGTTTGTACGACTTCGCCAATTCCGCGTTTACGACCATCGTTATCACGTTCGTTTTTGCGACTTATTTCGCGACCGGCATTGCAGCTGATCCGGATACCGGCGCCGCGCTGTGGAGCCTAGCCATGGCCGTGGCAGGCGTTGTGATTGCCGTGCTGGGTCCGGTCTTCGGCGCTGTCGCCGATCAAACCGGCCGGCGCAAACCTTGGTTGCTGGGCGTTTCAATCATGTGTGTGACGGCAACCGCGCTATTGTGGTTTGCGGAACCGACGCCAAGCGATGTGCCCTGGGCCTTGACGTTTGCCGTCATCGCCACCGTAGGGTTCGAAATGGGCATGTTGTTTTACAACGCCATGTTACCGGACGTGTCCTCGCCCAAAACCATAGGGCGCATCTCTGGCTGGGCCTGGGGTGTAGGCTACGCCGGCGGACTGTTGTCGCTGGTGGTGGCTTTATTCGGATTCGTGCAAGCCGACCCGCCGCCCTTTGGGCTTGACACCAGCAGCGCTGAACATGTGCGCGCCACGTCGCTTGTTGTCGCGGTTTGGTTTGCCGTATTTGCCCTACCTTTGTTCCTATTCGTCAAAGAGCACGCAATCGCGTCCATGCCGAACGCAACAGCCGTGCGGCTGGGGCTTAGACAGCTTGTCGTCACGT
The DNA here is from genome assembly GCA_963662375.2 of Rhodospirillaceae bacterium. Taxonomy (GTDB): domain Bacteria; phylum Pseudomonadota; class Alphaproteobacteria; order Rhodospirillales; family Rhodospirillaceae; genus UBA11612. Next base: position 17,928 of record CAXXRP010000005.1, read on the forward strand.
TCCGCAATGTCCGTCAGCACGCAAATATGTTCAAATTCCTGATCGCCGCGATGATTTACACCGATGGCGTGCATACGGTGTTTAGCCTGGGTGGTATCTATGCAGGCGTGACTTTCGGTATGGCGTTGGACGAGGTGATTGTGCTGGGCATCGCCCTCAACGTCACCGCGGGGCTAGGTGCGTTTGTGTTCGGCTGGATGGACGACAAGCGGGGATCGAAATCCACCATCATGGTGAGTCTTGTGGCCTTGGTGATCACCAGTGCGATCGCGTTGTCGGCAACCGACCGCACAACGTTCTGGATCGCTGCTCTGGCCATGAGCACGTTCTTTGGGCCGGTTCAGGCCGCAAGTCGAACCATGATGGCGCGCATCGCACCGCCTCATATGCGCGGGGAGATGTTCGGCCTATTCGCGTTATCCGGAAAAGTCACCGCCTTCGCCGGTCCGGCGTTGGTAGGCTGGGTGACGCTGGCCACCGGCAGCTACCGCCTGGGGATGATGACGATTTTGCTGTTCCTGGCCAGTGGTTTGTTGCTACTGCGGGGCGTAAAAGAGGCGCCGGAGTAACGTGCTCGGCGCCGCTCACCCTCTGCACTGTGCGAAGGTCAATTCCAATGAGACAAAGGCGTCCAATAGCAGGTGGGTCAAAATCCTAATGCCGGAAATGCCGCATCCCGGTGAAGGCCATGGCTAGTCCTCTCTCGTCGGCGGCTTGGATCACTTCGTCGTCGCGGATGGATCCGCCCGGCTGAATGACCGCCACAGCGCCGGCATCGGCCGCGACCAAGAGGCCGTCGGGGAATGGGAAAAACGCGTCCGAGGCCACCACGGAGCCAACTGTCAGCGCTTCATTTGCGCCGGCAGAATGGGCGGCGTCCGTCGCTTTGCTGTGGGCTATACGCACGGAGTCAACCCGGCTCATCTGCCCGGCGCCAATACCCACCGTGGCGCCGTCCTTCACGTAGACAATGGCGTTGGATTTCACGTGTTTGCTCACAGTGAATGCAAAGAGCATGTCGGTGACCTGTTGCGCCGTGGGCTGAACCTTGCTCACCACTTTGAGATCGCCCTTCGCCACATGGCCATTGTCGCACCCCTGCACGAGAAACCCGCCAGCTACGTTGCGTACGGCGCGGCCTGAAGACGCCGGTGAAGGCAAGCCACCCGCAATCAACAAACGCAAGTTTTTTTTCTTGGCGAATGCCGCCTTGGCCTCGACGTCGGCGCCCGGCGCGATGACTACCTCGGTGAATAACTCTGTGATTTTCTCGGCCGTGGGCCCATCGATGGGGCGGTTGAGAGCGACGATCCCGCCGAAAGCCGAGACAGGATCGCAAGCCAGCGTTTTTATATATGCTTCGAGGCAATTCGCACCCAAAGCCACACCGCAAGGATTGGCGTGCTTGATGATGGCGCAAGCCGGGCTATCAAATTCCGCTACCAATTCGTAGGCGGCGTCGGTGTCGTTTATGTTGTTGTAGCTGAGGTCTTTGCCCTGTACCTGGGCGGCGGCGGCCACGCCCGCGCGTCTCTCGCCGGTAACATAAAGCGCAGCGGATTGGTGGGGATTTTCGCCATACCTTAATTTTTGCTTCAGCGTGCCGCCGAAGGTTTGCCAACGAGGAAATTCCTCACCCACTTCCCCAGCGAACCACGTGGAGATAGCGGTGTCGTAGGCCGCGGTGCGGGCGTAGGCACGCGCAGCGAGGTTGCGGCGGGTTTCGTCGGTCACCGCATTGCCGTTGGCTTTCATCTCATCCATGACCACGGCGTAATCGGCAGGATCCACCACCACCGCAACACCCGCATGATTTTTCGCGGCGGCACGAATGAGGGCAGGGCCGCCGATGTCGATGTTCTCAACGGAAGTTTCAAAATCTGCGCCGCCAGCGACGGTATTCTCAAAGGGGTAAAGATTGACCACGACGAGGTCTATGGGAGCGATGCTGTGATCTGCCATAACCGCCTCATGGTCCGCGTTACCGCGAACGCCGAGGATGCCGCCATGCACCGCCGGATGAAGAGTTTTCACCCGCCCGTCGAGCATCTCCGGAAATCCGGTGAGTTTAGAGACTTCCCTCACCTGCAGGCCCTGGCCTTGCAGGACTTTCGCTGTCCCGCCGGTGGAGATCAACTCCACACCGGAAGCGTGAAGAAATTTGCTGAAGTCGACAAGTCCGGTTTTGTCGGACACCGACAGCAAGGCGCGGCGTATGGGGGTCATGACTCTTCTCAGTACGTGAAACAGATGGGGCGTCGGGACTTAGCACGGGCAACCCGTCAGCAAAAGGCGTCTGAGCCTATTCGTAATGCCAACGCGGTCCGAGCGTCCTACTTGACGACCTTGAGATGCGCCCGACCCGCCGCGGCCCCTGCGTGCCGCAGTTCGGGCACCAGTTCAGCAACGAGGGAAAGAACCGCCGCCTCGTCGTGGGCGCGGCAGGCGCTGTCCAGCGCGGCGAGCTTCGCGGCAATGACGCCGTGATCCACTGTCCGCGGCCGTGCCAGTAAAATTCCCGCCATGTCGGTCGCAACCGGTGGTTCTTGGTCCTGGAACAGCTCTTCGGAAAGTTTGTCGCCCGGCCGCAGGCCTGTGATTTCGATGTGGATATCCTCACCGAGGGTTTTACCTGCAAGACGAATCATCTGTTTCGCCAAATCCATGATTTTCACTGGTGCGCCCATGTCGAGCACATAAATAGCCCCTTCATCGCGGCGGGATTGCCCCAGAGCCGCGGCTTCCAGCACCAGCTCTACGGCTTCGCGCACAGTCATAAAATACCGGTCGACTTCGGAGTGCGTGACGGTGAGCGGCCCCCCGTCTTCCAATTGCTCTTGAAAAAGTGGCACCACGGACCCGGCCGAACCGAGGACATTACCGAAGCGCACTGTGATAAATCGCGTGCCGGTGCAGCGCAAATCCTCTGCCTGACAATAAATCTCAGCCACACGCTTACTCGCGCCCATAACATTGGCGGGATTAACCGCCTTGTCGGTGGAGATGAGCACCATAGCGCCAACACCGTTCGCCGCACACGCATCAGCGACATTGCGGGTGCCCACAGCATTGGTCAGCACGCCTTCGACCGGGTTCAATTCCACCATCGGCACGTGCTTTAGGGCTGCGGTATGAAATACAACATTGGGGCTAGCGCGCGCGACAATATCCCGCACCCTGTCCCCGTCCCGAACATCGCCAAGAATCGGCGTCATCGCCAACGCCGGGTGGCGGCGGTGCGCCTCCATATCGACGGCGTATAGATTGAATTCGCTGTGGTCGAGCAGTGTCAGGTGCAACGGCTCGAAATCGGAGACCTGACGCACGAGCTCTGAGCCGATGAAACCGCCCGCGCCGGTAATCAGAACCCGCCGGCCGCGAATCATCGCCGCCATGGCGTCTCGATTTAATTGGGTTTGCGGCCGGCCTAATAAATCTTCGATGGCGATCGGGCGCAGCTTTGCGTCTTCTTCTCCGTAGACCTGCATGTCCGCAGGTGGCGACACGCGCATAAGCTGGCACCCCGCCCTCTCCGCGATGATGAGAAGTCGCCGGACCATACTGCCGTCGAGACCGGGGCGGACAAGAACAAGCTTTTCGGGTTTGCAGTCCCGGCGCTCAAGATCAGCGATGATCCGCGCTAAATCTCCTTCGCGCCCCAAAACTTCCACATCCTGAATGACCTGGCCGATGCGGTCGTCCTGGCCGGTGACCATGCCCACCACGTCATATCCCGCGCCGGGATGCCGAGCGACGGCGCGGATGAAAAGCTCTGCCTCGGGGCCCGTACCGATCAAAAGGATCGGGCTGCTCTCGCCGGCGCCTTTGAGGAGCCCGCGCACCTGACGGTCCCGCGCTATGCGCACGATCAACCGCGGCCCTGCCAATAGCATGACTAAGATCAACCAACTGATGATGGGCGTCGAGCGCGGCAAATTTTCCAGACGCGTAACTAGAAACCAAGCTGGCATGAAGAAAAGGACGATGATGGCCGCTGTCCGTAGAATGTTGATCGCGTCCTTGGCCGACACGTACTCCCACATATGGCGGTAAAGCCCGGTCGCGAGATATGCCACCGCGGCGACAGCGGCAAACACCGCGGCCATGTAAAAAACCTCGGACCGCTCATTTAGAAATCCCGGGCCCAAGCGTAAAAAGAAAGCTCCAACAAAGGCAATGTATGCCATCGCAATGTCGTGGCCGTAGACCAGAAGGTTGCGGGGCTGAAAAAACGCATGCAGAAAACGGTTCACGGGGACCCTTTTACCAAAGCGACCGGCGTAAAAGAGGATAGACCATAGGGCCCATAATGCGCCACGGCGTTACCACGCCGACCATCCGCCATCGACCATAACGCACTGGCCGGTGATATAGGCCGACATATCGGAGGCAAGGAAGGCGGCAATGCCTTTTATGTCCTCTTCCCGCGCCATGCGGTTCAGCGGTGTACGGGCCACATAACGCCGCTTGAATTCCTCCGAAGTGTCGCGTTCTATCCCACCCGGCACAATAGCATTTACCCGCACGTGAGGCGCCAGCGTGGTCGCCAGCCAACGGGTCAACTGCAGCAATCCGCCCTTGCTCGCACCGTAAGCTGCGGGCGTACCGGGCACGGTGGGTTCGCCATAAAGACTCCAGTCAGGACCGAGCGCGCCGTAGATAGAGCCGACGTTGATAACGACGCCTTTTCCGGACGCTTTCAGAAACGGGATGGCCTGCTGCACCAATAAAAACGGCGCTGTGAGATTGACCTCTAATGTCTGGCGCCAAGCGGTGATACTTTGGTCTTCCAACGGCACGCTCCAACCCTCCAGCCCGTCGGTGCCGACGAAAGCGGCATTGTTAACCACGATGTCGAGGCGTCCGCAGGTCTCAGCCACCCGCTGCGGCACTTTTCGCACCGATTTTTCGTCCACGAGGTCAACGGTGAGTGCAGTAGCAAGAATTCCGTATTTATCCGTCAATACGCCCGCGAGAGATTCCGCCGCCGCACCCGACCTGTCCAGCACCACCACGGCGGCGCCTAGCTCGGCATAGGTGTGGGCAATCGCTGCCCCGATGTGACCGGCTCCCCCGGTGATAAGGGCGACGCGCCCTTTCAGAGTAATAAGTTCGGAAACAGATCGCATGTTCAAAAGCCCTGGTTGCGGCGCCTAGCTTGCTCCGGCGCCGTTACGCCGTTGGAAACAGACCATTGAATTCGCGCCGGGCCTGGGCGAGATCGTCGAGCCGCCCGATATCGATCCAATATTCGGGCACGGGAAACACGGTCCGAAACATAAAAAATGGCATGGGGACGCATCACCTGCGGCGCGTGGGTATCGGTTACTCCGGCGGGGACGGTGATGGGTGAAACATTCATGACATCGGATACCGCGGCGTTTAAGGTCACGCCTGACAAAAAAACCGCGGCGAATATCGTCATCGGTTACCGTTCCAAGCAACCGGCCGTTTTTATGAACAAGGCCGATGGGGATGGCGTGCGTGTCGATGATCTTGAGGCTCTCAAGAATCGTTACATCGGCGACCACCAAATTTTCCCTGAAATCTCTGTTCATTTCGGATAAAGCCCTTGTTTACCAACAACTACTGCGTCAGGTGGTCGGCAGTTTAGCTGGACTGCCAAAAACTGTAGCGCCCACCGGAACGTCTTTCACCACCACCGCACCGGCGCCAACAATTGCGCCGGCGCCGATGGAAACGCCTTGCACGACAACAGCGCCTGCGCCCACATGGCATTCATGCCCAATGTTAGCCGCACCGCTTAACACAGCCCCTGGCGCGATATGAGTGTGGTCGCCAACACGGCAATCGTGATCAAGCTGCGCACCGGTGTTGATGATGGAATTTACGCCAATGGTGCAGCCTGGATTGATGATGGCGCCAGCGATGATATGACTGCCTGCGCCAAGTACGGCACGCTCTGATACGATGGCATCCGGACTGTTGACCCCTACAAACTCATAACCTTTGCTCGTGAACAAGTCGAAGAGCTCACGCCGCCGCCTCAGTGCGTTGTCGCCGATCTTTGGCGCATTGCCCATTGCATTAACGAGCGCAACGGTTTTGGGATCCCGCTCAAATACGGTCACATCGGGGCCGATAATCGGCACGTCGTCGAGCCGAGTGCCATGGAGCACAGAATTGTTATCCGTCACCGCGGTCACCGTTTGACCGGAGCGGCGCAAAATGTCGATGACCACGCGGGCGTAGCCGCCGGCGCATAAAACGATGATTTCCCGGTCCACTTTCATTGCTAATCGATCAATTCATCTGCGGCGTAATCACGCGCCGCGTGCCTGCCTAGATAAGACCAATATGCCAGGGGTGACACACCACCACCGGGGCGTTTGGCGCCAAGGTTGGCGGCATCGAACACATCGCCTTTCGCGATCGGTCTCAACGCCACAAGACTTTTCCGGACCACATCGCGCGTTTTCAATTCTGTTTCGCCGGGCGCCTTATCTTTTGAGCCTAGCGCTTGTTCCACCGTACGTATGGCGGCGATCATGTCGGTCAATTCTTCCGGCGTCAGCGACACCTGATGATCGGGACCGGGCAAGGACCGATCCAACGTAAAGTGCTTTTCAATCATGACGGCACCGCACGCGACCGCGGCGGTGGCGACCGCGATACCAGCGGAATGATCGGACAATCCGACCGGCAAGCCGAACCGATCTGCCAGGGTCGCCATGGCGCGCAAGTGAATGGAATCCGGCGGTGCGGGATATTCCGACGTGCAGTGAAAAATTGTGACTTTGGATTTTAGTACCGCACGCCCGGCAGCGGACTGGAACGCGGTCTTAAATCCTTCCTGCGACGGATCATCGTTGGCTGAGGTATACCCAAAGGCCAGGACGCCGAGGGCTGTTTCAACATCTTCGAGCGTGGACATGCCCGTTGAAAGGATTACGGGCTTGTCAGTGCGCGCCATTTCCAAAAGCAAGGGCGCGTTTGTAATTTCACCCGAGGCTACCTTCAGCCGCCTTACCCCGACCACGTCGCTCAGGAGGCGCACGCTATCGGTGTCGAACGGCGTGGACATGAACTCGATGCCTGCATCCCGGCATGTTTCAAATAGGCGATGATGGTCGTCGTTCGACAGCTCAAACGCCTTCAGCATCTCCAATTGCCCGCCTTCCGCATTGGTATTGCGCGCCTGGTAGTCCGCTTTCTGGGTCCACGGCGTGGCAAGCTTCTCCGATTTGAAAGACTGGAATTTCACCGCATCGGCACCAGCTGCTGCCGCCACCTCCACCATAGCGCAGGCGCGAGCAAGATCGCCGTTATGGTTTGCGCCAGCTTCGGCGATGATGAAGGCAGATGATGGCGTCACGGCAATTTCGAACCAGCGATTCGTTAAAAGTGAGACGTAGGATGTTCAGTTTAAGGTTCTCGGGCACAGTAAAGGTTAACAGCCCCCAGTTGAAGCTGAACCGCGCAAAAGACCGCGTCACTTCGAGAAAATAAAATTAAGCCCCATGGCGCGGAGCAACGCTCATAGGTTAATGTGATCTGCGTTTGGCCCCTTTTTGCCTGATCTGGACCCCAATGGTTAACGCCGTCACAGCCCCGTCCGTATTATTCCTAATCGCCGCTCGCGGAGGGTCGAAAGGCGCCCCGGGCAAAAACCTCCGTCAAATCTCGGGCTTGTCGTTGGTCGGCTATAAGGCCCGGGCAGCACAAAAATGTGCTGCTTGCGCGCGCCTGATCATATCGACCGACAGCCCTGAAATCCAAGGAGAGGCAGAACGCTTGGGGGTGGAAGTGCCTTTTACAAGGCCCGCCGCGTTGGCCACCGACACCGCCACCAGCGAAAGTGTGGTGGCTCATGCGATTTCCTGGATCGAGGAAAAGGAGGACCTAATCTACGATGCGGTCATGCTGCTGGAGCCCTCCTCACCTTTCGCAACCAGCGCTCATTTAACCGCGGCCGTTGAACTATACGCCGCACGCGGTGCTGATTTGGTTGTGGGTATGCGCGCTATTGATTCCTCGTCACTGTTTGTAGGCACGCAACGGGGGGATGGTTCCATTGCGGATATTATCGGAAAACTGAATTCGGCTGCGGGCCTACGGCGCCAGGATCAAGGGCCGGAATGGACTATGAACGGCGCCCTATATCTCATCGGTTGGGAGACTTTTAAGGCGAGCGGAAAGATTTACGGCGCAGCGGGGAAATGTTTCGGTCTTCTCATGGACCGATGGCACTCCATCGAAGTCGAAACACCCGACGATATAGCTTTTGCGGAATTCGCGGCGGAGAAGGGGCATCTAGACCGTTCGCTTTGGAACGCGTGAGGGGCGCTGTGGACAAAACGCGCAGCATCTGTGTTGTGACCGGATCCCGTGCCGATTACGGCCATCTTTATCCGGTGATGCAAGCCATTGCCGACGCACCGAAACTAACTTTGCAAACGATCGTTTGCGGTCAGCATTTGGAATCTAAATTCGGCGAGACTTGGAAGGTAGTGCGGGCGGATGGATTTACATTGGATGCCAAGGTGGATATCGGGCTCTCGGAAGACACCGGGCTCGCTACAGCCGAGGCAACAGGCCGCGCGGTGTCGAGCTTGGCTCAGGCGTTTAGCCGGCTGAGGCCAGACATTGTGCTCGTATTGGGAGACCGTTTCGAAATTTTCGCCGCGGGCATCGCGGCAACAGCGCTTAGGATTCCCTTGGCTCATGTTCATGGCGGTGAGGTCACGGAAGCGGCCATGGACGAAGCCTTGCGCCATGCCCTTACTAAAATGTCCGCGCTGCATTTTGTCGCCGCCGAGCCGTATGCGGCCCGCGTACGGCAATTAGGCGAAGACCCGGCACATGTTTTCGTTACCGGCGCACCGGGGTTGGATCATCTGATCGCGCAAAAATTTATGACTCGGGACGAATTATCGCGAGACCTCGGCATCGACCTGTCAGCGCGCTTTTTCGTGGTGACCTACCATCCTGTCACACTGAAGGAGGACTATGGAGCCGCCGCCATGACGCATTTAGCTGCGGCCTTAGAAGGATTTCCAGACACAGCTTTCGTGTTCACTGGCGTCAATAGCGACCCCGGATACGCACCGATTCAAAGAGTTCTAATCGCATTCTGCGAGGGTGATGCCGAAAGGCGAAAGTTCGTGCGGTCCCTCGGTCAGAAGCGATATTTAAGCGCTGTGAAGGAAGCGGATGCGGTGATAGGAAATTCATCCTCGGGATTGATTGAAGCCCCTGCTATTGGAACACCGACCGTGAACATCGGCGATCGCCAGAAAGGGCGGCTCAGGTCTTCAACCGTGATCGACTGCGGAGAAGATACGGCGGCGATCAGAACCGCCATCAGCCGGGCTCTGGACCCTGCCTTTCGAAAATCTACCACCGCTCAGACGCCGGCTTACGGCCGCGGCGGAGGCGCGACAGCGAAGATCATCGAGGTTTTAAAGACGGCAGACCTTGCGCGATTGAGCGTGAAGCGGTTCCACGACATAATCCCTGCGCGTTAATGCCACACACTGGAAATCACCGAGCACAAATAGAGCAGTAGGTTTTTGATGCGGAAAAGCCGGACGGCAGCCCGCAAAAACTTTTGGGCTGTACGTGGTTGAACAAACTTGGCTGGCGTACGTCGACTGGCCTGCGCGAGGGTACCGCCAAGACCTACCAATGGTATATTCAAGATGAAATCCCCAAATGAACTCAAGTGAGCGACGGCCGCTGAACACAACGAAAGGTCAGGCGCTCTACGAAAAAGCACGGACGCTGATTCCCGGCGGCACGCAACTTCTGTCTAAGCGGCCGGAAATGTTCGCTCCCGGGCAGTGGCCGCCTTATTACGTCAAGGCGCAGGGCGCAGAGATCACCGACCTCGACAGCAATACACTTATAGATATGTCCATATGTGGCGTTGGGGCCACCGTCCTGGGGTATGCGGACCCGGACGTGGACGCGGCAGTGAAAGCCGCCATCGACGCGGGTTCCATGTCGACTCTCAATTGTCCGGAGGAAGTTGAACTGGGGGCTCTGCTTGTGAATCTGCATCCCTGGGCAGATATGGTCAGGTTTTCGCGCTCCGGCGGCGAAGCCATGGCGATTGCGGTGCGCATCGCCCGCGCACGCACCGACCACCAAGTGATCGCGTTTTGCGGCTACCACGGCTGGCACGACTGGTATTTGTCGGCGAACCTTGCCGACGACGGCGCCCTAGACGGACATCTTCTTGCGGGCCTTGAGCCAAAAGGCGTGCCCAGGGGCCTTAATGGTCTGACGCAGCCTTTCCACTACAATGACCTCGCCAGCCTGAAGAAGGCTGCCGCTAAACACGGAAAAAACCTAGCGGCCATTGTTATGGAGCCGGTTCGCAATCAGCCGGAACCGGGCTTTCTCGCCGCCGTTCGTCAAGTCGCCGACGAAACGGGCGCCGTTCTTATATTCGATGAAATCACGGCGGGATTTCGCTTGGTGACGGGCGGCATTCACTTGACGCTAGGCGTTGAGCCCGACCTGGCGGTGTTCGCCAAAGCTCTCGGCAACGGCTATCCCATCTCGGCCATTCTAGGCCGGGAAAACGTCATGTCGGCGGCCCAAGATACATTCATCAGCTCCACGGCCTGGACCGAGCGGGTCGGATCCGCCGCCGCGCTGGCAACCGTACGCAAACACCACTTGGTTGACGCCACTGCCCACCTCGTTCGTATAGGCAAGCGCGTGATGGCGGCCTGGACGGATGCGGCCAAAAGCGCGGGGATCGGCATCGAACTATCTGGAATCGCGCCGCTGGCCCATTTTTCGTTCAAGGTCGCGGACGCACGTAAGGTGCATACGCTGTTCACACAGCTGATGCTGGACCGGGGATACCTGGCCAAAGACGCTTTCTATGCCATGTATGCCCATACCGACGCCCATGTAGACGGATTCAGCGCCGCCTGTGCTGAGGCATTCGGCATCATCGCCGCAGCATTGAAGGCAGACCAAGTGGAGGAGTCACTGCGCGGGCCTCCCGCTCACGCCGACTTTCAGCGTCTTACCTGAGGCCGCCGCTGATTCAGACTTGAACCTGCACGCCGAGACTTCTACAAAACTTTGATATCGTTGCTCCTCGCCACAAAGGGCCGCGCCGGTCCAGAAATGCAGATTTATCTTCCCATCGCCGAAATGTCGGTGAACATTGTTCTCGTTCTCGGACTTGGGGGCGTGATCGGGCTATTGTCTGGGCTGTTCGGCGTCGGCGGGGGGTTCCTTATGACCCCCCTTCTTATTTTTATTGGTATCCCCCCCGGCGTCGCGGTGGGCACCCAAGCCGTGCAAATCGTCGCCTCATCGGTTTCGGGCGTGCTGGCCCATATGCACCGCGGCAATGTAGACTTTCGCATGGGCGCGGTGCTAACCGCCGGGGGCGTCCTCGGGTCCATGCTGGGCGTTCTGCTCTTTAGCATTCTCAAACAAACCGGCCACATTGATCTGACTATTTCCCTGGGCTATGTCATTTTTCTAAGTGCCGTCGGCGGGTTCATGCTTATGGAAAGCCTACCCGCCGCCTTGGGCCGTAAGCGGGTCGCGTTGGCTTCGGCTTTGCGCGGTCCCGGGCAACATACGTGGATGCACGGATTGCCGCTGAAAATGCGGTTCCGCCGCTCAAGACTTTACGTGTCCGCTCTTGTCCCCGCCGCGATCGGATTTTTGGTTGGCGTGTTGGTCGCGTTGATGGGTGTGGGCGGTGGGTTCCTGATAGTGCCGGCCATGATTTATTTGTTGGGCATGCCGACACAGGTGGTCATCGGCACCTCACTGCTTCAGATCACATTCGTCGCCGCCGTCACCGGCCTCCTGCAGGCTAGCGTTAACCATACAGTGGATGTGGTTCTCGCTCTGCTGTTGTTGGTAATTGCCGTGGTAGGAGCGCAACTCGGCGCGCGCCTCGCTGGAAAGATTAAAGGCGAGCGTTTGCGCCTTATGCTGGCCGTGATGGTTTTGCTTGTCGCACTTCGCCTCGCGCTTGGTCTGGTTCTCACACCCTCCGATGTTTTCTCGGTCGGTGAGAGTGTGGCGCCATGATACGAGTTTTCCGCCATGCCATCCTGCTCCTCGCCTGCGCCGCACCGGCAAAAGCACAGGACGTGCCCTTGGTCGCCGATTTGTCCAGCCATTTGGTGGCGATCACCACCGGCTTCACCGGCACCGACGTGCTGCTGTTTGGTGCGACGGACGGTCCCGGCGACATCGCCGTGGTGGTGCGTGGGCCGACAACGGATGCCGTTGTACGACGCAAAGAACGGTTTGGGCCCATATGGATCAATGGCACGGCTGTTACCCTTCGCGATGTCCCTTCCTATTACCGCGTGGCATCGAGCCGGCCCCTCAACGATTTCGTGCCGCAGTTATTGTTGTCGCGCTTTCAGATCGGCCTTGAAAACATTCGCATGACTACAGCCGGTGAAAATTCAAGCCCGGAACTGGGAAACGAATTCCGCGAGGCACTCGTCGCACTCAAACTTGATGACGGTCTTTACGATCAAGGCCTTGGCGCAATCAACCTAATGTCGAACCGCCTATTCCGTACCGAGCTCCATTTTCCAGCGCATGTGCCCACAGGTACGTATTTAGTCGAGGTCTACCTTTTTCGTCACGGGCAAGTGGCCAGCGCGGAGATTGTGCCATTGGTCATCTCGAAGGTTGGTATCGGCGCCGATATCTATGACTTCGCGCACGATCTGGCGCCCTTGTACGGTCTGATGGCCGTGCTTCTCGCAACCGCCGCAGGATGGGCGGCTAGCGCCGCTTTCCGGCGCATATAGAACGCGACTATGAGCACGGACAAAAAAACCAGGTCCCCAGCCGAGAAAAAGACCAAGCCAGGTCCCGGCGACCGCACGTTTTTAGTGGTGGTGGATACATCGGACGAGTTGAGAGCAGCCTTGCGTTTTGCCTGCCGGCGCGTGGCTCGGGCCGGCGGGACCGTTGCCCTTTTTCACGTCGTGCCGCAATCCGAATTCCACCACTTTGCCGCCATTGGCGAGCTGATGGATCAGGAAGCGCGCACCGAGGCAGAACGTCTCCTTCAACAGATCGCGGCGGACGTGCACCGGCAAACGGGAACGTTTCCGAGCCTTTACATCAGGCAGGGCGACCCGCTCGAACAACTGATGGAAGTCTTAGATGAAGAGTCTGGGATTTCGGTCTTGGTGCTCGGGGCTGGAATTGGCGGCGAAGGGCCTGGTGTTATTGTCTCGGCACTCTCGGGCAAACTGGCCGGAAAAATTAGCGTTCCCGTCACCATTGTACCTGGCGCTCTCAGCGACGAGCGCATCGACGCGTTGACTTAATGAGCCGCTCTCCGTCGGCCTTGATTTCACACCAATTCAGTCCTATTAAAAGGCCATCGAGCGAGCCCATTTAGGGTCCCATTCAGGAGTTTTAATTATGTTCATTCAGACCGAAGACACGCCGAATCCTGCTGCTCTTAAATTCCTTCCTGGGCGGGCGGTTCTGGAGTTCGGCGTCGCCGATTTCACCGGCCGCGACGCGGCTGTTAGATCGCCGCTAGCGCGGCTTCTGTTTGAAATCGATGGGGTTGCCGGTGTGTTCCTGGGTAGCGATTTCATCACCGTCACCAAAAGCGATGAAAAAAGCTGGCAGGCCTTAAAGCCCTTGGTTCTCGGTGCGGTGATGGACCATTTCACGTCGGGCGCAGACGTCATGGACAGCGCCGGTGGGAGCGACGCTGTGGACGATGAATTTCACGATGATGACGTCGATGATGACGTTATCTCGCAGATCAAGGAATTGATCGAAACGCGAGTGCGCCCGGCCGTCGCTCAAGACGGCGGTGATATTATCTACAAGGGCTTCAAGAGCGGCACTGTTTATCTCCAGCTGCGCGGCTCATGCGCCGGATGCCCCAGTTCAACGGCCACGCTTAAAATGGGCATCGAAAACATGCTGCGGCACTATGTGCCGGAAGTCGCTCAAGTCGAAGCGGTAGCCTGAACGCCGGCCACCATGTCTACCGATGCCGGCCCCGATCCATTGAAACGCGGCCCTAGCAGGGAGCATACGCATGCGCGGGACCGTAGATGATACCGCCTTGGATTTGATCTTCCGCGCCGCCCGAACCCAAAATAGCTGGCAGCCTGAAAGCGTCGCCAAAGAATTGCTGCGGCGGGTTTACGACCTAACCAAGATGGGCCCCACGAGCGCCAACTGCTGCCCGGCGCGATTCATCTTCGTCGTTTCCAAGGATGGTAAGCTGCGGCTGAAACCCGCCCTGGCGCCGGGCAATGTCGATAAGACCATGGCTGCGCCGGTGACAGCGATCATCGGCTACGACACCAAGTTTTATGAGCTATTGCCCGAACTGTTTCCCCACGCCGACGCTAAGTCTTGGTTCGAGGGCAACGATGCTTTGGCCCAGGAGACCGCTTTCCGCAATGGCACTCTGCAAGGCGCATATCTGATGATCGCCACCAGGTCCATGGGCCTGGACTGCGGGCCCATGAGCGGATTCGACCAAGCGAAACTGAACGCCGAATTCTGGCCGGACGGACGGGTGAAAGCCAACTTCCTGTGCAGTATCGGCTACGGCGATGATAAAAATATCTTCGGCCGCAGTCCGCGCCTACCTTTCGGCCGGATGTGCAAGATCGTTTAGCGCGTTGTCCACAAACGCCTCCACCGATACAGCTCAGGCTGGGGCCAACCTTTCGAAATAATCGGACACGCGTAACAGATGGCGAGCACGCCTAGTTTTCTGAGAAGAGCCTGTAAGTCTCAAAGCGATTCGGTGACTTCATGTCAGTAGATGCAATCTATGACCTTATGAAGTCTGAGACCCTGGGCGGCGTCTCCCTCTACAACATTGTCGGCAGCGGCGACCCTAAGGGGATTGGAGAATCGGGTCTGACGTCTTTTTGAGGCATAAACTCGTCACGCCAAATACAAATGTATTCGAGATCGACTGCAGCTGCGGACGGTTGGCACTGCCGATGGCGGGATAGCTTGCCGCCAGCGCGAGGTATGTCGGAGTCGATATTATTCCCGGACTGATGGCGTTCTGCCGACGCGAGATATCTAGCCGGCATACGAACTTTGAGTTCTACCCTATCAAAGAAAATAACCCAGCATACGACCGATTCATAACAACTGATGACGGCGGTCTCTTTGCCGACAATCTTGAGGGCGCAGACGGCACCTTCGATCTAGTGACTGCCTTTTCGGTGTCCACCCATCTTGGGCGCGCCGAAGCGGAAGCAATGTTGAGGACTGTTTGGATACGTTTGGCGTTTTGGGGTATTCTGCCTCGCGATCCCACATCCAAAAACAAAAACCGACTCCGCTCTTTCAAAGCAGCAGGTGGCTTAGTCGAGCGGTCGTGAGCGATTCGTCAAATATCGCGAATGGCGCCGTGGGTTATGACACAAACACGCTGATGGAGATGGTAATGTCAGCCGGATTTGAGGGCATTTACGCTGTTCAATACAGGCACTAGCGTTTTTCG
This sequence comes from Rhodospirillaceae bacterium, assembly GCA_963662375.2. Classification (GTDB taxonomy): domain Bacteria; phylum Pseudomonadota; class Alphaproteobacteria; order Rhodospirillales; family Rhodospirillaceae; genus UBA11612. The sequence continues at coordinate 33,403 of CAXXRP010000005.1, forward strand.
GCGGCCTTCATTTTCAAGGTGTCGTTATCCTCAAAAAGGAGGAGCCGATCTCGGAAGATTTCGATCCCGAGCGCTATCTTGCAGCCAATCCCGACGTTCGAGAGGCCGGTGCAAATCCTTACCTGCATTATCGAATGTGGGGCCGGGCTGAGAAAAGGCGTTGGACACCATGAAGGCTTACGAGATGAGGCAACCCCCGACAGATATCGGTATAACTCGAGAGTTCGCGTCTTCATTGCGCTCAGCACCTGTTCGACGATGAAGGCGCGGGGGGACCTGGGCCCGGGCTTATACCGCACTCTATTGCAACATTGCTGTGGTACGGCGTGGAAAATAACATTTTTTACAGTGACTTATTGGGTTTCGGGCAGGAAGCCCACGGCTGCGTACGCTTCCTTGAGCACTGCATTTGCAATCTCGTTGGCGGTATCGGCGCCACGCCGCAAAATGTTATCGATTTCACCGGGCTCGGCCATGAGGCGCTGCATTTCGGCGGTGATAGGGCCCAGCACCGCGACCGCCGCTTCAGTCAACCGACCCTTGAACTGAGAAAATGGCCAGCCGGCGGTTTCCGTCACAACGTCTGCTAAGGCGCGGTCCGTCAGCGCGGCATAGATATTCAAAAGATTTGACGCCTCGGGCCGGCCCCCTAGCCCCTCCACAGTGTCCGGCAACGGCTCGGGATCGGTGGTGGCTTTGCGGATCTTCTGGGCGATGTCGTCCTCGGAGTCAGTCATGCTGATTCGCGAGTAAGCCGATGGGTCGGACTTCGACATTTTCTTAGCGCCATCACGCAAGGACATAACCCGCACGCCGGGCCCCTGGATGACAGGTTCGGGTAGGGGAAACAGATCAACGCTGTAGTCGTTATTAAATTTTTGAGCAATATCCCGGACCAGCTCCAGGTGTTGTTTCTGGTCTTCGCCCACGGGCACATGAGTTGCCTTGTAGACCAGAATATCGGCCGCCATGAGGTTCGGATAAACATAAAGGCCCGACGAGGCCGCCTCGCGGTTCTTGCCGGCTTTGTCCTTGAACTGCGTCATACGGTTGAGCCAGCCGAGGCGCGCGACGCAATTGAACACCCAGGCCAATTGGGCGTGGGCGGGCACGTGGCTTTGTACAAAGAGCGTATTGGCCGCCGGGTCCAGCCCGGCGGCGATATAGCCTGCCGCCACCTCGCGCGTTGCCCGCACCAACTCTGCCGGTTCCTGCCAAACGGTGATGGCGTGAAGATCGACAATACAGAATAGACAATCGTAATCCGCCTGCATCGCCGCCCAATTCCGGATAGCGCCGAGGTAGTTTCCGAGATGGAGGTTGCCGGTCGGCTGAATGCCGGAAAGGACACGGCCCTTTTTGCCGTCTAATGGCGGTGTGGACCCGCTGGTCATGGGTATAATCCCCTTATGTGTTGAACGGATGTTTGGAGCCATCCGTATCCGGCCGCGCTAGCCAGCACGCGGGTGGTACATTCGGCGGGATTGGCAGTCAAGGCGCGGCGGAGCCCGGGGCCGCTTCGGGGCTGCGGCGTTTAAGCTGAGCAAGATCGGCCCTCTCCGCGGCACCGAAACCCAGGGCACTACCGGCAAACACGAGCCCTCCGGCGGCGATCAGGCCAGCAAGCGCGGCGGCGCGGGCCCATTCAGGGCCAGCGGCAATGCCATTGGCTCCAAAGACCGGGCCAGCAAACGAGTCCATAGCTATCCGCCCGAGCTTGAGCGCCACCATCATCACGGCCGTTGCCAGAATAATGCGCGGCAGCCGCCGCTTAAGCCGTGCATCAATCCTGAAATGGCGGCGCCGCAAAAGAACGATAGCGAGCGCAGCGGTGTTGATCCAAGCGGACAGCGACGTCGCCAGGGCGATGCCGACATGGCCGAAAAACCGCATGAGAACGAGCGCAAAAACTACGTTTGCGACCAAGGCGACCACGGAGATCTTCACGGGCGTTGCAGTGTCGTAGCGGCCAAAGAATCCAGGCGCCAGAGCCTTCACCAGAACGTAAGCCGGCAAACCGAAGGAGAACGCGACCAGCGCGGCTGCCGTCGCTTCGCGGTCCGTGGCACTGAAGGCGCCGCGCTCGAACAAGGTGGCGGCGATGGGCCCGGCCAGCATGGCGATGCCCACGGCAGCGGGGAGGGTGAGAAGAAGCGAGATCTCAACCGCACGGTTTTGATTGCTCATGGCGGCGGCTTCATCCCCGGCCTGAATTTGGCGCGAAAGCATCGGCAGCAACGCAACACCGACAGCCACACCCACGACCCCGAGGGGAAGCTGGTTTACGCGGTCGGCGAAATAAAGCCACGACACAGCGCCCGCAGAGACTAAAGTCGCCAGGGCATTATTGATGAGAATATTAATCTGATAGACGCCAACACCGAGCGCCAACGGCGCCATGCGTTTTAAGACGTCCTTCACTTCGCGCGAAAGGCGCGGGCGCACAAGCTTGAGGCGGGCCGCAGCGCGTCGGCAAGCTGCCCACATCCACGCAAATTGAATCACACCCGCCGCACTGACTCCGACCGCTAAGAATATGGCGGGTTCGCCATTCAAACCCACGGCAGTCAGGAGGAAGGCGATAAGAGTAAGGTTGAGAAGGATCGGCGTAGCCGCTGCCGCTGCGAAGCGGTCGAGCGCGTTGAGAACGCCCGACTGAAGCGACACCAGAGAGATGAAGAAAAGATAGGGAAAGGCGATGCGGGCGAGCTCAGTCGCTCGGTCCATCTCTCCCGTCTCAACAAAACCGGGCGCAATCACCGGAATGATCCACGGCATCGTCGCAATCATCGCCGCGCTGAAAAGCGCCAGCAGGGCGGCGAGAGCCCCCATGGCTTCTTCCGCGAACTCTAGCGCTCGCGCTCGTCCCTCCTTTTCCAGAAGACCGGAGAAAACAGGCACAAAGGCCGCTGCGAAGGCGCCCTCGGCGAACAGGCGACGGAACAGGTTGGGAAATTGAAAAGCGATAAAAAACGTGTCCGCCGCCGCGCCGGCGCCAAGATACGCGGCGATGAGAATATCGCGGGCAAATCCGGTGATCCGGCTTAGAAGGGTATAGGACCCGACTGTGGTGACCGCACGCAGAAGCGATGGCGCGGGTGATGCGGGGTGGGACATAGGTTTAGTTGTTTACCCTATCCGCCGGGGCTGTAAAATCAGGCTTCATGAAACTGCCTCCCCGTGCCGTTTCTTTGGCGCTTTACGGGCAAAATCAGGGCAAAAAAGAAAGTCCGCGGCTACTCGGCCGCCGCCGGCGCCTTAGCCTTTTTGGCGGCTGGCGCGGCCGTGGATTTACGTGCTCGAACCAACACTGCGTCTTCTTTGACGCCAATGGTCTCCCCAAGGGCCTTGCGAATCTGACCGATCTTGGTTTCGTGTTCCACTCGCATGCCGAAAATATCCTTAATGTAGAACACGTCGACGACACGCTCGCCGTAGGTGGAGATATGGGCCGAGAAAATCTGGAGCCCGAGATCCGTCATCGCCTTCGTGACGTCGGCGAGAAATCCGGGACGGTCATGGCCGTTGACCTCAATCACGCTGCAGACTTTGGACGCTGTATTGTCGATGATGACGCGCGGCGGCACCTCCAGCGCCTGGGCCCGCTCGGGCAAGCGGAAACTTATATTGGGAAGCTCCGACTTAAATCGTACACGGCCTTCCAGGGTGGCCATGACCCGAGATTTAATACGCGAAACGCGGCTCTCGGAGGTAATCGCGTGCCCTTGTTGGTCCTGGAGCATGAACGTGTCCAATACCGTGCCGTTGGTGAACGTCAATATCTTGGCGTCCATAACGGAGGCACCGGCTAGGGTGAGCGCGCCCGCGATTTCGGCAAACAAACCCGCATGATCTTGCTTATAAATCGCCATGTGCGTGGCATCGCGCTGCTCGTCAACCATAAAGTCGAACGCGATTTTGTCACCCGCCTCATTGGCGGTGCGCATAAATCGCACATAGCGCTCCTGCATCTCCACATCGAACGTCAGCCAGAACGCAGGCAAGTCGAAACTGAGACAAGAGTCCAATGCTTCCTTGGGCCAGTCCGCCAGCCGCGCCGCAAGAGCCTCCCGTGCGGCGATCACGCGAGCGTCGATGCCTGCCGCCTCCTGGCCGCCGCGCATGTGCTGGTCTGCGCGGGCATACAGCTCGCGCAGCAACGTGGCCTTCCAATTATTCCAGACATTAGGACCAACGGCGCGGATATCGGCGCATGTGAGCACGAAAAGAAGCTTCAATCTTTCCGGCGACTGCACAGCCTCGCAAAATTGGATGATAGTTTGAGGATCGTCCATATCCCGCTTGAAAGCCGTTGCGCTCATAAGCAAGTGACTGCGCACAAGCCAACTAGTTGTCTCGGTTTCTTCATCTGACAAACCGAAACGGGGACAAAGTTCCTGCGCGATATCCGCGCCCAGATTGGAGTGATCGCCGCCGCGCCCCTTGGCAATGTCGTGCAATAGGACTGCCACATAGAGCGCACGGCGCGATTGAATCTTGTCGACCGCTTCGGATGCCACCGGCAATTCGTCCTTCAAACGTCCTTGCTCGATGCGGTGAAGGATGCCGATCGCACGAATGGTATGCTCATCAGTGGTATAGACATGGTAGAGGTTGTACTGCATCTGAGCGACAACGCGCGCAAAGTCCGGGACGAAACGGCCAAACACGCCGCATTCGCTCATAAGGCGCAAGGTCGCTTCCGACCCCTTCTCTGATGTCAGGATGTCCAAAAATACGCGGTTGGCGTCCGGATCATGCCTCAGGTCCGCGACGCGACGCGCACTGCTGGCGATATGACGCAAGGTAGAGGGATGGAAATCCAGACCATGGTCGAGCGCGATTTGAAATATCCTCAGGAGTTTTATAGGTTCGGCTTCAAAGGCGCCCTCGTCCTGAACCGTAAGGCGGCCACCCTCCACCGCAAAGCCGTCGACCGACCGCTTGCGCAGGGCCGCCGGCAGACGGAACCTCGGTTTACCGCGGCCGTGTTCCTCCAGCAGTGTGCAGAAGATACGAGTGAGATCGCCGACGTCGCGCGCCACCAGAAAATAATGCTTCATGAATCGCTCGACGGCCGTGGCGCTGGGCCGATCAACGTAGCCGAGACGCGGGGCAATCTCGCGTTGAAGGTCGAACGTCAGCCGGTTTTCGGTGCGTCCGGTGAGATAATGGATGTGACAGCGGACAGTTGAAAGAAAATCGCCGGCCTTGATAAACCGCGTTGCGGCGTCGTCGTCAAGCACGCCCATAATCTCTAGCTTACGGACGTCGGAAATGCCGTAGAGATACTTGGCAATCCAATAGAGCGTATGTAGATCCCGCTGGCCGCCCTTGTCCTCTTTGACGTTAGGTTCCAGACGATAGCGGGAATCTCCGAGTTTCTCGTGACGCTGATCGCGCTCGGCAAGTTTTGCATGGACGAATTCCGCTGCTGTGCCCCGCTTTATTTCCTTCTTGAATCGCGACGTCAGTTCCAAAGCTAGATCCTGATCGCCCCATACCCAGCGAGCTTCGAGAAGCGTGGTGCGAATGGTCATGTCGGACTTGGCGTGGGAGATATTTTCGTTCACCGAGCGAACGGCGTGTCCGACCTTCAGCCCCATATCCCACAACAGGTAGAGCATGAATTCTACCAGTTGTTCGGTAAGTGGTGTCTGCTTGTAGGGCAGCAGGAACAACAGATCCACATCAGACAGGGGCGCCAGCTCGCCGCGGCCATATCCGCCGAGAGCGACTATACTAATGCGCTCGCCGGTGGTGGGTACGCCGCGGTGAACGAAATGCACGGTCGCATAGTCGAAAATGATGCGGATCACTTGATCCATAAGGTAGCTGTGCGCGGCGACCGCGTCGCTCCCGCTATACCTGCTCTTCTTGAACCGTTCACGGATGGCATCGTACCCGGCCTTATAGGTGTCTTTCATCACCTCAAGGAGCGCCGCGCGTTTTGCCTCTTCGCTGGTATCTCCCACAGCTAGAGCGTCGAGGACCACGTGAATTTTACGGCGGTCGATGATCTCGCGAGGTTTGTAGATATTGCTCACATCTTACCTAAAGGGCAGGGCGAAATTGCCGCGACCAGTAAACGCCGATGGTGGTATTATAGCAGACTGCCAAGTACTGGCGCGTTTTGAGTCGCACCCCTTATCCGCCGCTGGGCAGTAGGGATTTGAGGCGGTAGAGGGTTTCTAGGGCTTCACGCGGTGTCATGGCATCGGGCGCAACGCCGTTCAACGCCTCTTCAACCGGTGACGTCGCCGCCAAGCCCGAACTATCCAGAGATCCACCGGCAGAGGCCGGCGCAGATGCAAACAACGGCAAATCGTCGGCAAGTTTTGACGCAGCGCCCCCGTGACCTTCATTTTCAAGGCCGGCGAGAACCTCCTCGGCGCGGCCCACTACCACTGACGGCAAGCCAGCAAGGCGCCCGACGTGAATGCCATAGGACCGGTCCGCGGTTCCCGGAGAGATCTCGTGAAGAAAAACAATATCGTTTTTCCATTCTTTCACCCGCATGGAGTGTGGGGCGAGCTCTTCAAGGCGGCCTGATAACGCGGTGAGCTCATGATAGTGGGTTGCGAACAGCGCCCGGCACTCATTGACATCGTGTAGGTGCTCAAGCGTCGCCCAAGCAATGGAAAGGCCGTCAAAGGTTGCCGTACCGCGCCCTATCTCGTCCAAAATAACCAGTGACCGCGGCGTTGCTTGATTCAATATGGCCGCGGTTTCTACCATCTCAACCATGAAGGTAGACCGGCCCCGCGCCAAATCATCAGCAGCGCCGACCCGCGAAAATAAACGATCAACCGCACCGATGTGTGCCAAAGTCGCAGGAACATACGATCCCATCTGCGCCATGAGTGCGATTAATGCGTTCTGACGCAGGAACGTGCTTTTGCCGGCCATATTGGGACCTGTCACCAGCCAAAGGCGCCCGGCCCCACCGTCTTCCACCTTTGCATTCAAATTACAATCGTTGGCGACAAAAGCAGGGTCACCAGCAGCCCGTAAAACACCCTCGACGACCGGGTGGCGCCCACCGGCGATGTTGAAGGCAGTACCGTCGTCCACAACAGGCCGAACATAATTTTGTTCGACGGCAAGTTGCGCCAGACCGGACCCAACATCCACTGCCGCCATGGCCGAAGCGGTACGCGCAATTTCCGCGCCGCGCGCCGTAACCTCGCCGACGAGATCTGCAAACAAGTTTAATTCCAGGGCGAGCGCCTTATCGGATGCCGAGCGGATGCGGTCTTCCAGTTCCGATAATTCTACCGTCGTGAACCTCATCGCATTCGCCATCGTCTGCCGGTGAACGAAACCGGCCGCTGGACCGCCGGCGCGGGCGTCTTCAAGCAGTCGTTCGCCGTGTTTTGCGGCGACTTCAATGTAATATCCAAGCATGTTATTGTGTCGGATCTTGAGCGTCGGCACCTTGCTTAAAGCCGTATATTTGGCTTGCACCCCGGCAATGAGTTTGCGGCTTGCATCGCGGAGTGTCCTCAATTCGTCAAGACCGGAATCATATTCCGCTGCAATGAAGCCGCCGTCACGCGCCAACAACGGCAAATCCTCGCCCAACGCCCGCGTGAGGCGCTCAACCAGCGCACCGTGATGCCCCAAGGATTTCAAGTCGGCGGCCACCGCTTCGGGCGGAGGCAGCAGGCTTTTTGCTAGAGTGGTTACCGCATCCTGAAGAAGCGGGCCCTGTTTTAGCCCGCTGCGGATCGCCGCTAACTCGCGGGGGCCGCCGCGTCCTAATGTGATGCGGGAAAGGGCCCGCTCGATGTCCGGACATGCGCGCAGTGTATCTCGTACAGCCTCGCGCGCCTGAGCCGCATTGACGAAAAATTCTACCGCATCAAGCCGCGCGTTAATCGCGCTCTCGTCCGTCATCGGCGCGCCCAACTGCGCCGACAATAGGCGCGCACCCGCGCCCGTGATGGAGCGGTCCATGGCGTGGAGAAGGCTGCCTCGTTTCTCTCCCTTCAGTGTTTGAGTGAGCTCGAGGTTGCAGCGCGTGGCGGCGTCGATCTCCATAACCGCGCCGGTCGCTAGCCGCCGCGGCTTTCCAAGCCGGGGAAGTTTTCCTTTTTGCGTAAGTTCGACGTAGTCGATCAACGCGCCGGCTGCCGCCGTCTCAGCCCGCGAGAAGGGGCCAAACGCATCGAGCGTCCCAACACCGTAAAGTTTTTCGAGACGCTTGCGAGCATTTTCCGAATCAAACCGCGGTCCAGGAACAAGGCTTAGAATCTGTTTCCATGGCTCGAGGGCGTCCCGCAGCCCGGAATCCTCGAGAAGACGATCAGGCAAAAGCAACTCGCCGGGATCAAGGCGAGCAATCACCGCCGGCAAGGTCGCCCTAACGACTGGTTGAACTTGGAAGTCGCCGGTGGACATGTCGAGCCATGCCAGACCCAGTTCGGTTTGGGGATCGCCGCGCACATGGGCAAGCGCTACCAGATAATTATACGCGCGGGCGTCGAGCAACGAGTCTTCAGTCAGCGTTCCCGGTGTGATGAGTCTGACGACGCCGCGCTTCACCACGGATTTTGAGCCACGCTTCTTTGCCTCTGAGGATTCTTCCATTTGCTCGCAAACTGCAACTTTGAAACCGGCGCGGATGAGGCGAGCGAGATAGTTTTCATGGGAATGCGCGGGCACGCCACACATCGGGATCTCATCGCCCAAGTGCTTGCCGCGCTTGGTCAAAGTGATATCAAGCGTCTGGGACGCCTTGACGGCGTCCTCGAAAAACAACTCGTAGAAGTCCCCCATGCGGTAAAACAGCAAAGCGTCGGGGTGGTCCTTTTTGACCTCTAGGTACTGGGCCATCATCGGGGTTACGCTTACCGGTAGCGGCCCGGACGGGGCGGGGTCCGGAACCAGCAACGGCTCTGACTCTATGGGTTCATCCCGCACTAAAATGATCTTTCATAGTCAGTTGACCAGAAAATATGCCAAAGAGGACTATAACACCGCCGAGCCCCATGCTGCGGGGCCGAGATATGAGCGTTGCGGATCAATTATCCACTCCAGGGACTGCTTTGCATGACAGTTTCTGTGAGGCACAATAGGCGTATTAGAGTTTAATCAGAAGGGGCTGGTGCAGTTCTTTTGCGCGGTACAAGCAGAGGTATGAATAAAATTGTTGCGGGCGGGCAAGCGACGGATAAAACCGCTAAGCGGCCCGTTTCGCGCCGCAATTTCGATCAGGAAGCGTTGACGTTTCACTCTTCCGGTCGGGCGGGCAAAATAGAGATTACAGCTACAAAGCCGCTGACCACACAGCACGACCTATCGCTTGCCTATTCGCCGGGTGTCGCGGCGCCCTGCCTGGAAATCGCCCGCGACCCGACCACTGCACACGATTATACCGCCAAGGGAAATATGGTCGCCGTGATTACCAATGGTACGGCAGTCCTCGGCCTAGGTGATCTCGGCGCGCTCGCCGCCAAACCGGTGATGGAAGGCAAGGCCGTTCTCTTCAAACGGTTTGCCGACGTGGATGCACTTGACCTTGAAATCGATACCCGGGATGTGGATGAGTTTGTTAACTGTGTGCGTTTTCTGGAGCCAAGCTTCGGTGGGATCAATCTGGAGGATATTAAGGCGCCGGAATGTTTCGTCATTGAGAGCCGTTTACGGGAAATTATGGGGATACCAGTCTTCCACGACGATCAACACGGCACGGCCATTATTTTAGCCGCCGGACTTATTAATGCTTGTAACCTTACAGGCCGCAAATTTTCGGAGATCAACGTTGTTGTGAACGGCGCGGGTGCGGCCGCTATTTCTTGCGTAGAACTGGCCAAGGCCCTCGGCGTGAAGCCTAGAAATGTCATCATGTGCGATTCTAAGGGAACAATCTACAAGGGCCGCACTGAGGGCATGAACCAATGGAAGTCTGCTCATGCGGTGGACACCAAGCTGCGGACCTTGACGAACGCCATCAAGAACGCGGACGTCTTCATCGGGTTATCTGTGAAAGGCGCGGTCACGCCAGACATGGTAAGATCTATGGCTAAGAATCCGATCATTTTCGCCATGGCCAATCCGGACCCAGAAATCACGCCTGAGGAAATTGCCGAAGTACGTAGCGACGCCATTATAGCCACGGGCCGGTCAGATTATCCAAACCAGGTCAACAATGTGCTTGGTTTTCCGTTTATCTTCCGCGGCGCTCTCGACGTGCGGGCGCGAACCATCAACGAGGACATGAAAATTGCGGCAGCCAAAGCGCTGGCGGATCTGGCGCGGCAGGAGGTCCCGGACGAGGTGGCGTCCGCGTACTCCGGGCGCAAGCTTAGATATGGCCGCGAGTACATTATTCCGGTGCCTTTTGACCCGCGCCTGATCGCAACGGTACCGCCCGCGGTCGCAAAAGCGGCGATGGACTCAGGCGTTGCCGGTAAACCCATCGACGATATGAATGCCTACCGTAAAGACTTGGCCGCGCGCCTAGATCCCAGTGTCGCAAGCTTGCAGACCATCGCCAGCGAGGTCATGCGCTCGCCGCGCACAGTGGTCTTCGCCGAGGGCGAGGAGGAGCGCACTATTCGCGCCGCCATCGCGTACAGAAATGCCGGTTATGGCAAATCAATACTTGTCGCGCGGCGGCGTAAGGTCGAGCAACTCATTGCCGAGCTCGCCATAAAATCCGGGGATCTCGAAGGCATCACCATTGCCAATGCACGAGAATCAAAATCTAACGCCACCTATGCCAAGTATTTGTATGGACGCTTGCAGCGTAGTGGCTATCTCCAGCGCGATTGCGAACGTATGGTTAATCAGGACCGCAACATCTTCGCAGCGTGCATGGTCGCACTTGGCCATGCCGACACGATGGTCACCGGCCTCACGCGGAACTATCACTCGGCCTTGACGGATGTGCGGTGTGTGATCGATCCGCATCCCGGCGCGCCGGTTTTCGGCTTGACTATGGTTGTCGGGGGCGGCCGTACGCTGTTCGTGGCGGATACCGCTGTGCACGAGCGTCCCACGCCTGATGAGGTCGCGCATATAGCCGTTGAGAGCGCCGATGCGGTCCGGCGTCTGGGGCACGAACCGCGCGTCGCACTTTTGTCCTACTCCAACTTTGGTAATCCGCCCGGTGCTGTAACCAAGATTATGCGCGAGGCCGTAGCTCGTTTGGGCGAAATCGCCAAAGACGGCGACATTGACTTCGAGTACGATGGCGAGATGAGCGTTGATGTGGCGCTTGATCCAGACCGCAGCCGTATCTATCCGTTCTGTCGGCTAACCGGCCCCGCCAATGTGCTGGTGATGCCGGGCCTGCATGCGGCCAATATCTCCACACGCCTTGTACAGCGCTTCGGTGCAGCGACATTCATCGGGCCTATTCTCATCGGCCTAGAGAAACCTGTGCAGATCGTAAGTATGGATGCTTCGGTATCCGATCTTGTGCAAATGGCGCTGATGGCCGCTCACGCCTGTGCCCCCAAGCTCTTGTAGTTACCGCCCATTAGCCGGCTGACGCCCGCGTCCGTCCGCCGTCTCCTCGTATGGTCTGTTGGGCCGAGCATCCCGGCGTGGGTCGTGCTCGCAGCCTTGGGCGTGCTCGAACACCTCGGTTTGATCGCCATGAACACACGCGCCCCACCGACGCGGTCGATTTGGAAACCGTGCTGCGCAGCGCCGCCGAGCTCTTGGAGCGCCAAGCCAAAGAGCTCGGCGCAAAAATACAGTTGGATATCGCCCCGGGGCTACCGCCCGCTGCTGCGGATTCAGGTGAACTCAGCCAGGTGTTCCACAACCTACTGACCAATGCGCTCAAATACGGCGGTGAAAACAGCCGCGTGGACATCATGGCGGCGATCTCAGAAGCGCGCCCACTGTCCATGCCGAGAAGAGGCCTTTGCTTGACAATTTCGGTGCGCGATGAAGGTGAGGGTATTTCAAAAGAATTTCTGCCGCGCCTGACGGAGCGTTTCTGCTGCGTCGATACCGCGCGCTCACGTTCCTTGGGCGGCACCGACCTTGGGCTGGCCATCGTTAAGCACATCATGACCAGGCACCGCGGTACGTTGATCATCGATAGTGAGATTGGCAAGGGCTCGACGTTTTCGGTTTACCTGCCAATCGCGGTGCCCACCGCGCCGTAAATGCGGCGCTGTCAGGCCCGTTTTTCCGGGAACCGGCGCATCATCCACAGGAGCAGCACAAGGCCGGGCACAGCGGCAAAAGTCGTGATGATAAAAAACGTCACCCAGTCCACCTGGTCGGCGAGCCAACCGCCGCCGGAGGCAAGGATCGTGCGCGTAAACGCCATGAATGAGGTCATAAGCGCGTATTGCGTGGCGGTGTAGGCCAGGTTGCATAGGCTCGACATAAAGGCGATGAATGCGACACTGCCGACGCCGTTGGAAAAGTTCTCGACGCTGATGACGAAGGCCAGTACCGGCACGCTGGGCCCGATGGCCGCCAACGCCGCCAGCAGAAGATTGGAAAGGCCCATAGCAAGCCCACCCCACAACAGGGTTCGATGAATGCCGAAGCGCATAACGAGCGCACCTCCGGCGAAACTCCCGGCGATGGTCATGAATACGCCATAGGTTTTCGCCACGGTGCCGATCTCGCTTAAGGAAAAACCCAATTCCAGATAAAATGGGTTGGCCATCGATGCCCACAGCGCGTCGCCGTACTTGTACAGCATGATGAAAGCGAGTACCGCGAAAGCTCCGGGCCGGGAAAAAAACTCGGCGAGTGGCGCCAGCACCGCCGTCTTGATCCATTCGCTGTAGCTCTCTCCCGCAGTCGGTTCGGCGGGATGTTTTGGCTCAGGACACACCAACACCGTCGCCACCCCGACCAGCATCAGCACAGCCATGGTTGTGTACGAGAACAGCCAACCGAAGCTATCGGCCAAAAGCAATGCGCCCCCACCCGAAGCGATAACGGCAATACGGTACCCGAACGTTGTCATGGCCGCGCCGGCGCCAAACTGAGATTGGTGTAGAACCTCAATGCGGTACGCGTCGATGACAATGTCCTGGGTCGCCGAAGAAAACGCGAGAAGCGCCGTCCATATGATTGTCGCTGTGAGGTTCGACGCCGGATCGCTGGTGCCCAGCCCAACCATCGCAACCATGCACAGTAGCTGCGCAGCGAGCATCCAGGCGCGGCGCTTGCCAAACAGTCGCGCCACGCCCGGCAGGCGTACCCTGTCAATAATCGGCGACCATAAGAATTTGAGGGCGTAGACCGACGACGCCCAGCTCATGAAGCCGATGAATGTCTTGGCGATACCCGCTTGGGACAGCCACGCGGACAAAGTGGCGGCGGTGAGCAGAAATGGGAGCCCCGAGGCAAATCCCATCAAAAGAATGATGATAAGCCGCCGGTCAGTGTACACGGCGAGGGATTGTAGCATCGAGCGTGACGGTGCGGCGTTTTCAGCCATACAGTTATTGTCGCACAAGACGGCGGGATTGAGAATCCGCTACGGACTCCATCGAGACGTGGCCGATTGCCTTATCCGGCTGCGGCGACCTTGGCGGCGCGCTTGCGCGCATGGGGATCAAGATAACGCTTCCGCAGACGGATCGCCTTTGGGGTGACTTCCACAAGCTCGTCATCTTGAACGTAGGCCAACGCCTCCTCCAGGCTCATCAGCCATGGCGGCGGGAGCACCTGTTTTTCGTCTTTCAGGACCGTGCGGAAGTTGGTGAGCTGCTTGGCCTTAATGGGATTTATTTCCAGATCGTTGTCCCGGGTGTGTTCGCCGACAATCATGCCTGCATACACCCGTGTACCGGGCGCGATAAACTGCAGACCGCGGTCGACGAGATTGAACAGCGCGTAGGTGTTCGCCTCACCGTCGCCGGTAGAAATCAACACGCCCTCGCGCCGTGAAGCGATATTGCCCTTATAAGGCACGTAGGAGTAAAATAACCGGTTCATAACACCGGTGCCGCGGGTATCGGTGAGGAACTCACCGTGATAACCAACCAGCCCGCGCGACGGCGCGTGAAAAACCATGCGCACCTTGCCACCGCCTGCCGGTTTCATTTCTTGCATCTCACCCTTGCGCAGTGACATCTTTTCGACAACACTGCCGGAGTATTCCTCGTCCACGTCGATCACAACTTCCTCGATGGGTTCGAGCCGCTTACCGCTCTCGTCGGTCTGGAACAACACGCGGGGGCGCGAGATGGACAGCTCAAACCCCTCCCGGCGCATAGTTTCAATGAGCACGCCCAATTGAAGTTCGCCGCGGCCGGCCACTTCAAAAGCGTCCTTCTCGTTGGCCTGGGACACGCGGACAGCCACGTTGCCTTCTGCCTCGCGCATCAAGCGCGCACCAATCACGCGGCCGGTCAGCTTGTCGCCTTCCAGCCCCGCCAGCGGCGAATCGTTGACCGAAAACGTCATCGCCAGGGTTGGTGGATCCACCGGGCGTGCGGTGATCGGCTTGGTGACCTCGGGTGCGCAGAACGTGTCAGCAACGTTTGCTTCCGTGAGCCCGGCGATGGCGATGATGTCGCCCGCCTCCGCGCTCTCTACCGGTACGCGCTCGAGCCCCCGGAACGACAGCAATTTCGTCGCACGGCCTTGCTCCAGCACCTTGCCTTCACAGTTCAGCACCTTCATGAGCATATTCATGCGCGCGATGCCCATTTCAATGCGGCCCGTGAGAACGCGCCCAAGATAGGAATCGAATTCCAGGGTCGTCGCCAACATCGAAAACGGGGCAGCGAGATCACGTTTGGGAGGCGGCACATGGCTCAAAACCAAGTCGAACAGCGGTGAGAGATCCGTGCGTTCGTCTTTCTCCAGATCAAGCACAGCCCAACCGTCGCGGCCCACGGCAAAAAGGGTTGGGAAGTCGAGTTGTTCGTCGCTGGCCTCCAATGCCGTGAAGAGGTCGAATATCTCGTTATGCACTTCGTCAGGACGCGCATCGCCACGGTCGATCTTGTTGATAACCACAATGGGACGGAGCTCCAGGTCGAGCGCCTTGGACAAAACGAACTTGGTTTGCGGCAACGGACCCTCGGCAGAGTCCACCAGCAGCAGCACGCTATCGACCATGGAAAGAATGCGTTCCACCTCACCGCCGAAATCGGCGTGGCCGGGCGTATCGACAATATTGATCTTAGTGCCCTTCCAATCCACCGACGTGCACTTGGCGAGAATGGTGATGCCGCGCTCGCGTTCCAGATCGTTGGAATCCATGGCACGCTCTTGCATACGCGCGTTGGGGCGCACACTGCCGCTTTGCTTCAGGAGCGCATCCACCAGCGTTGTCTTGCCGTGGTCGACGTGGGCGATGATAGCGATGTTGCGCAGGTCCATGGGACAATGGCCGGGCACTTCGCTCGGCACTCCGCCTTTTCAGGGTTTTTCAACTTTGGGGCATATAAACAAAGCCGGGCACACATGCGCGCCCGGCCCCCTCAATTGCGGCTATATATACAGAAGCGCGCGCAGGTTCAAGCGGCGGTGCTTGAATTGTTGCGATTTACCTGCAATTTGCGCCTTTTGCGGCTCCTTCGGGCCAGAAGACCGGGCGAGGCCTTACTTGAAGTAATGCTGCAGCACGTCTTCATCCGGGTGCTCGTAGGTCCAGTGACGACCAACGCGCGTGCCCGTGCGTTTCCACATTTTGGCATTCATTTCGGCGTACATTACCAGCACGCCGATGCCGTCCATGTTCACCGCGCCGTCCACCTCCTTAATACCCCGGGCGGCCAGCACCTCGGCCAAGATACCCTCCATCGGAATGATCCCGTCGGCGCCGTCTTTCACACATTTGCGGGCGAGGCCCATAAATAGTTCGACATATTCCTTGGGGTCCTCGAATGCCGCGACCGGTTGCTCTTCGGTGAAATCGGGATCGAGCGGGTAGAACGGACCGATGCGGTCCTCGAGCCGGTGGCGCACGATGCTTTGTTTGATGATCCGCAGGATCTGCCGGTTAAGCGTGATGATCGATATTGTCTGGCCAAGCGAACACCCCACCAGCAGCGAGGTTTCGATGTGGGGGGAAACCGGAATGTCGACCGCTGACCGCAGTTCCAGCAGAAAGGCATCAAGATAGGTGCCGATGTGGAAGGGTCGCAGCCTTCGCGCGCCGCCTTTATGGCATTGCCTATGAACACCGGCCCGAGCGCGGCGTGGAAGATAGCCGGATAACGCAGCAGCTCAGAAGGAAGCTTGCCCATCCAGGTGCCCGGCGGCACGCCGTGCAAATGTACTTCGGTGCCGGGGTCGACCACTCGCTTGAAGTGCGCCTGAAGTTGTTCGGAATATTTTCCTGACCGTCTCATTTCAGCGGCCGACTGATACCAAATCTTCACCATCTGCGCCTCCCTTATCTTTCGTTTCTTGTTTTCCTGGTCATGCTTGCAACCCCTTCTTGTTGGGCCGCGAGCATCCAGGAGCATTCATTGAACCGACCACAGATGGTTTGGATTCTCGGTCTTTCAGGCCAAGAGTAACCTGAAAATCATAGCCCATGTTTCTCCAGCACTTGGTGCAGCGCTATTTCGGGCCGCGCGCCCATATGAGAAACGACTTCCGCCGCAGCCATGGCTCCCAGCTTGGCGCAACCCTCCAGGTCACACCCTCGGGTGTAGCCGTATAGGAAACCCGCAGCGAACAAATCGCCCGCGCCGGTGGTATCCACCACTTCGTCCACGGCCATGGCCGGCACGACCACCGTGGCTTCACCGTCGAACACCACCGCGCCGCTCGCGCCGCGCGTCATGCAGGCCAGCACCTCAGCGGCACGCAGTCGCTCGATCGTGGTTTCCAAATCATTTGCTTCATAGAGATGGTAAATCTCCTCCTCGTTCCCGAACAATAGATGCACATCCTCCTTGATCAACGTCAGAAGATCGCCGCGGTGGCGGTCCACGACGAAGGGGTCCGACAAAGACAGTGCGACTTGGCGCTTCGCCCCCTTGGCCGCCTGACACGCTTTACGGATAGCCTGCTTGGCGCGCGGTGTATCCCATTGATAGCCTTCAATGTAGGTGACACGAGCAGCGGCAATGCGTTCGTTGTCTATATCCGTCGGGCTCAACTCCGTACACGCTCCGAGGTACGTATTCATGGTGCGCTGTCCGTCAGGCGTCACAAGAATGAGGCACGTCGCCGTTGGAAGCTGACTGGGGCGGTCTTCGCCGCCGTGATAATCAACGCCAACGACCTTTATGTCATGACGGAAAATCTCTCCCAAATGGTCGTTACCGACCCTTCCAATGAAGGCCGGTGTGCCGCCCAGAGATGCAACGCCCACCATGGTGTTGGCAGCAGAACCTCCGGACATTTCAGTCGCCCGGCCCACGCGCTCGTATAGCGTCTTGAACTCATCCGCGGAGACCAGCGCCATGGTGCCCTTCACCATGCCGTTCGCCGCGATGAAGTCATCATCCGTACGTAAGAGGATATCGACAATCGGGGAGCCGATGCCGATGACGTCGTAGCGCGCGTCCGTCATATGACTCTATGTGTTTACCTATGTGGAAATTAAAACGCGGCGGAGTATAACCGCAAAGAAACACCTCACAAGCGCGACCTCATGCTGGCCCAGGTGGAGAATACGCGGCAATGATCAGTGCATTTGTCAGGGCTTTCGCTCAACTCGCCGATGGACAGATTCTGCGGGTCCTGTTCCTCAGCACCGCCGCCGCCGTTGCCGTTTAAGTGGTGCTGATCGCCGGCTCCCTATGGATTTTGGGACAGGTGGAGATCGGCAGCCAGCCCTGGATGGATGCCTCTGCCGATTGGGGCGGCTCTGGCCACTCTGCGTCTGGGAGCGCTCACCATCGTCATACATCTTGTGCTGCTACTGCTCTATTTTCTTTTATTTTCTTACCGCCCTTAAGTTTCGCGCTTTATTACGCCGTCAACGGCCGTCTCTTGGGGCGAGAGTATTTTGAGATTATGGCTCTAAGGCGCATGAATCGTGCCGCCGCCAGCCTTTGGCAGTGCAATAGCGGAACCTGCTGACGGGCGGGCGCCCTAACCGCCGTGCTGCTGCCGGTGCCTTTTCTCAATTTGGCCGCGCCGGTCATCGGCACAGCCGCCATGGTCCACATACTCCAAAATTAACGCGCGCCCCATAGGGCGCTAATACGATGCATTAAGTTGCATTTGTGGGTGGGTTATCCTTAAGCTACCGTATTAAATTAAGGGAGGCGCGGCGGCACCGCGCCCAGCAGGCACACGAGGACGAGGAGACGAGGGTGCACGACGACCAAAAACCAAGCACCGGCCAAGGATGGCAGAGCGATAAAGCGCCGGTTGCTGAGCCGGCCCAGCTGGATCTGCGCCGTGCGGCCGAACGCCGCGAAGCTGTGCGGCCGCCGTCAAAGCCGTTCAGTGCCAAGCCCTTTTTCAAGGACAATCTGTTCACCGGCCAACACGCCAAAGGGAAAGCCATGTCCGACAAGGTCAGTTCCGATCGCAGTCCGTTCACGCCGCACATTGCGCTGCACAAACCACATATCCTAAGCCCGGCGATCTCGCGGGCCTCGAAAGTCCACAGCGCGGGCAAGCAACTTGTCATCGGACAGGCCATCAGCCTCACGGGTGAAATTTCCGGCTGCGAGCGCCTGGTGGTGAAAGGCCACGTAGACGCCACGCTGAAAGACGCAAAATTCATCGAGGTGGTGCAGAAGGGCTCGTTTAAGGGCAACGCTGATGTGGAGAACGCCTTCATCGGCGGCACCTTTGATGGCTCATTGAAGATCAGAGGCCATCTGGAAATCTCCAGCAGCGGCTTGGTGAAGGGCACCGTGAGCTATAAGACCATTGCCGTGGCCAACGGCGGACAGGTTCTGGGAACGATAGAACCCGCCGGAAGCTAAATCATGCGCTAAATATCGCATTGGCGGAGTCTGGGCTTTGGTTCTTATTCAATCATGTTCTCGGTTTGTTTTTGTCTCACCTTTTGTATCCGTGCCTTTTTCTTCGGGGCCTTTTTCTTTTTCACTTTCGGTCTAGCGTCTGGCGCCGGCGACTTCGGCTTGAACGTGCAAAGATCCGCAACGGGGCACCGCCAGCATTCGGGTGTACGGGCCTTACAGATATAACGTCCATGTAAAATCAGCCAGTGATGTGCGTGCTGTTTGAATTCGGCGGGTGTCGCCTTCTCCAATTTTAGTTCCATATGCAATGGTGTTTTGCCAGGCGCAAGGCCGGTGCGGTTGCCGACACGGAAGATATGCGTGTCCACAGCGATGGTCGGTTCACCAAATGCGATATTGAGTACGACGTTGGCGGTCTTGCGTCCAACGCCCGGGAGTCTTTCCAAGGCCTCGCGATCTCGCGGTACTTCGCTTGCGTGTTCCTCGCGCAGAATTTTTGAAAGTGCGATGACGTTCTTCGCCTTGGCATTAAACAAACCGATGGTCTTGATATAGCCCTTCAGCCCTGCCTCACCTAAGGCCAGCATCTTCTTTGGCGTATCGACGCGAGCGAACAGCAGACCGGTCGCCCTGTTAACGCCCACGTCCGTCGTTTGGGCGGACAACACCACGGCCACCAATAGTGTGTAAGGGTTAACGTATTTAAGCTCGCCGACCGGCTCGGGATTTTGTTCGCGAAGACGGCGATAGAATTCCGCGACGTTTTTCGGCGTCATTGGAAACTAACCCAACGCAAGCACGTCGCGCATCGAGTATAGGCCCGACGTTCGGCTTTTAGTCCATAAAGCCGCACGCACCGCGCCGCGCGCAAAAATCCCGCGTGACGACGCTTTGTGTGTCAATTCGATACGCTCGCCGTCGGCCGCAAAAATTACGGTGTGATCACCAACCCCATCACCGCCACGCAAAGTCGCGAATCCGATTTCGCCCCTGGGGCGTGCGCCGGTTCGGCCGTCGCGGGTGCGCCGTGCCACATCCGCCAATTTAACGGCTCGGCCCTTCGCTGCCGATTCACCCAGCCCGAGCGCCGTGCCCGACGGCGCGTCGACCTTGTACCGGTGATGCATTTCTACGATCTCGATGTCGAATTCGCTTCCCAGCGTCGCTCCCAGTTTTTCCGTCAGGGCCATCAACACGTTGACGCCCACGCTCATGTTGGGCGCCTGCACCACCGGCGCTTTCTTCGCTGCACTTGCAATAGCGACGCGTTCGTCGTCGCTTAAACCTGTGGTGCCGATGACAAACGCGGTGCTAGTTTCTGCGGCAAGGCCAGCGTGCATTTTTGTTGCGGCGGCAATGGTGAAATCGATCACCGCGTCACTGGTCTCGAATAGCGCCTTGGTGTCCGTGGTCGCGCAAACCCCCACGGGCGGCGCGCCAATGAGCGTGCCCAGATCGCCGCCAACCGATGTGCCGCCGGGTTCCACGCCGCCGGATAACGCGCAGTCAGGGGTTGCCAAAACTTCGGCGATAAGGATGCGACCCATACGCCCGGCACAACCGAGAATTCCGATTTTCATGACAAACTCCGGGGGCAAATTTCTCTTGGCCCGCGCGGAGTATAGGGAGGACTGCTGATGAGCCCTAGTGGTTTTGTCGCGTAGTCCTGGCGCCCGCGGCGTGCCGGCGTACCTATCTACGCCGTCCCTCGTCTGCCTTCGCGCTCAGAAAGTTTTTTACCTCATCCAGAAAACTCGAGCTTTCCGGGCTGTAGGTCCGCCTGTCGCTTTCCGCCTCGAAATCCTTGAGGAGTTTTTCTTGTTTGTCGGTGAGGCTCACCGACACCTCAACCGCCGCCTCTAAGAACATGTCACCGCGGGCCGCCGAGCGCAGCTCGCTCATACCCTTGCCTTTGAGCCGGAAGCGGTGGCCGTGCTGTGTGCCTTTGGTGATTTGCACTTTCACTCGTCCACCGTCGACGGTGGGCACTTCCATGTCACCGCCCAGTGCCGCTGCAGTCATCGGTATCGGCAAACGCATAAAAAGGTTGGCGCCATCCCGCTGAAAAATGCGGTGAGGTTGGATCGCGAGAAAAATATACAAGTCGCCCGGTGGAGCGCTGTGCATGCCCGCCTCACCTTCGCCAGACAGGCGGATTCGCGTGCCCTCTTCCACTCCCTGCGGGATCGTGACCTCAAGCGATTTTTCTTTGCGCTGGCGGCCCGAGCCACCGCATTTGGGACAGGGATCGGTGATGACCTTGCCGCCGCCCTGGCAGGTGGGACAAGTCCGCTCGACTGTAAAAAAGCCTTGCTGGGCCCGCATGCGCCCAGTTCCGCGGCAAGCGGGACACGTGGACGGCGCGGCGCCGTCCTTAGACCCCGAGCCCTTGCACGGTTCGCATGAAATGGAAGACGGCACGGTAATCGAGGCCTTCTTGCCGTGGAAGGCCTCCTCCAATGTGATTTCCATGTTAAAGCGCACATCTTGGCCGCGGGCCGGGCCGCGCTGGCCGCCGCGGCGGCCCATAATATCGCCGAACATCTCATCGAAAATATCAGCAAAGCCGCCACCACCACCGCCTTGCTCGAAGGCCGCATGGCCATAGCGCTCGTAGGCCGCGCGCTTTTGTTCGTCGCGCAGTACGTCGTACGCTTCGCTCAAATCCTTGAATTTTTGCTCGGCCTCTTTGTCGCCCGGATTGTGGTCCGGGTGATATTTCTTGGCGAGTGTGCGGTAGGCCTTCTTGAGTTCCTCACCCGAGGCGCTCTTGGCAACGCCCAGTAGCGTGTAAAAATCCTGCTTAGCCATTCCAACCTAGCAATCAGCACCGAACGGCGCGCGCCCGGCGCTTAGAGCACCGGACGAACACCGTAGATGAATGTGGGTAGAACGCTGGACGCCCCAAAGTCCTGCGCTATTTATTTCTTGTTCTTGTCGACTTCCTCGAAATCGGCGTCGACAACGTCGTCGCCGCTGTCGCTGCCCTCGTCCTTGATCTCGTCGGTGCCGCCCTCGGCTGCCGCCTGCTCTTCCTTGTACATAGCCTCGCCCATCTTCATGGACGCCTTTAACAGTTCGTCGGTGGCCTCTCTGATCTTTTCCACATCACCGGAATCAAAAAGTTCTTTGAGCGCCGTGAGCTTGGTTTCGATATCCGCCTTATCATCGGCGGCGATCTTCTCGCCGTGTTCACTCAGATTCTTCTCGGTGGTATGAATCAAACTGTCGGCGTGATTGCGCGCATCGACAGCCGCCCGGCGGGCCTTATCTTCCTCAGCGTGGGTTTCGGCATCCTTCACCATTTTATTGATGTCGTCGTCGGACAGACCGCCCGAGGCCTGGATGCGGATCTGCTGCTCTTTGCCCGTAGCTTTATCTTCGGCCGACACATTAACGATTCCGTTGGCGTCGATATCGAACGTTACTTCCACCTGCGGCACGCCGCGCGGCGCGGACGGAAGACCGATCAGGTCGAACTGGCCGAGCAATTTATTGTCCGCCGCCATTTCGCGTTCGCCTTGAAATACGCGAATGGTCACAGCGGTTTGGTTGTCCTCCGCCGTGGAGAACACCTGGCTCTTACGCGTGGGTACCGTGGTATTGCGCTCTATAAGACGCGTGAAGACACCGCCCAGGGTTTCGATACCAAGCGACAGCGGCGTGACGTCAAGCAATAGCACGTCTTTCACGTCGCCCTTGAGCACGCCTGCCTGGATGGCGGCGCCGATGGCGACCACTTCGTCTGGATTTACGCCCTTGTGCGGATCGCGGCCGAAGAAGTTCTTTACCGTGTCCTGCACCTTGGGCATGCGAGTCATACCGCCGACCAAAATCACTTCGTTGATTTCACTGGCCTTCAAACCCGCGTCCTTGAGCGCCTTCTTACACGGCTCAACTGTGCGCTGGATCAGCCCATCCACAAGCGCTTCCAGTTTGGCGCGGGTGAGTTTGATGTTGAGATGCTTGGGCCCGGACGCATCGGCGGTGATGAACGGCAGGTTCACCTCGGTCTGCGTGGCACTAGACAATTCGATCTTCGCCTTTTCCGCCCCTTCCTTCAGGCGCTGTAATGCCAAGCGGTCGCCGCGCAGATCAATGCCGGATTCCTTCTTAAATTCATCCGCCAGGTAATCGATGATGCGTGCATCAAAGTCCTCACCGCCGAGGAATGTATCGCCGTTGGTGGACTTCACTTCGAACACGCCATCGCCGATTTCAAGGATGGACACGTCGAATGTGCCGCCACCCAAATCATAGACGGCGATGAGGCCCGAGTTTTTTTTATCCATACCGTAAGCGAGGGCTGCCGCGGTAGGTTCGTTGATGATACGCAGAACCTCGAGGCCGGCGATCTTGCCGGCATCTTTGGTCGCTTGGCGCTGGCTGTCGTTGAAGTAGGCGGGAACCGTGATCACCGCTTCGGATACTTTTTCACCGAGATAGGCTTCGGCGTCTTCCTTCATCTTTTGGAGGATGAACGCGGACACTTGCGACGGCGCATATTTTTCTTTGCGCGCTTCCACCCAAGCGTCACCGTTGTCGCCCTTGATGATCTTGTAGGGGACCAGCTTCTGATCCTTTTTAGAGATGGGGTCATCAAACCGCCGACCGATAAGTCGCTTAATGGCAAACAGCGTCGCTTCCGGGTTCGTGACGGCTTGGCGTTTGGCCGCCTGACCCACCAGGCGCTCGCCCCCTTCGGTAAATGCGACTTGCGATGGAGTCGTGCGGTTGCCTTCGGCGTTCTC
This sequence comes from Rhodospirillaceae bacterium, assembly GCA_963662375.2. Taxonomy (GTDB): domain Bacteria; phylum Pseudomonadota; class Alphaproteobacteria; order Rhodospirillales; family Rhodospirillaceae; genus UBA11612. Next base: position 56,996 of record CAXXRP010000005.1, read on the forward strand.
GATGACGTGGCCCGTTTTGCCTTCCATCGCCGCAACGCACGAGTTGGTGGTCCCTAAATCGATTCCGATAACTTTGCCCATCAGATCTAATCCTTCTTTGGCGGCAGACATCGAGAGTCCGGTTCCGGCACCCCGGATGTCCCCATCGTTAACACGTATATCCTTATTGAGGCCGCACCTTAGTCGCCGGGGTGGGCACATAAACTGTGGGCGCTATATAAGGGGAGCGCTGGAACCCTGCAACGGGCCAAGGACTCTTTTTCCATGCTTTTGCGGACTACTTCTTGGGGGTTGGCGGGATCAAACACGGTATTTACCGAACCCACGGGTGCCCTATGACCCGCATAAGCACCCAAACGCCCCTATTTGACAACCGCCAGGCGCCACTTGTCCTGCCCGAGGGCGTTTTTTATCTCCCCGGGGCGGTTAAAGGGCAGGAGAACCCCTTAACAGAAGTCCTTATGACCCTGCTGGCCGAGGCACCGCCCGCTCAGGCCCGCACCCGGGGCGGCGGCATAACTTCGGCGGCCATGACCAACTGCGGCGATGTCGGCTGGTGGAGCGATACCAAGGGCTACCGCTACCAAGCCCAGCGCCCGGACACAGGCAGGCCCTGGCCGCCAATCCCCGCGGAATTTTACGATGTGGTGCGCCAGGTGACGGTGGACACCCCCTGGCCGGCATTCACACCGGACGCGTGCCTGATCAATTACTACGGCCCCGGCGCCAAGATGGGCCTGCACCAGGACTGCGACGAAAAGGATTTCACGCAACCACTTGTCACGATATGCCTTGGCGACGACGCCGACTTTATGATCGGCAGCTTCGCGCGCACCGACAAAGCCGTCCCGATTGTGGTGCGTAGCGGCGACGTCATCATAATGGGCGGTGAAAGCCGTATGCGTTTTCACGGCATCCGCAAAATCTATGCGGGCACGAGCCCGCTCCCGGCCATTACCGGGCGTTACAGCCTAACGTTCAGGAAGGCGCTTTAGCTAGCCGGTGTAGCGCAGCACGCCGTAGCTGCTATGCGCATTTAAACCGCGTACAGCGTGACCCTATACCGTCCTACGGATTCGAACCCTATGGATTCATATGCCCGTTGCGCCGGCAAATTCGTAATCGGCGTAAATAGCAGGGCGTTGTCCACACCAGCGTCGCGCGCTACAACCAACGTCTCCTCGCCAGTCCGACGGCGTCCACACGCCGCCGATCTGCACAACGTTGGAAAGTTTTGCGTTATACGCCGCCATGGCCAGGGGCTAGTCCGGTTCCAGAACAAACACATCGCCCAACGCTATGGAATGGGCGACGTCGTCGCGGGCACGGTTGAGAGTATCCGCGTCATTGGGTACGGGCATGGCTGCGACACCGTAGGCCGCGCGCCACCCGGCCAGCATCTCAAGGTCGGTGGCACCCCGCGTCTGCAGTCCGCAGCCCCTGTTGCCAGAACCACCGGTGTTTTATGGTCATCGCGGTCCACGGCGTAGATAGTTTCGGGCTTATCCAGAAGCGAATTGGGCGCGCTTAAGTCGAGCGCAACCACCGCCACTTCCGCCTGATCCCACGGCCCGAGAAGTCCGTTGATCGGTCTTCTCGCGGGAATAGCTGACGACACCCAATGAGCCGCCAAGACAACTTCCAGAGCCGGCGCGTCGTCCGGCGTTAGGATACGAACCTCGTTTACGCTCCGCCTGCTTGGAAGAAAGAGGCGGCGGCAGCGTTGGGTGCCGTGCCGGGTTAAAAATTATTTCCCGGTGTATGTCACCCGCCATACCGATGACGATGTGTCGTCGGCAATCAGCAAGCTGCCGTCCTTGGCCACTTCCACGTCCGCCGGACGGCCCCAAACCTGCGCTGGGCTATCTCCGCCGGACCAGAAGCCGCTGGCGAAAACGACGTAACTGCCGATGGGCGAGCCGTTCTCGAACGGCGCGTAGACCACGTTGTAGGCGCGCGGCTCACCGGCGTTCCAGGACCCATGCAAGGCGACGAACGCCCCGCCCCGGTACTCGGTCGGAAATTGATCGGCCTCATAAAATGTCATGCCCAAAGGCGCCGAGTGGGAGCGGAACGGCAGGTCGGGAACGATGGCGGCGGCCACCAGGTCGGGCCGCCTGTCGGCGAACCCAGGCTGGGGGTTGTTGCCCATATAGCTGTAAGGCCAGCCGTAGAATCCGTCCGCACGCACCTTGGTCAGATAGTCGGGCACCAGCTCGTCGCCCAGGCCGTCGCGTTCGTTGACCACCGCATAAAGATCGTTTGTCCCCGGATAGAACCCAAGGCCTACGGGATTACGCAAACCGCGCGCGAAGGTGCGCTGCCCCGTGCCGTCGATAGCGAACTCCTGTATCGTGGCCCGGGGATCGTCTTCGACTTCAATGTTATTGGCCGAGCCGATGGCTACATAAAGTTTCGTGCCGTCGGGACTCACCGCAACATTGCGTGTCCAATGCCCGCCCGCTTTTCCAAAGGCGCCGGCGGGGGTAATGCGCTCGGCCTTCGCCCGCGCTTTCATATCGCCTGCGGAAAAGGGTATGCGCCACACGCCATCTTTGTCGCCGATGTAAAGCGATCCGCCCGCAATATCGAGGCCGTAAGGTCGCGTGAGCCCGTCGACAAACGTCGTAACCGTTTCGGCTTTTCCGTCGCCGTCGGCATCGCGCAAGAGGGTTATTTTGCCCGCCTTTGCTTCCGCGACCAGCACGTCGCCGTTTGCGGCCACCTTCATGTTGCGCGCGTGGTCCAGGCCGGCGGCGAAGAGGGTGACGGTGAACCCGGTGGGCACGTTGAGGGACGCCTCTGATGGCCTGTCGATATGTTTGGGCGCCGCCGCTTTCGCGGGCGTTGCATAGGGTTTCGCGAGCCCGGCGAGATCAATATTGATTCGTGTGCCGGGCTCCTGATCGGTGGGTTGCGCCGACGCCAGCGGCGTAAAACCTAAAGCCGCCGCGACCGCCACGATAACAGTGCCGAAAACACCTGCGCCATAAAAGCTGCGCGCTGCCATTGTCCGTTCCTCCCTGCCCAGCCAACCATACGTGGCCTGTTTTCGCACGGGGCACTGGATGGCCACAAGGGACCAGCTTGCATCGAGACGGGCTGGGTCCCAAATTAGGCGGTTGTGTCGACGCCGCTCAGATCCTCCGCCGGCGCACTACCGCCCGGCGCGCCCGAGTCGCGTTTGGGTCCGCCGCGGGACACCACAACCATAGCCGGGCGTAAAAGCCGATCGTGAATGAGGTACCCGTCTTGCAGGACCTGCACGATAGAGCCGGCGGGCACGGCTGTGTTTTCGACTTCTTGCACGGCGTTATGCACATTAGCGTCGAATGCCTGATCGAGGGAGCCGATGCGGCGGACACCCTGGCTTTCCAAAACCGCCATAAGCTCCTTTTCTGTCAACTCCACACCGAGGGCGAGGTTCTTCAGAGCCTCATGCTGCTCTCGGGCTTCCGGAGGCGCCGCCATAAGGGCACGGCCGAGATTATCCGCCACTTGCAGCAACTCTTTGCAGACGTTTGAAACGGCATATTTGGCATTGTCGGAAATACGTTTGCCCGCACGCTTGTTCGCGTTCTCGGCCTCGGCCAGCGCCAGAAGACGTTCGTTTTTCAATATATCCACCAGCGCGGTCAGCTCTTCGATCCGCGCAGCCTGATTCTCGCCCCCGTTTTCGCCGGCGCCGCTGTCCTGCGGCGGAGTCGTCTCGGTGTCTTCGGCTGCCAAGGGGGGGTCGCCCTCGCCTTGCGGCGGGACCGGCGTGTCTTGTTCTGGCGTCGGGTTTGGGTCAGTCATGATCTGAAGCTGCTATCCCGTTCTTGGGCTTTAGCGACAAGGGTAATGCGGCGAAATCTATTGTTCCAGCATCCGTCCCACAAGTTTGGACGTGTAGTCCACCATGGGGATGATACGAGCGTAATTAAGGCGCGTGGGACCAATGACGCCGATCGCGCCGATGATCTGCTCGCGGGTGTTTTGAAGTGGTGCGACCACCATGGAGCAACCGGTTAAACCGAAGAGTTCATTTTGCGCGCCAATGAAAATTTGTACGCCGTCACCGTTGCCGACCAAGTCTAGAACCCGAACCATCTCCTCGCGGGCCTCCAACGCCGTGAACAGCTGGCGGATACGCTCAAGATCCTCTAGTGCCGTGATATTATTTAAAAGGTTGGACTGACCTTTGATGATGAGCGAACCGTAACGTGCCGCATCGGTGTCGCCGCTCCATGTCGCAAGGCCGGCCTGCACAACCTTCGCCACGAGTTCATTCACTTCCCCGCGCCGCGATTCAAGATCGCTCAGAATTTCCGTACGGGTTTCCGCCAGCGTTTTACCGGCAAGGCGCGCGGCAAGAAAATTGCCCGCCTCCACCAGAGCCGACAGCGGCAGATCTCTTGGCACTTCGACGATGCGGTTTTCCACCACACCGTTTTCAGCGACCATCACCACCAGGGCCCGGCCGGGTCTCAGGTTCACGAATTCTATGTGCTTTAGAGGGGCTTCGATTTTCGGCGCGAGAACCATGCCCGCGCATTGGGCAAGACCCGCGAGCGCTCCCGTCGCCTGGTCCAGCACCTCATCGGGTGAGCGCCCCGCAGTCCGGCAGTGGGCGTCAATGGTCCTGCGTTCTTCGGCATCCAACCCGCCCGTCTGCAAAAGGCCACTTACGAACATGTGCAGACCAGCTTCCGTGGGCAGTCTTCCGGCCGACGTGTGAGGAGAAAAAAGAAGTCCGGCGTATTCCAAATCCGCCATGACATTGCGAATGGTCGCCGGCGACAAAGTCCCACCCAGTTTACGCGCGATGGTGCGCGAGCCAATCGGCTCACCCGTCTCAACGTAGGCGTCGACGATGTGCCGGAAAATTTCCCGGGACCGCTCGTTCAATGCGACAACACTGTGGGTGTCGGAGCCGATCATGCGCGCTTTTCAAATTGGTGTGAAAGGTCGCCTGCTATGTAAGGTGGACGGCCCCCCCCGTCAATGCACCGGGCCGGAAGGCGAGCGGCCGGAAGGCCCAGATTTCGGTAGTGGTACAGTTTGGTCATGATGCGGCCTGCGACGCTTCCCAATCCTCTAACACCTTAAGCATGTCAGACATTTCCCAGAGCTTGGAAATGACCCCGGCTTCCATTGCTGGTGTAACCTTCAAGGTTTGATGGATGCGGACGAAATTGTAGTGCATGAAGTAGATCGCCATCATATGCGTATGGTTTTCTGCCTTCTTTGAGAACGCATTCGTAAGCCGCGTCATGCGACGATTGCCCATGCGGATGTTTAAATTCTGAAGCTCTACAAACGACGTGCTCACGTTTTTTGGATTAGGATTTCCCTTAACGCGGTGCTTGTGCGCTCCGGTGCAAATCGCTGGGCTGTAGCGGCGCCGGCCTTCTGGGGCGGCGCCATAAACCTTCACCAGCATGGCGTAATCAATATCAGAACCAAAAGCGCCCTCAACTGCTTCCAGATACGCCCCATGCCCATCGCTGGTGAGTTGGACGCGAGAAGCTAGACGCGGCGCAAGATCGTTCATAAACGTCATGGCCGCTTCGCTGTCGCGTGAGCCGACGTGCCAGGACGCAACAAGCTTCGTGTCGGCATCGAGCCCCACCCATGTCCAGATATCGCCGGCACCTTCCGGGGCTGCTTTTGCGGTCGGGACATTCTTTTGCTTGGCGTAGCAGAAAGCCCATGCTTCATCGACCTGTATGCGCTTGCAGGGCAGGTTCACAAGGACGCGGTCTTGATACTCTGAAAACGCCTTTCCGGTATCCTCTAAGAGCTTAATCAGCGTGGTGCGGCTGATACCGGTTAGCCGTGTTATGGCTCGGAGTGAGATGCCCTCGGCCATCATTTGGAGTGCTTGGGCGCGTTTGTCGTGGGAAAGTCTGTTCGTAGGCATGATAATGCACTTTCATACCTGTCCGGTCAAGAATAAAATAACAGTTTAAAGGGTTCGAGTAACATATACTTAAAACTTGTGCACGTGATATGAGTGCGAGACACACTCGGTCTGCGTGATGTCGGGCCTTGCTTTGTGTACGATCTGCAAGTGTGAGAGGCTGCCCTGTGAGTCGCCTACTGGCGACCGGATATATATGGGATGATCTCTTGTTACGTATAAGGGAAAAAGCCCCTTGCAAGGAGAGTTGAAAATGGAATCGCAGAAGGAACAGGCCGCGCTTGTCAAGCGTTTCCAAAGAATGAAGGACGAAGATGGGTTAGTGGACCTGAAGTTTTTCTTTGGGCAGGTGTCGGAGTCTACGGTTGACGATTTTTACGAAGAAGTTAACCGACTCTATAAACTTGTTGAAGATGGTAAATACACGAAAATCAAACGTTGGGGTGATGCGAAAGGGCTACCCGAAACCGGCTGAACTGTTTGCGATATGCGATATGAGAGCCCTGGCTTAGCCAGGGCTCTTAGTTTGTGGGGTAATTTATGAAACTCGATAAAACACTGTTTCCACCTCTTTTTCGAGAGGTGAAAAATGTGCAAGAGACCTTGAGGACATATTGCATCCCGGGTGATTCAATCCCTCTTCCTATGGATAATCTGCAGTTCGCCATTGAACAAACATACAATGTCACGATTGAGTCACGTACCGCTCCTCTTGACTCACCCTTGGTTCACGGCGTTTTCGAGAGATACACCAATAAATCTGTCCTATACATTGATGACGAATTAAATTCGGCATGGACTCGCTACGTATTTGCAAAAGAAGCACGTCACCACCTTATTAACGGTGATGAGTTTGTGACTCTGGACCTGGCAACAGTCATTGAGGCTATTGTTTTGGATGACCCAGAGTTCAACGGAACCACTGCCCCTAGCCTGGATGTTCAAGCAGAGATATTAACCAAATTTGCCGCGATAGAACTGCTCTTTCCTTTAGAATTTAGGGATCAGTGTAAAAAAGAAATCGAGAGCGGAGATAAATCAACTTATGAGATATCTGTATATTTTGATATCCCAGAACATTTAGTTCAGATCGCCTTGACTGATAAGTACATACGTTTTTCCAAGCAGATTTGGGAAGAAGTCACAAGCTGAACATGCTCTCAGTGTAGCTGCCAGCTATTTAAATCTTGATTGGTTCCAGCGCCGATTGGCAGCCACTTGAGCGATTTCTTTCCGTCGGGCTGGGCTAAGCGATTCAGCGCGGGCGCGACCGCCCTTTAATCCACCCTTGCGGCCCAACTCGACCGCTGACTGGTTTTTACTCTGGTCTATAGGTGGTATTGGCGCCCTATCTTCAATTTGGCCTGTGAGAATATCACCGATCAATTTACCAAGTTCCACGGGGTCGCGGGGTCGCTTAAGACGCTTTGCTGTCATGAGGGCAGTATGCCACGGTTAGCCCTAAGGCTCAAACTGGTTAGATTGAAACTGTACCACTACCCAGATTTCCTTGGCTTTGACCGGCCTGTCCCGGAGTGTTAGAGGAAGCGCTCAGCCCTTCAGCCCGGCTCCCTCGGCCAGTTTTCAGGATCTATACCCATGACCGCAGCCGCCTCCCGCCCGTCCGGCCGTACCGCTGACGCTTTGCGGCCCGTCAGCTTCGAAATGGGCGTGAGCAAACACGCCGAGGGTTCATGCCTGCTCAAGTTCGGCGATACCCATGTGCTGTGCATGGCAAGTGTGGAGGAAATGGTGCCGTCGTGGCTGCGCGGTGGCGGCAAGGGTTGGGTGACAGCGGAATATGGGATGCTGCCCCGGGCCACGAACACCCGCATGATGCGCGAAGCGGCAAAAGGGGGCCAGTCTGGACGGACGCAGGAAATTCAGCGCCTTATCGGTCGTGCCTTACGCGCGGTCACGGACCTCAAAGGATTTGGCGAAATACAGGTGCGCATTGATTGCGATGTCATTCAAGCAGACGGGGGTACGCGCACCGCCAGTGTCACGGGTGGATATCTTGCCTTGTATCAGGCCTTCGCCACCATGAAGCGCATGGGCGCCATCTCTGAAATTCCGCTTCAAGATTCTGTTGCGGCGATCAGTTGCGGGCTTGTCGGCGGCACGCCGGTTCTTGATCTCGACTATGCGGAAGATTCGACCGCGCAAGCAGATGCGAATTTTGTGCTGACCGGTACGGGAAAAATTGTAGAGATTCAAGGAACCGCTGAAGACTACCCGTTTTCAGAAAATGAGTTTCATGCGCTGCTAGACCTCGCGAAAAAAGGTATCTCTGATCTGACGGCATTGCAGCGCGAGGCGCTCGCGCAAACCGAATTGTAAGACGATGGCGCGCCACTTTGACGATGGCAAATTGATTGTTGCTAGTCATAACCCGGGCAAGGTCAGAGAAATTCGCGAGTTGCTCGCGCCGTTCAAGGTAGATGTATCGTCGGCTGCGGATTTAAATTTACCCGAGCCCGAGGAAACCGGCGACAGCTTTATCGCCAACGCAAAACTGAAAGCCGTGGTCGCCGCGACCGCCGCAAAACTTCCCGCACTGGCAGATGATTCAGGATTGAGTGTTGAGGTATTGGGCGGCGCGCCCGGCATTTATTCGGCGCGTTGGGCCGGCCCGGAAAAAGATTTCACGGCGGCAATGAAACGGATCGAGCGGGAAATTGACGGCGGCGATAATCGGCGCGCGCAGTTCGTGTGCGCCCTGGCTTTGGCGTGGCCCAACCGACATTTCGAAATTTTTAAAGGCGCCGTGGCCGGCACATTGGAGTTCCCACCGCGCGGAGCCAAGGGTTTCGGTTACGACCCCATATTTGTTGCCGATGGGCACACGGTGACCTTTGCCGAAATGGAGCCGGAAACAAAACACGCCATCAGCCACCGCGCCGATGCGTTCCGTCAGTTGGTGGCGGCCTGCTTTAAATGACAGCGGTTGTTCAGAGCAGCGAGGGTTTCGGCCTTTATGTCCACTGGCCCTTCTGTATCTCCAAATGTCCCTATTGTGATTTTAATTCTCACGTGGCGGAGACGGTCGACCACCGCCATTGGCGCGAGGCTTTGCTGGCGGAATTGGAGCATTTTGCTTCGCGCACACAAGGACGAGTTTTGACGAGTATTTTTTTCGGCGGCGGCACGCCGTCGCTGATGGAACCGGACACGATAGCCGCTATCATTAGTGCGGCGCGCGGACATTGGGCGGCGGCAGACGACATTGAGATCACGCTTGAAGCCAATCCCGGGACAGTTGACGCACAGCGGTTTGCGGCGATCCGGAGCGCCGGCATCGTACGCCTGTCTATGGGCGTGCAGGCCCTCAACAACGCCGCTCTCAAATTTCTCGGACGACGTCATAGTGTCGAGGATGCGCGCGCGGCATGGCGCACCGCAGCGAAAACCTTCGCGCGGGTTTCGTTCGATCTGATCTATGCGCGGCCTGGCCAAACCGCAGATACCTGGCGCGCGGAATTGTCTGAGGCTTTGCGTGAAACCGCGAGCGAAGGGCTCTCGCATCTTTCGCTCTATCAACTGACCATGGAACCGGGCACGGCGATGTTCGAAGCGCACGAGCACGACGCGTTTACGTTACCCGACGAAGACCAAGCGGCGGCGCTCTACGATGTCACGCAAGAGCTTTGCGAGACGGCGGGCTATTCCGCCTATGAAATTTCAAACCACGCCCAATACGGCGCAGCGTGCCATCATAATCTCACCTACTGGCGCGGCGGCGATTATGTGGGCGTCGGGCCCGGCGCACATGGGCGTCTTTCAACAGACGGCGCAACCCGCGCGGTGCGCCAGATTAAAGCGCCCGCCTTATGGCTCAAGCGTGTCGCCGCCCACGGCCACGGCACTCAAGAAGACGAAGAACTCGCGCCGGATGCCCGCGCCGAAGAGTTAGTGATGATGGGATTGCGCCTGACTGAGGGCCTCGAAAAAGCGCGCTTTGCACGGCTCGCTGGCCGTCCGCTGGATAAAGTCATCAACCCCGGCGCCTTGGACCGCCTAACTGCCGACGGGTATATGACCGGAACCGGCGCCGTCCTGGCCGCCACCGCCAAGGGCCGGCTGGCTCTCAATGCCGTGCTGCGGGATTTGCTGGCATAAGGTTGTGGAAAAGCACGTAAATTCACATTAAATCAATGTGTTACACGATATCGCCTTTTTTTTAGGTAATGACTCAGGTTTCTCTTAGATATACCTGAAAACAAGACTTTTTTTGCCTTTCGTTTACCCTTTGTATACCATGTTCACCGAGAATTTGAACGCCGGGCAGGAGCTGCGCCGGCGGTTTTAGGGTTTCGCGGGCAGGCACATGTATAACACCCGTTTGGATGGGCTGACGGACTACCCGTTCCAGCGCCTTGCAGGCCTTTTAGCAGGGCTAGAGCCGGCGCGCAGCAGCGAACCTATCGTGATGTCCATCGGCGAGCCGCAACACACACCGCCCAGCATTCTTCATGCCGCGCTCGCCGCCAACTCCAACGACTGGGGCAAATACCCGCCGACGGCAGGCACGCCCGGCTATCGAAACGCCGTCACCGCGTGGTGTAAGCGCCGCTTTAAATTGCCTGACGGGTTTCTCGATCCAGACATGCACGTTCTACCGCTCGCCGGAACGCGTGAGGGGCTGTTCATGGCAGCACAGCTGTGCGTGCCACCGGGAAAAAACGGTCCCGCGCCCGCGGTCCTGATGCCCAATCCTTTTTATCAAGTTTACATCGGCGCGGCGGTGATGAGCGGCGCTGAACCGATCCTTGTGCCTGCCGTCAAGGAAACCGGGTTCCTGCCGGACTACGCCGCAATTGGAAATGTTAATCTTGAACGCACCGCCATGGCCTATCTATGCACGCCGGCCAATCCGCAGGGTGCCGTGGCCAATCTCGATCAGCTGAAGGATGTGATCCGGCTCGCGCGTAAACACGATTTCGTTTTGGTCTCGGATGAATGTTATTCGGAAATTTATCACGACACGCCACCGCCGGGCGCGCTTCAAGCCTGCGCCGAATTGGGCGAGGATCTGTCCAACGTTCTTGTTTTTAACTCGCTATCGAAACGCTCCAGCGTGCCGGGACTTCGCGCCGGTTTTGTCGCGGGCGATCCAGACCTGATCGTTAAATTTTCGAAGCTACGCGCCCACGGCAGCGCCGTGCAGCCCTTGCCGGTGATGGCTGCCGCAACAGTATTGTGGTCCGACGAGGTGCATGTAGACCTAAACCGGCGTCTTTACCGTGCAAAAACCGCCGATGCTGAGCGCATTCTGAGCACGAAATTCGGGTTTTACCGTCCACGGGGCGGCTTTTGCCTGTGGCTGGACGTCGGAAACGGCGAGAAAGCCGCGCAGAAATTATGGCAAGACGCTGCGGTGAAGGTGCTCCCTGGCGCCTATTTGGCCCGCGAAACCGGCTCGGGCCGTGCGGCGAACCCCGGTGCGCCGTACATCCGCGTGGCCTTGGTGCACGACCGTGAGCGCACCGCCGCGGCTTTAACCCGCATGGCTGAAACCCTAACCGCACCATGAACCGCACAGCTATCCAAGCACTTGCCCACGTACTTGAATGGTCGCAACCGAGGAAATGACATCATGAACACCACCGTCCGCGTAAAAAATGTCCCGTTCCTACCACCCGCCTGGGCCGACTTACTGAGGCGAAGCGGCCTGTTCGCCGCCGGCGGCGCCGTCATGCTGATCTGTATCGTAGCAGCGGCGGCGCTTTTCAGTTATGCACCGACTGATCCATCGCTGAACACGGCCTCCGGTGCGGCGCCTCAAAATGCCTTGGGTCTGCCGGGCGCGGTCTTCGCCGACGCCGCACTGCAAACCGTCGGTCTGTCTATCGGTGTGTTGGTTTTGACCGTCGCCGCGTGGGCGGTACGCCTGATGCGCGCAGAGCCGGTGACCTGGCTGTGGCTGCGCACCGTGACAGCAATCGCTGCAATGCTCGCCTTGACACTTACATTGGAAATTATTCCAGTGCCGCTTGCCTGGACGGTAGTTGCCGGCCTCGGCGGTTCGGCGGGCCACATACTTATCGACTTAATCGTTTATCACAACCGCTCCTTCATCGGTCCCGAACCCGTTCGCGCGGCTCTTGAAATAACTATCGCTGGTTTGAGCGCGGTGTTGGGAATGAGCGCGGCTCTTTGGGCGATGACGATTAAGCTGGCCACCGTCAGCGAGGTCATCGCGCGAGTCGGCTATAGCTGCGCCGCTGGATTTTTAAAAGCCATTGAAATGCTGCCGGCGGCATGGCGGGACTATGTTCACAGCCGCAGCGCCGTAGAAACATCGGCGCAAGCAGCATTCAACCGCGAGGTCGTGATCCACGATGAGCCGGACGATATGCACGATGGGGCGCAGGAAATCGCATTTGATGTTCTGCCCGCTGCAAGGCCCAAGGAAGCCATCGCGGTTGTGACTGAACGAGCGAAATCGCTGAAACCGTCCAAACGCGAACTGGAAGCACGCCAAGGTAGTTTTCTGCCTGCCGCGCGCAAGGGATTTGAATTGCCTCATCTTGACAGTTTGTCGAGGCCGGTTGTCGAACACAACGCCGGGACAGTGAGCCACGATGCGTTGGAAAGCAACGCGCGAATGCTTGAGTCGGTGCTGGACGACTTCGGCATTAAAGGTCGAATCGTAAAAGTCCGGCCTGGACCGGTGGTGACTCTTTACGAACTTGAGCCGGCGCCCGGCACGAAGACCGCTCGCGTTGTGTCGCTCGCCGACGATATCGCGCGTTCCATGAGCGCAGTCTCGGTGCGCATCGCCGTTGTGCCCGGCCGCACTGTCATCGGCATCGAGTTACCCAACGCAACCCGGGAAACGGTGTTCCTGCGCGAAATGCTGTCCTCCGCCGAGTTTGAGAAATTTGATGGCAAACTAACGATGTCTTTAGGTAAGAACATCAGTGGCGCACCCATTTTCGCCGATTTAGCCCGCATGCCTCATCTCTTGGTGGCGGGGACTACCGGTTCGGGCAAGTCCGTAGCCCTCAACACGATGATCCTGTCGCTGCTCTACCGCAACACACCGGAAGACATGCGGTTCATCATGATCGATCCGAAAATGCTCGAACTTTCGGTTTATGACGGCATTCCACACCTTCTCGCGCCAGTGGTCACCGAGGCGGGTAAAGCTGTCATGGCCTTGAAGTGGATAGTGCGCGAAATGGAGGATCGCTACCGCGCTATGAGCCAGCTATCGGTGCGCAATGTCAGCGGTTACAACCAACGCCTTCGGAACGCAGCGAAAAAGGGCACGGCCCTGACGCGCACGGTACAAACCGGATTCGATCCGGGTACGGGCAAGCCGATATACGAGGAGCAAACGCTCGACCTCACGCCGCTACCTTACATTGTCGTTATCATCGACGAGATGGCTGACCTAATGTTGGTCGCGGGCAAGGATGTGGAGGCGGCGGTACAGCGGCTTGCACAGATGGCACGTGCCGCAGGCATTCACGTCATTATGGCGACGCAGCGCCCATCGGTGGATGTCATCACGGGCACGATCAAGGCGAATTTCCCCACCCGCATAAGTTTTCAGGTCACATCCAAAATCGATAGCCGCACCATTCTCGGCGAACAGGGCGCGGAGCAGCTGTTGGGCCAGGGGGACATGCTTTACATGGCGGCCGGCGGACGCATCACCCGTGTGCACGGGCCGTTGGTGACCGACCGCGAAGTTGAAGAGGTCGCCAATCATCTGCGCGAGCAATCGGCGCCCACCTACCTAGAAGCGGTGACCGAGGAGGCCGACCTTGACGACGTCCCGGGCTTTGCCGGCGCCACGGGGGGCAACACCTCGAGTGGGAACGCCTTGTTCGATCAAGCTGTCGTCGTCGTCGCCCGCGAACGCAAGGCGTCTACCAGCTTCATTCAGCGCCACTTACAGATCGGCTATAACCGCGCCGCCCGGATTATTGAACAGATGGAGCAACAAGGCATGATTTCCCGTGCGAATCATGTGGGTAAGCGAGAGATACTGTTGCCCGGCAGCGCAGAAATGTAATCTTTCCGCCGAGCGCCGGCGCGCGCTTGCTTATGTTTACAGGCCAGGGTCACACCCTCGCCACAGTGTGCGCCTAGAGTCGCGCATTACCTAATTGCCGGGAAGAGACATGTTTCGCATCGTCGTTCTGATCCTGAGTTTCATCACATGGGCCAACGCGGCGCCTGCGGATGAATTTACTGATGCCGAGATCGCCGCCGTCCAAAAAGCGGAAGACCATCTCAACGGCACAAAAACTATGCAGGCGCGCTTTCTACAGGTGAACCCCGATGGCAGCGCCTTCGAAGGCGAATTGTATATCGCGCGGCCCGGCAAGATGCGTCTGGTCTACGATCCACCGACACCAATGCTGATGGTGGCTGACGGCACATTCCTCATCTATGTGGATACGGAAATGAACGACGCCAGTCATATTGATCTCGACGACACCCCGGCGGGCTTGTTGTTGAAGGACGATTTATCTTTTACCGATCCCGATGTTCATTTAAAGGCTATCCAGCTCGGCGCGGGCACCGTCGAAATCACAACCTCTATGGCCAACGACCGTGCGGCTGGAACATTGACCTTGGTCTTTAGCGACGCGCCGTTTGAGCTGAGGCAGTGGCGCGTCGTCGATGCTCAAAACAAGGAAGTGACCGTGACGCTGTTCGACGCCAAGCGCGGCGTGCAGCTGGACAGCTCGCTGTTTCGCTATGACGCGCGCCGAACCGGCAGCGAGCGCGACTGATCGGCGCGCGAGCCGGAAGCAGATTCGTCTCCCGATAAGCAAAACTTGCCCAAATCTATACTCTGAAACCGCTTAGACCGATCCAGCTAAGTGGATCTAGCGCATTGACCGTGGAGCGTGTATCTTATTGTAATATAGCATCTATTTCATATTAGCGAGCAGGTTGCGAAATCCATGGCGGCCATGCGTCGGTTCAGAATTGCGAACTAAAAAATGGACCCTATATTAAATGCATAAACCGCCAGCGCCGCAAAGGCGTAGACGCACCAAGAGTTGGTTTCCCCTGCCGTTCTTGGTGAGGTATTAGACGCCCGGCGTTTCCCCAATGCCGGGCGTCTTTTTTCTTGTGGCAGTCGCTGCTATAGCGGCGGAAAGGCCCTGTTTTGTTAATCGTCGCCAGTTGGAACATCAGCTCCGTGCGGCCGCGCTGTCGGACCATGCTCCGGTTGTTCTAAAACTCGACGCCGTATAACTGGCGAGCCGCTTGAAACATGAAACTAAACCCTTCATCTTCGCCGCCACTTGATTCAGCACATAAAACAGGGTGTTCCCATGGCATCTAATGATCCCACACGCTGGCACGGCACGACTATACTCGCGGTGAGAAAGGGCGGGAAAGTGGTGATCGGCGGAGATGGGCAGGTGACGTTTGGCCAACAGATCATCAAGTCGAATGCCCATAAGGTGCGGCGCTTATCAGACGGCAAGGTCGTTGCCGGGTTCGCCGGAGCGACGGCGGATGCCTTCACGCTTTTCGAACGCTTGGAAGCCAAGTTGGAAAAACACCCTGGCCAATTGACACGCGCCTGCGTGGAACTGGCGAAAGATTGGCGGACCGATCGCTATTTAAGGCGCCTTGAGGCGATGATGGCGGTTGCCGACAACGCGGTTTCGCTGGTGCTGTCGGGAACCGGCGATGTATTGGAACCCGAGGATGGTCTGATCGGTATAGGGGCCGGGGGCGCGTATGCGCTTGCGGCGGCCCGCGCCCTGATAGACCACCCGGATATGGACGCTGACGCGATTGTACGTAAGGCCGTGGGGATCGCCGCCGATATCTGCATTTACACCAACCAGGAAATTGTGACCGAGTCCTTATGAGTTCTTTTTCTCCCCGCGAAATTGTTTCCGAGCTGGATCGTTTTATCATCGGGCAAAATAACGCCAAGCGCGCCGTCGCTATTGCTCTGCGCAACCGCTGGCGCCGGCAGCAACTGCCCGAGGACCTGCGCGAGGAGGTGTTGCCAAAGAACATTCTGATGGTTGGGCCCACCGGCGTAGGCAAGACGGAAATTGCCCGGCGTCTCGCTAAGTTAGCGAATGCACCGTTCTTAAAAGTGGAAGCAACAAAATTTACCGAGGTAGGGTACGTGGGGCGAGACGTGGAAAGTATCATTCGTGACCTGACCGAAATCTCCATAACCATGACCCGTGAACGACTGCGAAAAGAAGTCACCGCCAAGGCGGAGCTGGCCGCGGAGGACCGAGTGATTGACGCCCTCGTCGGCGAAAATGCCGGAAGTGAGACCCGGCAAAAGTTCCGCAAGATGCTCCGCGAGGGATCGCTTAGCGACCGGGAAATCGAAATACAGGTGCAGGAGCTACCGGGCGCCGGCATGCCGATAATGGATATCCCCGGCATGCCGAACGCACAGATGGGCATGGTCAATCTGGGTGAGATGTTCAGCGGCATGTTCAGCGGCCGAACGCGCGCGCGCAAAATGGGCGTAGAAGAGTCTTACGAAGTGCTGGTGCGCGAGGAATCCGACAAACTTGTGAATCAAGAAGCGCTGGTACACGATGCTATTTCCGCCGTGGAAAACGACGGTATCGTTTTCCTGGACGAGGTGGACAAGATCACCAGACACGACGGCGCCCAAGGGGGCGACGTCAGCCGCGAGGGTGTCCAGCGCGATCTCTTACCACTTATCGAAGGCACGACCGTGGCGACAAAACACGGGCCGGTTAAGACCGATCACATTTTGTTCATCGCGTCAGGCGCGTTTCACCTCGCCAAGCCATCGGACCTGCTGCCAGAGCTGCAGGGGCGCTTGCCTATCCGCGTGGAACTTCAAGCGCTGACCCGTGACGACTTCGTACGCATCCTCACGGAGACCGAAGTAAGCCTCATAAAACAATACAAGGCCCTCCTCGCGACCGAATCCGTGCAACTGGTCTTTGACGACAACGCGATTGACGCGGTCGCAGACCTCGCAGCAGAAATTAATGCCAGCGTAGAGAACATTGGCGCACGGCGGCTGCACACTGTGCTGGAAAAATTGTTGGAAGATATAAGCTTCAATGCGACCGACCGGTCTGGCGAAGTATTCAAAATCGATGGGGACTATGTGCAGGCGCAGGTGGGCGAGCTGGCCAAAACGGGTGACTTAAGCAAATTTATTCTTTGAATGTCGCCAACGATTCGACTGAAACAATCTTCAGTATTTCCGCGATTTAATTATCGATAAGATTCGATAGCCTACGCTTTAGACGGTTCGCCATTTCGATTTCCTGCGGCGTAAGGCCCGCCGTGTCCATAGTTGTTTTTGGTTCGGACAGGCTAGCGAGCCGCTTAAGGTTTTCCGCTTCGTCCCAAATCAAACCGAGATGTCCGCAGATTGCGAGCACGAGGCCGGGGCCAGGCCGTACGCGGCGACCATGCTCAAGCGCCGACAAATAGGCCGCCGACACCTTCAACACGGTAGCGAGCGCCTTTGACGTAATGCCACGGCCTTTGCGCACTAACCGCAACTTAGCACCGAACGGCGTCATCCCGTACTGCCAAGCCGTGCGCGTTTAAGGAGCACATAAAAGGCGCCGGTGCCACCGTCGTGCACATGTGCTTCGGTGACCGCTAGCACCATCGTGCGCAAAGCTGGTTGATTCAGCCAATGCGGCAGCTCCGCGCGGATTTTTCCCATTCCAGCACCGGCTCGGCCTTTACCTGTCACAACAATAACGCAGCGCGCGTGGCCGCTGTATGCGCCTTTTATAAACGCAGAAAGACCTGCGTGAGCTTGCTCGAGCGTAAGCCCGTGCAAGTCAATTTTACCATCCACCGGCAGTTGGCCACGTTTAAGCCTGTTGCCAGTTCGGCGATCAATGTTGGGCGTTGCGCCAACCTTAAGCAGACCAGGTACGTTCGCGGCCTTGCCGGTCTCCGGCGCGCTGAGAGCGAAAGCGCCTTGAGACGGCGAGCGGCCTGATGCGACGGGCCTGTGCGTGACCATTTGCGCTGGCGGGCCGATGCTTTTTCCGGGTGTTTTATAGGGTTTGACATTGCGCGTTATATAGCGCCAAAGGTTCCGATCGGCAGTTCTAACGTGGCAAGAGGATTTAGACATGTCTCGCAGAATTCGCCCGATGCTTGCCTACATATTAACGTCTTGCAAACGTGACGAGCCGGACGCTTCGTCACCGCGCTGAGTGGATTTGAACGTATTGGGAGATTCAACGCCCTCAAGTTCCATTTCAGGTAAATGTCTCGTGACAAAGGCGCGCCAATCACCATCTGCCGCGACACACCGTGTCTTATTCATATAGTTAAGAGTTATGACCGGACCGCCCATTTACCATAATAGATTCAAGTTGTGCACATTATCGGTCGCCGCATCTATTGCGCGCCGGTAAACACGCTGAGCGATCCATGGCCGCATAACAAAAAGATAAAACAAAACACCAAGCACCATCGTCGCCGTGCCCAACAGGAGGTGAACGAAAACCATGAGGGTCAGCGAGCCGATAAGTATTAGCAACCGCGGACCGATGTTTATGCAAGGGTTCCACACCGGAGAACGCGGGTGGTCGAGGTGATCAAAATCACCGAAGCTGCTGATGCGATCTACTTGATAGGATTCAATCAAGCGGGCAAATAGTGCGCGATCGCGGTTTTTTTCACCGGGTTTTGTCATTACTCTTTGCTTTATTCCGACGCATAGCGGAAATATGCACCTACTTAGTGTACTGACAGTATCAACTAATACTTACTTGATTCTAATTAGAAGTTGCCCCCCGCCACCAATAATTTCGTTATTTCGGCACAAAAATAAAGTACTGACCGTCACTTTTCATGCGCCCGGCCATGGAAAATGCTTCGCTGCCGGACCCCCAAAAAAAGTCGCCCCGCACCGCCCCCTTAATCGCCGATCCGACATCCTGGGCCGACATAAGCCGTTGCAGTGGCACGCCATCAGGATCGTAAGTATCGAGCCAGATAGGAACCCCAAGGGTGACAAAGCGTGGGTCGACAGCAAGAGACCGCATAGGCGTCAGCGAGACCCCAAATGCGCCGATAGGCCCACCTTCGGTTTGTGACGGGTCCAGGCGGCGAAAAAAAATGTAGCGAGCATTTAGATTCATATATTCGGTTGCTTGCTTAGGATGAGCCTTTAGCCAGTCTCGCACCAAGATCATAGAGGCTTGGCCTGGCTTCAAGACCTCAGCCTTAAGCAAGATTCCGCCGATCCCCCGGAAAGACAGCCCATTGTGGCCAGCAAAGCCGATACGAATGACATGACCGTCAGGTAAGGTCACGCGACCGGACCCTTGAATGTGCAAGATATGAACGTCGACCGGATCTTCTGCCCAGACGATCACATCGGCGGCTGTAGCGATGGCCCCAGCCGCGTCAATTTCGGCCCGGGTGTAGTACGGCTTTAGCAGACCACCGCGTTCTTGCTGGATCACACGTCCGACAAGACTCGCCGGCGCGGCACTCAAGGGCGCATCAGCGTTTGATGCAAAATCCTTTAAATTCACCGTGACAAGATCACGCGGAGGCCCGTAGATCGGCGTTTGATAAGAACCGCCGCGGGTTAAAGAGCCCTTAAGATCGGCCTCATAGTATCCTGTGAACACCCCGCGGTTGTTTTGTTCACCATTTGAATTTGCGGAAACGCCATAGACCACAAAAGCGGACATTAGAACGGCGCGTAAACTTTCCTCGTCTGCCACGGTATCAAGCGCCGCGCATACGGTGTGCCAAGCCGCAGCGGATCGAGCGACAACGCCTTCACCAATAACAGTATCAGAAGGCGCGCGCAGGAAATGGCGGCACGAACGGCGCAGCGCGGGCAGTGCCGCGAATGTCGCGTCTTGCTCCCATCCGGGGAGCGCGGCCATTTCGATCGGCGAATACCCCGCTCTAATTTGAGGTTGTATTGGCGCCGCTGGCGATTCAGCGACAGTCGCTATCGGTGCCGGCGGAAGTAAAATTTGCAATGTCATGGCGGCACCTGCAGCGACGCCCATCAATGCCGAAAGGGCAGCGATAACAAATGTGTTTTTGGAAAATAAGGGCTGAGGGGTAGCCACCGCCCGCGCAAAGTCCCTAATCTATACTGCGTGTTGCGATCAACTGCCAGTTGGGATCGCCACTAGTCGTGTCGCGCGCAAAGGTCCATATGTCGGTGACGGTGGTCACATGATCGGCATCGCCATCTATCACCACGCCGGTGCTGTCCTTGACAATATTTACCTGTTCGCTTTGGAAACGGACACCAACAACAGCGCTATCATCTTGCATTTCAATGCTCTCAAGTTTCGGTGGCCCGGTTGCGATCAATTCTGTTTCCGTGGTCTCGCCGCGATCTTCCCGATCCTGAATAGCGGAAGCGAACTGTGAATAGACGTCCGCGCTAAGAAGCGGCTTCAGCGCATGTAGGTCATATTTCGCGTAGGCGGCGACGATCATCTCGAAAGCCTCGGATGCGCCATCCAGAAAGCCCGCAACCCCAAAAGAAGGGTCGGCCATTTTCACCTGAACCAACCCAGACTCAAGGGGAGTCCCTTGATAGGCCGGTTCAATATCCAGCGAGGCATCGCTGTAAGCATCCGCCTCGCCTCGCCGTGGTTTCGACCCTACATTATTGGCCTTTCGGGAAAAGGCTTCTTTTGTGCTGTTGTCACGGGGCGGCTCATGACCAGTCCGGCGCCCTAGCGCGCTGCGAAGCCGCAGCACGATGAATCCGGCGACCATGGCCAAGAAGATGATATCGATAAACTGGAAGCTTTCCATGGGACGCATGCCGTTCGTTCAAGTGTTCGCGCTGGACTGCAGGAGACCCGCCGTGGCGGGTTTTCCCGCTGCCCTGTCCATATTAATCCGCTACACAAGATAACAAGCGTTGTCTCAGGCCGACCCCGCCCGCAAGTGCTTACAGATTTGCACACCTAGAGCATATACGGGAAAAATAGGCTCATAGCACTTAAAGGGCAAGCGACAGGTGGCTTTAATTAAGCCCGGGGCGCCGCGTTGGGGCCGCTTGTACGCTCGCGCGAAGCATGTTAGGCCGCACGGCGTTGCCTGCAAGCCGGCATTTTGATAGCGCAGGGCGCTGACGGAGAACCAAATGAGCGAAAGCGACGCCCCTCAAGACAAAGCAAAAACAGAAGGCGGTGAGGCACTAGTCGCTCCAGTCCAGTTTTTAGGTCAGTATATTAAGGACCTATCGTTTGAAGTTCCCCACGCGCCCGATATTTATAACTTGTTGCGGCAAAAAACGCCTGAAATTCCTATATCCCTGCACACATCCGTTCAGCACGTAAATGCTGGGGTTTTCGAGGTTACACTAAACGTCCACCTGGAAGCGGTGGCAGGGGACAAGACCGCTTTTATTCTGGAACTGGCGTACGGCTGCATTGTCGAAGTCAGTCAGCAGGCGCTCCCAGAAGAACAAGTCCACCCCTTTCTGCACATTGAGGTGGCGCGTCAGCTGTACCCCTTTGTGCGTCAAATTGTGAGCGATATGACCGTGGGGGGTGGGTTCCCTCCGTTATTGCTGCAAATCGTCGATTTCAACGAAATTTACCGCAAGAAATTTGCCAACGCCGGTGATCCGACCGCGCCGGGGGCAGCAGCCGCCCCGCAGCCGGCCACAAGTCACTAGGGTCGTTTCTGGGCCACCCCGCGTTTGACGGGTCTTTTAGGCTTTAGTCCAAATCGCATCTTTTAGGGATGCAATGAACGCCGTGTGCGCCACACGCTCTTGCGGTGACAGCTCATGGACTCGCGGTTGACGCAGCTCGCGCTTTTGCATTGGCGCAGATTCGAAGACTTTCTCCGGCGCCACAAGCGATAGTCCCGGCTCGCGTCCGCCGATCAATTCCAGATAAACATGTGAGAGCAGCTGCGCGTCAAGCAGAGCCCCGTGCTTCTCGCGTGCTGACGTGTCGATTTGGAACCGCTCGCACAGCGCATTGAGGCTAGCTGGCGCGCCAGGAAATTTACGCCGCGCCAGTTTTACTGTATCGATCGTGCGTTCAGGCGAAATCGGCGGGTACCCAATTCTTGTGAGCTCGGCGTTTATAAAGCTCAGATCGAACCCCGCATTGTGCGCTATGATAATTGAGTCACCGATAAACCCCATAAATTCTTCAGCGATCTCGCCAAAGACTTGCTTGGTGGAAAGAAATTCCAACGACAATCCGTGTACGGCTTCTGCTTCCGCAGGCATGGCACGCTCTGGGTTTAAGTAGACGTGATACTCGCTCCCGGTCGCAACATGATTGACAAATTCCAAGCACCCGATCTCCACCACGCGATGACCCTCGGCAGGATCAAGGCCTGTGGTCTCTGTATCCAAAACAATCTCTCGCATTAGATCGCATTGCCTATAGTAGGGCGAGCTAGTTGACGCCGCCGTTTCCACACTTTGAGAAACTTGAGAAGTCTGCGCAAGGCCTCGCGCTTGCCGAGACCTGACGGAATGACGGCATCGGCGCGAGTACGTTTTTTCGCATCGCTCAGCTGCCGGGCTAGAATCCCGTGCAGCCGCTCTTTGGTCATGCCCGGACGCGCAAGCGCCCGCTGTCTTTGTAAAAACGCGGGTGCAGATACAACAGCTGCAGCATCGCAAAGACGCTCGCCTTTGCTTTCAAAAAGCAAAGGAATGTCGAGCGCGACGACGCCCTTTCGTTGCAATGCGGCCTGGCGTAGAAATCGTTCGCGGGCTAGGCGCGTGCGCGGGTGGACAATCCGCTCCAGGTCTTCAAGAGCCCGCGAGTCGGCAAATACTATGCTTCCGAGTTTCTGTCGATCAACGCCGTTGGGGCCAGTGAGCCCCGGAAAGCGAATTTCAACTTCCGCCGTTGCGGCGCTACCGAGTTTCATAAGACCGTGCACAACGGCATCGGCGTCGAAAACCGGTACACCGAGAGTTATTAATAATTTTGCCGCCGTAGACTTGCCCATCGCAATCGATCCCGTCAGCCCAAGGATTAAAAACGGGCGGCGCAAAGGGCGGCGAATAAGTTTCAGCGTACGCGGCCGCTGCATGCTTTAAGCCGCCGACAGAACATGAGTACGTAGAGCGTGAGTGATCTTAGGCTTTCGGCCGAACCACCCCTCAAATCCCGCTTGAGCTTGATAGAGCAGCATACCCAGTCCATCGACGGTGCGCAGACCACGTGCGCGCGCGGCGGTCAGTAGCGGGGTTTCAATCGGCGTGTACACAAGATCGATGACAACGCCATCGTTAACAAACGGTGTTATGTCCATCTGCAGCGGCCATTGCCCGGTCATTCCCAATGTTGTTGTGTTTATTAGAAGCACAGCTCCGCTCAGCTGATCGGTGCGCTCATCCCACGGCGTAACTTCAATATCCCCGCCCAAGTTTTTTGCCAGTGCTTCTGCACGCGATACGGTTCGGTTTACAAGACGTATCTCAGGAACGCCAGCGTCTTGCAAAGCGACGCATACGGCCCGGGCGGCTCCGCCCGCTCCCAAGACAACCGCAGGTCCCGACGCCAGGTCAAAATCTGGCACGCTCATCTGTAAGTTTACAATGAAACCGTAAGCGTCCGTGTTCGTCGCTCGCAGGCCCCCTTCGTCTGAGACAAAGACTGTGTTTATGGCGCCAATACGGCGAGCGTCCGCCGAAACTTCGTCCACCAAGTCAAATGCCGTTTCCTTGTGGGGCACGGTAAGATTGACACCGGCAAAACCTTCCTCCGGCAGCGATTTCAGCGCGGCGGCCAGGTGCCTGGGCTCGACGGGAAGGCGAACGTAGCTGCCGTTGATTTCGTATTGATCTAGCCAAAACCCGTGAACGGCAGGGGATTTGGAGTGAGTCATCGGCCAGCCCATGACGCCCGCGCGCCGCACGTGGTCGGCTCGGTTCACGTGCCCACCACGTTATACTCGCGAAAAAAAGAAAGCAGTTCCAGCACTGGCAATCCAAGGATCGTAAAAAAATCGCCCTTTACGTGGCTGAAAAGCTGCGCTCCACGGCCTTCAAATTGATACGCCCCAACCGAAGACAGCGCTTCAGATCCAACATGGGCGAGATAATCATCCAAAAAGTTATCCGTGAACGTACGCATCGAAAGACTGGGTGCTGCGTTATGGTGCCAAATACGCGCACCGTTTAACGCGACGACCACGCTAGTTGCAAGTGTGTGGGTCTGACCGCGCAAGAATTGTAAATGAATTTTTGCGCCAGCCATGTCGATCGGCTTGTCGAACCACTTGCCGTTGCACTCCAACAGTTGATCCGCGCCGACTACTAATGCGTTAGCGCAGCCTTGAGATACCTTTATAGCTTTGAGTTCCGCCAGAATTGTGGCGCACTGTGCCGCAGAGGTATTTTCAGCCTGCAATGATACTTTTACGCTGTCCTCGTCTACATTTGCCGGCACCGAATCAAATTTAACCCCGGCGGACCGAAGTAAATTGGCGCGGCCCACACTCGCGGACGCTAAAATCACGGGCCAGCTCTTTCTGTGCTCAAACTTTTTGTTTGCGATGCTGGGGATAGTCATGAAGTTGACGTATGGCGTTGATTATACAGCTGGGTGATTATAGCCGCTGTTTCCTCGATGGACTTCCGTGTCACGTCGATAACAGACCAGCCATACTTTACAAACAATCGACGTGACGCGGCCACTTCTTCGCGCACTTTGTCTAGATCGGCGTACCCTTGCGACTGATCATCATTCATGATCCGAAGCCGGCTCTGCCTGATATCACTAAGGCTTTTAGGCTCTCGGGTAAGTCCCACAAATAGTGGTTTTTGAGCGGAAGCGATGTCATCGGAGACAGAAACACCGCGTACGACGGCAATATTCCCGGCGTATAGTCCACGATTGGCAAGATACAGACAGGTCGGTGTCTTAGAAGTTCTTGATACACCAACGAGAATAATATCTCCATCTGTCATGGTTTGCATGGATTGACCGTCATCATGTTGAACAGCAAAATGCATAGCATCAATACGATGAAAGTACCCGTCATCGAGCGTGTGTTGTTTTCCGATTTCGGAATGTGCCGCCTGTTCAAAAAAGTTTGAAAAACCCTGCATCACCGTATCTAACGCAGCAACACATGGAATATGCAGCTGGCGACACGGTCTTTCAAGCTGTCCGCGAATTTCATGATTTAGAAGAGTAAAAACAACCAGACCCGGTGAGCGCTTTATTCCCTCTATGACTCGCTTCATTTGTCCAGACGTTCTTACAAGCCACCAGAAATGCTCTTTAACTTCCACGTTTTCGTATTGAACTAGGCAAGCGCGCGCAATATTTATCACCGTCTCTCCTGAAGAGTCAGATATAAGATGTAAGTTAAAAGAATTGCTGCCGGTCATCGCAATATCTAGTCCTGTGGACTACTTTTTTGTTATGTGGGTAACGTCTGAATTGCTGCTACCTGAAATAAACAGCCCGCCCTCACATGCTTTTTATACAGAAAAAACACACCTGTGGAACATGATCCGAGTATAACGAGAATCAAGTTAGCTGTAGAAAACAAGCAGGAGTTATCCATTTTACTCACGTTACTGCAAATCAGCCAAGAACTGGATATTTTGCCCTTTTCAAGAAAGCACCACACGGTTTTCCACAAAATAAACCGACTAGCAGAACCAGCTATTAGAACGGGATAAGTTTGGCCGATCTATTAATCCTTATCATTCACAGGGCCAACGAAAGACTACTACTATTAAGTCTTTAATATTTTTAGATGACAAACTCATGTAAGGTGTAAATACTTTTATAAGAAGTTACTGATTGACTTAGCAAGTAAGCTCAGCTAACGCTGCTACTATCAAAGCGGGAACACTCGTTTCCTGGTTCCGGAAAGATTACAAAGTAAGCCGGACTATATCGCCGCCATTTGTTTACCTACTGGATCGCTGAGCAGGGACCACTAATGTATTCCCTCTTTCTATGAACGATAATTTTTAAGAAACACATATGCATCTTCAGGAATTGAAGCGTAAGTCACCAGCAGAACTTTTGGTTTTTGCTGAAGACTGCGGCATTGAAAACACCTCAAATTTACGTAGACAGGAGTTGATGTTCGCTATTCTCAAGGTTCTGGCTGAAAAAGATACATCTATTGATGGAGATGGTGTCCTACAAATTCTCCAAGATGGTTTTGGGTTTCTTCGATCACCGGAATCAAATTATCTCGCAGGACCTGATGATATTTATGTGTCGCCCAGCCAGGTTCGACGGTTTGCGTTGCGCACGGGGGATACGGTAGAAGGTCAAATTCGTGCGCCTAGGGAGGGTGAACGCTATTTTGCGCTGCGTAAACTCAACAGCATAAATTTTGAAGACCCGGAGAAAGTTAAACATCGGATTAATTTCGACAATCTGACACCACTTTATCCTGATGAGAAACTCACGATGGAGACGGAGACAAAGGACACGAAATCAAAGGATAACAGTCAAAGAGTAATTGAACTGGTTTCGCCATTAGGTAAAGGACAACGAGCGCTGATTGTTTCGCCTCCACGGACGGGTAAGACGGTTATGCTTCAAAATATAGCTGCAGCGGTCGCAGAAAACCATCCAGATATTTACTTGATTGTGCTTTTGATTGATGAGCGACCGGAAGAAGTGACTGACATGGACCGCACAGTCAAAGGTGAAGTGGTGAGCTCGACCTTTGACGAGCCAGCGTCTCGTCATGTTCAGGTCGCTGAGATGGTTATTGAGAAAGCAAAGCGGCTAGTTGAGCATAAACGCAACGTAGTTATTCTTCTAGATTCCGTAACGCGGCTGGCCAGAGCCTATAACACAGTTGTACCGTCGTCCGGGAAGGTTCTAACTGGCGGCGTTGATGCGAACGCATTGCAACGGCCGAAACGATTTTTTGGCGCTGCGCGCAATATCGAAGAAGGCGGTTCGCTGACTATCATTGCAACGGCATTGATTGATACCGGAAGCCGTATGGACGAGGTGATCTTTGAAGAATTCAAAGGGACCGGTAATTCTGAGATCATCCTTGATCGGAAGCTTGCCGATAAGCGCATATTCCCATCTATCGACATCACAAAATCGGGAACGCGCAAAGAGGAGCTTCTAGTCAATCAAGCAACGCTTTCGAAGATGTGGGTGCTCCGTCGTATCTTGGATCCCATGGGCATACAGGATGGCATGGAGTTCTTGCTTGATAAGCTGCGTGATTCCAAGAACAACAACGATTTCTTTGACCTCATGAACAAGTAAGTCGTGCAGGATAGATCGTGACGAAAATTAAATGGGCCGGCATCAGGTGGCCCATTTTTATATCACAAGAATCGTCGATCCAGTTGTTCGCCGCGCTTCCAGATCGGCATGGGCATGGGCTGCTTGTTTAAGCGGGTATGAATTGCTCACGTCAATCTTAACCACGCCCGCGATGACAGCTTTAAACAGCTCTGCTGTTGCGCGGATATAATCTGTACGTTGCGCGACATAGTCTGCCAAGCGGGGCCGCGTCAGAAACAATGATCCTTTTGCTGCAAGGAGGTTCGGCTCTATTGCCGGAGCGACTCCAGACGCATTTCCAAAGGCGACCACAAGGCCGCGCGGCGCCAGACACTCGAGTGATTTCATAAATGTGTCCCTACCTACGCCGTCGTAAACCACAGGCACGCCTTCCCCGCCAGTAATCTCACGGACTTTTGCGACCCAATCTTCGCTTTTGTAAAGAATGGTATGTGCGCAGCCTGCCGATTGGGCAATCTTTGCTTTGTCTTCGGAGCCAACAGTGCCGATCACTGTCGCGCCGATATGCCGCGCCGACTGGCAAAAAATAAGACCGACACCTCCTGCCGCGGCATGAAGCAATACTGTGTCACCAGCGTTCAGTCGGCGTATGTCAACGGCGGAGCAAAATTAGTCCACCCGGGCGGAGCAAAACTAGTCCACTTAACGTTATGCGGTACGCGGTGTTGGGGGGTTGTCCCGGTAGTCCATAGGAGGGACCCGCGCTGCTTCGTGTAGCAGCGCTTGCGTTACGCGGAGCGAAGCAGCGTGGGAGGTTCCTGTGGGCCCACCGGGTCAACCATTGCACCGGCGGTTAAGCAGGTATTTTTGGGGATTTCCGCCGTTTTTGGCTTTGGTTGAGACGATAGCTCTCGCCGTTCATTTCCAGGATATGGACATGGTGGGTGAGGCGGTCCAGCAAAGCCCCGGTCAGGCGTTCCGAGCCGAATATCTCCGTCCACTCATCGAACGGCAAGTTGGAGGTCACCAGGATCGAGCCCCGCTCGTAGCGCTGGCTGAAGACTTCGAACAGCAGCTCGGCGCCGGTCTTCGAGAGCGGCACGAAGCCGAGTTCGTCGATGATCAGAAGGTGATACTTTGCCAGTTGCTTCTGCAGGCGCAACAGGCGTTTTTCATCCCTGGCCTCCATCAGTTCATGAACCAGGGCAGCGGCCGTGAGGAAGCCGACGGAGAGCCCCTTTTGGCAGGCCGCCAGACCGAGACCGAGGGCGATATGGGTCTTGCCGGTTCCGCTGTTGCCGAGCGCGATGATATTCTCACGACGCTCGACGTATTCGCATCGCGCCAACTCCAGAACCAGCATCTTGTTGAGCGATGCGATGGCCTTGAAGTCGAAGCTGTCGAGGCTTTTGACGGCGGGGAACCTGGCCTGTCTGATCCGCCGCTCGACCATGCGGCGCTCACGGTCGATCAGTTCCAACTCGGTCAGACGGACAAGATACCGCACATGGTCGGCGCCCTCGGTGGCGCATTGGCGGGCCAGCTTGTCGTATTCGCGCAGGAACGTCGGCAGTTTCAGGGTCTTGAGGTGATGGGCCAGCAACACTTGCGGCGTATCGGTCATGACGCGCCTCCACCCAACAAGCTCATATAACTGGCGGCGGCCGTGGTCGCCACGTTGGCCCGAGGCAGGTAGGGATAGATATCCAGGTCGAGTTTGGGCGGGCGTCGCTCGATACGGCACAGCACAAGGTGTTTGACGGCGTCGTAGCCGATCGCACCCAGGCGCAGGGCGTCCTTCACCGCGCCGTGAAGCACCTCGAGATCGAAGGTCTCCACAAGCCGAAGGACCTGGACGTATTCCCGCTTGCCGGCCTTGCCCATGCGCGCCTCCAGGAGACGGCGCAGGGTTGGGAAGGCATCAGGCAGTTCCCATCCGGCTAGCGGCGCGGCCTGATCCAGGGCACCGATCTTGTGCTCCAGCAAAGGCAGGTAGTGGATCGGATCGAAGACCATATCTTCCCGGTCGTAGGAACGGGGGTGTCGGGCAATGATCCCGGCGCCGCAACCGATAACCACCTCGTGGACATAGCCACGGATCCAGACTTCCTGATGGCCGTAGGCGACGGGCACGGAATAGTCATTCGTCCGGTAGCGCACCAGGGACAGCGAGTTGACCCGCGTGCCCTGCTTGTCGCACGCGTCGAACGGTGCCGGCAGTGGCCTCTTCAACGCTTCGCGGTCACGCACAAACCGTTCGCCGATGCTCTCGCGGTGGCCGCGCAGGACGTTGCCTTGCCGGTTGCGGCATTGCTCTTCCAGGTGGCCATTGAAGGCGTCCCAGCTCGCGAACCGGGGAAGCGGCGTCATGAAGTTCCGCCGGGCATAGCCGACCACCCCCTCCACATTGCCTTTGTCGTTACCCTTGCCGGGACGGCCGTAGCGGTCCTCGAAGAGGTAATGGGACTGCAGCCCGCTGAACGCCCGCGTTCGTTGCCGCGTGCCATCTGACAAGATGCGCGACACCAGACACTTGTCGTTGTCGTAAAGAATCGATTGGGGAACGCCGCCGAAAAAAACAAAGGCTCTGTTGTGCCCGTCCAGCCAGGCCTCCGTCGTCGCCGCCGGGTAGGCCGCAACGAAGCAGGCATCGCTGTGGGGAAGTGTCATGACGAAAAAATGCGCCCGATACTTGACGCCGGCGATGATCGCATCCGCCTCGCCAAAGTCCGCTTGAGCATGGCCCGGAGGATGTGACAACGGCACAAACATCTCACGCCGACGAAGGCGCCGTTCCCGAACGTAATCCTTCACGATGGTCTCTTTGCCCGTGAAGCCATGTTCGTCGCGAAGGCGCTCGAAGATACGCTTCGCCGTGTGGTGCTGCTTACGGTGAACCGTTCGGTCCTCCTCCAGAATACGGTCGATGATATCCGTGAAGGGGGCCAGTTTCGGGCGTTTCGGTGGCTGGCGTCGCCGATATCCCGGCGGTTCCGAATGCCGCAGCATCTTCCTCACCGTCTCGCGCGCAATGCCAAACCGACTTGCCGCCTCTCGCTGGCTCAGACCATCAACATGGCAGGCCAGCCGAACGCGCAGATATAGGTCCACGGTGTACATCCTCCCGCCTTCCATCTCAAAAAAGATCGAAGGCTACAGGTGGCAGAGTTTTACTCCGCCCGCGGCTGGGAAATCCCGCCGCTTCCGTGGACTAATTTGTCACCGCCGTTCTCATGCGGTGATTAAAAGCCATGCTGTCATGCCTCATAACATCATGCCGGCCACTTGTTCGTCTCGCAGCGCAGGAGGGACGAGAACGACGCTCTCAGCAGGAATAATGCGCGCTTCCGCATAACCTCCAAGTGGGCCGTTGCCATAGCAAAGGGGATTACAAAGAAGGGTTGACATTCTCACGCCGCCTCCCTATATTCCAAGGGTAGGAAGGGAGAGCGGAAATGGCGAAGAAAGCACCCGGGAAAGCCCATCGCGAGGGACTCACCATCGTTGAGCTGATGGACATGTTCCCGACCGAGGAAGCCGCGACCGAGTGGTTCAAGTCCATCATCTGGCCGGACGGTCGCCATTGCCCCAAATGCGGTTCGCTCCGCACCCGCGAGGCCAGCCACGCGAAAATGCCGTACTGGTGCACAGATTGCCGATCCTACTTCAGCGTCAAGACGGGCACCGCCATGCAGCGGTCGAAAATCCCGCTTCGGAAGTGGGCGATCGCGATCTATCTGTGCCTCACCAGCCTGAAATCGGTTTCCAGCATGAAGTTGCAACGCGATATCGGCGTGTCACAGCCAACGGCATGGTTCGTGCTTCATCGCATCCGGGAAGCGTGGGCGGGCGAGAAAGGCGGACCTTTCGACGGCCCGGTAGAGGTGGATGAGACTTACTTTGGCGGCAAGCGCAAGAACATGAGCAAGGCTAAGCGCAAAGAGTTGGCGGGCACCGGACGCGGCGCGGTTGGAAAGACTGCCGTGGTTGGCATGAAAGACCGCGACAGCAATAAGGTCACGGCGCGCGTCGTAGAGGACACAGATACCCCAACATTGCAGGGCTTCGTCGGCGATCATGCAGCGGAAGGCGCGACGGTCTACACGGACGACCACGGCGGATATCAGGGAATGCCGTTCGAGCACGAAACCGTGAAGCACAGCATCAGCGAGTACGTGAGCGGCATGGCTCATACTAACGGAATCGAGAGTTTCTGGTCGATGCTCAAGCGCGCTCACAAAGGCACCTTCCACAAGATCAGCCCAAAGCATCTTGACCGTTACGTCCAGGAGTTCGCGGGCAAGCATAACGTCCGCGAGTCAGGAACGCTTACGCAGATGCGGGACATGGTGGTCCGGCTTGTCGGTCGCAACCTTCTCTACCGCGACCTCATCGCCGACAACGGCCTTTCGTCGGGCGCCCGGTCGTAGCGGCTCCACGCGACGGAACAGGGCGCGGGCCAGCGTCTCGGGCGTCGCGCCCGCGAGGTCCACTTCCGGATCGAGCTTGGGGCGATAGTGCATCGCTATCCTCTCGTCGTGTGGGGTTGTTGGGCGCGCTCTTCGTCTAGGAACAGGCCCCACGCTTTCCGCCCCTTGCGGCGGTTGCAGTTGCCACACAAGCCGATCCGGTTGAGCGCATCATCATCGCCGCCCCGGACCCTGGGTATTCGGTGATCTAGCTCTAGATCGGCGGCGCGAAGGCTCTCCGAGTCACAGTAGGGATTGGCGCACTGGCGTCCCTGTCGCGCCCACAGGGCCTGCCTGATCTTCGCATCCGGGGCATTGGGTATGTCGCGGTGCCGAAGCGCCTTGCGGACCGCAACGGGCGCCGTCGCCATGTTCAGCCCGGTTTCGTCCGCCAGCCGTTCCAAGGTCACACGCTCGGCAACCGGGTCAATGTCGATCCCGATCCACTGGCGCTGCGCGTTCTCCGCCGCAACACAAGTAGTCGCGCACCCGGCGAAGGGGTCGCACACGATATCACCTTCCTCCGTCGCGCATTCGATCAGCCGTCGGTACAGCCTCTCCGGTTTGCGGGTGGACCACTCGGCATCGCTCGCTTCCGGCTGGACCACGTCCAGCCATATATCGTCGCGGGGTTTGCCCACCTGTTCGTCGAGATACCGCTTGAAGCGCGGCACGCGGCCCAGCGCGGCTTGCACAACCCGTCCCTCGGCATAGGCGGCTTCCATGCGCTCCCGCGTCCAGCGCCATACCCGCGTCACGCCCAGAAACTCGTAGGTCAGATTAGGGCGGTCGCGATTGGGGTTGGTCAGATTGTCAAGCTGGTAGCGTCTGCCTCCCTTCTCGAACTTGTTGTATTGCTGGAGCGTCTTTTCGTCCAGATTGTCGAGATCGTAGGGCTCATACGACGGGTTCCACTTCCATTTTGGAGACCTGCCGTAGGCGAACACCGTATCGCTGTTCATTGGAAGCCGCTTGGAGGCCAACCCCTTGGATGTTGCCCGCCGCCGGGTGATTTCGTTGATCAACATCGCCCGCCCGAATACCGCGTCGAGTAAGAGCCGAAGATAGGCGTTCGCTTCCGTGTCGCATTGGAGGAACAACACGCCGGATGGTTTCAGAACGCGGCGCATTTCGACCAAGCGCGGAGCCATGTAAGCCAGATAGGCGGCAATGGAGTTCTTGGCCCCGGTCGTGATCTTGCCCGTCCGATGGTCGATGCTCCCGCCTTCGATAACAGCGGCCGCCTCGATGATTTCCTTGATCGCGGGCCAGTCGGACGCGATCAGATCCTGCCACTCATCCGTCACCTCATCCCAGCGCCAGCGATCGTCGAATCGCTGTTCCGCAGATCGGGAGCCCAACGGAGCGTTGAAAACCCGCTTGGCGTTGAACGGCGGATCGGTGGCGATGCAGTCCACCGACTCGCTGTTCATGCCCCGGAGGATGAAGATGTTGTCCGCGATGAACAGCGTACGAGGTGACCAGTTGGGGTCAGCCACCTCACTCACTCCCTACGGCCCCGTCGTCGCTTGGATCATTCAAATAGTTCTTCACCCACTTCTTGGCATCCTTGCGACGAACCATGAGATTAGTAATCATCTCTCTATCCTTTATGAAGTCGTTTGTTGCCGTCTTGAAGTCTTTGCTTAATTCATAGTCGTGAGCGTTCTCAATTGTCACCAACTTTTCTGTTGGGGGCCTGGAGGCATATAGTGGAACATCGATCTTTTTTCCTTTAAACATCTCGTGCCAGATATGGTGTAGGGGTGCGCCATCAAATTCGCCCTGAACAAACACTTCTATTTCCTTCCTTATGTCCGGCCACACCATATCAGCTGCCTCGACGAACGGAATAAGGTCTCTCGGCAGTCCGTCGCCCCAAAAATACGCCAGCCGCTTGCTCACCCCGCTTGGGAGTCGCGGTGCGAGCCACCGCCGAAAGGCGGCTGGAGCACCGAATCCGATGACAGGAGCAACGGCTCCGATTGCCCACCACGTCCACGGAGACCATTCGGGCCACATCATCTCCGCGCCCCGGCCCAAGCAGAACCCTGTGAAGCCCCAAACGGCGAAGGGGTAGATATTCCATTGCATCCGCCTATCATGACGGATGCTCCGCCACCGTCAACCTTCCTTTGTAATCCCCATAGCAAACACGGTCGCCCACTTTGAGATCTTTAACCCCGGCGCCGACGGACTCGATGTGGCCGACAGCCTCCAGTCCTGGAATAAAGGAGCTGGAAGTAACTGTTGAAACCCCGGCGCCCGAATTGTAGAGACCAGTTCGATGATAGACGTCGATGAAATTGACACCGATTGCTGTTTGGCGAATGCGAATTTCGCCTTCACCGGGATCGGCCACTGATATGTGTTCGAGGCGCAACACCTCCGGGCCACCGGTCTCACGGACCACAATTGCCTTAACCACGAAAAACCTCCCCAGAATCTTACTCAGGCGTTTGAATGTCTTTGCGTTCTAGAACAAGTACCGCTGTTTTAATTGCCAGTCGGCCCGCGTCAGAATAGCCACCCTGCCCTCCCGTGAGCGGGAGCGCTTTCTGATATATTGCATCAACATCGGGCCGGTCTTCACGTGTTGACCTTTATGTTGATGAAATAGCGGTTCATTAGACCAGCGATATCATCGTTTTCAAAAGACTCGTGGGCCATGACATGACACCAATGGCAGGCGGAATAACCTACAGATAGGAGAATGGGTTTGTTTTCCTCGCATGCGGCGGCGAACGCCTCACCGCACCACGCCCACCACTGGACCGGGTTGTCCTTGTGCTGAATCAAATATGGGGTGGTTTCTTCGCCGAGACGGCTCCGCCCCGATGCTAAAACGTTTGTAGCCATTTAGGCTCCTGCATATGGCCGCCCGTGGACAGTGGTAGGTGGCGCGCCTAACATTATTCTTGCGACAAAGGAAATCCTAGACGGACCGCACCGCTAGTCCCATTTAGCGGCCGAGCTGCAAAACATACTTTTGGAGCGCACAATGAAAATCACGACCAATGTAGCCTGTAGGCCAGGGGAAGCCCGCGCCTTCATGGGACTGGCCGATGTGGCGCCGATCCAAGAGACCACGATGGATCAAATGAAAGAGCGGATGCAAAAAACTACTTCGACCATGGATCCCGAGGCGATGTTTAAGACACTCTTTCCGTTTCAACCAGAAAAACAGGCAGACATCCAAAAGGCGCTCTGGTCACAGCTCACAAGCGACAAAACCGGTAAATAGTCATGACTGAGGATACGATTTTCGCTCTGGCCTCAGGGGCAGGGCGAGCGGGTATTGCCGTTGTCCGCCTGTCAGGCCCTGCGGTAGATCGGGCGATTTCATCTCTCGGTTGCTCCTTGCCGCTGCCGCGTAAGGCTACGCGCGTGCAGTTTAGGGACCCGACAACCAGCGAGGGTCTTGACGACGGGCTGCTCCTTTGGTTCCCCGGTCCTAACAGTTTCACCGGCGAAGATGTTGCAGAGCTGCATGTCCACGGTGGCCGGGCGGTGGTGGAAAGTGTTCTGACTGGGCTGGCAATAATAGATGGACTGCGGCCCGCCGAGCCGGGCGAATTCACCCGCCGAGCTTTCGAGCATGACAAGATGGACCTTACCCAGGCGGAAGCTTTGGCCGATCTGGTCGACGCTGAGACCCGCGGACAGCAGAAACAGGCCCTACAACAAATGGGCGGGGCACTCAAAGAACGCTGTGACGACTGGCGATTGCGATTGATCCAGGCGTTGGCGCATCTTGAGGCCGTGATCGATTTTCCGGACGAAGATCTGCCGCCCAAGATCGCCGACAAAGTCTGGGGTGAGGTGAGGGAGCTGGAACAGTCCATTTCACAGCATGTGGACGATGGTGGGCGCGGTGAGCGGGTTCGAAACGGAGTGACGGTTGCCATCATAGGCCCAGCGAACGCGGGGAAGTCGAGCCTACTCAATTTCCTTGCGAAACGAGATGCGGCCATTGTGTCCGATCGTCCGGGCACCACGCGCGATGTGATCGATGTGCACCTGGATTTGGGGGGTTATGCCGTCACACTAGCTGACACCGCGGGCCTAAGAAAATCCAGCGATGAAATTGAGGACGAAGGCGTTCGCCGCGCACACCGGCGTGCCGAGACAGCGGATCTGAAGGTCGCGGTCTTCGACGGAGCTGTATACCCGGCGCTGGACGCGGTGACCTTAGGACTGGTTGATACTGATACACTGGCCGTTGTGAACAAGGCAGATCTTCTCGAAGATCAGCGCTGCACGCCGCCCAGCGGAGGACCAGCGCTCTTTATATCCGTATTGACGGGCTGGGGCGTAGATCTTTTCCTGTCGCGCCTGCAAGAAATGGTGTGCAATAAAGTCGACAGTGAGGGGGTAATTCCGCTCACCCGTGCGCGGCATCGGCGTGCCTTGGAGGACTGTGTGGGCGCGCTAAAGCGCGCCGTGGACGCCCAGCTGCCTGAATTGGCAGCTGAGGATTTGCGGATGGCCGCTAGGGCGCTCGGCCGGATCACAGGCCGTGTCGACGTCGAGGAAATTCTCGACATCGTGTTTCGTGATTTTTGCATCGGCAAATGACGGCCTAACGCAGTGCGCTGGTGTGGCCAGAAAGTTATGCCGCACTAAAAATCTCTGTGCTGTAACTAGAGAAGTTGCAATACTCACCGGCCGTTGGTATCACCCGCCGCCCAACGTTAAGGAGCGCCCGCGGTAGCGCCAGCGCCCTTTTGATTTTTCTGTCGGCGGGCATCGGGTCTATCGGCCCACTCTTGGTCGCACCTATTTTGCCGCTGGGTGCGCTCTCCCTTGCGGTGGTCGTCGGAAGCCGCGTGATCGTGTCTGTGGCTCTGCTGCCCTTCTCGGTGCAAGCGAAGGCGAACGTTGCAGCGACCTAATTCAAATCCCGATTGGTTAAGGCCGCGCCGCGCGATATAAGGGCTCCGTGTAGCAATAGGGAGTACGTCGGCGTGGTGCGGTCCAAAAACAACGCATTTGACGTCATCGTCGTGGGCGGAGGGCACGCCGGCTGTGAAGCCGCGGCGGCCTCGGCGCGCGTGGGCGCCCGCACACTGCTGATTACCCACAAGATCGAGACCATCGGGCAGATGTCATGCAACCCCGCTATTGGCGGACTAGCAAAGGGACACCTCGTGCGGGAGATCGATGCCCTGGACGGCATAATGGCCCGCGCTATTGACCAAAGTGGAATCCAATTTCGCGTGCTTAACCGCTCCAAGGGTCCGGCGGTGCGTGGTCCCAGAGCTCAGGCCGATCGCAAGCTCTATAAGACCGCCATTCAACAAATACTGACGGAGCAACCGAACCTTGAAATCCGCGCTGGCGGCATCGAAGACTTGATTATTGATGAGCAATTACAATGCATTACCGGAGTCGTGACAGCGGACGGTGCGCAGGTAGACGCTGGCGCTGTCGTGCTTACCACTGGCACATTTCTAGGCGGGCTCATTCATCGCGGCGAAGAACGCATTCCGGCGGGACGGGTCGGTGAAGCCCCCGCCCTATGGCTATCTAACACATTGAAATCAAAGGGATTTATGGTTGGTCGCCTCAAGACGGGCACGCCGCCGCGGCTTGATGGGCGAACCATTGACTGGGCTAGCCTTGAAATGCAGCCGGGGGATAACCCTCCCGAACCATTTTCATTCCTCACAACGAAGATCATAACACCTCAAATTGAGTGCGGTGTGACCCATACAACATGCGCTACCCACGCCCTGATCCTAGCGAATATGGACCGGGCGCCCCTCTACAACGGCCAGATTCAGAGCGCTGGTCCAAGGTATTGTCCCTCCATTGAAGACAAGGTTGTGCGGTTTTCCGATCGAGACCGCCATCAAATTTTTCTTGAGCCGGAAGGGCTTGAGGACAGCACCGTTTATCCCAATGGCATTTCGACCTCGCTCCCGGAAGATGTGCAACGAGAGCTTCTAAAGACCATACCAGGCCTTGAAAAAGCTGAAATGATCCTAGCAGGATATGCCATTGAATACGACTATGTAGACCCGCGAGAGCTAAGGCCATCCTTGGAAACGCGAAAGATTGCAGGACTTTACTTTGCCGGGCAGATCAACGGCACAACCGGCTACGAGGAGGCCGCGGCACAGGGACTCCTGGCCGGAGTGAACGCTGGCCGGAAGGTGGCCGGGAGTAATCCGATGACTGTGGACAGGGCGGAAGGCTACATCGGTGTAATGGTTGATGACCTCACCACCCTAGGTACCACTGAGCCCTACCGGATGTTCACCTCTAGAGCTGAATACAGGCTGCTTCTGCGGGCAGATAACGCGGATCAGAGGTTAACGGAGAAGGGGGTAGAAGCAGGCTGCGTGAGCCGGGAACGGCACGCTCGTTTCCGGGCTAAGAAAGATGCCTTGGATCAGGCCCGCCACCACTTGCTTTCCATTTGTCTAAGCCCTAGGGAGTGGGCGCGCCATGGCATTCATGTTAATCAGGATGGGGTGCGGCGCAACTGCGTGGATGTTCTGGCACTTCCAAGTGTGAATATGGAAAACCTAGGTCAGGCACTGCCGGATTTTCCGCGATTCCGAGCTGACGTAGCTGAACAGCTTGAAATAGAAGGGCGATATGCCGGATATGTGGATCGGCAGGCCGCTGATATCAGGGCTTTTCGGAAAGATGAGGCCCTATCGCTTCCGGAGGGCCTGGACTATGACCTCATAGGCGGCTTGTCAGTGGAAGTGCGGCAGAAACTGGCGCTCGCGCAGCCCGCCACCTTGGGGGCGGCTGCCAGAATCCCTGGGATTACACCGGCAGCCCTCACTGCCCTGTTGCGTTATGTCCGCCGGTTCAGAGCGGCGGGCACGGACGTGGCCAAAGCCAGCTAAGAGTTGGACGCTGTTTCACGTGAAACAAGCGTTCCCCTACGGACCTAAGGAATTTGCTCAGGACGCCGCTGTTTCACGTGAAACGTTGGTGCGCCTCCAAATATATGCCGACACTCTAGTTACATGGAATAAAAAGGTTAATCTGATTGGCCGGTCGACGGTAGATAGGCTCTGGCACCGTCATTTCATGGACTCGGCGCAGCTTTATCCCCTAATTCCCCATGGTTCGCAGGGCCTCCTTGATCTTGGTTCTGGTGCGGGCTTTCCGGGACTGGTATTAGCGATCATGGGCCTCAAAACCGTCCATCTAGTGGAGTCCGATGGCCGGAAGGCAGCTTTTTTGAGGGAGGTTGTTCGCCTGACAGGCGTTTCTGTTGAAGTTCACAACACCCGCATCGAATCATTGGCGCCGTTCTCTGTTGATGTCGTAACGGCAAGGGCCCTGGCGCCCCTGTCCGATCTGCTCTCTTGGGCCGAACCATTTCTTGCCCCCCAAGGCCTCTGTCTTTTTCCCAAGGGGCGAAATGTTGGGGATGAATTGACCACCATACACAATATATGGGAAACTAAAGTATCTCGCCGGCAAAGCCGTACGGACCCAGAGTCGACCATAGTGTGTATTCGTGAGGTGTATCGTGTCCGATCCAATCAAAGTTGAAGCGCCGATTCTAGAGAAAATGTTGAGTGGCTCCCGTCCTCGCGTTCTGGCTATCTCCAACCAAAAGGGGGGTGTTGGCAAAACTACAACAACAGTGAATTTGGCCACGGCAATGGCTGCCGTAGACAAACGCGTCTTGATCGTCGACTTGGACCCCCAAGGCAACGCGTCAACAAGCCTTGGCATAGATCAAAAACATCGGACGGTAGGCGCTTACAACGTGCTTATGGGCGACGCCACATTAAGCGAAGCGGTGGTGCCGACGTTAGTGCCCAGCCTTAGTGCAGTTCCGTCCGGCGTTGATCTCGCAGGCGCGGAGCTGGAGCTTATCAACGTCGAAAACCGCCAGGCACGGTTAAAGCAAGCCATCGCCGGCCATGGGGCGGGCTGGGACTTCATCCTTATCGATTGCCCGCCATCCCTGGGCTTGCTTACGCTCAATGCTCTTGTCGCCGCCGACGCCGTCATGGTGCCCCTTCAGGCTGAATTCCTAGCTCTGGAGGGCATCAGCCACCTTGTGCGGACCATCGAGCATGTGAAGAAGACTTTCAATCCATCACTTGAAATCCAAGGGATTGTTCTGACGATGGTGGATAAGCGAAACAATCTGTCTGAAATGGTAGAGAGCGATGTTCGCGAATTCTTCGGCGGCAAGGTCTATACCACCACCATTCCTCGCAATGTACGTATCTCCGAAGCGCCGTCTCATGGTAAACCGGTGCTTCTTTATGACTTCCAGTCCAAAGGAGCCCAGGCCTATCTGGAGCTTGCGGGCGAAGTTTTAAAGCGTGAGCAAAGCGCGGCCGCATGAACGCTGATACGCGGAAGCGAAAGAACCTCGGTAGGGGACTGAACGCTCTTTTCGGGGAGCAGGGCGATGTGCCGTCAGCCGGAGAGGCTTCGAAGGCAGTTGGGGCTGCCTCGGGCAACCCCATAACTCAGCTACCCCTAGACCTTCTGGCCCCGTCGCCGTTACAGCCGCGCCGCAATTTTGATCCCATCGCACTTGGTGAACTCGCGTCGTCCATAGCCGAAAAGGGCGTCCTGCAACCGCTTTTGGTAAGACCGAATCGGAGCGAGCCGGAAAGCTACGAGATTATTGCTGGTGAGCGACGCTGGAGGGCGGCGCAGAAGGCTCAGCTGCACGAAGTCCCGGTTCACGTCATAGACCTCTCGGATGCCGAGGTCTTAGAAGTTGCCCTCATAGAGAATCTCCAGCGGCAAGACCTGTCGCCCGTGGAAGAAGCGCGTGGGTACCGCAGATTAACCGATGATTTCGGCCATACTCAGGAGCGGGTTGCGGAAGTTGTGGGCAAGAGCCGCGCCCACGTCGCCAACACCATGAGGCTTTTGGCTCTTCCGGATGCAGTGCAGGCTCTGCTCGATTCTGAAGAAATCTCTGTGGGTCAAGCGCGGCCTCTTATTGGGCTAAACAACGCAGAAGCCCTGGCTCGTAAAATCGTGAAGCGCGGCCTGAGCGCAAGACAAGTGGAGCGCATGGCGAAAGGGTTCGGCAGCCGGAGCCAGGCATCTCGACGACTCAAAGATGCTGATACAGCGGCTCTGGAACAAAATCTTGAGCAGGCCACCGGCTACATGGTGAAAATTACCTTTAACGGCAAACGTGGCGCCGTATCTGTAGCCTATAAAAGTCTTGAGCAGTTGGACGATATCGTTCGCCGTTTTTCCAGTGGTGGGCGCGTCAAGTCCAAGACATCTTCATCCGGAGAAAAGTTTCTCGCTGACGAGGTGGCGAGCTCTGTCGAAGGTCATTCAGAGCCCTACCCTGATCCTGCCGCCGATGACCTTGGCGCAGACGGGGTACTACGGCGCGATGCAGAGAATAACAACTAATATCAATCATTTACGTCATTTCTCCGTCATCTCGTCGTTAACCTCGTTTTCCTAGTTCAATGTTATTCCCTGTTCCCTTCTATTTCTTGCGCCACGGTGAAACAGACTGGAACGCCGACGGCATTATGCAGGGACAGACAGATGTGCCGTTGAATGAAACCGGCGTGCAGCAGGCTGGGACAGTAGCAAGAACGATTTTTACTTTGCCTATCGTCACCGTGTGCTGCAGTTCTCTGCAACGCGCGCGGCATACAGCGGAGATCGTCACCGCGGGCCTTAACCTAACAATCGTCGCTATCGATGATCTCAGGGAATGCCGTTTTGGCATTTACGAAGGTCGGCCAAGCGACAGCGCATGGCGCGACGAATGGGCTCAAAGCGGTTTGCTGCGCGGCGGCGAAACCCATGACGCCTATTTGAACCGAGCTCTGAAGGGGTTGAACACAGCCTTGGCACATCCCGGCCCTGTTTTAGTTGTTGCGCACGGCGGGACATTTTGGGCAATTCAACGGTTCGCGCTGAACGGCCAACCAGTTCGTATTGCCAATTGCGTCTTGTTCAGGCTGGATCCGCCACACGAAAAAAAAGCACCATGGAGAACAACCGAAGTTGCTGTCCCCGGCGGGTTACCACTTGCTATCGGAGAAGGGACAGCTGCCCATTAGAAAAATCTAACGCCGCCGCGCCCGGCGCCCTCCCTGCGCTACCTGTATCAAGGCGCGTTCAACAACAGCGGCCGTGGGCTTATCTGTTGATTTTGCCGCCAACTCCGCGGCCATCAAAATTTCGAGTCCGCGCGTCAGAAGAACGTCTGACCACCGGGTCGCTTGAGATTGAAACCGTTTCTTGTGTTTGAAGAACACCGGGGGTCGCAGGCTTGCTGCAGCTTGCTCCATGTTTTTGCCGTCTATAAAACGTCCGCGCGTTTCATGCAAGCGCATCAGATGCCGAGCAACAGCGGTTAATGCACTAATTGGCGATACGGCCTCAGCGACGAGCCGTCCATATATGCGCTGCACCGTCGACTGATCTCCATCGCCGACAGCGAAAACCAAATCATCCAGACCCAATGCGGCGTTATCGCCCACACACGCAAGAACATCGTCTTCAGTTATTGTCGTCTTCGAATCCGCCGTGCCGCGCCCCATGTAAATGATGAGCTTTTCAATTTCGCGACGGCTTTGCGCTCGATCGTTGCCCAGGTGATCGGTCAACCAGCCCAACGCATCCGGTGTAATTTGAAGTCCTTCAGGGTTTAGACTTGAACGGACAACGCTTTCTAGTGTTTGGCCGTCGTCACTATAGCAGGGGAGCGCGGCTGCATCGTCCGCCTTCTCAAAGACGGCCCGCAATTTTGATCGTGGCCCTAGGTCACCGCCGGTTACAAGCACCAGTGCATCACCGACTGGGTCGTCCAAAAATGTTGATAAACATTGTGAAGCGGTGTCCGTTGCATCGCGGATACGGACAACGCGTCGTCCACCAGTAAGAGCTAAAGCCGCAGCTTCGTCGCCTAGGCGAGCTGGATCATCGCGCAAT
Organism: Rhodospirillaceae bacterium; assembly: GCA_963662375.2. Taxonomy (GTDB): domain Bacteria; phylum Pseudomonadota; class Alphaproteobacteria; order Rhodospirillales; family Rhodospirillaceae; genus UBA11612. Next base: position 99,475 of record CAXXRP010000005.1, read on the forward strand.
TGATCTGCTGAAAATTCAGTGACACGGAAAGGGTTGTTGGTAGAGTCCGCCACCGCTCGGGTTAGTGTATTTAGTCGCTCCCGCACCAAGCCTACGTCGGGCCCATAGATCAGAACCGCACGCACATCCGCGTTTGGGTTCGCGGTAAAGGCATCGGCCCGGCTCGGCGGTATCTTCATGAAGAACTTTAGGCTTCCGTTTTAGCGTGGATCCGCCGCAATTTCCTGTGGGCCGAGACGGCCATGAAAATACACGGCCAATCGTGTTTTTATCAGTTCGCCAATTTGGCGGATGGCCCGATCTTCGGCATCGGCCTGGGAGGCGACAGTGGCATATTGATCATCGAGGATGTTGTAACTGACAATGGACTGAACCTGATCTCCAAAAATCCGTTTCCCACCCTCCCGCAGATAGAACCGAGCTGTAAGCGTAAAGTTGGCGCGCGAGCTCGTGGCATCTTTACGAATGCCTAGTTCATCGACGTGGCTCGTCAGGCCAATCTCCAAATTGTAGGTGGACCCCGTTGCGATGCCACGGGGCTGAAGCTGCTTGCTTAAAACTTGGCGAAGTTTCATACCCTGCCGGTCAGGAAGCAGCGGGATGACAACGGTCGCGAGTGCCCGGGTGACTTGCTGCGATGTGCTCGGGCCGTGGGCGCCATAAAGCGGACGGAATCCGCACGCGCCCAAAGTGAGCGCAGCATAAAACACAAATACCGCGCCGACACGTAGCGGTGACTGCACCGAAGGAGGTGACTGGTACTCAGTCATCATGCTCTCACCAATATCATGTTCTACACTGCAACGATATTAACGATCTTTTTGGGGACAACGATCACTCTACGTGGCGTTTTCCCTTCCAGCTGTTTTTGTACGGCGGGAAGAGCGAGCGCAGCCGCTTCACATGCGCCCCTATCGGTGCTTGAAGCCATTGTTATGGTCCCGCGCAGTCTCCCGTTTACTTGGACAGCAATGGTCATAGTGTCTTCTTCCAGCATCGACGGATCAAAAATCGGCCAGGAAGCGTCGGCCAGGATGGTTTTCTGACCCAGACGCTGCCAGATCTCCTCGGCCAGGTGAGGCATGAACGGATTAATCAACTGCGCAACGGTCTTGATTCCGAAGCGGAAGACCGCATCGGCGCCGTCCTGCATTCGGTCGAGATTTGCGACGACGTTTGTGAGCTCTCGGACGCGCGCCACGGCCGAATTGAAGTGAAATTTCTCGATATCATCGCCAACGGTAGCGAGCGCTCGGTGGACCTGGCGCACAACCGCCAGTACCGCAGGATCCATTTTTTCGGGCAGTGCGCCGTCGGGAATAGATTGAGCGGCAACAGCCAAGCGCCAAAGCCTGCCCAAGTATCTCCATGCACCTTCGATGCCCGACTCCGTCCATTCCAAATCCCGATCCGGCGGTGAGTCGGACAGCAAGAACAAGCGGGCCGCATCTGTGCCGTAGGTTTCTAGAATACGCTGCGGATCGACCGTATTTCTTTTCGACTTGGACATTTTCTCTGACCGGCCGACGGATACCGGCGCGTCATCAGACAGCCGGAACGCCTTGTCATCGTCCTTGCGTACGTCGCTTGGTTCCACCCAGGCGCCGTCAGCGGCGCGGTAGGTTTCATGGCACACCATGCCCTGAGTAAACATGCCGTCGAAAGGCTCTTTGAGGTCCAGGTATCCGCAGTCGGATAAGGCGTGCATAAAGAAACGTGAGTATAGAAGATGTAAAATCGCATGCTCGACACCGCCAATATACTGATCGACAGGCAGCCATTTCATAGCCTCCTCTTTATCGAACGGTTTGTCTTCTAAGTGCGGTGAGCAAAACCGTGCGAAGTACCACGACGACTCAAAAAATGTGTCGAAGGTATCGGTTTCGCGTAGCGCACCTTTTCCGCACGCCGGGCAGGTCACATTTTTCCACGTCCGGTGATGCTCCAACGGATTGCCCGGTTTATCGAAAGCGACATCCTCGGGTAAGGTGACGGGTAGATCCTTGTCGGGAACCGCGATGGGGCCGCAGTCTTTGCAGTGGATAATGGGAATGGGACAACCCCAATAGCGCTGTCGTGAAATGCCCCAGTCACGCAACCTGAACTGCACCATGCCTTCACCACGTCCGAGTTCTTCCAGCTTCTCGATGGCACGGCGTTGCGCCTCGTCAACGTTCAAACCATCCAAGAACTCGGAATTAATGGTAACGCCGTCGCCGGTAAATGCCTCGTCGCCTGCCTCTAACGTCTCAGCATACGCTTCAGCGTCTTCGTTCGCCGGCGCGATAACGCAGCGCACAGGGAGTTCATATTTCCGCGCGAACTCGATATCACGTTGATCGTGGGCCGGGCATCCGAAGATGGCGCCGGTGCCGTAGTCCATGAGCACGAAGTTGGCCACGTAAACGGGAACGAGCCAATCCGGCTTGAACGGATGGCGCGCCCTCAGTCCTGTATCATGGCCTTTCTTTTCCACCGTTTCGACGGCTGCTGTCGAGGTGCCGGCGCGCGCGCATTGGGCGATGAAATCGGCCAGACCTTCGTCGCTCTGTGCCAACTGCGCTGCTAGGGGATGTTGCGCCGCGATCGCACAGAACGATGTACCGAACAAGGTGTCGGGGCGGGTCGTGAACACCTCCAGTGGCTCGGTGCGGTCGGTGCCGCTGGCGTCCACTAGCGGCCAGAAAATCCGTGCGCCTTCAGATCGGCCGATCCAATTGCGTTGCATCAATCGGACTTTATCAGGCCAGCGGTCGAGGACATCGATGGCGGTCAGTAAGTCATCGGCGTAGTGCGTGATTTTAAGGAACCATTGGTTCAGTTTGCGCTGCTCAACGTTGGCGCCCGAGCGCCAACCTTTGCCGTCGATCACCTGCTCATTGGCCAATACGGTGTGTTCTACCGGGTCCCAGTTGACCCAAGACTCTTTGCGGTAAGCCAGGCCCGCTTTAACGAGATCCAGGAACATCTTTTGTTCGTGTTTGTAGTAACTTGGCTCGCAACTAGCGATCTCCCGGCTCCAGTCGAGGGACAAGCCCAGAGGCTTGAATTGTTCCCGCATGACGTCAATGTTTTGCCGCGTCCAAGTGCCAGGATGCACACCGCGCTCCAGCGCGGCGTTTTCGGCTGGCAGCCCAAAGGCATCCCAGCCCATGGGGTGCAGGACGTTAAAACCTTTTGCTTTCTTGTATCGGGCGACGACGTCACCCAGCGTGTAGTTGCGTACATGGCCCATGTGGAGACGGCCGGACGGATACGGAAACATCTCCAGCACATAGTATTTTGGTTTCGACGGGTCGGTGTCGGCCTTGAAGCACTCTCGTTCGGCCCATGCCTTTTGCCACTTCGCTTCCGTCTCGCGGAAATTGTAGCGCTCTTCCTGCAATGCCATCGTCAGTTTTGTTGGTTATGAGCCCCGCAGACACGCTCCTGCGGTGCAGCTTCTATTCGATTTCCGCCACGGCACGGAGCCGCAGGTTGCGCGCGCGACTAAGAATGGCGTTCTCGAATTCTGTGGGCACCTTCACACCGACGGCGGCATCTTGCCATCCACCCACAGTATCGCGGGTCTGACGGAACACCGACACGCGCAGTCCGTCCGCACGCAAGGTGCGGCCAAGGATGTAGACGTTGACTTTGAAGCGCTCCTCCGGCGTTTCCGGTGGTCCATACCAATCCGTAATAATCACGCCGCCGAACGGGTCGACGGAGGCCAGCGGCATAAACGCGATGGTGTCCAGAGATGCCCGCCAGAGAAAGGCGTTCACGGCAACGGCGCCTTGCGTCCCGTCCCGCTTTTCATCGCCGAAGAGCTCCAGGCCTAGCCCGCCCGCGCTGAAAATCGTCTCACGGTTTCCGGCGGCCTCCTGGTCTGGAGCCCGTTGGTATGTGTTGTCGGAGCTGCACCCGGCAAGCCCCAGCAGCGCAATGGTCACGGCCGCCCATGCCCTTAAGCTCAACTTTTCCTGGCTGCCGCCCATATGTATGCTCCTTCACGCGCTGAGTACTTTCCGCATTTGCCGGTTTCGCTGATCAGGGGGCCGTTTATAACTAACCTCCGGGCTGTTGCGAAGAGCTGGTGATCGTTTCCTAAACTGGCCAGCGCGGCGTATTTTTTTCGAATCCCGTTTGTCTATCACACGGCCTGAACAACGGTGAGCCTCATAAAACTGTCAATGATTTATCACAAAACACCTATACTGTTTCCATAGAATCTGCGCTGTAAAACAGGGAGTTATAGATTCTAATTGTTAGCGGAGCCCATGCTCCTAAACGCAAAATAAACCGGTTTTTGAGGCATAAATCGTGAAAAAAGCACTCTGCGCCGTCGCGGCGCTAGTGGCTCTTGCCCCGGCGGGTGCCGCCCTTGGCCAAAGTGAGCCTATTCGCCTCAGCCTCGGCGGCAAGCTTCGCCACTTCTTCTTCGTTTCCGACCAGGATCAGACCGGCGCGGAACGGCTAGATGCCGTAGGCATGTCAACTGATGCTGAAATTTACTTTAACGGCAGCACAAAGCTGGACAACGGCTTGCAGATTTCAGCCACCATCCAGCTTGAAGCGGAATCCCGCAAGGACCGCAACGCCGACGAAGTATACATCGATTTCCGTGATACCTGGGGTCGGCTCGGTATCGGCGAAAAGGAGGGCTTCAATGCCAGCTTCATTGGCAGCCCGGCGCCGGAAGCGTTTCTTACCTCCGACGAGCGCGTCATCGGCGAAATGGCTATTATCCGGCGCAACGGCATCACCATTACCGACGCATTCACCTTCAAGCGGTTCGCCAGCGACGTGTTGGGCGTTCGCTATCAGACGCCCGAATTCGTCGGCTTTCAGGCAGCGGTATCTTATCATCCGTCAGTGTCCGACAGCGAAGGCCCGGTCGATCGCGCCACGGGTCGTAACAACGCTGTCGATATTTCGGCCGCCTGGCGCGGCGATCTTTCAGGAATAAAATTGCGCTTGGGCGGCGGGTATATCCACATTGATTCACGTAAGACAATTCCAGCGGGGACGGACGGCCTTGAGGCGTGGAACGCAAGTGTCACGGCAACGGCCGGGTCGTTTACCGTCGGCGGGACGGTCATAGACGTCAATCCATCAAACGGAACCGACGAGACCAGTTGGACCGTTGGCGCATTGTTCGACTTGGATCCCTGGTCTTTCTCGGTCGACTATTTCAATGTGGTGCTCAAACCAACAGCCACCGCAGTACTTAAAGAGAAAACCGAATACGTGAAAGTACAAACGGCCTATCGTTTAAGCCCCGGGATAGGCGTAGGAATTACTGGTTTTTATACGGACCAACGCACGGCGGCAAACGAAACGTTCGACGGTTTTGGGATGCTGGTAGGCACAAAAATCGATTTCTAGCGATCGTCTTTTTAGCCGATCTGCGGCTATTTGCCGGAGTTAAAAAGGGTACGATTGTCCCGCGGTCAGGGTTGCCAAGTTAAGGGTTCTCGGCGCCCCATATCTTCGCTTAATGTGAGCGGTTGTGGGCCGAGGGATTTCTGGCATGAAACGCCGCACTCTAAGGTATTTTGCTGTAGCGCTTTTGGTGGTGCCTGCGTCCTCGTCTGTGTGGGCCGGAGAAGCCATCACGCTTTCTCTCGGCGGGCATATTCGTCAGTACTTTTATGTCGCTGGCCAAGACAACGCAGCTGGAGAAGATTACAACACCAGTAGCATGTCCAGCGATACGCGGTTGACTTTCGAGGGCCGGACGATTTTGGACAATGGGATTGTCGTGCGTGCCTATGCACGCCTGTTCGCCGAGGCGCGCTCTCAGCCCAATGCCGACGAAGTCTATATAGATGTGGTTAGCGCCGTTGGCCGCCTTAGGATTGGCGAGAAGGCCGGTGTGAATACATCAACTATCGGTGATCCAGTGCCACAAGCGTTTCTGACGGTCTATGATGAAGTCGTCGGTGATGCCTTAGTGTCTCGCACTGGGGTTACGCTAAAAGACGCGTTCACCTTTCGGCGCTTTACAGGAAATGCGCTTGGCATTTCTTATCAGACGCCTGAATTATTTGGAGTTAGACTGGGTGTAACCTATCATCCTACGCCGTTGCGGGGCGAAGGCCCTATCAACAACATCGTCTTGCCGCACAACGCGATTGATGTCACGGCAGGTTACGAGGGCTACTACTCGGGCGGCACCTACCGCGTCGCTGCGGGCTATTTCCATTCTGGTTCCAGCCATCTCGGCAACGACGGCGTCGAGGCCTGGAATATCTCTGCCGGACTTACTTATGGTGGGTGGGAGCTAGCGGGCGCGTATATGAACGCGGCTCCCGACAACAGTCCGCGAGAGAGGGCCTGGACGATCGGCGCGCTCTATGGGATTGGGTCGTGGCAGGTTTCCGCAGACTTTCGCGAATCTACGCGGTGGCCATTCGTAGGCGCGGTCACCAAGGAACACGCCGACCGTGCGACGCTTCAAACAGCCTATAAGTTAAGCCCGGGGATCAGCCTCGGGCTGGCCGGTTTCTATGCACAGCAGCAAGACGATGGAGGCATCTCTTGGGACGGCGGCGGCGTTCTAGGGGGCGTAAAGGTCGGGTTTTGACCAGGCCCGACGGCCCGCGAGTCGTGATTCCCCCTTTTTTCCGCCGCTCATCCCCGAAACAGAATGTTCATACCGGCGATGTGCTTCCTCTTTTTTGCGACACTTAGAAGAGGCGAAAAGGGTCCCATGTGTGAGTTATTTGCCACAACAAGACCATTAAAGCGTCTGATCTAAAGGGGTTTTGTTGACCTGGGCGGCGTGCGGTGCGAATCTTAGGTGTGAGTCCGCGTTTAAGAAGTCCGTCGTGATGCGCATGGCAAAACTTGTAAGCGAATCAATGGGTACTGTGGCGCTTTGCTGCGCATCAGTGCTAACCGCCCCGGCTTTGTCGGTGGACACGAGCGTCGACGCCCTCTCTGCACTCGTAGCCGAATCCACCGACAGCGAAATCAATTCCACATTCACTCTGTCTGCGTTCGAGTCTTTGACCCTTGGCTATTTGACTCCCGCCAACAGAACCGTCGCTTTCGGAGCGCTACCCGGCGGCCCCCTTTCCGCTAAAGCTCTGAACGACATGACTGGCGGTAGTGCTTTGGCGGATGCGTTCGACATTGCAGGAGCATATACCGCGGATTTGCACGGTGGCCGAGTTGGGGTGTACGGCGGCTACGCGGGCCGGCCTTCGACCTTGTCTTTGGAACCAGATACAGCGTGGAATTTCGGCGCGTCGGTGGGTTACGGAGGGTTTTATATCCGTGGTGAGATCAGCGACATAACTGCATTTGGTTTGCTCGAGGATGTTGAAGGATGGCAAGCCGGGCTCGGCTATGAGTCCGGGAACCTTGATTTGCGTTTGACGTATGCGGCGTCCCAGTCCGTGCTTGGGCTTGGCGCGGTCGAGCAGCAGCTTGATAGTAAACAGTGGTCGATTGGCGGCATTTACCAAATAACGCCCCGGCTGCGGCTGAATGCGGATGCATTTTATGATATACGAGATAACGGTGTCCCGGAGTTGTTAGTCGCACCGACTATGGCTACGCCACAGGGCACTGGCGCCCGCGTAGGTGTGCAACTCCGGTTCTAATTTTCGATTTTTGTGAAGCAAAGCCGATGCCTGCGATGCCAATGCATCCGGTGTCGCGAAGCGCGTTGATTTTCTTTGCGGTTATGCCACCAAGCGCAATGACCGCAACCTTGGCGTTGCGCACCATTGCGGCACATCGTACCGGACCTAAGGGCGGCCGACCGGGATGGCTCAGCGTATAGAATATCGGCGAAAGGAACGCGGCCACTGCCACGACTTTACTGGCGCGCCGCAGGCCGATTGAATCATGTGCGGCAACTGTGAGTAGAGCATTTCGCCGTCGTATCCACAGCCGCGCGCCCGGCGAGGGGCCTCTCGTAGTCATGTGCGCAGGAAGATGCAGGCCGTGAGCGCCCATTCGGGCCGCTAATCGCCAATTTCCGCCGACAGAAAAAAGAAGGCCGCGCCGACGACAGAGAGATTCTATGCGCATGGCAATCTCATCGCGGGCCGGGTCACCATAGTGCCGGAGGACAACACCAGACCCGCGCGGCAAACTGGACACGGCTCTATCGGGAAATGGCAGCCGGTGCTCATCGGTCATCAGAAACACGGCCGGCAGTTGTCGTCGCCGTCGACGGCACAACGTTCCGCGTTTGAGCTTGCGGCCCGTGTTTGTTAGCGTTGGAAACATCACACCCATTCAAAAAAAAGTGACTTTGCAGTGTCGGTAATCACCACATACCACGACGTCATGTACCGCATTAAAACAAGTGCCCACACCGCCGGGCGCGACCCACAATCCATAAAGCTCGTAGCGGTATCTAAGACGTTCACATCAGAAGACATAGCGCCTCTCTTGAAAGAAGGACATCGACATTTCGGCGAGAACCGGGTTCAGGAATCCATGGCAAAGTGGCCGGCCTTGCGCAAAGCCGGCGACGACATCGTCCTGCATATGATCGGCCCCTTGCAATCCAACAAAGCCCATAACGCCGTCACGCATTTCGATGTTATCCATACGCTTGATCGCCCGAGTTTGGCTGAAAAGCTTGCCGACGAAATGGGCCGCCAAAGCCGCCGCCCGCTATGCTTGATTCAAGTAAATACAGGACGGGAGCCCCAGAAGGCAGGAATAGACCCCGCGGACGCTGATATGTTCATTGTCGCATGCCGCCGGCAATGGAATCTTCCGGTTGAGGGACTTATGTGCATCCCGCCCGCCCAGGAGGACCCGTCCCCTCACTTCGCCTTCCTGCGCGAATTGGGCCGCCGTAACAAATTGCGGCAGCTCAGTATGGGGATGAGCGCCGATTACGACACCGCGATTGCATTTGGCGCGACCTATGTACGGGTGGGAAGCGCTATATTTGGCGCAAGGCCAGCGCTATAAATCTAAGAAGATTTCGCGCGTATATCGACTATCGATCCTGGTCCGACACCCTTTAGAACTTGGGTCATGTCCGGCAGGCTAAGGGCGACGCATCCGGCCGTCGGGCCGCCATTCGGTTTGGCGAGGTGAATAAAAATGGCGCTTCCGCGCCCAGGCATGACGGGTTCGTCATTATATCCGATCACAATAACCACATCGTATTGGTTATCTTCTCCCCACATTTTCTCGGTCCGCGCCGCATAGGGAAGTTTAACCGGGCGGTTATAGAGTGGATCTTCGGGATCGTCGCACCAGCCGTCGTCCCGGCCGATTATCTCCGCAGGCAAAGCCGTGCTGGGATGTGCCACGCGGTCAGCGCGATAAAGAACATGTCGCAACAAAAACAGCCCTACTGGCGTACTACTATCTCCCTCGTATTTTGTTGTGCTGACACCGTTTTGGCCGAGAACGCAGGCGAACACTTGACTCCCGAGCCGCAACTGTCCGCACGGCGGCTTCTTTGCATCCGAAAATACAGTGAGTGCACCGAATAAGCTTGTCATGGTGCCATTTTTAAAACACGTGCCCGGAACGGTTTGCCTTGGTTTGAAGATAGTCCCGATTGTACTCGTCTGCATTCGGACCGATTATGCGGTGTAGAAAATCAGGTGTTATGGGCCGATCAAAGTCCAATCGCATGGCGTCGGCCGCAGGCCCGCTTAGCCTGAGCACGGTCGCGCGGCGGCCGGCAACGGCAAGTGAAATGGCTCCAACACCCGGGTGGTCGAAATAGGGCGGTGGCCAAAAATCCATAGTTTCCGCCGCCCGGATCAACGATGCGTCTATCGGCCTTGATTTGGCAAGAACGACCACCGCGCCGCTGCGGCGTAGTTCGCCCACCACACGTTCGACTAACTCGGCAGGCGTGGCATTCACCGGTATAGTGTTTGACGAGATCATTTTGTTTTCGCCGCTCAATTTTATGCTTGTATATAGATCTGGCTCGGCGGCATCACCATAGCAGAGACCGCCTAATCATATCGCGGGGCGGTGATCAGCGCGCGCTATGTTGGTCGCGATTGGGAAAGTTAGGTAATTATATATTTGACAAACACGACTGAATACTGGCATAAATGGCGTAACAGGGAGATACGCCAATGCCATCCGCTCTTTCCGCTCCATGCTTCCACGACACAGCCGCTGCCTATGAGAAGTTGGAAAGCCTTCTCTGGCCGAACGGTCCTGTCTGCCCGCGCTGCGGCGGCCTAGATCGGATTACCCCTGTTCGAGGCAAGACGGCCCGTTGCGGCCTCTACCGCTGCGGTCCCTGCAAGCGCCAATTAACGGTCACGGTCGGAACGATCTTCGAGTCCAGCCACATCAAGCTGAACCTTTGGTTCCAGGCCGCACATTTAATGTGCAGCAGCAAGAAGGGCATGAGCGCGCACCAAATCCACCGCATTCTCGGCATCACGTATAAGAGCGCGTGGTTCATGTGCCACCGTCTCCGGGAAGCGATGCGCGACGGAAGTTCTCCTGCGCAGCTGGGCGGCGAAAACCGCGTGATCGAGGCGGACGAAACCTACATCGGCGGGAAAGAGAAGAACAAGCATCGCAGCAAGCGCAAGCATCGCGGGCGTGGCGCGGTCGGTAAGGAAGCGGCATTCTCTCTAGTCGAACGCGACGGGCGAGTGCGTTCCTTCCATGTGCCGGAAGTTAGTGCCAAGACGCTTCGTACGATCCTGAAAGCGCAGATTGATGATAAGTCTTATATTATGACGGACGCGGCTGGCGTTTATCGCAAGGTGAGCCAGGATTTCATAGGCCACGGGACCGTCAATCATGGGGCCGGTGAATATGTCCGTCACGGCGGCTTCATGCACACAAACACGGTCGAGAATTATTTCAGCATCTTGAAGCGCGGCATTACCGGAACCTACCACCACGTCAGCCAGCAGCATTTAAAGCGCTATCTCGCAGAGTTTGACTTCCGTCACAATGAGCGCTCCGCGCTTGGCGTAACCGACGACGCGAGAACCTTTAAAGCGCTATCTGGCATCGCAGGAAAACGGATTACATACCGGGACTCACTAGTGTAGAATCTACGCCAGAGGCTGCACATTTTACGGTACACATCGTGTCTAGTGACGACCGCATTACGCTAATTGTTGAAGGCCTGTCCGAGGATGAGGGGCAGATGCGGTTTGCTGCGTTCATGGCACAGCTACAAAATCTCGGCAACGCAATTAACAGAATGGACCGAGAAGCCGGAGATGGGAAAGCGGCTAGTTATTTTCGCATTACTGAACTGTCCTATAAGAGCCCCACACGAATTGCTATAGAGCCCAGCGCGCTGCCGAAACGTGATTACACGGGCCATCTTATTATCAAGCAGTTGAACGAAGTCGCTACGGCTTTGTCCGAGCGCACGAGCCTGGTCGGATTTGATGCTGATCTTTTGGAATATATTCGTGCGCTCGCTAAGCCAGTTGGGCGAAGCGTGAAATCCTCCACGCTCGTTTTTAATGGGAATCAATTGGATTTGACTGAGAAGATCACTCGTCAAGTTGATGAAGCGCTTGCCATTGAGGATGAATGCGAAGGTTCTGTCGATGGAATGTTAGAGCAAATAAATGTTCACCTAGGCGCGAATATCTTCCATACATATCCCGATGTAGGCCCCAAGAAGGTAACTTGTAGATTCCCCTCTCGGCTTTATGACGACGCCGTGTCCGTCGTCGGCAAGCGAGTAGAGGTTCTTGGAACTTTGAACTACCGGATTGGCGCGTCTTTTCCTCACCTGATAGCGGTCACGGGAATTAATCCATTCCCGCCAGACATTGAAATCCCGGACTGGGAAGATTTGCGCGGTCGTGCGCCAGACGCGACGGGGGTTTTGAGTAGCGAAGCATTCGTTCGGGAGCTTCGCGATGGCTGGGAATAACCCCCTCTACTATTGGGACCCGTGCATATTTCTCGCTTGGTTGAAAGACGAGCAACGCAAGACCGGGGAAATGGACAGCGTCCGCGAAGTGATAGAGCGAACCAAACGGCGAGAGGTTAGATTGATGACCTCCGTTCTCACATTTACGGAAGTGCTTTCGTCGAAAATCCCAGTAGGCATGGATACGCTATTCAAAGACCTTTTGAATCGAATCTCTAAACAGGGCATCGAGACTAAAATCGCTATGCTGGCGCATAATCTCCGCGATTACTACGTACAGAAGGCTGTTGAGCACGAAGGGAAAACCCTCTCAACCCCGGATGCGCTCCATTTGGCAACCGCGATCCTTTACCGCGCTGATGAATTTCACACGTTTGATGAAAGCAGCGGCCGGAACAGCCTCGGCCTATTACCACTTACGGGCAACGTCGCTGGCCATAACCTGACGATCTGCAAACCTATAGCCAGAAACCCTGAACTTGATTTGAGAGGGTCAACGTGAGCGGGAAGCCAAAAGGATCTAGTGCCGCGCAATCTGAGCGCTTCAGTGGGGCCGCGCGCGAGGCAGAGTGCAGCGAAGATGAAGCCGTGTTTGATCGTGTTTTGAAGAAGATCGCGAAAGCGAAGCCTCAACCGAAAAAGAAGAAGGTTAAGCGCGGCTAATTGCGCTCGATAGGCTCTGATCGCGCCTGGTGTGTTTGTGAACTATATAATTGCCGAAAGTTAGGCATACTTAGGCATGGCTTGTGGTGACGGATGGTGCCTGGCGAACCTTCGTTCGCCCCGCAAGTGGAGTTCGCGATAGTGTCTTCCGCACGAACAGCGCTTATCGTTGATGGCGACACGCTCTTGCGTGAAACGCTTAAGGACCAACTCCATGCCGAAGGCGACTTCGCGTCTATCGAAGAAGCTATTGATGGATCGGACGGCCTCGCCAAAGCCAAAGAGACCGTTTTCGACATTACTTTTGTGGATATGGACCTTCCTGACATGGATGGCCGCACGGTTTGCCGCCACATGCGGGAACGCGGCGTGCGTTCGCCCATTATCATATTTACTGCAGCAGATTCCGACGACGACACTATTGCCGGTCTCGATGCCGGCGCAAACGACTACATCAGCAAGCCGTTCCGCATGGCCGCCCTGCTAGCGCGTGTACGCGCCCATATTTATCATATTGATCAATCCGATGAGGCCATCTTTGTTATTGGGCAGTACAAGTTTCACGTGTCCGCCAAAGTGCTAGTCCATCACGGCGGCCGGAAAATCCGTTTGACCGAAAAAGAAACAGCGATTCTTAAATATTTATACCGCGTCGGGAAGAAGGTGGTCCCGCGTGAGACGTTGTTGGGCGAGGTGTGGGGGTACAATGCAGCCGTGACTACTCACACTTTGGAAACACACATCTACCGGCTTCGCCAAAAAATTGAGGCGAATCCTGCCGATGTGCGTCTCCTTATTACGGAACCCGGGGGATATAGCCTCGACCCTTAAAGACATCGCCGCCGCTTCCGCTTCCCACAGCAGAAAAGCAGAGTTCGAAACGCCAATCTTATGTTCACTTAGGAACTATTCGCGTTTCGCGATGTTGGTAAGTAATTCAAACACATTTCGGCGAAGCTCTGCATTGCTCAAACGCCAATACGCGCGCACGAGCTCGAGAGTCTCTGTGCGCTGCATCGGATCGTTATCGAACGGCGCGGCCTCCTCCGCCATGCCTTCCCGGCCACGGGACGTTGGTATGGCGCGGTCGCCCGTTGTCTCGGGCCCGATGTCTTCAAAGAAATAGGAGATCGGGCGATGAAGCACACGAGAGATATCGAACAACCGGCTTGCACTGACGCGGTTGTGACCGCTTTCATATTTTTGCACTTGCTGGAACGTTACGCCGATGTCGCCGGCCAACTGCTCTTGGCTTAGGTGCAACAACGTACGGCGCAGTTTGATCCGTTTTCCGACGTGTATATCGATCGGATCCGGACCCCCACCTCTCGTGCCGGGTTGCCGGCCGCCGCCACGGGATTTCTTTGCGCTGAAGGACAACTCCATTTACCCACTCTGGTTGGTTGTTTTGTTGATAATTTGTATTTTTATTTGGTACTGCTGACAACAGCACAGCCATTGTAGTCATTAATTTTTTCTGTGCCGCAATGCTAAAATGAATCGAAATACAAGACAGCGCAAGCATTGCATGGGGTGATTTTGAACGTGCTGCCTCAATCACAGGGGGCCTCACCCCTGGCGACCTGCTAGAAGGTCAGCGCCAACGAAAGCGTAAAGCCAGAATTTGCCCATAACATATTGCTTTTAGGCTCATTTTACGCGTTCAGCCGATGGAGCGGCATAGATGCGCCAAGCAAGCGTCGAACGGAACACGAAGGAAACCCAGATTAAGGCGACCGTCAATTTAGACGGAACGGGGTGCTACACGGTATCGACCGGCATCGGTTTTCTTGACCACATGCTCGAACAGCTTTCGCGCCACAGTCTTATGGATCTGACGGTCGAGGCCACGGGCGACCTGCACATCGATTTTCACCACACCACGGAGGATACCGCGATCTGCATCGGCGAGGCCGTTGCCAAGGCGTTGGGCGAACGCAAGGGCATCGCGCGCTACGGCGCGGCCACGATCCCCATGGACGAAACCCTGACCGAAGTCGCGATCGACTTGTCCAACCGGCCATACCTTATCTGGGAGGTGGCGTTCAGTAAGCCCAAGCTGGGCGAGATGGACACCGAGCTATTTAAGGAATGGTTTCAGCCCTTTCCCCAGGCGGCGGGCGCCACGCTTCATGTGTGGAATAAGTACGGCGAGAATAACCATCATATTGTCGAGTCCTGCTTCAAGGGCCTTGCCCGAGCGCTGCGCCAGGCGGCGGAGATTGACCCGCGGAAGGCCGATTTGGTGCCGTCCACCAAAGGGACATTGGGCGGAAGCCTTTAGACTCGAAGTAAGAAATGACCGTCATCATTATAGATTACGGATCGGGCAATCTGCGGTCCGGGGCTAAGGCTTTTGAGCGCGCGGCCCTGGGGTCCGGCGCTGCGGCGGATGTCGTTGTGACCTCCGATCCGGCGCGAGTGGCCGGTGCCGGCCGCGTTGTGCTGCCTGGGGTCGGTGCTTTTGCCGACTGCCGCCGCGGTTTGGACGCGCTTCCCGGCATGGTGGAGGCATTAAACGACGCGGTGATTGTGCGGAAAAAGCCCTTCCTCGGCATCTGTGTGGGTATGCAGCTCATGGCTGCGTGCGGGCAGGAGCACGGTGAAACCGACGGGCTTGCGTGGCTAAACGCGGAAGTAGTCGCCCTTGCGCCACAGGGTACGGGAGGCTCGGCTGGGCCCGACTACCGCGTGCCGCACATGGGTTGGAATGAGCTCGTTTTTTCCCGCCCCCACCCGGTCTTCACAGGCATCGATGCGGGCGACCACGCCTATTTGTTCACAGTTATCATATGGGGTGCGCAGATCCGGCTGACGTTCTTGCCACAACAAGTTACGGCCAGACGGTCACCGCCGCCGTGGGCCGGGAGAACATGATCGGCACCCAGTTCCACCCCGAAAAAAGCCAGGCACTGGGTTTGAAGTTCATCGCGAACTTCCTGGCTTGGACACCTTAGGAACGGTAAGACACTGAAATGATTTTGTTTCCCGCCATCGATTTGAAAGACGGCGTATGTGTGCGCCTGGTTAAAGGCGACATGGAAAAGGCTACGGTGTTCAACGATCACCCGGCCGACCAGGCGCGCCAGTTCGCCGCTGCCGGCGCCGAATGGATCCATGTTGTGGATCTGAACGGCGCTTTTACCGGTGCCCCGGTCAACGAATCGCCGGTCAAGGACATCATTTCCGCCGGCATTCCTGTGCAATTGGGCGGTGGGATCCGCTCCATGGCTACGGTGGATGCCTGGTTTAGCGCCGGTGTTGCACGGTTAATCCTCGGAACCGCGGCGGTAAAGAGCCCGGATTTGGTGCGAAGAGCGTGCCGCGCCTATCCGGGGCGTATCGCTGTGGGTATAGATGCCCGGATGGGGCGCGTTGCCACTGGGGGCTGGGCCGATGTTTCGGAACTGGCCACTGTTAATTTGGCCCAGAGATTTGTCGACTCGGGCGTCGCCGCCCTCATCCACACCGACATCGACCGCGACGGCGTCCTTGCCGGACCCAATGTGGCGGCTTCCGCTGAATTGGCGCGCACCGTCTTCATTCCGGTCATCGCCTCGGGTGGGGTCTCTTCGCTGGCGGATTTAGAAGCTGTGAAAGCCGAAGCGGCGTCGGGCATCGCAGGTGTCATTTGCGGGCGGGCTATTTACGATGGACACATAGATCTGTCGGCAGCGATCGCTGTGTTGAAAGGCTAAAGTTTCTGCGCCATACAGAGCCGCTTTCGGAACCTCGTACCCTTCGCCGTTTGTCACAAATTGGAAACCGCTGTGCTGAAAATCCGCATCATCCCGTGCCTGGACGTCAAGGCCGGCCGCGTTGTGAAGGGCGTGAGCTTTGTCGGCCTTAGAGACGCCGGTGACCCGGTAGAACAGGCGCAGCTGTACGACGCAGAGGGTGCCGACGAGCTGTGCTTCCTCGACATCGCCGCCAGCCACGAAAACCGCGACACCCTATACGACGCGGTCTCGCGCACGGCCGAGCAGTGTTTCATGCCGCTCACGGTCGGCGGCGGCGTGCGCACGGTGGAAGACATTCGGAAACTGTTGCTGGCCGGCGCCGACAAGGTGTCCATCAACACTGCCGCGGTCAAAACGCCCGAGTTTGTGAAGACAGCGGCGGAAAAATTCGGCAGCCAGTGCATCGTTATCGCCGTAGACGCCAAACAGACAGACAAGGGCCATTTTGAGATTTTTACCTACGGCGAGCGCAAGGAGACCGGCATCGACGCGGTGGCGTGGGCACAACGCATGACCGGTTATGGCGCCGGTGAAATCCTACTGACGTCCATGGACCGCGACGGCACCAAGGCGGGGTATAACATTCCACTCACGCGCGCGGTGGCTGACGCGGTGAACGTGCCGGTGATAGCCTCGGGCGGCGTCGGCTCCTTGGAACACTTGGCCACAGGTGTGAGCGAGGGGCACGCGAGCGCCGTGCTGGCGGCGTCGATTTTCCACTTCGGTCAGCATACGATACGTGAGGCCAAGGCGTATTTACAGGCAGCGGGGATACCCGTGCGCGTGGTCGCATAAGCGGGACGTGATCGGAAACAAGTCATGAGCCCAGATATGAACAAGGACGAGGGAATTTTACATGAGCTGTTCGAGGTGATCACCGCGCGCAAGGACGCCAACCCAGAATTGTCCTACACCGCGCGTTCGTATGCTGCGGGCATCAACAAGATAGCACAGAAGCTGGGCGAAGAAGCGGTGGAAACCATCATCGCGGCTGCGGCCGAAGGCAAAGCCGAGACCATCTCGGAAAGCGCCGATCTTCTCTATTGCCTTCTGGTGCTCTGGGCGGCCAAGGGCGTCGCGCCTGAAGATGTGTGGGCCGAGCTCGATAAACGCTTCGGCACATCGGGTGTGGCGGAAAAAGAAACACGAAAAAAAGGCGGCTAGATTTTTTGAGAGAGGGAATGGCCATGTACGACGACGGCAACATCTTCGCTAAAATTTTGCGCGGCGAAATTCCTAATAAGACCGTGTACGAAGACGACGGCACCCTAGCTTTCGACGACGTCAATCCCCAAGCGCCGGTGCATGCGCTGGTGATCCCCAAAAACAAATACATCTCACTGAACGACTTCGCCGAAAAAGCCACGGACACCGAGATCGCGAATCTGGTGCGTGCGGCGGTGAAAGTGGCGGGCGAGAAAGGCATGAAGGACGACGGTTATCGTCTTCTGATCAACATCGGTCCCAATTCACACCAGGAAGTGCCGCATCTGCATTTGCACGTGCTGGGCGGATGTAAGCTCGGCCCGATGTTGGTGAAGGGGTAGAGGATTATTCCGCCGCCAGCGTGCGTCCCGGTACGATGCGGCGGTAGGACGACGCCTCGGCGATGTGCATGCGCTTAACGGTCTTGCTGCCGTGCAGATCGGCGATGGTGCGGGCCACACGTAAAATCCGGTGGTAGCCGTGCGCCGACAGACGCATTTTTTCCGCCGCCTGGGTGAGTAGCGCGCGGCCGTCTTCATTAGGCGCGGCGACGGCCTCTAGGAGTTCGCCGTCACCCTTTGCGTTGATCGACGGCGGGCACGTCCACATGCAAATCGATGGGCAACACGTCGATACGGAAAAAGCGACGGTGTTGACGTGTGCGACCATCGCTAGGCAGCGCTCTGAGAGCAAAAGCGAAGAAAAGAGGCGAGCCATCCTCTAACGCTAGTCACCACCATTCTCTGGCGCACCTGAGTGAACGTAGCGCACTACCTGTTGCGGGAAGGGGATGGAATGCCCTCGCGGTCGAAGGCTTCCTTGATCGCCCTGTCGAGGGTGAGTTCGACATCGAAACGATCGCCGCGCGCGGTCCAAATGCGGACCAAGGGATTGACCGAGCTGTCCGCAAGGGTGCGCACTGCGAGCAGCGGCTCGGGGTCTCTTAAGATTCATGTCTAGGCATCGACAATCCCGCGAACGACTCCCAAGGCTTTGTCGATGTTGTCCTCGTAGTCGATGCCGATGATGAAATCGAGGCGCCGGGTGGGATTGATGGAGAAATTTTTCACCACACCGCCCCAAACCGCCCCGTTGGGAATGACCACCCGGACGTTATCAAGGGAGTTGATTTCGGTGGTGAACAAGGTAATGGCATCGACGGTGCCAGTGACACCGCCCGCTTCGATGAAATCGGCCACGCGAAACGGCGGGAAGATGACCAGCATAATTCCCGACGCTACATGCCCCAAGGTGCCCTGCAGCGTGAGGCCGAGCGCGAGATCCAACGCGCCCAGTACGGCGACAAAGCTGGCGGTCTGCACGCCGAAACTTCCGAGCACGGCAATGACCGTGAAGGTGAGCACCGCGTATTTACTGATCGAGGCGAAGAAGGTCACGAGGGTTTTGTCGAGCCCCTCGGATTGGTGCCCGGCCTTGGCGCGGCCCGCATAAGAAACAGCGGGCCAGTTTTACGGCAACCGCGCTTCGACGGCGTCCCAAATCTGACTTTCGAGCTCGACGTCATTGAAGCGGTTTACTTCCTGCAGGCCTGTGGGCGAGGTGACGTTGATCTCCGTCAGATAGTCGCCAATGACGTCGATGCCGGCGAAGACGATGCCGTTCTCCGCCAACACCGGGCCGATAGCTTCACAAATGTCCTGTTCGCGTTTGGTCAATTCGGTTTTTTCCGGACGCCCACCCACATGCATGTTAGAGCGCGCTTCGCCGTCGGCGGGCACGCGGTTGATGGCGCCTGCTGCGCGGCCCTCGATGAGGATGATGCGTTTGTCGCCTTTTCGCACCTCGGGTACATAGCGCTGGACTATGACCGGTTCGCGCCAGGTGGTGGTGAACAGTTCCAACAAGGCGCCGAGGTTCTCGTCGCCGGAGGAAAGATGAAACACACCGGCGCCGCCGTTGCCGTAGATGGGTTTGACGATGATGTCCTTGTGTTCGCGGCGGAACGTTTTCACCTCTTCAATGTCAGCGCTGATCAGCGTCGGCGGCATGACGTTTTCAAAATGAGTAACGAATAGTTTTTCCGGCGCATTGCGAACGTGCACGGGATCGTTAACCACCAATGTTTGCGGATGGATGTGTTCGAGAATATGCGTGGCCGTGATGTAGGCCATGTCGAACGGCGGATCCTGGCGCATGAACACCACGTCCATGTCGCGCAGGTTTAACGTTTCGGCCGCATCGAGATCGAAGTGCCGGCCCTTCTCGCGCCGCACGGTGAGCCGACGGGCGCGGGCGGTGACGCGCCCGTCGTTGAAGGTTAGATGATGAGGGAGGTAGTGGTAGAGAACATGGCCACGCCTCTGTGCTTCAAGGGCAAGGACGAAGGTGGAGTCCTCATCAATGTCGATGGACTCCATCGGGTCCATCTGTATGGCAACATTTAGGCTCATGGACGCCCCTTCCTCGGAAAGATTAGGCAATCAACCGCGTTACTATATGCAAAGTTTAATGCAGACGCTCGCGCAGCTCATTCACCACTTGACCGATCTTGGCCCGATCGGGGCCTTCGGGGGCGCGAGAAACAAAAGATTCGAAAGCCTCCACGGCCCGCCTTAGGCGGCCCAAGCGCATGTGGATCACGCCGGCCTCGCGCCATAGGGCGGGATTGTCGGGACAAAGGACCTGCATGTACGCGAGCGCCTCGAGCGCACCTTCGGTCTCGCCCAGTTCCAGGCGGCGGGTTTTCACGTTGTTTTGCAGGCGCACCAACACATCGCGGTTGCTGACCGTTTTATAGTGGGCGGGCTCGAGCTCCACAGCTGCGCCCGACATGACCTTCAACAGCTCGCGCAGCTGCGGCGCCTCCATGATGCGCCCGCCATGGAAGGGGTCGAAGATGGCGCGGCGACCGTCGCGGCTTTCCAGGCGGATGAGGAAGTGGCCGGGGAAGTTGAGGCCGGCGGCGCCCCAACCTTGCGCACGAGCAGCGGCGAGATAAAGAATACCCAGGGTGACCGGCAAGCCCTTGCGCCGCTCGATGACGCGCATGAGGTTGGCGTTGTCCAGATCATCGTAGGTGTCCTCATCGCCGGTATAGTGGAACTCGTTGGTTAGAACGCCGCTGAGGACAGTGGCCAAGTCTTCGGGTGCTGCAGTGTCGACCTCGATGCCCGCGGCATTGGCGGCGTCAAAGACGGCTTCGATCAGGATCTTCATGTGATCGCGGTAAATCTGCAAATTCGTCGCGGGATGATCGGCAGAGGCCAGTACCAACGCTGCTTCGGCAACGTCGATAGCTTCGTCCGCTTGGCCAGCGATGCGCTGCAGTTCCGCTCGGATGGATTTGGCCGCGGCCACTTTGGATCCTACTGTGTTTTGATTCGCGATCATGTTCGCCTGTGTGTACGCCATTCGCCCGCGCTTTCCAACGAGCATTGCGGTCTTGTCCAAGCTTAGGTTCGCCAGGCGTCGGTTAAATGCCGGGGCCAGAACCCACGTCCGACGGCCATCACATCGGACAGGTGCCTCGCCGGCCGTTGTGCTGCCGCTCGAGGATGCGCCAGCCGGTGAGGTGCAGATAGAACGCGCAAAGAGTTTCTGCGATATGTCGCCGGGGGTGGGCGGTAGCACGGGTATTGGTATTCATTTGTTTGACGGGGTCTTTTGCATGGCAATGGCACGGGCGTAGACGATGCGGCGCGGCTGGTTTAGTGAGCCGGCGACAGCGTCAACGGCGTCACGCAGACTCATAGCGGCAAGAGCTGCGCGCAAGGCGGTGTCTACATCATCGTTGGTAACAGACGGCGCGTCCGCCGCGGGCGGGCCGACGACGATCACTACTTCACCTTTCGGAGCGCCCGCCTTTTCGTAGTAAGCGGCAAGCTCATCCAGCGTACCGCGCCGCGCCTCTTCGTGCAGCTTGGTGAGTTCGCGGCAGACCGCTGCTTCCCGGCGGCCTAGCGTTGCAAAGAGGTCCGCGAGCGACGCCGCGAGGCGCTGGGCGGAGTCGTAGAAGACAAGAGTCGCGCGAACGGTTTTGAACTCTTCTATGGTCTCGCGGCGCGCGCTGGACTTGTTGGGCAGGAAACCAGCGTACAGCACGCGATCCGTGGGCAGTGCGGCGACGGTTAGGGCGGCGAGCAGCGCCGAGGGACCGGGCACCGTGCGCACCGGAATACCGGCGTTTGCACAAGCGCGTATCAGCTTGTAGCCGGGATCGGAAAGCAGCGGCGTGCCGGCGTCGCTTACCAGGGCCACGGCGGCGCCCTCGGCCAGGCGCGCGAGAATCTGCGGGCGGGCGCGGGCAGCATTGTGGTCGTGATAGGGCATCATGGGCGTGAGAATCCCGAAGCGGCGCAGAAGCACGGCGGTCACCCGGGTGTCCTCACAGGCGATGACGGCCGCGTTCTGCAGGGTTTCCACTGCGCGTGCGCTCATGTCGCCAAGGTTGCCGATGGGCGTCGCGACCACATAAAGAGTACCGGCAAGTGGGACGGGAAGCGTTGCCACGACTTTGCCGGATTTACTTGCAACGGTGGCGCCGTTAGGTTGATTTGCTGCCGTTTTATGGTGTTTATCGTTGGTGCGGCGTGAAGCTTTGGAGGCCATTGGTGCGTTTTTCCCGGACTTTGTTTAATCTCTCCGCCACGCGGTGCGCGGCTGTTTTGCTCGGCATGTCCTTGCTGGCCGCTTGCGCCGGACAAGATGTAGCACCCCCCGGACCCACGGCCCAAGGCCCACAAACCGAAATTGTCGCGCCGGACGGGTCTGCCGCTCAGCTCCCGGCAGAAGGACCCGTTCTGTCGCCCTATCAACTGATCCCCGGCCTGACAGACAAGGGGGCGGCGGCAGCGCCTGATGGCGCGGTGTTGCCCTCCCCCATTGATACCGCCGGGCTGACGCGCGTCGGACTTCTCGTTCCGCTTACCGGTCCGTCGGCGCCCATAGGCGAGGCCCTTCTGAATGCCGCGCAGATGGCACTGTTCGACGTCGGCGATGAACGCTTTGTGTTGCAGGTTTACGACACCCAGGGCGTACCGGAAGAGGCCCAAGCGGCGGCCTCTCTGGCGATTTCACAAGGCGTGCAGCTGCTTCTTGGCCCGGTATTTTCCGCCGAGGTGATCGCCGCCGCGCCCGATGCCGCCGACGCCGGCGTCAATATCATCGCCTTTTCCACCGATCCCGCCGTCGCTAGCGCCCGGGTGTTCGTCATGGGGTTCCTTGTCAAGGAGCAGGTGCGTCAGATTATCGAATATGCTGGCACTCAGGGCCATTTGAACTACGCGATACTGGCGCCGAATTCCGCTTACGGAAAAGCGGTGGTGGATGCCATGGCACGGTACGTTCCCAATGCGGGCGGCCGAATCACCGACGTCGCGTTTTACGATCCGTCCGGTTCGGACTTGAACGCGGTTGTGCGGCACCTAGCTGATTTTGATCAAAGGCAGGCGGACCTGGAGGAGCAGAAGGCGGAGTTGGAGAGCAAGGAAGATGAAGTGTCCCAACTGGCTCTCGAGCGTCTTGGGCTTTTGGACACCATCGGCGAAGTGGAATTCGATGCCATCCTGTTGCCTGAACAAGGCGTGCGGCTGACCCAGGCGGCGACCTTGCTGCCGTTCTTTGACGTGGACCCCGGCCGGGTACAGCTGCTCGGCACCATTGCATGGAACACGCTGGGTCTCGGCCGTGAGCCGGTTATGGTGGGTGGCCTTTATCCAGCGCCGCAGCCTGAGAGTACGCGCCGGTTCAGCGCCCGGTACCGCGATTTGCATGGCCAAGCCCCGCCGTCCATCGCCACTCATAGTTACGATGCCGTTGCCTTGGCCGCGGTGTTGGCACAAAGTGGCCTGGCTGCGCCGTTTTCCGCTCAGGCGATCACCACCCCAAGCGGTTTTGCAGGCGTCGACGGAATCTTCCGTTTCACGCCTGGCGGGCTGTCGCAGCGCGGCTTTGCGGTTATGGAGGTTACCCGTGAGGGTGCGGTGGAAGTTCAGTCGGCGCCCACGGCATTCGACGCCGCTCTTTTCTAGAGCGTTAACAGTCCACAGTGAATCGCGCGGCCGCCGCGCCATTTTGTAGGCGCATGGTTTCTTCGGACGTTCGTTCGCGATTTCCTAACCACGCCGGCCGTTGATGTTGCCCGGCCCGCGATTGGGATCGACGGTTACTGTACGAGCGCTTCTGCCCGCAACGCTGTGCTGTCCAGTGCATCTTTCAAGGTTCTGGCCGTGCGCAATTGGTCGCGTTGAACAACTGCTCGCGGGTCATCGTTATCCACACCGTAGACCGCCGCGTTCCAATCCTCGCGCGGGCGGATAACCGCGCCTTCGAAGCTGCCGCCGGCAAATAATCCGGTGTTTGTTGAATAGGCAACGATATCCTTGCCTAGAAGCGTTGTGGTGGCCGCTTCGGCGCCGACGCCGATGGATCCCAGAGCCATGCTGACATTGGCGCCGAGCTTGAATTCGTCATTGAGTAGGGCGCTGAGGCCTTTCTCGGTCAGAATCATGAACACAATTGCTGCAGACTGTATGCCTGCTTGTAGGCCAACAGACCCGGCGGTCATCCGATAAAAAGCAGGGTCACCGAATCCGCCTTCCGGCAGGCGCGCCAGCAATACGCCGTCTCCGTATGCGCCGCCGAAGATAAAACTCGCCTTGTAGTAGCTCGGAATTACCAGCACGCCCTTCGACTGGCGCAAGAGATCGTCCAAGTCCGGCGAATGCTTCATTTCCTCTCGTACACGCTCCACAGTAATGACCGTTTCCTCAATGATATGACGAGCGCTGGTGACGTCGTCGCCGCGCGCCCGGGGAACGACGCTCATCGCTATGAGGAGTGCCGCGCCAGCTATGCCGGCTGCCACCGTGCGCCTGGATAAATGCAGTGCCATTTCCGCCTCCACAATTGTTTCCCGCGCTTGATTCTGCATACTACCAGTTACATTAAGGGCAGACGCTCTGTAGTAGCCTGCTGCGTCGCCGGTTTTGTGGCTCGTGTTTTAGTTCCATAATCCAGAAGATCATATGGCAAATATTCATGCGAATTTCGGACTCAGAACGGGTCTCTTTTAACGTTTTTAGCGCTCCGTGGGTCTTAAAATCCACCCGTAGCACATGCCGGGGCATGGTCCCAGGATGTACAGTAACCATGTGGAAAAGATTAACAAATATTGTGACTAAGGGCGCTTGGTCGCAGGGGTTGCGCGATTCTAGGTGCCGGCGCCGACAATACCTGAAAACAGGCCGGTCGCTGTGGAAGCCCGGCGAAGAATAGCGGCGGAAACAAAGAAGGTGGGGATAGGGTGAAACGGATTATTGTGACCGGCGGGGCCGGGTTTATCGGTTCTCATCTTTGTGAACGGCTGCTCGCGGGTGAGCACGAGGTCCTGTGTGTGGATAACTTTTTCACCGGACGCCGTCAGAACGTGGCTAACTTGACCAAAAACCCGTCGTTTGAGCTGATGCGCCACGACATTACGTTTCCGCTCTATGTGGAGACCGACGAAATTTACAATTTGGCTTGTCCCGCCTCGCCGGTTCACTACCAGGTCGATCCGGTGCAGACGACCAAAACCAGCGTTCATGGCGCGATCAACGTACTGGGGTTGGCTAAGCGCACCAAAGCCAAGATTCTTCAAGCCTCAACCAGCGAAGTCTATGGCAACCCAGCCGTCCATCCGCAATTGGAAGGTTATTGGGGCAACGTCAATCCGGTGGGGCTGAGAGCTTGCTATGACGAGGGCAAACGCTGTGCGGAGACACTATTTTTTGACTATCACCGCCAGCATAACTTGCGCATTCGGGTCGCGCGCATCTTCAATACCTACGGGCCCCGCATGTTGCCCAACGACGGCCGCGTCGTATCTAACTTTATCGTGCAGGCCTTGAGGGGTGACCCCATCACGGTTTACGGAAAAGGCGACCAGACCCGGTCATTTTGCTACGTAGACGATTTGGCAGAGGCACTTATTCGCTTCATGGCTGCCCCAGACGGCGTCACCGGGCCCATAAATCTCGGGAATCCTGTCGAGAACACAATTCTCGAGCTGGCTGAGAAAATTATCCGTTTGGCTAAGTCGTCATCAAAGATCGTTTATAATCCGCTGCCCCAAGACGATCCGGTGCGCCGCCGGCCAGACATCAGTCTGGCGCGCGAAACCCTAAAATGGGAGCCGGCGACGGTTCTTGACGACGGACTTGAGCGCACCATTCAGTTCTTCCGCTCTCTATTGGGATAAGTGGACCGTGATGGATAGCGCTCCGCTCCATGCCGATCGCTTGGCGGCCATGACCGATGTGGTTTCGGGCTTTGGCGCGCGCCGCGTTCTTTGCGTCGGCGATGTCATGCTGGACCGTTTCCGGTACGGGGAAGTCAAGCGCATTGCTCCAGAGGCGCCTGTGCCCGTGGTTCACGTTACCCGCGAAACCACTGCGTTGGGCGGAGCAGGTAATGTGGTTCGGAATCTCGCAGCGATGGGTGCGCTTAGTTCCTTTGTCTCCGTGGTTGGCGATGACTGGGCCGGCGGTGAGGTGAGCGCCCTGCTCGGAGATCTGAGCAATGTTGAAGCCTACCTACGCGTCGCGCCGGGACGGCAGACGACGATTAAGACGCGTTACTTCAATCATGATGGGCATCACCTGCTGCGGGCCGATAGGGAAACCTCAGATCTGTTGTCTAAGGCGGACCTCGCTGATCTTGAGCGTGCGGTGGCCTCGCAGATCGTCGAGGCCCACGCAGTAATTCTTTCGGATTATGGTAAGGGGGTGCTGGACGGAACGCTCTCAGCCTTCGTCATTGCCGCCGCGCGTGAAGCCGGAATACCCATCGTGGTTGATCCGAAAGGCGCCGACTACGCACGCTATGCTGGAGCGAACATGATCACGCCGAACCGCGCCGAACTCGAACAGGCAACCGGCCTGCCAGTTAGCAGTGAAGACGCCATAGTGGCCGCGGCGCAAGCTCTTCGCCGCAGTACGCGCGCCGCGGCCGTTCTCGTCACCAGATCTGGCGACGGCATGACACTTGTAGACGAAAGTGGAGTCCATCATTTACTGGCGACGACCCGTGAGGTTGCCGACGTCACCGGTGCCGGTGACACGGTGGCCGGGACCCTCGCACTGGCGCTTGCTTGTGGTGCGAACCTGTCCGATGCTGCGTATCTAGCTAATGCTGCCGCGGGCGTGGTGGTCGCGCGCCACGGCACTGCCGTCTCGACAGTCCAAGATATCACGACGACGGTCCTGCATAGTGACTTGGCGCAGGCCGAGCAAAAAGTCGTCGACCGGACCACGGCGGCAGCCCGTGTTAAGACTTGGCGGGAGAAGAATCTGAAAATCGGTTTTACCAATGGGTGCTTCGATCTGCTGCACCCAGGCCACGTGTCGCTGCTGCGCCAGGCGCGTGACGCTTGCGACCGCTTGATCGTAGGGCTGAATAGTGATTCTTCCGTGCGCTGCCTAAAAGGTGAGGGCCGTCCGGTTCAAAGCGAAACGGTCCGTGCTACGGTCATGGCGTCCCTGGCCACGGTCGACCTGGTGGTGGTTTTCGGCGAAGATACGCCCTTGGGCGTGATTGACGCACTTCGGCCCGACGTACTGGTGAAAGGCGCCGATTACACCCGGTCAGAGGTCGTCGGCGGCGATTTGGTTGAAGGCTATGGGGGCTGTGTTGTTTTAGCTGACGTCGTCGGCCCATACTCTACAACAGCGACTATCGCGGCGATGAAATCAGCGCAGTGGGCTGAGACATGATGAAGCGTCTGATAAAAGTACTTGTTGTAGTTGCCATCACCTTCGGTGCATAGAACCGCCGGGCAATGCAGTCCCGACAATAAAAGCTCGATCCACGTTATGCAGAAGCTGGGCATGGCGCGCGAAGGGCTTTTGCGTGATCTGCACCACGGGCGCGGCAAATGGTGGAGTTCGTTAGTCTACCCTATTCTAGAGGCGGAGCACGCCAAGATCAGGAGCGTGAAGAAGGGGTAAACTCACCAGCCGGTGAGGATGCGGTCTACCAGCTGTCTAACCGAGGGGATGAAGCCGTTCTTGTACCAGGGATCCTGGCTGAAGCGGTAGGCGTTGTGCCCGGCGAACATCAACTCTTCCTCGATATTGCCGTTGTGCGCGATGTTCTGTAGGGTTTTTTGAATGCAGAAACTACGCGGGTCGGCCTTGCGGCCGGTCGAACCGCTTTCGGTCTGCGCCCAATTTGAAAATGAGCACGCCGACAGGCAGCCCATGCAGGCGCTTTGGTCCCCGCGAATTTGCTCGGCGTTGGGGGGGGTGACGAAAATCAACGTCGAGTCCGGCGTCTTCAGGGTCTCAGTAAATCCCTGCGCGAACCAGCCCTTGGCGCGGGCCTGGTCTTCGGCGGTGACATATACGTCGCGCTTGCGGGCGCCGATGCTCAATGCTGTATTGTGGGCGCCTACCATTTCGACGGTGAAGGGAATTTGCCGTTCGCTACGTGCTTCTAATTCCGCCAGAAAGTTGTTGCGCACGGAGGAGGAATAGAAACCCGTGGGGCTGAAGCGGTGCAGGTGAACATCGCCCGGCTTTAAGTTCCCCAAGCGCATCTTCCAATCCTCTGAGATGGGGCTCTCCTCGGTAAGGAGCGCCCGCGTGCCGAATTGAAATGACACCGGCCCTACTTCGGGGTTGTCTAGCCAATGCTCCCACTCGCTGAGCCACCACAGGCCGCCGGCCATAATGATTGGCGTTTCGTGCAGACCCGCTTCGGTCATGAATTTGCGCAAGGCGACGACGCGTGGATATGGATCTTCGGGTCTAACCGGATCTTCGGAATTGGAAAGGCCGTTGTGCCCCCCGGCAAGCCAGGGGTCCTCGTAAACCACACCGCCCAGAAACTCGGCAAACTTGAAATAAGCTCGTTTCCACAGCGCCCGGAATGCCCGCGCCGACGAGATGATGGGATAATAGTGAATGCGGTAACTGGCGGCGATTGCCGCCAAACGGTACGGCATCCCAGCTCCGCAGGTCACGCCGTGGACAAGGTCGCGGCACTTGTCCAAAACACCTGTAAGCACGCGTTCGGCTCCGCCCATCTCCCAAAGGATGTTGATGTGCAGACGGCCTTGGTTGCCGCGTGTTTCGTGGGCGATGCGCGCTTGTTCGATCCCACCGTCGATAGCATAGCGCACGAGCTCTTCGTGGCGGTCGCGGCGAGTGGGTCCACTATAGACTTGTGGGATTGGCAGGCCGGATTCATCATAGGAATCGGCGTTGACGCCGGAGAACGTACCTATGCCGCCGGCCGCCGCCCAAGCACCGGAACTCAATCCGTTGGTTATGGCAACGCCCTTACCGCCCTCGATGATGGGCAGCACTTCCTGACCGGCGATGCGTATGGCGTTGAGCGCCTTCACGCTTGATGCTCCGCTTTAACAGACATCGAATGCAGCCTGGGGACGCATCCCCGTCCGCTGTCCCCGTGACGTCCACTCGCGGCAGCCGACTCGCGCGGGCAATATAGGGCTTGAAGCTCCCCGAACCAAGGAAACTTGGCTAAGCCCCGAATATTGTCTATGAATTCGGCTGCGCTGTCAGCTCTCATCAGATCAAAGCCCTCAACATATCGCCGGGCACGTCGGTAAAGACCGCCTTCACGCCCCATGAGAAAAGTTCATCGGCCCGCGCCGGATCGTTAACCGTGTAGGCCAGCACCGCGTATCCTGAGTCGTCCATCTCGGCGACACACTCTCGAGTCAGGTGCTGATAGTTGCCGTTGAGCGTCGCCAACTCGAGAATCTGGCCGACCTCCGGCCAATCGTCCGGCCGCCGGTCGAAGATCAACCCGCGCGGCCAGTCAGGTGCGGACTCCTTGGCAGCGGCAACGGCCTGGCGCGAAAAACTTGAAATCAGTGGAACCGGTGCATTCGCCGGCCAGCAGGCATCTGCAATGGGCAGCGCACACGCCGCGAGTTCCACTTCGCGACCGAGATCGACTTTTAGCTCCATATTAAACCCGAGACCCAAAGACGCTAGCGCCTCCAGCGTTTCCTCGAGCGTGGGGATTGGCTCGCCGCAAAATTCTGGAGCGAACCACCCGCCAGCATCTAAAGTGCCCAGAGCGTCAAAAGGTGTTTTGGCTATAATACCGGCGCCATCCGACGTGCGTTCGAGTGTGTCGTCGTGAAACACGATGACGCGGCCGTCGAGCGTGAGCGCTGCATCGAACTCCACCCACTTCGCGCCATCTGCGGCTGCCCGGCGGAACGACGCCAGAGTATTCTCTGGCGCCGCTCGCGGTGATCCACGGTGCGCAATGATGCGCGGGAGCTTCATAGCGAACGAGATCAGCCTTTCGCAGCTGGCTGGGTCTCGACGCTGTCTAGATTTTGACCTGTGGATTGGTTAACGCGCTTCATGCTGAGCTTGACCTTACCACGATCGTCTACGGCAAGGCATTTCACCTTAACCACATCGCCTTCCTTAACCACGTCGCTCACTTGCTGAACACGTTGCGGGGCCAATTCGGATATGTGCACAAGACCGTCGCGCTTTCCGAGGAAATTAACGAAAGCGCCAAAGTCCATGAGTTTGACGACGGTTCCGGTGTAGACCACACCTATTTCTGGTTCGGCGACAATGTCGCGGATGCGGCGAACCGCTTCTTCCATCATCCCTTGATCGGCGGACGCAACGCGCACGGTGCCGTCGTCTTCTATATCGATCTTGGTGCTAGTGGTTTCTTGCAGTTCGCGGATTACTTTTCCGCCGGTGCCGATAATTTCGCGAATTTTATCCTTGGGCACGGAGAGAGTCACAATGCGCGGTGCATGATCCGCCACGCTTTCGCGGGCGCCGGTTATGGCCTTCGACATTTCGCCGATGATATGCAAGCGACCGTCTTTGGCCTGCCGCAGAGCGATCTCCATGATCTCCTTGGTGATGGATGTGATCTTAATATCCATCTGAAGTGAAGTGATACCTTGATCGGTGCCGGCCACTTTGAAGTCCATATCGCCCAGGTGGTCTTCGTCGCCGAGAATGTCCGAGAGCACGGCGAAGTCTTCGCTCTCCTTGATCAGCCCCATGGCAATGCCGGCGATGGCTCTGGGTAATGGTACGCCCGCATCCATCAACGACAATGAGGTTCCGCAGACCGTCGCCATGGACGATGAGCCGTTGGACTCGGTGATTTCGGAAACGACCCGCAAAGTGTAGGGAAAATCCTCACGGCCAGGCAGCAAGGGCCGCACGGCCCGCCATGCCAGCTTTCCATGTCCGATCTCGCGCCGCCCGGGACCGCCCATGCGGCCGGCTTCTCCAACCGAGTACGGCGGGAAATTGTAGTGCAACATGAAGTTCTGGCGGTATTCGCCTTCCAAGGCGTCGATGATTTGTTCGTCCTGTCCGGTGCCGAGCGTGGTTGTCACCAGGGCCTGAGTCTCCCCACGCGTAAATAGTGCCGAACCGTGGGTGCGCGGTAAAACGCCAACCTCGATCTCGATAGGCCGCACGGTTTTGGTGTCGCGGCCGTCAATACGTATGCCGGTCTTCAGGACATTGCCGCGGACCACCACGGATCCCATGTTCTTAAGTACGCCGCCTGCTACCGCTATTTCGGCAGCGTTATCCCCAAGACTCTCCACGGCTTTCTTTTTCACGGCATCAACGGCGGCATAACGGTCTTGTTTTACCGGGTTCTTGTATGCTTCGGCCAACTCGCCGGCGAAGGTTTCAAATTTCGATTTTACCGCGGTCACTTCGGCCGGCTCGGCCGTAAGCTCGAAAGGCTCTTTCGCACACATCTCCGCCAACTGAATAATTGCCTGAATAACCGGCAGCATCTGTTCATGACCGAAAGTCACCGCGCCCAGCATGACATCTTCCGATAGCTCTTTCGCTTCAGATTCCACCATAAGAACGCCCTTACGCGTTCCTGCCAGAATCAAATCAAGCGCTGAACCAGCGACGTCCTCCATCAGAGGATTGAGCACGTACTGACCGTCGGCATATCCAACGCGCGCGCCGGCAATAGGACCCATGAACGGGATGCCTGAAATGGTCAGCGCCGCAGAAGCGCCGATCATGGCGATAACGTCAGGATCGTTCTTTAGATCGTGCGAGAGAACAGTGCAGACGATCTGCGTTTCATTGCGATAGCCGGCATGAAACAACGGGCGAATAGGCCGGTCGATAAGCCGGGACGTGAGCGTTTCCTTTTCTGTGGGCCGGCCTTCACGCTTGAAGAAACCGCCCGGGATCTTACCGGCGGCCGACGTTTTTTCTTGGTAGTTGACGGTCAACGGAAAGAAGTCGATGCCGGACTTTGGCGACCTGGCGCCGACTGCTGTGCACAGCACCGTCGTATCGCCGTAGGTGACCATCACGGCCCCGTCAGCTTGGCGGGCGACCTTGCCCGTTTCCAACACCAGCGTGCGGCCACCCCACTCGAGTTCTTGGCGACTTACATTAAACATAGGCATGTCATTTGTTCCTTATCGCTTACGGACCGGCACCGGATTGTGCGCTCGGCTCACCGTCAACGGCCTACCCATGCAGGCAAAAACGGTCAGAGGTAGCGAGCCGAGGTTTCGATCCCGCGCGGGCTCTTTCATGCCCACGCAACTTTTGTTGGATATGCCGCCACTGCGGCAAACCCGTAACAACACTTTGCCATTCTCGCGGCCGTAAAAATTTCCCAGATACCTCTTGCTGCTCAACGACAGCATCAATAGCGTCCGCTCGCGATGACGCGAAGGGCGGTCAAGATGCGTAGCCGCCAGTACAACGGAACATCAAATACTTAACGCCGGATTCCGAGGCGTGAAATGAGATTTTCGTAGCGCTCCTGCGACGTCTTTTTCAGATAGTCAAGCATGCGCCGACGTTGAGCCACCATCATCAAAAGGCCGCGCCGAGAGTGGTTGTCTTTGACGTGATCTTTAAAATGCTCGGTAAGATTTTTGATGCGCTCGCTCGTGATCGCTACCTGAACTTCCGGCGAACCTGTGTCGCCGTCCTTGGTGGCGTATTCTTTGATGAGTGCCTGCTTGCGCTCTTGTGTAATCGACATCGAAACTCCTTAAAAGACTAGGTGTTTAGAACGCGGACCGGGCGGACCATGCCGTTCCCAACTTCGGCCACCGCGATCAGCTTGTCCCCGCACAAGGCTTGCACGATTGTGCCTTGTTCAAGTCCGGGAACGGGCCTGCGTTTGACCACCGGCCATAAGGCGATGGCTTGCCCGAGGGTCATGCGGCGAGCCTCCTCGTCCGTCAGAACCAAAGCCGGGATGTCGTCCAGCACGGTTTCGACCGGAAGAAGGCATTCGGAAGCGGCGGCTTTATGCCCCAGCGCCTCCAGCTTTTCCAGCGAAATCGCTTGAGTTTCCACAAATGGGCCACAGCGTGTTCGCCGCAGGCGCGTGATATGACCGACCGTTCTAAGCGTCCTGGCTAGGTCGCGGACCAGGGCACGCACATATGTGCCCTTGCCGCAGTGCACGCGAAAGCGGGTGTGGTCGGTATCGGGCGCTTCGGTCAGCTCAAATCCATGGACCGTTACTATTTTAGGGGCCAGGGCCAGCGGCTGCCTGTTTCGGGCCAAGTCATAGGCGCGCTGTCCATCCACCTTTACTGCCGAATAGTCGGGAGGAATTTGCTCAATTTCACCGATGAACCCACCTAGGGCCGCAATAATGTCAAACATGGCCGGCCGCGCAGCGGATGTCTCGACCACCGTACCGTCACGGTCGTCGGTGTCTGTTCGCGCCCCCCAAATGACATCGAACTCGTATATTTTGCGGCCATCCATGGCAAATTTGACGGTCTTTGTTGCCTCGCCCAGTGCAATCGGCAGAACACCCGTGGCTAACGGATCCAGCGTGCCGCCATGACCGGCCTTGGCTGCGGTCAGTGCAGATTTAACCCTTGCGACAACCTTCGCCGCTGTAATGCCTTCGGGTTTATCGACGGCGATCCATCCATTGACGATCTCGCCGTGCTGTTTATGCGCCACTTGTCTTCTCCGGCTGTTCGTCGTCATCAGCCGCCGCAAGATCACGCACCACTTCGGGTTTGTGTAATAGACGTGCGATGCGCTCGGCTTCGTCAAAAGTAGTGTCTGCGGCAAAGATCAAGTCGGGGATGAACCTTAATTTTACACGCCGAGCCATTTCGCGGCGCAGATAGGGCTTAACACGCTGCAATCCGGCTAGAATAGCCTCGGAGTCGCCGCCGCCCAAAGGGACAACATAGACGCGTGCGTGACGCAAGTCGGGGCTGGGGCGAACTTCGGTTACGGTCAGGCGCACGCCGGCAAGATCCGGATCGCGCAACATATCGCGCTCGAGAACCCAGGCAAGCGCTTGGCGCAATTCCTCGCCGATTTGTAATTGCCGTTGGCCGGGAGCCTTGGGCCGGTGCTTCGCCATGGGGCATTCCCTTGATTTGCGACAACGTGATTTAAACGCCGCAGCGCCTTAAAGGGTGGTTGCTACCTGCTCCAGCTCGAAGCATTCAATGACATCTTTAGCCTGAATATCCTGGTAGCTGGCTAGTGCGATGCCGCACTCGTATCCCTCGCGGACCTCTTTCGCGTTGTCCTTAAAGCGCTTGAGTTGCGACAAACCGCCCTCGTGGATGACGACGTTGTCCCTCAATAGTCTGACTTTGCATCCACGTTTGATCATACCCTGCGTCACCATACAGCCCGCGATCTTGCCGACTTTCGAGATGTTGAACACTTCC
This sequence comes from Rhodospirillaceae bacterium, assembly GCA_963662375.2. Taxonomy (GTDB): domain Bacteria; phylum Pseudomonadota; class Alphaproteobacteria; order Rhodospirillales; family Rhodospirillaceae; genus UBA11612. The sequence goes on from CAXXRP010000005.1 coordinate 133,613, forward strand.
CGAATTTCGGCATAACCAATGAAACTGTCCTTGAACTTCGGCGACAGCATACCTGTCAGCAGATTTTTCAGATCGTCCGCCACGTCATAGATAACGGAGTAATAACGAATATCTATATTGTCACGTTTGGAAAGCTCGCGGGCCTGTGTGTTGGCCCGCACATTAAAGCCAATGATTACCGCCTCTGAAGCGCCCGCGAGCGTCACGTCGGACTCGTTGATGGGTCCAACGGCGCCGTGGATTACATTGACCTTTATCTCGTCCGTACCGAGCTTTTGCACTGTGCCTGAAAGGGCTTCGACGGAACCCTGCACGTCGGTTTTTATGACGACGTCCAACTTCTTGACCTCACCCGCCTTAATCTTGGCGAACATCTGCTCCATGGTAGAGGCTCCGGCCCCAGCCACGTGTTCTTTTTCGCGGATCTTCCGCTTGCGGTACTCGGAAACCTCGCGTGCTTTGATTTCGTCATCAACAACAATGAAATCGTCGCCCGCAGCTGGCGTGCCGGCGAAGCCGACGACTTCCACGGGCGCCGCCGGCATAGCCGACTTCACCTGTTTGCCATGTTCATTGACCAGCGCTCGCACACGACCCCATTCTGCGCCAGCGACGAAAATGTCGCCGACGCGCAAAGTGCCGCGCTGAACAAGCACGGTACCGACTGAGCCAACACCTTTCTCCATTTTGGCTTCGATGATGGCGCCTTCGGCCGCGCGGTCGGGACTGGCCTTCAAATCCAAGAACTCAGCTTGCAGGAGAATCGCTTCCTCCAACTTGTCCAAATTGGTTTTTTCTAGCGCGGAGACTTCAATGCACAGAGTGTCGCCACCCATATCTTCCACCACAACTTCATGGCTCAAAAGATCTGTTTTCACGCGATTGGGGTCGGCGCCTTGTTTATCGATCTTGTTAATAGCGACGATCATGGGAACGCTGCCGGCCGTGGCATGCTTAATGGCTTCGATGGTTTGAGGCATGATGCTGTCGTCGGCGGCAACAACAAGAACAACGATATCGGTGACTTTTGCGCCGCGTGCGCGCATGGCGGTAAACGCTTCGTGGCCCGGCGTATCGATGAAAGTAATCTTCTGACCCTTTGGAGTCCGTACTTGATATGCGCCGATGTGTTGCGTAATCCCTCCAGCCTCGCCCGAAGCGATACTTGAGGACCGTAAAGCATCCAACAGCGACGTCTTACCATGGTCCACATGGCCCATGACTGTAACCACCGGCGGACGCGGCTTGAGGAAAGCGGTCTCATCGTCTCCAGTTTGCAACCCCTCCTCGACAGAGGCGTCGGTGATTCGTTTGACTCGATGTCCGAATTCCTGCGCCACAAGCTCAGCGGTGTCGGCGTCTATCGCTTCGTTGATTGTTGCCATAACACCTAATTTCATAAGGGCTTTGATTACATTGCCAGAGCGTTCGGCCACGCGGTTAGACAACTCTTGAACTGTAATGGTCTCCGGCAGCACCACCTCGCGCACCACCTTCTCGGTGTTCATCGGTTGTTTCTGCCGCGCTTTGCGTCGCTCTTTCTCTACCGCCCGCCGCATGGACGCGATAGACCGGCTGCGCTCAACCGCGTCGTCGCCTTCAAGTGCGGCCGAAATCGTGAGCTTTCCTGCTCGGCGCCGCGGCTCGGCACGTTTGACGGTCGGCGGCTTATGGCCGGTCTTTGACTTGCGTCGTTTTACGTCTTCGTCTTCCTCATTATCGGCCACCTCGCGGCGTGCGCGAGGGGCTTCGGGCTGCGCTTCCGTGGTTGGCAGTAGGATGCCAAGTGCGACCTCGGCGCTTGGCGTGTCCGCCACAGGCTCGGGTGTTGAGAGTTCTTCAGCGGGGCGTAGTGCCTCTTCCGCCGCGCGCGTCACGGCGTCGTCGGCTTCGCGCTTGACGTCTTGTTCCACCTGCCGGCGGGTCTCTTCGTCGGCCCTAACTGCGTCCTGCAGCGCCTTTAACCGATGCGCCTTCTCGTCCTTAGTCAATGTGCCGTGCTGTTGTGCGGTCTCTTTGGCCAGAGCCTCTTCGGTTTTCGCCCGTAGGTAGAGAGAGGGTGCTTTGATCTCTTGAACCTTCCCGTCCGCGCCCATCTCGAACTGGCGTTTACGCTTGCGCTCGACCTGCACGATTTTCGAGCGGCCATGCGAGAAGTTCTGTCGAACCTGCCCGGTTTCGACGGTCTTTTTCAGTTCAAGTTTACCTCGGCCCAATGACAGAGGTTTTTTGGTCTTTGTGTCGCTCGGCATGCCTTCAACCGTACCTAAAAACTTCACTTTTAATCCCGACGCCGCGAACCGGCGTAACGCTCGGTATCTTCGAGCAACGTTTCCGTCAAACCGTCCCGCAGTAGCGCAACATGCACGACCGCATCACGCCCTAACGCCGCTCCCAACTCAGCACCGGTGAACACGTCCATCGTTGGCACGTCGGGCGCCATGGAAACGATCTTGCGGCGCTCCTGAAGCGATCCATCTGCGGCCTCAAGTAAGGCAGCAGTGCGGCCCGTGGAGATCTGGGCCCTAACTTTTTCCGCCCCAGCGGCCACCAGTCCCGCACGGCACGCTAAGCCGAGGTGATTGAGACAGCGGTGCCTCAGCAGTTCTTCAACCCGGTCAGCTAAATCCGCGTTAACGGTCACGTTGCGCCTGGCGGCCTTGGCAAATATTCGCTTGGACACTGCTTTTTCTATCATAGCGCGGTCAGAGGTTAACCACAAACCGCGGCCGGGTAACGCGTTGCCGATGTCGGGCACGATGGCGCCCTCTGGATCGGCGACAAAACGGACTAGACGGGCAATCGGAAGCGATTTGCCGCTGGCGATACATCGCGGCAACGGTCCGCGCTCGGTGTCGCTGTCGCGCTCTGGCATATCTATGCGTCTCGCTACCAACATGATTCGGTCTCTCAGTTCATAGTGCAAAGCTTGATACGAAACTTGTCACAGCACCCCCGTTAAGTCGGCTGGTTCGCGTCGGCCGCAGGGTCCGAATTCGCCGGCGCAGCGTTTTCGATCTCCGGTGCTTCATCTTCCGGAAACCAATGAGCGCGCGCGGCCATGATGATTGAATTCGCGGTTTCTGTCTTGATGGCGCTGGCGCCGAGTAACTCCACCAATTCGTCGGCCGCAAGATCGGCCAGATCGTCCAGTGTTTTCACGCCCTGCTCGGCCAAGGTAATGATTTTCTTCGCATCGAGGTCCTCGATTTCAGCGCCTATAAGATCCTCTGCTACACCGAGTTCCTCGAAGCGAGCCATGCTCTTTTTGTTTTCTTCTTCGATATAGGCTGTAGCGCGGGCCTTGAGTTCGGCGGCGACGTCTTCGTCGAAACCTTCGATGTCTGAAAGTTCTTGTGTCGGCACAAAGGCCACTTGGTCCGCCGATGTAAACCCTTCGGTGACAAGTAGATGGGCGAGGACGTCGTCAACATCCAGGGAGTCGATAAACATCTGCGAACGCGTGCGGAACTCTTCCAGGCGACGTTCAGACTCCTCGCCCTCGGTCAGGATATCAATGGTCCAACCCGTCAACTGAGACGCGAGACGCACGTTCTGACCGCGGCGCCCAATGGCCAGAGACAACTGATCGTCGGGCACAACCACTTCGATTCGCCCAGAGTCCTCGTCCAATACAATCTTTGTGACTTCGGCGGGCGCCAGGCCATTGACCACAAATGTGGCAGGGTCCTGGTTCCACTGAATGATATCGATCTTCTCGCCCTGCAGCTCGGCGACTACCGCTTGTACACGGCTGCCACGCATACCTACACAGGCGCCGACGGGGTCAATTGAGTTGTCGTTGGATATCACGGCGATCTTCGCGCGGCTTCCAGGGTCGCGGGCCACCGCCTTGATTTCAATGATGCTGTCATAAATCTCCGGCACTTCCTGGGTGAACAACGATGCCATGAAATCGCTGCAAGTGCGGGACAGAAAAATTTGCTGCCCGCGCGGCTCCTCGTGCACATCAAGAATGAAAGCGCGTACACGATCGCCGTTTTTAAAATGCTCGCGCGGAATTAGCTCATCGCGGCGTAGCAGAGCCTCGGCCCGTCCCAAATCAACAATGACATTGCCGAATTCGACGCGCCTGACGAGCCCGTTGACAACTTCGCCGATACGATCCTTGTACTCAGAGTATTGCCGGGCACGCTCGGCATCACGCACTTTTTGTACGATGACCTGCTTAGCGGTTTGCGCGCCGACGCGGCCAAACTCTATGGGCGGCAGCCGATCGATAATAACCCCGCCCAGTTCGGCGGCGGGATCCTTCTTCTTCGCTTTAGCGAGTGTGATCTGAGTGTTTTGATCCTCGACCTCTTCGACAATGGTGATATATCGCGCCAGCCGAATTTCGCCGTTCTTGCGGTCAATGCTCGCGCGGATATCGTTTTCGTGGCCGTACTTGGAGCGGGCAGCCTTTTGGATAGCTTCCTCCGTGGCCTCGAAAACTTCTTCTCGATCGATGCCCTTGTCCCGGGCGACGGTGTCGGCCACTTGGATCAGTTCGGGCCGCGCCATTCTAATACTTTGTGCCATTGTCATTTTCCGGGCACCCTCCCGGCCTTCTATATCTTGTTAAACGTCCTGGTTCTTCACAGGCCGCCCACCGGTGGTGGCGGCAATTAATTCGTCAGTCAGTATCAGTTTTGCCGACTTCACATTGTCCAAGCTTATGTTCACATTCGCTTCGTCGACACTGAGCAAAACTTTATCCGCATTCGTCACTCCGGCAAGACGCCCTCGAAACCGTTTGCGTCCTTCAACCGGTGTTTTTGTCTCCACCTTTGCCTCGAAGCCAGCATAGGCAACGAAGTCTTTCGGCCGCGTCAGTGGCCTGTCGATTCCCGCGGAGCTAACCTCCAGGTCGTAGCGGTCCGCCACGGGGTCTTCCACGTCGAAGATGGTCGAGAGCGCGTGGCTAATCTCTGCGCAGTCTTCCACCGTAATCAAGCTGCCGTCATTGCGGTCGGCCATAACCTGCAGCGTCTTACGTCCGGCTGACCCGGTCAGGGCGACCCGCACCACCTCGAAGCCCAGTGCCTCCAGGGTCGGAGAGACGCGTTCCTCAAGCCAATGCAACCGTTCCACAAGGCCCTCGTCCGGACACCTCAAGATTTAGGCAATAAAAAAAGTGGGCGGGTGGCCCACTCCTCAATTCATCCGACATGTAGAAGACGATGGTCATATAGATCGATTTTCGGCCTAGGACAAGAAGTTTTACGCCGTGTTCAGCTAAGTCGCCGGCGTCTTCGGAAGGTCAAAAAAGTTGGTGCCCGACCTTCTTTTCGGGCCTTTTCCTCGTAGCGTGTGGGCACCGAGTCGGCGGCGCGGTCGCGCCAGTCTTCGGGGCCCTTGGCAGTCCAGCTGAGAGCCGGATGGGCAGTGCCGTGGAGCAGGGTCCATCGAACATAGACGGGGTGATCGCTAACTACCCTCAACTCGCCACCGTCGACCAGAAGCCGGGCCATCTCGTCCAACATGGCGGGACAGATAAAGCGCCGTTTGGCGTGCCGTGTTTTTGGCCAAGGGTCTGGAAACAAAAGAAAAATTATGTTTAAGCTGGCGCCTTTTAGAACCGGGAGTAAGTGGCGAGCATCTTCGTCAAAGATACGCACGTTGGACAGATTTTGGCGATCCACATGACGGACCAAGGATGCGACGCCGTCGAGAAAAACCTCGCTGCCAATAAAACCATCCCCCGGATGGGCGGCGGCCTGGGCCGCCAAATGCTCGCCGCCGCCGAAGCCAATTTCTAAACAAACGGCGCGGGGCTCAGTCGGAAAGAGGTCTCTGGGTTCCAGATCACGCGCACTCTCAGGAATAACGATTCGGATCTGCGGCAGCACTGTCTCAAGCAAGGATTGGCGGCCGGCCTTAAGTGGCTTCCCTTTGCGCCGGCCATAATACCTTACGCCCGCAACCGTGCCCATCAGCAGAGAAGACGCTTTAGGTGTCGAAGGCGGCTTTGAGCTGGCCGACAAGATCAAGGCTCTCCCAGCTGAACCCGCCGTCGTCTTCGGCGGCACGGCCGAAATGCCCATACGCTGCCGTGCGCGCGTAGATCGGCCGCCTCAGGTTCAGGTGTTCGTGGATGCCACGCGGGGTCAAGTTCATCAAGCTCTGTAAGACGTCTGAAAGTTTGTCTTCGTCGACCGTGCCGGTGCCCTGCGTATCCACATACACCGAGAGTGGTTTTGAAACACCGATGGCGTAAGACAACTGGACCAAACACTTGTGTGCAAGGCCCGCGGCAACAACGTTCTTGGCTAGGTACCGTGCCGCGTAAGCTGCGGAGCGGTCGACTTTAGTCGGGTCCTTTCCTGAAAACGCACCACCACCGTGGGGCGCTGCGCCTCCGTATGTGTCGACAACAATTTTGCGGCCCGTAAGTCCAGCGTCACCATCCGGTCCACCAATAACAAACCTACCGGTCGGGTTTACGTAAAACTCGTCGTCGGGACACATCCACCCCTCGGGCAAGACCTTGAGCACGTGTTCGCGCACATGGTCGCGAATGGAGTCTTGGCTCACATGCTCGCTGTGCTGAGTTGAGACAACAATGGACGCTGCTTTGACTGGTACGCCGTTGGCGTACCGCAGCGTAATTTGGCTTTTGGCGTCCGGCCCAAGGAAATCAACCTCTTTATTGTGCCGGGCCGTTGCCAGAGATTTTAAAATTGCGTGAGAGTAGTAGATCGGAGCCGGCATAAGTACGGGCGTTTCGTTGACCGCAAAGCCGAACATAATGCCCTGGTCGCCTGCACCCTCATCCTTATTCCCGGCGGAGTCTACACCCATGGCGATGTCCGCGGACTGCGCATGTACATAGCATTCGATTACGGCACTCCGCCAATGAAAGCCTTCTTGTTCGTATCCGATATCTTTCACCGCCTGCCGGGCCGCCTCAACCATGGCGTCGGACGTAATGGTGTCGGCCCCACGTACTTCACCGGCCAAAATGATCCGGTTTGTGGTGCACAACGTTTCGACCGCGACGCGGGCTTGCGGCTTCGCCGCCAAGAAGAGATCGACTATTGAATCTGAGATGCGGTCGCAGACCTTGTCCGGGTGGCCTTCTGAGACGGACTCGCTTGTGAACACGTAATCGGTCTTCGACAAAGGTCTCTCCTGGATGAGGCAAGGCGGGGACAAACAAAGGCACAATGCCTCCCCGGGCGTAGCGGAACTAACTCACTTTTTCAAGGCGCAAAAACTAACTCTCCTCCTTGTGCGCACGAAAAAACGCCGCCACGAAAATTTCCATGGCGGTGGCTTACGAAATACTGGGTCCTAGCTTTCGGCGGGCTCTTCAGTTGTGGCGAGTGACTTTGCCAATTCGTATATACGCCGGCGGACGTGATAGTCTTTGATTCTATAGTACGCGCGGACAAGTTCCAAAGTCTCTCGTTTGGCCATCGGGTCATTTTCCGCCGGCTCTATATCGGGGGTCTCGACGTTTAAATTACGAGGGCTGGCGCTGGCCGTGTCATCGCCCATTTCCTCAAAGAAAAAAGAAATGGGGCATTCCAGCACGCGGCTCAAATCCCACAGGCGGCTCGCGCCGATGCGATTGGCGCCGCGTTCATATTTCTGCACCTGTTGAAATGAGAGACCGATCGCCTCGCCGAGTCTCTCCTGGCTCATTCCCATGAGTGTCCGGCGGAGTCTTACTCGGCCTCCCACGTGAACATCTATTGGATTAGGCTTGCCTGACGGCATCCGGCCGCGCGAAGAGCGGGGTCCAGGGGGGGGGCTCAAGATCCGTTTCGTTCGGTAAACCCATAGCCGACCTGACCTCCCGGGGCTCAATTGCGAGCGAAAATAGCAGCCTAAATAAATCAGCGGTTTATCTACCGCGCATTGTGTTACATAGGAAACACTACTACTGCCTGGCATAAAAACGCGCCAAAATCAAATAAGCGAAAATACCGATTTTAGAGATGATACCGACCTCCACGGAACGGATTGTCCGCGTTTTTAATTACATAGCGCTGCCAGTGCCGCAGTGCGCCGCCGCCAGCCAGCACGGCAAGCACCAGGGGAATGATATTCCCCAGTACGCTAAAAGGTGTAAAGGACGCAGCCCGTCGGGGAAGGGGGGCGTCCACCACGCCTCGCTCGCCCAGGCCTAGTTCGATAACAGTTCGGCCCATTCCGTCTACGACCGCCGAAATACCTGTATTAGCTACGCGGACGATGGGGATGCCCTCTTCGACGGCTCGCAGTCTGGCGGCGGCAAAATGCTGGTAGGGGCCCATGCTCAAACCAAACCATGCGTCGTTGGTCAGATTTAAAAGCCATTCCGGACGATCTTGTTCACTGTCCGACGCAGTAACGGCGCCGGGAAAGATAACCTCATAGCAAATAAGCGGGCTGAACGGTGGCAGCCCACGCAGATCCAATGTGGCCAGACCAGACCCAGCCACAAAGTCACCCATGCCACCGGTCAGTTTCTCAAAGGGAACAAGCCATCTGAGGGGCAGATATTCTCCGAAGGGAACAAGATGTGTTTTGTCGTATTCGGCGACGACCTCTCCCCGCGACGTGATTACGTAGAGAGAATTGAAAACTTCCAGTTGGCCAGTTTCAGTCCTTGTGCCGCGGTCCGCACCCGTTATGAGCATACCGCCCTTTGGCGCTGCTTCCGCCGCTAGAAGCCGGTGCGGCTTATCCACGTTGAGGAAAAAATGCACCGCAGCTTCGCCCCATATGACATGGGTTATATCCGCTGGTCGATTTGCAGTACTGAGCCGAATGTAGTCCCGTAGATGCGTTTCCCACAAACTGGGCCGGCCTCTGTCGCTCTGAGGAATGCTGGCCTGAACCAATCTGAAATTCGTTCCCGGCACAAATTTGGTGTCTGTCAAAGATAGACGCAGCCCGCCACCGCCTCCCACGACCACGACAAAAAGAACGGGCGTCACGGCTGTAATCCAAGATCGAAGCAGACGCGGTGAGTAAGCCAGAACCGCCGGTGCGGCCGCGGCGACGACGGTCATTAAGCTCAAACCATAAGTGCCGACTAGAGACGCGGACTGAAGTACAGGGAGCCCAAACGGCGTTGCTGTTTCCGACCAAACGGTTGCCACCGGATTCCAAGGAAAGCCTGTCAGAACCCACCCGCGCAACCACTCAACAACGGTCCACGCCGCTCCGAACAGCACAATACGCAGCGTTCCGATAAGCATACGGTCGTCAGGAATGTCGTTCTGCGGAGGCGGTGGGATCGTGTGGGTGATGGCGCAGACTAGAGCGGTATACAAGCCGAACGCGGCCGATAGACCGGTTACCGCCGGGATCGCGAACGCTCCGAAGGTTTCACTATCCACATAGAAAGCGTTGGTGATCCAATGGAAGCTTGCTAAGAAATGACCAAACCCAAAAGCCCACCCGGTTACCGCAGATTCACGCCGTGTCGCGCAGCCGTCTAATAGCCAAATAAGAACAGGAAAAGAAAACCACAGTGCCGGGACGACAGACAGCGGCGGATACGCAGCGATTGCCACGCCTCCAGCCACGAAAGCTACCGCCAGTCGCCGCCAGCCAGCCAGCCCCCCGAGCCGCCGCGCTCCAGCGGCAATCATGAAACGCACTTCTTCATCTCGGCGGTTTATCTGTACGCGGCTGCTTGGGGAAGGCCACGAATACACAGCCGCCGCACCCTCCGCGGGTCGCCGTCCAGCACCTCAAATTCGAGCCCGGAGGGGTGTCTCACGAGCTCGCCGCGCCCAGGCACGCGCCCAGCTAACCGAGCGACAAGACCGCCTAGGGTATCGGCCTCTTCGCGCTCTACATCTGTGAACATTGTACCGTGCCGAGTCTCAAAGTCTCCCAACATCACCCGCGCATTCGCCAATACCGTGCCATCGTCGCGCTGCACCATTTCCGGAGCATCATCGTCATCGTGCTCGTCCTCGATTTCCCCGACAATTTGTTCAACCATGTCTTCAATGGTGAGCAAGCCGTCGATGCCGCCATATTCGTCAACTACCAACGCCATATGCGTGCGCTTTAAGCGCATTTCCAATAGCAGATCCATCACCCGCACCGCGGGCGAAACGAACAGCACTGGACGTACCATATCGATGAGACGGCCCGTCGTTTCCTTTCTCAGCGCGCTACCCGCATTATCGCCGCCCTCGCCCGGCAGACTATCGGTGGCCAGTATTGCGAGGTCCTTGATGTGCACAAGTCCAGCCACATCGTCGAGCGTCCCGCGATAAACCGGGAATCGCGAATGCCCTTCTTGCACCAACAGCCTCAAAACATCTGTGAGAGAGGTGTTTACTTCTACAGCCACTATATCTGCCCGCGGGACCATGATGTCCGTGGCAGTGACGTCACGGAGCTTTAGGACATTCGAGAGAAGTAGCCGTTCATTGGGATCGATTGTCGCGTCATTGTCGGGGTTCTCCTCAAAGCGCTCTTCAATTAACTCCTCAATGACGTCGCGCACGGTTTCACTCTCGCCTGTTCCCGGCGAAAGCAACCGCTTCAGTTTTCCGAATATACCCGGTCCGCGTTCTTCTACACCATCTTGATGCGGCGGCGCGCGCGCGGGATAGTTCATGTCCGGGCCTGCTTGCGAGCTGGACGTTTCTGACGCTGTATGCGCGCTTCGTCGGTCGCGAGCGGTCTTTTGCGGGTCTTGGCATATGGATCGGCAATCCCAAGGCCGGCGAGGATACTGGTCTCCAAGTGTTCCATCTTCATGGCGTTACATTCACCCTGATGATCATAACCTAAAAGATGCAAAACGCCATGTACCACCAAATAAGAAAGATGGGCCGCCAGATTTTTACCCGCTGCCCGAGCTTCTCGGTCTGCGGTGCCGTAAGCGATCACAACATCACCGAGCAGCGCGGGAACATCTAGCGGCAGCGCCGCCGCTTTACCCGCTGAAAGTGTTGAAAAAGAAAGGACGTTCGTGGGCTTGTCGATGCCGCGGTACGACGCGTTGAGGCGGCGCACCGCGGTGTCTGTCGTAAGAAGAACGCTGATTTCCGGAGTGCCCCGCTGGGCAGCTTGCCGTGGCGCCATGCCGCCAGCGCCGTCGAACGCCGCGGCAGCGGCGCGCCTGACGCAAGCTACCGCTGTCCGCAGCTTGCGCGTCCAGGCCCGGGAGGCAACCGCAACATGGATATCCGGCGTGGTGGGCGGTGTTCGCGTCCTGCGTTTCATCTCCGTGGGTTCGCAGTCCTTCGCTTGGCGTCCCGCGCATCGTAGGCAGACACTATGCGCGTTACTAGATCATGGCGCACTACATCCCGGTGTGTGAACTCAATTGTCTTAATCCCTTTTGTGCCCCTCAGTGTTTCCAGCGCGTCGGTTAGACCTGATTGCACGCCGTGCGGAAGATCCACCTGTGTTAAATCGCCCGTGACAACCATACGTGCGTTTTCGCCCATGCGTGTCAGCGCCATTTTCATTTGTACGGGCGTTGTATTCTGGGCTTCATCCAAGATGATAAACGCATCGCTTAGTGTGCGGCCTCTCATGAATGCCAGAGGGGCGACTTCAATATCGCCGGACAATAGCAGCCTTGCCACCTGATCCCCGGGCAGCATCTCATGCAAGGCATCGTATAGGGGGCGAAGGTAAGGGTCGACTTTCTCGCGCATATCGCCAGGCAGAAAACCGAGGCGCTCGCCAGCCTCGACGGCGGGGCGCGATAAGATGATTCGATCTACCTCGCCCGCCAGCTTCATCGCAACAGCTTTTGCCACTGCAAGGTATGTTTTTCCCGTCCCTGCCGGCCCAAGGGCAAAGACGAGCTCGTATGTATTCAGCGCTTGAAGATAACTTATCTGTCCCTTCGATCTTGGCGAAATGTGGCGCTTGCGCGTGCGAATGCCGAGATCCATATCCGCTTGTGCACTGTCTAACGTCGCTATGCGTGCGGCTCCGTCGACATCGCCTTTGTCGACTGGTAAGCCGCTGGAGAGCCGACTGTAAAGCAGAGACAAGGCGCTCTCCGCCAACGCCGCCCTGTCCTGAGTTCCTTCAATCGTTACGGTGTTACCTCGGTTATGCAGCACGACCCCGAGGCGTTGTTCAAGGCGAGAGAGATTGGCATTATGTGGGCCGACAAGTTGCTGCACGAGCGCGTTGTTGGAGAACTCGCACGTTAGATGTTTACTGGTGCTTTCTGGCGCACCGCTTATTGGATCGGTGTCAGGCACTGGCCGCAACAACTGAATTGTCCGCCCAAACCGCACCCAGACTGAACGATTCCACGGAAACGACGGTCAATGGCGCAATTCTTCCCAGGTGCTTGTGGTCGGCTAGAACATGTACGGGTTGAAGGTAAGGGCTGCGGCCGACGAGTTGTCCCGGATGACGGCCCGATCCCGTCAACAGTACATCCAAGGTTCGTCCGACACAGCTGGTGTTGAAAGACCGCAGCTGTTGGTCAAGCACTGCCTGCAAAACGCTCAGTCGCTCGGCTTTGATCTGTTCGGGCACCTGATTCGGCATGGCAGCGGCAGGGGTGCCAGGCCGCGCGCTGTATTTGAAGGAATAGGATTGAGAGAAGCCGACCTCATTTACCAGATCCAACGTACCGGCAAAATCCTTATCGGTTTCGCCGGGCGCGCCAACAATGAAATCAGATGAAAGAGCAATATCAGGACGAGCTTCGCGAAGCTGGTCAACGATACGTCGATAGTCGTCGCGGGTATGGCTACGATTCATGGCCATCAGCATCTTGTCGGAGCCCGACTGCACCGGAAGATGCAAAAACGGCATGAGCTGCGGTACATCACGATGTGCCGCGATCAACGTCTCGTCCATATCGCCCGGGTGAGAAGTTGTGTAACGAATGCGTTCAAGTCCGTCGGTTTCCGCTAGTGCATAAATTAGTTGGCCAAGGCCCCACGTGCCGTCTGTCGTCGTGGCCTGCCTGCGGCGCGGCGCATCGCTGTGATACGCGTTGACGTTCTGGCCAAGCAGGGTGATCTCGCGGGCGCCTGTGGCCACGAGGTCGCGGGCTTCTTGCAGCACACTGGAAGCAGGACGCGAATACTCTGGCCCGCGAGTATATGGCACGACGCAGAACGTGCAAAATTTGTCGCATCCTTCCTGCACGGAAAGAAATGCCGTTGGACCGTCGGCTGTAGGCGTTGGTAAATGATCGAATTTGGGTTCCGACGGAAATTCCGTATCTAGGATACTTCGTCGCGGGCTTGAGTTTCCGCTGGCACTGCGTGTGGCGCGCGCCACGAGTTCCGGGAGCCGGTGATAGGTTTGAGGGCCTAAGACGATATCGACAAACGGTGCGCGTGCCATAATCTCGGCGCCTTCGGCTTGCGCGACGCATCCAGCCACGGCAAGGATCATTTCACTGCCGCGGGATTCCCTTTCCGATTTCAGCGGGCGAATGCGGCCCAGATCCGAGAATACCTTCTCAGCCGCTTTCTCGCGGATGTGGCAAGTGTTGAGGATCACCATGTCCGCATCATCAGGAGCGTCCGTCGGCGCGTAGCCGAGAGGCGCGAGAACATCTGTCATGCGTCCGGAATCGTAAACGTTCATCTGACATCCGTAAGTCTTGATGAACAATTTTTTGCGTGCGCCGGAGTTATTTGTATCGCTCTGCTTAACCATGGCCCGCCGGTGTTGTATCCTCTGTGTACGGCTCGTTCGCGCCCGGAATACCTCGGCTTCTCATACTCTCTCGATGCCGCAAAAGCAAAGGTCCACGGCCGTCCGGCCGGGCTTCAAAGCTCAGATATCCCGGCGCCCCGCAAGCGATTGGGCCATCCCTTCGCGGCAAACCCGCTCACAATGGGCTGCGAGTGCCTTGCGGTTGGGGAACTCCGCGCGGGAAACCGGAGCGTGAAACGTAATTTCCACCGTCGTGGCGCCGAGTTTCGCCATATGCCAAAGATGCGGCATGAGTTTCATATCGCCAAACCAGGCGAAGAACGGGCGCCAGCCAACGCCGATGGGCAAACCGTTCAGCCGGGTATAGGCTATGGATATCGGTTGTACGATGACCGGTTCGACCCGACCGTCCGGCCGCGCGCCGTGACGTTCGGCCACCGTGAACAGTGCACTCTTAAACGGTAGCATTCGCGTCCCATCGCCGGACGTTGATTCAGGAAACATGATTAGGGCTTCGCCGCCGTCCAACCGCTCTTGGATTTGATCCCGGGCTATACCTGTAGCGGCGCGCCGTCGATCAACAAACACCGAGCGGCCCACCTTGGCCATAATACCGAACACGGGCCACTTGGCAATGTCCGCCTTCGCCACAAAGGCGCCCTCGGCAGCGGAGCCCAGCGCTATAATGTCCAGGTAGGAGATGTGATTGCAGACCACCAGCTGAGGGCGTGAGCCATCTTGGGTGCCGAAAATCAAAACCCTTAACCCGAGGATCCGCGCCATAACTTTGTAATGCCAACACCGATACCCACCGCCGTCCTGCCCTAAAGCGGTCAGACTACCCGTCACGACGGTTGAGAAGGTCATCATCGCCGCCGCCGCGGTTAAGCGCAGGGCTGCAACGATTGACCCGGCGAATGTCGTCGGTAGCGCAGGCGCCGGACCTAAGAGGCTTTTCGGAATGATGTTACCCCGTTCCGTTCAGCCAGATCGTAGTGGCGCATGTAGCGTCCTACAATGAGATCGGTTTTCACGATAATGCAAACATCTATCGTGTTGAATTGGTAATCAATGACCGCGCCGTCGCCGACAAAGCTGCCCACACGTAAATATCCCTTTAGAAGCGGCGGCAAACTGGCCACTGCGTGCCTCGGGTTGATGGCGTCCTTGGGCAACAAGCACATGTTCGTGAAGCGTTCGGGCAACGCTTGCGTGCGCACCGCCTTGGGCGCGAGGTGATGGTGATAAAGATACGACAATTGCGTGGACAATTGATCCGGGTTGGTGCCAGGAAGACTAGCGCAACCAAACATCATCTTAATATCATGGGCGTTCACGTACTCGGCAACGCCGCGCCATAAGAGTTGCATTGTGGCGCGGTCGCGATAGCGCATATCAACACAGCTACGGCCCAATTCCATAAGCGCACCTGGAAAACTCAGTAACGGATTAATGTTATACTCCGAAGCTGTATAAAAGGCGCCCACTGCGCGCGCGTGTTCGCGCTGCATAATACGGTAAGTGCCCACGACTTGGTCGTCTTTGGACCGACTTCGGTCCACGACGATGAGGTGATCGCAGGCGGTGTCGTACACGTCGAAATCGCGGCGTATCGCCTCCATCTCGGGCAACGGGCGCGCGCCCAGTTCGTCGTAAAACACGCGGTACCGTAGCGCCTGAGCGGCATCGATCTCAGCCGGCGAAACGGCTAGCCGAATTACTTGATTGCCGGCGACCACAGGCTCGAACGCGCGGAGGATCGGCAAGTCCGCCGCTTGTGATGGGCCTGGGGAAGTTGCCGCCCGCGTCGGTAGCGTCGGTGGCGCTGCCTTTGAGTTTCCAGTGTGGCGATGTTGGGCCGTCATATCCGCTCCGCGTTTATGCCGTTTGCCACCGTTTTCTTTGCGGCGTCCTGGAGACCGGAACACAAGCTGATCCGTTTGCCGCTAGAAATCGATCCAGGCATTTGTTTAACCGCGTCGTTGAATTCAAAAATAGACGTCGTCAAATCCAGCGTTATCTCGAAACAAAACCGTAAACAGCCCATTACAAGATGTCGTATTACGCTTTTGTTGTTTTTTCTTTGTCTAAAGGCACCACGTAGAGCTCATGTCGGTGACCCACCAGCCTGTACCCGTGGGCGGCGACGACTTCTTTCTGCAAGCGCTCGATATCATCATTGCGGAACTCAGTTACCGCACCGGAGCGCATGTCGATCAGATGGTCGTGATGAGTTGTCGGTGTTTCCTCGTAGCGTGCCCGGCCATCGCCGAACTCGTGGCGTTCCACAATGCCAGCGTTCTCGAAGAGACGCATCGTTCGGTAGACCGTCGCAATAGAAATGCGCGCATCGTCAGCAAGTGACCGGCGATGAACCTCTTCCACGTCGGGATGGTCGCTGGCGTTTGAGAGGACACGGGCAATAACCCGGCGCTGCTCGGTCATTTTCATACGCTTATCGGCGCAAAGTTGCTCGATGTGAGAAATATTTTGAGTCATGCTTGCCTGACCGCTTTCGTTTTCTGAGTGCGCCACTTAATTATGCACTACCATAGTTATGTGGCATCAGCCGTGAAAGAGAAACGCGAAAAAGACCTAATATTATGAATGAGATACCTTTGGCTTGGATCCGGCCCTACTTGCGCGGACCGTTTTTGGTGCCGAGTCCGATCTTTTTCGCTAAGCTTGATCGGTGCCGGGCGTAGTTGGACGCCACCATGGGATAGTTAGCAGGCAAGCCCCAGCGTTCCCGATACTGTTCCGGAGTCATGTCGTAGGCAGTTTTTAGATGCCGCTTGAGCATTTTTAACTTCTTCCCATCTTCCAGACAGACAATATAATCCGGCGTCACCGATTGTTTGACGGGAACCGACGGAGAAAGACGATCGCTGCCCTGACTATCTCCAATGCCCACTAGCGCCCGGTGAACCTCGTTGATTAACTTCGGCAGGTCGCCGACGGAAACAGAATTATTCGCCACATGTGCTGCGACGATTTCGGCAGTCAACGCTAGTAAATCGGTCTTTTGTCCATCATCGTCCATAACAATCCTCACTGTTAACATAATAAGTGGTGTGTATAAGTGGCCAAATGGGCCGAATCAATGTTGGTTTACAGGCTTCTTTTCTTAGGTATTAACCATGGCGAACCGTGAATACTTCATAGATATCACCGGAGACGTTTGCCCGCTGACTTTTGTCAAGACGAAGCTCTTGCTCGAAAAAATGCCTCCGGGCGCTCACGCAACTGTGCGTCTCAAAGGCGCGCAGCCGCTGGATAATGTCCCCCGTTCCGTCAAAGCTCACGGTCATGAGGTCATTTCCCTTGCGCCAGAATCACCGCGGGGGGCGCCCGACCAACGGCACCCGCACTTGTTGGTGGTGCGACGGAACTAGGTCGAAAGCATATCTAAAGTGCCCGTGCCATGACCGTGGCCTCTACCGCGGAACTCACGCCGCTGTTGCATATCCAGGCCGCGACGCCAGGTTGCCTCAACGGCGCCGCGAACCCATCGCATGTCCATGAAGTGGAGAAACCGGTGCCGTGCAGCGGGGCGAGCAGCACGCTGTGGTCCGGGCCAACTTGAACGACACGGATATTTTTCACGGGCGAAGTCGCCCGCCGCGAGGCGGAATCATTACTCCCGGCGAGCGTGCATAGATCGGGAGAAGTTCTTGCGCCCGCGGCTCCCGGCTAGCCGCCAGCTTGGCGAGCACAGCGGTGTCGGGCAGTGGGCCGGCAGTTGACTGCGTTGCTGATGGTCCAATAGCTCGAACCGCGATGGCCGCACCATCACCGACCACAATCGTAGGCTCCGGCCCGGCCCAATGAGGCAGGGCCTTCAGGGCAACGACGCTGACGTCGCCAATGGGCTGGCGGTCCTCGAACATTTGGACGTAGAGGTCGCCGCGCTTGGTATCGACAGCCGCTAAAACGCGGGTGTTGTCCTCCATTGCAGCTGCCGCCAAGACTTCGGTTGTTTTTAACCCTACTACTGGTTTGGCGGCGGCTAAGCCTAGCGCTCGCGCAGCGGCAATGCCCACCCTCACGCCTGTAAATGATCCCGGCCCTACTGTAACCGCCATGCGATCAAGCATTGTATAGCCGGCCCCGCATTCACCGAGAACACGCTCGATCATTGGCATGAGCGCTTCCGCCTGGCCCTGTTTCATGATGGCGTGTTCGGCCTTCAGGACTTTCCCATCGCGCCAGAGCGCAACAGAACAGGCTGCTGCAGTGGTGTCGAACGCTAGGATCAGCATAAGCGAGATCTTGGACCGTGGGTGGGGATAGTTTGAACCTCAGAATATTCGCTATCATGATACGGTTCCGTGACGCCGCTGTTGTCGCTGCCGGAATAATTTTGTGAAGCCCTCACGCCATGTCCCTGGTTGAAATTGCACCACCTACATATGATGTAAGTTGCTCAATTGCATACGCTACGCCAGAAAACTTCACCAGTAAGTCGGTTTATGCCAGGCCTGGGTGCTTTCTCCACGCCGACGCCGCTGAGCGGTTGTCCCACGCCATTGTATTGGCCCAGCCGTTAAGGTTGAAGTTTAAGATTTTTGACGCCTTCCGCCCTTCGGAAGCGCAATGGGTCTTATGGAACCACACCGCTGATCCAGAATTTTTGGCCGACCCGCGCCGCGGCTCACCCCACTCCATGGGCGTTGCTGTCGACCTGACGCTGATGGACCCCAATGGTCTGGAATTGGATATGGGAACGGCATTCGATGCCTTCACTCCTTTATCCCATCACGGCAACCTCGCTATTTCACCGGAGGCCCAACGCAACCGCGCGCTGCTCCTGGGCCTAATGACCGCCGCCGGTTGGGATTTTTTCCGAAATGAGTGGTGGCACTATCAATTGTTTGATGCCCGTGCCCGTTATCCGGTGCTGGGCGATGCCGTCCTGCCGGTACCGATGATGCCGCAGGGATAATACCATATCCGAAAAGGCGGATAAGAGTTTTCAAAAACCCGTGCATAAGCGAAACGCCGAACACACATATCGGCTCACCATTTGCGATAGCGCTCTAAAATTAGGATTTGGCAAGAAGATCGCCTATGGATTTCGGCGACGGGGAGCTTTGAGATGTGCTCTGTTGCATCGAAAGCGCAAGCTTGAGCCATTCGCCAGCGGCACCCGCATCCCCGCGCTCGCGGGTTTCAACATCCGCCATTAGGCGCGCGGCGCGGGACCGAATATCCGGCGCCATATCGTCGCTCGTGAGCGATGAAAGCCGATCCCGCGCCTGCCCCCAAAGCTCGGCGTCGAGGGACGCGTCGGCGACCGCGAGGCGTGTCTCGGGATGATCGGACGCAGTCTTGGCCAAATTCTCAACGCGCTTCGCCCAATCCAGAGCGGACTCGCCGGGCACCAAAGCCCTGTATGCGGCGAGCAAATCGGGGTGCGGATTCGACCTCCACGCCTTTTCAACGGCGCCGGCGGCTTTGCGGCCCTTGCCCTGGCTCGCCATAGCTTTGGCGTACACCGCCACGGCATCATGGCTTAGCTCGGCTGCATCCATCGCCTTTTTTGCAGCGGTTATCGCCGTGGCGGCGTCACCGTTTTTGAGCGCACCGTGCGTCTCTTGCACAAGTAATTTCGCTTTTAGGCGCTGGTGTTCGGCGGCATTGAAAACGGTGCGCCCCAACTTAGTATCCAACACCGATAATGCATCGGCCCAGCGTTCCATACCGACCTGAAGGTCCAGGACCATATCCAGCGCCCACGGCGGCGCGTCCTTGCGCGCCATAGCTTTTTGCGCGTGGCGCAATGCTCCAACTACGTCTCCATCGCCCAGCGCTTTGTTTGCGAGTGTGCGTAGGGCGGTCAACTCTGTTTGCGGCCGGTTCAACAGTGCCATGGCGGCGGCTTGCATTTCACGCGTATCGCCGCTCAGATCAGCCGCTTCCTTTCGTAGGACAAGAACTGCCGGATTATTGTCCAATAATTTGGAAGCCTCTTTTGCAAGACGTTGGGCAACGGCGCCCTGTCCTGCCTGAACGGCGGCGAACCCATCGCCAAGCGTGAGGAGCCCGCGGTTGATCCGGCGCTCTCTCCGCGCCGCAGCTAAGTCCTTAACGGTACCGCTCAGCGCCGAGATTACGCGCAGAATAAGTAAAATCACGATGATCACCGCTAGGACTGTGGCCACAAGAATGCCAACGGTTGTATCTACGCGCCAGCCGCGCCAAACGAGTTCCACAGAGCCCGGCTCGCTGGCCATCCACACGGCGCTAGCAACAACCGCCGCAATTCCGAGTACGTAAGCGATCAGACGGGCCATGGCGTCATTTACTCTCGCTGGTGGATGTGGTTGGCACTGGGGGCCGTGTCTCAACGGCCATCAGCGCCATGGTACCGCGCAGCACGGTAGTGATGGCCCGGTCTGCAGCGATACGAGCGCTCGCGTCCGCGAGCCACGGCGCGGCGGCCTCGGCAGCTGCGCCTGTCAGGGCGGTCATCTCCACGGCCGCGCCGGCGATATTGCCGGTGAGGAGACGGTTTTCGGACCGTGCCAATACGGCCGATGCGCTGTTCCCAGCGGGCGTGCCGTCCACTCGGCGCACGGTGACAATAGACATGAGCCGGTCAAGCGATTGGCGCAGCCACCCGTTCGCTCCTTCAGGAATCATCTCGGCGCGCACGACGCGTGCCGCGGTTTCGTCAAAGCGTCGTTGCAGCGCGGACAGAGACGGAACGCCGCGCGCGGCGTATGCGGCAAATCCTTCATCTTCGATCGACGTATCCAAAACGTGTGCGGATAGGGCTTTGGTTGTTTCTAATTCAATTTCAAACGGCCGCCCAGCTACAACGGCTTCACGCAGTTGCGCGGCAGCCATCAGCAATGCCACCTCTGCGGTTTGCTCGGCGATGGCTCGGCGGGAGATATCTTCCAATGCGGCCACACGGTCCGATAAGGTGAGAACACTGGCGGCATCTGCGCTTTTTCCTTCGAGGATGACTATGCGGTTGCCCAAGTCCTCAACTCGAGCGGTGTTGCCGATGGCCGCCTCCAATGTGGCGAGGCGCGCACTCACGGCGGTCAATTGCTGAGCCTGGCTAGAGAGAGACTGGCTTAAGGAGAGGACCGAGGCGTCACCCGCGCCGCCGCCTTGTTCAAGTGCTTGCAAAGTCTCGACGACTGTCAGCGGGGCCGCCGATGCCGCCGTGGCTTCAGGTTCCGGTGCGGGTTGGGCAGATTGTACTGGCAAACTCGGAGCGCTACGGCTGGGTGCGACTGTGCCTTGGATAATCTGCGTGAGGCGCGGGATCCACCAGGAAGCAGTTCCAATAATCACCCCCGCCATCACCACTAATACAACGAAAAGAGAAACAACGCGGCCGATCCCGCCACCCGACTTGGATTCGGCCGAGTGAATGGTTGCGTCTTGATCGGCGCCATCCAGAGCAGTCTCGGACGGAGCATCGCCAATATCAAAATTCTTGTAGCGGTGTTGGCGAGCGCTCTGATCTGCGGCGTCCTCGACTCTTAGGCGTTCAGCCCGTCCAGCGCTGCGCAGGGATGCGGCGGCGGGTGTGTGTGGCGAGTCCTTGGGAAAGGCGAGATCGTCCGTGGGGTCTTGCGGCGGTTGTTGTGACACGTCTTGTTTTTCCTCCGATGGCGACGGCCCGGCTCGATCCGCGATTTGTGGTGGCGGTTTTGGGCAACCTTTAGTTCGGGTGCGGCCGCGGTCACGGCAACCGGCGGCACTATTGTAGCTGATAGGCTACCGTTCGCCACATCGGCATTAGGATGATTGGCGGGCGTCTGCTGGTCTTGAAAACGGGTGAACATAGGGCCGGAAGGTTCCAGGGCGCTTCTGCGCGAGAGCCACGACCGAAATTTTCAGCCAAGACCTGACGGCTCCGGCGACTCATCTGTTCCTTCATCCGTTGCGTTGTCGCCGCTCTCCGCCGATTTCTTTTTCTGCTCTGCGGCGCTCGCAGATTTCGCATCTTGTCTTTCGTTCCCTATGGTTTCTTTTTTCAGCTTTCTCCTTTGCCGCGCGCCATCGGGGCTGGTGACGATAAATCCTTGCGCGCCTTCCAGTTTGACGGCAGGGGGGTGGTGCCCTCCACGTTCACCAGGGGGATCGTGAGCGCAGGATGGCCGCGGGCCTGCAACGAGGCCGCAACGGCGGCGGCATCATGCACCAGTTGTGTAATCAGAACCCGCATCGGCTTTCCTGGTAACGTCCCTGCAAGTGTTGTAGAGGCTGCATTTGAGGGTGAAAAGCCGGTTTTAAGGCTTTTTCGCCGGACCTAGCCGCCTGCGTAGTGACAGTGCCAGAATGATCGTCTTAGGACTTGAAACAAGTTGTGATGAGACCGCCGCCGCTGTGGTGGATGGCGACGGCGAGGTGTTGTCTCATGCGGTGCTTAGCCAAGTGGCTGAGCACCGCCCGTACGGCGGCATCGTCCCGGAAATTGCGGCACGCTCTCACTTGGCGCATTTGGACAGCCTAGTAGCCAAAGCCATGGGAGATGCCGGTATTGGTTATGGTGATCTTGCTGGCGTGGCTGCCACGGGTGGGCCGGGTCTGATCGGCGGCATCTTGGTGGGGGTCATGACCGCCAAAGCCATCGCCGCTGTTCACAAGATTCCATTCATGGCGGTGAACCATTTGGAGGGTCATGCGCTGACTGCACGATTCACCGATGGCGTGGATTTTCCATATCTACTTCTACTGGTCTCCGGGGGCCACTGCCAGTTGCTAGCGGTAGAGGGGGTCGGTGCCTATCGGCGACTGGGCACAACGGTGGACGACGCTGCCGGCGAAGCGTTCGATAAAGTGGCTAAGATGCTGGGGCTTGAGTATCCCGGCGGGCCAGCCATCGAGCACGTGGCGCGTGACGGCGATGCCAAGCGTTTCGCGCTACCCCGGCCGATGAAGGGCAAACAGGGCTGCGATTTTTCTTTTTCCGGATTGAAGACTGCTGTACGTCAGGCCGCCGAGGTGCTTCCGCCTGGCGAACTTCATGAAAACGACGTAGCCGACCTTGCCGCGTCGTTTCAGGCCGCACTTGTCGAGTCTTTGGCCGACCGCACCGGACGAGGCATAGAAGCGTTCCTTGTCAGCTATCCGCAGGGAACTGCGCTGGTGGCCGCCGGCGGTGTTGCCGCTAACATGGCCTTGCGTGCTGCGCTGGTACAGCGGTGCGCAGGTGAGGGATTGTCTTTCGTCGTGCCGCCTGTAGCGCTGTGCACGGACAACGCTATCATGATCGCTTGGGCCGGGCTGGAGCGACTGAAGTTGGGGTTGACCGATTCGCTAGATTTCAAGGCACGGCCGCGCTGGCCGCTAGACCCCGGAGCCGCGCCCGCTCGCGGCGCGGGAACCAAAGCTTAAACCTTGTAATAGCCGCGAAACCACTCAACGGTTTTCTTTAAGCCGTCATCAATAGAGACTCTAGGCTCGTAGCGCACAGCGCGGTGCAGGGCACTGACGTCGCACCAAGTTTCTTCCACATCGCCCGGCTGTATAGGCATGAAATTAAGTACGGCCTTCTGGCCGATGTGCTTTTCCAACGCGGCAATAAAATCCATCAAATCGACGGGTTCACCGCGGCCGATATTAAAAATGCGGTAGGGCGCGACACCGCTGCTGTCGGGCGCAGGATTTGCCGAGTCCCAGGACTCATCGGCTACAGGAATGTGATCAATAACGCGCACAACTCCTTCAACGACATCGTCGATGAATGTGAAATCGCGCTTCATCTTTCCCTCGTTGTAGATGTCGATAGGGTCACCGGCAAAAATACCCGCTGTGAATTTTTGCGGCGCCATGTCGGGGCGACCCCAAGGACCATAAACGGTGAAAAACCTGAGACCGGTCGCCGGAATTTTAAATAGATGCGTGTAGGAATGAGCGAGTGCTTCATTGGCGCGCTTAGTCGCCGCGTAAAGACTCAGCTGGTGGTCAGCGGTGTGGTGTTCGGCGAAGGGCATGGTCGTGTTCGCGCCGTAAACCGAACTGGTGGACGCGAATACGAAATGGTCAACCTTGAGCACCCGCGCCGCCTCAAGAATGTTCATAAAACCGACGAGATTTGAATTGGTGTAGGCCTCGGGATTGTCGATGCCGTAGCGCACGCCGGCCTGAGCGCCGAGGTGTACGATATGCGAGGGCTCGGTTTCGTCGCACAACTTAAACACAGCGCGACGGTTAGCCAGATCCATGCGCCGGCCGGTGAATCCGTCGCTGTTTTTCAATTGCGCCCAACGGGCGTCTTTCAAGCGCACGTCGTAATAGGAATTAAAATTATCTATTGCGACGACCCGCCGTCCGAGATCGAGAAGTCGCCGCGCCACATGAAACCCGATAAAGCCGGCGGCACCTGTGATAAGAATGGTCATAGTCAAGGTCTTGGCCCATCCCCTGGACGTTTGCAACGCCCCTATCATGGACATTCATCCGGCGCCCGGGCATAGACAAGAAACGGCAATTTTTGAGTTGGAATCATGGCGGACATGCAACGCATCGGTGTTATCGGCGCCGGAGCCTGGGGCACGGCGCTTGCGGCTGTGGCCCGGCGCGCCGGACGCGATGTGACCCTCTGGGCACTCGAGCCGGAGGTGGTTACGGCGATCAACCGCGAATACTGCAATTCCGTATACCTGCCCGATATCACACTGGATTCGGCGATTACCGCTACGGGCGATTTGGGCCGGGCAGCGGCGGCTGATGCTATTTTACTTGTGGTGCCCGCGCAGTTTCTACGTGCCAGCTGCAAGGACCTCGGACGTCAAGTAAAGGCCGGTACCCCGGTGGTCATTTGCGCCAAGGGAATCGAGTGCGGCACCTCAGCTTTGATGACAGACGTTGTCGCGGAGACGTTGCCACAGGCATCGATGATGGTGTTGTCAGGCCCCACGTTCGCCCGCGAGGTAGCCTCGGCTTTGCCGACGGCCATCACCCTGGCGGCGGCGGATCAGGTCTTGGGCCGCCACGTCGGTGTGGCATTGAGCTCACCCACGTTCCGTCCGTATCTGTCGGACGACATCACCGGTGCCGAGGTGGGCGGCGCGGTCAAGAATGTTCTGGCGATCGGCTGTGGAATGGCCGAAGGGAATGGTCTTGGCGCTAACGCAAGAGCGGCGTTGCTTACGCGCGGCCTGGCAGAGATTGTGCGGCTTGCGGCGGCCCGCGGCGGCCGGCCTGAAACACTGATGGGGCTCTCCGGTCTTGGCGATTTGGTTCTGACAGCTACGTCCTTGCAGTCGCGCAACTATTCCCTGGGCGTCGAGCTGGGCAAAGGAAAATCCCTTGATGAAGTTCTGGGTGCGCGCCGCTCGGTCACCGAGGGCGTTGCCACGGCAGATGCGGTAGTTTCCCTTGCGGCAAAACTTGAGGTGGATATGCCCATTTGTGCGGCGATTGATCAGGTGCTCAATCACGGCGCGGCTATAGACGATATGCTGAAGGAGTTGCTCGGTCGCCCGCTCAGGAATGAAGTGGGCTAATTCACAATTTCGTAGGTGGATGGACACTGGAAGGATTCTAGGCGGTGAGGTATCGCCAGGGCACATACATTCTTCGAGGGAAATCTGGTGAGTAAAACCGCACGTCTGTATCCTGTGGTTCTCTCCGGCGGTAGCGGCTCGCGTTTGTGGCCGCTCTCTCGCGAGGAATTCCCGAAGCAGCTTCAACCACTCATGTCCGAACGCAGCCTGCTGCAGGAAACGGTGCTGCGTTTGGGCGCCATGCCGCGCGGGGCACGCTTCTCAGTCCAGGCCCCAATCGTTGTATGCAATGAGGCACATCGCTTTATTGTCGCCGAACAACTACGTGCAGTGAATGTTGAGCCCAAAGCTATCATCATCGAGCCGCAGGGCCGTAATACTGCGCCGGCCGGGTGCGTGGCCGCGCTGTTGCTGGAGGATGATCCGGACGCGTTGATGCTCATCATGCCGTCAGATCATCTGGTAAAAAAACCTGAGGTTTTCCGCATTGCGGTCGCCACTGCAGTGCCAGTCGCACAGAACGGGCATATGGTGACCTTCGGTATCCAGCCTTCGAGTCCTTCGACAGCCTACGGGTATATCAAGCGCGGTCCCGCGCTGCCCAAGGCCGGCGATACCTTTTCTGTTGCGCGGTTTGTGGAAAAGCCTGACGCGGCAACGGCCGCCAAGTTTCTTGATTCCGGCGGTCACTATTGGAACGGCGGTATCTTCATGTGTCAGGTGGGTTTATATCTGTCAGAACTGGATCGCAGCGAACCCGCTATCGTCCCGGCCTGCCGCGTTGCACTTAAAAAGGGACAGCGCGATCTGTTCTTCTTCCGGCTCGACGGGGATGCATTCGCTAAAGCGCCGTCCCAGTCCATCGACTACGGGATCATGGAGCGTACCGACAAGGCGGCGGTAGTGCCCGTCGACATAGGCTGGTCCGATGTCGGCTCATGGAGCGCGCTGCACGCCGAGACTGAAAAAGACAGCGCAGGTAATACCTTCCTCGGCGACGTCATGGCCGTGGACAGTACTAATGCCTACGTGCGCAGCGAAAGGCAGTTCACTGCGGTTATTGGGGTTAAAGACATTATCGTGGTGGTTACGGAGGATGCCGTGTTGGTGGCTGACAAGGCGCATGATCAGAAAGTGAAGCAAGTCGTGGAACGTCTGAAAGCCGGGGGCCGCTCCGAGGCGACGGCCCAGGCGCGCACCTATCGCCCCTGGGGCTGGTTCCAGACCATGGACGACGGTCCGCGTTTTAAAGTTAAGCGCATTTGTGTGAAGCCCGGTGCACAGCTGTCTTTGCAACAACACTGGCATCGTAGCGAGCATTGGGTGGTGGTTACTGGCACCGCAGTGGTCACCCGCGATGATGAGAATTTCATTCTACGAGAGAACGAGAGTACCTTTGTTCCCGCCGGCACCGTTCACCGCCTCGCCAACCCGGGTCAAGTCGAATTGCACATGGTCGAAGTGCAATCGGGCGAATATGTAGGCGAGGACGACATCGTACGCATCGCCGATGACTACGGTCGCGGTAGCCCGATTAGGCTCCAAACGATAAGGACATCCAAGGCGAAAGCGAAGCCAAAACTCAAGGCGAAAAAGGCATCGCCGGTTGGACCACGCCGCAAGGCTGACCCCAGCGCTGCCGCTCGGCGGCGTGCCGCCCGCCGCGCGGTTCGGCCCGCGCCCAAACCAACGGTGAAAAAAGCATCAGCGAAGAAGCCACCCAAGCGCCGTTAACAGATAATGCACATAGGGAGAACGTCATGCTTGTTGCCGCCATGTGTTTCGATAAACCCGGTCACGAAGATTTGCGCCAAAAGACGCGTGCGGAGCATCTGACATGGGTTCAAGCAGGGACCATTGATCTGAAATATGGTGGTCCCCTGCTGGCCGACGACGGCGAAACGTCGATCGGTTCGCTGATCATCGCCAACGTTGAGGGTTTAGCGGCGGCCCGCGCGTTCTTCGCCGAGGATCCTTACAACAAGGCGGGGTTGTTCGAGCGCGTGGTGGTGATGCCCACGCGCCAGGTTCTACCGATCGCGTGAGAAAGCGCACCTTTTTCCTGCCGGCCAGATATTCGAGCGATCGGTGCGTCGTTAGCTTTCCTGCCACACCTGCGCAAAGAACGGATTGCGGTGCGCAACGTCTGGTTAGCAGCCTGAATCCATCATGCATGAGGGACACCAGTGGCCACCAGCCCGCATGAGATTGGGCGACATAGCAAACTCATGGCTCAAAGCGCAGCGCCATGCCAATAGTATGAAGGGTCCGTCGAAATGATCGGAAAGGCAACCGTCCCCAAGGAACGCGGCCGCATCTCGCATATCTGACAGCAGCCACGCGCCACGTGCCTTCGTTTCGTCATAACCATGGTTCAATAGGAGCGGCGTATTTCTTTTCATATCGTTCATGAAATCGTCAATCGATTCATTGTGAAAAGGAACCAACGCTTCGAGCCGATCTGAATCGGCATACCACCGCCCATGGACATTTCGTGTAGCGAACCAGTTAGGATGAAATGCCTTCCGAAAATCAGTAATTCCCATCGAGGCATCGGACTTCGTCATGAACTTGTGATTGATCACACGTGTATTAGCACCGCCGCCGATGTTGTAGATATGACGCCAAAATGAATCTGGCACGCTCTCTCCGCAGACACTCGCCGTTAGCCGCCCGGGGTGTCGCGACGGGAGGGTGCGTGCGCGGACCCTGCAAGGGCCGGTCTTTGACGTCCTTTCCCATCCGCGTCGACGAAGAAGGCGCTATTTTCTCTAAATCATAATGTTCGTGTCTCACAATGTCGCGAAGCGTGACTCTATGCACCGTGCTTGATTATGATTGCCGTCAAGAAATACAGGGAGGCGCGTGATGTCAGACGGTCAGGTGATCGACGTTCCAGAGGCATTTGCGGCAAAAGCGCTGTTGGATGAGCGCAAATACCGAGAGATGCACGATGATGCCACGAAGGACCGACTGACCTTCTGGAGGGTCACCGGCAAGCGCCTGGACTGGATTAAGCCGTACTCCCACGTGTGCGACGTGTCCTTTAAGGCCGATGATCTTCACATCAAGTGGTATCAAGACGGCACACTGAACGCGAGTGTGAACTGCCTGGATCGGCATTTACAGTACCGCGGCACCCAAACCGCCATCATCTGGGAAGGTGACGATCCGAGAGAATCAAAACACATCACATATGCTGAATTGCATGAAGAAACATGCCGGCTGGCCAATGTGCTCAAGTCTCTCGGTGTAACCAAGGGTGATCGAGTGTGCATCTATATGCCCATGATCATCGAGGCGGCGGTAGCCATGCTGGCCTGCGCCCGCATCGGCGCGGTCCACTCGGTGGTATTCGGAGGGTTTGCGCCCAATTCTTTGGCCGACCGCATCAACGATTGTGAGGCTAAACTGGTGATCACGGCGGATGAGGGCAGGCGCGGCGGCAAGACTGTTCCTCTCAAGGCGAACGTGGACGAAGCACTTCAGGCAACGCCTTCGGTGCACAATGTGGTCGTCGTAAAGAACACCGATGCAAAGGTGCCTATGACCACGCCGAGGGACGTCTGGTACCACGTGCTGACCGAGCGTGCCCATGCGTTCTGTGACCCTGTCGAAGTGAGTGCGGAAGACCCACTGTTCATTCTTTACACCTCTGGCTCCACCGGCAAGCCCAAGGGTGTGCTGCATACAACCGGCGGATATCTTGTTTACGCGTCCATGACCCACGAGTACGTGTTCGATTACAAGGACGGCGATGTCTATTGGTGCACGGCGGACGTCGGCTGGGTGACAGGCCACAGCTATATCGTCTATGGACCGCTCGCCAACGGTGCGACAACTCTCATGTTCGAGGGCGTACCAAACTATCCCGACTCGTCTCGGTTCTGGCAGATCATCGACAAACACGGCGTGAATATTTTCTACACCGCTCCCACCGCAATTAGGGCGCTGATGCGCGATGGCGACGATCCGGTTAAACGCACCTCTCGAGCCACCCTGCGCCTTCTAGGTTCCGTCGGCGAACCCATTAATCCGGAAGCTTGGTTGTGGTATCACCGGGTGGTGGGCGACGGACGCTGTCCGATTGTCGATACATGGTGGCAGACGGAAACCGGTGGCATTCTCATCACGCCTATCCCCGGTGCCACCAAGTTCAAACCTGGTTCGGCGAGCTTGCCGTTTTTCGGTATTGAACCGTGCATCGTTGACGCCGAAGGCAACGAGCTGGACGGCGCTTGCGTTGGCAATTTATGTATTAAAACCTCGTGGCCGGGGCAAATGCGCACCGTGTACGGCAACCATCAGCGGTTCGTCGACACCTATTTTAAAACCTATCCAGGCAAATATTTTACCGGAGATGGATGCAGGCGTGACGAAGACGGCTATTACTGGATTACCGGCCGTGTAGACGACGTGATCAACGTTTCTGGCCATCGCATGGGCACAGCAGAAGTTGAAAGCGCGCTGGTGGCTCACGAAGCAGTGACTGAGGCCGCGGTTGTGGGTTATCCGCACGACGTGAAAGGCCAGGGAATCTACGCGTTTGTCACGCTGCTAAAAGGGGTAGAGCTGACCGACGAGTTGCGCATGGCGCTCACCGATTGGGTGGGCAAGGACATTGGTCCCATCGCCAAGCCGGACGTGTTGCAATGGGCACCGAGCCTGCCCAAGACGCGCTCGGGGAAAATCATGCGCCGGATTCTGCGCAAGATCGCCGAGAATGACGTGGGCAATCTAGGCGATACCTCTACGTTGGCCGACCCCGGCGTCGTGGATGATTTGGTGAAGAACCGCGCGGTGCAATGAGACTAATGGTTGGGCTCCAGTGCGCGGCTGAATAAAAGAATCACGTCGCCAAGTGCGGAATCGTCGCCATTGGAAGCATTGCCCGCAGCGTAAAACACCACACCCGATGATTCGATCGGCGCGGACCACTGAATCGTCCACGCCGCCCTACCGTTATCGACGAATGGCGCGCCGTCTTCACTATGTTGGGCGAACGTCACGCCGCTGTTTGGGTCGGCGACCACCTTTACGCTCTCGTCTGCCGAGGTCAGTTTACCCGCCGGAGCGCCAGCGTCGCCACGCACGGACATCTGAAAACCGCCGCGTTTCATGTCTGGGCGCAAGAGATGTAGCGTCAGCGTGTATACGCGACCGGATTCGTAATGCGGCGGAAGTCCGCTGATGGAAATCGATCCTGCCCCGGCTAAATCTTCTTCGTGAAAATGGCATTCCCGGCAGGTGAGTGCACCGCCGCCGTCGCGGTCTGTCACCGGGCCGTCGACGTAAGCATGAATGTCATGGGGTACATAGAGTAACAGGCATCCCAGCGCTGCAGACACCGCACGCATGTAATATGCCTAGTTTGTCAGCTGCGGCGAAACCGGCACTTGGATGCGACCGATGGTGCCCGAGTCCGTGCCGAACCAAATTGTCTGCGTAGGTTGGTAATAGTGCATATGACGTACCCCACCGCCGCTGGGGATCTCGGTAATGCCGATAAACGCTTCCGTCTTGGTGTCGAAGCCCACAAAACGCGCCGGGTTGGCGCCAAACTCGACGAACCAAAGGCGATCCTCATCGTCTACTTCAAGGCCATACGGACGCGCACCAGACCCACCGGGCGCTGCCCATTCATCGAACATGCCATTGCGCGGATTATACCGGCCCAGATATCCGTCAGCGTAATCAACGTACCAAACCATATCATCAGAAGTGATCGCAATGCGGCGCGGACGTGCGCCTTCGCGCGGCAAATCGATTTCTTTCAGCGTGAAGGTTTCCGGATCAATCAAGGCCAGTTTGTGGCTTCCGAATTCCACCACCCAGGGCTGCCCGCGAGAGTCTAGCTTAATGCCGTAAGGTCGCGCACCTTTGGTTGGAACTTCAATGAGACGGATACTGCGCGTGTCCGTGTTGAGATGGCCGACGAAATTTCCATTCTGCACAGTGAACCAAATATTTTCATTCTCGTCGAAAACCAAAGTATGCGGATCTCGTGCGCTCTTAGTAGGTATATCGATGCGTTCGATACCGCCCGTCGTTGGGTCTATTCGGCCGATGTGTGCATCGCCATTGCCTGCGTACCAGACGATCCCCTGGCTATCGACGATCAAATTGTGTGGAAGCGCTTTGTCGGGAAGATCGTACTTTTTGAACGCGCCGTCTTTGGGATTGAGCATAGCGACATAATTTCCGCGCTGGCCAACGAACCAAACCGCGTCCGCGCTTTGCGCGAACGGATCGCGCGGGCGAGAATTGTCCCAGGGCACTTGCCATTCATCCAGTTTGACGGGCGGCATGTCTGCAGCGTGGCCCATGCTCGAAATCCCAGGCGCCCAGATTCCAAGGGCTACTACAACGAATATCCAGCGTATCATAGTGACCTCCCTTTCGCGTCTGCCGGGCAATGGTGACAACAGTGTCTTCTCGAGCGTTCAGCGGGTCAATGGATAGAGCGAAAAAATGGGCGGAATCGGCGGGGACTCAGGCTCGGTCCGCCAAGAGCTTGAGAATGACCTCGCGTTGGTTTGCGCCATCTCGGCGTTGCTATCTAAATTTAATTCGACGAACACGTTGCAGGCTTCATCAAAGGCCTGGGCTACCTGTTTGAGATATTCAGTGTTGCTCGCGGCAACACCCTTTTCTTTCAGGGCGGCGCCAATAATGTCGCCCGCGAGCGGGCCGACGAGAACGCGCAATGGCTCCATCTCGTAAAAGGCGCCATCTAGACCATCGTCGAGAAAAGGGCCGTGATCCTTGTGCGCCGGTGGTTTAGCTGCGCGCCGCCGCAATACGTCCATGACCGCACCGAGTGGCGTGACCGTTCCACATCCCCTATTTCGTTCTGAAAAGCTCCGCTTGTCGGAACAGTTCTTGGATTTTTGCTTGTTGTTTCAGCGCTTCATTGATGGCGCTTGTGTTGCGATCTTAAGCGCGCCCCAGAAGGCGCCCGGAATCAATTGGCTAGCAGGGGGCTCTTAACAATTTATTGAAGACTCGGGGGGTGCCGGCTGCGGGGGTGTTAAAAATCTGAACAACGACCCTTGCGCTCCCAATCACCGAAGCGGGTGGGGTCGGCGCCTTTGGGCCCGCCTGTTTCTTTTACCTTTTCGGTTTCGTTAGGTTTGACTTCTGTGGACTGGAGTTTCGGGCTAAGGGCGATCGCCTCCGGGCTGAGCGGCAAGGGGAGCGCCTTGGGATTTTTCTCGGCTTTGGATGACATCGCCCCAGGTTATAGAAACTCTGGGCGCCATCCAGCCCTTTGTTTTGGGGCTCGAACACTTAATGCGTCACCGCCGCGCCGTCAGCGTGCGCGGTCGATTGTTTGCATATAGCGGCCGTCCTTTTTGACGCCGCGGGCAAAACCGTGGCAATGGGGAATCTCTTTTGGGGCGTCGGTCAGCGTCCAACAATGCACCTCATCGAATCCTGCGGCACGAACAATGTGGCTGAGGCAGTCCAGGGTAGGTGCCCACCAATTGGTAGAATTATCCCCGAGTTGTTTATCCGGATAGAACTCGTGACCATCTGACGTCCGCCGTAACCCTGTCCTAAGCCGCGATACGGGCCGTAGTCGTCGCATATGGCGCTTTCCACCAGGGATAGTTCCCGTACCAATGGTGGCCAGCTTGTCTAGAGCTAGCAACGGGTGGGGCAGGTGATAGAGGGCGCCGAAAAAAACACGACATCGAAGCTGCCGACATTTTCCGGCGAGATATCAAGATGTTCATTTCCTTGCGCTGGCACCGCTCTTCGGAATGGCCCAGCGCATCCCGGCACAGATTGAAGGTTTCCCACTTAGGCCGCGAAACGTTGTGACCTTCATCGAGGTTGTCGGAAAAATCATCAATAGCCAGGACTTCTTCTGCGCCGCGCTCTAAAGCGTCGAAAGTCCAATAACTATCCCAGGCGCCGACATCGAGAATGCGCAAGCCTGTTACATCTTCCGGGAGCTGATGTCGCTCCGGCGCGAGTGGTGGTGCCCAGCCCGGCGTCACCAAGCCATCGGGCAGAGCGATACGGTGATACCAACACGGAATAGCGACAATTTTCGCGCGAAGATCAGCACTCATAAAAAGTCCCGGCAAGTCACGTCGGGAAAGCGTAAGTCACCCGGCGGCCTCATTCCATGCCGCGCGCGATTGACATTGTTGGCTCCGTGGCCGCAATTGGGACATGGATCCGGTTCCCAAAACTACGAGCGGACGTGAAACAACCAGAACGTGCAGCGATGATATCGCGGCACGAGCGGCGGCGTGCGACGTATTGGCCGATGTGCTCCGCAAACGCAGAAGGGCGAATGACAGCTTCGGAGCTGCGGCCAAATCGCTTGAACCCCGAGATCGCGCCTTTGTGCGCATGCTTGTCTCTACCACCTTGCGGCGGTTGGGCCAAGTGGACGCAGTACTCGATGTTTTTTTAGCCAAATGGCCCGCCGATCAAATCGTTGATGTGCTGCGGCTCGGAACGGCGCAGCTCCTGTTTCTTGATACGCCGCCCCATGCAGCAGTGGGTACCGCCGTCACATTGGCCAAACGTCATCATCAACACCTCGGCGGGTTGGTGAATGCTGTGTTGAGGCGCGTGGCGGAAAAAGGAAAGGCGATTATCGCCGATCAGGAAGCGGTGCGCCTGACAACACCGGTGTGGTTATGGGAATCCTGGCTGGCCGCTTACGGCGAACCGGTGACGCGCGGCACGGCGGAAATTCATCTCGCCGAACCGCCTTTGGATCTAAGCATCAAAGACCTGTCGCGTGCGGAAGACTGGGCGAGCTGTCTTGGTGGCCACATGCTCCCGACGGGCACAGTCCGGTGTAAAAACGCCGGACGCATTCAGGACCTGGAGGGCTTCGCGGACGGGGCTTGGTGGGTTCAGGACGCGGCGGCAGCGCTTCCGGCTCGGGTTCTTCTTCACGCGCTGGCCGACTGTGCGGGTAAAACCGTAATCGATCTTTGTGCTGCGCCCGGCGGTAAAACAACCCAACTGGCTATTGCCGGTTGTGACGTAACCGCTGTGGATATCGAAGGTAAACGACTCGAACGTGTGCGTCAAAACCTCAGCCGCCTTCAGCTCAATGCTAATGTCGTTGAGGGCGATGCCATCGCGTGGCGGCCGCCGGCGCTGGTGGATGCGGTGCTTTTGGACGCGCCGTGTTCCGCCACCGGCACAATTCGGCGACATCCCGATTTGCCGTTTTTAAAACGCGCCAGCGACATTGCCCTGCTGGCGGATATGCAGAAAAAGTTGCTTGCCGCGGCTGTGGAAATGGTCAAGCCGAGTGGTCTTATTTTTTACAGCGTGTGCTCGTTGCAACCTGAGGAGCGCCGCCAAGCGATAGAATCGTTCCTCGCTGCTGACGCCCGGGTGACGCTAGAGAAAATCCCGCCTGCTGCGGTAGGTGGAGAAATTCAATTTATCTCGCCGCGGGGCGAGTTGAGGACGCTGCCGTGCCAGTGGCCCGAACACGGTGGTCTGGATGGTTTCTACGGCGCTCTACTTCGGAAAGCGGCATAGTCTATGTCTGCGCTCCGTATGAACTGCGCCAATCTTTAGCTCGGCAACCGGCTCCGCGTTGCAGCTAAATGTTGTAAATGTCCGGTTTATAGCGATCAAGAACGCTCGGCGAAGAAAACCGGGCTATGGTTTTTTCTAGACCGCGTCGGAAAACGTCGCGGCCGGCGTAGTTCGGCGCTCACCCCAAAAGCGCTTTCGCTTTTTCGTTGTTTGCCAGAAGCCGCTCTACCGCGCTCATTTCAGGGCGCGTGCGAGTCTCATCCGACTGGATATCCAGTTTTACGTTCATGATATCGGCGATCATCGCCGCGGCATCGCCGATGGAGATTTCAAAAGTTGATCCGATGTTAACCACTTGACCTATGGCGGCGATGTCCTTCGCCATGCCTTCGGCCATCGCTATAAAACCGCCCACCGTATCTTCGACAAAATTAAAGTTCCGCGTTGGATGTAGACTCCCCAGCTTGATGGACGTTTCTGCCCGCGAGAATTTGCGTAATGATGATCGGAATCGCGGCCCGGGCTGATTGTCGTGGCCCATAGGTGTTAAACGGGCGAATCGCCCTTGCAGGCATTTGAAAGGCGCGGTGAAAAGATAGTGCAATATGATCGGCGCTGGTTTTTGTCGCGACGCGTGGGGACTGACCCTGCAGTCGACGATCTTCGGTGATGGGTACAAATTACGCCGGGCCGTAGACCTCGCTTGTGGATGCGACGATACATTGTTTTACACCCAAGTCCTATGCGGCTTGCCCCACGTAAAGTGTGCCGGTAACACTGGTATCCACGCAGGCGCCGGGCGAATGATAGGAATAGGGGATGGCGATCAGTGCCGCCAGGTGCAGTACTGTATCGCAATTCTTCATGGCGGTGTGAGTAACATGAGCATCGCGCACGTCATCTGCGAACACATCTATCTTTTGATGAGTGTCTTCGGGGCTGTGGTCTACCCAGCCCCACGAGCTGAAACTATTGTAGAGTACGAAGCCGCGCACATCGTGGCCGGCGGCAATGAGCGCCTCAACGAGATGGGAACCGATGAGCCCATCCGCTCCAGCGACCAGAATTCCCCCAATGTGCTCACGAGCTTGCTCCCTGCTGCGGTTCCTTGCGCGCGCGTACAAAAATGTAGTCGCCGCGCCGGGCGCTGTTGAGCAGAAAAACGCTGTACAACACCTGGCTAATCAGTTTCCGTGCCGGCCCAAAGCGACCCATGGTACCGTGATTGTCCAACACCTCCAAAAAATTGCGATATAACGGCGAGTAGAACGGAAATCCCCACTGGATGACACGGTCGACCTTCAATCCCGCGGCGGTTATTTTTGCCTGCAGTTCGCCGGGCGCATAATTGCGCAGATGGCCGATGCCTGTCTCAAAGCGGCGCATTCGCCCTTGGAGGGTCGCTACGATAATATGGCCACCTGAATTGGTCATAGCCGTCATGTGTTGCAGCGCGGTTTCGTCGTCGGCAATGTGCTCGATCACATCAGCACATACAACCAGATCAAATTTGCGCTCCCAGTGTGCGGCAGCGATATCCATAACTTTGAATTCGGCGCTGGGGAGTGTGCGCCGGGCCAGGCGGAGCGCATTCTCGGCGATTTCAACGCCTGCCATCGCCACATCGGGATGTGCATCCGCTAACGTTTTGAGTAACGAGCCCTCGCCGCAACCGACGTCGAGTATGGAGCGTGGACGCAAATCCTGCGTAAGGCCGCGCATCAAGCGACGGGTGTGGCGGGACATAGGGCCGTGTAGGCGCATGTCGTCCCAACCGCCTGACCAGAGGGTGTTGTAGTCAGGTGCGGTGGACGGCGCGATCATGGTTTGTCCTTCACCGCTATTGAATTTTCAAGCACTGCCGCCCATCTCTCCGCAGCAGACGCCCAGCTATAGGACGTCTCCACCCGAACTCGGGCGGCACGGCCGTAAGCTTCCCGGCGTGCACCGTCGTTAACCAAGGTTGCTATCGCGGCGGCTAACTCATCGGAATTTTCCGGAGGCACCAGCAAGCCGGTTTTCTCATCGGTCATCACCTCGGCTGTCCCCGCAACGCGCGTGCCGATCACCGACAATCCCGACGCCATGGCATCCAATAGCGCATTAGCCATACCTTCGGCGCGGGAGGGAAGGACGAAAACGTCAGCGTTCCTATAGATGCCGGGCAGCGCCGATCTGTCGGTCCATGCCTTAAATGTGATTCGGCCTGCAATGTTCAAACGCGCAGCTTGTGCTGTAAGGGCGGACCGTTCCGGGCCCCCGCCGACTATTGTCAGTCTCCAATCCAAAGCATGGTCAAGTTTTCCGAACGCGTCAAAGAGAACGTCCAGCCCCTTTTGCTTAACCATACGGCCTACAAACAAGAATTCGACGTGTTGCTGCGCGGAGTAGTCGGATTTAGGGGCAATTCCTTCTACGTCCGCGCCCGCAGGAATTACGCCGATGCGCGCGCGCGTGTCATGGCGTTGCGCAAGATCGGCCAACCCTTCCGAGTTGGCGATGACTGCCGCGGCGTCGTGCCATAGGTGGCTGATCATCGGACCAGCAACGGTAAGGTAGGTATGTAGCTGGTCGGGATCAAATCCGGGAACGTCGCCGCCCTGCAATGACAGACAGTAGGGCAATTTTAAAAGACGCTTCAGGAGCCATCCTATGGGGCCACAGGGCACGGTAAAAAAAACTAAAGCCGCTTCCACCTTCCATTGGCGCGCCCAGCCAGGAGCCGCGAGCAACGCGGCAGATGTAAAGGCGATCATCTCCGGAATGGAGCAGTGATCGGCGTGGCGGCGCAGTGCCAAGATGCGGCGGATCGTGACGCCGTGTGTAAATTCCGCCGGCGGTAAATCCCCCCAGGCTGCGGTCAGTACAAAGGGATGATGACCCAACTTCACCAGTTCATGAGCAAGATGGTGGGTCGCATTGCCACCACCACCACCAATAGGCGGATATTCGTAATTAACGAGAAGAATGCGGCGGGGCGGAGTCAAACGTGTCGGCCAATGGTAATGATGGAGGTGGAGGTACGGTCGATAGAATAGCCTGTTGCCCTATCAGAATGTAGCAGGGCGACACAAGAAATCGCTCATGACATGATGTCTCGCATTCCAAGCATAAATATGAAGCTCTGCCGTTGAGATCTGTCCCGATGTCTATATCCTTCGCCGCGAAAACCGTGGTTGGCGCGGTCCTTCTTGCGGCAGTGCTTATGCGCGTGCCAATCGACGGCGTTTTCGTCGTCCTCGGGCGGCTCACGCCCGTTGACGCCGCCGCTGTCATCGCTCTCTACTTCGCGGCCCATGGGGTAAATGCCTTAAAGCTGCGCCTTCTCCTGCCGCAGCTTTCCGTCCGCCAGGCAGTACGCTTTACGACGATCGCTGTACTTTACGGTACCGCCCTGCCTGGACAATTGGCGGGAGACGCGGTTAAAGCGTTTCGTTTGACCCGCGCCGTGTCGCGAGCGGGGGATGTTAGTGCAACCATTACAGCGGTAATTGTCGATAAGGCCATTGGTTTGTTCGCACTACTTCTACTGACGGCGATCGGCCTAGGATTGGATGCGGCTGCATTCGGCCCCGGGCTTGCGAAAATAATCGGCAGCTGCCTCGCGGTCTTTGGTGTTCTGCTCGCCATTGTCGTGACCGCCCCCATTCCTCCGGCTTTGGGAAAATGGACCGCGAAGTTCAGCGCATGGCGCCAAATTACGCTGCGCCCCGGCATATTACTTCAATCCCTGTCGCTGGGTGTCATTTTCCAAGGCTTGTCCATTGCCGTCTTTGTGGTCTTTGGCGCCGCCATGGGACTAGATTTGTCCGGCGCGGCGTGGGCGGTGGTCGTTGGATTGGTTTCAGTCGTCCTGCTTTTACCGATTACGATAGCGGGCGTTGGGCTGCGCGACAGCTCACTGGTCGGACTTATCGCAGTCCTTGGGCAGAGCCAAAGTGCCGCGCTCGCCCTATCCTTGGCTTTGCTGGTTTTGAATATTTTGGGCGCGGCTGTGGGTTTGCTCGCGGACCTTGCAGGAAGTGATCACGACACCTAAACGTCTTTCGTTACCGTGATGATGAGAGGTGTCCAGCCCTGAAGAACGACGATCAGCTGCGCAAGCATTCGGTTGACGCGCAATTTATGCGACAGGGACACGAGGTGGCCAAGGACACCCAACGCCATCCATTGGCTCACGTCCGCGGTGTTCATACGCTCCAAAAACTTCTCCTCTCCCAGTGTGTGTGCTGTCAGGGGAACGGAGTAGCCGATAGCTTTAAGGTGCCGACGGACCCAGAGCGGATTGATCTCCGTGCGGATTGTCGCGGCGAATGCCGGGTCGCGGCGGTAAATCCACTTTATCCACCACCTAAAAAAACCGTTCGAAATGATCGGCGGATGAAAGGCGGCGTGATGACCGTCGAAATAAGACAGGTAGTTGGGACAAACAATCTGAAGCGTGCCGCCCGGCTTAAGAACACGCACGGCTTCGCGCAGCACCTTAGCCGGATCAAGCACATGCTCGAGTACATTGGATGAATAAACGATGTCGAAACTGCCGTTGGGGAACGGCATCGCCTCGCCGGGCGCGTTTTTTATGCGTGCGGGGTCAAGCCCGTTGGCGCGGATGAGATCGCGGGCGACACTTGCCGAGTTCTCGAACCCCTCGCCTTCGGGTTCCACACCCCAGCCATTAATGCCATATTTCTTTTGCCAGACGATGTGGTTTACGCCGCACCCCGTACCGATTTCAAGCACCTTCTTGCCTTTGAGCGGCGTGTAGTCCTCTAGCACGCTGGCCATATCTTCCGCCTTGCGCGGGTCCAGGGTATCGGCAGCAAATTTCTCGGGTTCGACTTTCATCAGTGGTGCGAAGTACCTGCCTTGGGTATCGCGCACCTGCGCTAGCGCGTCTGGTGTAATAAGGCAAAACTCTGTTGAAAGGGCGGCGGCATCTGCATTCATGTCTACGTGGCCTCTAGAAGGCCATGGCTCAACGACAGCCAACTCCACAACGCCAGGCGGTCATCGTGACGACCGTCCGCATGTGCTTTCCAGCGGGCCATCAAGTCGTCTGAATCTACAAAGGGCACACCTTGTCTTGGCGGTGGTTCCCAGCCCCTGAGCCACCGCGCCAGAGGAATACCAAAACCCTTCTTGCGCCGGTGAATAATATTGGTAGGCAACCGTCGGCGCAGGGCTTGCTTCAAAATCCACTTGGTCGAATACCCGCTCACGATGTTGCCTTGTAACTTAGACTGCCAAGGCAGGACGCGGACAAAGTCTACCAGCTCATTGTCGAGGAACGGCGCGCGCGTCTCCAACGAGACCATCATACTGGCCCGGTCCGTTTTTACTAAAATATGGTCGGTCAAATAAAACCGTGTATAAAAATCCAGAACGCGGTCGACCAAGTGCAGACTTGGTGAGGCGTCCCAGGCCGCAATGGCTTCGCTGTAAAGCTCCTCCGCAGAAATCGGCGTAGCGAATAGGTCGGTGACTTCGTCCGGCTGCAGCGGGGCCAGCCAAAGCGGGTTCCAAAGCGCCGGTGAATGCTTCAGGCCTTTGAGGCCGCGGTTAAGCACAAAGTCGAGGCTCATGTTGCTGTCCGACTGCGGCAAACGCGCCGCCACCATGGATACGGCGGCATGCACGGGTTTGGGAACGATTTGATCGTAAAGCTTGGCACGAGTGAGAACGCGGAATGGATCGTATCCGGCGAACAATTCGTCACCGCCGTCACCGGAGAGCGCCACCGTCACATGTTTCCGCGCAAAGGATGCCAGCATAGAGGCGGGCAGGATGGAACTGTCACCTAAGGGTTCACCCACACGCGTCAACAAACCAGGTATGGTCGATTGCGAAGCTTCCAGGTCGCAAATTTCCACGTGGTGGGTGCTACCTACATGCAGCGCAACCTCTTCGGCGAACGCGGACTCATCGTAACTGGTTTCGCGGAACCCCATTGAAAAGGTTTTCAACTCTGCGGCAGGGCAACTGTCGGCCGCGAAGCTGAGAACAGCGCCCGAGTCGATACCGCCGGAAAGAAAAACGCCCAGTGGGACGTCGCTTTCAAGCCGCGAAAGGACGGCCCGGCTCAGCAGCACTTCGAGTTCCTCGGCCAGTTCATTCATGTTTTCCGCGGGAGCGGCATCGGGAACAATCTCGAACCGACGGTATGACCGTATATCTACGGCGCGCGTGGCCGCATCGAGGGTGAGCACGTGGCCAGCCGGCAACTTTGCAATGCCTTCATAGGGCGTGTGCTCGCCGGGAAAGAACCCATGCGCGAAGAACTTCATCAAGGCGGTCTTCGAGACTGCCGCTGCGCGCGGTGATGGGTGCCTGCGCAATGCCGGCAGCTCCGAGGCAAAGACGAAGGCATCGCGGCGCGCGGCATAAAACAAAGGCTTTTCGCCGAAACGGTCTCTCGCCAAGATCATTTTTTTTCGATGGCAGTCATATATGGCAACCGCAAACATACCGTTCAGCTTGGACCACAAGTCCAACCCCCAAACTTTATATCCATGGATCAGAACTTCG
Organism: Rhodospirillaceae bacterium; assembly: GCA_963662375.2. Taxonomy (GTDB): domain Bacteria; phylum Pseudomonadota; class Alphaproteobacteria; order Rhodospirillales; family Rhodospirillaceae; genus UBA11612. Next base: position 174,751 of record CAXXRP010000005.1, read on the forward strand.
GTATCGGAGTGGTCGGTTTGAAAATGGCAGCCCCGCGCTTCCAATTGCCGGCGCAAGCCGTTGTGGTTGTAGATTTCACCGTTGAACACCACGCAGATATCGCCGGTTGCGTCCCACATAGGTTGGGCGCCGCCGGGGACGTCAACCACTGCCAATCGGCGGCTGCCTAGAAAGACGGGTAGGTGCCGGTCAGCGAAATGGCCTTCACCGTCCGGGCCGCGGTGAACCAGAGCGTCCGTCATAGTCTTGATATCGGCCGCCGTGCCGGTGCCGATGAACCCTGCGATACCGCACATGATTAAAACTTAAGAGGCCCGGCGCACATCATCGGCGCCGTCGAAGTTTATTCGTTCCTTAACCGAGTAGGGGCGCTTGTTCTGGGATTCGTAGTAAATGCGCACCAACACCTCAGCCAAAAGTCCCATCAGCATGCACATGACACCAGTGATGAAACCCAAGGTGAACAAAAGGGGCAAGGGGGTTTCGATGAAAGGGGTGTTGTCAAACAGCTTCAAATAAAGGGCCCATATACCGGCGACAAACGAAATGGCGAAAAACCCCAGGCCGACCATACCGAAGATATAGATAGGCTTGGTTTCGTATTGGGTCAGGAACTTCACGACCATAAGGTCGAGCAGCACTTTAAAAGCTCGGTTCAACCCGTATTTGGACCGGCCCGCCCGGCGCGGATTGTGAGCCACCGGCAATTCGGTGACCAGGGCTCCTTGCCATTGCGCGTAGATTGGCACGAAGCGGTGCATTTCGCCGTAAAGGCGAAACCCTTCCAGCACATCACGGCGATAAGCTTTCAAGGTGCAGCCGTAGTCCTTGAGCGGCACGCCCGAGACCCAGCTGATAATGGCGTTGGCGATGCGGCTCGGCAGCGTGCGAGTTAAGTAGTCATCCTTCCGGTTCTGTCGCCAACCGGAGACAACGCCGTAACCTTCATCAAGCTTGGCGAGCAGCACCCCGATGTCGGCCGGATCATTTTGCAAGTCGCCGTCCATAGGAACAATCACGCTGCCGCTAGCATGATCTATACCCGCCATCATGGCGGCGGTTTGCCCCACATTGCGCTTGAACATAATTACCTTGAGGCGCGGATTTGATTTCGCGGCTGCTGACAATTGATCTGCTGTGCCGTCCGTCGACCCATCGTCGATGAAGATGATCTCGTAGGGCCGGCCCAACGCCTCGAGGGCCTGGACAAGAGACGTTGTCAAAGGCCCCACGTTTCCCGCTTCGTCGAACATTGGGATGACAACGGATATGAGATCTCGCTCAGCCACGGACCTAGCCTTTTCCTCTTGGACGGGTTGCGCACTACTTTGCCTTCCATTTGTAAGGCCCACGGGGGTGGCGGAAAAGGAAAATCCCTCCCTGGATCAATGAGATGCGCACGCTGGGTCTGAACGGCGGCAACTCGACGCCTATAAGGACGCGTGTTACAAGGCTGCACATCCCGCTTTCCATTTTACTGAAACGCTTTCACATGAAGTCTTGTGCCAAATGCCTCGTCCCCGAGACAGCTGAGGCCACAACTTTCGACGACACGGGAACCTGTTCTGTCTGCCGCCAGATCGAGTTCAAAGAAGAGAAGGTGGATTGGGTGGACCGGCGACGGCAGCTTGAGGACCTCATTGCGCCGTTCCGCGGTAAGGGCCTGTACGACTGTATCGTGCCTTTTTCCGGCGGCAAGGATTCAACCTATCAGGCTTGGTATATCGTCAAGAAATTGAAGCTCAAGCCGCTCCTCGTGCGGTTTGACCACGGCTTTTACCGACCCCAGCTGGAAGAGAACAACAAGCGTACGTTCAAGATGCTCGGAGTCGATGTAACGCAATTTACGCCGTCAAGGCACATCGTACGCGAGCTTATGCTGGAGAGTATGAAGCGGCGCGGCGATTTTTGTTGGCACTGTCACACGGGAATCTATGCGCATACGATGCAGATAGCACTGCGCTATGAGACGCCGCTTCTATTCTGGGGAGAAAGCTTAGCCGAGTACCAAAGCTTCTACACCTACGAAGAGATGGAAGAGGTGGATGAGAAGCGTTTCAACCGCGCCATGAATCTCGGCATGACTGCCGACGACATGTACGAATTCTTGGGTGGGCGCATTTCCAAGCGCGATCTTTATCCCTTCGCTTATCCGCCGCGCAAAAACCTGAAAAATCTCGGCGTGAGGTCTGTGTGTCTCGGCAACTATATCAAGTGGGACACAAAAAGGCAGGTTGAGCTCATCAAGAAGGAGCTGGGATGGAAGGGCGCGCCGGTTGAGGGCATTCCCGGTCAGTTTGACTATGAGAAAATCGAATGTCACATGCAAGGTATTCGCGACTATTTGAAATACATAAAGCGTGGATTCGGCCGCACCAACCACTTGGCGAATATTGAAATCCGCAACGGGCGCATGGACCGCGAGGAGGGGGAGCGGCTTGAGAAGGAATTCGACGGCAAGCGGCCGCCGTCACTCGATATCTTTCTGGAATACCTCCATATGACGGAAGAGGAATTCTACGAAGTGGCCATGCGCCATCAAGTAGATCCGCATCGGTTTCGGCCCAATCAGGCGGAATCCGGACCCCGCATGCCCGACATGGATCAGTGGGACCGCACAGACGTGCCGTGGCCTGACCGACCGTCCATAAAAATTGGCGGGTGATGGCTGCGGCTAATACCGGCCGCCCCGCAGGCGTACATGTAGACGGCATAATTTCATGGGGCCGCACCTTCGATGAATATGCGGCGTTCTTCACCCTAAAAGATGTAGCGCAATACCGCTCTATTCTCGATGTTGGCGCTGGCCCTGCACCGTTTACGGCCGAGGTAAGCGCAAAAGGGGTTCCCTGTACAGCAGTGGACTCCATGTACTGCGTCAGGAACGTGCCGGAAATTCGCCGTAAGTTCGAGATCACACGCAACGATGTGATGGCGAGCTTTCGGAAAAATCCAGAGCGGTTCTCATGGTCCTACTACAGCTCGCCGCGGCGGCTAGAGAAAATTCGCCGCCGGGCCCTCGATGCGTTCCTTGCAGACAGCAATGTCAAACACGTCTCCAGCAGATACGTGGCGGCAGGCCTACTCAACCTTCCATTTGCCGACGGGACTTTCGACCTGGCGCTGGGGTCTCACATATTGTTCCTATACTCTCACGTGGTTGATCTCGATTTCCACATCTCTGGTCTTCTTGAAATGCTACGCGTCGCGCGCGAAGTACGTATCTACCCCCTTGTGGCACTTGGCGGCGGCCGCTCGGAATATTTTGACCCGACGTTAGAGTCGCTTCGGGAGAAGAATTTCCGGCTGGAGCTTGTTGGCGTGGACTTCGAGCACTTGCCCGGTGCCACCGAGATGCCCCGAATTCGCAACCCTAAATGAGCGACCGCTAATTCGTACTCCTGCCATAGCCGTTATATAATGCGTCCATGACCAAGGTGGCCATCATCGACTACGGGCGCGGCAACGTGCGGTCTGTTGCGAACGCCGTTGAGTACTGCGGCGTCGATGCGGCGGTAACGGCCGACGCCCAAATTATCGACGATGCAACACATATCATTCTTCCGGGTGTCGGCGCTTTCGGCGATGCCATGATAGCCTTGCGTGCGCGCGGGTTGCCTGACGTGCTGTATCGCCAAGTCTTCGAAAAAGGAAAACCCTTTCTCGGCGTGTGCCTTGGTATGCAGCTGCTTGCTGACCGCAGCGCCGAACATGGTGACCACGTTGGGCTTGGCTGGATATCTGGCGACGTGATCCGCCTGGAACCAGGGCCGGACGCACTCAAGATCCCACATATGGGCTGGAACGATATCTCCGTAACTAGGCCACATGCACTTATGGCGCGCCTTCGTTCCGAGCAGCTCAATTTTTACTTTGTGCACAGCCATCATTTTCGGGTGGATGATCCGGAGGCGGTTATTGCCGTTTGCGGCCACGGCGCACCGTTCGTTGCAGTCGTCGGAAAAGACAATCTCGTTGCCGCGCAATTCCATCCAGAGAAGAGTCAGGATTCTGGAATCGAGATACTCGAAAACTTCATTGCCTGGACGCCCTAGGATTGGATTGTTTGCCCTATGCTTAAAAAGCGCATCATCCCGAAATTCCTGCTGAGGAACGGCAGATTAGTGAAGTACGTCCGCTTCTTCGAACAAGAACGTGAAGCGGGAAATCCAATATCCACGGCGCGGGTCTACAACGATTACGGCGTCGATGAGTTCATTATTCTCGACATCGCCGCCAACGAAGATTCGCGCAGGGGCGTATTGGAAAGCATCGCTGAAATGAGCGAGCAGATTTTTATGCCTTTTACCGTTGGCGGCGGTGTACGCACGCTGGGTCAAATCAATGATTTGTTACGGGCCGGGGCGGACAAGGTCTCTTTGAATACCCAGGCGGTGCGCGAGCCAAACTTTGTAAAAACGGCGGCTCAAACCTTCGGCGACCAATGCCTCACGGTTTCCATTGACTATAAGGAGTTCGCGCGGGGCGTATTCCGGGTTTTCACGGACGGCGGGCGTAAAAAAACGCCGCACGAACCTGTGGAATGGGCATTGCGCATGCAGGATATGAATTGCGGTGAAATCCTCATCACGCCCATCGACCGCGATGGAACATTGTCCGGTTACGATATAGATATGGTGGTGAGGTTAAGTGAGGCGCTCGACATTCCTTTAGTGGTATCCGGGGGCTGCGGCGGCTTGCAGCATTGCATTGATGCGTTCAATGCAGGCGCGTCCGCGGTTGGTATTTCAAGCTTGTTTCTTTTTACTGATCACAGCCCTATCAAGCTGCGCTCGCATCTGGTGTCTAACGGCATTAATGTCAGGGCGAGTACGTCCAGCCGCAATTAAAGCTCCAACGCCAGGCGCCACGCTCCATGGAAGAATCCGCACACGCTCCCTTCAGCCTCAGTCTGCCCGCCATTGCATTGCCCGAATACGTGGTGGGGCAGCTCAGCGCATTCTTTCCTGATACTGACGAGGCCGAGGCGGCGAACAGGGTCATGGGCGACACGCTTGATCGTTTGGAACATTGCATTCGCCATGTTCGTATCAAGGGGTACTGGGATCACGACGGCCCGCGCTTCAATCATCTCCATTCGGATCAATACGCGATTTTTCTGTACTACCTGTCCAATACGGCGTTCAAAGCGGGCTGCGCGTCATTGGCAGCGAAGACTTATGGGCTGAACAAGGCGCTGCATGGATTGGACGCTTTCTATGAGGTCGAAATGCCGGGCATCTTCGCGCTGGTTCACCCTGTCGGCACCGTGCTTGGGCGGGCGACGTACAGTGACTACCTTTGCGTCTATCAAAACGTCTCGGTGGGGGCCGATCTCTTCGCATCGGGTGGCCCCGTCTTCGGCGAGGGAGTCGTCATGTGCGGCGGCAGCCGCGTGATCGGTAATGTGAACGTGGGCTCCAACTGTATCGTCTCTGCGGGCGCATCCATTGTTGCGCGACGTGGCGAAAAACTCGACGTTCCCGACGGGCATGTGGCTTTTGGAGCGCCTGCGTTCAGCACTAAGCGCTCGCGCCACAATGTGAAACGGGACATCTTTAAAGACGTAGTGTGAGTATACTGGCGACTAAACCCTTCCACGTGCGCCGTTACTTGAGAAAGCTCTGCCGCAAATCCCGCTTTAAAATCTTCCCCGATGGGTTGCGTGGCAAGATGTCTCGCAGGTACAACTCTTTAGGGACCTTGAATTTGGCGAGGTGTGCCCGGCAGTGGGCTTCCAGCTCGGGGTAGTCCAGTGTTTGGCCATCCTTCAGGACAACGATGGCCACCGGCCGCTCCCCCCACCTTTCATCCGGCACGCCGATTACCGCCGCTTCGCTGACTTGGGGCAGTTGATAAATTACCCACTCCACTTCGCTTGAAGCGATGTTTTCTCCGCCGGTTATAATCAGGTCTTTCTTGCGGTCGGTGATGTAAAGAAAGCCGTCATCGTCCAGATAACCCAAGTCGCCGGTTCGGAACCAGTCACCGAAGAAGCTGGCCTTGGTTTTTTCCGGGTCCTTCCAATAGCCTTTGGTGATTTTGGGTCCGCGCAGACAAATCTCACCTTCGTTGTTATAGGCTAGGGCACTACCGCTATTGTCGCGAATCTCGACCTCCACATGCGGTGTGGAGCGGCCCACCGAACCGATTTTCTTAATTTCAAATCCGGGCTCCATGAGCGTGTCACCACTGCCGCTTTCGGTCAGCCCATAAGCGTCGATGTAGCGTGCGGTCGGAAACATCCCCGCAAAATCGTGGATGCGGTTTTCCGGCGTTTTCTCGCCGCACCGATCCACCATTTGAGGCTGCTCACGTCATAGGCCTTTTGCTGGGCGGCACCAAGCATCTGCATCATCATTACCGGCGCGCCCCAGGTGCCGGTAAGACGTTCGCGCTCGATAAGCGCCAGCGCTGCCGCCGGGTCGAAGTTCCGCAGGATGCACACGGACCCGCCTTTCCATAACACGGCGACGCCCGGCAGGTCGAAAGCTCCGACATGGTAAAGTGGGCCAATCATCAGCAGTCGGTCCGCGACCGTAATGCCTGTCAACGGCGGAGCAAAATTAGTCCACCCGGGCGGAGCAAAACTAGTCCACTTAACGTTATGCGGTACGCGGTGTTGGGGGGTTGTCCCGGTAGTCCATAGGAGGGACCCGCGCTGCTTCGTGTAGCGCTTGCGTTACGCGGAGCGAAGCAGCGTGGGAGGTTCCTGTGGGCCCACCTGGTCAACCATTGCACCGGCGGTTAAGCAGGTATTTTTGGGGATTTCCGCCGTTTTTGGCTTTGGTTGAGACGATAGCTCTCGCCGTTCATTTCCAGGATATGGACATGGTGGGTGAGGCGGTCCAGCAAAGCCCCGGTCAGGCGTTCCGAGCCGAATATCTCCGTCCACTCATCGAACGGCAAGTTGGAGGTCACCAGGATCGAGCCCCGCTCGTAGCGCTGGCTGAAGACTTCGAACAGCAGCTCGGCGCCGGTCTTCGAGAGCGGCACGAAGCCGAGTTCGTCGATGATCAGAAGGTGATACTTTGCCAGTTGCTTCTGCAGGCGCAACAGGCGTTTTTCATCCCTGGCCTCCATCAGTTCATGAACCAGGGCAGCGGCCGTGAGGAAGCCGACGGAGAGCCCCTTTTGGCAGGCCGCCAGACCGAGACCGAGGGCGATATGGGTCTTGCCGGTTCCGCTGTTGCCGAGCGCGATGATATTCTCACGACGCTCGACGTATTCGCATCGCGCCAACTCCAGAACCAGCATCTTGTTGAGCGATGCGATGGCCTTGAAGTCGAAGCTGTCGAGGCTTTTGACGGCGGGGAACCTGGCCTGTCTGATCCGCCGCTCGACCATGCGGCGCTCACGGTCGATCAGTTCCAACTCGGTCAGACGGACAAGATACCGCACATGGTCGGCGCCCTCGGTGGCGCATTGGCGGGCCAGCTTGTCGTATTCGCGCAGGAACGTCGGCAGTTTCAGGGTCTTGAGGTGATGGGCCAGCAACACTTGCGGCGTATCGGTCATGACGCGCCTCCACCCAACAAGCTCATATAACTGGCGGCGGCCGTGGTCGCCACGTTGGCCCGAGGCAGGTAGGGATAGATATCCAGGTCGAGTTTGGGCGGGCGTCGCTCGATACGGCACAGCACAAGGTGTTTGACGGCGTCGTAGCCGATCGCACCCAGGCGCAGGGCGTCCTTCACCGCGCCGTGAAGCACCTCGAGATCGAAGGTCTCCACAAGCCGAAGGACCTGGACGTATTCCCGCTTGCCGGCCTTGCCCATGCGCGCCTCCAGGAGACGGCGCAGGGTTGGGAAGGCATCAGGCAGTTCCCATCCGGCTAGCGGCGCGGCCTGATCCAGGGCACCGATCTTGTGCTCCAGCAAAGGCAGGTAGTGGATCGGATCGAAGACCATATCTTCCCGGTCGTAGGAACGGGGGTGTCGGGCAATGATCCCGGCGCCGCAACCGATAACCACCTCGTGGACATAGCCACGGATCCAGACTTCCTGATGGCCGTAGGCGACGGGCACGGAATAGTCATTCGTCCGGTAGCGCACCAGGGACAGCGAGTTGACCCGCGTGCCCTGCTTGTCGCACGCGTCGAACGGTGCCGGCAGTGGCCTCTTCAACGCTTCGCGGTCACGCACAAACCGTTCGCCGATGCTCTCGCGGTGGCCGCGCAGGACGTTGCCTTGCCGGTTGCGGCATTGCTCTTCCAGGTGGCCATTGAAGGCGTCCCAGCTCGCGAACCGGGGAAGCGGCGTCATGAAGTTCCGCCGGGCATAGCCGACCACCCCCTCCACATTGCCTTTGTCGTTACCCTTGCCGGGACGGCCGTAGCGGTCCTCGAAGAGGTAATGGGACTGCAGCCCGCTGAACGCCCGCGTTCGTTGCCGCGTGCCATCTGACAAGATGCGCGACACCAGACACTTGTCGTTGTCGTAAAGAATCGATTGGGGAACGCCGCCGAAAAAAACAAAGGCTCTGTTGTGCCCGTCCAGCCAGGCCTCCGTCGTCGCCGCCGGGTAGGCCGCAACGAAGCAGGCATCGCTGTGGGGAAGTGTCATGACGAAAAAATGCGCCCGATACTTGACGCCGGCGATGATCGCATCCGCCTCGCCAAAGTCCGCTTGAGCATGGCCCGGAGGATGTGACAACGGCACAAACATCTCACGCCGACGAAGGCGCCGTTCCCGAACGTAATCCTTCACGATGGTCTCTTTGCCCGTGAAGCCATGTTCGTCGCGAAGGCGCTCGAAGATACGCTTCGCCGTGTGGTTCTGCTTACGGTGAACCGTTCGGTCCTCCTCCAGAATACGGTCGATGATATCCGTGAAGGGGGCCAGTTTCGGGCGTTTCGGTGGCTGGCGTCGCCGATATCCCGGCGGTTCCGAATGCCGCAGCATCTTCCTCACCGTCTCGCGCGCAATGCCAAACCGACTTGCCGCCTCTCGCTGGCTCAGACCATCAACATGGCAGGCCAGCCGAACGCGCAGATATAGGTCCACGGTGTACATCCTCCCGCCTTCCATCTCAAAAAAGATCGAAGGCTACAGGTGGCAGAGTTTTACTCCGCCCGCGGCTGGGAAATCCCGCCGCTTCCGTGGACTAATTTGTCACCGCCGTTCTCAGCTTACAGTCTGGGCACCAGAAGGTGAACCGGCGCTTACTTGGCGCCGTCTCGGTTGACCCACAGCGCGGGCAGTGACGGTCGGTCTTACCCCAGCGTTGCTCCGCAAACCAATCGTGAGCGGCTTCCTCGGTGGAGAAAAGGTCAATGAGTTGGACTAGCGACATTCCACCTCGTTGATGCTTGCCAGGTGCGTTATGTGCCATGATCATCTCCCTTCCCCAGTAATATACGGGATGCAACCTATGGCGTCAAGTATATAATCCCCAAAAATTACCATAGGTATGCATGACGCCTTTAGGCCGATCCATTGTGCCCGAGGTGTACATGAGCCGGAACAGGTCATCGGGTGTGCGGTGGGCCGCCGGAGGCGGCGAAAGACCCCCTGGCACCAGCGACGTGGAATCACTTTGCGCCGCGTCATCCAAATAAATAACGCGCATCAGTCCTTTGGTTGGCTCGACGAATTCCGCGTCCGCGAAGACCAGCTTCGCTCCAGCGTTTTCGGCGATGTAGCGCACTTCGTCTGCCGCCAGCCGGAAGTTCATGGGAAGAAATACGCCGCCCACATGGCTCACCGCAAAGGCGATCTCCAGAAATGTGGCGGAATTTTTCATGAACACCGCAACAAACTCGCCCGGTGTGATGCCGTCGGTTGCCAAATATGCGGCCATGGACTCAATGCGACGCGCGAAATCAGCGTAAGTGATGCGCTCGTCGCTGTAAATCACCGCTGAGTGGTCCGGCGTCACGCGCGCGTGATACTGGACGAACGAGCTGAGATTAATCATTGGCAGCGGTCCTCCCTGCACTCAGGGCTGTATCTGCAAAAATAGATTGGAAGATACAGGTTTGGTTGGTCTGCGGCGGGTGTCTTTTGGGCGCGATGGTGGAGCCGAGCGGGATCGAACCGCTGACCTCGACATTGCGAACGTCGCGCTCTCCCAACTGAGCTACGGCCCCGCATCAACGCTGGAACAGGCGGCGCATGATGCGCCATTCCCGCAAAATCGGCGGGAGAATGGTGGGAAAGGCGGGGGAAGTCAAGGCAACGGAATGATCCCCTAACCTGCAGTTCCGAAAGATATTTTCACGCGCCGCTCCGCTTGCGCTGCTGGGAATCGGTCAGTAGGGTGGAAGCTGCGGATACCACGGTGGAGAGAGCGGCACGTCAATGAACACCATCCTTATTCCTTTACTGATCGTCGTTGACGTTGCACTGAGCTTGTACATGTGGGCGGTCATCATTTCCGTAATTCTCAGCTGGCTGGTCGGTTTCAACGTGATCAATACCTATAACCGGTTTGTTCACATGGTGATCTCATCGCTCAAACAGATCGTCGAGCCGGCGTTGCGCTATATCCGCCAGTTTCTGCCAATTTTTGGGGGACTCGACTTGTCGCCCATTGTGTTGATGCTCGCTATATACTTCGTACGACAGGTTCTTTTCCAATTTCGCATTGGATTAATGTAATTCAGAGTTTTTTGGGACTCCAAGGTTGTGAAACCGCTCTTCCGCCCGGAGAAGAACGGGATTGTGCTAACCATTCGCGCCAGCCCTAACGCGTCCCGGAACGCCATTCAAGGTGTCATGCAAACGCCGGGTGGCCCTGTCCTTAAAGTCGCAGTTACTGCCCCCTACCGGACAAAGGCAAGGCCAACGTCGCGGTCGCTGAGCTGCTTGCCAACACCTTTGGAGTTTCTAAAAGTAGCGTGATGCTAGTTGCGGGACAGCCGGACCGGCGTAAAATCCTGCGCGTCCTCGGCGACCCTGCCACGCTAGCGACAATCGCCCAACAGTGGAAGTTTTGATGAACTCACCCCTTATTATCGACGGTAAAGAAGCCTCCGCCCGGCTTAAAACGGGTGTCGCATCGGCGGTCACGGAGTTGAAACAGAAGCACGGAATTGTGCCTGGACTAGCTACCGTTTTGGTCGGCAATGATGCGGCCAGCCAAGTCTATGTGCGAAATAAACATAAAGCTGCCATGGCCTTGGGCATGGCGTCCTTTCAACACGACTTACCCGAGGGTACCAGCGAAGCGGAGCTGTTGAATCTTGTTGGCGACCTCAATGCTGATCCGGCGGTTAATGGTATTCTCGTGCAGTTGCCGGTGCCTAAGTATATCGACTCGTTCAATATCATCACCGCCATTTCCCCTGCCAAGGATGTCGATGGACTTCACCCGGAGAACGTAGGGCGTTTGGTGTCCGGAGGCGATGCGCCGGTGTCTTGCACGCCCCTTGGATGCCTTATGCTGCTCAAGGACAGTTTAGGCGACTTGACGGGTAAGCGGGCGTTGGTCATGGGCCGCTCGAACCTCGTGGGTAAGCCGATGGCCCATCTGCTCCTCAACGAAAATTGCACGGTCACCATAGCCCATTCCCACACGATAGATTTGCCCGAACTTTGCCGGACAGCGGACATCGCCGTTGCGGCCATGGGTCAGCCGGAAATGATCCGCGGCGATTGGATTATGCCGGGCGCTACCGTCATTGACGTGGGTATCAGGCGTGTGCCCGCGGCAGAGGGAAAAACAAAGCTCGTCGGCGACGTGAACTTTGCCGAAGCATCAAAAGTAGCCGGAGCCATAACGCCTGTGCCCGGCGGCGTGGGTCCTATGACCATCGTTTGCTTAATGGTCAATACATTGAAGGCGGTGTGCACCCAACTCGGCATCACCGATGTCACCTTGCCAACGCGCCTGCCGCCGAAGGCTTAAGCCTTGAGGCCCGGCCGCGCGCGATAATCTTGTAAGGGAACGGCCATCCCGCGACTCTGCATGTCCGTGAGAATATGCAGGCACAGGTCATAGGATTTGTAAAAGCTGTGCAGCATCGTCACCAGCTTGAACAACCGCTTCGCCGGATAACTGTTCAAGGTGGCGAGATCGGTTACATAAATAGCGTGGCGTAAACCACTTAATTCAATCCGCTCAGTGGCACGGCGGGATTAGACACCGGCGTATAGAACATGCGGCTCAAGCCCGAAAGGGCGTGTGGTTGAAAGCCCTGGCCGCGCATATGGTTATCGATGTCCAGGAACAAAGGATAGCCCTCATACTGCGACACAAATTCCATTTCCACTTCCACCGCCATGGCCGTGGGCAGCAGCCGTTCCGCGCTGCACAGCACGTCCAATGCAGCGCTTTGAACATCAATCTGTAGAAAATCGATTTCAGACTCCGAGATGACGTCATTCAAGCGCTTGGTTTCCACGGGTAGGTGCCTTTGACGGCGGGGTAATCGGTTAAAGTCGTGAAGCGCCTTACAACGGCATCGTTAAGACGGTACAGCGAACTTGTGTAGCCGAAGGTGGTTTCATAAAAGGTCGCGGGTCCTCCGCGGCCTACGAAGACCGGGTAGCATCTGCTGGATGCGCGGACCCCGGAATTGAAAGTCGCGCCGGCGCTCTTATTTGGCCCCAAACCAAGGGTCGCGGCTTTGTTTCGGTCAACTAAGTCCTAATAGAATGCAGATTTAACCACTGGCGCCGCGCCAACGTCCACGAGCAGCATTAGCTCCAAATCCGGAACCAATTCTTAGAAACTGAAAGCCGTATGAACCACCGGTATTCGCGCTAATTGAACTTGCTGAAGTCCGGCGCGCGTTTTTCGAGGAAAGCGGTAGCCGCCTCTCTGAATTCCGCCGATGCCAGCCGCTCACCGACCGCGCGGTTCTCCAATGCGATACGTTCAAAGATTTTATCGGCGTCCGCGCGCAAAAGCGCCTTTGCCTGACGGAGCGCGGCAGGTGGTTTCGAGGCCAGCGCCTTGGCCTTATCCATGACCGTGGCCATCAATGCGTCCGGAGCGACCACAGCGTTAATGATGCCAAGGCTTGCGGCCCTCTCAGCGTCGAAGGCCTCGCCCAACAACAGTAGTTCCGCGGCGCGTGCATTGCCTACTATACGTGGCAGCAGAAATGTGGAAGCGAACTCCGGCACGATGGCGATATTAACGAAGGGCAGTTGAAACTTTGCCGACGGCACGGCGTAGACCAGGTCGCAGTGCGGCAACATTGTTGTGCCCACACCCACCGCCACACCGTTCACAGCCGCAATAACCGGCTTTGGAAACTTCGCCAAGCAAGCCATGAACTGGAACACCGGCGCGTCTGGTGTCATCGGCGGATTTTCAAGGAAATCCTTCAAATCGTTGCCGGCGGTAAAACTGTCGCCGCTACCAGTGATCACAACCACCCGTACGTCGGCATCATCAGCGGCTGCGGTTAAGGCCGCCGTCGTGTCGGCGTACATAGCGGTCAACAGCGCGTTCTTCTTGTCCGGGCGGTTGAAGGACAAGATAAGAACATTACCGCTATTTTCAGTGCGGATGTTGCCTGTCATTTTCCGCCCCTCTCTTTGATCCGGAGTTATTGCTGCGCCATTTTGCCCAACCGCAAGCGTAGAGCGTTGAGTTTGATGAAGCCCTCCGCATCGTGCTGGTTATAGACGGAATCCTCCTCGAAAGTGACGTAGTCCATGCGGTACAGGGAATTAGGCGACTTGCGACCCACAACCCAGGCATTCCCTTTGTAGAGCTTAAGGCGCGCAATGCCGTTGACCCGCTCTTGGGTCTGGTCGATGGCGGCCTGGAGCATCTCGCGCTCGGGCGCGAACCAATAGCCGGTATAGACCAGCTTGGCGTAGCGCGGCATCAACTCGTCTTTCAAGTGAGCCGCTTCGCGGTCAAGGGTAATGCTTTCCACAGCACGGTGGGCGGTGAGTAAAAGTGTGCCGCCCGGGGTTTCATAGACACCGCGGCTCTTCATGCCAACGTAACGGTTTTCCACCAAATCAAGGCGCCCCACGCCGTGCCGACCGGCGATTTTATTCAACGTGGTGAGTAAGGCGGCGGGAGAAAGTTTCGTGCCGTTTACCGCGATGGCATCGCCGCGAGAGAACTCAACTTCAACGTATTCGGGTTTGTCGGGTGCAGCGTCTGGCGAGACCGTGAGACGAAACATATCCTCGTCCGGCTCCGCCCACGGATCTTCAAGCGCCTTGCCTTCGTAGGAAATATGCAGAAGGTTCGCATCCATGGAATAGGGCGCTTCACCGCGTTTGTCGGTGGGTATGGGAATCTGATGTTGCTCAGCATAGGCGATGAGTTTGCTGCGCGAGTTCAAATCCCATTCCCGCCACGGCGCAATAACTTTGACGTCCGGCTTTAATGCATAGGCGCTTAACTCAAAGCGTACTTGGTCGTTGCCCTTGCCGGTGGCGCCATGGGCGATGGCGTCGGCGCCGGTCTCGACGGCTATTTCCACCTGTCGCTTAGCAATCAGCGGCCGGGCGATGGATGTGCCGAGCAGGTACACACCCTCGTAAAGTGCGTTGGCACGGAACATTGGGAACACGAAATCGCGGACGAATTCCTCGCGCAAATCCTCGATGAAGATCTGCTTGATGCCCATCAGCTCAGCCTTTTTACGGGCCGGTTCAAGTTCTTCACCCTGGCCGATGTCCGCGGTGAAGGTCACCACCTCGCAACCTCTTTCTACCTGCAGCCAGCGCAGAATGATGGATGTATCGAGGCCGCCGGAGTACGCCAGCACGACCTTCTTCAGTTTTGCAGCCATGAGTGAGCCTTGTCCGCGATGAAATATGCTCAAAGAATTAGCGCGCAGTATACGCGCCGCGTCGCCGGGAACAAGTGAAGTAGCGATAGTGGATTATAGGGTAGCAACTTCTTTTTCTGCCCAGACCTTCTCGGCGTTCGACTGGCGCTCGCGGACGGGGAGTTTCTCGGAATCCGTTTTCAGCTGTCCGCAAGCCGCGAAGATATCCCGGCCTCGGGGCGTTCGTATGGGCGCTGTGAGGCCCGCATCCCAGAGGCTTTGTGCGAACGCCCGGATAACATCATCGTCCGAGCAGTCGTAGGGTGCGCCCGGCCACGGATTGAAGGGAATGAGATTGAACTTACAGGGAATGCCCTTAACCAGCTTGATCAGGGCCCGCGCATGCGCGGGGGTATCATTGATATCCTTTAGCATCACATATTCGAAGGTGATTCGCCGGGCATTGCTGACGCCGGGATAATTGCCGCAGGCCTGCATCAAGTCTTTCAGTGGATATTTTTTGTTGATGGGCATGAGGACGTTGCGAGTATCGTCATCAGGCGCATGCAGAGAGATGGCGAGATTGACGCCGAGTTCCTCTCCGCATCTGTGAATTTCCGGAACCACACCCGACGTCGACAACGTGATGCGGCGTTTTCCGATTGCGATACCGTCATCAGCCATGACGATCTTCATGGCCTCCGCCACGCTCTCAAAATTGTAGAGAGGCTCACCCATACCCATAAGCACGATATTCGAGAGCATGCGCCGCTCGTCCGTCGGGGTGGGCCATTCGCCGTAGCTATCCCGTGCCACCATGAACTGACCGACGATTTCAGCCGGAGTGAGATTGCGCACCAGCCTTTGGGTGCCCGTATGGCAGAAGCGACAGGTCAGTGTGCATCCCACTTGCGAGGAAATGCAGACTGCACCCCGGTCTTCCTCGGGAATGAACACGGTTTCGGCCTTCTGTCCGTCGCCGAAATGTAAGAGCCACTTGCGCGTGCCATCGGTTGAAGTTTGTTCGCGCGCGGCCAGTGGTCGGGCGATGATAAATCGGTCTTCGAGTTTTGTTCTTAGCGCTTTGGACAAATCCGTCATGGCGGAAAAATTCGTGGCGCCGCGATGGTAGATCCAATGCCAGAGTTGTTTCGCGCGGTAGGGCTTTTCGCTTATGCCGGCTACCGCGCCGGCAAGGGCCTCGCGGCTCAACCCCACCAGATTTATGCGCTCATCCGTAGCGCCGGTGTTCATGAGGTGGCCTGCTCGTGAATACTAAGATCCCTAATGGTAGCCGCCTTGCTGCACAGAGGACAGGCTGGGTCGGGGTTTATCTTTACGTGGCGCATAGTCGCTGTCAGAGCGTTATAGACAAGCAACCGACCCGCCATACCCTCACCTATGCCGAGAACCTCTTTGATCACCTCTGTGGCCTGCAGCGTCCCCAGCACGCCCGCCACGGCACCCAGTACGCCGGCCTCCTGACACGTGGGGATTTGCCCGTCCGGTGGGGGTTCGGGGTACAAGCAGCGGTAGCAGGGGCCGCCGTTATGGGGTTTGTAGGTAGAAAGCTGGCCATCGAAACGCAAAACCGCTGCGGACACCAAACTCTTCTTTGCGAAGAAGCAAGCATCGTTGACCAGAAATCGCGTGGGGAAATTATCGCTACCATCGGCAATGATATCATAGCGGCTCATCAATTCAGCGACGTTGCTTGTGTTCAGTCGGGTTGAATGTTCGATCAACTTCACATCCGAATTTATGGCTGCAACGGCCGCGTGCGCGCTGGCGGTTTTTGGCGTGCCGATGCGGTCTGTTGTGTGGGCGATTTGGCGTTGTAAGTTCGAAAGATCAACATCGTCGTCGTCGATAACGCCGATGGTGCCGACCCCCGCCGCCGCGAGATAAAGGATGACCGGCGAACCTAGGCCACCCGCGCCGACAACAAGCACTTTGGCGTTCAGGAGTTTTTCCTGACCAGTGCCGCCGACTTCCTTCAGCAGGATATGGCGGGCGTAGCGGTGGATTTGGGATTCGGTAAAATCCATAAACGTTAGCCGCGCTTAAGCGCCTTTCGCCGTGCCCGTAGAGCCGAATCCGCCGGCGCCACGTTCACTCTCAGGCAGAGTTTCTTTTTCTTCCCAGGTCACCGTGCGTATTGGCGCGATGATCAGTTGCGCAATGCGCAGACCCCTGCTCACGGTAAAGGGCTCGGCCCCGTGATTAATTAGGATTACGCCGATTTCGCCTCGATAATCGGCATCGATGGTGCCCGGGCTGTTGAGGACCGTGACGCCATTTTTCGCGGCTAGGCCGGATCGAGGCCGTACCTGGGCCTCAAAACCCGCCGGCAAAGCGATAGAAAAGCCGCTCGGGATGATGGTATAGCCGCCCGGTGCAATGGTCACGTCCGCGTCGATGGCTGCGCAAAGATCGATGCCCGCTGATTGATTGGTCTGGTAGGCGGGCAATGGCAGATCCTTGGCGTTGGGCAGGCGTTTGATGGCAACGGACGTGATAACGGGCACCGGAAAGTCCTTACAGATTTCGTTCAACAAATTTGACAATGCGCTCGGCAAGACGTTCGGCCACAGCGCGCTTGGGTATGGTGGGCCAGTTTTCCACGCCGGCGGCTGTAACCAGATGCACGGTGTTGCTGTCGCCGCCGAAGGTGCCGCTACCCGGTGAAACGTCATTGACGACAATCCAATCACAGTTCTTGGATGCACGCTTTAACTGGGCGTTTTCGATCAGGTTCTCGGTTTCCGCCGCAAAGCCGACGACCAAACCTGGACGGTCAGGTCCGTGTTGAGACAAAGTCGCAAGAATATCGGGGTTTTCAGCGAGCGTTAACGTCGGTGCCTTTGATCCCTTTCTAATCTTTTGTCCGGTTTGGCCGGCCACCGACCAATCGGCCACGGCAGCGGCGCAGACTAAAATCTCCGCCGGCAAAGCTTCGTTGCAAGCCGTCATCATCTGTGCGGCTGTTTCCACGTTCACCGCCGTTACCCCATCGGGATTGGGTTCGCTCGAGGGTCCAGTTACAAGCGTGACGTTCGCGCCCAAATCTGCCAACGCGGAAGCTACCGCATGCCCCTGTTTTCCAGACGAGCGGTTGGCAATATAGCGCACCGGGTCGATGGGTTCGCGCGTGGGCCCGCTGGTGACAACGGCGCGGTAGCCCACCAAGGGACCCTCGCCTTGGTTCTTTTGAAAATGCCGCGAAAGCGCGGCAATGATATCGGCAACTTCGACCATGCGGCCGTCGCCCACCTCGCCGCAGGCAAGATCTCCGGCGCCGGGCCCAATCACCTGCACTTCGCGCATCTTTAGTGTTTGAAGATTTGCCTGCGTGGCTGGATGAGTCCACATCATCACGTTCATGCTTGGTACGATCATCACCGGTTTGTCGGTGGCGAGCAGCGCGGTGGTTGCCAAATCATCAGCAACGCCAATGGACATTTTAGCCATAATGTCGGCCGTCGCCGGGGCAACCAGAATGATATCCGCCTCCCGGCAAAGGCGAATATGGCCCATCTCGGCCTCATCCGTCAGCGAGAACAGGCCCTGATAGACCTTGTGACCAGACAGCGAAGCTAAGGTCAGGGGTGTGACGAATTGCGATCCTCCCTTGGTCAAAATGCAGGTCACTGACGCGCCGCGCTCACGCAAGCGCCGAATTAGGTCGGGCACCTTCACCGCGGCGATGCCGCCAGAGACGATCAATAGGATTTTCTTGTTTTCAAGCACGCCGATGTTCCTATGCGCGAGTCGAGCGAACTCTATCCCAAGACGAGGGCGGCCAACAGGCCCGCGGCGATCAGCCACGGCGCCCACGCTGACCAACGGCGGCGCCCAGACCCGTTGCTGTCCTCCCCACGAAGTGCGCGCGCCGTTTCCGAGTGCAGTCTGAGGCCTCCCCGCGTTATCTCTGTGGTGACCGCGTCAACTTGGTCGATAATGCGCGGCAGTTTTTCCAACGTGCTGACAGCGTTTGCTGCGGCGTCCGTTATGACACCTTCAGGTCCGCGTCGCGTGCGCATCCACGCCTCGATCATAGGTTTTGTTAGCTCCCACATGTTTACGTCGGGCGCCAAGGAGCGTCCCACGCCCTCGGCCAGGAGCATACTTTTTTGCAACAACAGTAATTGAGGTTGGGCCTTCATCTCGAAGGTTTCGGTAATCTGGAACAACTGTCCCAGCAAGCGAGCGATTGAAATTTCCGAAATCGGCTTTCCCAGGATGGGTTCGGCAATGGATCTGCACGCCTGGGCGAAGCCTTCCACAGACTTGTGATCCGGAACGTATCCCGCACGAAGGTGCGCCTCGGCTACTTTGCGGTAGTCGCGGGTCAGGAAACCCAGCAGCATTTCGCCTAGGGTTTTCTGGGTTGCAGTATCAACTCGGCCCATGATGCCGAAATCCACAGCAATGATGATGCCGTCAGCGGTGACAAACAGGTTTCCGGGATGCATATCAGCATGAAAAAACCCGTGATGAAAAACCATTTTAAAAAACGCTTCGGCTGCGGTTTTCACAACGGCCACTGGATCAAGGCCCGTGGCCGCGACGGCGTCGATGTCGTCAACGCGCGCGCCTGCGACGCGCTCTAATGTCAACACACGCTCAGATGTGCGCTGCCAATCTACGGCGGGGATATGGAACGTTTTATCACCAGCAAAATTCTCACCCATTTCTTCTGCAGCCGCGGCCTCTAGGCGCAAATCCATCTCCACGCGCACGGTTTCCTCAAATGTGCGCACCACATCTACCGGTTTAAGGCGTCTCAGTTTGGGGAAAGCCTGTTCGGCCAATTCCGCAATCCAGAACAAGACGTCGATATCACGGGCGAAGGCACGCTTTACGCCGGGCCGCATAATTTTTACGGCTACCTCTCGACCTTCGGTGGTCACGGCAAAGTGAACTTGCGCGATAGAGGCCGCCGCCACTGGTTTTTCGTCAATGCTCTCCAGCAATGTAGGTAGCGCAGTTCCGAAATCGTCCTCGATCGTCGACTTGGCATCGGAAAAGGGAAACGGCGGGAGGCGGTCCTGCAATTCAGACAAGTCGGCCGCATCTTGCTCGCCCAATAGATCGGCGCGCGTTGAAAGAGCCTGGCCGAATTTGATGAACGTCGGGCCAAGCGACGTTAGAGCCAGAGCAAGGCGTTGGCCCGGCCTCAAACCCTTGACCGACTTTCGCGGGCGCCAGATGCGGCCTGCGATGCGCGCCAGCACCCGACCAGCAGGATTCGTTTCAATCAGGGTAAGCACGTCGTGCTGAGCTAGGCAGCGTGCAATAGCCCACAACCGGTTAAGATTTCGGAGGCTGCGCAGCATGAGTCTTAGTCCGTTGACGGTAAAGTTTAAGCGCGCCAGCCGATGTGGATTGCGGCAATTCCGCCGCTCAAATTCCGCACCTTAACCTGGCTAAATCCCGCCGCGGTCATCCGATTTGCAAACGCCTTTTGATCAGGGAAGCGCCGGATGCTTTCCGCAAGATAGAGGTAGGCCTCTCGATCGCCGGCGACGATCTCCCCCAGCCACGGCAGAATATTGAAGGAATACATGTCGTAGAGCTTATCGAGCACCGGCACCAGAACCTTGCTGAACTCGAGACATATGAACCGGCCGCCGGGTTTCAGGGCGCGCCGCACCTCGGCCAAGGCTTGATCAATGTGAGTGACGTTTCTTAGTCCGAAGGCAACGGTGCATGCGTCAAATTTCATGTCCGGAAACGGCAGGCCTTCCGCGTCGCCGCAGACCCAAATCACGCCCGTGAGGTGGCCCCGGTCAAGGGCGCGGTCGCACCCGACAGACAACATTTCAGTATTGATGTCGCAAACCGTGACCGGCGTTGTGGTTGCACCAATGCGCTCCAAGATCCGGAAAGCGATGTCACCCGTTCCTCCCGCGATATCGACGACAGATTCACCAACCCGTGGCGCGAGACAGTCGATCATGGCGGCTTTCCACATCCGGTGTATGCCGGCGCTCATAAGGTCATTCATGAGGTCGTATTTTAGGGCAACGGTATCGAACACAGTCCGCACAAGATTTGCCTTATCGGCTTCCGCGACAGTGCGGAAACCAAAGTGTGCAGACCCCTGGTTCGGTTCATTCCGTCCGGCCCGGGGGTGGGATATGTTGGCTTCGCCGGTCATGGCGGGACCATAGTCTACGGGGATGCCAAAAACCACGAATCCCGGCCAAATGAATCAGTCCTCTTTGCCACCGGTGGCAGGATACGTCCCGCCCTTATAAGGTCCTTATCTTTTTGCGGAGTGCACGTCTAATGCCCGAGCTGCCCGAAGTCGAGACCGTCTGCCGCGGGTTGGCGCCCGTACTGGAAGGGCGTTACTTCGCCGAGGTCAAGGTGAGGCGGCCAGATCTACGGATTCCGTTTCCCGAAGGCTTTGCAAACCGCCTTGAGGGCCGGCGGGTTGGAAGGGTTCGCCGCCACGCCAAATACATCCTCATGCACCTCGACGACGGGAACGTCCTCATCATCCATCTGGGCATGTCAGGGCGTATGGCGATACTAAAAGACCCCGGCTCACCCGGAGTCCATGATCATGTGCAGTTCGTCACCGATGATGGCGTTGAGATCCGTTACAACGACCCGCGTCGCTTTGGACTTATGACTCTTGTGCCGGAACAAGACTTGGATAACCACAAGCTTTTTCGCCATTTGGGCGTCGATCCCCTCAGCGCCGCCTTTACACCTTGTAGGCTCGCGGAGGCTCTTAGAGGTCGCTCAACGGCCATTAAATCGGCGCTTCTAGATCAGCGCGTCGTTGTCGGGGTGGGTAACATCTATGCGTGCGAAAGCCTGCACAGGGCAGGTATTTCTCCGCGGCGTAAGTCGGGCACGGTCGCGGGAGCGCGCGCTCATGCCCTTGTACAAGCGATTAAGGAAGTGCTTACCGAAGCAATCGAGGCCGGCGGTTCATCCCTGCGGGACCATATTCAGCCGTCTGGAGAGCTTGGGTATTTTCAACATTCTTGGCGGGTGTACGGACGTGCGGGGAAACTGTGCGCTTGTGCTGCTGCCGGCACCAAACCCGCGCACGTCAAACGAATCGTTCAAGGCGGACGCTCCACATTTTACTGCTCGCGCTGTCAAATTTAGCCGCCCTGCCGCTACCACGAGTCGCTTCGGCAGGGAGAGACTGGCCACCAACGGGGTTGAGAGCGTCCGTTTTGAATGTGCAATCCGTGCGTCTGGACGCTATCTAGTTGATGGGTGGGCAGAACACGGCGAGCCGTTTTCACTGGGCCGCGCCGCAAAGATTAATCGCTTCGCGGGAGTTGACGTCACTTGCCGCATCCCCTATAAGCCGCGCTTCTTTTTCGGTAGCAATCACAATGGATTGATCCGAACTCTTTTGGATCACAACCCTATGGCACATCACACATCAGCCAAGAAACGCATTCGCCGCAATGGGCGCGCAGGAGCAGTCAACCACGCACGCCTGAGCCGTATTCGCGGTCTGTTAAAATCTGTTGATTCGGCAACCGTTGCTGGTGACAAGCGGGCGGCACTGACTGCGCTCAAACAAGTGGAACCTGAGCTCATGCGCGGTGCACGCAAAGGTGTGCTGCACAAGAATACGGCATCCCGGAAGCTTTCAAGGCTTACTGCCCGCGTCAAATCTCTCGCGGTGTAGATTTCGCTACCCCCACGAAATTTTATTCGGCGGTGTTGCAAATCCTGACGCTCGCCGAGTCATTCGCACATTGCGTAACCCGCGCCGTGCATTTCTTCATGAATCAATAGTATGCGATTCCGGCCCCGCACCCCGCGTGATTTGAAACGCGGGTAACCCGTTTGATGAACTTACTCAACTGTCAAGAAATCTTTACGCTTGTGTCATACACAACGAACGCTAAATTGATGCTGTTCACGCAGTACCCAATTCGGGCGCACGTGCGGCTCTGAAAACAAGCTGTAAACTACTAGTAATTGCAAAGGCGAAACTAAAGGGCTGTCTAGCATGTCATTCCGCTCTACGAAGCCTGTCGTGTGTTGTCCTGCGCGTTGGCATCACATCAAACCCGCTTTGCGTGTTGGTAACGGATAGGAGGGATCGCTTTTGGGGTTGCAACGGTGCACAACTTGAAGCGGTTTGAGTGCTCTAGGGAGCTGTTGTTTTTTTAGGATTGTTACGGGCGTGCTGCCGCCTACTTAGAAGAGTGGCCTGACGCGAGATGGTATCGAGGGGATCACGGAGCGTGGCACGCGGGGACGAGGCGGGCGTCGATCAAGCCGAATGGGATCGCGTTAAATCGCGGCTTAAACGTGAATTCGGCGAAGCGGCGTTCAAGAGCTGGGTGCTGCCCATCACGACCAGCGCGTTGCGTGGCGGCGAAGTGGAACTCACAGTTCCGACACGCTTTATGCGCGACTGGATTTCAACACACTATGTCGAGCGAATCAGGGCGCTGTGGAACGGGGAAAACCCGCGTATTCGCAAGGTCACTCTAAAAGTCGGAACACAGGGTCGTGACGCCCATCTCCCGCAGTCGCGTCAGCCGACGCCAGTAGCACCTCCGGGAGCGATGCGCTCGCGGTCCATTGTTGCCGACTCGGCGTCAGCTAAGGTGGCATCCTCACTGAAGCCCTATCTTTCGGCGCCGCTTGATTCTAGGTACGTGTTCGAAAATTTTGTTGTGGGCAAACCAAATGAATTCGCTTACGCCGCGGCCAAGCGCGTCGCGGAGTCGGATCAAGTTAGCTTCAATCCGCTTTTCCTCTATGGCGGGGTCGGTCTAGGCAAAACCCATTTGATGCACGCCATTGCATGGGAAATTCATCAACGAACCCCTCAGCGGTGCGTGGCGTATCTCTCGGCTGAAAAGTTCATGTACAGTTTTGTACGAGCCCTCAGAAACCAGGATATGGTGTCCTTTAAGGAACAGTTTCGCTCCGTCGACGTTCTCATGGTCGACGATATCCAATTCATCTCGGGCAAGGATTCGACCCAGGAAGAATTTTTCCACACTTTCAATGCTTTGGTGGACCAAGGTCGGCAGATTGTCCTATCCGCCGACAAATCACCGTCCAATCTTGAAGAAATCGGTGACAGGCTTCGCTCGCGCCTGTCGTCTGGCCTTGTTGCCGATCTGCACCCGACGACCTTCGAACTGCGCCTGGGGATTCTTGACGCGAAGGCAGAGCATTTGGGCGTATCGGTTCCTCAAAAAGTGAAGGAATTTCTCGCTCACAAGATCACGTCCAATGTGCGCGAGTTGGAAGGCGCGCTAACTCGTGTGGTGGCTCACGCTCAACTGGTTGGTGGCGCCTTGACGTTGGAGAACGCGCAGGACTTGCTACAGGACTTACTGCGCGCCCATGATCGCCGGCTTACCATGGAAGAAATTCAAAAGCGGGTAGCCGAACACTTCAAGATTCGGCTTTCGGACATGAGCTCGGCCCGGCGTTCACGCGTTGTGGCGCGTCCACGTCAGGTGGCCATGTATCTTTCCAAGCAACTGACCTCACGGTCGTTGCCTGAAATCGGACAGGCTTTCGGTGGCCGCGATCACACCACCGTCATACACGCGGTCCGTAGGGTGGAAGAGCTTGTGAAGTCTGATAACGGCTTTGCTGAAGACGTCGAGCTGCTCACGCGCATGCTTGAGAGCTAGCGGGCTCTATTTCGATTGGGGCCGGGCCCGAGTTTTCGATGGCATATGACCGCTGCTTCGATGCCCCTTCGGTGTCCGGCGTCTGTCGCCATTGAGCGGTGAAGATCAAGGGGTCCAGGCCTATGAACCTGTCAGCGTCCCGCGCCGCCGACCGTTTTTTCCTAGGTGCTAATATCCCCTGTGATATACTTAAAAGTTCTCGTCACACGTTGGCACAGCGCGTGGGGGCCGGGGCAGAGCGAGGTTACAGCCACGCTTTGCATCGGTAAAAGGGCGATGTGGCTGTCATGCCTTGGAAGGGCAAAAAGAACAGAATTTAGAACATGAAGCTTATCATTGAGCGTACCGCTCTCCTCAAATCTCTAGGCCACGTACAAAGTGTGGTGGAGAGGCGCAATACCATCCCGATTCTATCGAACGTCCGTTTGGATGCTGCCAAAGGCCGCTTATCCTTGAATGCGACGGATATGGACATAGAGATTGTCGAAAGCACCTCGGGCGATGTGGCCAAAGGTGGGTCAACCACCGTTCCCGCCCATACTTTGTACGACATTGTCCGCAAACTGCCTGACGGGGCTCAGGTCGAAGTCGTTTCCTCTGCGGACGGCAGCCAAATCGTACTTACAGCCGGGCGGTCGCGCTTCAATTTTGCGTGCCTACCGGTGGAAGATTTTCCAGCCATGGCCGACGGCGAGCTTGGCCACTCGTTCAAACTTGCTTCTGCAGACCTTAAATCCCTGATTGACCGTACACGGTTTGCGATTTCTACCGAGGAAACCAGGTACTATCTAAACGGAATATATTTGCACGCGGAAAAAAGCGACGGCGTTGCCGTTCTCCGTGCTGTGGCAACGGATGGCCACCGCTTAGCGCGAGTTGAACTTCCCTTGCCCGACGGGGCTTCGGGTATGCCGGGTATCATCGTCCCGCGCAAGGCTGTTGTCGAGGTGCGCAAATTGATTGAGGAAACGGAAAGTGACGTTAAAATCGCGCTTTCCGACTCAAAGATTAAGTTCAGCTTTGACGAAGTGGTACTAACCTCTAAACTTATCGACGGAACATTCCCCGACTACGAGCGCGTCATTCCAACCGGCAACGACAAGGTGCTCGAGGCGGAGAACAAGCTTATGTTTAGTGCGGTAGACCGTGTTTCAGCGATTAGTTCCGCAAAATCCCGGTCTATCAAGATGAGCTGTGAAAAAGGGTTGGTGACGTTGTCGGCGTCCAGCCCCGAAGCCGGCAGCGCCGTAGAGGAGGTTGAAGCAACCTATGCGGCGGGGCATTTGGAAATCGGGTTTAACTCGCGCTATTTGCTCGAGATTCTTGGACAAATCGAAGGTGATGCCGTTCGTTTCACTATGGCCGACGCTGCATCGCCCACAGTCCTGCGTGACGTGGCGGACGCATCCGCCGTGTACGTGTTGATGCCGATGCGCGTGTGACCGCACTTCGGAATCGTCTTGTGGTCGCGACAGCGGAGTATCTCTCGTCGTCATCTGACGTGAGCGCTGCGCCGGTATCCGTGCTTGCGCGAGTTGCCGTCGAGCGATTGACCCTTACGGATTTTCGTTCTTATCGATCGATTCGCTTGGAAATGGATGGGCGACCGGTGGTTCTGACGGGACCCAATGGAGCTGGCAAGACGAATTTATTGGAGGCTCTATCGTTTCTCGCACCGGGCCGCGGACTGCGCGGGGTCAAGCTGAATGAGGTGGGTTACGCGCCTGCGATGGACCCTGACGGTGAGTTTAGCGGCCAGCCCTGGGCTGTCGCAGCCACTCTCGTAACAACCGACGGTCCCGTAGATGTCGGCACCGGATTCAATATCGCAGGCGATGCTCGCCGGGTGGTTCACATCAATGGCGAGGTTGCGAAAGGTGCGGGGGCGTTACTGCAGCATCTCGGCATCGTGTGGCTAACGCCCGCCATGGACCGATTGTTCGTTGATGGACCAGGATCGAGGCGGAAATTCGTTGATCGGCTTATTACAACACTCGACCCGGATCATGCGGGCCGCACGACCGCCTATGACCATGCCTATCGCCAACGGCTCCGGCTTTTGCGTGATGGAGATGGTGATGAGTCATGGTTCACGGCGCTCGAAGATACCATGGCGCGGCATGGTATCGCTCTGGTCGCCGCCCGTCACGATTTTATGATGCGCTTGAATCGCGAGCTCGGCTCGGTGTCGGGGCCTTTCCCCTCGGCACATGTCAAGTTTGAGGGAACCGTTGACCGGTGGCTTACGGAGATGCCGGCGGTGGACGCGGAAGACGCCATGCGCCGGAGTCTTTTGAGTGAACGCCGTGGCGGTCAAGATGCGGGTGTGGGGCCACATCGTTCGGACTTGGCCGTGGTTATGATTGCGCCCGGTCATGCTTCGCATGTCCAGCCCGCTGCGGTGTGTTCTACAGGCGAACAAAAGGCCTTGTTGGTCTCGATTATGCTGGCCCATGCAGGACTGCAGAAGGAGCGGCGGGGTCATGTTCCGATATTACTGCTCGATGAAATTACTGCCCACCTCGATCCAGATCGCCGCACAGCATTGTTTAGCGAAATTTTGAAGCTCGGCGCCCAAGCCTGGATGACAGGCACGGATACCGCTTTGTTCGAGGAACTTGGTGACTCTGCGCAATTTTTGGCCATTAGGGATGGGGCACTGGTCGCCGAGGTCCCGACGATCGACTGACCGCCTTTCAATCCCCCATCACCGCCTTATTTACGTGGTTCCTAAAAAGAGATGATGCGATGACCTCTCCTGCAGCTATCCAGAAAAAAGTCGACAACGCCTACGACGCCGAGTCAATCAAGGTCCTTAAAGGTCTAGATGCGGTCCGCAAGCGGCCGGGGATGTATATCGGCGATACGGATGACGGCTCTGGCCTCCACCAGTTGGTGTACGAAGTGGTGGACAATGCCATCGACGAATCATTGGCCGGGCATTGCGACCGGATCGCCGTTGTCTTGAATGGCGATGGCAGCTGTACCGTCCGTGACAACGGCCGCGGGGTCCCGGTCGACATCCATAAGGAAGAGGGGGTCTCGGCAGCCGAAGTCATCATGACGCAGTTGCACGCTGGCGGAAAATTCGATCAAAACTCCTATAAGGTGTCCGGCGGGTTGCACGGCGTTGGCGTATCGGTCGTCAACGCGTTGTCGTCTACCTTGGAGATGCGCGTTTGGCGGAACGGTGAAGAACACTTCATACGGTTTTGTGACGGAGTTGTGGCAGTGCCGCTTACCGTGGTTGGCGACGCGCCTAAAATCACCGAGGGCAATCGGGCCGGTCAGCTTAAAACCGGGACGGAGATTTGTTTTCTTCCGTCAACGAAGACGTTCTCAAAAACCGATTTTGATTACGGCACTTTGGAACACCGCATGCGGGAATTGGCGTTTCTGAACTCGGGTGTATTCCTAAATCTCACAGATGCGCGCCACAGCGAAAGCAAATCTATCGATCTGCATTACGAAGGCGGTATCGAAGCTTTTGTGAAATACCTCGACCGGACCAAGCAGGCTCTGCATGAGCCCCCGGTCACACTTACTGCCGAA
The DNA here is from genome assembly GCA_963662375.2 of Rhodospirillaceae bacterium. GTDB lineage: Bacteria > Pseudomonadota > Alphaproteobacteria > Rhodospirillales > Rhodospirillaceae > UBA11612. The sequence continues at coordinate 202,642 of CAXXRP010000005.1, forward strand.
CGCGAGGGCATCGTTGTCGAGCTATCACTAGAATGGAATGACAGCTACCACGAGAACACTCTTTGCTTCACAAACACTATTCCCCAGCGCGATGGCGGTACGCATCTAGCGGGATTTCGCGGCGCCCTGACACGCACCGTCAACCACTACGCCAACACTCATAGTATGGGAAGGAAAGACAAGATTGCGCTCACCGGTGATGACATGCGCGAGGGCTTAACATGCGTCCTATTGGTCAAGGTTCCTGACCCGAAATTTTCGTCCCAAACCAAAGACAAACTTGTGTCTTCCGAAGTGCGCCCTGTCGTCGAGGGTGCCGTTGGGGAGAAACTGGGTGAGTGGTTCGAGGAGCACCCAAATGAGGCCCGCAAAATCGTCGGAAAGGTCGTAGAGGCGGCGTTTGCCCGTGAGGCAGCCCGCAAGGCACGCGAGCTCACCCGCCGCAAGGGCGTGCTCGACCTCGCGTCGCTGCCGGGCAAGCTCGCTGACTGTCAAAACCGCGATCCAGCGAGTTCCGAGTTATTCATTGTCGAGGGTGATTCGGCTGGGGGCTCGGCGAAGCAAGGCCGCGATCGAGCGTTTCAGGCGATTTTACCGCTTAAAGGCAAAATCCTGAATGTGGAACGGGCACGGTTTGACAAGATGGTGAGCTCAGCGGAAATTGGCACACTCATTACCGCGCTTGGTACGGGCATCGGGCCTGAGGAGTTCAATATCGATAAGCTGCGGTACCATAAGGTCATCATCATGACCGATGCCGATGTTGACGGCAGCCATATCCGCACGCTCCTGCTGACATTTTTTTATCGCCAGATGCCGCAGATCATCGAGAACGGCCACCTCTTCATCGCCCAGCCGCCTCTGTACAAGGTCAAGACAAGCAGTTCTGAGGTTTACCTCAAGGATGATGACGCCATGGAGGCCTATCTCATTAGCGCCGGTCTCACAAATGCGACACTGATTTTGCAGGGCCACGGTCAAATCGCCGGCGACGATCTGCGCATGCTCATCTACAAGGCCCGCGACATAAAGGGCAGTCTTCAACTGTTGTCGCGGACATTGCCGCTGAGCATTCTTGAGCAATGCGCCATTGCTGGCGCATTCAATCCGGATGTTCTGTCAAATGCAGAGTTGGCCCGGCAAGCGGCGGACTATGTAGCAAAACGACTGGACCACCTTGAAACAGAATACGAAAAGGGGTGGTCCGGAGAGTCCGCTGAGGGCGGGGGATTAAAATTCACCCGTACGGTGCGCGGCGTCACTGAGACATACGTTATGGATAGCCGCACGCTTCATTCTGCTGAAGCGCGCCACTTGGACGGCTTTGCGGCAGAACTGCAAACAACCTACACCCACGAGTCGATGCTTCAGGTCAAAGATAAGCAAACGGTGGTTTCGGGGCCGGTGTCGCTAGTGGGCGCCATTATGGGGTATGGCAGGAAGGGCCTTTCCCTTCAGCGTTACAAAGGGCTGGGAGAGATGAACCCGGAGCAGCTTTGGGAAACCACTTTGGATACAGCCGCGCGTACGCTGTTGCAGGTCAAGGTAAACCATGCCGATGAGGCCAATGAAGTGTTGTCGACTCTCATGGGTGACGTTGTCGAACACCGTCGCGATTTTATTCAGGAGAACGCTTTGTCTGTTAGGAATCTTGACGTCTAAGACATGTGTATCGCCGATGCGAGCTGCAGGATCGCAATAGGCAAAACCCCGCTGAGACCGGTCCTTAATCCTTTCCGACGACGATTTGTATGCGATCGTCCTCGTCATTTAGTGCGTCAACGACACGTTGATGATTCTCCCATGTGTCGGCAAACTCACTCAAGGCTTGGACTAGCAGTTGATCCAAGCTTTTACCCATACTTACGGCCAATTCATCCAGGCGGGTTTTCAGATCCGGTGAGACGTTTGCCCTTTAGATGCGCACGCCGCCAGTTTTCTTGTATTCGGAGTAGCACTCTTTTTTGCGGCCTTTTTCGTGCGTGCCTTCTTTTTGGCCGTCATAAAACCTTCCAGGTTGCAGAGCATGGCCGAAATTTAGGCGCTCTCCGCGCAACGCCAATCCGCCTCTTTGAGTCGGGATCATGCTTCTTATGCCACATCGTTTGGTTGGTGAATGCGGGGTTGTTGGGCCCGGGTCAGTCTGCAACGCCGCTTAGATCGCACTATGGTCGATGCGGCTGCCGAAGCTGCGGGGGCAGCGCGTCGACACCAACCGGTTATCGGCAAACGCCTCTGCCGAAGTTTGCACTTTCATACCCGGAATGACGAAAAATAGATTGCTAAAACGACCTATGGTTGAATAATCGCTCTATTTTCAGAAATATTATTGCGTATTCGGTATGAAGCGAACGAAGAGCAGCAATTCAAGATCAGGTCACTGAAAAACCATTTAACGTATTGAAATATAATACAAACAATACATAAACCCATCGCGTTCCGCCCCACCTGGGGGTGACGCCGTTCGATGTTCAGCTCATAATTATATATAAAATATACATTATTAGTAATAATATTATATAATATTATAGTATTAAGACACTACCCATTGGGGAGGGCCTAGAGGCCCGCGACAATAAGCCGGGAACGGTTCCGGTCTCTGAACACGGGGTGCGCATAAACCAACCAGGTCTTTACGGCCTGGCAATAGCGCTGTGTTGAAACGGGACAAGGAAGACCCGGTGGCCGATACGAGCAACATGCAACGCATTTTATCCACATTCCGATTAAGCATCGCACCCGTCGTCATGGGCGCCGCAGTACTCATTTCCGCCTGCATGCCGGTTCGAGCCGCGGACATACCGGCGGATATGGAGATTGATTTAACCAGTATCGCGGTCGCAAGGGATGAGTTGATCTGTCTTGCGCTGAACGACTACTGGGAGGCCAGAAGTGAGAGCCTTGCCGGCCGTATTGCCGTTGCTAAGGTTGTCCTGAACAGAGCCATGGATCGCCGCTTTCCCTCAAACCTTTGCAATGTGGTGAAGGAGAACCACGTGCGAGATGTCCTGCACCGCTGTCAATTTTCCTGGTACTGCGACGCAAAGGCCGACACACCTTATGAGCAGACCCAGTGGCGGATGTCGCTGAAAATCGCCTCGGCGGTTCTGCAAAAGGATGCTGCCATCCTGGACCCCTCCGGCGGCGCTCTTTGGTATCACGCTGATTTTGCTCGTCCCGTTTGGGCGGTCGGTTATGAAACCACCACCATCATCGGCAGTCATATTTTTTACCGCGATCCGGACGATCGGCGCAGTGTGTCGGCTACATTGCGTAAGCCGTTCATTTACCGGTTGAACGCTTTTGCCGAATATGCGGTCCGGTATACGCCGCGCGATGCCCGGGTGTACGCCAGCGCCGAGGACAGCGCTTTATCCGTACCGGTGCAAACTAGCCCCGCACCGTCCTAGCCATTTACGCGCTGATGCCATGTCAACACCATAAGGTTCCAGTAGACCCGCTACCGCGCGCTTAAACGCGGCGCCGTGGTTCGCATGCTTGAGGTGAGCCACCTCGTGCGCCGCGACGTAAGTCAGCACCGCTTCCGAAGCCAAAATTAGCCTCCAGGAGAACGACAACCTACCGCCGCGCGCGCAACTTCCCCATCGCGACCGCATGTCCCGCAAAGTGATTCGGGTTGCGGTCTGACCCAATGAGCCAGCCATATCGTTCACCAATGGAACAATTTGGCTCCGGGCCGCGCTTTTGAGCCAGTCAGTAACGCGGCGGCGAGTATGTTCGGCATGGCCGGCGACAAAAATGATACCGTCCTTTCTCCAAACACCCCTCTTCGACTCCGGACGCGCGGCAATAACATGATCGGTACCCCGGTATGGAATGACAGAACCGGCTGAGAACGGGATGCGCGGCGGCAAATCGCCCAAATGACGCCGAATCCAATCGAGATTTTCCAACACAAAAATCGCGACGGCCTTTTCGCTAACTCGCCCTGGCCGTATCAGAACAACACAATCCCGTGCGGGTTCTACACGCAGGCTCAGACGGCGTGCACGGGGATTAATCTCCACAACGAGACGGTCCTCGAGGCCAAGAGTTTCCACTTCCTCACTGGCGAGAGGTCGCTTTGGCGCCACCTCTAGAAATTCCATGGTACGACATGGGTATGAAAGGGGCCTGCGTTACGCTCGGAAATGCAGCGCCCACGCACCGATGCACCCGCTCGGTGAACGCTCTCAGGGTCGCCGCTCACCAGCGGGTGCCAATGAGGAAGGTCCTGGCCGTTATTAACTAAGCGGTAAGCGCATGATCGCGGGAGCCAATCGATAATCTCTAACCACTCGGGCGATAAAACCACACAGTCGGGCACCAATTTTTTCCGTTGCGGATAGTTGGTGCACAAGCATGAATTTGTATCTAGGAGACGGCACGCGATGTCGGTCGATTTCACCGCGTCGCCTTCACCGCGTATTTTATGAAGGCACCATTTTCCACAACCATCGCAAAGGCGCTCCCACTCCATATGACTCATGTCGGAGAGCTTTTTCTTGCGCCAATACTCGGGCTCTAGATCAACTGGATCCTGCGTCATGACATGGTCATAATTTGCTTGAGCCTCTCAGCCATCTGCTGCGCGGTTGTATCTTTAGAGAAGTGATCCGCGTAACGTCCGGTGGGTGTCATCAGATAGGTAAAGCCAGTATGATCCACCAGATACTCCTCTGTGTCATTGCCATCTGCATCCTTGATAAAACTTTTCGCGGCATACACGCGGTATTGACGCGCCGCCTCCTCCGTCTGCTCCACTGTTCCGGTGAGCCCCATAAAGCGCGGGTGAAAATTCGCCACGTAGTCCGCCATGACGTCTGGCGTGTCTCGTTCGGGATCAAGGCTAATAAATATGGGCAAAATATTGTCCCCGGCGGGCCCCAAAATATCCAAAGCCTCGGTTAGGGCTTGCAGCGTTAAGGGGCAAATGTCGGGGCAGTAGGTAAAGCCGAAGTAAATCAGAGTATAGCGACCTATCAGTACATTCTCGTTCACAGGTTCGCCGCGGGTATCCACCAAAATAAACGGCCCGCCAATGTCAACTTCGCCGGAAACCGGCACGGTGGTTGAACGGGGCGCTGGCTGCGTTGACGGCAGATATAACAACAGCACTGTGACAGCGCCCAACAATATGATCGCGCCGATGAGTATACGCTTGGCCATCTTTGAATCATTGCGCCGCAAAAGCGGCCGCGTCAATCAAGAGAGGTAAGACGCCTTGCCAATTCGTTCTTTAGGGGTGCGCCGTCAGGCAGTTCGTCCTGTGCCCGCTCCCAGAATTGAAGGGCTTCAGCCGCTTTTCCAGACTTAGCGCGGGTAAGGCCAGTGATGAATAGCGCATCGGGCTGGCCGGGGATAATTTTCAGAACATCGGCCATAGCCTCTGTGAGCGGTTCCGGCAGCGGTCCCGATGCGTCAAGGTCCGTGCCCGCGATGATCAGGGACGCGAATTGGAGTTTGGGATTTACATCTCTGCCGGCTTCAGGGCCATGGCCTTCTCGTAGGCTTTCAAGGCGCCGTCCACATTGTCCAGAACAGTATACGAGCGGCCCAGCATCATCCAACCGTCGTAGTCGTCGGGATCACTTTCAAGACGCTTGGCGAGGCCGTTTACCATGCCTTGGATCATGTCTATATTCTGCGGCGAGATTCGACTGGCGGGCTTGCCAGCGCCGGTGGCCACACTTGTGAGTGGTAGCTCCAGCGGGTGTTTCGGCACGACGGCTATGGGCATCACATTTGCCTGCCGGGCGGTCTGCGACATCTCCCGCATCACCAGATCCAACCATGGGGCATCATCAGGCGCGTCGGCGGTCAAGTCTCGCCATATGGCGATGGCCATCTCGGCATTTCCCTGCTGCGCTTGCTCAAGGCCAAGGTAAAAACGCGCGCGCGGCTCATTTCTATCGACCGCTAAAGCTTTCATGAACGCGTGATGAGCGTTCGGCGATACGCCGCCGCCGTTCGCAGCGGCAAGAACTTCGCCCAAATTGGCGTACGCGCCCCCCGACGGGCGTAGCTGAGTGACTTTGCGGTAAGCAGCTGCTGAATCCTCGTACCGCAACAACTGCCGGTAGCTGCGGGCCAATAGCCCCCACCCGTCCACGTCGGTTGGGTTGGTTACGACATGTCGGGCCAGTTGGTCGAGAAGTTGAATAGTTTCATCGGCCTGAGCGGCGGCCATCGCCATTCGCTGGGTTGTGCTCGCACCCGGCAACGTTGGGACGCCTATAGGCAGATAGATCGCAAGAGCAATACTCGGCAGCACCAAAGCTACGCCACCCGCAAGGCCTGCTCGCCAGGCCCTAGATCTGAACCCAAGTGTTGGTGAGGAAACCTTGCTTGCCGCAAGAATGCGCCGTTGGATCTCAATCCGCGCCGCGTCCACTTCATTTTTAGTCAGAACGCCTCGTTCCAAATCTCTCTCAACTTCCTTTAACTGGTCTTGGAACACCATGAAGTCATAGGCTGCGCGATTCTCGCTAGATTGTGGGGTGCGCAAAAGCGGCCATAGCAACGCAGCCATGACCAAGAGAACAAGACCGCCGAACGCCGCCCAAATCATCACGCGCCATCTCTTGGCGGTATCAGATTTCCAATTGATGTGCGCTCGTCTTCAGACAAAGGCGCAGCAGCAGCAGTGTTGACAGCCGCGCGCATGCGCCGGGCGACGATCCAGCCGCCGAGCAGGAAGACGACAAAAGGACCGAGCCACAAGATTAGAGTGTTCAGTTGGAAGCGGGGTTTCAACAGCACATAGTCGCCATATCGGCTGACCATGTAATCGAAAATTTCTTCATTGCTATCGCCGTTCATGATTCTTTGTCGTACAAGAATGCGCATATCCCGCGCGATTTGGGCGTTAGATTCGTCAATGGTTTCATTTTGACATTGGATGCAGCGAAGGTGCTGGCTTACTTCCCGGGCCTGCGCCTCGAGGGTAGGGTCCTGCAACATTTCGTTGGGTTCTACGGCCAATGCGCCGGCCACAAAGCAAATCATCATGATAAATGAGAGGGTGGCTCTCATCTTTTCAGCTCATCGATCAACGGCTTCATTGTGTTGCGCCAAACCTCCGGCGTAATGGGCCCAGTCTGCTTGAATCTAATGATTCCGTCTGCATCGACAATGAATGTTTCCGGCGCGGCCGTCACGCCAAAGGCAATCGCGGCTTCGCTCCGCGGGTCCTGCCCAATTTTGGAATAGGGATCGCCGTGCCGTGCCAACCACGCAAGGCTGCGATCGGGTTCGTCGCGCCAAGCAATGCCGTGAACTGGAATTTTGCCTTCCTCAGAAATAGCAAGCAGCAAGGGGTGCTCGGATAGGCACGCCACGCACCACGATCCCCAGATATTGACGAGGCTCACTTGCCCTTTAAGATCGGAAGTCGTAAGGGCTTCGCCGCGGCCAGGCAGCGGCGGTATATTGAGCTCCGGTACTGGCGTATCCAACAATACCGTCGGGATAAGGCTCGGGTCTTTGCCCTGCTCGATGTCCAACAGCCGCTTCCCGAACACACCGGAGAGCGCCAAAAGAACGATCAGGGGAATAAGATAGGGCCAGCGCCTGCTGCGCGCGGGGTGGGTAGGGTGAACAACAGGGTTGGTCATAACTATTCTGCAGGAGCGGGCACGGCGGCGCCCATTTGCGCGCGGCGCGGCGCACCGACACGGTAGCGGCGGTCCGTCAACGAGACAGCCCCACCGAAAACCATAAGCAGGATGCCGTACCATAGGAACGGTACCAACGGCTGGTAGTAAAAGCGAGTAACGAAGGCGCCCTCACGACCCTGGGGCTCGCCAATGGCTGTGTAGACATCCGCGAAAAACGTGGTGTGGATTGCTGTAAACGTCGTCTGTTGCGGGGGCTGTATGTAGTTGCGCCGCTCCGGATTAAGAACAGCCACCTCTCGGCCTTCGTCTGACAAAATGATCGTCGCCTGGGCCGCCTCATAATTGGGGCCGGGCACGATCGATACACCTTTGAACGTTAGGGTATATCCCGCCATCTCAATGGACTCCCCAGGCGCCATGGTCTGGATGCGCTCTTGCTTCCATACGGACGAGACGGTTACGCCGGCGATCAACAGCGCCATGCCGAAGTGAGCCAACGTCATGCCGTGGGCGGCGCGCGGCAAGTTCACAATACGGCGCCAGGCCCCGGAGCGTATGATCTTCACGCGCTCGGACCACTCGAGGAGCGTCGATGTGGCCAGCCAGGCCGCCATCCCAAGGCCTAGAGCGCCGCCAAGATTAGAGACACTGACGCCGGCAATAATCAACGTCAAAGCCGCCGCGGCCAAAATAGCGGCCGCGGAAATTTTCAGGCGGCTCAATGCGGCCATGAGATCACCCCGTTTCCATGCGAGCAGCGGGCCTACGCCCATGAGCGCAACCAACGGAACCGCCAAGGGGAAGAACACACCGTTGAAGTAGGGCGGCCCCACCGAGATTCTCGCACCTGTAAGCACCTCGGTGATCAGCGGATAGAGTGTGCCTAGCAATACCGTAGCCGCAGCGGTGGTGAGCAATAGATTGTTGATCAGCAGGCCGCCTTCCCGCGAGATAGGTGCGAACACACCGCCGCCGTCAAGCTGCGGGGCTCGGACAGCATAAAGGGTGAAGGATCCTCCGATGGCAATCACGAGCAGCGCTAGAATGAAAACACCGCGTGTCGGGTCGGAGGCAAAGGCATGCACAGAGGTGAGAACACCCGAGCGCACCAGGAACGTGCCGAGCAGCGATAACGAAAACGTGACAATCGCCAATAGAATCGTCCAGCTCTTCAAAGCTTCGCGTTTTTCCACCACGATGGCCGAATGCAACATGGCTGTGCCCGTCAGCCAGGGAATGAACGAGGCGTTTTCTACCGGGTCCCAAAACCACCATCCGCCCCAGCCCAAAGTGTAGTAGGCCCACCAACTGCCGAGACCGATACCGAAGGTAAGAAACATCCAGGCCAACAGCGTCCAGGGCCGCAGCCAGCGCGCCCAGGCGGCGTCTACGCGCCCTTCGATCAATGCAGCGATGGCAAACGAGAACGCCATGGAGAAGCCTACATAGCCGATGTAAAGCATGGGCGGGTGGATGGCCAAGCCGGGATCCTGCAAAAGGGGATTGAGCCCAAGGCCCTCCGTCGGCGCTGGACTGATCCGAAGAAAGGGATTCGAGGTGAACAGAATAAGCGCTAAAAACCCCGTGCTGATCATCGCTTGAACGGCGAGTGCCCGGGCTTTTAGCGCCGGTGGCAGGTTTCCACCAAAAACCGCAACACCCGCTCCAAAAACGGCGAGGATACTCACCCATAACAGTAGCGAACCTTCGTGGTTTCCCCACACACCGCTGACTTTGTAGAGAAGCGGCTTGGCTGTGTGCGAGTTTTGATAAACGCCGCTCACCGAAAAATCGGATACGACAAAGGCATGAACCAGAGCGGCAAAAGCGATAAGAACTAACGCTAGCTGCGCCAGGGCGGCGGGCTGTGCCACGCCCATCAATGCCGTGTTACCGCGCGCGGCACCCATCAGGGGCACTACGGCCTGCACCAACGCGACCGCCAGGGCTAACGCCAGGGCAAAGTGACCAAATTCGGTAAACATGAGTCGGCCCTTACAGGTTAATTGTTGCGCACGGACGCCGGCGGTAGGGGTTCACCTTCTTTCCATTGGCCGCTGGCTTTCAGGGCGTCGGCGACTTCCCGCGGCATGTAATTTTCATCGTGCTTGGCTAGAACGTTTGAGGCGATAAACATGCCGTCGGCGTTCACATGCCCTTCGGCCACAACACCTTGACCCTCCCGGAATAAGTCTGGCAGAAGGCCGGTATAGCTAACCTTTAACGAATGAGCTGTGTCCGTAACCGAGAAAACAATTATCTCGCCTTGGTGAACCACGCTACCGGCCTCGACCAGCCCGCCAACGCGAATGCGTAGATCAGGGCTTGGCCTGCGTTCAGCGATTTCGGTTGGGCTGAAAAAGAAAACGATATCATCCTGAAGCGCGGTCAGCACCAATGCCACGCCTGCGCCCAGGCCTAGCAACCCCAGCATGACAAAGTAAAGGCGCCGCCGTTTGCGGGTCATGGCGATCCGTCCGCACTTGGGTTCCGGCGAAGCGATTTTAGCTCATCAAATTCCTTTTGTCTGGCCTTCAAGGTGCGCAACGTCATTGCGAGAATTCCTACAAGGCCCGTTGTGACCAGGCCATACGCCGGCCAAACCCACACCGCGTAGCCGCCCATGTCCAAGTACTCGAGAAAACCTTCCATCATCTACTCCGCGGCCTGACCCGCAGCCGCATGACTGGTGCGTGCGTTGCGGATTTTGGCGTTCAGGAGTTCGCTGCGCAGCCCTAGGATCAGAACCGCTACGTAATAGCTGGTGAATGCGCCGACCATGAGAAGCATGGGTGCGAGCATGGCGCCGCTGACAGACGTGCCACTCGTGGAAATGATGGACGGCTGGTGCAACGTATTCCACCATTCCACTGAGAAATGGATGATGGGTAAATTTACGGAGCCGACCACGGCCAATAGTGCCGCCGCCTTGTCGCCGCGCTCTGGGTCCTCGAAGGCATCGGCCAACGCCAGGTACCCGAGATAGATGAAAAACAGGATTAAAGTTGATGTAAGGCGGGCGTCCCAAACCCAAAAGGCACCCCACATGGGCTCTCCCCACAACATTCCGGTCATGAGAGCAAGGGCCGTGAATACAGCGCCCATTGGTGCGGAAGCCCTCGCCACCAGATTGGCCATGGGGTGGCGCCATATAAGGAAGGCTGCGCTGCCTGAGGCTATGACGCCATAGACCATCATGCATGACCACGCCGAGGGCACGTGCAGATACAAAATCCGCACAGTATCGCCTTGCTGGTAATCCGGCGGTGAGGTCACCAGAGCAATGGGCACACCGATAGTAAAAAGCACAATGCTCAGTCCCGCCGCCCAGGGAAAGATGGCGTTGGCGATGCGCATGAACAGTGTTGGATTGGCAAATTTATGCATGGTTTTTTTCTCAATGGCGCCGAAGGTTTATCGCGCGCTCTTCAGGGCTGTTACTCCTAAATATCGCACGTATACATAAAGCTTTCGGGCGTAGATTCCGAGCTGCGGAGGGGTAACAGTCTTTGTCATTCGTTATATAGCCTGCGGCAACAGTTTAAGCGCGGGTCTCCACGTTAAATACTACATCAGAGTTCGGGGATAACCGACTGGAATCCCTATTCCACGGCTTGGCGTAAAGCGGCGCCGGCGGCCCAGGGGCTAAGGGTCAGCGCCAGAAGGGCCAGACCTCCCAGAACCATCAGCATCGGTTCCGTCGGCCGTCCGATGATGGCCGCCTCTACTGCGGCGGTGCCGAAAATAAGCACCGGAACGTATAGCGGTAGCACCAGAAGGGAGAGCAATACGCCTCCCCGCCGAGTTCCCAACACTAATGCGGCACCGACGGCGCCGATTAAACTCACGGTCGGCGTGCCCAGGACCAAGGCGAGAATGAGCGTGCCGTACCCTGCCGCGGGCAATCGCATGGTTACGGCTAGAATAGGCGACAGCAGTATCAGAGGCACGCCGGTGGTCAGCCAGTGCGCCGCAACTTTTGCTAGCACGACGAGCGGCAACGGATGTCCGGACAGGACAAGCTGATCCAAAGTACCGTCTTCAAAGTCCATGGCAAAGATACGATCCAGTGACAGCAACGCGGCTAAAAGAGCAGTCACCCAAACAACGCCGACAGCAATGCGCGCGAGCACCGCCGCTTCCGGACCAACGCCAAAAGGAAAAAGCACGGTAGCGATCGCAAAAAACGCAACCACGATCAAGCTATCGCCGCTTTGGCGGAGCGCCAGGCGCAGATCTCGGCCTGCAAGAATTACGAAAGCGTTCACAAATCATCGCTCCAGTGGCTCACGTGAGTGGCGGCAAACTGGCCGAGATCAAGCGTTTCGCTGTCATTGACGAACGCGGCGCCGTGGCTCGCGAAGATCACCATACCGCCGCGCGCCCGGTGCACGGTGATCATCTGCGACAAAGCCGCAAGAGACTTTTCATCCAACGCATTGCCGGGTTCATCCAAGAGCCACAATGGTGCCGGCGCCGCGATGACGCGGGCTAAGGCCAGTCGGTGACGTTGTCCGGCAGACAAATGACGCACTGGGAAATCAGCAAGGTGCGCCATCCCCAGCGCACCCATGGCTTCCCCAACGATCTTTTCGTTGGCGGGCCCACACCACAACGCTCTCCAAAAAACCAAGTTCTCCGCCACTGTTTGCGCCAGTTTGATGGCGTCCAGATGTCCCACAAAGCGCAAGCGGCGCGCGTGGGCTTCCGGGTCATCAACGACGGCACCTCCCCAAAATAATGTGCCCGTCGCTGGACGTGCGAGGCTTGCCATAAGACGCAGCAGGGTCGTTTTGCCGCTACCATTGGCGCCGCGCAGGACCAGGGCGTTTCCAGGGGAAACCTCGAAATCTAGGCCGGCAAACACCAGCCGCCCCCCGCGGTGGCAGGCTAAGTCCTCGCCGGTAAAGGCTGCAGGCACAAATTGGTCGTCGATCATAGGTGGACCATAGCAGAGCTTTGGAACGCCGCCAGTCCGCCGCAATTACGCAAAGGGCGGTCGGCGCTTTGTAGGAGTGGGGGAGAACGGCCGCGCGCCGACCACAGATTGGGGCTGTGTGGTGCTAGACAGTAGGGGAACAGTCTAGCCGAACAGAACCGGCCCCGAGGGGGTCAAGGCGGCGGCTCTGCCCATGAAAGCCAATACACGCTCCAAATATGGAGACTTTTTGGGGTATAGGCCCCTCTAAACACACTTGGCGGCGACCCCCAATTTTCTTTTATGACCAATAGGTTGAGTAAAGTCATCCAATGACGGCGCCTGGACTTTGTGGTCGGGATGTGGATTATTCCGCCTGAAACCGAAATACAAACGGTCACGCTGGGGACGACAAACTCAAGCGCCACCAACGGCACCTGCGCCGACTCGCCGGATGCCATAACCCTCTGCGTGCCCGGGCATCTCCGCCAACCCTTTTACGCGTTCCCGCAAAGGAGCCAATTAAATGCTCGTCAGTGGTCAAGACACCCTCAAGGTTCGCCGCTCGCTCGATGTTAACAGCAAGAGCTACGACTATTTCAGTTTACCGGCGGCGGCTGAGACCCTCGGCGATATTTCGCGCTTGCCGTTTTCTCTTAAGGTGCTTCTGGAAAACTTGCTCCGCTTTGAAGACGGAAATTCCGTGACCGTGGATCATGTCAAAGCGATTGTCGCGTGGTTGAAGGAAATGAAGTCGGATCAGGAAATTGGGTACCGACCCGCGCGTGTCCTTATGCAGGATTTCACCGGCGTTCCTGCCGTGGTGGATTTGGCAGCTATGCGCGAAGCGATTAAGGCGCTCGGCGGGGATCCGCAAAAAATAAATCCGCTCTCGCCGGTGGATCTTGTGATCGATCACTCCGTGATGGTGGATGCATATGCCACGCCAGGCGCACTGGCGAAAAACATAGAGTTGGAGTTCGAGCGCAACGGCGAGCGCTACCAATTCTTGCGCTGGGGCCAGATGGGCTTTGACAATTTCCGTGTTGTGCCCCCTGGCACTGGCATATGCCACCAGGTCAACGTGGAGTACCTGGCGCAGGTTGTTTGGACGGCTGAGGAGGGCGGTAAGACCATCGCCTACCCCGACACCCTCGTGGGCACCGACAGCCATACCACGATGGTGAACGGGCTCGCTGTTTTGGGCTGGGGTGTTGGCGGAATCGAGGCCGAAGCGGCTATGCTTGGTCAGCCCATTCCGATGCTGATTCCTGAAGTGATCGGGTTCAAACTCACCGGTAAACTCAAAGAGGGCACCACCGCGACAGACCTTGTGCTTACGGTCACGCAGATGCTGCGCAAAAAAGGCGTGGTTGGAAAATTTGTCGAATTTTTCGGACCCGGCCTCGGTGACTTGTCGCTAACCGACCGCGCCACAATCGCGAATATGGCGCCGGAGTACGGCGCGACATGTGGGTTTTTTCCCATCGACAAGGAGGTCTGTCGCTACCTCACTTTCACCGGCCGCGACAAGGACCGCGTGGCTTTGGTCGAAGCCTACGCGAAGGCGCAGGGCATGTGGCACGATGAAAATACCCCAGACCCTTCATTCACGGACACTCTTGAGCTTGACCTCACCACGGTGGAGCCGTCGTTGGCTGGCCCGAAGCGCCCGCAGGACCGTGTGTCGCTGTCGGCGGCAGCTCGGGAATTTGAGAAAGTGCTGAAAGATGGGTTTGCCCATCCATCGCCAGCATTGGCGCCCGTTGCGGATTTGAAGGGACCCAGGGCCAAGGATAATTTGACTGACGGCGACGTGGTGATTGCCGCGATCACGTCGTGCACCAATACGTCCAACCCCTCGGTATTGTTTGCGGCCGGGCTACTGGCACGCAAGGCGCGCGAAAAAGGGCTTACGCGCAAACCGTGGGTCAAGACATCGCTGGCGCCCGGTTCTCAGGTGGTCACGGATTACCTCACCAAAGCTGGCCTCCAGGAATGTCTCGACGCTCTTGGTTTCAATACGGTGGGCTACGGATGCACAACCTGCATTGGAAACTCAGGGCCGCTGGATGCCAATATCGCCAAGTCCATTGAAACCGGAGATCTGGTTGTCACTGCGGTGCTCTCCGGCAACCGCAATTTCGAGGGACGTATCAATCCTCACGTTAAGGCGAGCTATCTCGCATCGCCGCCGTTGGTCGTCGCCTACGCTCTTTTCGGCACGATGCTGAAAGACATCACCACGGATGCAATAGGGACTGATAAGGACGGCGCGCCCGTTTATCTCAAGGACATTTGGCCGCATCCGAAAGAAGTCAGCGATTTCATCACACGATTTCTGACCCAGGAAATGTTCTCGGCGCGCTACTCCGATGTGTTCAAGGGCCCGCCGGAATGGCAAGCGGTTAAGGCCGAGAAAAGCGAGACCTATAGCTGGGACACCAAGTCTACCTATGTGGCCAATCCCCCCTATTTCGAGGGTATGGGCAAGGCGCCGGAGACGGTGCAAGACATTGCCGGCGCACGGCCGCTGGCGATCCTGGGCGATTCAGTGACCACCGATCATATTTCGCCGGCGGGCTCCATCAAAAAGGATAGCCCTGCCGGCGCGTACCTCATGGCTAACGGCGTCGAGGCCAAGGATTTTAATTCCTACGGCGCCCGCCGCGGCAATCACGAAGTGATGATGCGCGGTACATTCGCAAACATCCGCATCAAGAACGAGATGGTGCCGGGCATTGAAGGTGGCTTCACCAAGCATCAGCCTTCGGGCGAACAGCTTGCGATCTACGACGCGGCAATGAGGTACAAAAATAAAGGCGTGCCGCTCGTCGTCGTCGGCGGGAAGGAGTACGGCACCGGATCATCCCGCGATTGGGCGGCGAAGGGCACAAATCTCTTGGGCGTGAAGGCGGTTATTGTAGAGAGTTTCGAACGCATTCATCGCTCCAACCTAGTGGGTATGGGCGTGCTACCGCTGCAGTTTAAGGATGGCGTTACGCGCAAGACTTTAAAGTTGGACGGTACTGAGACCTTTGATATCACTGGTCTAAACGCTCTCAAGCCGCAGGGCGATGTTACCGTTGCGATCAACCGTGCCGACGGGAAAAGCAAAACTATAACTGCACTTTGCCGTATCGATACGGCCGGCGAGATGGATTACTACAGGAACGGCGGCGTCTTGCACTATGTGCTACGTAGTCTGGCGGCTTAGTGCCATGAGCATTCGCGATAAGGTCATTGTCATCACCGGCGCCCGCGTAGTTGCCGCGGACATCGCTGACTGCGCGGAGACCCTAGAGCTAGTAAAGGCGGCGGGCGGCGAGGGGACCTCCGCAAAATTAGACGTGGCGGATATCGATTCGGCGACGTCCATGGCCAAAGCCACGATCACGGCGTTCGGGCGCATTGACGGAATTGTCAATAATGCGGCCCTGTACGGAGTGCTGAAAGGCGGGAAGTTCGACACACTGCCTGAAGCCGATTGGGACGCCACCATGGCGGTCAACGTAAAGGGCATTTGGAATTGCTGCAAAGCGGTCGTACCGGCCATGCGCGAGCAAGGCGGTGGCAGCATTGTCAACATCGCCTCGTTGGCCGGCACTTATGGCGCGCCGTATTTTCTGCATTACACCACGTCAAAGGCTGCCGTTATCGGTTTGACCCGCGGGCTCGCCCGTGAGATTGGCCGCGATGGTATACGCGTGAACGCCGTAGCGCCCAGCGCGGTCCTCACCGAAGGCACGCGCGAGTTTTTCGCTGACAAGATGGACAAGGCGCTTGAGCGCATACGATCGGATCAGACAATTCAGCGTAATTTGGAGCCGTCAGATCTCGTGGGCACTGTTTCGTGGCTGCTGTCTGATGCCAGCGGGTTTGTTACGGGTCAGACCATCTCCGTAGATGGCGGCACGGTGATGAATTAGCGCGAGCTAGGATTTCGCGCGGGGTAAACCGTGCCGGTTTTTTAGGTCAACCCCTTCTCCACCACGGCCGATAATCGCTGCGCAAAAGCGGCGGGGTCTGGAACCGGCTCTCCCTCCACGATGCGCGCCTGGTCAAGCAAAAGGTGGGCGGCGTCGTTCAAGGAGTCTTCGGGCAGCTCGGCCATACGTTTTATCAGCCCGTGACTCGGGTTGATCTCAAGAACCTTTGGAATGGTGCCAGGGCCTTCACCGTGTTGCTTAAGCATACGGGCAAGGTGAAGGCTCATACCTCCGGTCTCGGTCACAAGGCAGACAGGGCTGCCCGTGAGCCGGTCCGACGAACGGACATCTGCAATGGCATCGCCTAAGGTTTTTTTCAATTTTTCCACCAACAATTTTATGGACTCCGCCGGCGCCGCGTCCTCCGGGGTGGTTTGCTTTTCATCGCTGGTGATCTTCGAAAGATCGGGGCCGGCCTCTCCTACTGACTTAAGCGGGGTTTTCTCATAGACGCCCACGCTGGGTACCCAGAATTCATCGATAGGGTCAGTGAGCAACAAAACGTCCACGCCTTTGGCGATGAAGCCCTCCAACTGAGGGCTATTCTTCAATGCCTCGGTGTTTTCACCGGTGATGTAATAGATGGCGTCTTGGCCCTCTTTCATCCTGTTTGCGTAGTCTTTAAGGCTGATAAGTCCCTCTGCAGAGGTTGATCTAAAGCGCGCAAGTTGCAGTAACTCGTCGCGCCGTTCGAAGTCTTCATAAAGGCCTTCTTTGAACACCGCGCCGAACACGTCCCAGAACGCAGTGTATTCATCGGGTTTATTTGCGCGGTCTTTCAGGTCTTTGAGTAATCTTTTGACAATACCGCCTTGAATTTTCCGTAATACAGGATTGCTTTGCAGCATCTCGCGGCTGATGTTGAGTGGAAGATCGGTTGAGTCGACAACTCCGCGTATGAAACGAAGATAGTGCGGCATCAGTCCTTCCAGACCGTCGGAAATGAACACCCGGTTCATGTAGAGTTTCACATGGCCTTTGCGTTCGGGATTAAATAGATCAAGGGGTTTGGAAGACGGTATGAATAACAGCGCCGTATACTCAATCGCGCCTTCAACTCGATAGTGCAATGTGTGCCAGGGATCGTCGAATCCATGTCCGACGTGGTGGTAAAAATCTTTGTACTGCTCGGGCGTGATGTCGTTCTTAGGCCTCATCCATAGCGCGGATGCTGAGTTCAATGTTTCGGGCGCGGCGTCTTTTGCGCCCTCGATGGCACCCAAAATAACGGGCAAAGCAATATGGTCAGAGTAGGTCTTGATGATGTTGCGCAGGCGCGCGGCCTCTAGAAAGCCCTCGGAATCTTTCTTCATGTGAAGGATGAGTCTGGCCCCCCGCGCCGCGCCCTCGGTTTCCCCTATGGTGAAGGCGCCCTTACCGTCACTGCTCCAAATCCAGCCCTTCGAATCGCCGGCTTTGCGGGTAATGACGTCAACGGTTTCCGCAACCATGAAGACGGAATAGAACCCGACCCCAAACTGGCCGATGAGATTGACATCCTTAGTCTTGGCTTCCGACGTGGCCTTGAGAAATTCAGTCGTGCCCGACTTGGCGATCGTGCCTAGATTTTCAATGAGCTCGTCATGATTCATGCCAATGCCGTTGTCGCTAATCGTCAGCGTCTTAGCGGTCTTATCGATTGCAACGTGAATGGCAAATTCGCTCCCACCGTCTTCCAGGAGCTTTGGTTCCGTGATGGCGGCATAGCGCAATTTATCGCAAGCATCAGATGCGTTTGACACTAATTCGCGAAGAAAAATTTCGCTGTTTGAATAGAGCGAGTGGACGAGGATATCTAGAAGCCTAGCTACCTCGGCCTGGAATTCACGGGTCTCTCCCTTTGGTTTTTTGGTCGTTTTCGCTTTTGTCATAACTCAATCCCTCGGTACTCTTATGTCGACGCACTTGCCGGCCCCGTGCCGCGACGGGTCATCGGGTGCAGATATGTGATGACTGGCCCATCGTGGCAAGGGGTGATAACTCACAAACTCGAGCTGCTGAAGCCCGGGTACGGACAAAAACTTATGCAAACCCGTTGCCCTGGCCCGAGAGTGGGCCCATCATTAGTATCCGACGGTGAGGTGTTTATGCGGTCTCAGGTATCGCCGTTTCCCTTACCGGGCGCCGGTACAACATAGCGGAGCCTAGTATGCAAATCCCAATCAAAATAGCCTTTCATGGAATCGATAAATCCGATGCGGTGGAACTCCGTGTTCACGAGAGGGTCGAGAAACTAGAGCACTATTTCGATCGAATCACAGGCTGTCGGGTGGTGTTTGAACTCACCATCGCAGCACTCCAACCTCAATGCCAAAGACCAACGGTTCCACGTGTCCATCATCCTTGATGTGCCCGGCGAAGAGCTGGTTTTGAAGCGGGCCGCCAAAGACCCGGCAGTATTGAAGAACCACGAGGACATATACATTGTGCTGCGCGATTCGTTTGACACCATGGAGCGTCGCCTTAAAAATTACGTGAAGCGCTGCTGGCAGGATGCGCGCCACGCGTCGTAAGGGGCTACAGACTCATCAACCTGAGCAAAAAAACCGGCGGGCGACAATGATCGCTGATGATATCTCCGCGCCGGCGTCGGGAATCGGCACCATTACCGCCGTGCTCGGACCCACGAACACAGGCAAGACCTTTCTCGCGATGGACCGCATGCTCGGTCATGCCTCCGGGATGATCGGGTTTCCATTGCGGCTGCTCGCGCGCGAGAACTACGACCGCGTCGTCAAAACCAGGGGCGCCGGTTCGGTTGCTTTGATTACTGGGGAAGAGAAAATAGTTCCGCCCAACCCGCGCTACTATGTGTGTACGGCGGAAAGTATGCCGCTTGATCTCCAAGTGGCGTTTTTGGCCGTTGACGAAATCCAGCTCGCCGCCGACCCTGACAGAGGGCACGTTTTTACCAACCGTCTGCTCGAGGCGCGCGGTGCCCTGGAAACTATGTTTCTAGGCTCGAAAACCATCAAGCCGCTTGTGCGGCGGTTAGTACCTAAAGCACAGTTCATCAATCGTCCTCGATTTTCGAAATTGGCGTATACCGGGCCCAAGAAGCTCACGCGCTTGCCGCGGCGCTCTGCGGTGGTGGCGTTCTCTGTGTCCGAAGTCTACGGCATCGCCGAGTTGATCCGCCGTCATCGCGGCGGTGCGGCGGTGGTGATGGGTGCTCTTTCGCCGCGTACGCGCAATGCCCAGGTGGCTCTCTATCAAAACGGCGACGTCGATTACTTGGTGGCCACGGATGCCATCGGCATGGGTCTTAATATGGATGTCGATCACGTGGCATTCGCATCCCTAAAGAAGTTTGACGGCCACAGCCCGCGACCCCTCGCGGCCGCTGAAGTCGCGCAGATCGCGGGCCGCGCGGGACGGCACATGAACGATGGGACCTTCGGTGTAACCGCGGATGCACCGATATTGGACCCCGACATCATCTCCCGCGTGGAAGCGCATGAGTTTTCGGCTCTGAAGTCTCTCTTCTGGCGGAATACCGACCTGCGGTTCACCACACTCGGAGCCCTCCTGGCTTCACTGAAGCACGCACCGCCGGCCGCCATGCTCTTACGTCCTCCGCCGGCTGAGGACCAGTTGGTCCTCGAGGCTATGGCCAGGGACGACGATGTTCGGGCGAAGGCCGACAATCCCGCGCGGCTCAAGCTCTTGTGGAACGTTGCCCAGGTGCCTGACTTTCGCCGAGTTCGGCCAGAGACACATGCTCGCCTCCTGACTCAGGTTTTTAACCATCTCGCGGCTGACGCCGGGGTTTTGCCCGAAGACTGGGTCGCAAAGCAGGTCCAACAGATTGACCGATCTGACGGCGACATGCATGTGCTTATGGACCGGATTGCTGCAATTCGCGTCTGGACGTACATCGCCCATCATGCCGATTGGCTGAAGGATGGGCTGGGGTGGCAGGACCGGACTCGGCGCGTGGAAGATCGCCTTTCCGACGCTCTGCACGATAAACTAACCACGCAATTTGTGGACAGCCGCACGGCGCACCTCGTCAAACGGTTGAAGGATGATGATTTGTTGGCCGCCGATATAGATGAAGACGGTGTTGTGGAGGTCGACGGTCACCGGCTTGGTCGGCTCGAAGGCTTACGCTTTAAGGCAGAACGGGTCGGGACCCGAACCGCGGACCGGGCCGTGCTCAACGCGGCAATCGCTTCGCTTCGCCCGGTCATCTCGCGCCGGGTTGATGCAATAACCTCGGCGAGCAGCGACGCCTTTAGCCTCGACGACGAAGCTAGGATTGTATGGAGCGGTGAGCCGATCGCGAAACTCGCTGCGGGCGCGGCGCGAATCCGGCCGCAGGTCCTGGTCTTCGCCGATGAGCTTCTGGATGCCGCCGCAAGAGGCGGTGTTGAGGATCGCCTTAAGACTTGGGTTTCCGCCCACGTCGGCGATGTTTTGGCGCCACTCACCAAAGCGTTAGACGCCGAGGTTCCGGGGCCGGTCAGGGGAATCGTATTCCAGCTGTCCGAGGCCCTCGGCGCCATTTCTAGGTCAACGGTGGAAGATCAGCTGGCGGCGCTAAAGGAAGACGAACGCAAAGCGTTAGCGCGGTTAGGCATTAGGTTCGGCGTGGAGCAGGTATTTTTCCCCGCGCTGCTCAAAGCGGCGCCCATTCGCTTGCGTGGACTGCTTTGGATTTCCGCCCATCGTGATTGTCCTTTACCGCCGCTTCCCGAGCCGGGCCGCGTTGCAGTTCCTTTAGTTCACAATGTTCCAGCTGAGTTCTATTGCGCATGCGGCCACCGGCCCATTGGCCCCACCGCATACCGAATCGACATGCTGGAGCGGTTTGCTGCGGAGGTCCGGCGTCTGGGCCGGGGAAAAAATCCTGTCCTACCACCCTCAACGCTTTCGTTACTTGGCATTGATGCCGCGGCGGGAATCGCGGTTCTCAAAAACCTTGGATTTAACGCAAGTATCGAAGACGCAAAAATCACGTTTTCTGTGCGCAAAAGACCACGTCCTACGCGCAAAACGCGGCACAAGGAACACATAAACCGTGAAAAGAACGGACCAAGCCCGGGCTCTCCATTCGCAAAACTCAAGGAGTTAACGCTGTCGTGAACGGTAGTGCCGCGGAGTCCGCAAGCCCGCGCCTGGATAAATGGTTGTGGTTTGCGCGGTTTTGCAAAACCCGCGCGCTGGTGCAAAGGCTGATCGAAAGCGGTCACGTTACGGTTAACGGCGTCAAAACACGAAAGGTAAGCGCGGGAGTCCGCGTCGGTGACATCGTGATGGTCGTGTTGGGGCCGATACAAAGAACCGTCACGGTTCGCGCCATGGCCGATCGCCGCGGTCCTGCCGCCGAGGCTCGCGGTCTCTACGAGGCATCGGAGCCACCAAGGGCACTTCACGGCCTGGACGTCGGGCTAGCTCTTCACAAATTTATCCGCGCCCGGCCCGGGGGAGCGGGCAGACCGATCAAGAAAGAACGCCACGCCATCACCAGCCATATCGGCGAACGGTGGGACGGTGTCTGACCTAGCTCGCTCTTCTGAACACCAACATCATGTTGTTTGCGGGCATAGAGATTATTTCTTCATGACGAAAACCGCGCTCTGCTGCGACCGCAGCGATATCTGTTACATCTCGAATGCCCCACGCGGCATTGCGGGCTTTTAGGGATTGATCGAAGGCGATGTTGCTGTCGGCGATGCAATATCCGTCCAACGAATAGGGACCGTAGATTACCAGCGGTCCGCCGCTGGGTAGGCAGCGCGTGGCGCCGGCAAATAGGCCCAGTGTCGCTTCCCAGGGGGAAATATGGATCATATTGACGCACAAGATTGCGCTTGCCGCGGTCACGGACCATACGGCAGCGCTTGCATCCAACTCGAGTGGTTGCAGCAGGTTATCGAGATTTTCTGCGGTGGCGTGGGCGGTGATGCTATCGCGGGCTTCGGCATCTGGGTCGGTCGGTTGCCATATGAACTGCGGCATAGCCCGTGCGAAAATCGCTGCGTGATACCCTGAGCCCGCAGCGATCTCAACTACGGTATCGCCCTCTGCCAAGTGCGCGGCAAATACGCGCTTGAGGACGGTTAAGATTGGGCCGGCGTTACGCACCGCTGCTGGCGGCGCCTGTTTTTTGGGGATGGGCGTGGTTCCCGCCATTGATCACCTCCATTAAATCGGCCTTTAGGCCAAATTCCTCTCGCGGCCCGGCTTATGAAGAATAAAGCTCTTCTCAGCAATCTTGATACAACGCTTGAAAAAGGGGTTCTTGACGCCACTCGGCGAAATCGAATAGGCAGTTAGCTTGTACGAATCATCCCGGAGGGTCTCTGGGTGAAGGGGAGTCGCCGAACGTGACGTATGTCGTTACTGAAAACTGCATCAAGTGCAAATACATGGACTGCATCGAAGTTTGTCCTGTGGACTGCTTCTACGAGGGCGAGAATATGCTCGTGATCCATCCGGATGAGTGCATTGATTGCGGGGTCTGTGAGCCTGAATGCCCGGCGGAAGCTATTCTCCCCGATTCGGATGAATCGGCGGAGGGATGGCTGGACATCAATACCCAGTATGCTGAGAAATGGCCGAATATTACGGCCAAAGGTGAGAGCCCAGCCGATGCCGACGAGTGGAAAGATAAACCTGATAAAAAACAGCTTTTTAGCGAGAATCCTGGAAGTAACGCCTAAAGCTGATATTTAGCTTTAAGTATGACGTGTAAGGGCTAGTTAAGGCCTTTTCACCTGTATTCTCGGGGCCGTTTGTGGTATAAGAAATCAATCCGCCGGGGAACCGGCGGATTATTTTTTCTCCTGCCGGCGACCCGCGTGAAGAACGCGATAAATCATTTAAAAATCATGATTTATGGGCTGGCGGTGGGGGATAGGTTTGTCCAGGCTCGCTCCGTCGCATGCCTTACATACGGAAAGGGCTCGCCGTGGCCATAAAAGGAAGAAGCTGGCTCGTTGGCACGGGTCTGGAAGCTTGGGGGACCAGGCTGCGCGGGACAACCCAACATAATTAATGATGTGGAGTGAGAAACCGAGCATGCCCAAAACTGCAAAAAACGCGAAAGGCGCCAAGAACAATGTTCCTTTTTCCACAGGAGATTTTGTTGTCTATCCGGCACACGGTGTCGGCAAGGTAACGAGCATCGAATCTCAGACAATTGTCGGCCAGAAGGTCGAGCTCTTTGTAATCAGCTTCGAGCGTGACCGCATGACATTGCGTGTTCCAATCGGCAAAGTCGAAAACTCCGGTCTTCGCAAGCTCTCCACGCGCAAAGTCATGGAGGCTGCCATGACCACGTTGAAGGGCCGCGCCCGTGTAAAGCGCGCCATGTGGAGTCGCCGCGCGCAAGAGTACGAAGCCAAGATCAATTCAGGTGATCCGGTTTCCATTGCTGAAGTGGTGCGCGATCTGCATCGCGGGGCGAGCCAGCCGGAGCAGTCTTATAGCGAGCGCCAAATCTATGAACAGGCTTTGGAACGGTTGGCGTACGAAGTCGCCGCCGTAGAGAAAATAAAGCCGGAGGCCGCGACCGCGAAATTGGAGCGCCTGCTCAGCGCGGCCAGAGTTCCACAATCGACCTAGAAAAACGGTCTTGGGCGCACTGTCTGAGGCTGTTTTTTTATCTCCGCTCCGGCGGCCCGGTCGCTATTTGGAGGGCTAGAGCACTCGGTTACTCGCGCCGAATGTTCCGCCGCCATTCTCGCGGGAGAGCGCATAGACTAGCGAGTACCTTGCGGATAGACGTGAGTACCAATTGTGCGCGCCGACGGGTTATGGATTCAGCATGAACTCCTGCGGTTCGGCTGGGCGCGGGTCTACACCTTTGCCGACAACCGGAGATTTGCTGCCGAGCTTTATACCGCCGAGCGCGCTGCGCGATTGGTGGGCCGCGGCATCTGGAATGACGTCTTCTACGCCTTGCGTAAGGCAGACCCGCAGGCCCTCGCGAAAGATATCAGGAACCTATCGGTTGTGGAGGGACGCCTGCTCGATGCTGCGAAAGGGCGCGGGCGTATCTTTCTTAATTTCGGAGAAGATTACCGCTGTGATTTTACCGCCACCATTCCTCCGGACGCCGTCCGAACCTTTTCACGAACACCACTCGACCCATTGGAGCTGGAAGGAAAGGTCGTGCGTGTGCGTGGATATCTCCGAAACTACAATGGCCCCGTCATTGACCTCACCCATCCGGAGCAACTAGATATCGATTCATCGCGACAGTAGGCGCACGGTTATGGACCCCTAGATGCCACTGGGTTAAGATCAATCGACTCGGAGCGGCGCATGATTCTCACGCCGATAGACCAGCAGGCCCTACCTCATATATTGGATGTTTTCAGCACTGGCCTGGGGGCGCACGCCATGGCTCAAGCCGTGTTCCAGCGCATTGCCGCTACGCGCCGCTATTTCTCTGATCCCACAGCGGATCTTGCCGCCGGGCGCACGAAAGCTGTGGCACTGGCCGCAAAGTTCAATATCTCGACGCTTGATGAGGAACCGACAGTGGCTGTCAACGGCGGAGCAAAATTAGTCCACCCGGGCGGAGCAAAACTAGTCCACTTAACGTTATGCGGTACGCGGTGTTGGGGGGTTGTCCCGGTAGTCCATAGGAGGGACCCGCGCTGCTTCGTGTAGCGCTTGCGTTACGCGGAGCGAAGCAGCGTGGGAGGTTCCTGTGGGCCCACCGGGTCAACCATTGCACCGGCGGTTAAGCAGGTATTTTTGGGGATTTCCGCCGTTTTTGGCTTTGGTTGAGACGATAGCTCTCGCCGTTCATTTCCAGGATATGGACATGGTGGGTGAGGCGGTCCAGCAAAGCCCCGGTCAGGCGTTCCGAGCCGAATATCTCCGTCCACTCATCGAACGGCAAGTTGGAGGTCACCAGGATCGAGCCCCGCTCGTAGCGCTGGCTGAAGACTTCGAACAGCAGCTCGGCGCCGGTCTTCGAGAGCGGCACGAAGCCGAGTTCGTCGATGATCAGAAGGTGATACTTTGCCAGTTGCTTCTGCAGGCGCAACAGGCGTTTTTCATCCCTGGCCTCCATCAGTTCATGAACCAGGGCAGCGGCCGTGAGGAAGCCGACGGAGAGCCCCTTTTGGCAGGCCGCCAGACCGAGACCGAGGGCGATATGGGTCTTGCCGGTTCCGCTGTTGCCGAGCGCGATGATATTCTCACGACGCTCGACGTATTCGCATCGCGCCAACTCCAGAACCAGCATCTTGTTGAGCGATGCGATGGCCTTGAAGTCGAAGCTGTCGAGGCTTTTGACGGCGGGGAACCTGGCCTGTCTGATCCGCCGCTCGACCATGCGGCGCTCACGGTCGATCAGTTCCAACTCGGTCAGACGGACAAGATACCGCACATGGTCGGCGCCCTCGGTGGCGCATTGGCGGGCCAGCTTGTCGTATTCGCGCAGGAACGTCGGCAGTTTCAGGGTCTTGAGGTGATGGGCCAGCAACACTTGCGGCGTATCGGTCATGACGCGCCTCCACCCAACAAGCTCATATAACTGGCGGCGGCCGTGGTCGCCACGTTGGCCCGAGGCAGGTAGGGATAGATATCCAGGTCGAGTTTGGGCGGGCGTCGCTCGATACGGCACAGCACAAGGTGTTTGACGGCGTCGTAGCCGATCGCACCCAGGCGCAGGGCGTCCTTCACCGCGCCGTGAAGCACCTCGAGATCGAAGGTCTCCACAAGCCGAAGGACCTGGACGTATTCCCGCTTGCCGGCCTTGCCCATGCGCGCCTCCAGGAGACGGCGCAGGGTTGGGAAGGCATCAGGCAGTTCCCATCCGGCTAGCGGCGCGGCCTGATCCAGGGCACCGATCTTGTGCTCCAGCAAAGGCAGGTAGTGGATCGGATCGAAGACCATATCTTCCCGGTCGTAGGAACGGGGGTGTCGGGCAATGATCCCGGCGCCGCAACCGATAACCACCTCGTGGACATAGCCACGGATCCAGACTTCCTGATGGCCGTAGGCGACGGGCACGGAATAGTCATTCGTCCGGTAGCGCACCAGGGACAGCGAGTTGACCCGCGTGCCCTGCTTGTCGCACGCGTCGAACGGTGCCGGCAGTGGCCTCTTCAACGCTTCGCGGTCACGCACAAACCGTTCGCCGATGCTCTCGCGGTGGCCGCGCAGGACGTTGCCTTGCCGGTTGCGGCATTGCTCTTCCAGGTGGCCATTGAAGGCGTCCCAGCTCGCGAACCGGGGAAGCGGCGTCATGAAGTTCCGCCGGGCATAGCCGACCACCCCCTCCACATTGCCTTTGTCGTTACCCTTGCCGGGACGGCCGTAGCGGTCCTCGAAGAGGTAATGGGACTGCAGCCCGCTGAACGCCCGCGTTCGTTGCCGCGTGCCATCTGACAAGATGCGCGACACCAGACACTTGTCGTTGTCGTAAAGAATCGATTGGGGAACGCCGCCGAAAAAAACAAAGGCTCTGTTGTGCCCGTCCAGCCAGGCCTCCGTCGTCGCCGCCGGGTAGGCCGCAACGAAGCAGGCATCGCTGTGGGGAAGTGTCATGACGAAAAAATGCGCCCGATACTTGACGCCGGCGATGATCGCATCCGCCTCGCCAAAGTCCGCTTGAGCATGGCCCGGAGGATGTGACAACGGCACAAACATCTCACGCCGACGAAGGCGCCGTTCCCGAACGTAATCCTTCACGATGGTCTCTTTGCCCGTGAAGCCATGTTCGTCGCGAAGGCGCTCGAAGATACGCTTCGCCGTGTGGTGCTGCTTACGGTGAACCGGTCGGTCCTCCTCCAGAATACGGTCGATGATATCCGTGAAGGGGGCCAGTTTCGGGCGTTTCGGTGGCTGGCGTCGCCGATATCCCGGCGGTTCCGAATGCCGCAGCATCTTCCTCACCGTCTCGCGCGCAATGCCAAACCGACTTGCCGCCTCTCGCTGGCTCAGACCATCAACATGGCAGGCCAGCCGAACGCGCAGATATAGGTC
The DNA here is from genome assembly GCA_963662375.2 of Rhodospirillaceae bacterium. Classification (GTDB taxonomy): domain Bacteria; phylum Pseudomonadota; class Alphaproteobacteria; order Rhodospirillales; family Rhodospirillaceae; genus UBA11612. The sequence continues at coordinate 230,121 of CAXXRP010000005.1, forward strand.
CACGGTGTACATCCTCCCGCCTTCCATCTCAAAAAAGATCGAAGGCTACAGGTGGCAGAGTTTTACTCCGCCCGCGGCTGGGAAATCCCGCCGCTTCCGTGGACTAATTTGTCACCGCCGTTCTCAAGTGGCATTCTCTTGGGATGGGCACGCAATTCGTACACGGCCTGAAGGCAGCGTTGTGTTTCATGAAATTGCCCATTGGCAAAACGCACCCATAGAACGGCGCCACATCTATGACTTGGGTCTTGGCGCTGGTCCTGAGACAGGAAATGTCGCTGCAGCGAACGCAGCCACCTGTGTTGATCAGACGATGAAGGAGGAAGAGGAAAACCTTGCTTCTCTACTCGGCATTCTTTGGGAGGTAGAACACGACGAACCGGCACTTATGGCTTTCGCTGAGCAAAATTGGCTGGAACTTTATGATCGCGGGAACACCCATCTGCACTTCGTCAAGTCCCTAGATGCGTTGCGCACGCGGCATCTGATCGACACCACGGGGCATCCGCTTGCAGCTTCCACCTTTTCGTTCTCGCCATAAGCGTTGTCTCAGCGTTAGTGTACGGATTGCTCACACCATTCCGGTCCTCGTTGCAAGATGAAGAAAGACACGAAAATCGTCCGTGCGGGACACAATAAAGACCGCAACGCCGGTATTGTGAACACGCCGGTCTTCCATGCTTCCACTATTGTTTTTGATAAAGTCGAGGCAATGCGCGATGCCAACGAAAGAGGCTTCAAGCGCGGCGAAAAGGTCATGTATTATGGCCGGCGCGGAACCCCTACGCATTGGACTTTTCAGGAAGCAATCACTGAACTCGCTGGTGGTGCCGACACCGTGTTGGCGCCGTCAGGTCTCGGTGCTTGTGCGCTAGCGATCTTGGGGATCGTGAAGGCGGATGATCACCTTCTGGTGACAGATTCAGTTTATGGCCCGACTCGAAGTTTTTGCACCGGATTTCTAAAAGACCTCGGTGTCGAGACCACCTTCTATGATCCGCTTGTCGGTGCGGAGATATCTAAACTTATAAAACCTAATACGACGCTAGTGTTTTGTGAGTCGCCCGGTTCGCATACGTTTGAGATACAGGATTTGCCGGCAATTGCGGCCGCCGCGCATGACGGCGACGCAAAGGTGGCCGTCGACAATACCTGGGCCAGCCCATGGTTCTGTCAACCCATAGCTCTAGGCGCAGACATCTCCATTGAAGCGGCAACCAAATACATTGTGGGTCATTCAGACGCGAATATGGGCACGGTGACCTGCACCGCCGAAACTCTGCCAGGTGTGCAAAGGGCTTACGGCGCGCTTGGATTGGCCATCGCGCCGGATGATGTTTATCTCGCTACACGCGGATTGCGGACTCTGTCCGTGCGTCTTCGGCAGCACCAGGAAAACGCCTTAAAGGTCGCGCAGTGGCTGAAGGTGCAGCCGGGCATCAAGCGGGTGCTTTACCCGCCGCTGCCCGACGACCGGGGGCATGCCCTTTGGGCACGTGATTTTTCGGGAGGTTCGGGACTTCTGGGTGTAGCATTCAACCGCACGACGCCAGAGGCCGTAGACGCCTTGATCAACGGCCTGGAGCTGTTCGCCATCGGTTATTCCTGGGGTGGCTTCGAAAGTCTTGTTGTACCGTCCGCTCCGTCCGGCGTTCGCACGGCAACACGGTGGACGGAGCCTGAGCCGGGCATTCGCCTGCATGTTGGTCTTGAAGACCCTGATGACCTCATCGTCGATCTAGACGACGGTCTTGCGCGGTTTCGCGCGACCCTAACTTAGAACGCGGGCGCTCCGGACGTACCTGTCTGGACTCTTACTCCATCCGGCGCCGGCAGGCTGTGGTACTGGTTTGATAGGCTGGCCCAAAGTCCCTGGTATCCCAGTATGCGCCTCTACCAATAGGCTACTCTTGGCGCCTGGGACTCAGTTATTGCTCCGGTTGCCGAGGATTTGCGCGCTTGGGCGAAAGGTTTACCACCCATAGACCCCTCGTCTCCTAGGGGCTGCCTTAAAAGAAGCGGAATTTCCTAGTTTAAGGCCTTGACTTTCTGCCACGGATTTGCGATATTCAGTCTCGCCAAGAGATTGAAACCAAAACCCAGGACAGAAAGCCGTGAACATTGTGCAGATTTTCCAGCGTTTTCCCACTCAAGAAAGCTGCATAGCTCATTTAGAACACGCCCGCTGGCGCGATAGTGTGTCTTGCCCATACTGCGGTTCCCTTAATACCGCACGCCGTAAGGACAATAAGCTGCGCCACCGCTGCTACGACTGCAAACCCAGCTTTAGCGTCACAGTCGGCACGATCTTTCACCACACACACATGCCGCTGCAAAAGTGGTTCCTAGCAATAATGCTTGTTCTGAACGCCAAGAAAGGCGTCTCCGCTCTCCAACTTTCCCGCGATCTGAAAGTGAACAAGAACACCGCTTGGAGAATCACCATGCAAATTCGCAAGGCCATGACACAGCGCGAACAGCGCAATCTCCTAACAGGCATCGTCGAGATGGACGAAACATATGTCGGTGGTAAGCCCCGCAAAGGCACGAAGGGCGACGGCGAAGGCGGGAAGCACGTGGCGGGGCGCGGCACCAAGAAAGCCCCTGTGATCGGTGCTGTAGAGCGTGGCGGCAGTGTGACAGCTAAGGCGGTTGCCAAGGGCAAGATGAAGGGGCGGCACTTGAGGGCCTTTGTCAAGGAGCGTGTTGACACGAAAAAGGCTGAGCTAATAACGGACGAATACGGTGCCTACTTCGGCATGTCTAAGGTGCTTCCGCACTCCGTTATTAGGCATCAGGACTGGTACGTGGACGGTGATATTCACACAAACACCATCGAGGGATTTTGGGCGCTCTTGAAGCGCGGCATGTTCGGCCAGTTCCACAGCGTCAGCCGGAAGCACCTGCAAAAGTATGTCGATGAGTTCTGCTACCGCTACAACCTGCGCAAAGCCGATGGCGATGTGGCCTTTGATTTGACAATAAACCGCGCATTAGGAGTGTGAGAATGGCTAAGAAACCGCTGAAAGTTATAGCTGGAGCACCAGACAAGCCACTGGTGATTGGAAGCATAGAGATACCATGTTATGTCCTAGAAGGTGAGCAAAGGGTTCTGAGCCAACGCGGACTGACAGCAGGTATAGGGCTGAATCCAGGTGCCGGCTTTAGAATGCCTCAGTTCTTGGCTTCAAAAGCCATTAAGCCGTTTGTTAACAAGAGGTTAATGCCGGCCCTAGACGATCCTATTGTATTCCAGAATCCTGCTGGTGGCGGCAACGCTTATGGATACCCAGCGGAAATCATTGAGCACATCATAGACGCAATAATAGATGCGGAGCGCGTCGGCAGTTTACCGGAACGATATGCAAGTATTGCTGAAAGAATGCATGTTCTAAATCGCGGCCTTCGTCGCATTGGTATTATTGGCCTTGTCGATGAGGCAACAGGCTACCAGGAAGTACGCGCACGGAAAGCTCTTGCAACAATCCTGGAAAATTTCATATCGGATGAAGTGCAGCCATGGAAAAAAACGTTTCCTTACGAGTTCTACAAGCAGATATTCAAGCTGAAAGGGTGGCCTGGGCCGGACGGCGTGAAGCGCCCAAGCGTCATCGGGCATTACACCGATGACATAGTGTATAAGCGCGTAGCCCCCGGCGTGTTTGATGAGCTAAAGAAGTTGAATCCAGCCCTGTCCGGCGGCGGGCGGAAATGGCGGAATCACCAGTGGTTCAAGCCGGACCCAGGATATATCAAGCTGAATCAGCACATTGCAGCTGTGATCGCATTGATGAAGGCATCAGCGAACTGGGATAAGTTTCAAAGCAACATAAGGCGCGCTTTCCCAAAACTGCGAGATCAACTTGATTTTGACTTTGACAGCTAATGACCGGGCCTAGTTTCGCCAGCAAGACCATATGGACAGGCGATTGTCTCGACATCATGCGCGGCATGAACAGCGAGTCCGTTGATCTGATCTATCTCGACCCACCATTTAATTCCAAGGCCAACTACGCGGCCCCGATAGGCTCCAAGGCCGCAGGTGCGGCCTTCACAGACACATGGACCCTAACAGATGTTGACGCCGAGTGGATCAATCTCATGGAGGCGAAGCATCCGGCTCTGTACCGTGTGCTGTTGGTCGCAATGACCGCTAGCGACAAGTCTTACCTAGCCTACATGGCAGCCCGCATACTTGAAATGCGGCGCCTCCTGAAGCCTAAGGGGAGCATCTACCTGCACTGCGACCCGACCATGAGCCATTACCTGAAGTTGGTTATGGATGCAGTATTTGGGCGGAAGGCATTTCAAACGGAAATCGCGTGGAAGCGGACACATGCGCACGGGGATCGCGTATTTGCGAATGTGGCGGACCGTATCCTGTTCTACGGACAGCGGTGCAAAATCAAAGACGAGTGCAGGGTTCCACTGGACGACAGCTACATCAAAAAGCAGTTTCGGCATAGAGACAACCGGGGCCGATATCAGGCTATTGTACTTAACGGGCCGAAAGTGTCTGGCGGAGAAAGCGGGATGCCTTGGCGAAACGTAGATCCGTCTCTGGTCGGGAGGTGCTGGTCCCCACCTAAAACCGGACGATATGCGCAATGGATCAATGACGAAGTGATACCCGGATACCAGAGCATCGCTGGCGTGCATGACAGGCTGAATGCGCTTGACGAGGCAGGGATGATTCATTGGTCTCCACGCACCGGCAATCCACGTCTCAAGCGATATCTCAGGCCGAATGACGGGCAACTACCGTCCAACGTCTGGACGGACATTTCGCCGCTCTCCCGTGCGTCGAAGGAAAAGACCGATTACCCCACACAGAAGCCGCTTGCTTTGCTTGACAGGATAATTAAGGCCAGTTCATAGTTATGCAAAGAAGGCGATATGGTGCTTGACCCTTTCTGTGGTTGTGCAACGACTTGCATTGCTGCCGAGCAATTGAGGCGTGAGTGGGTAGGTATTGATATATCAGGAAAGGCAGCCGACTTAGTTCAGGCGAGAATGCGCGACGAGTTGGGCCTATTTTATAAGGGCACTCACCGCACCGACATTCCCAGGCGCACCGATTTAGGGAAACTTCCAAAATACAATAGTCAGGCGAATAGGCAAAAGCTCTATGGAGAACAGGCCGGAAATTGTGCTGGCGCGACACGCACTTCGAGGCCCGGAATCTGGAGGTGGACCACATCATATCCAGTCGCAAAGGCGGCACGGATCATATTGAGAATCTGCAACTACTCTGCGGTTCATGCAATCGCATCAAAGGCGACAGAGGCATGGAATACTTGCACACCAAATTACAGCTGTAATAATAAGGCCTTAAACTAGGAAATTCCGAAAAGAAGGATTGCACCTGCTATATCGGCTTTTCGAAAAACTGACGTCAGGACACGGGTGATCCAGCCTGATTTTGGGTACTAGCTTTCCGCCGAGGTTGCTACCCGTTCCAAGGCTTGGACCCCGACCCGACAGAGAGCTTTTTTGTTATGTGGTAGCCACTTATTGATTAGTATGGCGCGAGGATTAAGCTTCGGAACACGGTCGCAAGGAGGCCCCTGCACCGCAGGGGAGAGACTAAACTTATGAATCTTCAAGCCGACGAAAGTCGCAAGGGCGCGCCCTCCGGCGTGCCCGTATCTAGGTCTGACCCTGATTCCGTAGTTGTGCGCTTCGCCGGTGATTCCGGTGACGGTGTGCAAATGCTGGGCAGTCAGTTTTCTCAGGAAACGGCGCTCGCCGGAAACTCTCTGGCGACATTTCCGGATTTCCCCGCCGAGATTCGTGCACCGGCGGGAACCACTTACGGCGTGTCCGCGTTTCAAATTCACTTTGGATCACGGGTTATTAAAACTGCGGGCGACCAGCCCGATGTGCTTGTTGCGTTGAACCCCGCAGCATTGATCGTGAATTACAAGAACCTTCGTAAGGGAGGTCTTGTGATTTTGGATTCCGGTTCTTTCAAAGAGCGTGATGTGAAGCGCGCCGGCTTTCCGGTCGATCCACGCACCGACGGAACCTTGAAGGAATTCCGCGTCATTGAAATCGATGTGTCTGCGCAAGCATTGGAAGTCGCCAAGCCCTTCGGGCTTTCTCAAAAAGACGCCCTGCGCACCAAGAATTTGTGGGTTCTTGGACTGGTGTCTTGGATGTACGATCACAAAACCACCTCGACGATGAACTACATCACCCGCAAGTTCGGCGCCGATAATCCCATCGCACAAGCAAACATCGCCTCGCTGAAGGCAGGTCACGCCTATGGAGAAACTCATGAATTAGCCGGCGACATCGTGCCCGAGCCGTTGCCAGCGGTGAAGTTTGAACCGGGTACCTATCGCTTAGTTTCTGGCGCCGACGCGCTTTCGTGGGGCTTAACGGCCGGTGCGCAACTGGCGGGCCTTGAGGTGGTACTTGCGTCTTATCCAATTACGCCGTCGTCCCCAATTCTTCACACGCTCGCGCGTATGAAACAATTCGGCATAACCACGTTTCAGGCGGAGGACGAAATTGCGGCATGCTGTGCCGCTATCGGCGCGTCCTATGGGGGTAAGCTCGGCGTGACTGCGTCGTCGGGTCCGGGCATTGCATTGAAGACAGAAGCAATCGGACTCGCCATTTCCACTGAGTTGCCGTTGGTGATTATAGATACCCAGCGGGCAGGCCCATCGACGGGATTACCGACAAAGACGGAGCAATCCGACCTCAATATCGCCGTGCTTGGTCGCAATGGAGACGCGCCGATACCAGTTCTTGCGGCGCGTTCGGCCGGCGATTGTTTCGACGTAGCGATCGAGGCCGTGCGCCTGGCAACTAAATACATGACCCCGGTGATGCTGCTTTCTGATGGGTATATCGCCAACGCCGCGGAGCCATGGCTCATTCCCTCATTGAGCGATTATGAGCCGTTTAAAGTTGAGTTCAGGACAGACCCCGAAGGATTTCACCCCTTTGTGCGTGACCCCAAAACGCTCGCCAGAGCCTGGGCCGTGCCGGGGACCCCAGGACTGATGCACCGCGTCGGCGGAATTGAGAAGGACTACGATTCTGGCAATATTTCTTACGATCCGGCCAACCATCAGAAGATGACCGACACACGCTTTGCCAAGATCGACAACATCGCAGACGATATTCCCGAACAGGGCGTGGAAGTGGGCGACACAAAAGGCCGCCTCGCGGTTGTCGGTTGGGGGTCGACCTATGGCCCCATCTATCGCGCCGTCAGCAATGTGCGCGATAAGGGCCAAGACGTGTCCCACATCCACATCCGGCATATCTGGCCGTTGCCGCGCAACCTCGAACAGCTTTTGAAGAGCTTCGACAAGGTTCTGGTCACCGAGATGAATAACGGACAGATGCTCACGTTCCTCAAGGGTCAATTCCTTGTCGCTGCAGAGGGGCTACTTAAGGTGTCTGGCCAGCCGCTCAAGATCGATGAAATCGAAAGCGCTATCTACACTCAGCTTGAAGTCTAGTGACAAACACATATTTGGCCGCTCTCGGAAGCCTAAGGAAAGGCAGGAGTTATGAACGTTCAAGTACAGCCTGAGAAATTAAGTCCCAAGGACTTTGCCTCCGATCAGGATGTTCGCTGGTGTCCTGGCTGCGGCGATTACGCGATCTTAAAGACCATGTACAGGGCCTTGGCCGACATGGGCGCACAGCCGGAAAAAACGGTCTTTGTTTCTGGCATCGGATGCTCGTCACGCTTTCCCTATTACATGGCAACCTATGGTTTCCACACTATTCACGGCCGGGCACCGGCCGTCGCGACCGGGTTGAAACTTGCGCGCCCTGAGCTGGATATTTGGGTCGTGACCGGCGATGGTGATGGGCTTTCCATTGGAGGCAATCACCTTTTTCACGCCCTGCGCCGGAATGTGGATCTCAATATCCTGCTCTTCAACAACGAAGTCTATGGGCTGACCAAGGGCCAGTTCTCGCCGACCTCCCGCCTCGGACAAAAATCACCGTCGACACCGACGGGCAGCGTCGACAGCCCGGCGGACGCGTGCACGTTTGCACTTGGATGCAATGCCCGCTTCATAGCGCGCGGGATCGATATTCAAGCGAAACAGCTTGGTGAAGTTTTTCATCGCGCTCGCGCACACAGGGGCGCATCATTTATAGAGCTGATTCAAAATTGCCCCGTCTATAACGACGCGGTTTTTAAAGATTTCACCGACAAAGCTATCGCGGCGGACATGCAACTGCACGTGGTCCATGGTCAACCGTTGCTTTACGGAAAAGAGAAAAACAAAGGAATTCGGCTAAACCCGCAATCACTGAAACTCGAGACCGTTATCGTTGGTGAAGATGGCGTTGCCGAGAAAGATATTCTTGTCCACGATGAGACCAACCGTGTTTTGGCGGGTTTGTTGTCCGCAATACGGCCGCCCGATTTCCCCGAGGTCTTGGGCGTAATTTATTGCGACCCGTCTCAGTCCTACGAGGCTGCGGTGGCCGATCAGAGCGAGAGAGCCAAAGTCAACGGCCCAGGCGATCTCGACAAACTTATGCGGGCCAGCAACACGTGGGTGGTCAAGTAATAAAGCAGGCGTCGTCGTGGTTTGCTATCTTGAATCGACTGTTCACGCCTGCTGCGGAATTTCAGATTTTAGACAAACAGAAGTGAGGCAGCCATGAAGCGACGGTCATTCCTAAAGAAAGCGGCTGTAACTGGGACGGCAGCGGCGGCATCCACGCTCGCGGCGCCCGCCATATCTCAGGGGATTCGAGAGTGGCGCATGGTGACGTCCTGGCCGAAGGGCTTGCCGGGCGTCGGTGCCGGCGCCGAACGCGCCGCCCAAAATATTGAGAGGCTTAGCGGTGGGCGTTTGAGAATTAAGGTCTATGCCGCCGGTGAACTTGTCCCGGCCCTTGGTGTATTTGATGCGGTTGCAAACGGTACGGCGCAATTGGGACATGATTCCGCGTACTACCATCTTAACAAATCTGAGGGGTGCGCATTTTTCACAGCCTTTCCTTGGGGTTTTACCTCCGACGAAATGAACGCGTGGATCAAACATGGCAATGGCCAAAAACTGTGGGATGAGCTTTATGCTCCTTTTGGTCTGCGTGGGTTTATTGCCGGGAATACCAGCACTCAAATGCTCGGCTGGTTTAAGAATGAGATTAATAGCGTCGATGATTTCAAAGGCTTGAAATTCAGGGCACCCGGCAATCAAGCGAAAATTCTGCAAAAACTCGGTGCGATTCCCGTGCAGCTTGCCGGCGGGGATATTTTCCAAGCTCTACAATCGGGGGCCATTGATGCCGCCGAGTGGATCGGGCCCTATAACGACCTATCGCTGGGCTTCTACCAAGTTTGTAAATATTACTATTCCCACGGCTATCACGAGCCCGGCCCGGCGCTTCAGCTAACGGTGAACGAAGAAGCGTGGTCAACTTTACCCGACGATCTGAAGGGTATAATCCAAACCTGTGCGGAGGCCGCGAATCTAGATATTAACGCGGAATACAACGCTTACTCAGGACCCGCTTTACGGTCCTTGGTGCAGGATCACGGTGTTATCGTCAAAGCCCTACCTAAGGATGTTATTCTCGCGTCCGGCGAGAAAGCCAACGAAGTCATTAACGAAATTTATGAATCAGGCGACACGATTGTCAGAAAGATCGTCGAAGATTTCTTTGCATTCCGACAACAGATCGTGCCGTGGACGCGGGTAAGTCAGCAGGCTTACTACAATGCGCGAAGTTTACCGTTTCCCTTCAAGTTAAACAGCCGGACATAAACGGTTCAGCGGCCAGAAAACAAATCGCGGAAATCGTCTGGGGCGGGCACGGTTCTATCGTTCAGCGGCCCGAACAGGTCACTAAAGTCATCGCCTGCGCCTACGGCAGCCGGACGCGAGGACCCTTGGCCTATATTCGCCGGCGCCGAGATCGCAACTGGATTGGCGCTATAAAGAATCTCGGGCAATTTCGTCGCAATGCTCGGGAAGAACCACAAGATAAAAAGACCAGCGGCCTGCAATGCTACAAAAGGTATGGCGCCTCGGTAAATATCCGATGTGCGTATAGAAGCGTCCGCTGCACCTCGAAGATAGAACAATGCGAATCCGAAGGGTGGCGTTAAAAAACTTGTCTGAAGGTTCATGCCGATCATTACGCCGAGCCAGACTGGGTTTACGCCAAGCTGGATCAAAACGGGTGCGGCAATGGGCACGACTATGAAAATAATCTGAAACGTGTCCAGAAAAAATCCAAGAAAAAATATCAACAACATGACGACCAGGATAGCACCGGCGGCTCCACCGGGCATGTCGGCGAGAATTCCATAAACCAGGTTTTCGCCACCAAGGCCTCTGAAGGTCAGACTGAAGACTGTCGCGCCCAGCAGAATGATGAAAACCATGGACGTGATTGCCATGGTCGAGCGCATAATTTGCTGAAGCACGTCCATCGATAGCCGGCGTTTGACTGCAGCCAGCAGCAACGCCCCAACCGCGCCCACAGAGGCGGATTCCGTCGGCGTGGCTATGCCTGTTAAAATGGATCCAAGAACGGCGACGATAAGGAGCAGTGGCGGCAACAGGGCCGATAAAACGCGCCCTCCGAGGCCCGCCCGCTGCGCTGCAGTCATTTCGAGCGGCGGGCAGGACTCTGGGTCAGTAATGGACTTGAAGAAAATCCAGAGAATATAAAGTCCCACCAACATCAGCCCTGGCAGCATCGCCCCCGCAAAGAGTTGGCCTATCGAAACTGGATCGGGCGAAAGGTTTCCCATAGCCATTTGCGCTTGCTGGTTTGCGCCTTGGAGCATATCGCCTACAAAGATTAGCACCACGGAAGGCGGGATAATTTGGCCGAGCGTCCCGCAGGCCACAATCGTTCCGGTGGATAGTTTGGGGTCATAGCCGGCCCGCGTCATGGCAGGCAGCGCCAGCAGCCCCATGGTTACGACGGTTGCGCCGACGATACCGGTAGAGGCGGCGAGCAATGCGCCGACAATCACCACTGAATAGCCGAGGCCTCCGCGCAGGGTACCAAAGAGCTCACCCATAGTCGTGAGGAGTGATTCGGCGATTTTTGATCGCTCAAGCGTGACGCCCATAAAAACAAACAGCGGAACAGCGACCAGGGTCTCGTTGGCCATTATGCCTAGATATTGGCTACCCAAAGCAGACAGCATGGCCGGATCATAGACGCCTGCCAGCATGCCCAATCCAGCGAAAAACAAACCCATCCCAGCCAACGTGAAGGCTACGGGATAGCCCAGCACCACCGCAGGAAGGGTGGCGGCGAACATCAAGATTGCGAGAATTTCCCCAATTTCTGACGGAGACATTATGTGGGGCCAAGGTCTGAGGAATCTGCTGTCGTCAGCATGTGCGGCGTCCCGGCGTCGATGTCATGGCCGTGCAGAAAAAGCATTCGGCGCGCGATAAGAGCTAAGCCCTGCAACCCGACCACCGCACAGAACACCCAGATCACCGATTTCAATAGATAGACTGCGGGCATACCGCCTGGTTGGGCCGAGCTTTCGCTGATGGACCAGGATGAAAGAATGAGGGGCGCGGTGGTGTAGGCGAGGACAATTAGCCACGGCAACAAGAAAATAACGGTCCCTATAATATCCACCCAGGCTTTGCGCCGCGCCGCCATTTTTGTGTAGAACACATCCACACTGACGTGCCCGCGGAGCAGAAAGGTGTATCCAGCGCCGATCATGAAAACGACGGCGTGCTGCCACACGTACAATTCCTGCAGCCAAATATAGCCCACGTTGAATACGTAGCGCAGCACCACCCCTGCAAAACACGTCAGCACGCAACCGAGGGTAAGCCACGCGACCACTTGACCGACGTGTTTATTAACAGCGTCGGACCCGCGCACAAACCACTCTAATATGGTCATAAATTCCCCTATCTGCTGGACGCAGGCAAGCAGCACCCTAGATCATGGAGGCCACCCTACATTCTACTTAAACATGGGAATACACCCCGTGGAAAGGCCTTCCCTGCACGATGTCCCCTATCGTCTTGGCTTTAGATATGGGGTTTATAAACGCTGCATGCATCTTACCCGATGTCCACGAAAGATAACTTACCGGGGGAGCCAATGAGCGAAATGGTTGACTTCACCTATTGGCCATCATTTTTTCAAGCGCTAGAAATTCACTCACAGCGATAGAATTGGCTCAAGCCCGACTCCAAGTTCTTCACTATAGTGCTCGCCAACACCTACGGAGGGCAACGTGAAAACTTATAATATGTATATAGGCGGCAAGTGGACCGAGCCCGCCCGCGGCAAGTGGTTCGATACCGTGAACCCGTACAACGGCGAGGCCTGGGCGAAGATAGGCCATGGTGGCGTCAAAGACGTGGCCGCGGCAGTGGCGGCAGCCAAAGGGGCGCTCGACGAATGGGGGGCGATGAAACCGTTCCAGCGCGGTCACTTGCTGATGAAATTGGCCGACGCGCTTGAGGCCAAGGCCGAACATCTTGCGGAAACCGAAGTGCGCGATAACGGCAAGCTTTATGCCGAGATGCTCGGACAAAACAAGTATATCCCGCAGTGGTACCGCTATTACGGAGGACTTGCCGACAAAATTGAAGGCGCTGTCATCCCCACGGACAAAGCCAACGTATTCAACTTCACGCGCTACGAACCGTTGGGTGTGGTGGCCATGATCACCGCCTGGAATTCGCCGCTGCTGTTGTTGGCGTTTAAACTGGCGCCCGCCTTAGCGGCAGGCAACACAGCGGTCATCAAGCCGTCGGAATTCACATCCGCCTCGACGCTGGAGTTTTGCAACATTTGCGCGGACGTTGGTTTTCCTAAGGGCGTGATCAATGTTGTGACCGGCTTTGGCGCGGATGTGGGCGCTTCGCTAGTGTCGCATCCCGACGTGGCCAAAATTGCGTTCACTGGCTCTGATGCGTCGGGGCAGAAAATCTATGAGAGCGCCGCAAAGGATTTGAAACACGTTTCGCTGGAATTGGGCGGCAAGTCGCCGAATATCGTGTTTGAAGATGCGGATCAAGAAGCCGCTGTGATGGGGGCCATATCCGGAATCTTCGCTGCCACAGGCCAGACATGTATCGCTGGATCGCGGCTGTTGTTGCAGAAATCCATTCACGATAAATTCGTGAAGCGCCTGCTTGAAGTTGCGAAATCGGCCAAGGTCGGTGACCCTATGTCACTTGACACCAATGTCGGTCCGGTGACGACCGTGCCCCAATATAGGAAAATTCTCGACTACATCGAAATCGCCAAGAAGGAAGGCGCAAAATGTGTTCTGGGTGGCGGCCCCTATGAGGGGGCGGGCGGCGGCCAGTTCGTACAGCCAACTATATTCACCGGTGTGAAAAATAATATGCGAATTGCGCAAGAGGAGGTCTTCGGCCCTGTGCTCTCAGTCATTCCATTCAAAGATGAAGAGGATGCTATCGCAATTGCCAATGATGTGCGGTTTGGTTTGGCGGCGGGCGTATGGACAAGCGACGTCGGGCGTATGTTGCGTATGTCTGAACGGTTGCGCGTAGGTACCGTCTGGATCAACACCTACCGTGCTGTTAGTTATACCTCGCCCTTCGGCGGTTATAAACGCAGCGGGATCGGCCGGGAAAACGGCATGGAAGCCATCAAGGATTTCATGCAGGTCAAATCCGTGTGGATTGCTACGGATTCTGCTGTAGCCAATCCGTTCGTGATGCGGTGAGATCAGGGGGTGCTCGATGTCGGAAAATGCGTCATAGACGGCTACAAGTAACGAATGAGGAAGCGATGTTTTCTCTGCAAATAGCCCTTATGGACGCATTCCCCTGTCCCATCGCCGCCGCCCACCCGGCCCCAAACAGTCGCGCCCGGTAGTTTGGTACAATAGCTTCTTGCTAATTCCAGCGTCGGCAAGTGTGGGCCGATAATTCGGTTCCGTTTTGGAACCGATCTTTGGGCCAGGCTGGAAAGCTTCTTATCAATTCCTGCGGCAGCAAGGGTTGGCGCTCCGGTCTGCTGGCGCACCAAAACTGCACAGAACCGTTAACACTGGGCGCCATACGTAAGTTGTGCAAAAGTCATGAAGGAGCCACTACACCTTCAAATTCAACCACGTCGTTGCCCTGCCTGAGAAAGGTCCCGTAAATATGCGAAAGCTATTAACGCTAATTGCGTTCAGTTTCGGCCTCATAGCGGCGCCGAGCAAGGCCGATGCGCCCGCGCCGGGCGTAGCTCTCTACAAGATTCCGCAATGCGCATGCTGCGAGGATTACGCGGATTACCTGCGCCAAAACGGTTTCACAGTGACAGTGAAGACAACTTACCAGCTTCCCGCCATGAGCCGCGCGGCGGGCGTCCCCGATGCGTTTCACGGCTGTCATTTGTCCTTCATCGATGGCTATGCGGTGAGCGGCCACGTGCCCGTGACCACTATCAACCGCCTTCTGAGCGAACGCCCAGATATTAAGGGGATCACCCTGCCGGGCATGCCTTTGGGCTCTCCGGGTATGAACGGTGTGAAAACTGACCCGTTTGAAATCTACGCGGTCGGCGAAGGCGAGCCCACGCTCTACGCGGTAGAGTGAGCAACCTAGTTTTTAGATAACTATCTAATTGTATTGGCGTCCCCAGGGGGCCCGTTTCGACAACCGTTCCCCAGTGAGGAAGCAAAACGGAACCATGGTGCCGAAGTGTTGCTGGCTGCTTGATCGGCAAAAAAAGGTCTGCGTTCTGCGACTATTTTATTTCCCCTCCCCGCTCCATGCCGAACGCTGACATTCTCCCGCCACCACCGCACAAATTCGGCCTGGTCCTCAATTTTCTGGTCAGTGGCTTGTTCCAATAGGGGCCAGTCTTTGACACGCTTGGCGTAGTCTATGACTGCATCGGTTTTAGCCTGTCTGGTTTTGGCTTCTTCAGGCGTAAAAGCGACCCATGGGTCGTACTTGACAACCGTTCCCCAATTATGAGGCAAACGCGGCCCATGGGCCGTATTTGACAGCCGGGCATCCCCCCTCTGGTGTGGAAATGAGAACTCTTGGAGCGGTACTAATTCTATAGATCAATGGCGTCCTTTTTACTGACGAAATCGTAACCATTAGAATCTGAGGCTGGTTATTTCATAGCCTTATGAAGTATCGATATAAATTCAACCCTGTTGAATTTGATGACAAATCAGCGCTGAATCCACTCCCAAACGCATCTTATGACGGGAACTTATATTGGGAGTATGTCGGCCATGGAACGTAGAACTTTCATTCAAGTGGGAACTGGCCTTGCAGCAATTACCGCGCTCCAAGCCACTGCGGGCGCAACTGCGGCAGTGGAGCCGACTAGTGGCGGTGAGCAATATGCGTCCATCCTTAATCCGAAGCCATTGCCCTTTAACCCAGCGTCTGTGCCGGGCCTATCGGAAAGGCTGCTCACAAGCCACCATGACAATAACTATGGTGGGGCCGTTCGGCGCTTGAACACAATTAATCAACAGTTGGCGAATCTTGATTTCCCCTCTGCGCCGGGCTTCAACATAAATGGCTTAAAGCGGGAGCAGCTTATGGCTGCCAATGCCGTTATCTTGCATGAAATTTATTTTTCGGGACTTGGAGGCAACGGCGAGCCAGGAGGCACTCTAGCACTTGCCCTGGAGCGAGACTTTGGCAGCGTAGATAAATGGCGGGCTGAATTCACCGCCATGGGCAAAGCGTTGGGTGGCGGCTCGGGCTGGGTGCTGCTGGCTTACTCGCCGCGCCTGCAACGGATGAATAACTTTTGGGCGAACGACCACACGATGACCGTGGCAGATGGGATTCCGCTCCTAGCCTTGGATATGTACGAGCATTCCTATCACATGGACTATGGCTCCAACGCGGGCGCATATGTTCACGCATCTATGAAAGTGATCAAATGGGATTACGCCCAACTAGCTCTTGATCAAGTCTCTAGATGAGATGGTGAGGCGTCCCCTAGGTGCCAAAAGTAGGAGCCAGTGAGTTGGTGTGCCTGTCCGACTCAAGGCACATGGCGCATGATGTAATTGTGCGTCGTCAGATCATTTGGGACAGATGCGGGCGTGATTTAGCGGAGTGTTGGGCTCATCTGGTTGGTCGATTGTAGGCGGCGAGCTTGCAGTGAAGCAAGCGACGATGTTCGATGGTTTTCTGTTTGATACGGTGTCGTTCCTACAGGATCGGCCTGGCCCCTGCCGAAGTAGATGTCTGCCGGGGTCAGATTTTCTAAGCTCTCATGGTAGCACTGGTGGTTGTAGTGTTCGATGAAGCGCCCGATCTGCGCTTCGAGATCGCCAGGCAGGTAATAGTTCTCCAGCAGTATGCTGCATTTTACAACGTACAAATCCACACCCAAAGGCCTCGAAGTTGCGTTCAAGTATGAAGGGCTTTATGACGGCAAGCCCTATCCGGCCGGAACCGGAGCGACGGCTTCATATCACCACCTCACAGCAACGAGTTTTTATACAGAAACACGAGTGTCAAACGGAATGGTGTTTAGCGAACACGGTTATATTACGGACCAAGGAACCAAGATGCATCTAGAGGGCAAGGCCATCGGTGATGGGGGAAAATTGTTTGAATACGTGCTGGTGCTCGACAAGGCCAAGTAGCTGAATAAGACGCCGGTTCGTCGCTTTATCTGTTTGAGACGATACCCTGCGCAATGCGCTTGCGAAAAGGTCGGTCGCGTTTGAGATGCCATTCGCGGCTCATTGCTTCGCCTCGCGTCGTGTATCTCTCGGCATACAGTAGGACCCAATTTCGCCCTCGTGTTGAACGCGCACCAATCCCTGCATTATGTTGGAAGAGACGGCGATCAAGGTTGTCGGTCCACCCGACATAGACTCGACATCCGTCATTGGTGAAACTGCCTAATATGTATACGAAAGCATCCATTGCATTATGTCTGATAGTGTTTTGTTTTTATACTTTAAGACAAAAACTTAACTAAAGTAACTGGCGTGCCAATCTGTGGCTACACTTGCGCCAAGTTGCCGGGAGGTTAAGGTGAGAGCATCGTTTACGACTTAGACAACCTCGCATCCGAGGGCATGGCGAGGTGCGCTATGCGGGGAACCTTCAATGGAAAAATCTCAAGCCGCAACGCGCCGTCGCTGCTCATGGAGTATAGTGTTGAACCTTTGACTTTCTAAATAAGGATCAAGGCGATGAGTCCGTTAATAAAAGCTGCGATATTTACAGTTAATCTCATAAGTTCTTACGAAATGCATCTATACTTTCTTAGATAGAATGGGCTGGTGACGTGGACGTCTCAGTACAGGTGAACCTCAAATGTCACGCGATTACAAACCCGATTATTCGGTCAGGTTGAGTGAAGAAAGTGAGCACAAAAGTCTCTATTCCTGGTGCTTGCGCGAGTTTGATAAGGATGGAAAACAGACCGGGATAGACCAAATACCTTGGCATTGGGGTGTAAGTTTCGAGATCGACAGTCTGTCATACAGGCTGGATTTTGAGCAGGACAGCGAGGCCGAGTTCTTTGAAGATGAAAACGCCAAACCACCATCAAAGAAACCAGCCACCAAAGGGGAAGCACTGTATGGACGGCTAACTCCGATAAAGTCGGGTCCATCGGCTTTTGGAACAACCCAGTATTCATTCTTTGGAACTCAGAGAGAGATTGCTGAATTTAGAATCAGGGTCGATGAAGGTGACGAAGAACACATATCAGTTTGGGGTAGCCCTACATATGAATCCGAAATCGATTTCGTAAACGAAACTCAACCAGACTTCTTAGAGATAACTGTGGTTTTGAAGCCCGATCACTTCCGTCACATTGTTGAACTTGTAAATCAAAAGCGATAAATCACGCATTTCTGAATCTGGGATGTGTAGATGGCGTCTATTCAAACTGGAGCCCCTCAATCAGCACGGGTGACATAAAAGTTCTTCTGGAAGGTGAAGATGGCGGTAAAGTTGATTTTCCAGATGAAAAAGAAATAGAGATACCGAGGCTAGGAAAAGTTAAAAAGTTTTGGCTTCATTGCGTTATCGAAGGCACAGCTCTCAACGACCAACCAACTAGCGGCGCAGAGGAAGATCGTTATGATATTCGCTTCGATGAATCTTTTTCGGAGAAATTAAAGAAGCTTCTTGAAGATGCCGAAGGAGATGAAGACGAAGACGAAAGCGGTTCGGATCAATCATCGGACGCCAAAGAAAAATCAGACAATAAATGGAAGCACTCGTCGCTAATTAGGCAATTCGGAATCGTCTATAATCAGGCGCGATCAAGCCTAATCCGTTCTGGCAAATCTGAATTTATAAACACTCTGTACAACGACCTTGAAAACTTAGTTTATGATTTTAGGTATGCGGTTGGTTATACTAAGGTGCATAAGACAAACGCCTACAAGGCTCGTAATGATACGTGTCTTTGGTCTCCACGTGATTTGACAAATATCATGCGCGCAGGAGCCGATTCGTCTTCGGCGTTTCCGGAGAACTGTAGATGTGAGGACTTAGAGTCAGTTGCTCGTGAGTATTTTTCTCAACAGTGGAGAAGCAGCTACTTTGAGAAGGTACTATGTGAAGCTTTTATCTCCTTAGAAGCTTGCTTATACGCTCGACATATAAAGTTGAGCATCACCAGCCGTGCTAACAATCGTGCGGCAGATACCTCTTTAAATTCATTATTCGATGATCTAAGCGATGAAAATATCGCGAGGAAAAACAACTACAATATGGACAAGATGGACAAGGCGTTTGTGAAACGAGCATTCATTCATCTTGGGCGAAGATTAGCTCTCTTTGTAGGACTTCCTATTTTAGCAACAGGGCTTATTTATATCTTAATAGAGGAATGGTCAGGGGTTGCGGCAGTGATCGCACTTGGGATTGTCGCCATGTATATTTCTTATCATTTGATCACTTGCATACTTCAACTTGCCTTTGCGGGAATTAGAAAGGGACTAAGCATCGAGACGAAAGAAACCGATTGGGACAAAAGCAGAGAATTATATATACGAATGGCAGAAACATACCTGGCGCTTTCAAAAGGAGGCGCTCTACCTCATCACCTTCTGACAATGGCGGAGAAAGATCACGACGAAGGCGTACAATATAACAGTATGATGTATTCAATACTTCTAAGAGCATCAGATGATAAAAATTATCTATGGGGGTCAGAAACATCTGAAGTGTAGTAGAGTCGGTTTAGCGCTGCATGTGCGCTCTAACTTCTCATCAAACCATTTCGTCGAAAACGTCAATTTTGTCATAGGGCGGGTATTGGCAGAGAGGCCGGGCGCCCTGCATGACTCCCTCTCAGGGAAGTGTAGCGGAATTAGCAACAGTAGCAGACTGAGAAATCGCGGTTATTGTGTTACCGTCACCGCTCTAGATTGTTCGAAATAAATAGGTCATGCCACACCCCCGCACTTCGAACTCTTACTGACTAAAACCAGCCTTCACCCACCGGGCAATGCGCATCAATAAAAAAGCCGCGAGCCATGCAATTGGAATAGGAACGGCGGGCGCTCCCCAAAGGTTACAAAGCGCCATCCTGATCACTTGGACAAGCTATTGCTCAGAGCGACTAAATGGGGCGCCACAATTTTATCCAGAATATTGTCAATACTCGTCCCCAAATAATGAGCCGCGTGGCTTTCATCGTGACTAAATTCAACTTCACCTGTTTGAGTTAGTCGTTCCATATAAAATTCGGCGTCAGAAGCCCTGGTAAAGCCGGAGGCAATATTTGACCAAACAACTGCTTCTTGATTCTCAGTTAATTGTCCCGTGACGATTAATCGAGAATCCGAAGCACACCGCTCGGCAAATCCAACAACCCATCGCAGAGCGAACTCTGGAGATTCTGCCGCTGCGTCGAGCCTTGAAGAAGCCCAGCTATTAAACTCTCTATCTAACCATTCATTCTCACTCGGGCTGAGGTGGGGAGTGTTTTCTGAGATGTGATCACAATATGACATCACCCGCGTTATGGCAGTTATTCGAGTCTCTTTATGGGATAAATCGTCAGCGGACAATCGGAGCGCAGCGCTTACGTAATTCGTTTCCGCTGCACCTGCAGGAAAAATGGAGAGTGAAATCCCTGCGGCGACAGTTCCTGAAAACCCCACCACAAGTATTAGCCGCGCAAATAAGCCAACCATTGTTTTCACCCCGATTTCCTGAGCGAAGAATATTATGTTCTCAGGAGGTTTTTATCTCCACAGTTATCTCTTCGTTCATGCCCGTTTTTTGTTCTGTTGCTCAGCGTTGGTAAGGTTTCCGCTGACGTTTTGGGCATAATTTCCCCCCGTTCGACTAGTGGTGTTAATCTTATGACATCTACGAATTTGATATGCCCAACGAGGTCGTGTTGTTGGTTCAGGGGCCAATGAATCAGTCGCGTCTTGAATGCAAGGATGCTGACACCGCCATTCATAAGTGGACAATTGAGGATTCACCGGCCCGGAAGAAAATGGAACAAGACTTGAGGAAGCCGTGAGATTTCTGTTTGTGTGGGGTGCAACAATTAGCACCCTTTTTTGGGCCTGGATAAGCGCGCCTAGGCGTCTATTCCTTCAGTCCATCCATCGCCCAAAAAATGCAGCGCCCCAGAACTAGGTTTACGAGCGGCACCCCCAACCCCACCGAAGCAGCTATCCCAAAGTCCAGGGGGGAGAAAAGGGGGGCCAAGCCCCATAACAATATCCAAGGGACGGTGGCGATTATCCAGAGCCGCCAAAGCAATTTGCGCCAGTTGTCCATGTCTTAATCCCGTTCGCCGACGAGCTTCCATTCAGTTGAAAGGCGCTGAGCCTCGGCGATCTGCTCACGTGTCATTGTTTTTTCAATGATGGCTTTGTTCTCTTTCGCAGTCTCATTTCCTTGAGCGGCCGCGAGGTTCTACCATTTGTAGGCTTGAACGTCGTTCTCAGGAAGCCTTGATCGCATCCCCGCCTTCACCGTTGTCGTACATGATTTGAACTGGGCCTTGGCATAGCCCTGGTCTGCTAGCGGTCGCCAAAGGCGAAGAGCGGTTTCAAAGTCGCCGCGCTGAGCTGCGGCGAACGCATCCTCAACCGGCTCAGCAACAGCCGCACCGCCAACACCCAATACAATGATGGCAGTAAGCAATGCAGTTCTGATGGCATTCGCTAAAACTTGCATGGTTCCCTCTCAGGGGAGTGTAGCGGAATTAGCAACAGTAGCAGGTGGTGCACGGAGGGGCGAAGGGTAGGCGGCATTCTACAGCGCCGCTCTAGTAGCGAAGGGGATGCCCGTGGGATCCGTATGGTACCCGTGCCCAAAATGTCTCAATTTACAAGGCTCATTTTCGCGCGGTATTTCTACATAACTATTTTATATTATTGGTGCCCGCTGCCGGACTTGAACCGGCACGACCCTTTCGGGTCAACGGATTTTAAGTCCGTTGCGTCTACCAAATTCGCCAAGCGGGCACGAGTCCGGACGCGAATCTCACCCTAAAACAAGTTTCCGAAAATCGAGAGATGTATTCCGGCCGGGCGTGCGCGGACCATGGGGTTATACACATCACGCGCTGCCTGACAAATGGCATTTCCGGCCCTGCGTGTTGTGCATGGCGACGGATAGGCGCGGGATCTCCGGTGCTGCCGAGCGTATAAGAATCTTGCGGTAATAGTGACGTTCCTTGCCATAAGACCCGGGCTGGTTGGAGGGGCATATGTCCATGCGGCTTGATTAAGGGCAGAGCAGAGGGCAGCACAGGACGTCATGCCCAACCCCGCGGCCTCAACCCTGTCTGCAGAAGACATTCAATCGCGTGTGCTTTTCCGCGATGGTCTTGTGATCGCCCTCAACAAGCCCAGCGGTATACCTGTACATGCCGGTTTTGGCGGCGGTCCAAATTTGGAGGAGGCGTTTGTGCACCTGACGTTTGGTTGGCCGCGGCCCCCGTCCCTTGCGCACCGCCTAGACCGCGGCACGTAAGGTTGCCCCATACTTGGACGGCATAGAAAGGCGCTGCAGAAGCTCAACAAACTCTTCGCCGGAAGTCGCGTTTGCAAAACTTACTGGGCCCTCGTCCACGGTGCGCCGAAATGCGCGGAGGGTCGTATAGCATTGGCGCTCAAAAAGATCGGACGTGGTCCGGCTGGAAGATGAAAGGGGAGCGGTCGGGTCAGGCTGCTGTAACGGACTACAAGGTGCGCGCCAACTTCACCAGCCCTGACGGCCTTCTAACGTGGTTGGAACTCCAGCCCCATACTGGCCGCACCCATCAGCTACGCGTTCACTGCGCTGCTCTAGGGTGTCGGGTCATGGGGGACCAAATCTATGGAAAAAGCCCGGTCCGCCCAGGCGAATTATTTATGCTTCATGCACGGGCCATATCCCTGCCACTGTATCCCAAACGCAAGCCGATCGAAGTGATCGCGCCGCCTCCAGATCATATGCTTGGTGCGTTGTCGGTTTGTGGCTTTGCCGGCGACAGTTCCGGTCCTGAGCGTTCAGGCTGACGCGTTGTCCAGCGGCTCCGCCCCATGTGCGCGCATGGCATCAGCAACTTCGCTGAGAACGGTGGCAATGGCTTCCAGATCTGTAGATCGCGCGACAACGCTGGTGCAGAATTTATCATTGCGCATAGATGGGTAACTGCCGATGCTCACGTGCGGGTACTTATTTTGAATCTTTCCAAGTTCCGCGGCGATTTCACTTTCGCGCACAAATGCATCCACATGGTTCGAATGCATAGGGTCACCGCCTTGCAAAGTCGGTGCGAGAGCATCGAACATGGCCTGGGCGATATTAGGAATCCCCGCCAAGACGTAGACATTTTCAATGCGATAACCGGGCGCAGCAGTGACGCGGTTGTTGATCAGTTCCACATCCGGGCCGTCCGGCACTTCCGTCATCTTCAGCTGGGCGTCGTTTGCACGCTCACCGTAATACGCCGTCAACGTCGCGACGGCATCGGGATTGCGAATCACATTGCGGCCGAAAGCCCGTGCTACACAGGCGGTGGTGATGTCGTCGTGCGTTGGCCCGATCCCACCGGTAGTGAATACATAGGTATAGCGGCTACGGCAGGTGTTCAATGCCTCAACAATAGCGTCTGGGGCGTCGGGCACAACGCGCGCTTCCTGAAGGCGAATGCCCATAGCCGCCATATGCTGACCGATAAATTTCAGATTGGCGTCCTGTGTCCGCCCAGAAAGAATTTCGTCGCCGATAATAAGCAGGCAGGCTGTTGGTGCGGTGCTCATAGGCGGTCCACTCATGCAATTCAGCTAACGATTCTACGAGGGTCAGACAGAAGGATCAACGGCGCGGCGCAGGTTTGCGCTAGAGCCAATCCCTGAGGATGGGAATCAACGGCTCGTCTGCCGGGGGCATGGGATAATCTCTAAGTTTTTCGGCCCTAACCCACGCCAACGCCTGTCCCTCCTTGGCGCTGAGTTTGCCGCGCCACTGGCGGCATAAATAAAGCGGCATGAGAAGATGAAAATCGTCGTATGAATGGGATGCGAACACCAAGGGAACAAGACAGCTCGCACGAATATCCACACCCAGTTCCTCGCGAAGCTCGCGCACCAGTGCGGTTTTCGGAGTCTCCCCGGGTTCAATCTTGCCGCCGGGAAATTCCCACAACCCCGCCATTTTTTTTCCGGCTGGGCGCTGAGCGAGAAGAATACGGCTGTCAGCATCCAGTAGGGCCACTGCGACGACGGTCAAAATGGGTAATTCAGCCGGGGGCATGGGCACGTCGGCGGACCAACAGCCGTCTTCGCCGTCCGCCGGGACGGCTGATGCTTCCGAGTCTGCCGGAATTTTAGGTTCTATAGGAGGCATTGATATCGATATAGCCGTGCGTGAGGTCACAGGTCCAAACCGTCGCCGCGCCGACCCCAATGCCCACGTCCACTTCGATCAGGATCCCACTCCCCTTCATATGTGCGGCCACCGGTGCCTCGTCGTAGCCGTCCACCGGCTCGCCGTTCTTGGCAATGACGACACCGCCAATGGCAATGGAGAGCTTGTCGCGGCTCGCCCGCTCACCGGACTTGCCCACGGCCATGACGATCCGTCCCCAATTCGCGTCTTCGCCGGCGATGGCAGTCTTCACCAGCGGCGAGTTGGCGATGGACATGGCAATGCGCCGGGCGGCCTTATTGTCCGCCGCACCTTTGAGATGTATTTCTACGAACTTGCTGGCGCCTTCACCGTCCCGGGCTAGTTGCTTGGCCAAATCTATCATCAGGTCGTCGAGCTTGGTCGCAAAGTCCCTCAGCCGAGGATCCCTTGGGGCAGCAACCTCCCTGTGTCCGGCCTGTCCCGTGGCAAACATCAGCAGTGTATCGGACGTGGACGTGTCGCCGTCTACAGTGACGCAGTTGAAGCTCTTGTTCGCGCCGTCCGCAATAAGCGCCTGTACCACAGGGGCGCTAAGAAATGCATCGGTAAAGACGTAGGCCAGCATCGTTGCCATGTCCGGCGCGATCATCCCCGAGCCTTTGCAGATGCCGTTAATGGTCACCGTGACACCGTCGATTTCCGCTGTGCGTGTGGCGACCTTCGGAAAAGTATCGGTGGTCATAATCGCGGCTGCGGCTTCCGCCCAACCGGTATCATTGAGCTTTGCCCGTGCGGTGGGCACTGCGTCCACCAGTTTGTCCATCGGTGGCGGTTCGCCAATCACGCCGGTAGAGGATACATAAACCTCGTGACGTTCACACCCGAAGGCTTTTGTGGCGGCCTCGACCGTGGCATCGACCACCGCGACCCCCTTACGGCCGGTAAAAGTGTTGGAGTTGCCGGAATTGACCACAAGCACTCGCGCACGACTCTTTTCTAAGTGAGCCCGGCATAACTCTACCGGTGCTCCAGCGGTCAGCGACTGCGTCAACACGCCGCCTACTGTTGTCGCCGCCGACAGCTCTGCGACAAAAACATCCGTCCGGTCTTTGTCGCGGATTCCGGCAGCATGGCATGCGATGCGGACACCCTTCACGGGCGGGAGGGTTGGAACCGTTGCGGGGGCCAGGGGAGAGACGGCGGGGACCATCGGTATAGATCCTCAATTCAAAGCTTCAAAAAATGCTGCGCTTCAATGACATAACCGACTTTTGCCGACAAGCGTTGGCTTTAGTCGAGCCCGGCCGCCTTTCCTCGCTTTCAGCATTATTTTGAAGCGGACCGAAGGTCTTAAAACGAAGAAATATCAACGTAATCCAAGGATTTTCCAGCCCTGTCGTTGACTTCGTCTCAGGGGGCTTCTATCTGTTTTGCCATAAACAGCCCCTTGACGGGCGCGCGCGCGCCGTGCGCCCCCCTTTCTTAGAGGTCTCGATGATCGGCGCTATCGCCAAACGCCTCTTTGGGTCGCGCAACGACCGTTTCATCAAATCACTCTGCCCTATCGCGAGCGCCGTCAACGCCAAGGAAGCCGAGGTGGAGGGACTAGAAGATTCAGCGCTGCGGGACCGCACGGCATGGCTGCGCGAGCGCCTCGGTGCAGGCGAAACGCTCGACGATATTTTGGTAGATGCCTTTGCCACTGTGCGAGAGGGAGCAAAACGCACGCTTAAGCAGCGCCATTTCGACGTGCAGCTCATGGGCGGCGTGGTCCTGCACCGGGGTATGATCTCGGAGATGGGAACCGGTGAAGGCAAAACCCTTGTTGCTACGCTGCCCGTCTATCTGAATGCTCTCCCCGCCAAGGGCGTGCACGTCATCACAGTCAATGATTATCTGGCCAAACGCGACGCCGAATGGATGGGCCAGATCTATCGGTTTCTCGGCTTGACGGTGGGGTGCATTCAGAGCGGCTTGAACGATGTCGACCGCCGCGCAGCCTATGCGTGCGATGTCACCTACGGCACCAACAATGAATTCGGCTTTGATTATCTTCGCGACAACATGAAGTACGCGATAGAAGATATGGTCCATCGCGATTTTAATTATGCCATTGTCGATGAAGTGGATTCGATCCTCATTGACGAAGCACGTACCCCACTCATCATCTCTGGACCGGGTCAGGAGCGCACCGATCTCTACGACCGCGTCGACAAGGTCATACCGGGTTTATCGGAGGATCATTACGAAAAGGACGAAAAACAACGGTCTATCACCTTGACTGATGTGGGCACTGAATACGCAGAAGAATTGCTGCGCGAACACGGTATCCTGACCGAAGGTGGGCTGTACGATCTACACAATATGTCGCTGGTTCACCATTTGAATCAGGCGCTGAAGGCGCACCATATTTTCACCCGCGATGTGCAGTATTTGGTAAAGGACGGGCGGATTCAGCTCATCGATGAATTTACCGGACGTGTCATGGAAGGTCGCCGCCTGTCCGACGGGCTGCATCAGGCGATCGAAGCCAAAGAAGGTGTCGACGTTCAAAACGAAAATCAGACCCTCGCCTCAATTACATTCCAGAATTACTTTCGCATGTATCCCAAGCTTGCGGGCATGACGGGTACCGCCTTGACCGAAGCTGAGGAATTTGGAGAGATCTACGGCCTCGACGTTATCGAAGTCCCGCCGAACGTACCGCGTATTCGCATCGATGGTCACGACGAGGTCTATCGGACAGCCGAGGAAAAATACGACGCGATTGTGGACTTGATCGCAGAGTGTAATGAGCGCGCCCAGCCGGTTCTCATCGGCACCGTGTCCATCGAGAAGTCCGAGACCCTCGCCGAGATTTTACGCAAGAGAAAGAAGCTCAAACCGCAGGTACTCAACGCCAAGTACCACGAACAGGAAGCGTACATCATCGCTCAGGCCGGAGTGCCCGGATCGATTACTATCGCTACGAATATGGCCGGGCGCGGCACCGACATTCAGCTGGGTGGCAACGCAGATTACCGCATTGCACAGGACGAAATGACCAAGGCTAGTCCACTGTCCGATGACGAGAAAAAAACTATCCGTGATGATGTGGAGGAAAAAAAGAAAATCGCCCTCGCAGGGGGCGGCCTCTACGTCGTCGCCACGGAACGGCACGAAAGTCGGCGCATTGATAACCAGTTGCGCGGACGCTCAGGCCGCCAGGGCGACCCCGGAGCCTCGAAGTTCTACCTCTCCTTGCAGGACGATCTCATGCGCATATTCGGCTCGGATCGCATGGATACCGTCCTTCAACGCTTGGGTTTGCAACCGGGCGAACCCATCAGCCATCCCTGGGTCAACAAAGCCATCGCAAAAGCGCAGCAAAAGGTCGAATCGCGCAACTTTGATATCCGCAAAACGCTTCTGCAATACGATGACGTGATGAACGATCAGCGCCGCGTGATCTTTGAGCAACGCCGCGAAATCATGATGTCCGACGACGTTTCACAACTCGTCACCGATATGCGCCACGACGTAATTCTTGATCTCGTCGCCAAGTTCGTCCCTGAGAACGCCATGCATGAGGCGTGGGACATCCCGGGCTTGCATGAGGAATGTTTGCGCCTTCTGGATCTCGACTTACCCCTCACGGCGTGGGCGGCTGAAGAGGGTATTGCCGATGAGGAAATCCGCGACCGCCTCGCGGAAGCCTCTGACGCCAAGATTGATGCTAAAAAATCGGCAATCGGCGATGATCTCATGCGTAGGGTTGAGAAGAGTTTGGTGCTGCAGATGATCGATCAGGCCTGGCGCGACCATCTAGCGCAACTAGACATGTTACGACAGGCAGTCAACCTGCGGGCTTTCGGCCAAAAAACGCCGTTGCTCGAGTATCAGCGCGAGTCTTTCGACATGTTCGAGGCGTTACTAACCGGGCTGCGTGAGCGCGTTTCGGGGGTATTGTCCCGGGTTGAGTTGCGGCGCGAACCGGCGCCCGAGGACTTGCGGCCAAAAGCGCCCTCACAAATGCAAGCCGTCAAGAAAGAGGCGCAGTCAGGAATCGGCGCAAGTAGGCCGGTTGGTGACATCACGGCCCGACGCTCGCTGCCGCGCGTTGATCCGAACGCGCGCAATCCGGGCGATCCCTCTACCTGGGGCAAGGTCTCGCGCAATGAGTCATGCCCCTGCGGCTCGGGCAAGAAATACAAGCACTGTCATGGAGCCGTTAAGAAGGTCGCTTAGCTACATAAGCACTTCTCAACGCACATGCTGTCTGTCACCGCCCTTCGCCACGTCGCCTTTGAAGACCTTGGAACGCTTGACGATATTTTTAACGAGCGGAGATGGGGCGTTAGCTATATCGAAGCCCCTATCGTCGACTGGACTGCATTCGATTCGCTTACGCCCGATGTGCTTGTCGTTCTCGGCGGGCCCATAAGCGCTAACGACGAAGAATCCTATCCCTTTCTCATTTCCGAAATTGCCTCCATCAAGCAGCGCCTCGCAGCGGACCGGCCCACGCTCGGCATTTGCTTTGGTGCCCAGCTCATTGCGCGCGCGCTTGGCGCCGCGGTCTCGCCTGGGCGCGAGAAGGAAATCGGCTGGAAACCGCTATTGCTGTCAGGCGCGGGATATACTTCGCCGGCGCGCCACCTCAGCGCCGAGCACTGTTTCATGTTTCATTGGCACGGCGATACCTTCGATCTGCCCGATGATGCGGTGTTGCTGGCCGGCACGGAGGCGTGTCTCCACCAAGCGTTCAGCTGGGGGTCCTAGACCTTGGCTTTTCAATGCCACCCTGAAGTGCGTGCTCGCGATCTAGAAAAATGGTTCGTCGGTCATACTGTTGAGATCGGTACGGCATCCGGCACAAATCCGTCGCAGCTGCGCGCCGATATTTTGGGCTATGGCGCTGACCTCGAACGTCGCAGCCGGCTTTGCTTTACGGAATGGCTCGATAAACTGGGTCTGTAAAGCGCCAAGAACAGCGATCGCGTCTAGCCGCTAAGACCCATCAGCCCCCGGGCAAAGCTGCGCGCCGTAAACGGGCGCAGATCGTCGGCCCCTTCGCCGATCCCTATATAATGTATCGGTAGTTTAAATTTCTCGGCCAGAGCGACGACCACGCCGCCTTTTGCCGTGCCGTCCAGCTTGGTCATCACCAAACCTGTAACACCGGCCATCTCCTTGAACACCTCGACCTGCGAGTGGGCGTTTTGGCCGACCGTGGCATCCAGCACCAAAAGAGTGGCGTGAGGCGCACTGGTATCGACCTTCTTGATGGCGCGCACGATTTTCTGCAACTCTTCCATCAAGACGCCTTTGTTTTGCAGACGGCCGGCGGTGTCTACCAGCAGAACATCATCACCGCGTCTGCGCGCTTCGCTAAAGGCGTCGAACGCCAGCCCGGCTGCATCTGCGCCGGTCTCGCGCGCCATCACCGAACTTCCGGTCCGTTCTCCCCAGATCTGCAGTTGTTCTACAGCGGCGGCCCTGAAGGTGTCGCCCGCGGCCATAGGCGCGCTTAAGCCCTCACGGCGAAACTGCTGCGCCAGTTTGCCAATGGTGGTAGTTTTGCCTGCGCCGTTGACGCCGACCACAAGCACCACAAAGGGTTTGTGCACGGGGTCTACCGCTAGCGGCAAAGTGACCGGTTCGAGGGTTTTTGTAATTTCGCCCGCTAGGGCTTCGCGGATTTCCTCGCCAGAAACGTCTTTGCTAAATCGGGTGGCGGCCAGCACGTCCGTAAGTCGTGCCGCGGTCGCTCCGCCCATGTCGGCGATGATGAGCAGGTCCTCAAGGTCTGCCAGCGCACCGTCGTCCAGCTTGCGCCTTGCGACGATGTCGGAAATTCCGGTGACCAGCCGCGACGACGATTTGCTTAGTCCTTGGGCCAGGCGCGCCAGCCATCCGCTCTGCTTTGTGGGCTCGCTGCGGGGCAGGTGGTTCCTCAACGTGGGCATTAGCCGATCACTTCGCCCTTCAGCACATGATCCGCTGTGCCGACCATGCGCGCAGTCACGATAGTGCCCGGTTCGCTCGGCGTGTCGAAAACCACTGGCGCGAAATGCGCACAACGTCCTTTGCCGGGACGCTCCATCAACACCTCGCTCACCTTCCCGATTTGCGCGCGCAAATATGCGTGCAAAGCGTCCGCGCCTTTTTGCCGCAGCTGGCGTGCCCGCGCTTTGATCACGGCGCCGTTCACCTGTGGCATATTTGCCGCCGGCGTGCCCGGTCGTATGGAATAGGGAAACACGTGTAAATACGTTAGGCCCGCCTCATCGACGATACTCAGCGTATTCTTGAACATATCGTCAGTCTCTGTCGGGAATCCGGCGATGAGATCGGCACCGAACACGGCGTCCGGACGTAATGCTCGCACGCGGGTGCAGAAAGAAATAATGTCGGCGCGCAAATGACGGCGCTTCATGCGCTTCAGGACCATGTCATCCCCGGCTTGGGCCGAGATATGAAAATGTGGCAGCACGCGCGGTTCATCGGCGATCAAGCGGAACACGTCGTCATCCACCTCCGGCGGATCCAGGGATGATAAGCGCAGTCTTGGTAATTCCGGCACCGCCATCAACAATCGGCGCAGCATTTGCCCCAGGGTTGGCGCGCCGGGCAGGTCGCTGCCGTACCCGGTGATGTCCACGCCGGTGATAACAACTTCCTTATAACCGGCCGCGACTAGTCCGCGCACTTCCTGCGCGATACGTCCCATAGGTACGCTCCGATTATTGCCGCGCGCGAATGGAATGATGCAGAAGGTGCAGCGATGATCGCATCCTTGTTGCACTTGAACGAAGGCCCGCGCTCGACCGTTAAAACCTTCTACCAAATGTGCCGTGGTTTCCCGCACAGTCATAATGTCGCTGATAAGAACTGCATTTTTCAGCTCGGGCAGAAAGCTCTCTGCTTTCATTTTGTATTCGTTACCCAAAACCCGATTGACCGCGGGCATAGCGGCGTAACGCTCGGGATTTAGCTGCACGGCGCAGCCGGTAGCGACAATGTGCGCGGTCGGATTTTCCCGGCGCAGGCGGCGCAGGGTTTGCAGACCTTGCCGCTCAGCTTCTTTGGTGACCGCGCAGGTGTTGACGATAACCGCGCTATCTAACCCCATAGTGCGCGCGTGCCCGCGCATCACTTCGGACTCATAGGCATTAAGGCGGCACCCCAGGCTCACCACGCGCGGGCCCCGGTCTGTGGTTTTCATCGCCATCACGTCAGGAGGCTCCCGTCCAACGTGCCGGTGAAGCTCTCCGCAACGGGCCCGGCCATGATGACGTGGCCGTCGTCGCGCCACTCGATGTTCAGATCGCCGCTGTCCAACGAAACGATCGCTTTGCGGCTCGACAATCCGCGCCGCGCGGCCGCTACAAGGGCTGCGCATGCGCCGGTGCCGCAAGCGCGGGTGATGCCAGCGCCGCGCTCCCACACCCGCATGCGAAGATGTGCTCCGTCCAAAATCTGAACGATCTCCACATTCGTTCGTTCGGGAAACAACGGATGATGCTCTAACTTCGGCCCTAGGGCGGCAAGACTAATGGCCTCTACGTCGTCGACAAAGAACACTATGTGCGGGTTGCCCACGCCGACGCCCACGGGATCTCGCAGCGGACCCTCATTTATCTGCAGGTGTAAGGTGTCGGTCTGTTTAGCCAGGGGGATGTCCTGCCAATCGTCGCGCGCCGGTCCCATATCCACGGCGATCAAGTTGCCGGAAACTTGTTTCGCAATCACCGGCCCCGCGTTTGTTTCCAGCACGACCTCATCTTTGCCGCTCTCGTCCAGCAGCAGCTGGGCGACACAGCGGCTGCCGTTACCGCAACTGGCCACCACGCCGCCGTCGGCATTGCGGACGGCCATGAAGGCGTCGCCGCCGTTCCGTGCGGGTTCAATGATCAGGATTTGGTCACACCCGACCCCGGTTCGTCTGCTGGAGATGGCTTTGGCGGATTTTGGGGTTAGCGCCACGGCCGTCAAACGGGCGTCCAGGACAACGAAATCATTGCCGAGGCCGTGCATCTTACGGAAGGAAAGTTCTGCTGCCGCTGACTGGGTTGCTACCATGCTGCGCCTTATATGGGTAGGGCTGAGGCCTGTCCAGGGCGCCTGCCAACCTTCACACTGCAATTGGGCCATCTTAACGTACTGTATTTTATGGCGTAATCGCCTTTTCCTTGACTCTATATGGTACGCAGCGTACCAACGGCGTGCTTTGGATAGTTCCTTTTTTCGCGGCTCTAAAGCACAAGTTCTTACGAAAGCTTTTGGCCATCCGCTCCCATGGGGGCCAGCCAGTCCGCAAACATATGCGCACTGGCGCGAGCGGCGTTTGGCTTATGGAGCTGGCGATTTAGTCAGCGATTTGGCCAGAGATTTGTATAGAGATATGGAGTGTTGCAGCACCGATGTTTGATGCCTTAACAGAAAAGCTAGGCGCCGTTTTAGGCAAACTCACCCGTCGCGGGGCCCTGTCCGCAGCCGACGTGATGGCGGCCATGCGTGAAGTGCGCGTTGCGTTGCTGGAAGCCGACGTCGCGCTGCCGGTGGTGAAATGTTTTATCGCCAACGTGAGCGAACAGGCCGTCGGCGAGCAGGTGGTCAAGTCCGTCACACCGGGCCAGATGGTGGTCAAGATCGTTAACGACGAGCTGGTCGCCATGCTCGGCGGAGAGAATGCGCCACAGGGCCTTGATCTTGCCGCGCCCGCTCCGGTCGGTGTGCTCATGCTCGGTCTGCAAGGATCGGGCAAGACGACCACCACCGCTAAGATCGCCCATCGCCTGCAAGGCAAGAATAAGAAGCGGGTGTTGATGGTGTCTCTGGATACCTATCGTCCTGCCGCGCAGGAGCAGCTCTCAATTTTGGGCAAACAAGTGAACGTCGACACGTTGCCTATCGTTGCGGGGGAAAAGCCGCTCGATATCGCCAAACGTGGACTTATCGAGGCGCGGCGCGGCGTCTTCGATGTCGTGCTGTTTGATACCGCTGGCCGATTAACCATCGATGAAGTCATGATGGCCGAAGTCTCCGCCGTGCGCGATGCGGTGAAACCGCACGAAACGCTACTCGTCACCGATGCCATAATCGGCCAGGACGCGGTTACAACGGCGCAGGCCTTTAACGAAAAAATTGGCGTCACAGGCATTGTTCTTACTCGCGTGGACGGCGATGCCCGCGGAGGCGCGGCCTTGTCCATGCGCGCGGTGACCGGGAGACCCATCAAATACATCGGTATCGGCGAGAAAATCGACGCCATCGACGTGTTCCATCCCTCGCGCATCGCTGGCCGCATCCTCGGAATGGGCGATGTAGTCAGCCTGGTGGAGAAGGCCGTCGAAACCATTGATCAGGACAAGGCCGAAAAGCTCGCTGCACGCATGATGGAGGGCCGGTTCGACCTCAACGACATGCTTGCCCAACTGCAACAAGTGCAGCGCATGGGCAATATGAAAAGCATCGTGGGTCTTATTCCCGGTTTGGGAAAAGCTGTGAAGCAGGTGAAAGACGCCAATCTTGATCCAAAAGCGTTCAAACGGCAGGAAGCGATAATCCAATCCATGACGCCGAAGGAACGGTGTCTCCCCGGCGTCATCAAGGCCTCGCGTAAACAGCGCATCGCGGCGGGTTCGGGTGTGACGGTCGCCGATGTGAACAAGGTGCTGAAACAGCATCAGCAGATGGAAACCATGATGAAGCGCATGAAGAAAGTGGGCGGCCCCGGGGCGCTGGCCGGGCTCTTGTCCGGCGGTGCTGGTGGCCCGGGCGGACTTAAGGGTGGTGGTATTATGCCGCTTCCCGGCGGCCCACCGTTCGGACGCAGATAGTCATACTAAATCCACGAATAAAATTTAAGCAAAGGATATCAGAATCACATGTCTTTGAGAATCAGATTGTCGCGCGGCGGCGCAAAGAAAGCGCCATTCTATCGTTTGGTTGTTGCCGACTCGCGTTCGCCGCGGGATGGCCGATTCATAGAGCGTGTTGGTACCCACAACCCGCGCCTTCCTCACGACCACGAGGGACGGCTGATCGTGAAGGAGGACCGCATCAAGCATTGGATGAGTATCGGGGCGCTTCCCACGGACCGCGTGCAGCGTCTCCTATCCAAGATAGGACTAACCGAAATACCGACAATTCACGAACAAACCAAAAAGAACAAGCCGCGCGCCAAAAGGGTTGAGCGTATGAAGGAAGCAAAAGAAGCAGCAAAGACCACTGTTGAGTCTGCGGACAAGGAAAAGACGGCCGCCGAAGCGGTCCCTGCGGCAGAAGCTCCTGCGGTTGAGACGCCAGCTGAGGAAGCTCTGGCCGCCGAGACGCCTGCAGAGGAAAAGACTGAGAAAAAGACAGAAGTGTAAGACAAGAGAGATCACCACCGGATTGCGGGCATGGCAAATGAACCGACGCAAATCTGTCTCGGCATTGTCGTCGGCGCAAAAGGCCTGCGCGGCGAAATCAGGGTCAAGAGCTACACTGATGACGCACAAGACGTCGCGGCCTACGGGCCTGTATGTACCGATGACGGCCGCACGCTGGATCTGGCCGTTACCGGCACCGCCAAGGGTGTGGTGATCGTGAAGGTGGACGGGATAGATGACCGGGTGCAGGCCAATGCATTGAAGGGCCTTAAGCTCCATGTCGATCGCAGCGCCTTGCCGCCGCCTGGTGCCGACTCACTCTATCAGGCCGATCTTATCGGCCTGCGTGTGGAACGCACCGATGGGGAGATTGCCGGGAGGGTTACGGCCTTTCATAATTTCGGCGGCGGCGATGTATTGGAAGTGGAAGATGGCAATGGCGAGGCGGTCCTTCTCCCCTTCACTGAGGTGGCCATAGCTGAAGTGGATATAAAGGGCCGACGGATCTTGGTCACGCCGCTTCCAGGCCTTTTTGATGATGGCGGGATCGACGCATCTGATGCCGGTGATCAGCCGGCGACATCGAAAACTTCGGAAACGTGAGGCGCGGACACATGGTTAACGCTCTTCCGCTGGAGGCGGGGTGACATGGCAACCGACGTGCCCTTTAGGGCGGTGGCGTTGACGCTGTTCCCAGAGATGTTCCCGGGCCCACTCAGCTTCTCCTTGGCTGGAAAGGCCCTTGAAGACGGAGCCTGGGCGCTGGAAACGGTGGACATTCGCAGATTTGCGAGCGATAAGCACCGCACCGTGGATGACAGCCCCTTCGGGGGCGGCGCCGGCATGGTGATGAGGCCTGATGTATTAGAGGCCGCCGTTGCCGCGTTCCACCCCCCAGGCACGCCGCTGATCTACCTCACCCCCAGGGGCCGGTTGTTGGATCAGTCTCGGGTGCGAACTTTGGCGGCGGGGCAGGGCATGAGCGTCATTTGCGGCCGTTATGAAGGCGTTGATGAACGTTTTCTCGCGGCGAGAAAAGTGGAGGAAGTTAGTCTCGGCGACTTCATCCTGTCCGGCGGCGAGCCGGCGGCCATTGCGCTCTTGGATGCGGTGGTGCGTTTGTTGCCAGGTGTTGTTGGCAAGGCAGAGTCATTGGAGGACGAGAGTTTCGAGACGGATTTGCTTGAGTATCCGCACTACACGCGACCGGATCCTTGGAATGGGCGCGACGTGCCGGAGATACTAAAATCTGGTCACCATGCGAAGGTAGAGGCATGGCGGCGAGCACAATCCGAGGAAATTACCCGCGCGCGGCGGCCCGATTTGTGGGCGCGTCACCAAGCCGGGGATAAAGGGACCAAGAAGTAAGAAGGACAACGGCGATGAATACGTTGCAGACTATAGAAAAAGAATACGCAGCCGAGTTGGAAGCCAAGCGCGAGGTGCCAGTGTTTACGCCCGGCGATACTGTGCGTGTGCACGTAAAAGTGTCCGAGGGGCAGCGCGAACGCATCCAGGCCTATGAAGGTGTGTGCATCGCCTGCAAGAAGGCTGGCATAAATTCGTCCTTCACCGTGCGTAAAATCTCCTTCGGCGAAGGCGTTGAGCGTGTGTTTCCGCTGTACGGCCCGATTATCGACAAGATCGAAGTGGTGCGTCGAGGCAAGGTGCGTCGCGCGAAGCTGTACTATCTTCGCGAACGCCGGGGCCGCGCGGCCCGCATTGCCGAAGATACGTCCCACCTGGCCCGGGTTGCCGACAAGAAATAAAGCGCGCCTGCGGTGCGATTCGCACACGCAGGTTCTCAACGTGAGCCCATGATGAGTCAGCCGCGCACGTTGTACGATAAGCTGTGGGCCAGCCATGTCGTTACGACTGACGACACTGGCAATGCCATTTTATATATCGATCTCCATCTGGTTCACGAAGTCACCTCACCTCAGGCCTTCGAGGGTCTAAAGCTGGTGGGGCGAAGGGTGCGCGCCCCGGCGAAGACCATAGCTGTGCCCGACCACAACGTCCCCACAACCCCCGATCGTCTCGAGCGCATAGATGATCCTGAGGGGCGGCTGCAGTTGCAAACCCTCGAATCCAACTGCGCTGAATTCGGTGTGCCCTACATCCCCATGAATGATATCCGCCAGGGTATCGTGCACATTATCGGTCCCGAACAGGGGCACACGCAGCCTGGTAAAACAATCGTCTGCGGCGACTCTCACACGTCGACTCACGGCGCGTTTGGCGCGCTAGCGTTCGGCATCGGCGCGTCGGAAGTAGAACACGTCCTGGCGACTCAAACGTTGGCTATGAAGAAATCGAAAACCATGTGCGTGCATGCGGAAGGCGCTCTACCAGCGGGCGTGACCGCCAAGGATCTTGCCCTCGCGATTATCGGTAAAATTGGCGCGGCGGGTGGTAACGGCCATGTTATCGAATACGCAGGTAAGGCTTTTACGGACCTGTCCATGGAAGGCCGCATGACCGTATGCAATATGTCCATTGAGGGCGGCGCCCGCGCCGGCATTGTTGCTGCGGACGAGAAAACATTCGAGTACATTAAGGGCAGACCTCATGCGCCTAAAGGCGCTGCATGGGAACAAGCAGTCAGCTACTGGAAGACATTACGGACCGATTCGGGTGCTGCATTTGACTCAAAGGTAACTCTATCGGCATCGGAACTAATTCCGCACGTCACCTGGGGCACTAGTCCCGAAGATGTACTGCCCATCACCGGAAACATCCCGGATCCCACCGGCTTCGCCGATCCAGCTAAGCGCGATGCCGCAAAACGTTCTCTGGAATATATGGGTTTGACACCGGGCACGCCACTGGCGTGCGTCAAGATTGATAGGGTGTTTATCGGTTCGTGCACCAATGGGCGCATCGAGGATTTACGCGCGGCAGCAGCGGTTCTAAAAGGCAGGAAGGTCGCCGAGGGGGTTGGTGTGCTCATCGTGCCTGGCTCTGGCCTCGTTAAGAATCAGGCAGAGGAAGAGGGCCTCGATCAAATCTTCACCGCCGCCGGCGCTCAGTGGCGAGAGCCCGGGTGTTCCATGTGTTTAGGAATGAACCCGGATAGTCTACGGCCCGGTGAGCGCTGCGCGTCAACGTCCAACCGCAACTTTGAAGGTCGCCAGGGTGTCGGCGGACGCACCCACCTTGTCAGTCCCGCAATGGCCGCCGCGGCGGCAGTCACCGGCCGCCTGACCGACGTCAGAACGATTTAGCCGTCATGGAAAAGTTCAAAATCCTCACTTCCATCACCGCACCTCTGACCCAAGTCAATGTCGATACGGACATGATTATTCCCGCGCGTTTTCTCAAGACCGTCAAGCGCACCGGCCTCGGCAAGTCAGTGTTCTACGCAATGCGTTACGATGAGACTGGTAAAGAGCGCCCCGATTTTATCCTGAACAAAGAGCCGTACCGCCGCGTGAAAATACTCATCACCGGCGCCAATTTCGGCTGCGGCTCGTCCCGCGAACACGCGCCGTGGAGTCTGGCGGATTTCGGTGTTCGGTGCATTATCGGCCCCAGTTTCGCAGACATCTTTCACAGTAATTGTTTTAAGAATGGCATTTTGTGCATCGCTCTCCCCCAGGCACAGGTGGATAAACTGGCAGCTATGGCCGGCGCCGGTACCACAGCCAGTGGTGAGTTCACAGTCGACCTAGAAAGCGAAACCATTACCGCGCCCGATGGCGGCGTTATTTCGTTCGGTGTTGATGCAAAGCGCCGAGATAATCTCTTAAACGGCATCGACGATATCGATCTCACCTTGCAGCAACGGGACAAAATCCAGGCCTTTGAAGAAAGGCAACGCCGCGAACAGCCATGGCTGTCCGCATAGCTCACGTTCTAATCTCTCGATACAGCTCAGAACAGAGGGTCCGCAGCCATGCCCGCCACCAAAAATATTCTTCTTCTACCCGGTGATGGCATCGGCCACGAGGTTACCCCGCCACACGCAAAGTGATCGACTGGTTCCAGGCATCACGGGACACTCATTTCGAGATCACCGAGGGACTTATTGGCGGTGCGTCCTACGACGCTCACGGCACGCCCCTTACGGAAGAGACGTTGGCTGAGGCGAAAGCATCCGACGGCGTGTTGCTCGCCTGCATCGGTGGACCCAAGTGGGATACGCTACCGTTCGATGTGCGCCCCGAACGCGGCATTCTACGTATCCGCAAAGAAATGGGTCTGTTTGCCAATCTGCGCCCGGCGGTGGTGTTCGACGCTTTGGCCAATGCGTCATCCCTGAAGCCCGAAGTGATTCGAGGGCTCGACATCATGATTATCCGTGAGCTCATCGGCGGTCTGTATTTTGGTCAGCTCCGCGGCATTGAAGATGTTTCGGGTGGCCGGCGCGGTTTCAACACCATGAGCTACAGCACCCCGGAGATTGAACGCATCGCCCGTGTGGGTTTCGAATTGGCGCGCAAGCGGAACAAGCGCCTGTGTTCAGTGGACAAGGCTAATGTTCTGGAAAGCAGTGTCGTTTAGCGCGAGGACATTACCAAGCTTCATGCCACCGAATTCAGTGATGTGGAGTTGAGCCATTTGTACGTGGATGCCTGCGCGATGCACCTGGCGCGCGCGCCGGTTGCGTTCCACGAAGGCGTGGGCCGTCCAGGCGAACCCATATCCGGCAAAAAGTACGACCAACAGCATAAGCGGCGCTCCCTTCACCAGCGTCCACCTAAACAAGACCATCGGCAGTCCGGTTCCCACGTAGTGCAGACTCCTGGTCGCCGGCCGCGCGTGCTCTCGCAGGTAATAGGGCCAAAACGCTGTGTATGTGGTGAGCCGCTCGGTCATGGGCGGCCTGCCTTTCCGGGTCCTGGCGCTGCCTTGCTTTCGGGGCCGCCCGAGCGTAGTTTGCCGCACCCTCAACGAGCCCTAAATAGAAACCAACCTGCCGCCCCAACGGGGCTGTAAACACTTGATACAAACGGAATAATGCTATGCCAGATTCCTCTCGCAAGCCTTCGCGCAAAGACGGATACGTGATTGCGGTGATCGGCGCCACGGGCAGCGTCGGTCGTGAAATTCTTCAGATTCTCTGGGACCGCAATTTTCCCGCCTCCCAAGTAATCGCGCTTGCTTCGGAGCGTTCGGCGGGCAGGGAAATCTCTTTTGGTGAAGACGATGTGCTCAAGGTGGAGAACCTTGAGACTTTCGATTTCAAAGGCGTGGATATCGCGCTGTCCTCGCCGGGGGCGAAGGTTTCGGCCGTGAATAGTCCGCGCGCCGCCGCTGCCGGTTGTGTTGTCATCGATAACACTTCTCACTTCCGCATGGATCCCGACGTGCCCCTAGTGGTGCCCGAGGTGAATCCAGGCGCGCTGGCGCGCTACAAAAAAAGAGGCATCATCGCCAACCCCAACTGCTCCACCATTCAAATGGTTGTCGCCCTGAAGCCGCTGCACGATGCGTTCAAAATCAAACGCGTTGTGGTGTCCACCTATCAATCCACCTCGGGTGCCGGCAAGGACGGCATGGACGAGCTGTTCAACCAGACCAAGGGCATCTATGCCAACCAGGCGCCGATCGAGACCAAGTCGAAGTTCACCAAGCAGATCGCTTTCAATGCTATCCCGCATGCTTCCCAATCGGATCCGTTCATGGACGACGGCTCCACCAAGGAGGAATGGAAATTGGTTGAGGAAACTCACAAGATTCTCGACCCGGAAATTAAAGTCCACGCCAATTGCGCGCGAGTTCCGACATTTATCGGCCACGCGGAGTACGTGAACATCGAAACGGAGAGGCCGATTTCCGATAAAACAGCGCGTGCCGTTCTGCGGAAGGCCGCGGGCATTTTGGTTGTCGATCACCGCGCCAACGAGGGCTATGTCACGCCGGCCGAGTGCGCCGGCGAGGACGACGTGTTTATTTCACGCATCCGTAAAGACCTGTCCGTGAAAAACGGCCTGTCTTTTTGGTGCGTGGCTGACAACCTGCGCAAAGGCGCTGCCCTAAACGCCGTGCAGATTGCGGAAGTCTTAGTGCGCGAGCACCTTGCCGCCTGATGAGCGCCTAAAATCGGCGCTTAAAATCTTTACCGCATAATTTTTATTGCAGCGGCAATCAAAACACCTGTGCCCGATAGGGCGATAATGGTACCCGAGATGCGGTTTAGGTATGGCAGACCACGTTCAACAAACGCCTCGCGGAATGTACCCACTGCGGCCGATGAGATAAGCCACCATATCGTCGAACCCGTGAACACACCGGTGATCAGCAGTGCCGCTGTTCCAGGCGTGGCGCACATATCCACCGGCGCGAACGCGGCGAACAGACCGGCGGCGGCGATCATCATTGCGGGATTTGTAATCGCCATGCTGAACGTGGTTGTGACATCGCGGCCGACGGCATTTACCGCCGCCGTGCCCTCTGCCCGTTCAACCGGCGATCGCTGCGCCAAGCCCGGCGACAAAAGCCCGAGCCCGCCCCACGGAAAGGGCGCGGCGCATGCACCGCACCGCCACCGGGCCCACCGGCGCCGCGGGGCAAATCCAGCCACGAGGCCGTGTACGAACGCAAAATCGAATGGGGGGAAGACCATAAAAGAGTGCATGCAGTAATGGACCCCCAAACGCCGGACCGGCACGAGAACGGGCCCGCCTCCGCCACCGTTATGGCTGGCGCGGCACGCGTGTGTTCCCCGCTCTGGACCCGACGGTCCGCATTGGCTATCACCGCTCAGGTATCGCCGGAGAATTTATTGTGACCTCTTCTTTCAGCTCGGACCGCATGCGGCCCCGCCGCAGCATCATCTACATGCCCTCGTCCAATGCGCGCGCTTTGGAAAAAGCAAAGACTCTTCCCGCCGATGGTTTGATCTTCGATCTTGAGGACGCGGTCGCGCCGGACGTTAAAGCTATCGCCCGCGCTGCCGCCGTCACCGTGGCGAAATCCGGCGCTTACGGAAAACGCGAAGTGCTGATTCGTGTGAACGGCCTTGATACCGAATGGGGAGCGGACGACTTGGGAGCGGCTGCGACGTCCCAAGCCGATGGCATTATTCTGCCCAAAGTGAACGCTCCCGAAGATGTGCGGCGCGCTGACGAAATCTTACGCTACGCCGGCGCCCCTGAGTCGCTGACCCTATGGGCCATGATAGAAACACCGAAAGGAATCATCGCCGCCGCTGGCATCGCCGCTGCTTGTCCGCGTTTAGTCGGCATGATCGCCGGCACCGCCGATTTGGCGAAGGATCTTCACTGTGCGCATCCGGCGGACCGCTGGCCTATGCTGGCGGCCTTGCAGACTTGCGTCCTGGCCGCCCGCGCCCATGATCTTTGGGTCTTGGATGGTGTGCATGTGGAGTTGGACGACGAAAGCGGATTTGAAGCCGTATGCCGTCAGGGCAAGGCGCTAGGATTTGATGGCAAAACGCTCATCCATCCCAAACAAATTGCCTCCGCCAACAATATCTTTGCGCCAGCACCTGATGAGCTTGATCGTGCGCGCCGTATTGTCACCGCGCACAAACAAGCGCTAGTGGCTGGGAAGGGCGTGGCGGTCGTCGACGGCCGTTTGGTAGAGTCTTTGCATGTGCGCGAGGCTGAACGCTTGATCGCGTCGGCGGACATGATCGCAACCCTTGAGCGCGAGTCCAC
Organism: Rhodospirillaceae bacterium; assembly: GCA_963662375.2. GTDB lineage: Bacteria > Pseudomonadota > Alphaproteobacteria > Rhodospirillales > Rhodospirillaceae > UBA11612. Next base: position 271,887 of record CAXXRP010000005.1, read on the forward strand.
GGCTAGTCAAGGTTGAGATTCCATGGCTCTGACCCTCAGTGTCCTCGACCAATCTCCCGTTCGGTCCGGGTCAACAGCTCTGGCCGCCATTGAAGAAACCATAAAACTTGCGCAAGCCGCCGAGGCGCTCGGGTACGCTCGCTATTGGCTTGCCGAGCATCATGGCACTGAAGATTTGGCGGGAAGTTCTCCAAGGTGCTGTTGGCTCGCGTCGGCGCGGCCACCCGCGACATCCGTATTCGGTTCGGGCGGTGTCATGCTCAGCCACTACAGCCCACTAAAAGTCGCCGAGAACTTCGCGCTATTGGCTACCATGTATCCAGGCCGGATTGATCTCGGATTGGGCTGGGCGCCGGGCGGCGACCAGTTAACCGCTCAAGCCATGCTGTACGGCTCCAATATCGGCGTTGAGTACTATCCGGCTAAGGTGCTGGATGTGAAGTCGTTCCTTTACGACGGCGAACCGGCGAACAAGGGCCTTTCGCGTGTCAAGGTCACGCCGACTCCTGCGGTGCCACCTGAAATTTGGCTGCTCGATCGTCGGCAGATAGCGCAACTCTTGCGGCCACGTTCGGTTTGCCGTTTTCGTTCGCGCACTTCATTAACCCGACCTACCCGGATCGCGTTGTCGAACACTATCGCCGAACCTTTAAGCCGTCCGATATTCTTGAAGCGCCCCAAGCGAGCATTTGTGTTTTCGCGATTTGCGCTGAGACACAGGCGGAAGCCGATCGCCTCGCCCTCAGCGGTGCGTTGTGGCGCGTTATGCTTGAGAAAGGAGCCTTCGGACTGTTCCCCAGCCCCGAAGAGGTCGAAACCCACCCATATACGGACGCCGAAAAACGCACTGCTGAAGCAGGCAAGCGGCGCGGCATTGTCAGCGATCCGGCTTCAGTGAAAGCACAGATCGAAGACATGGCGGCTACGTGCAAGGTCGACGACGTCATGGTGGTCACGATCTGCCATGATGTCGAAGCGCGTCGGCGTTCGTACGAGCTTATAGCCGCCGCTTTTAGCCTTAAACGCCGAGCGTTATCTTAAGAAGTGGACCCGGCGCGCTTCGTTGACTTCATTCGGGCGGGTGAGTAGTACTGTGCCAGAACCGCGGCGCTCCAGTGCCACTTGCGGGTCGGGAACAGCCATCTGCAGATTTCGGTTTAGCCGCTCATTGGATACGCCATGACCCACGCCGCGAAACCCGCCGCCCGGCCTCTTTCACCGCATTTGCAGGTGTATCGGCTCCCGCTGGCGGCTCTTACGTCGATCTTCCATCGCATAACCGGGATCGGCTTAACCCTCGGCATACCCTTGTTGGTTTGGTGGGTGGCAAGTGCTGCCTACGGGTCCGAGGCATATGCGGCCGCGACCGGATTTATCAACTCGCCCATCGGCTACCTGTTGCTTTTCGGGTTCTCCGTGGCGCTGTTCTTTCACCTCTGCAACGGCATCCGGCATTTGTTCTGGGATGCGGGCATGAATTTTGAGGTCGCGGAAACCAAAAGAACCAACGTCATGGTGATTGTCGCCACCATCGCGCTGACGGTTGTCAGTTGGTTTCTGGCCTTGGTTTAGGGAGCCGCTAATTGTTTGCATCAAGCAATCTCCGCTCAGCACTTGGCCGCGCGCGCGGTTTGGGATCGGCAAAAGAAGGGCTGCATCACTGGTGGGCTCAGCGCCTGACGGCCCTCGCCTTGATTCCCCTGACAGTATGGTTTGTGGCGTCGCTCATCGGCTTAGCAGGCGCCGGCTATGACGAGTTTATCCTTTGGCTGGAAAATCCCGTGAACGCCACGGCGATGATCTTGTTTCTCGCCGTTGCACTTCACCACGCCCAATTGGGGATACAGGTTGTGCTGGAGGATTACGTCAGCGGCCATGCTCTGCGCACGACCGGTGTTGTTGTTGTCAAGTTCGTCTGTGTTGGCCTTGCGGCTTTTGGCATTGTATCAACCCTTATCGTCGCGGTTGGAGTCTGACCGCCATGGCCGCATACACAATCGTTGACCATGAATACGATGTGGTTGTTGTTGGCGCCGGCGGTGCCGGTCTGCGCGCCACCTTCGGCATGGTGCAGAACGGACTGCAGACGGCTTGCGTGACCAAAGTGTTCCCCACCCGTAGTCATACGGTGGCTGCGCAGGGCGGCGTCGGCGCGGCGCTCGGTAACATGGCCGAGGACAATTGGATTTGGCATATGTACGACACGGTCAAGGGCTCCGATTGGCTCGGCGACCAGGACGCCATCGAATACATGTGCCGCGAAGCGATACCAGCGGTGCACGAGCTGGAACATTACGGCGTGCCGTTTTCACGCACGCCCGAGGGCAAGATTTATCAACGGCCCTTCGGTGGTCATATGCGCAATTTCGGCGAAGCACCGGTGCAGCGTGCCTGTGCTGCCGCCGACCGCACGGGGCACGCTATTCTGCACACCCTGTATCAGCAGAGTCTGAAGCATAAAGCCGAATTTTTTGTCGAGTACTTCGCTATTGATTTAATCATGGATGGCGAAGGTGCGTGCCGCGGCGTTGTGGCTCTGGATATGGCCACCGGTACTATCCATCGTTTCAAGTCGTCCATGACCGTGTTGGCCACCGGCGGCTGCGGGCGCGCATATTTCTCCTGCACCTCGGCTCATACCTGCACCGGCGATGGCAACGCGATGGTCGCACGCGCCGGCCTACCGCTCCAGGATATGGAGTTCGTTCAATTCCACCCGACCGGCGTTTACGGGGCGGGTGTGCTCATCACCGAAGGGGCGCGCGGCGAGGGCGGATACCTCACCAACAGCCAGGGTGAGCGCTTTATGGAGCGCTACGCGCCCACGGCGAAGGACTTAGCGTCCCGCGACGTGGTCAGCCGCGCTATGACCATGGAAATACGCGAAGGCCGCGGTGTCGGCCCGGACAATGACCACATTCTCTTGCACCTAGAGCATCTGGGCTCCGAAGTTCTTTTGCAACGCCTTCCGGGCATTACTGAAACGTCGAAAATTTTCGCCGGCGTGGATGCGATCAAGGAACCCATCCCGGTCTTGCCGACAGTGCACTACAATATGGGCGGCATTCCCACCAACTACATGGCCGAGGTGGTCAACCCGAAAGCGGGCAATCCTGATGCCGTGGTCGAGGGGCTCATGGCCATCGGCGAGGCGGCCAGCGTGTCCGTGCATGGCGCCAATCGGCTCGGCACCAATTCCCTGCTCGATATTGTCGTCTTCGGCCGCGCTGCGGCCTTGCGCGCCAAGGACATTATCAAGAAGGGCACGCGTGTTCGCGATTTACCGAAGAATTCCGCCGACCTGGCTCTCTCCCGCCTCGACCGGTTGCGCAATGCCAGCGGGTCGCTCACCACGGCGCAAATTCGCCGTGACATGCAGGGGAACATGCAAAATGATGCGGCCGTTTTCAGAACGTCAAAGACTTTGAAAGAAGGCTGCGAGAAGGTGAGCGGCGTGGCTCAATCGTTAAACGATATAAAGATAGCCGACAGCTCGCTGATCTTTAACACCGATCTCATTGAGGCATTCGAGTTAGAAAACCTCATGGCTTGTGCACTCACTACCATTACCGGCGCTGAAGGCCGTCACGAAAGCCGCGGCGCTCATGCTCATGAAGATTATCCCAACCGCGACGACGAGAACTGGATGAAACATACTCTGGCGTGGGTCAGCGACGATTGGAAGGTCATGCTGGATTATCGGCCTGTCCACACCTACACGCTGACCAGGGACGTTGAATATATCCAGCCCAAAGCGCGTGTATACTAAGCGCACGCGCGTCGTGAAACGAACGCTCTAAAGACGAAGGATTGCACATGGTTGAGTTATCCCTACCCCGCAATTCGCGCCCGACCAAGGGCAAGGCGTATGCCGCGCCCGAAGGTGCTAAGAACGTCAAGCGGTTTCATATCTACCGTTATGATCCTGACTCTGACGCCAATCCGCGCATCGATTCCTATGACGTGGACATGGACAGCTGCGGACCCATGGTGCTGGACGCGCTCCTGAAGATTAAAGACGAGGTTGATCAGACCCTCACGCTGCGCCGTTCCTGCCGCGAAGGCATTTGCGGGTCGTGCTCCATGAATATCGACGGGGGCAACACTCTGGCGTGTCTCAAGCCTATCAATGATGTGAAGGGCGACGTGAAGGTATATCCCCTGCCGCACTTGCCGGTGATCAAGGATCTCGTGCCCGACCTCACCCACATGTACGCGCAATACACCGCCATCGAACCGTGGATTAAAGCCGAGACGCAGCCGCCCGCTAGTGGCGAGCGTCTGCAGTCGCCCGAGGAACGCGAAAAGCTCGACGGCTTATGGGAGTGTATTTTGTGTTTTTGTTGTTCCACCAGCTGCCCTAGCTATTGGTGGAATGGTGACCGTTACCTCGGCCCGGCCATCCTTTTGCAGGCCGCGCGCTGGATCAATGACAGCCGCGATGAAGCCACGGGCGAGCGCCTCGATGCGCTGGACGATCCGTTCCGCCTGTATCGGTGCCACACCATCATGAACTGTACGCAGACCTGCCCAAAGGGTCTCAATCCGGCGAAGGCCATCGCCGGTATCAAGATGAAGGTGGTCGAGCGGGCGGGATAAACTCCGTCGTCGCGGGCCGCCTTATGGTTTCGCTACGCAACTAAAAAAGGCACGGGTCGGCGCCATCAATGCGCACGCCGCGTCGTCCTGATGGCTGAACCGCGGGATTCGGTCGGTTTTGGCGCATTCTGATTCGGCAAGTTTCATAACGTCCGCCGGTGTGGTGCTCTGGCTTGAATAGCAAATGGCGACGCGGTCTGGAGTGGATGCACCCACGGTGCTTATCTGCCCCGCCTCACGCCGACTATCCACATAAGGTGTACCGCTGCATGCGCTCAATCCGAGCGTCACCATCTCCACAGATAGACAAAGCGCGCCTTTGGCGGCGAGGTCATATACGGTGCGACCCGAGGATTTCATCACCATTGCATTTTCCTGCCTTTCGAAGGGACTCGGCGGTGTGCCTCAAAATTTTCAGCAGTTATCGGGCGTTGTGTTAAACTCCTGTCCTGTCTATCTTTTCGGCGGGATGCACTTTTGTCGAGGGGAGTTTTCAATGTCCTCTGGAAAATACCGGCTGGTTACGCGTAGTAATTTCGATGGCCTTGTTTGTGCTACGGTCCTCAAAGAATTGGACCTGATCGATGAGATCAAATTTGTCCATCCGAAGGACATGCAAGACGGCGTGATCGAGATCACCAACCGAGATATCACCACTAACCTTCCCTTCGTGGAAGGGGCCTATTTGGCGTTCGACCATCACGAAAGCGAAACCACCTGCGTCGGCAAGAAAGATAATCACATCATAGACCCCAAGGCGCCGTCTGCGGCGCGCGGGGTGTACGACTATTACGGCAGCAAGGCGAAGCCGCCTCGCATCCCCAACGATCAGGCGGAGGCGACCCTTCAAACGCTGATCGATTAAATCAACAGCGACGGTTGATCGCTGCACGACCATGCGCGTTTTCAGAAGCATGTGCCGTCTCCATCCAGGAGCGGCATTTCGCTTTTGCTCGCTCTTTCCTATCGTCGCCGCCCACTGATGGACTCGCCCGGCGCATTGTCCAAAAAAGTAGGAACTGGTCGGCCGATAAATCCATGCACAAAAATAGGCGCGCCCAGCGCTTCAATTTGGCCGCGTAAGGCTCTATGACCGGCCCATCATGACCGAAAGCTCGTTGCAACATTACCGCGCGCTTGTCGAGGAGGGCACGATAAAGCCTGATCCCGTTCAAGAGCTGGCCGCGGAGAAACTCGCCAGCTTGTCTCACGCCTTGCGCTCGTATGCACCTCGAAGCGGCGCCAAGGGGTGGATGTCCCGCTTCGGCCTCAGCCCGGTGCGCGACGACGCGCCCCCGCCTCAGGGCCTCTACCTATTCGGCGGCGTCGGTCGAGGCAAGTCGATGCTGATGAACCTGTTTTTCGAGGCCGCGCCGACACCAGCCAAAGAGCGGGTTCACTTTCATACCTTCATGCGTGACATTCATGCCGAGGTGCACCGCCGCCGCCAGTTGCCCATGTATGCCGACGAGGGCAACCCCATTCTCGGCATGGCCGACGGGATCGCCGACAACACAACGCTTCTGTGCTTGGACGAGCTCGAGGTGCGCGATATCGCCGATGCTATGATCGTCGGGAGGGTGTTCGAAAAACTATTCAAACGTGGAGTCGTGGTGGTAGCGACCTCAAATCGGCATCCCGATGATCTCTACAAAGACGGCCTGCAGCGCGAGCGTTTCATACCCTTTATCGGCCTAATTAAGGAAAAGTTCGATCTCCTAGAGCTTGAAGCCGCGCAGGATTATCGACTCGACCGCCTGGCGGGCGCGGCGGTTTACCATACCCCTCAAGGGCCCGAGTCCGATCAGGCCTTGGACGCGGCCTGGGTTCGCCTCACCGATGACGCGTTGCCCGAGCCCGACTACGTTTCTGTTCAGGGTCGTCGGATCCCGGTGCCGGCTGACGCTCACCAGGTGGCGCGCTTCGCATTCAATGACTTATGCGGTCAGCCCTTGGGTCCTGCCGATTACATGGCCATTGCCGGGCAGTATTCCACCGTGATCCTGAAAGATATTCCGCGCATGGACGAGGAAAACAAGGATAAGGCGCGCCGCTTTGTCACCCTCATCGATGCCTTGTACGAGCACCGGACGGCGCTAATATGTTCCGCCGCTGCGCCACCGGATCAACTTTACACAGGTCACAAAGGCGGCTTCGAATTTCAGCGCACGGTCTCTCGTCTTATTGAGATGCAAGGGGCCGACTATATTCGCCAGCGGCATCTGGACTAGAACAGTCTTCCGCTATAGCTCGCAGACGCGTTCCTCACGCGCCGCCATCTGCCGCTTTATGGACACGCGCATTTCTTCGTCGGATGCATAGGCCTCCGGCAACGCGCGAAGCAGCAACACGAACGTGCCCAATGCCTTGTCCTCATCGCTGAGCGCGGCGTCCGCGCCGCTTTCCACCGTGAGCGGGCTCACCACTGCAATTTTTGCGTCCGGCCTTCGCGCCTTCACGCGCTCTACAGTTCCTAAAAACGAATCACTATGAAATGAGCCGCTCAAATGCACGATTTTGCGGCCCGAATGTGCGGCGAGGTGCAAGGTGATGGACTCGGCCATGGTGTCGTGGCGCGTTACCTGGGCCGCATAGTTGCGCAGCGCGCCGTCACTGGGTGGTTTGATCTCGTCGGTTTCCTCGGGCTCCGGATCGCCGCCGTGGCTGGCATCCCCTTGCACGAAGCTCATGAACTTGTCCCGGTAAGCACCCTCGCTCAGGGTTATCGCCGCCGCCGCCCAGTTCCGCTGGTCCGGCGCCATGCGGCTCAGAAACGCCTCGCCTTCAAGGCCCACGCAGCGCACCACCTGATCCGGCGCATTGGCGGCGATGATCGGCAGGCCGTGCGCCTTGGCGTATTCAACCAAGGGACGGTAGCTGGTGCGGTAGTTACCCCAAGCCCGTGCGTCGGAGACGAACGGGTTTTCTCCGATGTGTCCTGCCAGATAATCATCCAGCGTCTTTTGAACGTCCCGCCCGAACTGCTCCATGGACAAGGCAATGTTCGGCGCACGCTCATGAATCGTCCGAAACAACTGCATCTGCGCCAAGTGATTGCCGGGATGACGGTGCATCTCGCCCAAGAAGATCACGTCATAACCGGCTAAAATATCGGCGGTCTGCTCCACGCTAGCGGCGTGCGGCATACCCATCCCTGCATTGGTATAAAGCAGCGAGAATGCGGTCAGGTCCGCCAGCGGCGCGTGGCCGCTGTAGAGGGCGGCGTCATTCGCAGCTGTTGTGGGCGCCTGTATTAAGGGCGCGTGCGTCCCGCACCCCGCTAGTAGGGTCGTGCACAGAAATAAAGCCGGTCTCACGCGCATATTGCCGATCCTTGCGGGGTCCCGTGATTCGCGCTACCAAAAGCGCAGTGGTGTCCACTTACGCGGTGGAAAGCTGTACATTCGTACATGAGGACACAATGGCACGCAAAAAAATCGCACTGGTAGGCTCGGGCAACATCGGCGGCACACTTGCTCATCTCATCGGTTTGAAGGAATTGGGCGACGTGGTGATGTTCGACATCGCCGACGGCATCCCCCAAGGCAAGTCCTTGGACATTGCCCAATCTACCCCGGTTGAAGGTGTCGATGGCGTCTGCAAGGGCGGCAAGGACTATTCCGTGATTAAGCGGGCGGACGTGGTGATCGTCACGGCGGGTGTCGCGCGCAAGCCCGGCATGAGCCGCGACGACCTGGTTGCGGTCAATCTAAAGGTCATGTCTCAAGTCGGCGCGGGCATCAAAAAATACGCCAAGAACGCTTTCGTCATTTGCATCACCAATCCGCTGGACGCCATGGTCTGGGCGCTGCGCGAATACTCCGGCCTGCCGCACAACAAAGTCGTGGGTATGGCCGGCGTGCTGGACTCCGCCCGCTTTCGTTATTTCCTGTCGGAAGAGTTCAAAGTCTCGGTCGAGGACGTCACAGCGTTCGTTCTCGGGGGGCACGGCGACACCATGGTGCCGTTGGCCCGCTATTCCACGGTCGCCGGCATTCCGCTACCCGACTTGGTGAAAATGAAATGGACCACGCAAGCGCGGCTCGACAAAATCGTGCAAAGAACGCGCGACGGTGGCGCTGAAATCGTCGGCCTTCTTAAAACCAGCTCGGCTTTCTACGCGCCAGCATCCTCTGCCGTGCAGATGGCGGAAAGTTATCTCAAGGATAAGAAGCGTTTGTTGCCTTGTGCTGCGTACATCAACGGCCAATATGGAGTGAAGAATCTCTACGTTGGCGTCCCGATTGTGATTGGCGCGGGCGGAGTTGAGAAGATCGTCGAGATCAAACTCAATAGTGCCGAGAAAAAGATGTTCGACAAATCTGTCGCCTCCGTGAAGGGTTTGGTGGCGGGCTGCAAGAAGATCGACAAGAAGCTGAAATAAGGACCTCGGGGAAACTCACCAATGAGGGGCCGGTAGTGATGCTGGCCCCTCACGCGTCCAGGGACCGGCATTCCGATTCCTCTCGAGTGTTGGCCCCGTTGCACGACGGAGTCGGGATGTTATAACAGCCGGGCTCATGCCATTCGGTTGGAGGAACCGCCGGGGCTCATCCCAGACCGCCGCTTAGGCGGCTGTCGGGCCTTCTGCGCCAGTCAAAGCGGAACACCATGAATATCCACGAGTATCAAGCCAAACAGCTTCTTAAGAAATTCGGCGTCCCTGTTCTCGACGGCGGCGTGGCCTATACCCCCACCGAGGCGGAGACCATAGCTAAAGGGCTCAAGTCCGCCGTTTGTGTCGTCAAGTCGCAGATCCATGCGGGTGGGCGCGGCAAGGGCAAATTCAAAGAGGCTGCTGCCGGTGAAAAAGGCGGGGTGCGGGTTGTGAAATCTGCTGTGGAGGCAAGGGCAGCCGCCGAGCAGATGATCGGCAATATCCTCGTGACCCACCAATCGGGACCAGCGGGCAATGAGGTCAAGCGCGTCTATGTGGAGTCGGGCTGCGATATCGCTCGCGAACTTTATCTGTCCATTGTGGTGGACCGCGGCGCATCGCGGATCACCATCATGGCGTCCACCGAAGGTGGTGTGAATATCGAGGACGTTGCCGCAAAGACACCGGAAAAGATCGTTTTTCAACCCATCGATCCGGCGACCGGTATCCAAGGCTATCACTGTCGGAAAATTGCTTTCGCGCTCGGCCTTCCGGGAAACCAAGTCAAATCTTGCACGAAACTTCTCATGGCTTTGTACCGGGCGTTCCTCGACACCGACGCATCCATGCTTGAGATCAATCCGCTGGTGGTCACGGGCGACGGTGATGTTCTTCCCCTGGATGCCAAGATGAATTTCGATTCCAATGCCCTTTACCGCCATCCCGATATTGTCGAGCTCCGCGACGAAGACGAAGAAGACCCCATGGAGTTGGAGGCGTCCAAACACGATCTCAATTACATCAAGCTCGACGGCACAATCGGCTGCATGGTCAACGGCGCCGGTCTTGCCATGGCGACCATGGACATCATCAAGCTGTACGGGGCCGAGCCCGCCAACTTCCTGGATGTTGGCGGCGGCGCGACCAAAGAACGCGTGACAACGGCATTCAAAATAATCCTGTCCGATCCCAACGTCGAGGGCGTCCTCGTCAACATCTTCGGCGGCATCATGCGCTGTGACGTCATCGCTGAAGGCGTCGTCGCCGCAGCTCGCGAAATTAGTCTCAACGTACCGCTGGTGGTGCGCCTTGAAGGAACCAATGTCGAGTTGGGCAAAAAGATCATGGCCAAGTCCGGCCTTCCCATCATCAGTGCCGATAATTTGGCTGACGCCGCCGAGAAGGTCGTCAAGGCCGTGAAGGAGGCCGCGTAATATGGCCGTTCTTGTTGACAAGAATACGAAGGTTATCTGCCAGGGCTTCACCGGTAGTCAGGGCACATTTCATTCCGAGCAAGCTATTGCCTACGGAACCAACATGGTCGGCGGGGTGACGCCTGGAAAGGGTGGTACCAAGCATCTCGATCTGCCGGTTTTCGACACGGTGGCCGCTGCGCGCGATGCGACCGGCTGTGATGCGACGGTGATCTATGTGCCGCCGCCCTTTGCCGCCGATGCGACCCTCGAAGCCGTCGATGCTGAGTTGGAGCTGGCGGTGTGTATCACCGAAGGTATTCCGGTACTCGACATGGTGCGCGTAAAGCGCGCATTACAGGACTCTAAGACGCGCCTTATCGGACCCAACTGCCCGGGCATCATCACGCCGGGCGAATGCAAGATTGGGATCATGCCGGGACACATTCACCAGCGCGGCAAGATCGGCGTGGTCTCTCGCTCTGGAACGCTCACATACGAAGCTGTGGCGCAGACGACCGCGGCAGGTCTCGGGCAGACTACGTGTATCGGCATTGGCGGCGATCCAGTGAACGGCACCAACTTCATCGATTGTCTTGAGTTGTTTCTCGCTGATGATGAAACGCAGGGCATTATTATGATCGGCGAAATTGGCGGCACTGCCGAAGAGGAAGCCGCTGAGTTCTATAAAGCAGCGAAAACCAAAAAACCTATCGTTGGGTTCGTGGCTGGCTCTACCGCGCCGCCGGGCCGCCGTATGGGTCATGCCGGTGCCATCATTTCCGGCGGCAAGGGAACCGCCGCGGCGAAATTCGAGGCCATGAAAAGCGCGGGCTTTAAAGTGGCGAACTCGCCATCGTCGCTCGGCTCTACCATGCTCGAAGCGATGAAGGGCTAGCGTACCGGCCTCGGGCACTTGAAATTGGGGACATGGCCATGAGCAGCTCAGGTGCCGCGCGGGGATGCATCGGTCTTTTCGCGGCTCTGGTGTTGGGGGCCGCGCCTGCCGCGGCAAAAGACCCGGCATTAGTCACATTCAGCGCGGGCGTGTTCGATCTGGTCGCCCATCGCACCCAGGAATTCGAAGGGCGCGCTGAATATCGGCACGGTTGGGGGTTGTTCGAAACAAATGGGGCCTTCCGCGGTTTCAAGCCCATGCTCGGTGTTATGGGCAACTCCGCCGGCGCCGTATTCGGCTACGGCGGCTTCGCCGCGCCATTTGCTTTTGACGATGGCCGTTGGGAGTTTGTTCCGTCTGGCGGGCTTGGCGCCTATCACGATGGCAAAGGCATTTTCCTTGGGGGTACCTTTGAACTCCACGTCGGCTTTTCCACGTCGTATGTGATATCGCGCACCAGCCGGCTGGGCCTGGCGCTCTATCATATCTCCAATGCCAACACGCATCGAAAGAACCCCGGCGTGAACTCTGTCCTGCTACAATGGTCGTGGGCCTTCGATTAAATCACTAGGTCCGTGGCCCCGCCGGGGGGCCGCTCCGATGATATTAGCGCCTGACAGTCGCTTCATCTTTATTCATGTTCCGAAATCGGCGGGCACCTCCATAAACGCGGCTTTGTCCATGCACGACGTGCTCTTCCCCGTGCGCGGACAGGATCGCGCCGCTCGTGCTCGACGCGCCGAAGACGTGGGCTTGCCCGAGACTGCGGCCGACCTCGGTGAACACTCCGCTGCCAAACAGTTTATTCGTGTGCTCGGGCGGGATGAATACGATGGTTATTATTCCTTGGGTTTTGTTCGCAATCCGTGGGACGTGGCCGTGTCATGGTTTCACTACGGCCTCATCACATTGAACGTCACCGGTTACGACGAGGCTCAGGCCGCCGGGTCATTTGAGGCTTATGTGCACAGCTATTTGAAGGGTGCGGATGGTACGCGCCACGCGGGGCTCCAACACCCTTTTTCGTCGACGACAAAGGTGACTTAGCCGTGACTTTCGTTACCCGTTTCAAGTCCTTGGAGCAGGATTTCAACGCCGTAAAGACGAAGTTAGGTACAGAGATCTTACCTCTGGACCATTTCAACCAGAGCTACCATGCGCCCTGGGCTAAGCTCTACACACCCGGGACGTTCGCTATCGTCGGGGACCTCGTGCGTGCTGATGCCGTCCTTTTTGGAAATGCGTTAGACCCTGCTGCATATGAAATCGTATAGCTGGCACGACGCCGACGGTGAATTGAACTATTTACGCCCTAAAACGAGGCTTGGACGCTCGGCGCCCATTTTGTTACACCCTCGATCGTACGTCTGACCCGGATTTTGATATTTAGGAATTGATATGAGCTCTCTCATTGATGAAGGTCTTCGTTATCACAATGCCGGCGACTTGGAAAAAGCCGAGAAAAGTTATCTTGATGCGGTGTTTGCCAATTCGTCTGATGCCCAAGCCCTAAAACTCTTGGCGGTGGTACAGGCGGAGCGTGGCCAATTCGACGATGCGGTCTCCTATGCGGCGGCAGCGGTTAATCTGCTGCCGGACGACAGTGAGTGCACACACTTGCTTGGCCGTATCCATATCGAGCGAGGAGAGTTCGAGGCGGCGGTGCCCGTACTTCGCGAAGCCACTCAAAAGGCGGGCTCAAGCGCGTCGGCAATATGGGCTGATTTCGGGTTATGCCTGGAACGCACCGGAGCTTGGCCCAAAGCTAAAGACGCGTTCGCCCAAGTTCTTAAGCTGGAGCCTGACCATCGCGGCGCTGTTCATGGGGCGGCGCGTGTTGCGCAGGCGCTCGGCGAGCTGGACCTATCCGAAGAATTTTTCAAGTGCGCCACGGTCACCGATCCCAAGGACGCCGAAGCATGGGTAGGTCTCGCCAAGGTGGAACAGGAGCGCGGCAATCTTGACGCCGCTCTAAAACATGCCGAACATGCCTATTCCATTGCGCCGGCCTCTGTGCCGTGTGTTGTCACGCGCGACGACCTTCGCGCGGCGCTGAGCGGCGCTGATAGCGCCGGGGCGGGCACAAACGGCTAGAGCAGCAGTTTTCCGCGGGTTGCATCGGCTCGAGTCCAAAGGCGCGGGTCGGCAGCGAGAAAACCTCTAAGTTGTTGTCCACAAGGGACTCGCCGTGGACACCGAAATCGTTGTGGTGGAGGACGGCTCAATCGATGCCACGTCTACAATCGCCGAAGCGTGGGCCGCGCGCCATCCCGCCGTGCGCCTCCTGCGCAACCTTGAAAATCGCGGCCTGGGCTTTTCCCGCACCGAAGGCGTGCGGCAAACCACCGGCGCGCTTTTGTTCTTCCTCGATGCCGAAGACGTCTTTTTCCCCAATCACAGCCACCTCTGTCTCACCGAACTCCTGGCCGACGATTCTCTCGGCTACGTTTTTACCCGCATGAAAATCGATATGCCCATGCACTCGGATTGGCTACCATCCCTGGATCAAAGCTGCCCCATCAACTTTTGCGTCCGCCGGATTTGGCACGACATGATCCAGGGTTTCACGGAAGAAGAGGGTTTTCGCACATACCGCACAGAGGACACGGTTTATCGTATGTGCCTGCGCGATCTGGTGCGCCACGAGAAGATCGATGTGGAAACCTGCGAGCAGTTCGTCTCTCCCGGCAATGCGCTCGACAGCCAGAAGGAGAAACTCGCCATTTCCATGACCAAGTGAAATAAATCAGGACTCGACGACGACTTTGTGCTCATCGCGCAGATGGAAAAGGTGGTGAACGCGCGCCTCGTCCGCGTCGCAAACCGTCAGGGCGCGAAAATTTGATTGCATGATGGATTAACCGCTAATTGCTTGTTCCCCCGCGCTGCTTTCCGTAAAGTCGCCCGGCAAAGAGTCCCACTAGGAGTCCGAATGTTTCTCCCCTTCAAGGACGACAACCCCCACACCATCACGCCGTTCGTGAACTACAGCCTCATCGCGGCCTGCGTCGCTGTGTACTTGTGGCAGTTCTCTCTCGGTCCCCAGGGCGGCCAGGTGGCGGTGTATGTTTTTGGCTTTACGCCGGGCCTGTTGTTTGGCGACGCACGACTCGATCCGCGCTTACCCCAACTGCCTCAGCTGATGACTTTGTTCTCGTCCATGTTTATGCACGGCGGCTTTCTGCATCTTGGCGGCAACATGCTGTACCTATGGATTTTCGGTGACAACATCGAAGCTTCTCTCGGCCACCTGCGTTATCTCATGTTCTACCTTTTATGCGGTGTAGCGGCCGCCCTGGCCCACGGATTTGCCGCGCCGTTCACCGATATTCCCATGGTCGGCGCATCCGGCGCGGTGTCCGGCATTCTCGGTGCCTATCTCATTCTCCACCCGCGCGCCAACATCCGCGTTTTCGTCGTGCTGATCATATTTTTCACGGTCGTCAATCTGCCGGCGTTCATCGTGCTCGGCTTCTGGTTCGGCGCTCAGCTTCTCAGTTCGGTGACCGCCGACCCCAGCGAGCCGGGCGTCGCCTTTGTCGCCCACATCGGCGGCTTTGTCGTCGGCGCGCTGATGGTGTTCTTCTTCAGGAAGAGAGGCGTGCGCCTATTTGATTCGCCCCACAGCCGCGCCTTCTCCGTCGAGCGCCGCCCGATCCGTTATCGCCGCGGCGGCTCCGTACCGCGCACCGGCCGCGGCGGCCTGTGGGGCTAACTCACAAACCTGCGTTAGGCGCCATTTAATTTTTAGAAACCGCGGCAATTTGCTCCTTCACCGCGCCGACGGCGTAGGTCACAGCCTCCGCTTGGCTCTGCGCTACGCACTCGGTGAAGTGTTCTATGGACTGCAGCGGAAAGTAAGGTGAGAATTCTTTGTGTTGCGTCAGCAGTGCGAATAAGCAGTCACCCAGATCCTCCAATTCCGAGTCAGCTGCGCGTAGCTTGCGGAGTGCGTCAATACGCGCGCACAAGCAGGTGATTATGGGATCGAACCGAAGATCCACATTCACCATCTTAACCGCCGCTTGAACGTCGTCATCGTCGTAATGCCAGTCCTTCGTTTCTTCCATGAGCTCGGGCGTAACTCTTAGGCTCCGGTGCTTGATATAAAGGTCCACTTCCTCGGTCGGTGTGCCGTAGTCGAAGAAGATCCCGTTGCGCGGTCCCGGCGGCGGCAGAAAGGCTTTAGGCAGTTTTTCAAATATCTGATTTTCGAAGGCGGGGGGCATTGCCATATCTGGCCTTGCCGTCAACCCTCGCGCGCCCGCGCTGTGTACGTGCGCAGGTTCCATATCACCAGGTCGCCGGGCTCCGAAGGAACAATGTGAAGCAGAATTTTGGGCCCGCCCACATTGAAGGTCAAATCACCGACCATCAATGTCTTGAAATCAAACTCGACTGCAGTGCCAACGCCGTATTCGTTTAAGGGTCCGCGGTGACTGCCCTCGACCACCAATAGGCGCCGCTCCCGCGTTTGTAGTCCTGCATGTAAACGGCAAAACGGTAGCCGCGAAAAATCGCGTTCGTCGGACTTGACCAGAACGGGTTCAGCGATTCGCGGCTGCCGCGGGGTCGAAGTGAGCTTGGCTGAACGGCGACAATGTGCGCGGCCCGATCTCGGTCTCAAAGTTCGCATGTGATTCACCATAATAGTACAAGGGACCCGGCATCAGTGTGCGCGCGATGGCCAATAGCCGCGGTTCCAGCAACGCCCACCGCAGCGATGGGTAGCTCATAAGGTCCGGAAATTTTCCGTTAAAAGCAGCGTTATCTGCCGCAAGCCCGTTCGCCAACTTCTCCATCTGCGTCTACGAATAAACGCCTTTCGCAAGGCAAAATCCATGCGTCTCCGCGATGCGGCGGATGGAGTCAAGATCGTCATAAGAAGCGGTGTAAGGATCGGACAAGAGAAAAATTTTTTGGTTGCGGCGACTCGGTTAGTTGGTTCGCGCTCTGGGGTGCGCGGCATCATACACTTTCGCCAGCCGTGCGGCGTCCACCACCGTATACCGCTGCGTGGTGGACAGCGAGGCATGACCCAACAATTCCTGAATGGTCCGCAGATCGCCACCTTTGGCCAGCAGGTGGGTCGCAAAGCTGTGCCTCAACGCGTGGGGTGTCGCGGTTTCCGCAAGGCCCAATAAGGCACGGAGTCTGCGCACCTGCCGTTGCACTACGCCAGGATTCAGCGCCCCACCGCGCTTGCCCACGAACAACGGGGCGCTTGGCTCCGGCGCAAACGAGCACAGTTCTCGATAAGATTTAATGGCCTCGCGCACCACCGGCAGCACCGGAACAATTCGCTCCTTCTGTCCCTTGCCGACGACGCGCAACATCTCGCCTTTCGGAACCTCGCCGCAGGTCAGCGATAAAGCCTCACCGATCCGCAAGCCGCAGCCGTACAACATCAAGAAAAGAGCCGTATCTCGCGCGGCCAGCCACGGCTCGTTGTACATCTCGCCCGCTGTGGTGATGACGGCTAGGGCTTCGTTTTCGTCCAGGGCCTTGGGGACGGATTGGGGCAGGCGCGGCGTCTTTACCGCTTTGACCGCCGGGTTATGTACAAGATAGCTGCGTTCAAGAAAGCGGAAGAAATTGCGCAAGGTGGACATGCCGCGTGTGATGGAACTGCGGGCAACGCCGGTGTTTGCGCGATGCGCCAGATAGCTGCGGAAATCGGCGGCCTTAAGATTGCGTAAATCTTTCAGTGAGGCCTCGCCGCCGAGGTGGCCGGTCAGAAACGTAAGAAAGGCCGAAAGGTCGCGTCCGTAGGCGTCGGCTGTATGACGCGAGGCACGCCGCTCCGACTCAAGCCAACGGCGCCAATCCTCGATGGCGGCGGTCAGATCCCACCGCGCGGCAAAATGGATCGTGGACTCAGTTAAAGTTTCAGCGACCACCAGCGCCCCACGGCGTAGCGAGTCACGTGGCCAAGGAACGAGATCAGTTCGGTACCCTGTCCGTCTTTAAAATGGCCCGGGGTGCGACAGCCGACCGCGAAGAGACCGGCGGGGAGGCCCTCGCCTTCTGGGAGAGCCACCAGCGCGTCCGAGCGCACAAGTCCGGCGGCGTTGCCGTAGATCAGTTCTTCGCCGTCCACATCTGGCCGGATGCGCGTGGACATTTCTGGGCTCATCAGCGCGTCTACTGTTCCCTGCGGTAGCCTACGGATCATGTGCTCACCATCTACGGGAATGGCGGTGCTTTCAAAAGCAATGGCGGTAGCGTCAACACCCAGGTGCACCGGCAGGTCGTCGTGCAGCACTTGCGCCAACCCTTCGAAGTCGCGTGCATAAATTAGAGCCAGCGCACACTCCGTGCTGCGTTCCACGAGAGACATATTTGAGCGTGTCGTGGTCACAAGACGGTTGCTGGATGCCTTCAGATCATCGACTTGGCGGCGCAGACGGTCCACCACGAACCGTTGCATGTCCACAACGACGGTGTCAGTTTTAAAACGGGTGTCCGGCGCAATCGCTGCGAGCAGATCGGAGTTGTTCAAGAGTACACGAGGACTGCGCTGCAGATAGGCGATTACATCCGCCTCGCGCAGTTCAGTCTTCGGTGCTTTGCCGCTAGCGGCGGTGCCGACTTTAATGTGGTCCGCCATGTTGCCTTTGCCCCCGTTTCGCTTCACGGTATTCGGCCGCCCCACGGGCTTGAGAATGCGCGCGCCATCAAAGGATAGCCCCTAAAGGATTGATTGCCCGATTTTCGCCCAATCGTCCAAGAATGCTTTTAGCCCCTTATTGGTTAACGGATGGTTGAACAGTTGCCGCAATGTGCCCGGCGGCATGGCAGCTACATGGGCGCCCATCTTGGCCGCCTCCACAACATGCATGGGGTGGCGGATGGAGGCCACCAACACCTCGGTGCTGAAATCGTAATTTTCGTAAATTGTTAGGATATCGTCGATCAGGTCCATACCGTCCGAACCAATATCATCTAGGCGGCCCACGAAGGGCGAAATGAAGCTCGCCCCTGCCTTGGCCGCCAGCAGCGCCTGGGCAGGCGAAAAGCACAAAGTCACGTTCACCATGGCGCTGTCGTCGGACAGCGCCTTGCAAGTCTTCAGGCCATCCGGGGTCAGGGGAACTTTAATCGTTACGTTCCTCGCGATCTTCCGTAAAACCGCCGCCTCCTTCATCATGGTTGCGTGATCCAGCGCCGTGACCTCGGCACTCACCGGGCCGGGCACCACCGCGCAAATCTCCGCCACCAGGTCCAAAAATTTCTTGCCGGATTTCGCCGCCAGGGACGGGTTGGTGGTTACGCCATCAACCATGCCTGTGGCGGCGAGGTCCTTGATTTCGTTGATGTCGGCGGTATCGATAAAAAATTTCATGTTTGGCGAGTGTCCTGATTAAGAGTTTGCATTTCGCGCCCCGCATATTGTTTCACAGTGTTGCGTCATCGAGGCGCGTAGGAAAGAGTGTAGACCATGCCCACCCTTCAATCCACGGCTAGCACGGACACCGCGCCGCCCGCCCCGGCTGAATTTTCTGCCGGGGCGTACGTGGCGGTGCTGCTGCCCTTTCCGGTAAATACCCCTTACGACTACGTGGTGCCCGAAGATTGCGTACTTGCGCTGGGTGATGTGGTCGAGGTGCCCATCGGCCGGCGCTTTGAAATCGGCGTGGTGTGGGGGGCGGGCCGCGGCGATGTGCCAGAGTCCAAACTAAAATCGGTCGTTCACAGACTAGATGTTCCGTCGCTGCCTGACGTCTTGATGCGCTTTATCGACTGGGTCGCCAGTTACACCTTGCAACCCGCCGGCGCAATTCTGCGCATGACCATCAATCCGATTCGGCGCGGCCACATATTGAAACCGGCTACCGTGATCATCGCATCGGGACGATCGCTTAAAGACTGCAAGCTGAAACCCACGCCTGCGCGTGAAAAAGTTCTTGGCGTTGTCGGAACGAAATCGTTTCCGACCGCGAGCGCACTCACGAAAACGGCAAATGTCAGTGCCGGGGTTATTCGAAATTTGATCGACGCGGGTGTTTTGAATGTCATCGAGGTCGCTGCGCCCTCCCCGTTCCACACTTTGCACTTAAATCACGCTAAAACCGTGCTGGAAGACAGCCAAAACCGCGCGGCCACCGTGCTATTGGAACGGTTGGACCGTGCATTCACCGTGACACTGCTCGACGGTGTGACTGGGTCCGGCAAGACCGAGGTGTATCTGGAGGCGGTCGCGGAAATCCTGAGGCGAGGCAAGCAAGCTCTTGTTCTGGTTCCGGAAATCGCTCTGACCGCTCAGGGTATCGCGCGGTTTTCGGGCCGCTTTGGCGGGGCGCCGGCTGTTTGGCATTCGGACCTCAATTACAAATTACGGCGCGAAACCTGGCTTGGAACCGCCAGCGGAAGCGCAAAAGTTATCATCGGCGCGCGCTCGGCGCTGTTCTTACCGTTTCAAGACCTCGGTCTTATCGTTGTCGACGAAGAGCACGACGCCGCGTTTAAGCAGGAAGATGGCGTCCTTTACCACGCCCGCGACATGGCCGTGGTCCGTGCCCGCGAAGGGCAAATCCCGATCATTTTATCGTCGGCGACCCCGTCCATCGAAACGTTGATGAATGTACGTGGCAATCGTTATGGCGAAGTGCATTTGCCTGAGAGGTTCGGCGCTGCGCAAATGCCCACAGTTTCCCTGATCGATATGAAGGTGGAGCCGCCGGAGAAGGGCCCATGGGGCCGCGCCTGGCTCTCCCCGCCGCTGGTCAACGCAGTCAGCGAAACCCTTGCGGCGGGCGAACAGGCTCTATTGTTTTTGAACCGGCGCGGTTATGCGCCGCTGACGTTATGCGGCGCCTGCGGCCATCGCCTGCATTGCCCCAGTTGCACGGCTTGGCTCGTCGAGCACCGCTTAACGCGCCGCTTGCAATGCCACCATTGCGGCTATAACGCGTCGCCGCCGAAAGCCTGCCTCTCGTGCGATGCCGCAGAATCCTTCGTGCCCTGCGGTCCCGGTGTCGAGCGTGTCGCAGAGGAGGCCGCGGCCCGCTGGCCCGCCGCGAACGTCCGCGCCGTGGCCAGCGATACGCTGGACAGCCCGTCTTCGGTCGCCGATCTCATCGACGATATCCTCGCCCAGCGCATCGACATCCTCGTCGGGACCCAAGTGCTCGCCAAAGGTCACCATTTTCCTGGCCTAACACTGGTCGGCGTCGTCGACGCCGACCTCGGTCTTTCGGGCTGGGATCTGCGCGCCGCCGAACATACCCATCAACTTCTGCATCAGGTGGCGGGCCGGGCTGGGCGCGCCGAAAAACCGGGCAGGGTTCTCCTGCAAACCCACGATCCGAAACACCCCGTCATGCAGGCTTTACAATCAGGGGATGACAAAACCTTTGTCGGTACGGAAATTGAGGCCCGGCAGGCCTTGTTGATGCCGCCGTTCGGCCGTTTGACGGCCCTAATTCTGTCCGGGCCCGACGAGGCAACGGTCGTGGTCGCCGGGCGCCAGCTTGCCGCCGCTGCACCGAGAGGTGAGGGACTCGAAGTCCTTGGCCCGGCACCAGCAGTTATGGCGCTGCTTCGGGGCCGCCACCGCCATCGTCTTTTGCTGAAGACTCGGCGCAATATAGCGCCTCAGCCCATTGTTGCTGCATGGCTCGGGCAGGTAAAAATACCTTCGTCGGTGCGAGTCCAAATCGATGTGGACCCGTATAGTTTTTATTAACTACCTGAGGCCGATCCCGGCGCCCCCAGGGGCGGTAGTGTGTTGCAACGCACTGGGCAGCATGGTATCAACCCGCCGGCGATTACAAGGGCACCTTCCAACGTCTGAAAATCTCTTGAAATCAGCGGGTTAGCTGCTGGCCGCCGGACGGCCCAGAGACATCGTTTTTTTGGTTCGATCGGAGCGTCGCCAGGTTTTTGTTCTAAAGGGCGAGTCACAAGTGTCAGCGGACGTGGCAGGGGTTGGCGACGTAGCTGCGCGGTATGCATCCGCGCTGTACGAGGTGGCCGACGAACGTGGCGTTGTTGACGCCGTCGCGGGTGATCTTTCAAACCTGCAGACAATGATTAACGATAGCGACGATTTTGCGCGCTTCATCAAAAGTCCGGTCCTTTCCAGGATCGATCAAAGCAAGGGTATCGCCGCCATCGCCGATAGAGCGCAGTTGGCGCCAATCACGACTAAATTCCTAGGTCTTGTTGCCGCCAATCGGCGACTTTTCGTTTTGCTGGGTATGATTGCGGGCTTCCGCGCCATTCTTGCCGAGCGGCGCGGTCAGGCGACGGCGCACGTGACAAGCGCGGCGCCGCTCAGCGATGCGCAAACAGCTTCGCTTGTGGACGCCCTTAAGAAAGCCGTCGGTTGCAACATCTACGTAGCTGCTAAAGTTGACGCATCTATTCTTGGCGGACTGATCGTGAAGGTCGGCTCGCGCATGGTGGATAGTTCTCTTAAATCTAAACTTCAACGTTTGAAGCTCGCTATGAAAGGGGTCGGATAATGGAAATCCGTGCCGCAGAAATTTCCGCAATCCTCAAACAGCAAATCGCCAATTTTGGCACTGAGGCGGAGTCGGCCGAGGTAGGCCAGGTACTGGCGGTCGGTGATGGTATCGCCCGCGTCTACGGCCTAGACAACGTGCAAGCCGGCGAGATGGTCGAGTTTCCCGGCGGCATCAAGGGTATGACATTGAATTTGGAAACCGACAACGTCGGTATCGTGATCTTCGGCGAGGACTCCGGCATAAAGGAAGGCGACACCGTCAAGCGCACTAGCGCCATCGTTGACGTGCCCGTGGGCAAGGAGCTTCTGGGGCGCGTCACGGACGGCCTCGGCAATGCTATCGACGGTAAAGGTGACCTTGGCACCAGTGAGCGCCGCCTTGCCGAGATGAAGGCGCCGGGCATCATTTCCCGCCGCTCGGTGCATGAACCGGTGCAAACTGGCTTGAAAGCCATCGACTCGCTTATCCCGATCGGCCGTGGTCAACGCGAGTTGATCATCGGCGATCGTCAGACGGGCAAGACAGCCGTTATTCTCGATACCATTATCAATCAGAAAAAAATCAATGACGCCGCAGCAGACGACAAAGACAAACTATTCTGCGTTTATGTAGCTGTTGGTCAAAAACGTTCGACCGTCGCGCAAGTAGTGAAGACACTCGCCGATTACGGCGCTCTCGAATACACCATTATCGTCGCCGCGACCGCCTCGGATCCTGCGCCAACGCAGTTCCTTGCACCCTACACCGGCTGTGCGATGGGCGAGTGGTTCCGCGACAACGGCATGCACGCGGTGATCTTCTATGATGATCTATCCAAACAAGCCGTCGCCTACCGTCAAATGTCGCTGCTGTTGCGCCGTCCGCCCGGTCGTGAAGCCTATCCCGGTGATGTGTTCTATTTACACTCTCGTCTCCTGGAGCGCGCGGCGAAGTTGAATGAAGGTAGCGGTTCGGGGTCGCTGACGGCGTTGCCTGTGGTGGAGACCCAGGCCAACGACGTGTCGGCCTACATCCCCACCAACGTGATCTCGATTACTGACGGCCAAATTTTCCTTGAAACAGATTTATTTTACCAGGGTATCCGTCCGGCGCTGAACGTCGGCATCTCGGTTTCGCGCGTCGGATCGGCAGCGCAGATCAAGGCCATGAAGCAGGTGTCGGGCTCGATCAAACTTGATCTGGCCCAGTACCGCGAAATGCGTGCCTTTGCGCAGTTCGCGTCCGATCTTGATCCCGCCACGCAAAAGCTATTGGCTCGCGGCGAGCGCCTAACAGAGCTTTTGAAACAACCGCAATACCGGCCGGTGCCTGTGGAAGAGCAGGTGGTGGTAATCTTTGCCGGAACCAACGGTTATCTCGATAACTTCGCCGTTCGCGACTTGGGTCGCTTTGAGAGTTCCATGCTCGGTGCCATGCGCGAGCGTGTGCCTCATATCCTTTCCGGAATTCGAGACGAAAAACAGCTGACCGACGCCATTAAAGATAAGCTCGAATCGTTCCTGGATGACTTCGCCAAGTCGTTCTCCTGACGTTGATACGCTAGGTTAGATTCAGGAGCACCCTCGCCCAATGGCCAGTCTCAAGGAACTCCGCGCCCGCATCACTTCGGTGCAGTCGACGAAAAAGATAACCTCCGCCATGAAAATGGTGGCGGTATCGAGGCTGCGCCGTGCGCAGGATGCGGCGGAGGCCACCCGACCGTATGCCGAGCGTATGGAACGTATGCTCGGCAATTTGGCTGATGGCGCAGCCGGCTGTGAGGGTGCGCTGCCGATGTTGGCTGGGACCGGCCAGGACAATGTCCATCTGGTTGTGGTCATGACAGCGAACCGAGGCCTCTGCGGCGGTTTCAATGCCAATATCACCCGGTCCAGCCGTAACTTCATTCGTGCGTTATTGGACAAGGGTAAAACGGTTAAAATTCTCTGCGTGGGCCGCAAGGGCCGCGACAATTTGCGGCGCGACTTTCGGCACATGATTGTTGATTCCTATACAGAATTCGGCCGCAAGGTCGTTCATTTCTTCGAAGCACAGGAAGTGGCGTCGAAAATTACGGAGATGTTCGCGGCGGGAGAGTTCGACGTGGCCACTATGGTTTACGCGCGCTTCCAGTCGGCCATGTCGCAAGTGGTTACACGCCAGCAGATCATTCCGTTCCCCGTTACCGAATCCGTAGACGCGGACGGTGCGTCGTCCGTGTATGACTACGAACCATCGGACCAGGAAATCCTAGCGGAGCTCTTGCCTCGCAATCTGTCGGTTCAAGTTTTCCGTGCCATGCTTGAGAACGGAGCGTCGTTCTTCGGATCACAGATGGTGGCCATGGATTCGGCGACCCGCAACGCGGGCGACATGATCGACCAACTGACGATGAGCTACAATCGCACGCGTCAGGCCATGATCACCAAAGAGTTGATTGAAATTATCTCTGGCGCCGAAGCCGTTTAGTCCGGCCCGAAGCGAGAAACGCGAAAAGCGATAGGAGCGAGAAAATGGTGAAGAACAACGTAGGCACCATCACCCAGGTGCTGGGCGCGGTTGTGGACGTAAAGTTCGATGGCGACATGCCCTATATCTTGAACTCGCTGGAAGTGGATAACCACGGCAAGCGCCTTGTGCTTGAGGTGGCGCAGCATACTGGGGAATCCACCGTGCGCTGCATCGCTATGGACGCCACCGAGGGTTTGGTGCGCGGGCAAGAGGCCAAGGACACAGGTAGTTCGATCAAGATGCCGGTGGGTCCTGGAACGCTCGGGCGGATCATGAACGTCATCGGCGAGCCCGTGGATGAGCGAGGCGCCATCGATGCCAAGGAATTTTATCCAATTCACCGCACTGCACCTGCTTTCGTCGAGCAGTCCACGGAGGTGGAGATTTTAGTAACGGGCATCAAGGTTGTGGATCTATTGGCGCCCTACAGTAAAGGCGGCAAGGTCGGTCTTTTCGGGGGCGCCGGTGTGGGCAAGACCGTGCTCATTCAGGAGCTCATCAACAATATTGCTAAAGGTCACGGTGGGTACTCGGTGTTCGCCGGTGTGGGCGAGCGGACCCGCGAAGGAAACGATCTCTATCACGAGATGATCGAGTCCGGGATTATCGATCTTGAAGGCAACAACAGCCGTGTGGCCCTGGTTTACGGTCAGATGAACGAGCCGCCGGGTGCCCGCGCCCGCGTGGCCTTATCAGGTCTAACCCAAGCCGAATACTTCCGCGACGCGGAAGGTAAGGACGTGCTGTTCTTCATCGACAACATTTTCCGCTTCACTCAGGCGGGCTCGGAAGTCTCGGTGCTCTTGGGCCGTATTCCCTCGGCGGTGGGTTATCAACCCACACTGGCAACGGACATGGGCGCCCTGCAGGAGCGCATCACCTCAACCAAGAAGGGATCCATTACCTCGGTGCAGGCCATCTACGTGCCTGCCGATGATCTGACCGACCCAGCGCCCGCAACCTCCTTCGCCCACTTGGATGCGACCACAGTGCTTTCGCGTCAAATTGCCGAGCTTGGGATTTATCCGGCGGTAGACCCGCTAGATTCCACGTCACGAGCGCTCGATCCGTTGGTGGTCGGCGAAGAGCACTACCAGGTTGCGCGCGACGTGCAGCGCATTTTGCAGACCTACAAATCGTTGCAAGACATCATTGCCATCCTGGGTATGGATGAATTGTCAGAAGAAGACAGGCTAACCGTAGCGCGCGCTCGGAAAATCCAGCGCTTTTTGTCGCAGCCGTTCCACGTGGCCGAAGTGTTCACTGGCAGTCCTGGCGTATTTGTCCAGTTAGACGACACCATTAAAAGTTTCAAGGGTATCGTTGTCGGCGATTACGATCATCTTCCAGAACAGGCTTTCTATATGGTCGGCTCTATCGAGCAGGCTGTGGAGAAAGGCAAGAAGTTAGCGGCGGCAGCTTAGCGGGCGTTGTTACACCAAACGCGGGATTACAGTATGGCCGAGACGCTCGACTTCGAATTGGTATCACCGGCACGGCTTCTAGTTTCCGAACCTGTGGAGATGGTGGTCGTGCCGGGGACCGAGGGTACTTTCGGTGTACTACCGCTACATGCGCCAACGCTATCTACTTTGCAGCCCGGATTTATCGACGTGTACAAAGGCGGCGAGGTGGCCGAGCGCTATCTCGTTACCGGCGGCTTCGCCGAAGTGACTCGTTCAACTTGCACGGTGTTGGTGGACGAAGCGATTCCCAGCGACAAGGCGACGCGAGAATACGCTGCGGACCGTTTATCGAAAGCGCAGGCCGAGTTGGCACAGGCCGATGATGAGGCGACGAAGAAAAATGCGGCACATTCCCTAGCCGCTGCCGAATCCATCGTCCGCGAGATCAGCGCTTAAATCAAGCAACCTGGCGTTTACGTGGGGCTGTGCTTTCCGAGCACCGCCCTTTCTTTTTCAGGAAAATTTACCGGAGTTTCGCGCCTATGGCTGTTTTGTGACTGCTCCAATTTGCGTTATATGAGTTGCGCTTTTCGCGACAAATAAGCAGGAAAATAGACGATCTCCATGAGCCGATCCCCGCGACACTGGACACCGGACGATATTGACTGGCCCCGCTTCGACGCCTCCAAGGTTTCGGCGGACCTACTACAGGTGATCAAGACGGCGGCCATAGTGGAGCGTAACGGCGCCGATTATGGCCGTTATCTTTGCAATGTGTTCCGCGACGATCCCCGTTTTTGCGACGTGGCGCGACAATGGGCGATCGAGGAAGAACAACACGGCATGGTGCTTGGCACGTGGGCAGCGCTGGCGGACCCGAATTTTGACTTCGACGCATGCTTTGCACGGTTCCTTGAGATGTATCGACTTCCGCTCGATGCTACTGAATCGGTGCGGGGATCTCGCGCTGGTGAGCTTTGCGCGCGGTGTGTGGTGGAAACCGGCACGAGTTCGTTTTACTCGGCCGTGCGTGATGCGGTGGACGAACCAGTTTTAAAACAAATTTGCAGAAACATCGCTGCCGACGAGTTTCGACATTACAGATTATTCTTTGTTCACATGGAGCGCTACGCCTCTGAGGGCGATAAGAACAGCTTCCGCACCCGCTGGGACCGCCTACGCGTGGTGTTGACACGGTTTCGGGAAGCCGACGACGACGAAATCGCTTCGGCGTATCATGCGGCTAATGCCGTTGCGGCGCCCTACGATCGCGCCGCGTCGACCCGGGCCTATGCACAGCGCAGCTTTGGTTTTTTTCAGGTACGCCATGTGCATCGTGCGGGGCATATGCTCGCCCAGGCAGCCGGCCTTGTCCCAAACGGCCTTGCTGCCAAACTCGTGATAAAAGTATTGTGGCTCGTGGTTTGGTTTCGTGGCCGTAGGTTCCGGCCGATTTTGGCGGGTGGCTAGCGGTGTTTGGGCGCGCGAGCCCGTTTTCTCCGCGGCGTTGCCAACTTTGATGTTTTCGCCAATTCGGCGGCTTGCCCACCAAACAACTCTGCCACTTGTTTGTAGATTTCGCGTTTGAAACCAACGATGACTCCGGGCAGACGCATGAACGGCAACCATTTCCACGAAGAAAACTCAGGATGTGCGGTGTCGATGTTTATGTCTGCATCCGTTCCCAGGAACTCCATCAGGAACCACTTCTGTTCCTGGCCGCGGTATTTTCCATTCCAAACCTTACCCCTCAAGTCTTCGGGCAGGTCGTAGCGTAGCCACCCCCGTGTCGCGGCGATGATTCGGGCCTTATCGGTTCCGATCTCTTCAAGCAATTCACGCATTGCGGCTTTGCGCGGTGTTTCACCCTTGTCGATGCCGCCTTGAGGCATCTGCCATGCGGACTCCTTAGTGTCGATCCGCTGGGCGACGAATACGCGGCCACGAGCGTCCATCAGCGCGATGCCGACGCCACGGCGGTATGGCTTGGCGCCGACCGCGTTAGCCGATTTCTTCATACGAGCTATCGGGTAAGGATTTGTGACATGGGCATGAGGATAACGTCGTTGGCCACCGCGTGTTCCATCCACAGTACCAGCCGTTCGAAGCTCACGGGCTTGGCGCTGACGGCGGCGACGGCACTGCCCTGACCGGTGACGATGACTGCCGCCACGCCCCCGATCAGCAGTACAAACAAGAACCCACTTACAGCCAGGGCGAGTTTCGGCTCGCTGACCGCAAAGCCGGAGTCTCCGCCGAAATCGTCATCGTCCCTGCCAAAGGGGTCTTGGACTTTATCGCGGCGTAATCTGTTTAGCAGGGCGGTTGGTGAAAACCGCATGACGTCCTCCAGACAGCGTCTTTTCAGTATATCATACCTGAGGCCTACGCATGATCCCCGGCGATCGGGAGGTCCGTGAGGCAGTATACTCTGCCTAAATGTTTACCGGCGCAGCGTTAATAGCTGCTTAAGGCGGCAGGTGTCCGGACCGGCTGTGGCAGCCGGGTCGTTCGGTGAAAGGAAACGGTGCTTGTGGCTGTTGGCCCGCCAACCCGACCAATTACTTCAAGCTGGCGCGTTGAACAATGCAATGCCCTGCAGCAAGTCCACCGCACGGTGAAGCTGGTAATCCTCGGGCGGCGCTTCTACGGCGTCTTCGCCCTTCGCGGCGGGCGCGTTGCTTGTGCCCTGTGCTTCCTCGTCGTCGGTTTCCGCAGGCTGGTCGGCCAGCGTATCGTTTCTGAGAGCCCCCGGCAGGCTGGCTTCGGAGCGCTGGAAGCGCGGCGTGTCCAGTTTCTGTATCGTCGCTGGGTGTACCTCGATATCGGGCACGATGCCGGTGGCCTGGATAGACCGGCCGCTGGGCGTGTAATACCGTGCCGTGGTGAGCCGCATGGCGCTCTTGCCGCGGGCTAGTGGGACGATGGTCTGAACCGAGCCCTTGCCAAAGCTCTTTGTGCCGAGAACGATGGCACGCTTGTGATCCTGAAGCGCGCCAGCAACAATTTCCGCCGCCGACGCAGAGCCGCCATTGATGAGAATGACGATGGGTTTGCCGTCGGTCAGGTCACCGGGCCGGGCGTTGTAGCGCTGGGTCTGTTCAGCGTGCCGCGTGCGGGTCGAGACGATTTCGCCGCGGTCAAGGAAGCTATCGACAACAGATACAGCCTGATCCAATAGACCGCCGGGATTGTTGCGTAGATCGAGTACGTAGCCCTTTAGGTTTTTGCCGAGTTCGTCGTTCAGCTTCTTAATAGAGCTCTCAAGCCCATTTTGAGTTTTCTCGTTAAAGGATGTGATGCGGATATAGCCTACGTCCTTACGACCTTCCACGCGAGACCGCACGGACTGCACTGTGATGACCTCGCGCACAAGCGTAACGTCGAACACTTCAGTGCCGGCCCGGCGGATGGTTATCGTGATCGGCGTGTTCTTCGGACCGCGCATCTTGTCCACGGCTTCGCTCAACTCTATGCCGATGGCGGGCTTTCCGTCGATGGCGATGATGTAATCGCCGGACTGAATCTTGGCGCGGGCGGCTGGCGTGTCGTCGATGGGCGAGACCACCTTGATCACACCCGCTTCCATGGTTACCTCGATACCGAGTCCGCCAAATTCGCCCCGGGTGTTCTCCTGCATGTCCTCAAACATGTCGGCCGCCATGTACCCCGAATGCGGATCTAACGATGTCAACATGCCGTTAATCGCACTCTCGAGAAGGTCTTGGTCGGATACTGCTTCGACGTAGTCCTTGCGTACCCGTTCAAACACATCGCCGAACAGTTCGAGGTACTCATAAGTATCGCCCGAGAATTTAGTGTTACCCGCGGCATCCACAGCGAGCGCCGGTGTGGACGGTGCGAGGGCCACGGCTGCGCCGAGGATCAGGGCTGTCACGACGATAGAGAATTTCGAGCGCATGGTGATGATGCTGTTTCCAAGAGGTTTTGAGATACGCATTATCCGCTGCTTTTTTCTGTACGGCTCGCAAGCCAGGGTAGGGGATTAATCGGCTGACCGTCCCGACGAAGTTCGACGTACAGCGATGTCGCGCCGGTATTTTCCATCACGCCGACCGGTTCGCCCGCCAGAACCAATTGCCCGACGGCGCTGTCAATGCGCGCTAGGCCAGCAAGGAGGGTATGATATCCCTCGCTGTGTTCGATGATCAATAGCTGCCCATAGCCGCGAAAAGGACCAGCGAAGGCAACGATGCCATCAAATGGCACCACAACTTGGGCACTGGAGCGCCCATGGATTGTGATGCCCCGCGCGCGCAAGCTTCCCGCATCAGCCGCGCTGGCAGTCTCGCCGTATCTTTCCGTCACTTCGCCCGCGACCGGAAAGGGCATGGTCCCACGTGCTTTGGCGAAGGACCGGGTGCCAACTTGTTCACGTAATCGCGCCTGCCGGGCGGCGGTCTCCGCGCGGGCTTTGGGGTCCGGCGGCAGGGCGGCGACCAACGTTTCATCCCCACCGGCCGGCTTGCCTCTCATATCAGCCGGAGGTAGCAGAACGATACGTTCCTCCTCGGTTTGACTTCGCGCTTGTTTTTTCACTGCAGCGCGCTCAGCGGCAAGTTTGCGCTCCTGCTCCTGCCGGATCCGCTCCTCTGCTTCTCGGCGTTTCTTTTCCACGGCTAGTTTCTCGAACAGTTCACGCAGATCCTTCGCCTCTCGTGCCATTTCCGCAACGCGGCGGTCCAGCGCTGTACGCCGTGAAATTAATGCAGCCTGCTGGGTCTCTTTTTCGCGGGCCAGCGAATCTAGGTGTTTGCGCTTATTCAATAGGGCTGCCGCGTCGCCTGCCGCGCGTTCTTTCTGATCGACAATCTTGCGGCGGACCCGGTAGAGGTCAGCTAACTCGGTTTGCAATTCCGCCGCGGAGTTTTTTATGTGAGGTACTGCCGCACGCAGTAAGATAGCGCTTCGCACCGCGTCGTCAGGTGCGAGAGGGTTAAGCGTCAAGGCGTCTTGGGGCCGCAGAGCGAGGCGTTGAAGCGCCAGAAGAACCCGCCCCATCTGCGCGTCTCGGCGTCCCAATGTCTCCGTCAGAGCTTTGGCTTCGCTCTCAAGGCCGACAATACGGTTTTCCAAGACAGTCAACGAATGTTCCTGATTCTGAATATCCTTCGCCGTCGTAATCATATCTGCGCGAATGGATGCGAGATCCCGCTCAATCTTGCTAGCTCGGGATGTAACACGCTTCCTCTCAGCATGGCTTTGCTCGAGAGTTTTTTCCAACTCTTGTAATTGTTTGGCAGCGGAAGCCGGCTCTTGAGCAACAACAGAGACAATGGGAAGGTCGAGGATCATGGCCGCAATCACCGCTCCAATCAAAACGCGCAGGTCAGCTTGCGACACGGCTAACAACAGAATCTTGCGCGGATTGCGTGTCAGCCGCGCGATTCAGCAAAGAGCGCCCGGTCATCTCTGCCGGTTGGGGAATGCCGAGAAGATCAAGAATCGTCGGCGCCAAATCGGCTAACCGCCCATCATCGATGCGCTCAACTCCCCCTGGCGCGTTAACCAGGACCAGGGGTACCTTGCCTACGGTATGTTGCGTGTGGGGTTCGTCAGTGGTGGGGTCGCGCATCATCTCCAAATTTCCGTGATCAGCCGTGATCAGCATTGTGCCGCCCGATTGTTTTAACGCACCCTCCACGCGTGCGAGGCAAGCGTCAATAGTTTCCGCCGCCTTGATTGCCGCAGGCAATACACCGGTATGTCCCACCATGTCGCCGTTGGCGTAGTTGACCACGATGACGTCGAACCGGCTTTGGATGATCGCCTCGACAATTTTGCCCGTCACCTCAGGTGCCGACATTTCCGGTTTTAAATCATAGGTCGCCACTTGCGGGCTTGGCACCAAAATGCGGGTTTCGCCGTGGAATACATGCTCGGCGCCGCCATTCAGGAAGAAAGTCACGTGCGCATATTTTTCCGTCTCGGCAATGCGGAATTGCGTGAGTCCGGCATTGCTAACGACCTCGCCGAGGGTGTGGGGCGCGGGTGTTCTGGGAAACATGATCGACATGAATTTGTTTAATTCGGTCGAGTATTCCGTCAGTCCTGTCGTCGCCTCGAAGGAAATCACACGTGGTCGCGTACATTTATCGAATGCGTGATCTAGCAGCGCCATCAAAATCTGGCGCGCGCGGTCGGCACGGAAGTTGGCCATGAGAATGCCGTCGCCGTCGCTCATCCCGCGATAACCGTCGATGACGGTGGGAACTACGAACTCGTCGGATATATTTTCAGCATAAGACACCTTAATCGCGGTGGGCGCGTCCGGGGCTGCTGCACCGCTGGCGCCTGTGATCGCCGCGTAGACCTTCTCGACGCGTTCCCAGCGGTTATCGCGATCCATGCCGTAGTAGCGTCCGCCCACCGTCGCGATCTCGGCATTTTTTAACCCGCGTAAGCCGATGATGAAGTTTTCCATGAACCCCATCGCCGACTTTGGCGGTGTGTCACGGCCATCGAGGAAGGCGTGTATGCGCACCGGCACGCCGGCCCCGTCAATAATCTTGGCAATCGCTACGATTTGGTCCTGATGAGAGTGAACACCGCCCGGTGAAATAAGCCCGAGAATATGGCTAGTCCCGCTACTTGCCTTTAGGCGCTCGATATAAGACGCGAGGGCCGTGTTTGTCGCGAGGCTGCCGTCGGCGATGGCGGTATCAATGCGCGGCAGGTCCTGCATCATCACCCGCCCACCGCCGATGTTCATATGGCCTACTTCTGAATTACCCATCTGTCCGTTCGGCAGACCTACATCGAGCCCGCTGGTCTTCACCAAGGCATGGGGGCAGGAGGCCAGGAGGCGGTCCCATGTAGGTGTATCGGCCTGGGCGATGGCGTTGTCACGCCTTTCCAGCCGGTGACCCCAGCCGTCCAAAATGCACAAGACGACGGGCTTCGGGCGCTGAGTGGTGGCGGGCATGCGCTTCATAACCATCTTTATATAGGGCTAGGCGCCGCGCCGTCACGCCGCCATCCCCGTGCGCCTATTTGCGCCACTTTTGAACCCCCTGCGGCAGCCATGCAACCGCAAAAAGCAAGCCGTGCAGTGAGTTCGGAGTCTTGATTTCACGTTCAATTCCGTCCGACCCAAGACTTGCGTGAAGCGCGCCTTCTTCTGATATAGTGCCCCTTGAGAGGTTGGTGGTGGACGGACTCCTCGCCAACCCGGTCAGGTCCGGAAGGAAGCAGCCGTAACGAGTTTCGGTTCGGGTCGCTGTCCAGCCTCTCACCCTTTTGTCCGAGCCCTCTCACGCCCTGCGCCGAGTTTTTTTGCCATGGATCAGCCCGCCGTGACCGACCGCCATTCCGAAGGCCGGGCGCATGGAAACGAGAACGGGATAGAGGCCGCCGCTGCTTACCGGGTTCTTGCGCGCAAATACCGTCCGACGACCTTTGCTGCGCTGATCGGCCAGGACGCGCTTGTCCGCACTCTCACTAACGCCATCACATCGGGTCGTCTCGCCCACGGTTACATGCTGACCGGAGTGCGCGGGGTTGGGAAAACCACGGCGGCACGCCTTATTGCGCGCTCTCTCAATTGTATCGGCGCTGACGGCAGGGGTGGCCCCACCCCGGAACCCTGCGGCGCCTGTTCCAATTGCACCGCAATTGGCGAGGACCGCCACGTGGATGTGCTCGAGATGGATGCCGCGAGCCGGACCGGCATTGATGATATACGCGAACTCTTAGAGGGTGTGCGCTATCGGCCCGTTTCAGCGCGGTACAAAATATACATTATTGATGAAGTGCATATGCTGTCGGACAAGGCTTTCAATGCACTGTTGAAGACTCTGGAGGAACCGCCGGAGCATGTGAAGTTCATTTTTGCCACTACGGAAATTCGCAAAGTTCCGGTAACGGTGCTCTCCAGGTGCCAGCGTTTCGATTTGCGCCGCATCGATAGCGAAAAGCTCCAGACGCTGTTTCGTGACATCGCGGGCAAGGAAAATGCTGATGTTGACGACGCGGCGCTGGCTATTATTGCCAGGGCTGCCGACGGGTCCGCGCGGGACGGGTTGTCGATCCTAGATCAGGCCATTTCTCAATCGAGCGGAGGAGGTGCTGCCCGCCGCGTAACCGAGCTCGTTGTGCGCGACATGCTCGGCCTCGCCGACCGCGCTTTGGTATTCGATCTATTTTCGGCGGTTATGGGCGGCGACGTTAAAGTTGCTCTTGATCTATTGGTCGATCAGTATTCTGCTGGGGCCAGTCCTGTTGTCGTCATTCAAGATCTTCTCGAACTCGTGCATTGGCTAACGCGCCTTAAGGTGGCGCCTGATGGCGCCACCGACCCTGCATTAGCGGAAACGGAACGCACGCGTGGCGTGGACCTAGCGGAAAAATTATCAATGCCAGTACTGACCCGGGCCTGGCAGATGCTTCTCAAAGGCTTGGGCGAAATCCGCATGGCGCCGGTGCCAATGCAAGCTGCTGAGATGATCTTCGTGCGGATGGCTTACACGTCTGACTTGCCGACCCCCGCTGACGCAGTGAAGGCATTGCAAAGTGGTTTCGCATCAGTTCAGCAAATAACTACCCGCGCACCAGCGCCCTCCTTCTCCGGCGACGGATCGAGCGCTTCCACAACCCATACGGCGGTGCACGCGGCGCAACCTGCGCTGGAGCCTGGCGGTATACCGGCTCCGACATCTTTCTCAGATGTTATTGCCCTCTTTGACGGGCACCGCGAGGCGAAACTCGCGACGTATCTTAAGCGCAGCGTCCACTTGGTTCGTTTTTCGCCAGGGCTAATCGAGTTTAATCTTGAGCGTGCCGCGCCGCCGGATCTGACGGGTCAAGTGGGCAAGTTTCTCACCCAGTGGACTGGACAAAGATGGGTCGTCAGCGTGGTCAACACCCCGGGGGAGCCGACACTTCATGAACAGGAGCTAGCGCAGGCCCAGTCCGATCCGCTGGTTAAATCAATCCTTGATGCATTTCCCGGCGCGGCTATCGAATCTGTGCGCTGCGCTGACGACGTTTGATACATTTCTCATCACAAGTTTATTAGGAGTTCGCCGACCATGAAAAACCTCGGGCAGCTCATGAAGCAGGTTCAGGACATGCAGTCCCGCATGGCGGAAATGCCGGAGAAGCTTGGGGACATAGAAATCACCGGTGCGTCCGCCGCCGGAATGGTTGAAGCGACTCTTAACGGAAAAAGCGAACTCAAGCGCGTGAAAATAGATCCCTCGCTTATTTCACCAAGTGACGTCGAGATCTTGGAGGATCTCATCGTCGCCGCTGTCAACGACGCCAAAAGCAAAGTTGACGAAAAAATGCAGGCGGAGATGAGAAAGTTTACCGGTGGCTTGTCGCTTCCGCCGGGTTTTAAGTTGCCGTTTTAACGGCCGGTATCATTCATGGCTGGACCTGAAATCGAATCCTTGATTCGTCAGCTCTCCAAGCTGCCGGGCTTGGGTCCGCGGGCGGCGCGCCGTGCCGCCTTAACCTTGATCAAACGGCGTGAAACGGTTCTTGCTCCACTGATGCAGACCCTTGCCGCTGCTGCGGAAGCGGTAAAAATCTGTTCGATCTGCGGGAACTACGACAGCCAGGACCCCTGCACTATTTGTGAGGACCCTCGCAGAGACAGCGCGCTCATTTGCGTGGTTGAGGATGTCGCCGATTTGTGGGCGCTGGAACGCACTGCGTCCTTTCGTGGCAGGTACCACGTCACCGGCGGCCTGCTTTCGCCCCTAGACGGTATCGGTCCGGGCGATCTTCATCTGGATCAACTCGTCAGTCGCGTGCGCGCGCCGGAGGTGAAGGAAGCCATCCTTGCCCTCAGCGCAACCGTGGACGGCCAAACCACTACCCACTACATCGCTGAGCAGCTACAGGACACCCAAACGATGGTTTCGGGGCTGGCTCATGGTTTGCCCATTGGCGGCGAGTTGGATTACCTAGACGATAGCACCATCGCCGCTGCTCTTAAGGCGCGTCGGCTGGTTTGATGGTGTATTATCGCCGCGGACGGGCGCGTCATATAGGCGCCACAATTTTTTATTAGCATATGGCTTGATTTGACCATGGCGCACCTGGCAAGCTGGTGCCAAATCCCGGAGCTGGCTCGTGGCGAGGTGCCTCAATGAAGGTCGTAATGCTCAAACGTCTTGTTATTGCCGGCTTCTTATTGGGCGCGCTTTCCGCATGTGCGGGTACTAAATACGTCGTTTCTGATGTCACGCGCTTCCATACGATACCGGGTTCGGCGTCGGGCCAGACCTTTGCGATTGTCGCGGTCGGCGAAGAGCAGGAGCAAAGTCTGGCGTTTAAGCAGTATGCGGATCAGCTGAATTCGAAGTTATCTGCTCTTGGCCTTCAGCAATACAAGGGCGCAAACGGGCCGGTGGAAGCGGACTTCGTTGTGACGTTGAAATACAACGTTGCTGGTCCGAGCCCCGATGTAAAGGGACGCGGGTCCCATTTCAACATGAGCTTCGGCTATGATTACTTCAGTCGCCCTTTTGGTTATGGTGCCACGTACGCCCCCTATGATCGGACAAATACGACCCAGCTGTTTGTGCGCCGCGTGGAGTTGGATATGTACAAAGGCGGCACATACGGCACCGATAGGCAGGAGCGAGTTTTCGAGGGTCGCGCCGTGAGTCAGGGCCGGAATGGCCACGTGGAGACGGTCATGCCGTATGTTCTTGATGCAATCTTGAAAGATTTTCCCGGCGCATCCGGGAAGACCCGTACGGTTAGCGTAGAAGTGCCACTGGATGTTGAACTCCCGGCGAGCGCATCATCCCGGCCCAGCAGCCGATCAAGTTATTAGGTCGAGATCTACTGAAGCCGCTCAGGCCGAAGCGTGTCGTCACTCGCGACGACGCGGGGCGTCGCTTCATCTTGGGCCGCGGGTTCGAGCTGAATATTTTCGATAGCATCACCCCGCTTAACGATCTTGCCTGTGGACGTGAGGACGTCTTTGATGTCCCGCTGCGTTTGCTCGAAGTGGATCGACAGTTGACCGACGCGTTTATCTAAGCGCGCCACGTCCTCCATCATCTTGGATATCTCGGTTTGAATGACGTGCGCCTGCTCGCGCATACGTGCGTCCTTCAGGATGGTGCGAATGGTATTCAGGGTTGCCATGAGGGTCGTGGGTGAGACGATAAACACTCTACGCCGGAAACTTTCCTCTACAACCGTCGGGAAGCGATCATGAAGTTCGGCGAACACTGATTCTGCCGGGACGAACATGATTGCTGAGTCTGCCGTTTCTCCGGGAACGATGTATTTCTCTGCGATGTCGCGAATATGTTTGATGACGTCGCTACGAAACATCTGCTCGGCGGCGGCCCGCTCGCGGTCATCCTGTGCCGCCGATAATCGCATGAATGCCTCATGCGGATACTTTGAATCAACGGCGATGAGACCCGGTGGGTTGGGCAAGCGGATGACACAATCTGCCCGTTTGCCGTTCGAAAGCGTCACCTGGAAATCAAAAGCGCTGCTGGGTAGCATGTTGCGCACCAGATCTTCCATCTGTGTCTGGCCGATCGCGCCTCGAACCTGTTTGTTGGAGAGGATATCCTGGAGACTGACCACCTCGGCCGACAGCTCGGTGATGTTTTTTTGGGCGGCGTCAATGACCGCTAGGCGTTCTTGCAATTGAACCATGGTCTCGGTGCTTTTATCACTAGTCTTCTGCAGGTTTTCGCCGACGCGCCGCGTGACCTCGGCAAGGCGCTCGTCGACCATCTTCGTTACCGCGCGCTCCTGAGCCTGTAGTTGTTCAGCGATCAATTTTTGCGATGTCGCTTGGCTGTCGGCCATTTGGCCCAGCCGGCCCATAAACTCCGACTGCGCCTGAGACATGCGATTCGTCGCGGCGGCCAAATCGGTCATGTGGTAAGATCCCGTGCCGCGCCGCGCTATAACGAGCGCAGTCACCACGGCGCCCACGGCCACGAGGGCCAGCGTGATAACCGCTATCTCCATGATACAGCTCGAAATTTAGTTGCTGCCGAACCGGTAGCTTTGAAACTTGATCGGCGCCCTATGCCTGCCATGATCAGAATCCTAAATGAAAAACTCGGGCGGGGCCATGGGTCCCGCACCCGCCTCAGAAATGCTGCACGTGGGACGTCATTCATGTTCTTTCGATCCATTGTAATAGCACTCGCTTTTGCTCTCGCCTCAGAAACGGCCTACGCCGTGGAATTGGAGGTGCCGCCCTCGGCGTCCGGAGGTGCCTACTTGACGGTCTATACAAACGATTTTGCGTTGACCCGCGATCAGCGGACGGTGCGCAATGCCAAGCCGCGCGCCGTGACGGTGCCGGTGGTCGAGCAACTGCCCGGGTCGAGGGAGATCACAAGGGAAACCGCATCCCATAAAAAGCTCAATGCCGCCGAGGTGGAATGGGCGGTGCAAGTGCCGGCCATGGGTCGGGTGGTGCTTGAGTACAACGTCCGTACACGGTTCTAGGTTACGTTGTGACGCGAGGAGTGGAAACGGCAGCGGCGGTAATCCTGCTGATTACTGGGTTATCTCAGATCTATGCCAGCGGCCTATGGATGACCTACTACCGCCGCGTTACTGAGGCGGGGGCACAAGGCGTGCGCTTACATGGGTTCCTGACCCTGGCGATAGGAACGATTGTTTTGCGCCTTCATTGGGTGTGGAGCGGCGCCGCGGTTGTGTTGTCGCTTCTCGCCGTGTTTATGCTGGCCGAAGGGGTGCTATGTATCACCGTGCCCAAACTCGGGGTACACAGCTTGCAGGTTCTGGACGAGGAAACCAAAGCGCGCACGTTATTTTTTACCGGGGTGTTCGTGATCATCGTGGCTGGAGTTCTAACGGCGAGTCTTTTCTTCACGGTATAAAGAGGCACTTGCCCGTTGACGCTCCGTTCCCGGGGCCTTATGTCACCTAAAACCCAAGGAATTCAATCCCATGGCTCTGCTGGACATTATCGTCGCGCCGGACCCGCGCTTGAAGAAAAAGGCGTCGCCGGTGGAGTCCGTGGACAAGGCCACCGCTAAATTCATAGCCGACATGTTGGACACGATGTACGAGGCCCCTGGTGTCGGCCTGGCGGCGCCGCAGGTGGGTGTTCTCAAGCGCATCATCGTTGTGGACCCCGTATCGGAAGACGAGAAGCGGCAGCCCCTCAAAATGGCCAATCCGAAAATCCTCTGGTCTTCGGAGGAAACCAAAGAACACGAGGAAGGTTGTCTTTCATTGCCCGAGGAATACGATTTGGTCCAGCGCCCCGACCGTATCAAGGTAGGATACCTTGATGAGAAGAATCAGCAGCAGGAGTTGGAAGTGGATGGCATTCTTGCTGTGGTTATCCAGCACGAAATGGATCACTTAGACGGCGTTTTGTTTGTCGACCACATTTCTTCGCTGAAACGCAATATCATCCTGCGCCGTCTCACCAAGATCAAAAAATTGAATAAAGGCAAGCGAACGATAAAATCATCAAGACGCCGCGCTCTTGAGGCTGTGTAGAACGGATCCGTTGTAACGCCATGCGTATAATTTTCATGGGAACGCCGGATTTCGCCGTGGCGGCCTTGGCGCGGTTGCATGCCGTACACGATATCGTTGCAGTATATACCCGGCCGCCTCGTCCCGCCGGCCGTGGACAAAAAGCCCGGCCCAGCCCGGTCCAGGTCTTTGCCGAAAAGCACGGACTCGAGGTCCGTGCCCCAAAATCATTTAAAGCACCAGATGCGCAAGCAGAGTTTGCTCCCTGGGGTGCTGATGTTGGTGTGGTCGCGGCCTATGGGCTGACACTATCGCAGCCTATTCTCGACGCGCCGCGGTTCGGTTGTGTCAACGTCCACGCGTCGCTGCTCCCTCGTTGGCGCGGGGCGGCCCCTATTCAGCGGGCGATTATCGCCGGCGATGACATAACAGGCGTGACAATCATACAGATGGATGCGGGCCTTGACACCGGAGCCATGTTGCTAAAGCGCGAGGTGTCTATTGACGCGACGACGACAGCTGGCGGCCTTCACGACATTCTCGCCGACGTTGGCAGCGGCTTGGTTTTGGACGCGCTCGCGGGGCTTGAAGACGGTAGCTTGAACGCGACGCCTCAGCCTGCGGAGGGAGTGACTCACGCTGCGAAAATCGAGAAGACGGAAACCCATATCGATTTTGGCCACCCCGCTCCGGAGGTGCTCCGCCAAATTCATGGCCTTTCACCGCGCCCTGGCGCATGGTTTGCCTACAAGGACGAACGCGTCAAGGTGTTGAAGGCCGAGGGACATGATACGCACGGCCCCGCAGGCACGATTGTTGACGATCACTTGACGATTGCGTGTGCGCGGGGGTCCATTCGAGCCCTCTCAGTTCAACGCGCCGGCAAGGCGCCTGCGGAGGCTACAGCCTTTCTGCGCGGCTATGCGCTGCCCAAAGGAACGCGCGTTGCTTAAACTTAAGAGTTGGCGGGTGCAATGTTGATCGGCCGGCGGGAAAAGGACACGGCCATGTTCAGGCGAGGGCGGAAAATTATCGCGTGTGATGACGTCGTCTATTTGTATGCACCTGGCAAGGAGGCCGCCGCCGGTTTTTTAACGCTGACTACTACCAGCGAAAGTTTCCACCATCCCTGGGTCGATCCAGCCACGGACACGCGCCGCTTTCGCGCATATTTAGATCGGATAGACCGTGGGAATGCGTTCGGATTCCTTGTCGCACGCCGAGAGGACGACGCGTTGGTGGGTGTGATTAATATTAACGACGTCGTTCTGGGTGGGTTTCGGTCCGGGCACCTCGGATATTATGGAAACGCGCTATATAGTAGGCGTGGATACATGAGTGCGGGTCTCGCCTTGGTGTTGGATCATGCGTTTACGGTTATCGGCCTTCACAGGGCCGAAGCCAACGTCCAACCGGAGAACGAGGCGTCGTTGGCTTTGATCAAGCGATTGGGATTTCGCGAGGAGGGGTTTTCGCTCGCATATCTTAAGATTGGCGGTGAATGGCGAGATCACGAACGCTGGGCAATTTTAGCGGATGAGTGGTTTGCCGCCCACGGTGGCGCGACCCCCGGTGCTCAAATTAGCGAAATCGTTTGAGCAACACTCGCACCCATGCCCCGGTTTAAGCTCACCATCGAATACGACGGCGCCGGCTTCGTCGGTTGGCAACGACAGGAAAATGGCCTGTCGGTCCAAGCGGCGGTCGAAGATGCGGTCAAGGGTTATTGCCAGGTGGACACATTGGTGCAGGGCGCGGGTCGCACGGACTCCGGCGTTCATGCATTGGGTCAGGTAGCGCATGTGGACTTGCCGCGGGATGACCCCCCCCATGTGGTCGTGAAGGCTCTGAACGCGCATCTGTGCCCTCATCCTATTGCGATCGTGAAGGCAGAGCTGGTGGGGGGTGATTTTCACGCCCGCTTTTCCGCAATCGAGCGCGCGTACGAATATCGCATTCTGAACCGTCGCGCGCGTCCAGCGCTGGAAGAAAATCGCGCATGGTGGGTTGTTGCCCAGCTTGACGCGGACACCATGCACTACGCAGCGCAATGCCTGGTCGGTCGCCACGATTTTTCCACGTTTCGCGCTGTCGTATGCCAGGCCAAATCGCCTGTGAAGACTCTCGACGATCTGTCCGTAGCTCGCCGTGGTGACTTGATCACGGTGACGGTGAGGGCGCGTTCGTTTCTCCACCATCAGGTGCGCAATATTGTTGGCACCTTAAAGCAGGTCGGCGACGGTAAATGGAGCGAAGGCGATCTCAAGAAAGCCCTGGAGGCGCGCAACCGTGCCGCCGGCGGGCCGACAGCGCCACCCGAAGGCCTTTACCTCACCTATGTTCGTTATCCGGGCGGATAGTAATCAGCCTCTGGTGTCTTAATCCGGGCAATCAGCAAAGTCGTGGTCAAGTTCAGAACAAAATCTAGAACGACAAGGCCCATGGCCGTGCTGGTGTTGATCTTAAGTCCCACGCCGGCAATGAAGGTGCCGTAGACAATCAACGCTACGTGGCCGATGGGATTGAGAGACGCCACACCTTCTGCGGCGAAGAATCCGAAGTCGGACGACAGCAATAGGGCCTCCGTCCATCATTCATGATCGTCAGGCACTCGCGGCTGCGGCAAAATATTTTTCTAGAACCTTGAAATATATCTTTGCCAGATTGTCTATGTCGGTGATCGCGCAGTTTTCATCAGATTTGTGCATTGACAGCCCAACCATACCAAATTCGCATACCGGGCAGATGTCTTTGATAAACCGGGCGTCGGATGTGCCTCCGATGGTCGACAATTCTGGTGTCATATTTAAAACGCCTCTGACCGCGTCTGACACCATACTGCTGAGCGGGCCTGGCGGTGTCAGGAATGCCTCTCCCGATACGTGCGCATTCAGCTTGTAGTCACCCCCGTCTGCCGCTTCGGCCAGTGTCGTCTGCAGCCGATCAGTAAGAGCCGCGCCGGTATGTTTGTCGTTGAAGCGGATATTAAACGTCGCCTGGGCAACGCCTGGAATTACGTTGGAGGAGTCGTTGCCCACATCGATCGTGGTAATCGCGATAGCCGATGCGGGGAAATGTTCCGATCCTTGGTCCAGAGGGTCCGTGGTGATCGCGCGCAGCATCTTAAGTAACCGAGGAATAGGGTTGTCGGCTAAGTGGGGGTAGGCCACATGCCCCGGTGTGCCGAAGACCGTCAGTTTGGCTGTCAAACTACCGCGCCGACCGATCTTGATCATCTCGCCGAGTGTGGTGGGGTTCGTGGGCTCGCCGACAACACAAGCGTCGAGCTGTTCGCCGCGCGCTGCAAGCCAATCAAGCATCTTTCTGGTGCCGTTGATTGCGTCGCCTTCCTCGTCGCCGGTGATCAGCAGGCTAATAGATCCGAGTTGTTCTCCGCGTTGCTCAAGAAACTGAGCAACTGCGGCGACAAATGCGGCAATTGCACTTTTCATGTCGGCCGCACCGCGGCCGAACAGCCGCCCGTCCAATACCACCGCTGAGAATGGATCCACCGTCCAGCCATCGCCCACCGGAACCACATCAGTGTGTCCCGCGAAACAAAAATTGGGGCTTTGGGTGCCTAGACGCGCGTAAAGATTGTCCACCGACACTGACCCGTCACCGTCAAATAGCATGCGATGGCATGCGAATCCGAGCGGCTCTAGCGCGCCCTGCAGCACGTCCAAAGCGCCAGCATTCTTAGGTGTGACACTGGGACATCGAATCAGCGCGCGGGCCAACTCAAGCCCATTCTTTAGACGTGAAATGTCAGCCTTGGTGTTCAATCCCGCAACAGTTCGTTGATGGAAACCTTGGAACGCGTTTTCGCGTCCACCCGCTTTACGATGACGGCACAATAAAGGCTTGGTCCTGGCGTGCCGTCGGGAAGGGGCTTTCCGGGCAAAGTGCCCGGCACCACCACACTGTGAGTAGGTACGCGGCCCATGTAAATCTCACCTGTCGACCGGTCAACGACTTTTGTCGACGCGCCGATGAACACGCCCATAGATAGCACCGCGCCCTCTTCAACAACGACCCCTTCAGCCACCTCGGACCGGGCACCGATAAAGCAGTTGTCCTCTATGATGACCGGCCCCGCTTGCAGTGGTTCTAGCACACCGCCGATTCCTGCGCCGCCAGAGATGTGAACGTTCTTACCGATCTGAGCGCAGCTCCCCACGGTGGCCCAGGTATCGATCATAGCGCCTGAATCAATATAGGCGCCGACATTCACAAAGCTCGGCATCAGTACCACACCTGCAGCGATATGCGCCGAGCGACGGACAACGCTCCCCGGTACCGCTCGAAAGCCGGCTTGCTTAAATTGGTCGGCTGTCCAACCATGGAACTTGGATGGAACCTTGTCCCACCATGGTGCTCCGTCGGGGCCGCCGGCGATCGCGTTCATGTCATTCAGGCGGAAGGAAAGCAGCACCGCCTTTTTTACCCATTCATTGACTCGCCACGCCCCGTCATGTTTCTCCGCAACGCGTAATGTGCCGCCGTCCAACATGTCCAGCACCGCGGAAACCGTGTTATGAACGGGTCCCGCTGCCGCAGGGCTAAGGCTATCCCGCGCCTCCCACGCGTCTTCCACACGCTTCTTTAAGTTATTGATATCCATTTATTATATGTGTTCCTCTAATACGCGCGGCACGCCGTGAGCCCGAACATAGTCGCTGGCGGAGGTGAGTCAACGCTGCGCCTCTAGCGTAGATGTGAACAGGCTCATTTGCCATTACCGCTTTAATTTCTTGAGGCCAACGCATCATGCAACGGCTCCAAAAGCCATTGCTTTGCATTCTACTCGAAACCTCGTATATTTAGTTACTTAGCCGTTTCAGAAGGGCACGGCTATCACGTTAGGCAGCGAATATCGCGGCGTATAACGTCGGTGAAGAAGTGTCCCAGGCCATCGTAGGCACTGGAAACGTGGATGCAATCACGGCGCTTCTCAAGAACCAAAGCACACAGATCCGCGAGGAGACACTGGACGCAATTATTGACGCAACTCCAGTTCATGAGAGCTCGCACGAACCTCTGGCTCATCGCAGCAACTTGAATGCCAAGGCGGCGCTGCGAATTGCTGAACTCGTTGCCGA
Source organism: Rhodospirillaceae bacterium (assembly GCA_963662375.2). GTDB lineage: Bacteria > Pseudomonadota > Alphaproteobacteria > Rhodospirillales > Rhodospirillaceae > UBA11612. Next base: position 316,117 of record CAXXRP010000005.1, read on the forward strand.
ATCACTTGTTCAAGCCTTGTCAAAACGCGCGGATCCAGACGAAGAAACGACGGCGTCCCTTGGCACAATCGTGCTAGAGAGACTGCGCCGCCGGGATGAGAAAGGGGGGCTTGCCCAGGAAGACCCCGACGCCATACTTGGCCCGCGCGCCTTGGCTATCGCTCACTGGTAAACGGAGAGCTTGATGCGAGCGGAGAAACTGACGACTGAAAATATTTTCGCATGGCGACCAACGAAGTCATGCCCCTGGTGATCGCCGCAATAGCGTGCCTCGCTGAAGTACCTATAGGGGCCGTCGTCGAAGTGATTCGGGCCGGCATTGCGAAGGGCATGCTTGCCGTCTCCTGGTCTGCAGGCTTTTCTGCGGAGGAGCCGTTTAGCTGCAATTGAAGGTCGCGCGTGTAACGCCAGATGCTGTCATACAACCCTAGGCCAGCGGTGAATTTGATGCTACCGAAGAAGAATTGGAATGGTAAATCGACATGTATACCGACCTTGCCAAGGGGCAGACGCCTAACCCCGCATAACCGATGGGGCGGCATAACTCAGCCAATCTGTCAGATCTGTAATCACGAAATGACAATGACTGAGATCTTCAGTCGCCGCTGGCTCGTTATTGGTATGGCGGACAAAGACGGTAGCCATCCCCAGATCGGCCGCGGGCTTTAGGTTCTTGTGTGAGTCTTCGAACATCACGGCGCGCTGCGGTGTCACGGAATGGTGGGCGATAAAGTCAGTGTATGACTCCGGATCAGGCTTCGGTACGTAATCACCAGCGCGGATATCGAAAATCCCGGCGAAATGACGGGCTATCCCTAGTTGATCGAGAACCGCCGTTGCATGATGCGCCGAACCGTTCGTATAAACAAATTTTCGGCCTGGCAATTCCTTCAGGGCCTTGTCGAGTGTCGGGTCGGGCCGTAGAACCGAGTGGTCGATATCGTGCACGTAGCTCAAGAAAATATCCGGATCGATGTCGTGATTGATCATGAGCCCGCGCAGAGTCGTCCCAAATTCATGGTAGTACTGCTTTTGAAGTTTGAAAGCGTCGCTCGGCTCTAGGTCGAAAGCGTGGGCTATAAAAGTTTTCATCTTTCTGTCGATTTGACTGAATAAATCACTGCTGGCTGGGTAAAGCGTATTGTCGAGATCGAATATCCAGGAGTCTATACCGGCCATCCCTTCCGGCCGCCCTCCGTGTCTAGCGCTATGTGTCATCGCGCGCGGATGAGGCTGCCGGCGCCCGAGGGCGTGAACAATTCCAGTAGAACGGCGTGGAGCACCCGCCCGTCGACGATAACAGCGGCCTCCACGCCGGCCTCAACTGCTTCAAGGCACGTCTCAACCTTGGGGATCATGCCGCCGGTTATGGTTTCCGACTGAATAAGCGTGCGAGCCCGGTTGACGGTCATTTCCTTAATCAGCCGACCGGTATCGTCTACCACGCCACCCACGTCAGTCAGCATCAACAGTCGCGCGGCACCCGCCGCGCCGGCCACCGCGCCTGCAACAGTGTCAGCGTTGATGTTGTAGGTCTCGCCATTCGGGCCCACGCCAATGGGGGCGATGACCGGGATAATGTCCGACTGCTCAAAGGTATCGAGGATATGAGGGTTGATCTCCGACGGTTCACCGACAAAGCCCAGGTCGGGGATTTTCTCGATGTTTGAGCCGGGGGCCTTCTTTGAACGGCGCAGTTGCCGCGCGCGGATTAGATTACCATCTTTCCCGGACATGCCAACGGCAAACCCGCCAGCCTTATTGATGGCGGTGACAATTTGTTTATTGATAGAACCGCTCAACACCATTTCTACAATCTCGACGGTTGCCGCGTCGGTCACGCGCAAGCCGTCAATGAACGAACTTTGTATATTCAAGCGTTCCAACATCGCCTCGATTTGGGGGCCGCCGCCGTGAACAATTATTGGATTAATTCCCACTTGCTTCAGAAGAACGATATCCCTCGCGAAACTATCGGCCATCTTTACCTCGCCCATGGCGTGGCCGCCGTACTTGATCACAATGGTTTCTCCCGAGTGCTCGCGCATATAGGGCAAGGCATCGGCTAAGATACCGGCCTTCACCAGCCAAGCGGCTTGGTCTGTATCGGGTTTCTCTGACATGGATAAATTCGCTTCAGGCTAAGGTTTAGGGGCGGTGGCCAGTGTAGTACGGTAGGTCGCCATCGACGAGAGTAACACCTACTCAGGCAAAGCTAGTTCTGACAGGGCAGCACGCGTCTCAGAAATCCCCCATCCTTCTGTGGCGCTGGTGACGAGAATGTCCGGGTGTGCGGCCACATGCCCGGTTATTTCGGCGGCGATGGCCCCGTGGCTCACCTCAAGCGCACCGGGTTTGACCTTGTCGGCCTTTGTCATCACGATTTGATAGTTCACGGCAGCATTATCCATCAGTTTTATAATATCGCGGTCGTTGTCTTTTAATCCATGCCGGCTGTCGATCAAGACCATCACGCGGCGCAAACTCGGACGACCGCTCAAATACAATCTGATGAGGCTTGTCCACGCGTCGACCTTGCCCTTGGGCGCATTAGCATAGCCATATCCAGGCAAATCCGCGACCGTTAGGCGTCCGCCTAAATCGAACAAGTTAATTTCCTGTGTCCGTCCTGGCGTGAAGGACGTCCGCGCCAGGCCCTTGCGGTTGGTCAGCGCATTAATGAGGCTGGATTTTCCGACGTTCGATCGTCCGGTAAATGTGACTTCCGGGAGATCGGTATCGGGCAATTGTTCCAAGGCAACCACGCCCAGCAGAAAGGTTGCCGGCCCTGCGAACAGGCGTCTACCGACCTCTATTTCTACCAGTTCAAAAGACGGGCTGGGGAAACTCTCGGCCATTCATGAATACCCATCGGTCGCCTAGACGCTAATGTCGGCGCGGCGCATGAGCACCCATTGCTGCAATATGCCGAGCAGTGTGGTCCATGCCCAGTAGATGACCAAGCCCGCAGGAAACTGAGCGCTGACAAATGTAAATATCAACGGCAAAAGCATCATGATCTTGGCCTGGGTGGGGTCGGGAGGTTGCGGGGCGAGCTTTTGCTGCAGGAACATGAAGACGCCCATCATCAATGGCCATACGCCGATGTTGACAAATGCGAGATATTCGGGCGGGGTGAACGGCAGCAAACCGAACAGGTTTACAATGCTGGTCGGGTCTGGCGCAGAAAGATCCTTGACCCAACCGAAAAACGGCGCGTGGCGCATCTCAATAGCCACGAACAAGACCTTGTAGAGCGCAAAGAAAATGGGGATCTGGATCAGGATAGGCAAACATCCGGTTATGGGATTCGCCTTCTCCCGTTTGTAGAGTTCCATCATCTCTTGCTGCAGCTTCATGCGGTCGTTGGCGTGTTTCTCCTGAAGACGCTTCATTTCCGGCTGCAATTTCTTCATCTTATTCATCGCCGAGTATTGCTTATTGGCGATGGGAAAGATCAGCAGCCGCAAAAAAGCTGTGAAGACGATGATCGCAACTCCGTAATTTCCCAGAACACCATTCAGCCATCGCAAGCCCAGAAAGAATGGGCGCGTCAGGAAATAGAACCAGCCGAAATCGATGGCCAGATCAAATCGTGAGAGGCCTGGATCCTGAGTGTAGCGGTCTAACAGAGCCAGTTCCTTCGCACCGACAAAAACGTATGCTGTGACGGACTTGGTTTCACCAGGTTCCAGAGCAAGCGCTTCCGCCCGCAGGTCAGTTTGAAACCGGTCGTGGCCGCCGCTGCCGGTGTAACTATAGTTGCCGGTCACGCCGCTCTCTTGGTCGAAAGCCACAGCCGTCAACCAGTACTTATCCGTAAATCCAATCCATCCGCCGGTGGACTCGATTGTTTCGCGCCCCGAATCTTTGAGGTCGTCGTAATCCACCTCCTTCAGGGTGCGGTCAAAGACGCCAAGAGGCCCTTCGTGAAGAATAAAGAATCCGAGGGTTTCGGGCTCCCCAATCCGCGCAACAAGGCTGTACGGATAGAGCGTAACAGGCAGGCCGCTTTCATTTTCCACCGTCTGCTCGACTGTAAACAAGTATTCGTCCTCGGCGTGAATGGTGCGCGTGAATTTCAACCCTTGTCCGCTATCCCACGTGAGCACAACCGGTGTTTGCTCTGTGAGAACCGCGCCGGGCCTCTGAGCGGTCCAGACGGTGGACGCCGTGGGGAGAGCGATCGCGGTATCTGAGGATACCCAGCCGAGTTCGGCGAAATAGGGTTTGGGCGAGCCCGCAGGTGACAGCAACACGATTTCCGGACTGCCGGGATCCAATGTTTCACGGTATCTCGCCAAGGTTATGTCGTCGAAGCGTGCGCCGGTCAGCGACAACGAACCACGCAGGTGCGGCGTATTGATGCGCAGTCTTTTCTCCGGCAACAGTTGCGGGGCGGCCGACTCTTCGCTCGTTGTGTTTGCCGGCGCTGAAACGGGCGCGGCGACCCCTTGCGGTGCCCCGGGGACTTGCGCGGGCGGTGTCGACACGACGGAAGCCGCATTTGGCGGCGGCGGCGGTTCAGGTGAAAAAAAGTAATCCCAACCGATAAGAACAAACACGGAAAGGGCAATCGCCATTATGAAATTACGTTGGTCGGCCATGAGTCCTAATCAACTTGGGTGTTTATGAGATCGTCCGTGTTGTTGTTGCTTGGCCGTGGTGGTGGCCGCAAGTCCTGTGGTCCTGATGCTCTGGCACCGGGTCTATGCCGGACCCGCCCCAGGGGTGACAACGGGCTATACGTTTTACCGCGAGCCAAGAACCTGCAACGACTCCATGGTGGCCAACAGCCTCGAGGGCGTACTCCGAGCAGGTCGGGAGGTGCCGGCACCGCGGTCCTAGGGCTGGAGATATGGTGAGCTGATAGACTCTTATAACGCCCCGTAAGAAAATAGATGGAATGTTGACTGGGGAGATCTTCATAGAGACTCTGCCGCCTTCGCTGTGTTTTCTCGGTCGCCCTCTCTCCTGCAAACGCGTTGCAAAGCGCGGTGCAATTCTTTTTCCATTGAAGCAAAATCTCGCCTCAATGTCTCAGATCGGCCAATCAGTACATAGTCGAAGTTCGGGTCTGCGCATTCGCCCATAACCCTGTCCGCGAGAGCACGAAGTCGCCGCTTGGCCCGGTTCCGGGCCACGGCGTTCCCGACCTTCTTACTGGCCGTGAAGCCTACGCGAATCTTTCGAACTCCAGATGAAGATATATGGGGTTCAGCAGGCGCTGCTTGTAGAACGAAACCCGGCATAGCCCGGCGCAATCCTGCACCACGGACCCTCAAAAAATCCGCCCGTTGCTGAAGAGTGCCCCACAGCCGCCCGGGAGCACGTTTGCCCCGGTTTTCAGAGACGCTTTCCTTGTGCGAGGTGTGTTCCGTATCCCAAGCCATGGCGGTCCAATCGACGGCAAGTTAGCGGCTCATTGCGGCCTTGTTGTACTCGCCGGATCCTATCGAGCGGTGATAACCGAACCTAAGCCGACAAGCGTTTGCGGCCTTTGGCGCGGCGGTTGGCGATAACCCTGCGGCCGCCCACCGTCGCCATTCGGGAACGGAAGCCGTGGCGGCGCTTTCGCACCAATTTGCTTGGCTGATACGTGCGTTTCACGTCAGCAACTCCAGTCTATAAAAAGATAACACTCTACCACGGTCGGGGAGCGTTAAGTTCGAACAGCGGGGCGGTGTATACCGGTCTGCTCGGCCCCAAGTCAACGCCGGGGCGACCCGATTCGAGGGAAATCCGCCCAATTCTGTCCATTGTCGGCTAATTTTACGGGCTTAGGGCGGAATTCTGCCGAGGCCGCCGACATGCACTGATTCGCGGGCTCGGACCACGCGGAGTTTCGCTGCCCTATGTGGTGAAATGCCAGCCCGGAAGGGTACACTCCTGGCTCCTTTGGAATACGTAACAATGGTGACCAATGCCGGACCTAGTTTAATGGTAGATGCCCGCAGCTCCGCTGGAGCGCCACAAACCCTGACTTGCGGTCGTGTCGCAATCCTTCTTGTCTTTCTTGTCGCGCTGGCCCTAATTATTTTGAGCGGTGCTAGCGACCGACTATCTTTGGAGGCACTCAGCAGCAACCGGTCACGGCTGCTGGAGTTTGTCCAAACCCATGCGGTGTTAGCTGTTCTCGCTTTCATGGCGCTTTACGTCGCCGTCGTGGCCTTCTCGATTCCCGGCGCGGTATGGCTGACCATCGCCGGTGGTTTCATCTTCGGGGCCCTTGCGAGCACTTTATATAGTGTTGTTGCCGCGACGATAGGAGCAACGATCGTGTTTCTCCTCGCGCGCTATGCTTTAGGTGACGTGTTGCGCGCCAAAGCAGGGGTGGCACTCAGAAAAATGGAGGACGGTTTTCAGAAGGACGCGCTGAGCTATCTTTTGGTGCTGAGGCTGGTGCCGTTGTTCCCCTTTTTCCTGGTCAACCTTGTGCCGGCGTTTCTCGGCGTACCCTTGCGTACGTACGCGATCGGTACGTTTTTTGGAATTATTCCATGCACGTTTGTCTACGCGACAGTTGGAACGGGTATCGGTGATGCGCTGGCGGCGGGGGCCGGCGTTGATCCTGCCGCCGCATTGCGGCAACCGACTGTCATCGGAGCCTTAGCCGGACTGGCAATTCTTGCGCTGGTGCCTGTTGTGTACAAAAGGATGAAATCGCATGGTCACCGCTAAGGAAATCACGCCCGATCTTTGTGTCGTTGGTGCCGGACCCGCCGGCCTTTCGGTCGCAGCCGGTGCTGCGCAAATGGGCGCAAAAGTCGTCCTCATCGAAAAAGGGAAGATGGGCGGTGACTGCCTCAACACTGGTTGCGTGCCGTCCAAAGCGCTTCTTGCCGCCGCTCATTGTGCCGCTTCAGCACGTGCCGGTGCAGCGCTAGGCGTTATGGCAGCGCCCACGGTTGATTTCGGTGCGGTTCACCATCATGTCCACGACGTGATCGTGGGCATCGCGCCTTATGATTCGGTCGAACGATTCGAGAAATTGGGGGTCACCGTAATTCAATCTGCTGCACGGTTTACATCAGAGAAGACTTTGGTAGCAGCGGGGTATGAGATTCGGCCTCGCCGATTCGTGATTGCTACGGGATCCCACGCCTTCGTGCCGCCTATCGATGGGCTCAGCGACGTTCCTTATTTCACCAACGAAACGATCTTTGATCTGACCGACTTACCGCGTCATTTGATTATACTCGGCGGCGGGCCGATTGGATGTGAACTTGCGCAGGCGTTTTGTGGATTGGGCGCTGCCGTGACCCTGATCGAAATGGCAAGCTTGCTACCCAAGGACGATCGTCAGTTGGTAACGGTTGTGCGGGATCGCCTGAGGAAGGACGGTATAACGCTTCTCGAGGGTGTGGCGGCAAACTCTATTGCAGCGGCACCAGAAGGCATTGAAGTCACGATAGGGTCCGGCGTACGGTCAGAACGCCTCGCGGGAACCCACTTGCTGGTTGCGGTTGGCCGACGTCCGACTGTCGATGGTTTGCACCTGGACCGCGCTGGAATTGGTTTCGGTGCCCAAGGCATTTCTGTGGATCGCGGACTCCGCACTACCAACAAGCGCGCTTACGCGATTGGCGATTGCATCGGCGGCCTCCAGTTTACGCATATGGCTGGTTATCACGCGAGCATTGTCGTGCGCAGTGCTCTTTTTCGCCTTCCGAGCAAAACTGATCACCGGACCGTGATCTGGGTCACCTACACGGATCCGGCACTTGCTCAGGTCGGTTTGACTGAAGCGGCGGCACGCTCTGTATATGGCGACAAGGTGCGCGTGCTAATCTCAGAGTTTGCCGACAACGACCGCGCGCGCGCCGAACGGAAAACCGACGGTTTGATTAAGGTAGTGACCACGGCTGGCGGACATATTCTGGGGGCGGGCATCGCTGGCGCACACGCCGGTGAGTTAATTCAGCCCTGGGTATTGGCCATGGCAAACAGGCTGAAAATTGGCGCGCTCGCCACAATGATCGCGCCCTATCCGACTTTCGGTGAAATTAATAAGCGGGCGGCAGGCGCATTCTATACACCGACTCTTTTTGGAGCCCGCACGCGCGCCCTTGTGAAATTCTTAAGCCGTTTCGGCTGACATGAATGCCGAAGGCCCGCGACCGGACGGTGCAATCGACATCCGTCGGGTGCTGATAAATCGCATGGGCGCTCAATTCAAATTGGGGTCACATCGGCACTTATTCTCTAGATTGTCGTCTTTCGCAAACACGCCGGAACAGAGACAAGTTGAACACGGGTACCTGTAGTGGAAGTTTCAGAGATATTAGGTATCACTGCGCTCGCGCTCGCTATCGGCATTATTCTTTGGCACTACCGGCCTCGGGACTAGCGCCGCGCTCACCGCGTTTTATGAGGCGTTTTAGTGCGGGCCTTATCTAGTCATTGAAAATGAGCTAAACCATTGTTGCTCCCGATAGACATGGAGCGGAGCTGTATCATCATGTCCAATTCGTGTGCTGGTAGTTTAGTCGTGGTCCGTGACGTGGAAAGCCTACGCCGTCGCGTTCAGGCGTGGCGCGGCGAGGGACTTTCGATTGGTTTGGTGCCGACCATGGGCGCCCTGCACGTGGGTCATATGAAATTGATGGATCAGGCTCAGCAGATGGCAGACCGTGTTGTGGCCACGATCTTCGTCAATCCCAAGCAATTTGGGCCGATCGAAGATTTTCCATCCTACCCCCGGCGCGAGACCGACGACCTCGAAATGCTGAATGCGGCGGGTGTGCATCTACTGTTCGCGCCGGACGCCGCGACGATGTATCCAGACGGATTCGCGACCACTATTTTGGTTGCGGGCGTTGGTGACATTCTCGACGGGCAACACCGGGAAGGCCATTTCAACGGCGTCGCGACTGTTGTGACGAAGCTTTTGCTGCAAACCCTGCCCGATATCGCTTTATTCGGTGATAAAGACTACCAGCAACTCGTCCTCATTAGACGTTTTGTTGAGGACTTGAACATTCCGGTGGACATCATCGGTGTTCCAACGGTGCGTGAGCCGGATGGATTGGCAATGTCGTCCCGCAATACATATTTATCTACCGAGGAACGAGCAAAAGCGCCCTTGCTTTACGTGGCCATCGCCACCGCTGCGAAGGAGATTGCAGACGGTGATGACATCGCGAAGGTGTTAAAACTGGCGCGTGAGAAGTTGATAGACGCGGGTTTCGACGCGGTGGATTATATAGAGGCAAGACACGCAGACTCTTTACGGCCGCTGGAAAATGCGAGCGATCCGGGCCGTGTTCTCGCTGGGGCCCGACTTGGACGTGCGCGGCTCATCGACAATGTGGCGGTTCCGGCTAAGTAATGTGTCGAAAATAAAACGCGGCCCGATAGGCCGCATTGCGCAAGCACCAGGCTGCAATCATTACCGCACGTAGACGTGAACTTCCGGATTAGTGGCCGATGTGCTGCCCATGGATGCCATGGCGACGCGATCCGCAGTCAGGCCCATATTCGTCATTGACTGGAATACAGACTCGGCGCTCTGCTGGGCTGCTGCCGGGCTGCCACCTTGTGGAAAAACAGCAACCAGGTCGAACATGGTGTCGGGACGGCGCTCGAGGGCACGGCTCAGGGCTTGGTATAGCGCCGGCTCGTACGCAACATCGGGTCTGTCAAATCGAATAATCACCAGTGCCCTGCGCTGCCCGAGAGACGCCGGGGTGACCGACGCCACCAGACGTGCCGGCGCTGCGCTTCGCCGCTGCGTCGTCGTGTAAGACTGACCGGTATTGATGTCGGCGGCAAGCCGGACTAATGCGGTGCGCGCTTCAGTGACGTATTGCTGTTGACGGTTAATTTCATCGTTAAGCAACAGCAACGCCCGGTCAATCACTATGGCATTCTGATTGACTTCGTCCTCGAGACTACGAAGACGCCGGTGGTCATCTTCCAAGGCGCCCGAAAGACCAAAAGCGGCGCGAATATTTTCAATAAGATAGGCCGAGGTGCCAGCGTCGCCGGAAGCTAAGGCCGACAATTGATTCAAAGACGCGATGTCCGCATCAATCCGGGTCAACTGTGTTTGGGCTTGCCCCCATCGCGCCAACAACTCCGGATTCCCCGGTGTGGATCCCATTTGCAAGCGCGAGCGGATGCCTCCGACAAGGCTGTGGTATGCCTGCACATTGCCAATCGTCTGCGCGCGGAGAGAGGCGATCTGCTGCAAGCGCGTATCCGTATTGGTCCTCAGCTCCTCAAATTCCTCCCTAAACTCCGAGGCTTTTTGACCGACGGCTGTCGGGCCAAAATTGCTTGTTGGGACATTTGAGGGGGCCGCAACGGGCGCCGCTGAGGGGGTCGCAACGGGCGCCGCCGGCACATCCATGGGGGTCGCAGCCTCCAGCACATCCATGGGGGTCGCAGCCTCCACGGAGGCTTCCGGCGCACTCACGCTGGGGAAGCCTAAAAACGATGGAAAAAGCGCTTCGCTTGCAAAGGAACACCCACCAAGACCGATCGCTAATACTGCAACCAAGATTTGGCGTGTTATAAGATGCTGGGCCACTTGCCAATGGCTCAGCGCGTCAACGCGGCATTCCCGCTGTTCTTCAGACAGCCACCGTAACTGCATCCCTAGTCTCACATTTCTGTAAGGCAGATCGATGCTTAAGCACCGCTCCGCCGGTGTGTCCCCGATACGATACCCAAGAAACTACCCTATAAAGGCTTACCGGCGCTCTCAAAATCTGCGCCATCCCAGGTGCGGGTGAGTCTACTAAATGGCCGCCCCTAGAACAAGGTGGCTAGGGCCAGGTTTTCGCCAGCGAAGAGCGGGGCAGGAGGTTTTCCTTGCATAGCCCCGGCGATCTTAGTATCTCAGGCCACCTGCATATACGCGAAATGGCAGTTTCAAGCCAATTCCCGGCGGCGGGTCACCATCCGGTACGGCGGCCCATCGTCAGCAGACAGCCGCTCACATCGCGCCCGTAGCTCAACTGGATAGAGTATCTGACTACGGATCAGAAGGTTAGGGGTTCGAATCCCTTCGGGCGCGCCATTTAATATCAAGTACTTATTAGTATTTATGACGGCTTGTCATCGTGCAAAAACAAAAATAGCAACCACCTAGCAACCGCCCAGGCGGAAGTGCCTGTGTTGCAGCCCCCTAATGCGCGTTCCTACGAGGGAGGCACCGCCCTGCTAATGTTGCTAATTCCGCTACACTTCCCTGAGAGGGAGTCATGCCTGGGCGATAATCGGCTCTCCTGCCAATTTACGCCCTATGACAGAATCGACGTTTTCGACAAAATGCCGGGGCGGCGATGAGCCAGCTGAACAATAACGCCGAGCACGACGCTCCAAACCTACCCACCATCGCATTCTTGCGCGACCGCAACGGCTGTCCTGGCCTTCGTGTGTTTTGCAACAATCACCATTGCCTTCACAGGGCCGATTTTCTTTGGGAGAAGCTAGGCAAGCCTGACACTACTCCGGCCATAGCTATCTGCTTTAGGTGTTCCAAATGCGGGGGAAGGGACGTGGATATAATGCCGGACTGGCCTAGGGTGCCTGGTGGGGCGCATCCGTGGTGCTGTTAGCCTTTGCGCCACACGGTCGCGAGCCACGGTTGCTTGGACCGAGGCAAGCCCGGCGGGCGGTAATAATGCCCCATCTCGACGAAACCGGCAGCGGTGACGTAATCGCGCCAGGTGTCGAGATCGAGGTAGCAGCCATAGCGGTCCCCACTGAAGCCTTCCTCGTTGTTTCCGCGCGGATTCGAGCAGAAAAGGACGCCCCTAGGCTTCAAGCTTGCGGCAAGTTCGCACAATACCCTCGGCAATTCCTGACTCGGCACGTGGAATAGAGACGCATTGGCAAACACGCCGTCAAAGTGTCTCTCCAGCAAGGTCATTGTGAGGAAGTCCTGGTGGAAGACTTCACACCCGGAGAAGGCGCGCGCCATGGCCACGAATTCCTTTGCTCCGTCCAGGCCCACGGCCTCATGCCCCAAAGAATGAAAATGGCGAAGGTCTCGGCCGGGGCCGCAGCCTAGATCGAGAATGGAAAAGGGTGGATCGCCCTCGATCGCGTCCAGCAGCGCCTTATAGTTCTGGCTGACGTCGTGATCTCGAGTGCCGTCGCAGTAATCTTCGGCTGCCCGGTCATAATGGCCGATGGTTACTCCCGAAATGCGCTGCAGTTGTGCTTTATCGAGCGTATTAGTCGTCTGGCCGGGATCCCCCTTCGACTTTTCCATGCACCCAGCCTGCCCACCTGAACGGTAGCGCTTGGCGCCCGGGCTGCTGAGAAATTTGGCCACAGTCGCCTCGTCCCAGCGCCGGCCCTTGCGGGTGGTGACGCCCTTGGCGTTGAAATGATCGGCGATGGCTTGGGCCGCGGTGATCCCAGCCGTCTCGGCGGCTTCGACTTCGACGACGATGTGCCGCACGAACGCTTCAATCTCTTGTCGCCGTAGCGCCATTCCCTACCTGCCGCACGCATCTGCCGCAAACAGACGTAGGATCGCCTGGACGAGGGGTTTCATGCTGTAAGACGTGTCGGGCATCGTGTCGGGAGAGATGCCGAGATCTGCGAGTTCGGCAGCTACCACCGGCCCGAACGCGGCGACCTTTGTACGTTCAAATCCTTGTCTCAGGGTTTCGGCGAGTCCGGCTTTCTCGGCAACCGCGTCGAGGCGCTGATCCGCGCTTTGAGTGGCCCGTCGTTGGTCAGGGCGCGATCTGGCCGCGGATTTCACCGGCTTTGTTAGCCAGGGTGTGGATGTTAACGTAGTGCTTGCCCGCCTTGAGATCGGCGATCTGCTCGTCCGTCAGCGTGGCCTTGCCTTCAAAGGGACTCGGCAGTGCCTGGCCCTGGGGGCCGAGGCCCACCACCACGCCGGCGTTGGCGCCCTTGTCAGCGGGCCCGTGGATATGGGCGGCGATGGCGTCGCCCGTGAGTCCCTCGAAAGTGACCTTCCAGCTGATCTCCTTGGTTTCCTCATTGAGCGTGAATTCGGCCATACCCTTGCTGTCGCCGGTACCCAGCGGCACCTCCTCGCCCGTGCTCAATACCGCCTTGAAAGCTGTTTCCGCCGCGTTAGCGCTTGAGAATGCAAGTCCGGCCGCTATGAGAGCGCCAGCAGTAAGACGGATGAACGTGTTCATCGTGAGTTCTCCCTAAACACGGCGACGTGCGTCGCGCCGACCGCTTGGGCGCGGCCCGTTGATGTGCAAGACGTGCAAAGGGTAGTCTCAAATTCGGGCCTGTCCAGGCATTTTTGCGCGGGGAGCCATGCCGCCCCCTAATGCGCGTTCCTACGAGGGAGGCACCGCCCTGCTAATGTGCTAATTCTGGCGTCAGCGAGAGTGGGGCGATCAACTTGGGTTCGCTCAGGATCTCAGTCCGTTCTTTTCCCTTGGGCAAGGCCGAGGCTATGAGGGCTTATGCTAGGCAGGCTAAGGACAGGGAGCTTGAGGTAGATGCCACTGAAATGGGCTTTAGGGCGGAGCGGAGACTAGGCGAGCTTATTCAAACCCAAAAAGAAACAGTTGGATTGGCAAAGCCTGGCCCAAAGATCGGGTCCAAAACGGACCCGAATTATCAGCCCACACTTGCCGATGCAGGTATTAGTAAAAAGTTATCCAGCCGTGCTCAAAAAATGGCAGCCGTTCCAGAAGATAAGTTTGAAGGAATGTTGGGAGCAAGCCGATGTACAAGATTTTAATACTCGGAAGTTTGATTCTATCTGCTTGTGTTTCCAGTAATACGGTGTATTTGCGGCAAGTTTATTATAATGCCCAAACCAATGAGATTGTGCAGTGTGGACCGTTCACGGTGCTCGACTACAGGGAGGAGCGAACCGTATTAGCCAGTTTGAGTGATTGCGTAGAAGACTACCAGCGCCAGGGCTATGAGCGGGTGCCCGAACCGAATTAGTGTCTCGAGCCCCGCCACTCCCATGGCTTCAGAAACTCACCAGCCCACATACCTCGACCAGCATTGCAGGCTTCTGCCTCTTGAATTGAATAAATGCCTTCTGAATATTGGGCATAATCGAGAGCCAATCCCGACGACACCATCACAGCGCCAACGTCCCGGCCATCTGGAAGTATACACACGGCTACAATGCGCCCGTAACGGTCCTTGTCTCGCTCATCGCAGGTTAGAGATTGACCGGCCACCAGTTCCCGAAGCGCCTTCCCGGCTTCTTGTCCGCAAAGCCATGTCACCCCATCGCGCTCACAAGTCTGCTTTGACTCAGGGGCATCTATACCAAACAGCCGTACCTTGGCGTCACCAATTCGCAATGTGTCGCCGTCTGTCACGCTGGGTACTCCAACTACGTTAGCAGATGCTTCGCTAACGCTGAGTAACAGAACCAGTAATGCGACTGCCAATCTATGCACTAGCGTTAATTTTTTCTTTTATGCGCCAAATACACAGACTGTCGAGCACCCCAAGTCCAGCCCGCCTAGCAACCGCGATAACCGGCGGATAGACGACAAAGAGATAGATTACAAAAGCTGGAATGATCCAGTCCTGATTGTTCGTCTCCAAATATTCATATTCGCTGTGGAATGTGAGATGTGAGATAACCGTGGAGACCGTGAGTACTGGAAAGATGAACAGGCTAATAAGCAAAAGTTTCCGCCAGCCGAGACGCCGATAGAGGCATAAGGTCATGAAGCCGTAAAGGCTGAGCGCAAAAGCGAGGAAAGCCGCAAGATGCGTTGCGGCCAGCCGAAAGTTATATTCAGCTGTACGGTCAGGATTCATAAGTCGGGCGATTTGCGAATAAATGCGCTCACCATATTCTTTATGTTGTGAACCATCACCTGGACGGTAAATGGTAGGTGGGATATCGTAAAACTCCACACGTCTGTAAGAGCAAACGACTTCCACTCTTTTCTCAATTTTGTCTACTAGATGCACTGCTTCAGCGCGGGCCGCGTCGGTAATCCTGTACCCGCCTATTTTTCCATCCCGCTCACGGCCGTCGCGGATCTGCGCAAGACGTTTAACGTCGGTGCGTATGGCAAGAAACGTCAAGTTGGCGATCTGCCTATATCGGTCTCCGCGATAATCGTCGAGCTTTACTACGAAGATGCGCGCGCTTAGCCTCTCAAAGGGCACCTGCTGATTGCAACCCCTAATGACAAATTCTCGGAATTCTCCCATTAACTATATATCTTTCAGGGCAATAGTTGCATCGGCCAAACGTCGGGGATCTGGTGTTGCGTGGGCCGCAATCAGCTTTATGGACTGTAGAAAGTCCTTGGCCGCGTTCACGGATTGGCAAGCTACCAGCACACCCCCCCGAAGATAACATGCTGAGAACCGCCGCTCGACCATGCTCCCGCGAATAATGACGCGGTCCCCAGGTCTCAACATGCCGGTCATCTGAAGCTTGAGATTGTACTGATCGGACCAGAACCAAGGCACCTCGGCGTAAGGCGCCGGCTTACCCAGGGCTGCCGCGGCCGCCGCTTTGCCCTGTGCAAGGGCGTTGGGTACCGACTCAAGGCGTAATCGGCCGCCAAGGATAGAGTTGGGATGATTGGTGCAGTCGCCTGCTGCGAAAATATGGAGATCGGCGGTGCGTGCGCATTCATCGACGACGACGCCGTTGTCAACGTCGAGTCCCGCGCCTACCGCCAATTCAACATTGGGTTCTATTCCAATGCCGACGATTACTAGATCAGTGCCTATTTTTTCTGCGCCGCACACCACACGTTCGACACTCTCGCGACCTTCGAACGCAGTGACGCTGGTCGAGGTGCGAATCTCTACTCCTGCGGCACGGTGAACGTTTGTATAAAATTCCGACATCTCAGGTGCGACGACGCGGTTCAGCACTAGGGGCATCATTTCGAGGATTGTTACACTGCACCCCCGTTTGATCGCAACGGCAGCGACTTCAAGGCCGATGTATCCACCTCCAACGATGACGAGCTTTAGGCCCTTAGCTAATTTCCCGCGAAAGGCCTCGACGTCGTCAACGGTCCGCAAGTAGTGAACGCCCGGCAAATCAGCGCCGGGGCATTTCAATTCCCGTACCCGCCCGCCCGTGGCAATGATCAATTTGCTGTACGGAACTATCTCGTCGCTGGCCAAGTGGACACATTTTGCTTCGCGGTCGATGCGATTCACGTGGGTATTGGTGCGGATTGTAATGTTTTTGTCGGTGTAGAACGCCGGGGTTCTCATGAAAAGCTGTTCGATCCCCACGCCGCCCGCAAGGAATTGTTTGGAAAGTGGTGGCCGCTCGTAGGGAGCGTGTGGTTCTGCGCCGAGGACGACAACCGGCCCTTCGAACCCACCCTGGCGCGCGGAAATAGCGGTCTGGGCCCCGGCCTGTCCGGCGCCGACAATAACAATGCTGTCGGTCATTTCTGATATCTTTACTGTGTGCAAACTACGACGAAGAGAATCGCGGTGTTGTGCCCTAATGCCTGCTCAATCCTCGCGAATTTCGGACCCGGCCACCAGCTTGTCAATCTGCTCCTGGGTGAGCGCCGCTTTCGAATCTTCTTGATCTGCCTGGCGCCCAGCTTTTCATGGCAGATAGCGCCTCGCGACCGTTGCGTGCCTCGTCGATGTGCTTGCAGCCGAGCGTTTCAAGGATTCCCTTGATCACCCGGCGCATGTAGCTGCGGTCGTCCACCACCAGAAAACTGATGGGTTTTAGGATAGTCCGATGTGGCCTGGACCATACCGTTGCGCCCATAATCCCCCGTAGACAGTCGCTTGCGCGCCGCCACAGATTTAGCCCATAAGGTCTCGGTGGACCCTGGTTACATAGCTTAAGGTATTATATCTCTTAGGAGTTCTAAACCCATTGCACGAAATCCCTGAGTGAAAAATGTCGCCCTCCCCCACCGCGAAACGCCTGGCTGACCATGCACCCCGGACGTGGCAGCGCATGCTCTCGGGTCGCCGGCTGAACCTGGTGGACCCATCGCCGCTCGATATTGAAATCGAGGACATCGCCCGGGGCCTAGCCCGCAATACCCGTTGGAACGGTCAAACTCAGGGCCTACACGGATGGAGCGTGGCGCAGCATTCGGATTTAGTGGTGGAGATTGTACGCCATTTGAATCCGCGCGCTCCGGCGTGCCTGCTTTTGGCGGCTAAGCTTCACGACGCGTCGGAGTACGTGACTCACGATCTCGTCACGCCGCTGAAGGCTGTGGTGGGAGACGTTTTCAAGGAGGTGGAAGATCGGCTGACTCGCGCTATCTATCTCCGCTTCGGGCTAGCGTCTGATTTACGCACCGCCGATCGAGCTCTTATCAAAAGGGCCGATCAAATCGCCGCTGCGACCGAAGCAGTGCAATTGGCCGGCTTTGCGGCGGCCGAATGCCGGGCAGTTCTCAACTTCAAAGAAAAGCCGCTGACGGATGTTAAGCTCGTTCCCTTGCCGGTCGCTGAGGCAGAGCGGAAATTCTTGGAAGGGTTCCGCGCTCTCGAAAAGGCCATAGCGATTCAGGACCGCGGACAGGAGCTTAGGTGATGTGAATTCATCGGGCAGAAGAAGGACGCGTCATAAAATTCAACCGGCTTTCTCTTGCCATGTTCGCGTTCGGTGCGTTTGCGGCACTCTGGTCCGTTGCCGCAATAGCATCTGCGGCCCACGGCGCGGCAAACGTCCCGCCGATGGGTGAGCAAGCGGCTGCGTGGTTTGATTAAGCTGCGGCCTTTCAGATGGATCATGCCCTAGAGCTGGTCGTTGTAACGCTTGCTGCCGAATTCGCCGAGAAGGGCAGAGCAGCGACCTTGATGCGGTTCGGCACTATGCTTCTCACCGTTGTCGTGGTGCTTTTCCCCGGTTCTTTGTACGGGGCATCCTTTGGAGGGCCCAGCATCCTTGCGTCTGTTGGCGGCTTTGCCGCCATGGGCGGTTGGGCTCTGTTCGGTATTGGCGCATTGAGTTCTTTGCTGGGCAAACGCACATATCTTTAGATATTGGAGTAAATCGTGATCGGCGGAGTAAATATCTTCGGAGTCATTCTTGCGGCGTTGGCGGCGATTATTATCGGCGCAGTGTGGTGCTCACGCCGGGTTTTTGGAACCGCGTGGATGAAGAAACTCGGGAAAACGTCGCCCAAACAACTGGGTAGTTCCACCAAACCGCTCGTCAACGTGGTTGTCATGAACATGGTTTTCGCTTTTGCGCTCGCGCTGGTATTCCGGTGGCTAGGGGCGAAGACATCCACAGACGTATTGATGGCGTCTCTTGTTGTCGGCGTCGGCTTAGTGCTGTCCAACCAGCTTATGCGCGACCGGTTTTACGGAGCATCAATGCACCTTTCGTTGATCAATGGCGCGAATACAGCTGCAGTGTACTTGGCAATGGGCACGGTGTTGTACTACGCGGGCTAGCCGTACGTGCTCCTCAACCCCGGCCCCACATCGGGGATCGTTTACCCAAGAAGGCATCGATGCCTTCAGTGGTGTCTGGCTCCATCATGTTCTTCACCATGACAGCGCTGGCGTACGCGTAGGAGTCGGCAAGGCCTAGTTCAATTTGCTCGTAGAAGGCTCGCTTGCCGATCGTCAGAATCTTGGGCGACTTGCCAGCAATGACCTGGGCGAGACCGTAAGTCGTCTCTTCTAACTTGTCCTCCGGAACCACCGTGTTAATGAGGCCCGCTGTCGCCGCGTCTGCTGCGATGAGGGGAATCCCCGTTAGAAGCATCTCCATGGCCTTCTTACGTCCCACATTACGCGAAAGCGCCACCATGGGCGTCGAGCAAAACAGACCGATGTTGACGCCGGGCGTGGCGAAAGTTGCTGAACTGGCGGCCACGGCCAGATCCGCGGTCGCCACCAACTGGCAGCCCGCGGCGGTGGCGATACCATGAACCCGCGCGATAATCGGCTGCGGCAGGCGCGTCATCGCCAGCATCATTTCGCTGCAGGCGTCGAACAATTCTCGTGTCCATTTAGGATCGGTGTTGGCGCGCAACTCCTTCAAATCGTGACCCGCGCAAAACGCCGGCCCGGCGCCGGCCAGAATAACCACCTTTACAGATTTATCCTCGCGGAGCGCAGCCAGCATCGACGAGATCTCGGCGATTCCGGCGCGGGTCAGTGCGTTTCGCGTCTTGGGGCGATTCAACGTTAGGGTCGCAACGCCTTGGGAATCGGCGCGCACAAGAAATGGTTTGCTGTGTAGGTCCGCCATCTTTCCTCTTTGCTCCTCCACTGGCAGTTTAGCCTTGGTGTCCATGCGAGCTCAATGGCATGCGTGGCAAGCGCCGCGCGCACGGTGGCTTGAGACCAGGCTCAGGCTGGCGCGCTCCGCTGCCGCATGATGAGCAAAACAGCAGCAGCAGCAGTAATGAACCCCGCGAAAAACACTGGGCCCGTGAACCCGAAAGCTTGGGACGATGTGCCCAGGCCCAGTGCGCCCATGGCGGGCCCGAAGCGGGTTATAGCGTACCACACGCTAAGTGTTCGTCCGCGCATGCGGTCGTCCGCGGTGGTTTGCGCCACCGTCTGCGATCCCACACCGACAATAATGCCAAAAATGCCGCTCAACATGAGCAGTGGCACCGCCATCCAAAACACCTTCGTTACAGCGAACGCGGCGATAAACAGGCCGTTGAGCACCATGGCGCCGAGAAACACGCGCTCTAGGTTCCTGTTGCCGTGTTGCGCGAGAAACAAGCCGCCAATAATGGCGCCCAAGCCTTGTGCCGACGTCAAAATGGCAAGACCTGATGCGCCGCGGCCAAATTCCTGGTCAGCGATTCCGGCCAGTAGGTCGCCCAACGGCCAGATCAAAGTGCTGGCAAGAGCCACCATGGGCATCACCCATTTCAGTGTCGGATGACTAAACGTGTACCGCACGCCGTCCGACATATCTGTCCACATGCCGCCGATTACTGATGTATGAACGCGCCGCGTCCGTTCCCGCGGCGGCAACGAGAGGCTCAATAGCGCGGCGATGACCCCAAGATACGTTGCCGCGTTAAAGGAAAACGCGAAGCCGACACCAACCGTCGTAATAAGTACCCCGGATAACGCCGGTCCGACGATGCGCGCAAGGTTGAAGGTCAGCGACGTGATGGCCACGCCGCTGCCCACGTCTTCCCGTGGCAGCAGAGTCGGCACCAGAACAAGCCGAGCGGTCTGCATAATGGGTTGGACGAATCCAGAAAACAGCTGCAAGGCGAAAATAAGCAACGGCGTAATGAGTCCGGAAAGCGACAGTATGGCCAGAGTGGTCGCCTGTGCGGTCGCCAAGACTTGACCAATCACCGCTATGTGCCGCCGGTCGACCCGGTCAGCGAGTACGCCGGCGATGGGCGCCGTCACGATCGCCGGCAGAAATTCAGCCATGCCCACCGCGCCTAGCCAAGTTGCCGAATGGGTAAGGTCCCACGTCAGCCAGCCAACGGCCACTCGCTGAACCCATACACCCACAACCGAGACTGAGTTCCCCGCCGTGAACAATGCAAAATTGCGGTTGCGGAAAAGGCGCCGCGCGGCGGAGAAGTCGGGTCGGAAAAGACGCATGAGTGTTACACAATGCCAGTCAGAATTTGTGACGCGAAGACTCTCTTCGGTAGGCAAAAGCCACTATAGTTCCGGTGCCGAGCAGCCGGGGAGGTGAATTACCATGAATGAAGCTGCTAGTCCGAAGTCGCCATTTGCACGCATCATTAAAGCTGCGGCGCTGATCGAACCGCACGAGATGCGGGCTGTTGTTATATCATTCCTCTATTTCTTCTTTCTGCTCGGTAGCTACTACATTCTTCGTCCCATGCGCGACGCCATGGGCACGGTGTACGGGTCCGATAATCTCGAGGAACTTTTCACCTACGTCTTTTTTGCCACCTTCATCGCCGCGCCCATCTACGCGTGGGTGGCCGCGAAAGTCCGTCTCTCCCGATTCTTGCCGTGGATCTACGGCTTCTTCGTCATCAACATCTTTATTTTCTATCTGATGTTCACGTCCGGCATGGAAACGCGCTTTGTCGCGGGCGCGTTCTTTATCTGGGTAAGCGTGTTCAACATTTTCCTTATCTCCGTATTCTGGAGCTTCATGGCCGATATTTATTCCAGGAAGCAGGCAAAGCGGCTTTATGGCGTTATTGCGGCTGGCGGCAGCTTTGGCGCCGCTGCAGGTCCGGCCGTCACCGCCGCTTTTGTCACTACCCTCGGCAATGAGACACTTTTGCTTATTTCCGCCGCGGGTTTCCTGATCGTCGTCGGCCTTGTGATTGCGCTGGAAAAAGAGAAAGCTAAATTTCTGGCATCCGGCGAGGATGTGCAGCGCACGACCCTTGACCACAGCCTCAACAAATCCGCCAACCCGTTTGCGGGGTTCTCTCAGGTCTTGAAATCTCCATACCTGATGATGTTCGCGGCTTTCATCCTGCTGCTTACCTGGGTTTCGACCATCCTCTACTTTCAACAGGCTGCAATGATAGAGGCGGCGTCGGACAGCGCCAACGTTCGCACCCGCATATTCGCGTCCGTCGATCTGGTTGTGAACTCGCTCGCTATTCTTATTCAGTTCTTCGGCACGGGCCGGCTGGTAAACAAGTTCGGCGTCACTGCGGCTCTGGTGCTGGTGCCAGGAATAATGCTGCTGGCCTTCATGGCGATGGCGGTCTCGCCGGTGCTGATCGTGGTGTTGGGCGTGCAGGTGGTACGCCGCGTCGGTGAATACGCCGTTGCAAAACCGGGCCGGGAAATGCTGTTCACCATCGTTGACCAAGAAAGTAAATACAAAGCTAAGAATGTGCTCGATACAGTCGTCTACAGATTTGGCGATGTCAGTCAGGCGTGGGTCCAGGCGAGCCTTCGTGCCATCGGTCTCGGCGTTTCGGGTATCGCTGTATTCGGGGCGCTTATTGCCGCGGCGTGGGGCTATGTAGGCTTGAAGCTTGGCCGCCGCTACGAGAGCGCTGTCGAGGAAGGCCGGGTTGCGGCAGAGGCGCAGCCCGCGCCGGCGTGGCCGACTATGGGCCGGGAAACCTAAAAAAATTCGCGGACGCATTCTCCGGTGAGGATTTTAAAGAAGGTCACGCCGCTTTTATGGAAAAACGTAAGGCTAATTTCTCCTTATTCTTAGGCTAAAATAACCGAGTTATGGCCGGTATCTGGTTCACCGATTACGTGCTGGAACACCTGGAGCGGTTTGGCGGCGTGACCGCGCGACGCATGTTCGGCGGTCAGGGCTTGTTCAAGGGCGGGCTGATGTTCGCCCTTATCGCCGACGGCCAACTATTCTTTAAAGTCGACGATAGCAACCGGGCCGACTTTGAGGCTGTCAAATCCCAGCCCTTTACTTACGACAAGAAGGAAGGCAAGACCGGGAATTTGTCCTACTGGTACGTGCCCGATGAAATTATCGAAGACCCCGACGAGTTGAAGGGATGGGCCGCCAAGGCCTATGCGGTGGCGGTCAAGGCGCGCAAGGCATCAGCAATAAAACCCAAAGTCCGGCGCGGCGCGGTGCGGGCGAAGCGGCCGAGGCAGAGATAGATTTCGTCCTAATACCCTCGTTCCACATCCACCACCGACAGCATTTTTCCCCCGCCACGTAGCGGCGGACGTTTTCGAGCATCACCGCCCAGACCCGTTCCATTTTCGCCCGCGACGCGCTCGCCATGTGGGGTGTGATGATGACGTTCGGCGCATTCCACAGCGGATGGCCTGCGGGCAAGGGTTCCGGCTCTGTGACGTCCAGTCCCGCGCCAGCGATTACTTGGGCGTTCAATGCGTCCACCAAGTCGTTCGTAACAACGCTACCACCACGCCCGATGTTAATGAAATGGGCGGAACGCTTCATGCGCCCAAACATCGCCGCGTCGAAAAGATCCGTTGTTGAAGGAGTCAGGGGCGTGGCGTTCACCACAATGTCCGCCTGTCCGATGAAATCGGACAGCTCGTTCGCCGAGCCGACGTAGTCCACAAAGTTTGGTCCCTCGCGGCTGGAGTTGCGTGTGGCGATAACCCGCATATTGAACGCATGCGCCTGCCGGGCGATCTCGGTGTGCTCCCATCCAGATCTCGCGGCGATGCGAAACCTTTTCGGCTCTATTTTTTATTCTGCTGATTGACAACGGTGGCATTGATCTGGCGGCTCAGCGCCAGGACCAAGGCCATGGCGTGCTCGGCCACGTTAGGTCCGTTCACCCGCTGCATATTGGTGAAAAGAATTTCACCCGAGCGCACGCGCGGAATGTCGATACACCCGCCGGTTCCGGCCAACTGCGATTGAATCTATTTCAGCTGCGGTGCCGCATCCACCAGACCAGAGGAACAAAAACTAATAAGGGCATCAGCGTCTTTCATGTGCGCGGCAGCCTCGCGCGGGTCGCGCGCGCCGACCACGGTCACGCTCGGCGCAACGTCCTGAAACGGAGCTATGCGCGCGGCGTTCTCTGCCAGGACGACAATTTTGCGTGGCGTCTCCCAGCCCTTCATCTCCCGCATGGGCGCGGCACTTTCCTCCAGACCCAAGCCGGCAACAACGTCCTGGTCCTGCGCGGTTGCGGTCCAATTCATGAAGAAAGAACCCGCGGTTGCAATGAGAACAAAGAAATATGAGCATTTCATCATCGGCCTTCGTTCAGCATCGTGCGGACCGCGCGCAAAATCTGGTCGCGCATCTCCGGGTCTTCTAACGATTTTTTCAATTTCTCACGCATGGCTACGACGCGTTTTTTAGGGTCCCTCTGGTTATTTTGTTCAGGCCCGTCTGGTATCGGCGCGGCAGCTTCGTCAGGCTGTTTGTTTTTCACAGCTCGTTGTTTCTTCCTGGGTTTGCCGAGCGCCGTCTTAGCCGAGGGTTTGTTCTTGTCCGTCTTATTTTTTCTACCGGGCACGGCGTCCCTGTCCTCAGCCGGGCCAGTCTGTGGGGTCGGGGTCCACCATCGGCTTGCGGTAAGGGCCCGTGAAGGGCTTGACCCGTGCAACGATTGCGCAAAATGCTATGTGGCTGGTGGCAAAGCATAGGGCCACCGGCCAAGGAGGCAGGCCGCCGAAAAACAGCACCATCAATGTTCCAAGCACAACGAACACTGCCAAAGTCATCAGCGTGATCACGCGCGTACGATTCATTCGGCTGCCATGAGCAGGGTATCTCGGTGGTGAGGGAGCGGAAGAAACCATAGGCAACTCTACTCTGCCTTCGTGGCGAAGCAATGGCTGGCATAGGTTTCGCGATGTCGTTGATTTTGCTGAAAAATAGCGGGGTACCCTTCGTGGCGGTGGGCGGTGTAGTCCTGTATAACGGGTCGCTGCCGAGTCGGTAAAATTGAGGGGTTTCATGCTTCTTGATCGTGCCTGCAGCCAGCTGCTTGGCATCGATGTTCAAGAGCGCTTTATGCCAGCGGCGCACGAGGCTGATCGCATGGCGGATCGTTGCGCCGTTCTTATGCAGTCGGCGCAGCGCCTAGGCATCCCCATGACGGTTTCCGAGCAGTACAGAAAGGGGCTTGGCCCCACGATCGCGCGACTTGACAACATCAAGGGCGATGCGCCGGTGATGGAAAAGGCGCATTTTTCCTGTGCGGCCGATCTGGCCATTGGAGACCGGATCAAAGCCATGGCCAATGACGGCCGAGCCCAACTGGTGATCTGCGGTATCGAGCCCCACGTGTGCGTTATGCAAAGCGTCCTCGGTTTCAGAGACCTGGATTTTGATGTCTTTGTGATCGCCGATGCGGCCAGCTCCCGTCATCCCGAAAGCGTAGAGATTGCGGCAAGCCGTATGCGCGATTCGGGCATCAGTGTGGTCAACACCGAAATGGCGGTGTTCGAATGGCTCCACGTGTCGGGGACGGAAGAATTCAAGGAGCTCTTTAGCTGATAAAGTAGGCTGCGGTTCAATTCCGCGCGCCGGCACATTATAAATCAATGACTTATGACAATAGTTAAACGTTGGGGCGTGAGCCACAATCGCTATTAGCAACCACATAGCAACCACCGGAGGCAGCGATGGCGCCAAGTTAAATAAGGGGGCAAAACGTGCCCATGGGCACCGATTGCTGATGGCACACTTACCACCTATTGCGATGGTTAAGGGGCCCTCTAGGCTTACAAGGAAGACAAGGGCGGCAGCCGAAGAAGAATGGCGGCAAGGCGGTGCCAACTTGGCACATCCAGCCGCGCTAAGTGTTTAGATAGGGCATATCGCTTGGTGGAGATTGCCCAGGCGAATAACGTTGGGGAGGCGGAGGCAAAATGAATATGTATTCTTCATCCATACTTAAAGCCTCAACTAGTTCCTAGTAGTCATTTGTCTTACGGGATGTGGGGACAGCGAAGCCGATCTAGATGAGGCATATTGGGAGGGATACGACGATGGACAATATGCTGTTTGTCGCGAAATTGATTCCATTGCTCCAGCCATTGAATCGGGGCTGAGCAATTGCAGGGGGTTTTAGCGAGTCTTAGCAAATCGCCGCACCGCTACCTTTTGCGCCGCCACTCCCACGGCTTTACAAACTCACCAGCCCACATACCCCGCTCTGCTAATGTTGCTAATTCTGCTACACTTCCCTGAGAGGGAGTCATGCAAGTTTTAGCGAACGCCATCAGAACTGTATTACTTGCTGCCATCATCGCAATGGGTGTTGGCGGTGTGGCTGTCGCGGGGCCGTATGAGGATGCGTTCGCCGCTTATAAACGCCAAGACTACACCACGGCGATGCTTCTCTTTCGGCCCTTTGCAGACCAGGGCGATGCCTATGCCCAGTCCAGTCTCGGCTTCATGTACAAATACGGTATGGGCGTTGCTCAGAACGACGCCGAGGCTGCGAAGTGGTTTCGCAAGGCCGCAGACCAGGGCAATGCCTATGCCCAGTCCAGTCTCGGCGTCAGTTACGCCAACGGTTGGGGCGTTCCCGAGGACGAAGCCGAAGCCGGCAAAACTGTGGTAGCGCCCAACAATACCTGCAACGCAAACGCTACACTCAAAAGCTTTATACCACGTCGCATGCTTGTCCCCCGGTTAGGTAAGTACTGATCAATCATTTCTGATGATGCCATAGAGCAATATGTTCGCTTGCGCCCTTGGGCATTGCAACAAATTGGGAACCGACCGCTGGCAATAGAGGGACATTGCCAGCGACCGGCGCTCTTGAAGCTGTCGGGAGAGGAGAAGTTGACGGCAGCAGCTCGACGTTGTTTGCTATTGCGTTTCTTAATTCACTATAGCGAAACAAAATATCTCAGAGGTCACACGTGCATCGAACCTAGAGGCGCGGGTGATGAACGACTCTGATCGTCAATTCAGCACCTGTTTCTCTCTTGCTCTTGGTCAATTCTCCACGAACCGATCAGCCTAATGCCTACATTTCCCAGCGGATTCCGGCCCGGAACGTACGGCCTATGCAATCATAGACTTCGGCAGCACAGTCAAAGACGGAATGGGCGACCCCTCCAGGTCCCTGTGCCTCGGCGCCGGCAGGCGGATCTTTGTCCAAGATATTGCGAACCGCCAAAAATGCTTCCGCATTGCTGCTGCCTACATCGAATTTGTAGCGCAAGGACCCATCGAGGTATACGGCCGCAGGACGGAAGTTATTGTTAATCGTCCGGGCGGTGCTCTTCGACAGAGGGCAGCCGGAGGTGCATTGAACATAAGAGACACTACGTACGCCCGAGTTAACACCCCGCCCTGTCAATGTGAAACGGAACGGGTCGTTCACATATGTACCGGTGAACCGGTAGTTCCATTTGCGAATATCGCCGCTGCCGATGGTGTTCACAATGCCGGCGCCCGTGCCTTGATCCTTTTCCTGCTTTATATAAACAGTCGCCAAAGCACGCAATGTCAGATTGCCGTCCCAACCTCCCACTATGGCGTCCAGCGGCGTAGTATAAGCTATCTCAGAATCTATGCCGCGCATGGTCTCTTTAACAAAGTTCGTGGGCCGGATGTTGACTCGAGAAAGGAACCCATCTGCGTCGAACACGAGCGCACTACAAAAGATCTTTTCGCCGTTGAAGCAGCGATCAGGAGTCTGTTGACGTCCGACCGTGCCGATAGCGTCTTTGATTTTGATATTGAACAAGTCTATCGAAGCGCTCAGGCCCGGCATAAATGAAGGCTGGACGACAATACCGATGCCGGTAGTATCCGCCTTTTCAGGCACGAGATCGAGATTGCCGCTCTCACACCCCTGGACGTTGACGGGTAGCCCCTTGTTGAACGGATCGAGCACCAGGTTGCCCACGCATATATCCTTTGCGAATAATTCCACGTGCTGCGGAGCGCGGATGTCACGGGAATAAGTGCTGCGGAGGGTTATATCGGCAACAGGGCTATAGGTGAGACCTGCTTTCCAGGTAGTGACGTAGCCTGCAGTGCTGTAGCTGGTGGCGCGGATGGCACCATTGAATTCCAGGGATTCGGCCCAGTCTACGTCGGTAGCGAGAGGAATCACCGTTTCCAGAAAACCTTCCGTCACATTATAACCGCCTACGGTCGGCGGTGCATTCCCGACAAAGGAATTGTTCGCAGCGTTCGCGGCACTTTGTATGCCGCCGACCTTTTCATTCCGGTACTCGACGCCGAAAGCCACGGAAACAGGACCGGCCCAGGTCGTGAACGGCTCACCCGCGAATGTGGAGGAAGCTACCTGCTGCTCGACCGTTTCGTACGCATAGGACCAGTGGGCGGTGAAGTTCGCGGCGGCCGGCCCATTCACGCCCAGGCCGAACACGTTCCACGGCACGCAGCCGTCGCTCGGATTGGTGAGTGTCGAGCGGCAGACAATCCCGCCGGTGGTGGGAGAGCGCACCGCATCTATAGCACCCATCCCAGAGTTCGATCGGTCGTAAAAGCTCTTTGTGATGCCGGCAGACCCCACTTGAAAGTAGGCATCCCACGTCCAGTTGGTCCCGAAGGCGTCGAAATCGCCTTCTGCGCCGAATATGTAGCGTCGAACGATCCGAGTGGTCTCCTGCTCGATTTTAAATGGCAGATCCGAGAAGTGACTGCCCATCTTTAACGTTGACAGTCCAAGCTCCACCATTTTTGCGCGGACTCCCTCATCCATGAAGGCGTTGTCGACGTTGATCGTCATGCGCCCGCCGGCGAAGTGGTTACAGCATATGCTGTACGTGTGGCTGCTGGCGTAGCTAAGTTCAGCGAATATCTCGGTGTTGTCGGTGATCTCATAGCTTCCGCGGAAGAAGGCATTGTGCCGGTAATCCTCCGGGAGGAGGGCGGATCCATCGTGAGAGAGATCGTTGGCCGCCCATTCCCCGCCAATATGCCAGGGGTACTTCACCTGCTCCCCGTAATTGAACATGCGCGGCTCTCCGCCTTCCCCAAAAGTGAGGCCCGCCAACGGACCAGAAACAACGATGCCACCCGGCGCCATTGATATTACCGACGCTCTATCTGTAATTATGCGCTGCGGTTCGCCGTTACCAACCGCATAGGCCGGGTTGTTGATGGTATGCCACCCTTCTTTGGCCCAGTCGCGCGGGGCGCCTTCGATGCCGTATCTGTTGGCAACCTCAGCGCTCATGAGGAAATGGCCGCGATCGTTGGCAAAGGGAGTCCCGAAGGCAAAGGAGCCTTTCCACTCCGGGCCGTCGCCGTAGGTCGTAATGCCGCCTTGAACTTCTGCCTTGAAGCCGGTGTAGTTCCGGTTGAGCACGAAATTGACGACGCCGGCGAGGGCATCGGAGCCGTAAGCCGCCGATGCGCCGCCCGTAACCACGTCAACTCGCGTTACTAGCTGCTGCGGGAAGGTATTAACGTCGACATCGCCGGTCTGCTGCGAGGCAACGCTGCGCCGTCCGTCCAGGAGAATAAGGGTCCTTTTGGCGCCCAAGTTGCGCGCCTCAGGTGTACTCAAACCGACGCCGCCGCGGGTCATACTAGTCTTCTGCGTTTCCGGCAATTCGCTTCCAATCAGTGCTGGCAATTTAGCGATGAAATCAATGATGTTCCCGGCCGCCTCATCCTGGATGTAATTCAGATCAATGACCGTTACTGGCGTCGGCGCTTCGAAGCCGTCGCGTATGATGCGCGTGCCGGTGACAATCACCTGCTC
Organism: Rhodospirillaceae bacterium; assembly: GCA_963662375.2. Taxonomy (GTDB): domain Bacteria; phylum Pseudomonadota; class Alphaproteobacteria; order Rhodospirillales; family Rhodospirillaceae; genus UBA11612. The sequence goes on from CAXXRP010000005.1 coordinate 345,126, forward strand.
AATCTCGACTTCAGCAGTCTGTGATGACTCCTGGGCTCGTGCCGGCGTGCCCATAGCGAAGGCGGTGAGCAATGCGGCAGCACTGACCGAGGTCAACGTTCGCTGACGAAGGCTGTTGTAATTCATAACATTCTCCCCATGTGTGTGGTGAACTTCGCAGCCTAGATCAAGTCGTCAAGACCTAATCATCCTCCAACAGGGCATGCGCATCGACCATCCCGATCACGCCCCCCGCTCCCACCAAAATGCCCGGCAAGGATATACGATTAGGCGTTCAATGGCTAGTTCGAGTGGAAAAACAGATCCACCGATAGGTACTAATTAGAAACTGTCACAATAATGTCATAACGATAGGCTAAGTAGCTCAAATCAATGAGGTTATCTCCACTAATCTAGTATTACATTTCTAGGCTAGACCATGCAAATTTTGGGGCTTATAACTATCTGTTGATTTCCCTCTGACGACATGTTGTGCCACGCCGTATAGTCAGCACGACATAGGCCACTGAGCACCAGAAAGCCGGGTTCCAGCCCGGCTTTCGGTAACAGTTGGCCCCGCGTAAACCGTAGGAGGCGCGCGGAACGGCAAAACAGCGTCAGGAAGAATCATCGCTGATTCCTGACCGCCCGTCAAGTGCGCCTTCCTTCGATAGAAGGATGCGAACAATGACGTTGAATGTAAAATGGCGTACGTGTGGTGAAAACAAGCACTGGTGCAACCTCGAAAATCTGACTCTCCCGCTTAGCGGAACTCCCTATGGGGTCTACTTAATCTGGCACAAAGGGAAGCCCGGTCGTGTCGTGCGCGTGGGTCAAGGGAACATCTCTGACAGACTAGCCAAACACAGGAAGGACCCTGAGATTGTTGGTTATGCGACGCGTGGCACTCTAATGGTCACATGGGCAGCGGTACTGTCGGCCCATAGGGATGGTGTTGAGAGTTATCTTGCGGATCTGTGGAATCCACTAATCGGAGATGCGTTCCCAGACGCTCGTCCGGTTGAGGTGAATTCTCCGTGGTCTTAGTGGCCATGCCGGCGAGAATGGCATCTGCTGTCTCAATCAACTTCATATACTGATACCAAGACCACGGAGGCTCCGTATCGTCGGCGATCTTTGCTTTTGCCCATGCTCGAATGCTCTCAAGCTCCTTCTTCATGGACGGCGCGCGCGCTGACATCATGCCTCCTTTCTGGGGATAACCATGGTTCTATCCCATACGGTCATGTGTTCTGGCAAGAGCATACAATCAACTATCAAGAAGGAGAATGCTCATGAGTGCGAACATCCTGCAACTCCGCGAAGTAAAAGTAGCCGGCATACGTTTCCGAGACGTTGGAGATGCCGCCAACGCATTGGAGGTTACAGTAAATGTCTATTTCATTGACATAAAAGACCATCTTACGTTATCGGTCTACATGTCGCGGATCCCGAACGAGACAGACTTTGAACAGACGACTCGATCTTTGGAGAAGGCGTATGATCTTCTTGCATTTGTTCCCGATAAAAAACTCTTTCAGCAACTCGCCCGGCAATAAATTCAATAAAATCAATCACCTCGGGATGATCTAGCAGCTTAAGAATTTCTTTGGGAGTTAGATCGGCTTGATTTAGCTTGCGCATAGCAAAGCACCTCGGCTAGTTTGACCAAGGTGCTCGCCCTTCTGATTGCGCGTCCCTGCCAAGAGCTACGCGATCAGATCACGGTATCTTAGCCGCCTTCCAACCATTCCGGCAACAACCGATTGCATCTGGTCAAGGGTGTTTTGCTCGCGGACACCGTGGCGACCGGAAAACTCGTCAACATAGCGTTGCAAATGCTTGGCGCTGATCTTGTGGTAGACGCCCTTGTGCGCCCGTTTCAGCATGCTCCAGAACGACTCGATCCCGTTGGTGTGGGCCATATCACGGACATATTCGCCAACGCTATGGCGGACGCTCGTGTGGTCGAAGGGCATGCCCTTGTAGGCCGCTGCATCGTCCGTGTAGACCGTCGCGCCGTTGGCCGCTGTCTCGACAACTAATTTCTGTAGGGTCTTCGCGTCGGTATTCTCGACGACCTTGGCCTTGATCTTGTTGGTCTTGCGGTCCTTCGCGCCGACAACGGCGGTCTTGCCGACGGCACCACGTCCGGCATTTAGCTTCTTGCCCTTGTGCTTGTTGCGCTCCCTGCCACCCATGTAGGTTTCGTCAATCTCAACAGGTCCGGCAAATGGCGAATCTTCGCTTTCCCACGCCTTGCGGATACGCTGGAGCATGAACCAAGCCGTCTTCTGGGGCACGCCTATGTCGCGGTGCAACTTCATGCTCGATACGCCCTTGAGGCTTGTCAGGTGCAGGTAGATCGCGAAAACCCACTTGCGCAAGGGAAGATGCGAGTCGCCCATGACAGTCCCGGTTTTGACCGAGAAGTAAGACCGGCAATCCGAGCAGCGATAGGGCATGTGATTATGTCCCGCATTATGGGTCCGGGTGCTTCCGCAGACCGGGCAATAGCGGCCGTCCTGCCAAACGCGGGACTCAAACCACTGACGGGCCGAATTTTCGTCGGGAAACATATCGCAAAGCTGCACCATCGTGAGCCCTTCGCGGTCTGATTTTCCTGGTGCTTTGTGTGCCATAACCAACCTCCTTGCTATCCCAAGAACATAGGGCCTCAAGGCGAGCTTGTCAACAGATAGTTATAAGCCCCCAAATTTTCACAAGACGGAGGCATCTCTATTGATCCGCTATCTTGTGAAATCCTCCAGCATTCACGTGTCCGAACATCCAAGTGGCCATCCCGTTCGAATCGACGGTGAAGACGTAGCTGTTGTTGACCCCGAACCCGGCATCCAGTTCGAGTGTCCGGTCGAGCGTGAACGTGTGCGGCCCCGCCGGGCGATAAACGCCCCGGCCGTCGATGATTAGGCCGTCGCCGCCGCTGTCGGTCACGGCGACTTCGCGGGGCGATCGATCAGAATTCGGATTGCGTGGAACATCGCGATAGGGGCCCGTGTATTTGGCCAAATTCATGTTCATGTCCCGATGGATCGGCAGCGGCCCGAGGAAATGTTCGAGGATGAGTGCGCGGACGCCGCTGTGAGAGAGTGCCGGCTCCACCGAACCACTGATGGGCTTTGCGTCAGTTCCCGTGGGCATCTCGGCACCGTCCCGGGGTTCTCCCCCCCCGGCCATGGTGGCGAAGATGCCGATTTTCTTGTCCATCAGCCAAAAAATCATCGAGCGATGCTGAAGGCTGCCGTACTGCTCCATCACCCGCTCGCCGTTGTAGTCGTAGGTGAAGAACTTCATGCCGAATCCGCTGGCGTCGGGATGGTTGGCCCGGTGCTGCGTATGCGCCAGCTTCCAGGTCTTGTCCGACAAGAGGGCCTTACCCAAAGGGCCCGAGCCTTCCTGGAGATTGGCCATCAGCCACTTGGCATAGTCGTCTGTAGTGGAGGTATTGCTGCCGGCTGCGGCGATCAGCGGGTTCAGCGTCGGATAAGGTAACGGTACCGCAACGCCGTTTTCGACGAAGGCATACTGAACAATCATGTTAGCCGGAGGCTGCTCGCCAACACTCAACTCGGTCTGCGTCATGCCAAGCGGCTTATAGATGTTCTCTCGCAGATAATCCGGCAGACCCTGTCCGCTGACATCTTCGATCATGAAACCGAGGATGGCGGTACAGACGTTACAATAAACCGAGAGAGTGTCGGCCGGACGGGCGTAGCCCGGCAGCACTGATTTGATGATTTCGCCGGACATCGGTGTCTTGGTCGTCTCGGTCGTGAACTCGAGACTGCTGCCGTTGCCGGCAAAGCCCCCGCGGTGGGTCAGAAGATCCCAGATCGTGATCTGCTCGCCGTTGTTGGGCGGCAATTGAAATCGCTTCAGGTATTTGTTCACCGGATCGTCAAGCGAGGCGATATTGCCGCGTTCGAGCAGCTGCCCTACCGAGACGCCGATGAACTGCTTTGTGGTCGAAGCGGTGCGGGTCTTGGTAACGTTCGGATCGAAGGGCTTCTGACTTGCCCAGTCCTGATAGCCGTAGCCCTTGATGAACACGACCTTGTTCGCGTCGGTGACGACGAAACCGAGGCCGGAGATACGATGCTCCGCAAGAGCCCTTCCGAAAACCTCATCAGCCCAGCGCTCAATTGCCGCCGGCTCGAAAACATCGGAGGATGTTTGCTGTTGCGCCAAAGTTGGCGTCACGAACCACGCCGCAAAAAAGATCCCAGCAAAGCCAACCGCCGCAAGACGGTGTAGCTTGGGCTGCATAAACATTACCTATACCCCACCTTTGCCCCTTGATTTCTTCTTGATGAAGAAATCTTTACAGGTCACCTACCGGAACATCTTGTTCTAAAACTCACGATTTTGGTCCGGTGGTGGAAGATATTTGCTCGATCGTTCTTTGCGCGTTCGATCAAACTGAAGTGCGCCTGACTCTGTTTCCCCTTCTTGAAATTCTTGTTTCACGCAGTCGCACCGTACCGACATCCTCACCTGTCGGCACACTGCCTTGCAATTTCTATGCAATACTAGCGCAATTTCTATGCAATACTAGGCCATATAGGCGGCAATGCGCTTGCGATTACGCTACGCGCAATTTTGAATATGCGCCACGCAGTTGAAGCGGTACGGCACGCGATTGCAGAAACACGTCAAACGCGCGGCGTTGCAAATTTACGGCCGGCTAGTGAATGTTCTGAGCAGCGCGGATCGGCGACGTCTGCGACTGGCGCCTGACGTCGGACGGCTGCAAATGAAAGTGGGATTTGAACATGTTGGAGAAGTGTGAACAGCTGCCGAATCCGCACTCTAGAGCGATCGCCGTCACCGGCTTATCGGTCCGTTCGACCAGCCACCTTGCCTTTGCTAAACGAAGTTCGAGCCGGTAGGAACGCGGCGTGATGCCGATGGCCATGATAAAGCGGCGTTCAAGCTGACGGATGCTGACGCCGAGTGAAGCGCATATCTCATTCAGAGATATGGACACCGCTAGGCTGTCTTCGATTTTCAACATAACTTCCCGTACAAGCGTGTCACTACATTGATAGGCGCTGATTGCCTGATGCTGACTTGCATTCACAGGATTTGGCGTCTCCTCACAGAGAAGCCGTAGCGTCTTTAACGCTTTTTCAGGATGTAGATGCTTTGAGATCAAGTGCGCGGCTAAATGCGCCGCGCTGACGCCGCCCGCACAAGTAATGATTTTCCCGTCCAGCACAAACATTTGAGCGGACTGAGCATCCAGATCGGGGAATTCCTCTTGAAATCTGTTCCGATGGAACCGGCTTACGCATACTTTTCTTCCGCTCAGCAAACCCGCCCGTGCCAATACGAAAGAGCCGGTGCACACGCCGATCAATGAAATACCTGATCGCGCCGCCTTCTTTAAAAAGGAATTTGTCCCATCTGGAACCACCTGGCCTTGGTGGAGCATTCCCCCTACCACAACGACATAGTCGAACTCTCTTGGATCCCGCATGGCAGTGTTTGGGCGGACAGCCACGCCGCAGCTTGAGGTAATCGGTTCGTTCTCGTCGCCGAGGACGCTCCAGCTACATTCAATGGGGCGGCTGCGGTCTCCTTCGTCGCCGGCCAGGCGCAGCGCATCAACAAAACAAGCGAATGCCGCGAGTGTGAAGGGCTGAACCAGAACAAAGCCGACGCGCAGCTTTGGGACTGGAGCACTCGCATCTCCGTAGACACCGTTATGAATCACATCCTTGTGAGTCATCGTGTCGCGTTCCCTGTGCTTTTTTAGAGGATTGCATTGCACTGCACAAAAGGCAACACTGTTCACGTTGTTCGCTAAACACTCTTATCGTTTGATATTGTAACAAGGGTGCAAGAGCACACTTTGTTTACGACTATCGCGTGCGGCGAATTGATCGGCCCGAGTTGGATGTTGCCGAATTTTCAGGTGCGTAACCCGATTTCGCAGTATCGGTACCACGGCGCGCGAACGACACGCCGAACCTCGCTTTAGCCAGGCAAGCGCAAAATTAGTCCCGAGGGCGAAAGAAAATGACGGCTTCGGTATTTATGGTGCCCGGAAACAGTGTGCCGTCGGCGCCCACGTTCAATTGGTGCGCAAAGACTTCCACCTTTCCGATCACATCGCCGCTGGCGGGATTAAATTTGAGAATATGGGAATCGGTTCCATAGGGGCCTCCCCTCGGATGGACGCCAAGGTGCAGATTGCCATCTTCCCCCGCGCTAACGCTAAATAGCTGGCCGCCGAACTTACGTTGCCCCAGAAAGTTTCCCTCGAGATCGAACCACTGAAGGCGGCCGTTTTCGCGGTCGGCAGTATACAGCGTGCCATCGCGGCCCAACGCGATGCTGTGCATATTGTTGAACTCACCGGGCCCGGTTCCGCGACTTCCCCACTCTCGTATCTTCTTGCAATCGGCGCTGTAAACGACAACGCGACCATTGCAGTAGCCGTCCGAAACATAGAAGCGGCCATCGGTTCCAAACGCTACGTCCGTCGCACCGCAGAATCTTCGTTCGGGATCCGGAATATCGCCGACATCGATTTCAAGTATCTTTTTTCCGGCTGCGGTGAACTTGAGAATTTTGGAAAGATTGGCGTCGATCGTCCAAACGTTGCCCGCAGGATCAATGCGAATTCCATGAGGAATACCGTACATGCCTGCGCCCCAGGACCGGAGTACCTGCCCTTGCCCGTCCAGTACAACGACGGGATTTCCCTCGGGGGCTTCCGGACGGTGGAGCACATAGATATTGCCGCTCCGATCCGCGGCCACCGCAGAAATGCTCTCGAAGCTTAGGCTCGGAATTGCCCGCAATTCGACACGGTCTACCGAAAGCTGTGGAGTCTCCTGAATCAACGCTCGCAATTGATCGCTATCGGCCTTCTCTTCCGGTGTGAGGCTCCTTTGCGCCAGGGCTGGGCTGACGGCCAAGCCCAACACAATCACGATTAGAACTCGTGCGATTGTCATTTGCGGTACCCCTCCCATGGAGCGTGCTGCCATAAATTGACATGCGAAACACAAGCCGTCGACATTCAAATGCGCCTGCGATCGGCTGTTATTTCGAATTCCATCTCCACTTTGCTGACGGGCTGACTGCTCAAATCCTCGATCCGATTACCAATCCGCGTTCGCACGTTGCGACAGCGCGACACCTTCTTTCATGAATACGACAAGAGATGGAGAGTAGCCGTGTCTGGATCGCGAAACATTCAAACTACGCCGGCATGTGTAGGCCGGAAAAAACAACATCATGCTAGCAGAGCGAAGATGTGGTATGCTACCAGTGATCAACCGTCGCCGCTTATTTGCGTATGGCGGTCCGCTAAGAAAAGCAAGCTTTGAAAAAGGCAGGAGATCGAGATGCAAGGCGCAGAGCTTCCTCTCCAACCCGTTCCGGCAAATTCGAATCCGCAAGCGCGGCGCCACGGTATGGCGAAGGCATACGCGGCCGTATTACTGGTCGCAATGACACTGGTGGCATGTGATTCGGGAACTGAGCAGAACCATTCTACAGCGCCCGGCGATACCGCGGGGAAGCTCGAAACAGCGGTCGTTGAAAAGTGGGCTGATCATACATTCGGTCGGATGATCGCCGAACACCGCGTGTCCGGATTGGCTGTCTCCGTGACCCATGGGAACGACGTGATATTCAAGAAAGGATACGGGTACGCCGACTGGGCCAACAAGGTGCCGGTAAATGCCGATACATCGGTGTTTCGGATTGCCTCCCTAACCAAGACATTTTTCGGAACGGCGATTGCTCAGCTATTGGAGCGGGGACAAATTGAGTCGCTGGATGATCCGGTCAATAAATACCTTAAGCGCGTTCAATTGGAGAATCCGTTCGGCGGCGAGATCACAATTTGGGATCTGCTGACCCATCAAGGCGGCCTCGGGCGTGCGCAGGTCAGGTACGACGGGACAGGCCCGCACCCCGATCCTCCGCTGCCGGCCGAGTACATTGCCGAACATACGCCGCCTGTTGTGCGCGAACCCGGGACAATCTCTATCTACTGTAATCCCTGCAGCGCGACTCTTGGATTTATGGTCGAAGACATCACCGGCATGACGCTTCAAGAATATCTGAATGAGAATATTTTCCAGCCGCTGGGCATGACCCACACCGAATTAACCAATGCCCCGGAAGCGCCCAGCCCGGCTGTCGTGACTCAGTACGCCTTCGTACCGAACGGACCTCCGGTAGCGCTCCCCTACCCGCCGCTGACTCCCTACATTTCATACGCCGGAGACACCAATTCCACCGCCGGAGATATGGCGAATTGGCTCATTGCCCACACCATGGAGGGTGAAGGCACGGGACCTGCAATCCTCAAACCTGAGACCTTCAAGCTTATGCATGCCCGCAAGCGCGGCAATCATCCCGACGCGAGCGGCTTCGGTATGCAGTTCTTTGTATACGATTACAACGGGGAAACCGTCATCGAGCACTACGGAAGTCTCAACTTCCGCTCTATGGAATTTATGATGCTCGATAGCAAAATCGGCGTTTTCGTGACGATGGCCGGCGGCGGCGAGCCCAGCGAAACGGAAATGGCACATGTGAACAATTCACTTGAACCGATTTCAGGCCAGGTGCTACCAGAAGTGTCCCACAGCGGCGTGCGCGCCGTTGTGCTGGAACACTTCCTTGGCAAATTGCCAATCCCGGCGAATGTCGCCGCCGACACAAGCAAATACGTCGGCGTCTATCATAACGTACCGGTTGACCCGAACAGCGAGCCGTCGGGCCAAGGGCGGCTGGTGGAAGCCACAGAAGACGGCGGGCTGATTATCGGCGGCGTTGGCGTTTATCGGCCTTCGGCTCCGGACACCTTCGCTTTGGATAAACAACTTCCTCTTGAGGCCGGGTTTCGCGAAAACAACAAGTATGTGTTTGCTGTTGGCCCGAGCGGCGCCATGCGCATGTATCCGCACATCAATGCCGGCGCGATGGAGAGAGCCGAGTAAAGCAACAGGCTGCATCATCCCAATCCAATGCATTGCATGCATGCCGACTAGGTTCGCCGGCTGAAGCTCAACTGTTGAGCATACCTCGCCAGCACTCCTTGCGGCCCTGGTCCAAGGCTCTTTCGCACCCTAGAATAGCCGGCCCACCAGCTGCGACGTGAGCCGCACCATAGATGAAACGGAACTCAAAGCGACTGCTCGACGGCGCCCGCCGCCATCACAAGGCGGGACGGCTGGCGAAAGCCGAACGCGACTACAGAGCCGCTCTCGCACTCGAGCCCAATAATTCGGAGGCTCTTAACAATCTGGGAGTAGCTCTACACGGCCTTGGCCGATTGGATGAGGCAATCGCGCACTACCAAAAGGCGCTCGGTCTCAATGTCCGGCTCTCAGGCGTGATCAATAATTTGGCGAACGCCTACCGCGACCAAGGCAAATTGGACGATGCCGTAGGCTGCTTCGAGCGGATAATCGCGCAGGAGCCAAACCTGGCTGGCGCTCGCTTTGAACTAGGGACCATCAGATTCGATCAACGAAAATTCAATCTCGCCATCTCACACTTCAAGAGCGCGCTCAAATTGGAGCCCCGCCTTGTCGACGCATATTTCATGATGGGCTTAGCCCTGCAGGAGCAGGAAAAACCAGCTGAAGCGGCACAGTGTTACGCTCAAGTCCTCAAGGCCCGGCCGGAGGACCCCGAAGCCTGCAATAACTTCGCCTGTGCGCTGCAAGCTTTGGGACAATATGATCAAGCCGCCAAACTCTTTAGTCGCACGCTCTCTATCAAGCCCGATCACGTCGAAGCTTTGAACAATTTCGGCCTAAACTGCCACAGGCAGGGTGATATCGCTCAGTCCCGCGCCTATCTCGAGCGCGCCCTCGCCGTCAATCCCGCCTATGCGGAAGCCCACAATAATCTCGGAAACGTCCTGAAGGATATCGGCCGGTTCGACGAAGCACTGGAGCGATATGACCGCGCGATCGCATGCGCACCCGACCATGTCATGGCCCACTTTAACCGCGTGGATATGCGAACGATACGGGCTGGCGACCCCGAACTTGGGCAGCTTGAAGTTCTGGCATCTATTTCAGATTCGATGTCGCCCAGCAAGGCGTCCTCTACCCATTTCGCGTTTGCAAAAGCGCTCGAAGATGTCGGCGAGTTTGCACGAGCTTTTGAGCACATGACAAAAGGCTGCGCGATTAAGCGGCTGCATATGCCCTATGACGAAGCTGCGACGACCAAATATTTCCAACGCATTTCTGCGGTATTCGACGGCAACGCATTAGAACGCCTCGCCGGTAAAGGTCATTCGTCTTCAACGCCGATTTTCATCGTCGGCATGCCGCGCTCTGGCACAACGCTCATCGAGCAGATACTTTCAGGTCATTCGCTTGTTCAAGCCGCAGGTGAAGTGCTGGCTTTCGAACAAATTATCACAGAGACATTGGACTCTCCTGACCTGCCCTATCCAGAGCGCATAACCACGATAGACCCCAAATCCCTACACGAATTTGGAGATACTTACCTCGGAAAGCTACCTATCCTAATACCGGGCAAGTCGCGAATTACCGACAAGCTGCCCGGCAATTTTGTCAACGTTGGTCTTATTCGCGCGGTGTTTCCCAATGCCCGAATTATTCATGCGGTGCGCGATCCGTTGGATACATGCGTGTCTTGCTTTTCAAAGCTTTTCCGCGAGGGTCAGGAGTTCACCTATAATCTTGCAGAGCTGGGTCGGTACTACGTCTCTTACGCCGCACTAATGGCTCGCTACAGGAGTGTGTTGCCCAACGATGCTTTCATCGAAGTTGAGTACGAAGGCCTCATTGAGGATGTAGAAGGAACAGCGCGGCGAATGTTGGAATACTGCGGCCTTCCGTGGGAAGAGAGCTGCGTTGCCTTTTCCAATGTCGACCGGCATGTCGAAACTGCTAGCGCCGTGCAGGTCCGCAGGCCGTTGTATAGGGATTCAATTGGACGGTGGCGGCGTTACGCCAACCATCTTGGTCCGCTTATCGACGAGTTGCGGAAGGCAATGCCAGGTTACCCCGCGCACGAAAATCTTGAAGCCACCCCTGAATTGCCAGTTAGCATGGCAACGTGACGCGTCTGAATATGGACTCACAAGTGCCGCGGGCGGGTTCTCACCAAACTCATTAAGGTAAACGACCAAGTCTGAAGGCCCTTGCACTTTCCCTGCGGCCTTCAACAAGGCATCGACATTATACGCGCCATCAGCCGGGCCTTTGATAACGTGCATATAGCCGTTGCCACCGGTTTTTGACTCCAGTCGCGCCAGTCTGACTTTCGCGCTGCTCATCGTCTTGTTTCACTCGTTTCAAGAGCGGTGATCCGCTTATCAAATTCGACGGTTTCCAATGCCCGGCGCTTGGTTTCCAAAATGTCCGCCATAGCCTTGCCCTCAGAGGTGTCTAGTTCCCCACGGGCAACGGCCCCGACAACGACGGCTTGGGCCTTCAGAATGTTTTCCGCAGTTTCAACGCTTGGCAGGTCTAACCGAATGGGGCGTGATTTCCTCACGGGTGCTAAGCGATCCAGGCAAGCCACCAACAACCGTTCATGTTCGTCCTTTGCCAGTTCGAGCGCCTTTGTGGTTAGGGCCTCGGCCTCGTGTTCGATCATGCTGTCCACCAACATAGACACCTTGTGCCGGGAGCCTTGAGGCCGCCCGCGAGGATTGCCTGATTGACCTTTTTGAAAAGGCCGCCCGCGTTGTTTTCGATCTGTTTTGGCAGCGGTTGTCATGCCGATAGCCTCCAAATAAATTCACGGCCAACGGTGTCCGAAGGCTTCGACACCTGCCTTCCGTCATAAGCCTGTAACAGCACCCAACATGGATCAATGAGCGCGGTGCGCTGTATATTATATGTGTCTCAGTAACTGACACAGTGAGAGGCTTTAATTGGCGATTTCTGTGTTAATTATTGACACTTTGACTCGCATCTCGGTGTCAACTTTTGACCATCTGTCTCAAATATTGAGACAACCTGTCTCAAATTCTGCGCCCGCGTTTTATATTGTTCATCTGGCCTCCAATTCATAAACGCCTTTTTCGGCAGATCGTCGCCAAGGGCGTATTCCGTCAAAACCCATTCTCGCGCGTGACGCTGCTTATAATCAAAGCCGCCCTTTCTCCTCGGGCGTATCAAGCCCCGGTCTATTAGCTGATCGAACGCATTGGCCGCCGTATTCTTAGCAACGCCGAGCAGCCTTGCACCGTCGCGGACGCTCAAGAACAATTCACCGTTGTTATTGCCTTGGTAGAGCCGTTTAATTTCAACCAGCAGCGCTCTTGCGACTGGCCTCAGTGAACGGTAAGCAGCACTTGCCAGAAGATATTCTGGCAGTTGCACAAAGCGCGTACATTTATTCCTGCCATTCGGGAGGAGTTTGGTGCGCTGTTTTTTTTTCACCGCCGGGACTCCTTCTAGAACGTCCCTTGTTCTGAATTGTGGACTACCGGGGCGGGGTTTCGTTTAGGCGGCGGTGGATCGTTGGGATTCGATATATGCATCAGCCCAGCTTTGTCGTGTCCGCGCTACTCGACCCAGGTAAATCCACTTTGGGCCTTCGCCGAGTGCGCGCTTTTTCTCCCAAAAACTGGCACTCATCCCGGAATAAAGAGCGAGATTTCGCGTATCTAGCCAAGGATCATCCAAAAACTTTGGGTTGTCTGACATGCTTCCTCATCACAGTGCTTTACATTTCCGCGCGCTACGGGAGGCGCGGTAATGCGACATACTGTGAAGTGGGTTGTTCTACGGTTCCAGGAAATTGCGACAAAATACCCGGCGTCGCGAATTGGGATGCGAAATTAATTATTTAGTTTATTTCGCGGAGGCTATTGCGGAATGGCTATTTCGGAACGCCTCTTCCATAAATATTCAACATAGTCATCGACGGTAGCGAAGAATTGTGGCTCGACGCCGAGCATATTCTTAATCGGCAATATTTGGCCTCCCTCTCGCCACGCCTTCTTTATAAATCGTCCGAATACTTGGTAGCTCATATTAGCTAAATCGGCGCCGCCGATGCCGCGACGTTTGACACGCCTGCTCCTCGCATCGCGACTTATTTCATCGCCCCGACGGAGCTTCGCCAGGAGCAAATATTGGAGAGTATTGCGAAGCTGCTCAATTCTGCGTGTGCTGAGACGGACTTCTTTTGCCACCTGACTTGCTGGGCGTTGAAATAGTCGGGAGTCAGTGAGCTTGTGTCCATCGAATTCAATTTCGATGAGCCTTGCAAAGGATTGCCTACGTGGACGCCCGACCGGTCGCTTTTTTTGGCGGTCACGCGGACTGGGTTATGAGTTGAATAACATTTTCCGGCAATCGTGTACCGGAGGTGAATGGAACGAGAAGCGAGGAGCCTGGTAGCCTTTGAGAGCGCCGCTAAATTCCTGGTCGCTATGTGGTTTGCTGGGGCGCCTCGGCTTAGTCATATTATTGACTCCGCTTAGACATCGAAACCACGTTAGTGGCGTCAACACGCCCGGATACCAGCTTCTCTACGTAGCGGCCCCAGGCAACCAACGCCGCCTTGCGTTCGGGTAGAAATTCCGCGCGTTGATAAATTCCTACTACTCCCGACCGGCTGACGCCTCGGTGATTCAGAACGCGCTCTACCACCGTGAGATAGAACCCCATCTCGCTCATTCTCGTTGCCGCCGAGCGCCGCAAATCATGAAGCCGCCAGCTTTTCACTTTGGCCTTCTCGTCCAAACGCGCCTTATATTTCGTGATGCCGCTTATCGGCGTTTTGCCTGTAGTGGTGAACGCTAACCCGGCCTTAGGAATTTTCCCGTTTTCGACGGCAGGGAGAGCCTTAATGATCGTCACCGCCTGCGGCGACAGGTGGATCACATGCGCTTCGCCATTCTTGGAACGCTTGGCAGGCAAACGCCATAGACTCGCGTCCAGGTTAATTTCAGACCAATCCAACCCCAGGACTTCGGAGCGCCGCGCAGCAGTTAAGGCCAATAATTGCACCGCTCGCCCAAACGGCCAGCCCATCGTGTCCGCAGCCTTCCAGACTGCTGCTAGCTCCTCATCCGACAGGACGCGGTCACGGCCACCCGGCGGGGCGTGAACCTCTACCTCGATTTTCGCGGCAAGGTTCTCCGCGATCCACCGCTTCTTAACACCAAGTTCAAGCACGGCCCGGATAACGAGGAACACCTGACGAGCCATGAAGGGCGCGCGGTCGGCCACCTTATCAATCAGCGTTTCCAAATCCGCATAGGTGAGGCTCGTCATATCGCGGGTATGTAGCTCGGCGAGGTGCGTTTTGATTATGCGCTCGATCTGGGCGAATGACCGCAGCGACGCCTTCTTTTTCGCCCAGGCGTCCGCGAGCGCCTTGAAGGTTCTTTCTTTCCCCAGCCGATCTCCCTCGATCACAGCCAGCGCACGGGCCTTGGAGTCGCGCGCGGGATCGCCGCCTGCCACCACGTCTGCGTGCCGCTCCTGTGCAGTTTTTTTTGCTTTCGCGAATGTGAGCCCAGGCCCCAGCTCGCCAATGGTGAACCAACGGGCCGTTCCTTTTCGGCCCGCGCCTCGAAGCCGATATTTAAGGATTGCCACTTTGCGCCCGGTGGGCAGCACGCGGATACCGAAGCCCCGGGTGGAACCTGTCCCCGTATCCCAGACGAAATAAACGCCTTTGGCGGGCTTTAGGGCCTCTACGGTGGCCTTCGTAAGTCTCTTGGTAGTCAATGCCCATCACCATCTGGCTCATCCCTAACGCTAGCAACCACCTAGCAACCACGCTAGGAACGGCTATGGGGGAAACGGTGCGACTAGGTACGGCAGTAAACCGCCAATTTCCCCGTAATGTGTGGCTTCATACTACAGGGTGCGGGGCGGTGCGGCAATGGCCTACTAAAGCTGATTAAGTAGGTCGCGCCGCGCTCGTTACCAAATCCAACCCAAAATGCCCGTGGGAGACTTCCAATACATTGCACCTCAAGTTTGCCCGCCGCGCCCCATTCTCCCGGGCCCTTTTCTAGACAGCGAGTTCCTTGGGCCTGAAGATAAAATTGTTGATGTAAGCAGGGGTCTTTATGGTCAGGCGGTTGGCAGCTTCATCAAATTCTGCGAGGGGCCTCAAGGTGCCGTCCCGGAGAAAAAACGCGTCCATGCCCATGGCTGTCAATTGCTGCACAGAATTGGCAACTGGCTCGCCGGTATGCTGCTCCTCGATTTCAACTTGAAGCACGGGCCGTTCGCGCACGATGGTTTCACGCGCACCTACTAGTACAGCGCGCTCGAAGCCTTCCACGTCAATTTTGATGAATCCGACATTGTTGAAGCCATATGAATCTAGCGTCCGCTGAGACACACGCACTGTACGCGCGCCTTCATTGCGCTTACGTGGATTCAACGAGGCCGTCTGATTCGAAAATCCACCGCGATACATTGGCACGATCAACTCGGCGGTCCCGGTCGTATCCGACAAAGCCACCTGATGGGCGACGACATTGGCCGGCAAGGCGCGTTTTAAGATGCGGTAGATTTTTGGATTTGGTTCGAACGCTTCTACGCTTTGGCACAAGCGGCTCAACAGGTGCGTGTAAACACCCTTATTGGCGCCGATATCGATGGCGATACGGTCGCGGCTCACCAATTGCGGCAGTAGCTTCAGTTCTGCTTCGCCCCTGCGCAGATGCTTGCGGATCAGGCGCCACATATAAAGGCGCGGAGGGAACAAGGCGTATTTGACCCGCTCCTCCAACGTGTAGGGCGGCGTCCATGCTGAGGAATTTTCCGAAGCGCTCACGCCGGACCCCCCGGCTGCGCCAGCATTGCCGAAAAGACCCGGACGGCTACCGGCTTCGGTGCATACTGCGCGATTGCCCATTCGCGGCCCCTTGCCGCAATCTCGGCCCACTCGCTTTCCCGATCCATAATTTCCGTTACCGAGCTCGCGATGTCGTCAAGATTGATGGGCGCGTAATGCTCCCAAGGCCTAGGCATCTCAGGCAGGGCAAAGCCGTATTTCTCGAAATCTAGATGCACTGTGAGGCACTCCGCGGCAAAGGACTCTCACAGCCGGAGGCTGTCCCATCGCTGCACCAGCGCAGGGGCATCGAACCGCGTAAAGTTATGCATCTCCGCAAGCGTAGGATCGTTCTTTATGAACCACGGGTTCTCGATAATGGGCGCGTAAAAATTTCCGCCATAGGCGAGACAGACCATACAACGGGATTTTCCGCTCCACAAATGGTTTGGACTCATGGCATGAACTTACTAACGCGCCCATATCGATGTGTGGTTTTGCCGTCACTGTCCATCCCAAGGATGCGGATGCCGGTTGATTCATGCCGGCTGAGAAAGACAATGCCCGCTTTCCTGTGGGCGGCAAAGTGGTGGTGCAGCGCACCCGAGACGACGGTAAAAGCTGGGAGGTTCTGAGCCGTGGCCTGCCCCAGGAAAATGCCTTCGATCTGGTTTAACGCCACGGCTTGGTGGAAGCTGAGACCGGCGAGCGACTGGCTGTGGGTTCCACCACGGGCGCGGTATGGACGTTCGACAACGGTGGTGATGACTGGACACTCCTTTCAGCCCATCTGCCGCCGGTCTATGCCGTGCGATTCATTTAACAAACATAACCGCTCGCGTCGTTTGCGGTAACGGTTCCGCGGTACTACCATCGTCGCAAGAAAGTCGGCTTGGGTTTTAGGAGAAATACATGAAACGGTTTTTGGCCGCCGCCGCCTTAATGGCGGCGCTTGTTTTCGGGGAAGCCGGACAGGCCGCGACCGTCCTTATTACCGGTTCCAATAGAGGGCTGGGCTTGGAGTTTGCTCGCCTTTATGCGGCGCGCAGTTGGGATGTCATTGCCACCTGCCGCAACCCTGGCGGTACAGACGATCTGAAGGCTCTAAGTGCAGAGCGCCCTAAAGTAGTGCTTGAGCGATTGGACGTGACCGATCAGAACGAAATTGATGCCCTCGCCGAGAAGTACAAAAGCCGGTCAATCGATCTCCTTATAAATAATGCGGGCGTTCTTGGTGAGCTGACCGGTCAGTCCCTAGGGTCATTCGATAGTGATGAATTCCGCCGCGTTATGGACACCAATGTCTACGGTGCACTGACCGTCACTCAGGCGTTCAAAGACAATGTTATCGCCAGCGAACACAAAAAGATTGTCGCCATGACCAGTGTTGCGGGCTCTCTGGTTGGTCCGTGGGAAAATATCGGCGGCCTCTATTATTACCGCGCCAGCAAGTCGGCGCTAAACAACGTGATGCGCGCAGTCGGCATCGATCTAAAAAAACACGGCGTTGTGGTTGGATTGGTGGCGCCGGGCGCCGCTGACACGGACATGCTACGGAACGATTTTAAATACGGAGGCCCGATGGTGCCACCAGCGGAAAGCGTTGCCGGAATGGTAATGGCTATCGACAGGTTTACTCAAGAGAGCGCGAAAAACCCCATTAACTACGATGGTGTGATTCTGGACTGGTGAGTTCTCGCCGGGTGCCCCCCAAATCAGTAACGGAGTTTCCATGCGATACATACTGATAGCCTTACTGCTGACAGCAGGTCTTGTCGGCGCAAAGACGGCGGAAGCCGCCACAGTGCTGATAACTGGATCCAACCGCGGGCTCGGATTTGAGTTCTCGAAACAATATGCGGAAGCGGGCTGGGACGTTATCGCCACTTGCCGCACGCCCGAGCGGGCTGATGAACTAAAAGCCCTAGCGAACAAATACAAAAAAATTACAGTCGAGCGGCTCGACGTACTCGATCAAGACGAAATCGATGCATTAGCGGCAAAATACAAGGGTAAGCCCATCGACGTTCTCATCAACAACGCCGGTGTGCTCGGCGATCTGGAGGGCCAAACCCTCGGCACGTTCGATTACGGAAATTTTCAACGAGTGATGGGAGTCAATGTTTATGGCGTGCTTGCCGTGTCTGAGGCGTTTCGTGAGCACGTCGCAGCCAGTGATCAGAAAAAAATTGTCGGCATAACGTCCGGCGCAGGAATCATCTCCCGTGGCGGAGGCGGCGGGCAATTGCATTTTTATCGGGCAAGTAAGGTTGCACTCAATATGGGCCTGAAAGGGGTTGCGTCCGATCTTCGGGACCGAGACGTTGTCGTGGGCATTATTGCACCAGGAGCGGCGGACACGGACATGCGCCGGGAGCTCGTCGGAGACCTCGCCGCGCAGGACCAGGAAGCTGCGGACAGCGTCGCTGGTATGATCAAGGTCATCGCCGATTTGACCCAGGCCACCAGCACTCAGCCCTACAACTACGATGGTCGTCCCATGCCCTGGTAGCGCGCGCGCCGGGTCTCGTCGACACTGACATGGAAAAAGAGGTGCAGCGTCCATTCTTCGGCGGCGAGGTTTGACTATGCCGAGGAATGGACGCGAACCACGAAGGGAGACGACGTGATGAAGAATATTCTATCTGCCGCGTTTATCGCCGTCATATTTGTATCTACCGGCGCTGCGCAAGCTGCCACAGTGCTTATCACTGGCTCCAATCGGGGTCTCGGTCTCGAGTTCGCGACGCAGTACGCCGAACGGAGCTGGGATGTCATCGCGATAGCTCGCAGCCCGTCGGATGATGAAGAGCTCAAAGCCTTAGCCGCGAAGCATAAAAATGTGACGATCGAGAAGCTCGACGTGACAGATATGGCTGAAATCGACACCCTCGCCGCGAAGTACAAGGGCAAACCCATTGATCTTCTGCTCGATAACGCAGGCGTGCTGGGTGGTGGGCCTGAACAGTCCCTAGGCAATTTCAGCCAGGAGCGGTTTCATTAAGTTCTCGGTATTAATGTATTTGGTGCGCTCGCTGTTTCTCAGGCTTTCCGCGAAAACGTGATCGCTAGTGAAGGGAAAAAGATCATTTCGATGACGAGCGGTCTTGGCTCTATCGCCGGGGCGGGTGGCATGCCGAACGCGCCTTATTACTATCGCATCAGCAAGGCGGGCCTGAATATGGCTACGCGTGCTCTGGGCGGCAACCTTCGCGCGCGAGGGGTCACTGTGGGCGTTGTCGCACCGGGTACGGTGGAAACAGATATGCTAGAGGAAGTGAACGAAATGTTTTTCGCAAAATGGAATTCCCCCCTCTATCAAACCGAAAGAAAGCATTTCAAAGTTGATCGATGTTATTGCTGCCTTGACACCCGCAACCGCGGCCGAAGGCATAAATAACTATGATGGCTCGGTTATGCCCTGGTAGAAGATCTATTTAACGTAGGGAGATTAAAGTATGAAATGCACTATTTCCGCGCTCGCGATCTCGGCGATCGTCTTTATATCTGGCGTTGCCTACGCCGATACAGTGCTCCTTACCGGCTCGAATCGAGGGCTGGGTTTTCAGTTCGCTAAGCAATATGTGGAACGTGGTTATACCGTGATCGCCACCGCCCGTAGCCCTGGAGACGATGTAGAGCTCAAGGCGCTGGCGGCAAAGCATAAGAATGTCGTAATTGAGAAACTGGATGTGCTCGACGAAACGGCATTGAATAGGCTGGCCGCGAAATATAAGGGCGAGCCCATCGATATCTTGATCAACAACGCTGGTGTTCTCGGGAGCGGGTCCTTCGCTAAGCCGGACAGAGATGAATTCAACCGCGTCATGGCCGTTAATGTCTATGGTGTTTTAGCGGTCGCCGAAGCCTTCCGCGACAATGTGGCGGCGAGCACGCAAAAGAAAATCATTAGCCTCACTAGTCCCGCCGGTACTTTTAACATCTCCAGCTTATTCGTTGACGGCAAAATGGCTGGGATGCCAGCGCCGGGCAAAGAAGCCAAGCCAGTGGACCGAGGGGTGGATGTTGCCGAGGGCAGTGGTTTTTATTATGGCCTCAGCAAGGTGTCCGTAAATCTCGCAATGCATAAAATCCGCAATCAAGTGCGGTCCGAGGGAATCATTATAGGCCTCATCGCCCCGAATGCTGTGGATACAGACATGCTCGCGGAATTGGGCTATAGCGGTCCCAAAACCACAGCGTCAGATGCCATCGCCAGTTTTATCAAGATTATTGACGGCATGACGCTGGAGAATGCCAGCCGGCCCATGATTCAGGACGAAACGATCCTCGACTGGTAGCCCCCCACCGCTATAACGCGGCGGCGTCAATTTGCTACGGTGAAAACGGGACAAGACACCTGCGTACCGCCGAGGCCGCAGTAGCCCCCCGGATTTTTGGCCAGGTATTGTTGATGGTAATCCTCGGCATAATAAAACTCCGGCGCATCGATGATCTCTGTCGTGATCGTGCCGTAGTATTTTTGGTTTAAAGCCTTTTCATAGGCGGTCTTCGACGCCTCAGCGACCTTCCGCTGCGCTGCGTTGTATACGTATATGCCGGAACGGTATTGGGTACCTGTATCGTTGCCTTGTCGCATGCCTTGGGTCGGGTCGTGGCCTTCCCAAAATTTTTTCAACAGCAGCTCGTAGCGCAGATTATTGGCATCAAAAACTACTCTCACCACTTCGTTGTGCCCGGTCATCCCCGAGCACACCTCCTTGTAGGTGGCGTTGGGCGTAAATCCAGCGGCGTAACCAACGTGAGTCGAGTACACGCCAGATAACTGCCAGAAAAGCTTCTCCGCACCCCAAAAACATCCCAGTCCGAACATGGCCAAGTCTGAGCCTTCGGGAAACGGCGGCGTCAAACGGTTGCCGTTCACGAAATGGGTCTCTGGGACAGGCATGGCTTTAGCTCGGCCCGTCGGCGCACTCTTGGCGTCAGGCAGGCGTGTCTTGGTAAATAACATCTAGATTCCCTTTGCCAAAATTGTATCTCCTAAAATTGTATCTCGGTATATGTCCATGATACGCCTTCTCTTGGTTTGGGTATATTGGGCTATGGCATTTTTGTCTCCAGACGCATACGCGTTGCAACTCACCCGCACAGCGTTCGCCGCGGTGTTGGCCGGCGGCGTGGTGTTGCTCGCCGTGGCGGTAGGTACAGCGGCGCTGGCCCGATTTGGGGAGGCATTTCTCTTAGGTGCTTTCGTATCCTATCTGCCGGCTGCCGCCGTGATCGTCACCCGTATCGCCTCTTACCATCCCCATGCACGTTTCGGTTTGGCTAACGTTATCACATTGGTCCGGCTGATCATTACGAGCCTCCTTGCTGGCTTGGCTGTTGAACTCTTCATGTCTCAAGGGCGAATGACGTTTATTTCAGCGTGGTATTTTTTTGCCGCTGCGGCAGTTGGCTTAGTTTTAGATGGTCTGGATGGACCTGTAGCCCGACGTGAAGAACTCGCGTCGCGCTTCGGTTCGCGGTTCGACATGGAAGCAGACGCATTGCAAAGTTTCGTGCTGTCAGTCGTCGCATTCGTCCTTGCAAAGGCGGGGTGGTGGATATTGATTGGTGGATTACTTCGCTATCTCTTCGTTGCTGTGTCGGTTGTGTGGCCGACGTTGGCTGGAGCTCTACCTCCGTCCTGGCGCCGCAAGACCATCTCCGCAATTCAGAGCAGTGTTCTCGTCGCGTTACTTGCGCCAATTATCGTGCCACCTCTGAGTACTATCGCGGCGACCACCGCACTTCTCCTTCTTGTTTATTCCTTCACGGTTGATGTTGTATGGCTCGTGGGTGAACGTGGGCGCACGCAATGAACTCATGGTTTCAATTCGTCAGCGCTCTCGCCTTTTTGTATATGCTTCTAGTTCTGCCGGATTGGCCTGGCAACTTCGTTTCCTACACCTTCATTCGCTTGCCAATTGAGCTGCCGCTGCTGATGCTGATGATGGTCACGATGCCGCTGCGTGCGATGCGCGGAGTCCGCGCATTGATCACGGCAATGTTTACTATCGTAATCGGCCTAAAATTCGCAAACTTGGTGACTTTCGAGGGCTATGCTCGGCCGTTCAACATTCTTGTGGACCCAGGCCTTGTTTCTACTGCAGTGCGCACCATCGCTGGCGGACAAGGTATGGTCGCTGCGGTAAGTGTTATTGTTGCAGTTGCTGCCCTTATTGCTGCCCTTGCGGCTCTTCTGTGGTGGGCCATCGGCGCGCTCCAGACGAATCATTCGCCAATCTCACCGCGTGCGATGGTCGCTATCGCAGGCGTCGCTCTGGTCTGCGCCGTTCCGCTAGCGGATGTGAAGTTCGATCGGTCCTGGTGGAACATTACAAGCTGGGATACCAGCCGCTTTGCCCGAGAACGCGCGCTGTCGGTTTTGGAAGGATTGCGGTACGACGCCGCCTTTCGGGTGGAACTAGAGGCGGAAGTATACAGTGAGGTGCCAGACGAGCATAGGCTGGCTGCGCTTCGCGGTACCGACGTTCTCCTAATTTTTGTCGAATCCTATGGCCGCGTAGCCCTCGAAGAGCCCTCTATTGCCACATCAGTCCTGCCGGCACTGGAAGCGTTTGACGCGGCCATTAAAAAACGAGGTTTTGCAGCGCGCAGTGCGTGGCTCACGTCGCCCACGTTCGGCGGTCAAAGTTGGCTCGCCCACAGCACCTTTGCCACCGGTCTGTGGGTCGATAACCAGCGTCGATACGAAAGCCTCTTCGTAAGTGAGCGCAAAACCCTAGTTCACGATTTTGCGCTTGGTGGTTGGCGCACCGTAGGCGTTATGCCGCAGATTACCTTTGCGTGGCCGGAAGGCAAGTTGTTCGGATACGACCAAATTTATGCTGCGGCGGACTTAGATTACGCCGGCCCGCACTTCGACTATATGACTATGCCCGACCAGTACACGCTTTCGGCCTTCCACGCCCGAGAGCTTATGCCGTCCCCCCGCTCGGCGGTAATGGCGGAAATCGGTCTTATCTCCAGCCATCTCCCCTGGACACCGCTACCGAAAATTGTGCGGTGGGATGACATAAGGAACGGTGAAATATTCTCCGAGGCGAGACATCCGCGCGTGCCGATAAATTGGACGGATACAGAAAATATGCGCGCAAACTACGCCGCTGCTATGATTTATGAAATACAGATTCTTCAATCCTACGTCGCCGAAATGGCGGGTAGCAGTGCGCTATTGGTCATCGTTGGTGATCATCAGCCCACTCCAGTCGTGAGCGGCAACGAGGCGTCCTACGATGTGCCCGTGCATATTATCTCAGGAGATCCGTCACTTTTGGACGCAATCAATGACTGGCGGTGGACACCCGGCATGATTCCGACTGCGTCCAGCCCGGTCTGGCGTATGGACGCCATGCGCCAGCGCTTTCTTGAATCGTTTACGCCGGGCACTGCCCAGGCTACCGTGCCGATAAATCCTTAAGGGGAGCGCACGTGTTTATCTCTTACGGCCACATGACGCAGACAGATGTTGTAGCCACCAACAGCGTGGCGCTCATCCCGCTGGCGGCTATGGAAACACATGGGCCGCACTTGCCTATCGCCACCGATGGGCTGATTGTTGAGGGAATCATCGACCGTGCATCGGAATTGGATACAACAGAAACACCAATTTACCGCCTGCCGTCTCTATGGCTGGGCGCGTCGGGCGAACACGCCGCGCGTGCCGGAACACTTTCCATAGAGCCCGAGCTTCTCATCGCGCAAACAGTTTCTATCGGCGAAGGTTTGGTGCGCAGGGGCATGCACCGCGTTCTGCTGTTCAATGCTCACGGTGGAAATATCGCCGCGGCAAACATCGCGGTCCTAAAGATTCGCACGAAATCGGACATGCTTGCTGCCAGTGCCCATTGGCTGGATTTTGGTCTGCCCGAAGCTTTGATCCCGCCGGCATTGGTGGAAGAGGACGTTCACGGCGGATGGGTGGAAACGTCCGTGATTTTGCACCTTGCGCCCGAGTTCTTCAAAAAGGACACGGCGTCAGCGAATTCGCCATCCCCGCCCGCCACAAGTCTTTTCCCTAAGGGGCCGGTCAACTGGGGCTGGAAAATCGACGATCTTGCATCGGGGGGGTGGGCTGGCCGACCCGATCTGGCTAGCGCTGCGCTCGGCGCGGACATGGTCGACCACGCCGCGCGTCGGCTCTGCGAAACGCTAACTGATCTCGCCCAGGCGTCGTGGCCCCACAATCGCTGATGATTTACGTCCGCTCTGTCGGATAATTTTGCCGAGCATATGCCCCGAGCGCTGGGCTTTGGTGGTCAGGTAGTCGTGATTGTGCGGATTAACGGGCCCGATCAGGCGCCGGTGGCCCACGACATCAACGCCGAAACTCTCAAGCGCCGTTATCTTGCCGGGATTATTAGTCATCAGGATAATCTGTTTGAATCTCAATAGGGCCAGCATGGCACCAGCTACTTCGTAACGCCGTTCGTCGGGGCCGTAACCCAAAACCGCATCGGCATCCACGGTATCATGCCCCATCTCCTGCAATCCGTAGGCGCGCATCTTATTCAATAGACCGATACCGCGCCCTTCCTGATCAAGATACAGCAACACACCACTGCCCTCGCTTGCGATTTCGCTAATGGCGAGGCGAAGTTGGTCGCCGCAATCGCACTTCAAGCTGCCAAAGAGATCGCCGGTGAGGCATGCGGAATGCAATCGGGTCAGCACCGGCTTCTCCAGGTTAGGTCCGCCCACAACGATCGCCAGTTGATCGTGCAAGCCGTCGCCGCCGCGAAAGACCACGAACTCCGCGTCGGTGGTGCCGGCCAGCGGTACGCGCGTGCGTGCTGCAATAGACAGATCGCGGGCCGCAAGCTCGTGGAAACTCTCCACCGCAGCTGCGGTTACCGCCACCATGGCGGAGTCTTCGGCGGTGCCGGCGGGCAGCACCACGGCGGCCGGAAGAAGGTAGGCACGCTTCACCAACTCCAGCGCTACAGCCTCGGCATACGAGGCGGGTCGCAATGGAACAACAGGAACCGACGGGCCAACCGCCAGTAGCATTGCATCTAATTCATCATCGTTGAGGCCGGCCACCTCGATTCGTGACGGGCCCTTCGCGACAAACCCTAGATGCAGTAGTCGAGGAGCGGGGAGAATAAGACCGCCCGCACCGCCGGTCGTGGCGTGCCACTCAGCAACCCGTTCACCGCCCAGCATCTCCGCTGAGGCAACAACGTGAATGTCGCCGCTACGGCCGAGTAACTTCACCGGACGTCGCGCGCGTAGTTCAGCGATGGCCCGCTGAACGGAAAGACGGTCCGGATCCCCAAGCCAGCTTGTGACGTCCCCTCCGCCGGGATCGATTTTTATGTCTTCCTTAGGCACAAATTACCTGCAAAAAAGCCAGTGTTATGGAAATGATCAATATAGTGGACTGGGAACGTGGCTCCCCGCAATGGTCTGCGGTGGTATCTGCATCCCATAGTTGTGACCTGGCGCTTGGCGAAAGCAGCACGCTTTGGCCCATATATGGTCCGATCATCCAAGGAGCGGCGGAAAATCACCCGTTTATCGTTGGTCAGATCGGTCAATCGCTGGACGGGCGAATCGCCACAGCTACAAACCAATCTCACTATATTAACAGCGAAGCTGCCAGGGTTCATCTTCATCGCTTACGGGCTTTGGCGGATGTGGTAGTTGTCGGAGTCGGCACGGTTCTCGCGGACGACCCCCAACTCACCGTTCGCCACACCGAAGGCCGCCACCCGGCAAGGGTGATCATAGATCCGCAAGGACGGGCTCCGACCGACGCCAAATGTTTTCGCGACGATGGCGTACGCCGCATCGTGATTCAGTCCGAATCCCATATACGGCCCGGCGGAGTTGAATGCGTGCGAGTACCCGCAGGCTCCGACGGACTGCCGCCGTCGGGAATCGTGGCTGCGCTGAGCGAATTGGGCCTGCGGCGCATTTTGGTTGAAGGCGGAGCGGTTACGTTGTCCCGCTTTCTCGCCGCCGGATGCCTAACCCGCCTGCATATTCTTACAGCGCCCATGATCATTGGCTCGGGCAAGATGGGTATTCAACTTCCGGAAATCGCCACACTAGACGCAGCCATTCGACCGTGCACCAGAGCACACCTACTGCCTGGTGGTGATATATTGTTCGACTGCGACATTGGCGCTCTGCCCTCAACCTAATGCGAGCGTATGAATCTGCGGTGAATGCTGACGCGTCTGAGTAGGGGCTAATTAAGTTTATGGCACAGCGAAAATATCGCGATGACCTATGGTCAATAAATCAGTATTTGTCATCCGGTCTTCCAACCAGTTTCCGGCTTCGCTCTTCGTCACGGTGCCGACCTCGACTGCGGCCGCGGCAATGCTCTTCAGTGTTTCCTGCATGAGACGTTGGGTCGTTTCGCTCAACTCCCAAGGACTGTCCCCGCTAATCACCGTATAGCCAACGTCGCTCAGGGCACCTTCCAGAATTGTGATAGCGCCCGGCCCGGCTGCGGGACCGAATCCTTTGTCCACACGCTGATGCGCGCGGAAGGCAGAAAATATTTGCTCGTCTAACTCATGATTTGGATTTGCTTCCATCCACCCATCGAAACTCAGCACCGCCAGCAGCGGTATGCGTTTAGCGCACAATGCATCCACAAATCGTACGATCCAATCTGCTGATGTGAGATCAAAGAGTGCTGACGCCGTCGCCAAATTCGCTTCGTTAAGCCAGCGCCCGGGATCGGTCGCGAGATCATGCTGCCTTATGTGGACGTCGATGTGCTGTCCTGCGCGTTCAAGGGCGATCTCACTGGCAAGCCGTGAAGCCGTTCCGCTCCATACTGCAAGAGCTTTCAGTGCGGTATTTAGATTTTCCTCGTCATGATCCACCAGCGTCCACAATTGTTCTTTGGGAAGAAGCGGTGCAAAAGCCCGCACCGATGCGCCGGTTCCGGCACCTAAATCGCATACGGACAATTTTTCGCGGCCCACGAAGGCTCGTGCGCAGGCGTTGAGGACGTCCTTATTGTGAGATTCTATATCTACCGGCTCGCGTAGCGCGAGCCACTCGGGGGCAAATCGGCTCATGATGCCGCTGCCGACAAGGCCTTTGCCACCGCGGCGGCCGTGTCGGACCAGCGCGGCAGACATTGCCCATGCGCCCAGGCCGCTGTGGCCATTTTCGATCGCTCATCGTCGTCAGTCAGTATGCGGCGTAAGGCCAAAGCGAGTGCTTTCGGATCATCCGGCGGCACAAGCAGTCCAGCATCATCTGGCACGGTATCGGTTACCGCCCCCGCCGCACAAGCGACTATGGGTAAGCCATGCGCCAACGCTTCCGCGAAGGCCATGCCATAACCTTCGTGCCGTGACGGCAGAACAAATACGCTAGATCGATCATATATCTCACTCAATTCGCTTGCCGTGACTTCACCGCAAAGGTCAATTCTCTTTTCGAGTTCACCCGACTTGATCAATGCGCGGACAGCCGCCGTTGTTTCGGGCTCGCGGGATAAACCGCCCACACATACGCTGGTCCAGCCGAGGTCGGCGATGGCCCGGAGCGCGGGAACCAGAACGTCATAGCCTTTGCGGTAGGTCACGGTGGCCACGGTAAGCAATTGAGGCACAGCGTTATAGTCCCATGCACGCGCCGCCGGATCGGTGCCCGGAAGAGCGACATGTATATTTGCCCCGGGCACGTCATAGCGCGTGGCTAACGTATGTGCCGTATCGGAGCCCGTTGTCACAACGACGCGCGCTTCCTTTAATGCCGTCTTTTCAGATGCATACAAACGATCCGCATTTGCACCAGAGAGCCCCGTCTCGAGCGCAAGCGGATGATGAACCAGCGCGATAAATTTCAATTCGAGCCCGTCCAAGATGGAACGCGACATTGCACCGAAGGCCAAACCGTCCACCAGCACCACGGCACCTGATGGGAGACCCTCGAAAACTTTACGAGTGTTTAGAAAATCGCTGGTGGATGGCTCGGGGTATCCGGCAGCCAGAGGAATGAGGCGCGGGCGCCATCCGGCATTGGGCAGCTCCTCAATCAGGCGCCGGGCGTAGATATAGCCGCCGGTCAACGTCTCCACATCGCCCGGGACCGCGAACCAAACGTCACGCACTTGCGGCGCTCATTCAGATGCCGGCTTCATATGCGGCGAGTGCCGTGTGGGATTCGCGCAACGTGATCTTCAATCGTGTCAGACCGGCGGCAGAAGGACCGAGGTGGCCATCGCCGATGGCAGCCTCAATCCTGTCGAACGCCCATTTCGCCACGGCCTCCGTTGTTGAACGGCGTCCTTTGAAGTCGGGGTGTTCGTCCAGATTTGCATAATTGATCGCGGACAGAATGTTTTTCACTGCGTCCGTTGCTAGCCTGATGTCCACGACGATATCGTTTTCGTCCAGCTGCGGTCGCATAAAACTCACGTCGATGACGTAAGTGGCTCCGTGAAGTTTTTGCGCAGGCCCGAAAACCTCGCCTTTGATGCTGTGGGCGATCATCACGTGGTCGCGAACTTCGACGGTGTACATAGATGTTGTCCTTCGGGTCAGGGATAGCTCAAAACAGTCATAAGACCTGAGCTATCATCAGCGAGAACCTTCGGCAACGCCATCGGTGCGTCGCCAAAATTGATTTCACCAGTAATCAAAGCATCAAATTTCGGGTCCTCAAGGTGATCTAGCGCTTTTTGCATCCGCTGCGCCAGCGTCCACTGAGCGCGGCGAGACGGCGGAATCGCACCCACCTGTGAAGAGATAAGCCGTAGCCGGCGAGAATGGAACGCTTCGCCCAGAGACAAGGATACCGCCCGGTCACCAAACCAGCTGGCCTCGATGATCCTGCCGTCTGGAGCCGCGCATTGCAGCGCCTGTTTTAAGCCGGTCTCGGTGGCGCTTGTGTGGATGACCACGTGCTGATCGCCGGGTGCGTTTTCTGGCATCGCAAATTTGGCACCGAGTAGTCGCGCCTCACGCGCGCGCGCGGCATCGATGTCAACAACTGTGACGTTGTTGTCGCTGGATTGCGCGGCCAGTCCAGCAATTAAAAGACCGAGCACGCCGCCGCCGATGATGAGAATACGCTCTCCCGGCGTTATACCTGCATCCCATAGCACATTCACCGCTGTTTCCATGTTTGCCACCAAGGCTGCCCGTTTGAGCGGCACGCCGTCGGGAATCAGGTGAATGTGTGAGGCGTCAACGCACAAAATTTGCTGATGGGGATGAAGGACAAAAGCCCTCTGGCGCAGTATTTCGTCCGGGCCGCCAATAATTTCTCCGGTCAGGGCATAGCCGTACTTAACCGGAAATGGAAATTCTCCGTCCTGGTGCGGACAGCGCATGCGGCGGTATTCCGAACTTGGGACGCGCCCCCGAAAAACGAGGCGTTCCGTGCCCCGGCTGATACCGGAGAAATGTGCCTTCACAATCACCTCGCCCGACTTTGGAGGCGGCATATCCACGTCACGCAGTTCAACACGATCCGCCGCCGTATACCAAAGGGCC
The DNA here is from genome assembly GCA_963662375.2 of Rhodospirillaceae bacterium. Taxonomy (GTDB): domain Bacteria; phylum Pseudomonadota; class Alphaproteobacteria; order Rhodospirillales; family Rhodospirillaceae; genus UBA11612. The sequence goes on from CAXXRP010000005.1 coordinate 374,396, forward strand.
TGAGATTGCTGCGTCAACTTATCTAGCATTTAGGGCACCACCCTCTTTTTTGAACCGCGCGCGATCCAGAGACCGATGGCGGGAAACAGAAAGAGCTCTGCGAGCAGCGAACCGACCACTCCCGACGCCGTTAAAACATCGGCGCGCAATATTGACAGCTGTGCAACTCCGCCGATGAAGATCAAGAAGGTGATGGCCATCAAAACGGGTCGCAAATGATCAAGGGCATAACTACCTGCCACGAAGATCAGCTCGGCGCCTAAAAACTCCGCCCAAAAACCTGACATGACTGTCCTGACCCAGGAAATCGGCCTGGTGTGTGATGGTGAAGAAATCCGTTGATCCTTGCCATCCCATGGTCGCGATGCCGCCCAAGGAAACGTTAAGCCCCAAAAAAAACGATAGAGAGCCCAACAACTGGAAGTGCCGCTCGTAAGATCATCTAAAGGACCTCCTCGTTCGACTCTTTTCAATTCTACGGGCCCATTTAACGATTCCCTCAAGTCAAAGTCCAACTACAGTTCAATTGGCTCGGGTGTAGTTACTATTTGAGTTGTTTCACTCCATGACGGCGCTTAGGGTTTTCGACAAAAGGTAGACTAGGGGAAGTGTCGGTTCATGGGTTTCAAGGATCACAAAGTCGAAACATCCGAGCTGTCGGTAAATTACCTACGCGAGGGCAAGGGCCCACTACTGATTTTATTACATGGCTGGCCGGAGTTTGGGCGCGTGTGGAAAGAAAACATCCCTGCCCTCGCTGCAAAATTCGACATCATCGTGCCCGAGTTGCGCGGCTTCGGCGACACCCGGCGCCGAGACGGCATGTCTGTCGAAAATACCACCGCCGATATTCTCACCACCGACCTTAAGGAATTTTTGGACGCGATGAAAATCGAGCGGGCTTCCATCGTCAGCCACGACGTAGGCGCATACGCGGCGCAAGGGTTTGCGCGGGCCTATCCGAATTGCACCGCCCCGCCCTGTTCTTCTTCGACTGCCCGTATGCGGGCGTAGGTACCCGTTGGGGCGAGGCCTCGCATCTCAAGGAAATGTGCTACCAATATTTCCACCAATGGCCGATGGCCGAGGAATTGGTGGGCTATAACCGCGACACGTGCCACATCTACTTCAAGCATTGCCTTACCCGTTGGGCCGCCGATCCTCATGCGTTCGACAAAGATCTCGAACTTTGGGTCGATAACTTCATGAAGCCCGGCAACATAAAAGGCGGAATGGAGTGGTACCGGGGCGTCCTAGCTATGCGTCTAAAATGGATCCCCGAGGGGGCGCCAAAAGCAGACCCCATTACCTGCCCCACCCGTGTGTTCTGGGGCGAGAAGGATAGTATTTCTAAGATTGAATGGGCCGATAACCTCGGCGACTATTTTTCGAACGTGAAATTTTCGGCTGCGCCGGATGCGGGTCATTTCGTGCACTACGAAAAACCCGAGATGTCCAACAAGAAAATGCTGGCTTTCTTTACTCCTCTTACCGACGGGATTGGGTGGAAGTAGATAAGAGATAGCAGTTACATATACTTCGCGGTCTTAGCGGCATCAGCAAAGCTTTTGCCCGCGTGGAGCTCTTTTTCCACCTCCAGATCCTGCGACAACTTTTTCTCTGCCACCCTTAGGACGCGCACAATGTCGTTCTTGGGCACGACGACAATGCCGGTGTCATCGCCGATCACTAGATCGCCAGAGTTTACTTTGATTCCGCCGATGGTCACCGGTACGTCCATGCCCTCCAACGTCACCCGCATTTTGCCCGTCGTCGGTGTCACATGGCGGGTGGCCACCCACACATCGGTTGCCCGGATATCCTCAAGATCCCGGCAGGTACCGTCCACTACGACTGCCGCCGCGCCGCTCTGCTTCGCCGCGAATGCAGCCAAACCGCCGAAGGTAGAGATCTCTGCGCCGCTCAAATCCACCATCAGCACCCTGTCCGGTCCCAGCGCCTCGAGCATAGGCCCTGCGCCCAACTCTGCTTTCTCGAAGTCGCCCCGTGTGCCTGCCCGCTGCTTGGCGGTTACAGCGATAACCGCGAAACGCTCGCCGCCGCTGCGCCATGTCATCCCACGGACCACACCGTCAATGGCAAAATCATCCAGGGCATCAGACCATGTACTGGTACCGATTCGCGCACAGTTTTCTAGGAGGTCAGCCACGTTACTGTTCATAAATGCGGTCCTTTTGAGCGTGCTGTTACAACCCCGTCATATTATTAATAGACCGAGCCTAACCGAATAGTTCAATTGTTCGTAGAGTTGAACTATGGGAATAAACAAATATATTCTCATGCATACCAGAACATAACGAATCGCTCTATCAAGGAGACGGAATCATATGGCCAGGAAGCTCGACGCACGCAGAAAAAAACTTAAGTCGGAATTCACCAAAGCGCCGCTAACGAGCAATTTTCTCAACTCTTCGTTACGCGTATCTTCAAGAAATGAATTATGATGATAAAAATTTATGCGCTGCTTTCCACGCTTTTCGCTTTGTCCGCGTCTCCGGCGACCGCTGCAACGTTTACGGCGACAGCTGAAGGCAATACCGTCACCATTTTTAGTAAGTCCGACAAGGTAGAATTGTGCGATGTTTATGTGGACTTTTCATATTGGTATAAGGGCAAGCGTGAATACACGGTAACGCATTGTCCGAACAGAATCATCGTTATCTCGGATAAGGCTAAAGTGTGCAATGCCCACCATGTCGAAATTGTGGATCCGAGGATCGAAGGGTCCGTGGTATTCGAGTGCGAGTAGACGCGGCCGCCGCTGCGCGGATCGCGCGGCATTGCCGTCAGGGCGCTATCGCGGCGCGGCAGGCTTCCGCCGCCGTTTTCAAGGAGCGTCCCAGCCATTTCAAGTCGATGGACAAAATGATAAAGCGCGCGCCCTTATCGCGCCATTCCGGTAATTCGCTGGGATCGTTGATGTACATACCGACCGGGATGTCGCGTTCTTTCGCAGCAGTGAAAACCTTGTCCACGGCCTTCAACACCACCGGCTCACGCAACGCGACCATGCACGCCGAGGGAAGTGGACAGGTCTGCCGGCCCCGGCATCAACCAGTCCACGTCTTCCTGTCGGTCGAGAATTTCGTCAAGGCGCGTCTTGCGCCGCATGTCCTTCAAAGTCCGCTCGGCGGCGTCCTGATGACGTTCTGTTCTATGTCTCATCGTTCACTCCTCAACGGTGACGATGGGCCAAAAACACTCCTTTAGGCAATTACACTAGTTTGTCCCAGTAGTGCTGACGTCAGACACTGAGTCCGATATCATCCGCGACCTCCGTCACCGTGCCGTCGATGCCGATTACATAAAGGCGGCCCGGCGAGAATGATGGGGTGTCTAGATCAACGTCTATGGCTACCACCGAAACCGAGCCCACATAAATGCGACCCATGGAGTCCGTCGTCATGTCGTTAAAACCGAGCCGTTGCTGCGTCTCGTCCCTGTCAACCAGAACGTGTGTGTCCCACTGAATCGGATCGTCGACGAACGGTTTATGGGCGACGCTGCGCCCGCCGACCACAAGACCGCCGCGTGCGTGCGGCACTAGGCCGCCGATCCCGCGCTGATATTTGATCACCTGCTCGATTTTGTTGTCAGGTGTTATCTTGTAAACGCCGCCGTTACGAGCATCGGCGAAGACCAGCCCTTTTCCGGCAATGTACCTTGGCCCTTCAAATAAGCCGGCTTTGGCGGAATGAAGCAGTTTGAATTCAATTCACGACATATTCTACGCCGTAGTTATTCAGGGGCCGGATATTCATAAACACATTACCCATCTCGACAACGGCCTTGTCCATTTCCTCGTCGTTGCACTGATGCGCCTCAAGGGCGCCAGTGCTTACCGATCAATCCCTAAAGACGACGGTCTTTTTTTTATTAAGGAGCACGCGCCCCTCAAGGTACCATGCGACAGCCCGGGACAGCACGCGCCGTTCGATGTCCCGTCCCTTTTGGATCAGCGCTTTCGGCGTGTCTTGGTGGCTGGTGCGCTCTACGTCCTGCTCGATGATCGGCCCTTCATCAAGGTTGGCCGTCACGTAATGAGCCGTCGCGCCGATCACCTTAACCCCCCGCGCATGCGCTTGATGATAGGGTTTGGCGCCCTTGAATCCGGGCAGGAAGGAGTGATGAATATTTATACAGCGGCCCGCGAGCTTAATCGCTAAATCGTCGGATAGAATCTGCATGTAGCGGGCCAGGACCACCAAATTCACATTTTTGTCTTCGACGATTTTCCAAATCTCACCTTCCTGCTGGTCTCGTGTTTCGTCTGTCACTGGCAGATAGTGGAAAGGAATTTCGCCGAAGTCATGATGCGCATAGACTTCGCGCGGATGGTTGGATACGATTGCGGCGATATCCATGGCCAGTTCACCAGTGCGCCATCGATAGAGCAGGTCGGCCAGACAGTGATCGGACTGCGATACCAAAATCAGGACCTGCTGGCGGTCGGCTAGGTTTCGCGCGTTCCAGTCCATATCGAATCGCGCCGCAGTCGCTCTGAATTTGGAGCGGAAGGCATCCAGACCCGCATCACCAACGAAGCTAAAGCCGATTCTGGCGAAGAAATTTCCCGTTTCCTCGTCGTCGTACTGATGCGCTTCACGTATATCCGCCCCGCTCTCAAAGAGCGTGGTCGCAACGGCCGCGACAATGCCGGGCCGGTTCTGGCACGAGAGGGTTAATACGTAATAGTCGGCAGCCTTTGTCATTATCTTGCCAGTATTGCCAATTCGTGTGGGCTCATAGCACACTCCGCGGGCGCCCGGCAGCCTCTTCATTGTTGACGTCGGGCCGTATCAGCTTAACTTTCCCGCCGAACGCGAGCACCTGGGGGCACTATGGACAAATCCAAACTTTATCCCGACACCTTGGCTCTGCACGGCGGTTGGCGTGCCGATCTCGCAGACAACGTCTTATCAATTCCGGGACACCGAACACGTCCCCAATTTGTTCGCTCTCAAGGAGCTGGGCAACATTTACACCAGAATTATGAATCCGACGCAGGACGCCCTTGAGCAGCGCCTTGCGGCCATCGAAGGCGGCGTTGCCGCGCTTGCGGTTGCGTCGGCCTAGGCGGCGACCACCTATTCTGTCTTCACCCTCGCCAGTGCCGGCGACAATATCGTCACGTCCACCGACCTCTACGGCGGGACGTGGAACCTCTTTGCCAATACCCTCAAGCAGATCGGCATTGAGGCGCGGTTCGTTGACCGAGCGGACCCGGATGCCTTTGCCCGCGCGACCACGGGCGTGCGCTGGTCTTAAAAATCTATCGCGAATTTCGCTATGACCCTGCGGGGTGCTGTGGGTTGGTACTGGCCGGATGAACCATGGACGGTCCATATATAAACATTGGTGATGTTTTTGGCATCAAGCCGTATGGATGCCGTCGAATCGAAAATTTCAAAATTATAACGCACGCCTACATCCAATGTGGTCGAGGGCGAAATCCTCAATGTATTGATCCGGTCGGCGTAGTGCGATTGGTCGTAACTTATGTTTGCATTTACTGAAAAGCCGCGCCATACCGCAGGTCCATAATCGGCGTTAAAGCGGATTAACATGGGAACACGCCCCGGCGGCACGCTGCCTATTAGGCCTTGGTCGACTGTGGTGCCCGATACGCGCGCCTGAAGAAACATCGCGCCGGTCACGATTTTCAGTCCTTCGAACGGGTGACCCGATAGCGAGAGTTCAACGCCGCGGTGACGGAGCGACCCCACTCGAGTAAAGATGTTGGTTGGGTCGCGGTCGAAGAAAGGTTTGCTGATCTCAAAAACGGCAGCGATCAGCGTTAGGTCGGGAGTGATCTTGTAACGCAGACCCGCGTCCAACTGCTCTGTAAGACTTGCTGGCAACGCCTCGCCGGGATTGGACGCATTTTCAGGCGCAATGCCCGATTCTTCGAGGCCGCGCGTGTAGCTAGCGTAGAGCGTCAGATCATCGTTTAAATATGCTGCTGCACTTCCGCTGTAAAACCACGGACTTGTGCGCGATGTCACGAGCGGCAAGTTGGGTTGGTCGACTTTGCGTTGATAAAAAGACTTCTGCAAACCGGCACTGATTTTGCCGATCCCTTGCCAAAGGGTGACGTAGCTTACCCCCAGTGTACCCTGGCGAACTTTATCGACGCTTTCCGGGCCGAGGTTGAATGTCGGTTCGGGAACAGCGGCAAAAACACCGATCGGAGCTGTCCCAAAGGAAACTGTATCGTCGCCACCAAAAGTTCTCCGTACGAGCCGGCCTCGGGCCGAAAGGTTTACAGTGTGTCGACGGGGTCCTTCGGAAAATACGCCCGACGCACGGACCTCACCGGAGTATGATCCCAGTTTCGGTGGCGGCCTCGCTCGAACTTCCAAATCGGCGGTCCCGTCCGGCTGAGTATTGCGGTAAAAAACTGCGAAATCCGATGCGAGGCCGTTGTACGAACGAAATGCGCCGATCTGTATACGCCAGTTTCTGGAAATGAGGCTGCGGGCGATCACGCCATAGTCTCTTTGAGTCCGGCTTTTTCTTTTCGCCCAGTCCTGACCGAAGAAGACGCTCCGATCTATTTTCGGCGGAAGGAACGCGCCGCCCATGAATATGAGAGGCTTAAGTTCTGAGTCAAAGCCCTTGTCTTGCTGAATGAAGGATATGAACTCGGTGTTGTCTCTCGGCGTCCAATGCATCAAGGCCGAAAAATCGATGGAGTAATATACTCCGTGAAAATCTAACTCGCTCTGCTTAACTCCAAAACTCAGGACCGTGCCGAGCTTGCCGTCGATGAGCGGTGTTTCCAGGTCTACCTGGCCACTGTACGAAGAGCCGTAGGGTCCATAGTCTGCACTGATGCTGGTAATTGTTTCATCACCGGGGAGGCGCAATCGAATATCAGCAATTCCAGTTGGTGCTGGAAACGGATCGGTCTGCGCGCTAAGGCCAACACGAATAACGATGCTTTGAACCAGTTGATCGCCAAATCCAAAAAATCTCTGCTGATCGTAAAAAAGTCCCTCGATGCGCATGTTGCCTGCGTCTTTAGGGCTAAACCCCCGCGCCTCGTTATCACTGTATAGACCTACGCTGTCTTCGCCGATCGACGCCCCGAAAGCATCTTGGGCGCTGGTCACAACGTTCTCAGATGCGCGCTGCGCCTGTGCGGCGAGGGGAAGGGACACGAGAACAATTACAAGTGCTACACGCTCTACTGCGCACACCGCGTTTTTCACCGAGTCCATCCTAAAGGGGATTATTTTTTTCAACACTTCAATACTACGGGTACGGGCTCCGGACACATGCATCATCAAGAAAAGCGGAGCGATTTAAGCATACTGATAGAGAAGGGTAAGGTGGTCATCGTATAGCCGCGTTAAAAATAGTCCGCAATACCTGTTGGGGAACAACACCTCAAAAAGAGTTCGAGGGACCGGTGGCTACTCGGGCTCAAAGGCTGGCTTTTTTCGGGCCATTGAGTGATCGAATGTGCGGTCAGAAGTCTGCCGCCAAGCGCACAGTGTATCGGCGGGCAGGCAAAGTCGAATATCGTCCCGACGCGCCGGCGACCTTCCATGCGAACACGTTTGTCACATTTCGCACATCAAACCGTATGGATGTTGACGCATCATAAACTTTAAAATTGTAGCGCACACCCAAATCCACCGTGGTCACTGAGAAAATCCTCACCGTGTTGAGTCGGTTCGCATAGTGGGAGTCTTCATAGTTGACCCGCGCATTCACGGAGAACCCGCGCCAAGCGGCCGGGCCATAGTCGGCATTGAGGCGGAACAGCACGGGCGTTTGCCCGGGCGGCACGCCGCCAATCAAGCCTAAGTCCACCGTCGTTCCCGACACGCGCGCCTGAAGGAACACCGCACCGGTAACGATCTTTAAACCTTCTAGCGGTTGGCCCGACAAAGACACTTCAACGCCGCGGTGACGGAGCGAGCCCATGCGCGCAAAAACATTTGATGTATCGCGGTCAAAATACGGCTTGCTGACTTCAAAAACACCGGTGACTAAGGTGATGTCCGGCGTGATCTTGTAGCGAAGGCCGGCATCAACTTGCTCGGTCAGGCTGGCGGCAAGGGCTTCCCCTGGATTGGCAGCACTTTCAGGAGCGATCCCCGAGTCTTCTAAGCCGCGCGTGTAGCTCGCGTAAAAAGTCAAACTCTTGCTGCCCTGTATCGCAAGCGTTCCATTATAGAGCCACGGATTATTGCGGGTGGTAGTCAGGGCGGGTCCGAACTGATCGACAGTTCGGCGATAAAACGCCTTCTGCACGCCGGCGCTGAATTCGCCGATCCCGTTCCACTGGCCGACGTAACTTACGCCCGCCGTTCCATGGCGTATCCTGTCACGGTTCTGCGGGCCGAAATTAAATGAGGGCTTTGCAAGCGAAATGGGGCCGGCAATAAAGGCGGTCCCAGCAGATATTGTGTCCTCGCCGCCGAAAAGTCGCCGCCCCGACCGGCCCTTGGCCGACATGTGTACGGTATGACGCCGAGGCCCTTCTGATAATACTCCCGAGGCGCGCACCTCTCCGGAATAAGACCCGAGCCACGGTGACGGCCTAGACCGGATGTTGAGATCCGCCGTGCCATCGGGCTGTGTGTTGGTGTAAAGAATCGAAAAATCATTATTAAGCACGTTTACGGAACGGAACAGGCCAGCCTGCAAGCGCCAATTCTTGAGCGCCAAAATGCGGCCGATCAGGCCAATATTCGTCTGAGTTCTATTTCTCTCGTGCGGAAAATCTGGCCCAGAAAAGCTGCCCCGGTCGATTTTTGGCGGCAAAAATGTACCCGCCGTGAATATAAGGGGCGGAGACTCTCCACTCGCGGCGGCGCTTCGCTGCAGGAACGAAATGAACTCCGTGTTGTCACTCGGCCTCCAGTGCAACAGGCCGGAGGCATCCAGGTAATGAAAATCGCCGCGAAAATCCAATTCCTTATGGCCACCCGCCACGCTGAGCACCGCGCCCAGTTTTTTGTCTATGAGAGCGAGCTCCAGGTCTGTCTGGCCGCTGTATGAAGAGTCGTACGGACCATAAACCCCAATGAAGCTGGTAGAGATTTTGTCTCCCGGCAACCTTAGCCGGATATCGGCAATGCCGGTCGGTGCGGGAAACGGGTAGGACTGCGCACTTAGGCCGACACGCATGGTGGTGCTTTTGCTGACCTGATTGCTGAAACCAAAAGTTCCTTGTTGGTCGTAGAAAAGCCCCTCGATGCGCATGTTGCCGGCGTTTTTGGGGCTAAATCCTCGCGCTTGGGTGGAGCCGTAGAGTCCGATGCTGTCGGTACCGATGGTTGTGCCGAAGGCGTCCTGCGCCGTCGTTACGACATTTTCGGAAGCACGCTGTGCGTGCGCGACGATGGGGAACGCCGCCAGGGTAGCGGCGACAGCGACGCACAACATCGCGCGCCTCTGAGTCTGCGGCACTTTTTGTAGTGCAGCGATTTTTTTAACAAAGTAACGTCAGCGATTTGAATTTCGTTCTTGTATTTCGATACGGAAATCGGTGCGGTTCGAACAGGCGATAGAGAAGGCGGCGCGGCCATCATAGCCACGCAGAATCATCCCGCAATACCCGGCAGGCAACAACGTCCGGCAAGAGGGGTGGGGAGGCGCACATGCGCGGACAAGGCGGGCGCTGCGACGCAGATACATAGTAGATACATAAGAGTGCTCGCCGCGCAAAAGTGCCCTATGTTAGACATATATAATAGTTTAGCAGTGGGTCGTGCAATTGAGGATCACAGCCGTCAATCACGCCCTTAACTTCTGCCGAGCCGTATCGCTGCACTCGCCGGTACGACGCCGGCGTATTCTCATCAGGCCGTTCTACAATACCTGGTTGGTCGCGGTGCGCAGAGTTGCACTCGTCTGCATATTGCTCGGCGGCGCAAGGCTGACAGGCGAGGCAAACGCATACGATCAGCCTGTCGGCGTACCGCTGAACTCCGTCGCCGAAGCGACGGCCGAGGCGGACGGCGCTGCCGTTGTTACCTATGACCAGTCGTATTTCGCCCAATTCAATGCCATCACCGCCGAGGATCTGCTGCGAAGGATCCCCGGCATCCAAGACCTGCTTGGGGACCAAGGAGGCGGCTCCTTTGGGAGGCGGCACGGCGGGCGCGGTTTTGGCTCCACAGGCCCACCCATTCTATTCAACGGCCGCCGCCTGTCGGGAAAAACGAACAACCCCCTTAGCGCGCTGCGCCGTATCCAGGCTCGCCAGGTGGTGCGCATCGAGGTGATTCGAGGCTCCGTGCCCGGACTCGACGTTCGCATTGGCGACGAGGGTCGTCTGGTAAATGTTGTTCTGGAGGATGACGTGGCCACCGGCTTCGGTTCCTGGGAAGTCGGCGCAGAGTATTTCACCAACGGCAAATGGCGAGCGAGGGGCAAGGTGTCTTATGCCGGCGACTTGGGCCCACTCATCTACAGCCTATCGGCAGACATCGATCCGCGTTTCTTCATCAGATACGCAGACTACACCTTTGTGCTGCCGCCGGACCCAGCGCCGTTCGGACGCATTGATCTGGTCAACCGTACCAACGGGACGAACTACACCGGGACTGCCGCGCTGACCTATAGTTTCGCCAATGGTGACGTAGCCAATCTCAATGGCCGCTATGCCGACGAGCCGCGCGTGAGCGTGCAACCCGTGAACAGTTACACCGTTCTTTCCCCGGAGAACGAAATCTTTACCGGTAGCACGCTGCTCATCCAGGACCACGGCGGCGACGTGGAGTGGGAGCTCGGCGGCGACTACGAGCATGCCTTCAGCGACGGCGACAGTATGAGAGCGTTGTTCGTCATCACCTCCGACAGGCGGCCGTCGGACACTAATTTCTTCAGGACACAGCCCAGCGGCCAAGAGATTCATTACCTACACCAGGTGGTAAAGTCCAACCGCACGGAACGGATTTTGCGCGGTTACTACACCTGGGCGGTGGCGCCCGGCCATTCCGTCGAGATCAGCGGCGAGGTGGCCTTGAATGCTCTTGATCAACAAAACCTGCAATTCAAGGATGCTGGCGGCACGCTGCTGCCCGTGGCTCTCTTCAACTCGGATTCCAAAGTTAAGGAGATGCGCTTCGAATCCTTCACGCGCTATTCATGGCAAGTCTCGCCTAAATTATACCTCGAAGGCGCGCTGGACACAGAGTACTCCCGCCTTAGGCAGCGGGGCAGCGACGTCAGAACGTCGCGCTCGTTTATCTTCGTGAAGCCGCGGCTGGACGCGCGTTACGACCTGGGCGCGCGCACGCAGATTCGCGGGCGCGTACTGCGCACCGTCAGCCAGCTGAATTTCTCAAATTTTGTTTCCAGCGTTAGCACCAGAGACGTGCGCATTGGCGTGATTCAGGCTGGTAACCCCGGTCTCGTGCCGGAGAAGACCTGGACGTTTGAAGTGACCGGCGAGCACCGTCTTGCAGACGATCAGGGCGTAGTTAGCCTCAGGACTTTCTATAACGATATCGCGGACGCGATCGACAAGATCCTCCTCGCTCCGGATGTAGCGGGCGCCGGCAACATCGGCGGCGCGCGTTCCTATGGCGCTGAGTTGAAACTGGGGCTACGCCTCGACCGCTTAGGCCTCTCCGGCGCCTCGATCGACGCCAGCGGCACGGTGCAGGACTCTTCCGTGCGCGATTCTTTCACGCTGCGCCGGCGGCCGCTGCAATGGTTTAGCAACTACAATTGGTCGGTCAGCTTTCGCCACGACACCGACTGGCGCAATCTGGCCTACGGCGCCACCTTCACCGGCTCCGACGCCCGCTTCGGCTCGGACATCGATTTCACGCAGTCGTCCAAGTCCAAGCCCGACGTGGACGTTTTTGTCGAAATGCGCGCCGCAGCTCTCACCTTCAGGCTGGAGGCGAAAGAACTGCTGAGTGTTATAACCCGCGATCGGCTTCAATATATTGGCAATCGCGCGAATGGCAATTTGCAGCGCCAGGAAGTGCGTCACGATACTTTCGAAAAAATATTCAAGTTTATCGTGAAGAGCACGTTTTGAGTTAGCGGCCGCGTCTGGCACTGGCGTATGACGTACGACTTTGAATTTCAAAGAGAAATAATTGGCGGGGAGCTAGTATTCGACCGCCTATTGCCAACGTTCTGGATGAGCGCCGCAACTTACAGCCTAGAGATCGCGATACCATGGCCTTTGCAGACTAGGTAGGTTTAATCTGACTATGCCAGCGGGAGTGCGGGTTCTTTGATTCGCATGTAGCCATTCTCGCACAGCGCACCACAGATGCGTCGCTATACGTGGATAATCACAAACCGTTTTTGACCGATCACGCGAGGATGTCATGCCGCAATACCGTTCTTTGATTTGTCTTCCATTGGCTTTCTCCCTTTCGCTCGCAGCCTGCTCGGAAGAGGCGCCGCCGCTTGCGCCCTACGCGGTTGAGGAAGGTTCCCTTGCTCAGGTTTCAGCTGACCTGGCTGCCGGGTACACGACCTCGGTCGAGATCACCAAAGCTTACATCGCGCGCATCGAAGCCATGGACCACGCGCTGAACGCCGTCATCCTGGTGGCGCCGGATGCTCTAGAACAGGCGGTCGCGTCTGACAAGCGCCGGGCAGAGGGCAATTCACTTGGCCCATTGGACGGCGCGCCCATTCTCATCAAGGACAACATCGATGTGGTGGGTATGCCGACGACCGCCGGCTCCTACGCACTTGAGGCGAATATGCCTGCCCGTGACTCTGAAGTTGCGAGACGGCTTCGCGCCGGGGGCGTTGTTATTCTCGGCAAGACCAATTTGTCTCAGTTCGCCGGTTTCCGCACCACCGCCTCGTTTAACAGCAGCACCGTTGGCGGCGGTGCGCACAACCCCTACAATCTAGCCAATTCCACCTGCGGCTCGAGTTCAGGGTCCGGCATAGCCGGTGCCGTCAGCTTCGCCGCGGCCACCGTTGGTTCCGAGACCGACGGTTCGGTAGTCTGTCCGTCATCGACCAACGGCCTTGTCGGCATTAAGCCCACCATTGCGCTGGTTTCCCGGCGCGGCATCGTGCCCATCAGCCACACTCAGGACTCCGCCGGCCCCATGACCCGCACTATAACGGACGCCGCCATGGTACTCACCGCCATGGCCGGTTCCGACCCTGGCGATCCACAGTCGGCTGAAGCCGATGCGCATAAGACCGACTACGCGAAGGGCTTGGACGTTGGTTCACTGATGGGCGTGCGTCTGGGCGTGCTCCGGGGCACGCAGGGCACTTCCGAGACGACCCAGCCGGTGTTTGACGCGGCACTCGAAGTGATCAAGGCGCAAGGCGCGGAATTGATCGAGATTCCCCCGGAACTCCTTGAGGACCTGAGTCAGGAACAACTCACGGTTCTTTATTACGACTTCAAACAGGACCTCAACACCTATCTCGCAGGGACACCGCAGGCGGTGAAAACCCGCACTCTCGCTGAACTGATGGAGTTTAATCGCACCGACCCACGAGAGAGCGTGCACGGTCAGGACATTTTCGAAACGGCCGAGGCGACCACGGGCTTTGATGCACCCGCGTACAAAGAGGCCCGTACATCTGGGCTACGTAAGGCGCGGGACGAGGGCATCGACAAGTGGCTCGCGGACTACAATGTCAGCGCGGTACTCGCGCTTACTAAGGGTCCCGGCGAGGCAATTGTTCCCGATGGGACAATACCCGAACATTCGGTGACCAAGCGTGAGAAGAAGGGCGCCAAACCCCCACACGCCACCACATATGCGTCGATCGCTGGCTACCCGATTCTTACCGTTCCCATAGGGTTGGTGGGCAGCATGCCGGTGGGCATGTCATTCATCGGACCGGCATGGTCAGAACAAATGCTGCTGTCTTTTGGCTACGCGTACGAACAGGCGTCGCACATGCGCGTGCCGCCGCCGTACCCGGAGCGCGACACGGCATCCGCCACGAGCAACTGAATCGCTCGTCTGTGCCTCTTAGCGTGAAACTCTTAGTTCGACAGCTTGCCGTTTATCTCCATGTACACTCTCGCTAAAGCACGCGGTGCCTGAAGAGGAAATAGCGTCCAATCGCTATAAGGCCCCCAGTTTGCGTGCTGGGCGGCGGGGCAATTTTTTTCCGTCTCACACGCAAAGCCGGCCGCATGAAGACGTTTTGCTTCCTGGATCACGTGTTCGGTCGCCTTGCGCGCCTCTTCAAGGCCCATCTTCATCGTCGCCGCATCATCAACAACAAAACCATGGCCGGGAACGTACCAGCTCACATCCATGCTCTGTGCCTTTCTTATGGTCTCGACCCATTCCGACGGATACGCTGTAATCATGGCGGGAAACACGTAGCGCATGTAGAGCTCTCCCAGAAAAATAACTTTGCTTTCGGGAAGGTAAGCCACGAGATCGCCACCCGTATGTCCGCGGCCTATATTTAATATTTGAATCTCAGTGTTTCCCAAGTGAAGCGTTCGTTTATCTGCAACCACTTCCGTGGGTGGGTTCGCGTTGTCCGCCAGGACCTTTTGCGATGCCGGCGACGAAACGAAAACGACGTCAGGGTAAGCTTCCTTGAAAGCTGCGTTTCCGCCGACGTGGTCACTATGATCAGAAGCGATCACAACATATTTAATTGGCTGTGACGTAATCCCCTTGATCGCCGCGATCATTGCCCGGCCTTGTTCCAGGTTGTCCTGGCCATCCACAACCACAACACCCTCTTCCGTCACAACAATGAGGCTGACGGTCGTAAGCATGATTCCACCGGCATTCAAAAGATCGGCATAGGAGTAAACATTGGGAACGAGTTGCTTCCAACGAGGGAAATCGCTCGTACTCAAACCTCGCTCGGCGATGTCGGCTGTGCGTTTTGCCTCGGCACCCAAAAGCAACTGTGGAAACACCAGCACACAAGCGAGCACCGAAAGAATCAAACGAAAATTTGCCATTTAGATCTCCCTCGTAGAAAAATGTGCAGGGCAGGGGCAAACACACACAGTAGAAATACTACACGGTGCGAATGAAGATTTCTCTGCAAAAAAGGTGGCTCGGGGGCTAGGATTCGAACCTAGATTGACGGCATCAGAGTCCGCCTGGGAGGCACACGGTTATTTCGGCGAAGGCGCGCCCGAACTTTAAAGGGACATTGCGTAACCATTTTCGTATGGTGAGCGGCGCGGGGCGCTGTTGGGGGCGTAGTGGTTGCTGCGCTTTCGTTTCCATTGTTAGCGCAGGCGCAGCGCGCTGGTGAAAACGCCGTCACATCGGCGACGAAAATATCGGGCTCTATAGCGATTCCAACACTCGCGGATTTAGCCCACTGCAGGCGGGCAATATTCGGATCGATGGCCTGTATTTCGATCAGCAACAGAGATGGGGTGGACGCATCGATAGCGGTACCACCATGCGCGTTGGCTTGAGCGCGCAGTCCTACCCGTTTCCTGCCCCGACCGGCATCGCCGACATACAGTTACGTCGTCCTGGCGATCGCGTAGCTGGCAGCTTTAGTTTGATTTATGGTCCTTACGGCGGCGTCGAGGCGGAAGCCGATGGCCAGACGCCGCTCATTGCGGGCAAACTCGGTGTCATTGCGAGTGTTTCCGCAGGAAGCAAGAAATATGATTGGCGCGCTCCCTTCTTAAATTACTCTTATTCGGCTTTACTGAACTGGACGCCCCGGGACACGATTGACATCGTCGCTTTTTCTCAGGGCTTGATCGGCCAAGATGGCGAGGCACAGCCATTGTTGTTCACGGACGGCGCGTATACGCCACCACGCTATGACCGATCAACCTATTTCGGACAAGATTGGGCGGCGCGCAACCGGGATGTATATAGCATGGGGGTCTTGGTGAATGTGGCGCCAAGGGATGGCTGGTGCGTGCGCGCCGGGCTCTTCCGGTCAACCAACAAACTTAAGTCCGAATTTGTCATCTTTTTCCGCGACATCCAGCCTGACGGCACCGCCCAGCTTGAGATTCTTCGCAGCCAACCGCAGTTCGCCGGCTCAACGTCGGGCGAGGTGCGTGTATCCCGCGCGTTCAACGAGGGGCCACGCCAGCATATGTTTCATTTTTCGGTGAAGGGTCGCGATGTCCTGCGGCATTTCGGGGGGAGCGACCGCGTTTCATTCGGAGAGGCGGAGACCGGCGTCTACACCCCCCTGCCGGAGCCATCATACAATTTGTCGGCTCGGAGCCGTGACGATGTTTTCCAAATGACACCCGGCTTGTCATACGTTGGACAGTGGCGGAGCTTTGGCGAACTCAGCGTCGGGGTTCAGAAGAGTTTGTATAGTCGAAAAGTGAATCAACCGGGAATCGCTAAAGCCGGCACTAAAAGTCGACCCTGGCTTTACAATGCGACCCTAGCGATCAATCTTTCGGAAAGTGCTGCGATTTACGCAAGCTACACCCGCGGCTTGGAGGAATCAGGTATTGCTCCTGAAACAGCAGTCAATCGCGGCGAAGCTTTTCCCGCCAGCATAACTGCTCAGATTGACGCAGGTGTGCGCTATCGCATTACACCGCGGCTCACCTTCATTGCAGGGATTTTTGAAGTCAAGAAACCCTTCTTTGAACGCGACGCGGCCAATCTTTTTAAAGACGTTGGCGAGGTCAGTCACCGCGGGATCGAATTGTCGCTTTCGGGGCAGCCGATGCCGGGCTTGACGGTGGTTGCCGGCGCTATGCTTCTACGCGCTCGAATCAATGACAACCAAACTACATTGGGGGTTATTGGTGAGATCCCAATCGCGCGGCCGTCGCGCAACATTCGTCTGAATGTGCAGTACGGGCCCGAGCAGTGGCACGGATTTTCTCTCATCGGCGCGATTGTTCAGGACGGCCCGGTTTACGCGAACCGCGTAAATACGCTGAAGCTGCCTTCGTCAACTACCGTCGATCTCGGCGCCCGACACAATTTCACTTTGTTCGGGAACAAGGCTTCAGCCCGTTTTCAAGTGTTGAACGTAACCAACAGCTACGACTGGACTGTTCTGTCCTCGGGTGCGTTCGCGCCCAGCAAAGCCCGCCGTGTCACTGCTAATCTGGTGACGGATTTTTGAGTCTCTCTGTCCGCATCAGCTACATCTTGTAGCCCTAGTTCAAGCTCGACAGAGCAATGCGGACTTCCGATTGATGTAAGGGCGGAGGAGGAAGCCGGCCAAGAACGCCTTCTACCGCCATTCCCACGGCTAAAATCTTACTGTCATCTCCAGGTAGACCTTGCAGCTGCAACCCAACGGGCAACCCGGACGACAAACCCATCGGCACATTGAGTCCAGGAGTCCCGAGGCGTGCCCCCCAAAATAGGTTATAAATAATTGTGTCCCACTCATCAAGCCATCTGCCGTTGACAGGAATCTTCTGGCCAGGAGTGTCACCGTTGGAATTCACGAGTGGGGGCAAAATAGATACGGTGGGCGCGGCAAGGGCAACAATGCCATTCGAACGAAATACCTCGGCATACTGACGCGCAGCTCCGGAAACCACTTGTACCGCCTCCTCGTGTGAAATCTCAGGAGTGCTAGTGCTTTCTCTCCCGGAACACGGATAGGAGTCTCGGAGGTGTGTAACGTCAAACGGTGTTACGGCGGGAAGATTTTGCGAAAGCCAATCGGCCAGATCGTTATTTGGCCGATTCATAGCCATGCCCAATCGATCCCCTTCGTTAAGATCAATAAGTGCTTGATAATCAATTTCCACCAATTGCGCACCGGCAGCGCGAAGCTTTTCGAAAGCTTGCTGGGTAATTATCGCGACCTCTGGCTCCATCGCCTGAATTGACCAATAATCCTCCTGTGGAATCCCTATGCGAACTTTGCGCAGGTCCAATGCTTGGACCTTCTGTCCGGTGATCATCTCATCTAGAAACGCGACGTCAGATACAGTGCGAGCCATTGGACCGATGGTACCAGTCATACTGTTAGGTAGCACCATCCCCCCATAGGAGTAGCGCTTGCGATCATCTCCCTTTTCAAAGTTTTCTGGAGTAAAAGTCGATGGGCGCAAACCAGCAATACCGCAGAAGGCTGATGGGAGGCGAACAGAACCACCACCATCCTGCCCAAGACCCGCGGGCGCAATCCTTGCCGCAATTGCAGCACCGTTTCCACCGCTCGAGCCACCGGGGCTGTATATCGGATTATAAGGATTGCGAACAAAGCCAAAATACGGATTGGCTGAAGTTGTGCCACCTGGCCTGACCTGCCCTACAAGATCGGCACAATTCGCCTTTGCAAGTACAATAGCACCCGCGTTCACTACTATATCTACAATTCTGGCATTTTGGGCAGGAACATGGTCCTTAAGTGCAATGTTGCCTGACGTCGTTGGATATCCGGCAACGTTTATCTGATCCTTCACTACAAAGGGTAAACCCGCGAGCGGACCAAGCGTTTGGCCGTTAGCGCGCGCACGGTCAACTGCTTGTGCCTCCTCTAATACACGAGATTCATTGATCGTAATGAATGAATTGAGGTGTCTCTGTGTTTGGTAATGTCTTAGAAGATGCGTCACATACGCTTCCGCTTTTATGTCGCCATTGCGGATCCGCTCAACAGCCGATTGTGCGCCTAACTCAAGTATTTCGTCACTGGAGGTAACGCTAGCAGCCCCTGTCCGGGTGTGCGCCTGACTTCCTCTAATGGCAGCGGCAAGTGGGGTCGCCCACGCCGCCATTTTCAGAAGCGCACGGCGGGACGCGATGCCTTTTTTGGATGTTGATACGTTCTTTTTATCATTCATGCCCTTCCCCCTACGTGTCATTCTCTGCTGTGCCTACCATTTACCCCCTCCGACGGCATTGTCACCTTAATCGTATTTATAGCGAAATCATGATGACTCGCTGATGGTCGCAATATTCATTTTCAACGGCTCGGTCTCAGGGACGAGTAGAAAATTAGGGCTATTTTTGATTAACGTGACAATGCCTTGCGTTTTGGTATGAGTATCATGTTTCTCGACATCCAGTGAATACGCGTCGAGATATACCTGTGGAATGTGGGGAATTACAGGGGATGAGTACGACAAAAAAGCGCGTGAGTTGAAGGAACGCCACCTTGAACTGGCCATGCGTATCGAACAGCATCAGAAAGGCGAGAGCGTGTACCGAACAACGCTGGAAAGTCTGATTTCTGTAGCGTCACGCGCCGCTGCGATATTCGAGAGTTCGAAAATAGAACAAAAGCGCGAACTGATTGCTTTTGTGTTTTCGAACTTACGTTTAAAGGGCAAAAAGCAAGAGGTTTCCTTGCGTTCGCCCTTCGACTTGATGGTCAATCGGCGCACTTATGCAAGTTGGCTGGTCTTCTTGGATACAGTTCGAACTCAGCGGTTTGAGAAGATTCTAGACTTACAATCGGCAACACAAGAGCTTCTGGAAGTTGTTTAGATCACGCGCTTTTGCGTAACGGCTGTGCTGGCCCGGGGCTCCCCATTGTCACAATGTTAAATGGGTCGAGTACCCACTCAAAATTCTGCCGCCACGCGCCCGATGTATTGGCGGGGTTTTAAAGCCTTATATAGGCCCGATGCGCCAGCAACCGTCCACGCAAACACATTGGTCACATTCCGCACGTTAAACCGAATGGATGCCGAGGTGTTGTAAACCTTGAAGTTATAACGCGCGCCGAGATCCACGGTGGTTATGGAAGAAATCCTCACGGTATTAATCCGGTTTGCGAAGTGAGAGTCTTCAAAGTTGACTCGCCCATTCACCGAAAACCCGCGCCATGCGGCTGGGCCATAGTCCGCGTTTAATCGGAACAACACCGGCGTTTGCCCAGGCGGTACACCACCAATTAATCCTAAGTCCACCGTCGTTCCGGAAACGCGGGCCTGAAGAAGCACGGCACCGGCTACGACCTTTAAACCTTCTAGCGGTTGACCGGATAATGACACTTCAACACCGCGATGGCGAAGTGCGCCCACGCGGGCAAACACATTTGATGTATCGCGGTCGAAGTACGGTTTTTTGACTTCAAAAACGCCGGCGACGAATGTGATGTCCGGGCGTAATCTTGTACCGCAGTGCCCGCATCACTTTGCTCTGTCAGGCTTGCCGCCAGATGCTTCTCCAGGATTGGCGGCGCTTTCGGGCGCGATTCCTGAGTCCTCCAAGCCGCGTGTGTAGCTGGCGTAAAAAGTCAGATTGTTCGCCGCCTTCTATCGCAAGCGTTCCGTTGTAAAGCCATGGGTTCGTGCGCGTCGTGGTCAGAGTAGGGCCGAACTGATCAACGGTGCGGCGATAAAACGACTTCTGCACGCCGGCGCTGAATTCACCGACCCCAGCCCATTGGCCGACATAAGTTATACCTGTCGTTCCGTGGCGTATTTTATCGCGGCTTTGCGGGCCGAAGTTAAACGCGGTGGGTTTTGCAATTGGAACACGAACACCAATCGTGGTGGTGCCAAACGAAAGTGTGTCGTCACCGCCAAACGTGCGTTTGCCTGTGCGCCCCTTGGCAGAAATGTGAAATGTATGACGACGAGGTCCATCTGCGTATTGACCCGAGGCGCGCACTTCACCCGAAAAAGATCCAAGCCACGCCGATGGTCTGGTACGAACATTGAGGTCCGCTGTGCCATCAGGTTGCGTGTTGGAATAAAGCATGAAAAAGAAGTTCTCCAGATCATTCACAGACCGAAACAAACCGGCTTGCACTCGCCAATTGCCGAACACAACGCTGCGGCCGATCACTCCGATGTTTGTCTGGATTCTGTGACGATTTTGGTCAAAGTCCGGTCCGAAAAAATTGCCCCTGTCTATTTTGGGCGGCAAGAATGCGCCCGCCGTGATGACACCAGGGGGCGTGCCCGTTCCGTTCTGAGGCTCGCTTCTCTGATAAAAGGCAATGAGTTCTGTGTTGGTCGTGGGCGTCCAATGCAACAGACCTGAGGCATCCAGGTATTCAAAACCACCACCGCCGTCCAAATCAGTATGGCCGCCCGCCACGCCAAGCACCGCGCCCAATTTCTCACCTATAACAGGCAGTTCCAAATTGGCTTGCCCACCGTATGATCCGTAGGCTCCGTAAAAAGAGCTGACACTGACGAGGGTTTTATCGCCCGGAAGTCTAAGGCGAACGTCGGCAATGCCGGTTGGCGCGGGAGCGGGATAGGACTGTGCGCTCAAACCCACACGCATGGTGGTGCTTTTGGTCAGCTGACTACCAACGCCGAAATTATACGTCTGCCGATCGTAAAACAATCCTTCGATGCGCATGTTACCGGCATCTATAGGGCTGAATCCACGCGCGTTGGTCGAGCTGTACAGGCCGATGCTGTCATCGCCGATGGTTGTGCCAAAGGCGTCTTGCGCCGAGGTCACTACATTTTCAGAAGCGCGCTGTGCGTGTGCCGTGATTGAAAATGTCGTCAGAACCGCCGCAATGGCAACGCATTTTATAACTCGCATGCGAACCTTCAATTCTTTGTGGGGGGCTGATTTAATTAAGGTGACGTCACCGATTTAAGCACAGCTTACATGTTTAGGTGTACAAATCGGTGCGGTTGGAACAGGTCAGCAGAGAAGTTGGCGCGATCATGGTAATGGCACATTGTCGTATGATAACCCCCCGATGTTCGGGAAAGGGCTTGCGCGGTGGCTTCGATGCATCTTGGTGCGCGTGGTTGGCTTTCTTAGATACAGTTCGAACCGAGCAATTTGACCAAATCCTGGCTCAGCCGCGATAATTCCCCAGAATTTAGAAGCCGCGTAGAGGCCATACGAAGTAGATGTTTTCTACCTACCTGTAATCCGCCAGTTCACGCGCAAGGCTGTTGAGCTCCGGGAATGCGGCGAGATGACTGATACCTAATTTGAACAGCTCTTTTCGCATGGGAACAAGCTTTGTTCGGCTAATACGATAAGAGCGTAGAATTTGGTTTTATTTTTTCCCAACAAGAGACCCAAGCGAACCCTTTTTTAGGCCATGTACTGTAAAGCATCCACGCTGTGCGTGGATGCGCTCATGCTTACCCGTACCTAGAACGGCAGCAGGTAGTTCATGACCAACAGGAACTGGCTGACCTTTGCCGTCACGTTCCCATGCGCCGCGAATGTTGCTCCTGGCCAATTGTTTGGGGTCCGGGCTATCGGGATCGGGAAGATTGCTCCAGGTGATCGGGTATTCATCAGGGAAGCCCGGAACAGAAAGACGGTTTAACTCGAACGGCTGGAGTGACCAGACAACGGCATCACGCGGTTTGCTACCTGGCATTGACGGAGAGAGCGCAAAATAAAGTGCGAGGAGCGGGCTGTGACTCCAATCGAGCAAACGTGTTGGGAGACCTACCTGCTGCGCCAGGAAGAGCCATTCATCGGTGGACTCTGTTGGCGGACATCGAGCGAAATCAACAGTTGGGCCGAGGCGGCGAAAGTCCTGAAGCAGCTTATTCTCACGAGCCTGGCCTGCTGCTTTTGATCGTCGATATAGTTTAGGAATCAGTGGAGTGCGTGAAACGGGCTCGCCGCGGAATTACAGGGGATGAGTACGACAAAAAAGCGCGTGAGTTGAAGGAACGCTACCTTGAACTGGCCATGCGTATCGAACAGCATCAGAAAGGCGAGAGCGTGTACCGAACAACGCTGGAAAGTCTGATTTCTGTAGCGTCACGCGCCGCTGCGATATTCGAGAGTTCGAAAATAGAACAAAAGCGCGAACTGATTGCTTTTGTGGTTTCGAACTTACGTTTAAAGGGCAAAAAGCAAGAGGTTTCCTTGCGTTCGCCCTTCGACTTGATGGTCAATCGGCGCACTTATGCAAGTTGGCTGGTCTTCTTGGATACAGTTCGAACTCAGCGGTTTGAGAAGATTCTAGACTTACAATCGGCAACACAAGAGCTTCTGGAAGTTGTTTAGATCACGCGCTTTTGCGTAACGGCTGTGCTGGCCCGGGGCTCCCCATTGTCACAATGTTAAATGGGTCGAGTACCCACTCAAAATTCTGCCGCCACGCGCCCGATGTATTGGCGGGGTTTTAAAGCCTTATATAGGCCCGATGCGCCAGCAACCGTCCACGCAAACACATTGGTCACATTCCGCACGTTAAACCGAATG
Source organism: Rhodospirillaceae bacterium (assembly GCA_963662375.2). Lineage (GTDB taxonomy): Bacteria > Pseudomonadota > Alphaproteobacteria > Rhodospirillales > Rhodospirillaceae > UBA11612. The sequence continues at coordinate 397,435 of CAXXRP010000005.1, forward strand.
GATGCCGAGGTGTCGTAAGCCTTGAAGTTATAGCGCGCGCCTAAATCCACAGTGGTTATTGAGGAAATCCGTACGGTATTGAGCCGGTTCGCGTTGTGCGAGTCCTCGAAATTGACCTTCGCGTTCACCGACAACCCGCGCCATGCGGCTGGGCCATAGTCCGCGTTTAATCGGAACAACACCGGCGTTTGCCCAGGCGGTACACCACCAATTAATCCTAAGTCCACCGTCGTTCCGGAAACGCGGGCCTGAAGAAGCACGGCACCGGCTACGACCTTTAAACCTTCTAGCGGTTGACCGGATAATGACACTTCAACACCGCGATGGCGAAGTGCGCCCACGCGGGCAAACACATTTGATGTATCGCGGTCGAAGTACGGTTTTTTGACTTCAAAAACGCCGGCGACCAATGTGATGTCGGGCGAAATCTTATAGCGAATGCCCGCATCACTTTGCTCCGTTAGGCTTGCCGCTAGAGCTTCTCCCGGGTTTGCGGCGCTTTCCGGAGCGATCCCAGAGTCCTCCAAGCCGCGTGTAAAGCTCGCGTAAAATGTTAGGCGTTCGCCGCCCTCTACCGCAAGCGTTGCATTGTAAAGCCATGGGTTCGTGCGCGTGGTGGTTAGCGTGGGTCCAAATTGATCAACAGTGCGACGATAAAACGTTTTCTGCACACCAACACTGATTTCGCCGACCCGGCTCCACTGACCAACATAGGAAACGCCTGCCTGACCATGGCGAATTCTGTCGCGGCTTTGCGGGCCGAAGTTGAAGCCGGTGGGTTTCGTAGACGGAAAGCGAATGCCGATCGTGGCGGTGCCAAACGAAAGTGTATCGTCACCGCCAAACGTGCGTTTGCCTGTACGGCCCTTGGCAGAAATGTGAAACGTATGACGACGAGGCCCATCTGCGAATACGCCTGAGGCGCGCACTTCGCCTGAAAAAGACCCAAGCCACGCCGATGGTCTCGTACGAACATTGAGGTCCGCGGTGCCATCAGGCTGTGTGTTAGCATAAAAATTGAAAAAAAAGTTCTCCAGATCATTCACAGACCGAAACAAACCGGCTTGCACTCGCCAATTTCCAAACACCAAGCTGCGGCCGATCAGTCCGATATTCGTCTGGATTCGGTGTCGTCCTTGATCAAAATCCGGCCCGAAAAAGTTGTTCCTGTCAATTTTGGGCGGTAAGAATGCGCCCCCCGTGATGACACCAGGGGGTGTGCCCGTTCCGTTGTGAGGCTCGCTTCTTTGATAAAATGTAATAATTTCCGTGTTGGTTGTCGGCGTCCAATGCAACAGGCCCGAAAAATCCAGGTATTCAAAACCACCATGACCATCCAAATCAGTATGGCCACCCGCCGCGCCAAGCACCGCGCCTAACTTCTTACTTAAAATAGGCAGCTCCAAATCGGCTTGTCCGCCGTATGAGCCGTAGGGTCCGAAAAAAGAGCGGACACTGACAAGGGCTTTATCGCCCGGGAGTCTAAGGCGGACGTCGGCGATGCCGGTTGGCGCGGGAGCAGGGTAGGACTGCGCGCTCAGACCCACGCGCATGGTAGTGCTTTTGGTCAGCTGACCAGCAAAGCCGAAATGCATCGTCTGCTGATCGAAAAATAACCCTTCGATGCGCATGTTACCGGCGTCTTTAGGGCTGAACCCACGCGCATTTTTCGAACTGTAAAGGCCGATGCTGTCATCGCCGATGGTCGTGCCGAAAGCATCCTGCGCAGCAGTGACAACATTTTCAGAGGTGCGTTGTGCGTGTGCCGTGAGTGAAAATGTCGTCAGAACCACTGCTATGGCAACGTATTCTAAAATTCGCAAGGGAACCTTCAATTCTTTGTGGAGGGCTGATTTAAGTAGGGCGGGGCCACAGAGTTAAGCATCGTTTACATGTTTAGGTGCGCAAATCGGTCCGTTTGGAACAGATCAGCAGAGAAGTTTGCGCGCCCATGATAATCGCGCATTGTCGTCTGACAACCCCCCCGACGTTCGGGAAAGGGCTTGCGCGGTGGCTTCGATGCATCTTGGTGCGCGTGGCTGGGGACTAGGATTCGAACCTAGATTGACGGAGTCAGGTCCGCCCTAAACCTTTTATATTCAATTGGTTATGTGCCGCGTGTTGCACAGGTGTTGCATCCAGCGCAAACGGAGCATGTGGGAAGGCCTTGTAGAAATCCAAAGAGTTTTAAACGGAAAAGGAAAACAGAAAAAGTTTTTCAATATGTGGCACTGATAGTTGAATACGTGCTCGAATAGATGCCTGCCCAGTTTGATGTGTCGCCTTGCCGAGGAGGAGGATGAAATGGCTGTGAAAGTCGCCGTGATACAAAAGCCCCCAGCCTTTCTGAATCGAATGAAAACCATAGAGATTGCCCTTGCCGCGGTAGGTGAAGCCGCGCGCGAGGGCGCTTCTCTTCTGGTTTTCCCGGAAGCCTACATCCCCGGATATCCTGCGTGGATTTGGCGCCTCAAGCCCGATGACGATATGGCATTAACGAACGAAATTCATGCGAAGCTGCGTGACAATGCAATCGATATTGAACGCGGCGATCTACAGCCATTGTTGGATGCGGCCGCGAAATTCAATGTGACCATAGTCATCGGTTTTCATGAGTTAGAGGGCCGTTTCAGTGGAACAACGCTTTTCAATAGCGTGGGGGTGATCGGTCCCGACGGGACATTCCTCAATCGCCACCGCAAATTAATACCGACCAATCCTGAACGCATGGTGTGGGGTATGGGAGATGCGAGCGGACTCAAGGTGGTCGATACTCCGGCAGGACGGTTAGGGTCCCTCATCTGCTGGGAGAGTTATATGCCGCTGGCGCGTTACGCGCTCTACGCACAAAACATCGAAATCTACGTTGCGCCCACATGGGACACGGGTGAAAGCTGGATTGCCACCATGCGTCACATTGCTAAAGAGGCAGGATGCTGGGTGATCGGGACATCAACGGCCATGCAGGGCATAGATGTGCCGGAGGATTTCCCCCAGCGCGACAAACTCTTCAAGCCAGACGAGTGGATCAATGACGGTGATGCCGTGGTCATTAAGCCAATGGGTAGAATCGCAGCTGGGCCGCTTAACAGAGAGAAAAGTATTCTTTACGCGGAGATCGATCCGGTGAGCGCGCGCCGTGCACGCCGAACGCTCGATGTATGCGGGCATTATTCCAGACCGGATATCTTCTCCTTCACGGTTGATAGAACCCCCCATCCGCCCGCTGCCTTCCTCGATTGAGAACGAGAAAAGATAGTTAGACACTGCCCGCGACGGTTTCGCTGATCCCTCATTTTTCAGAATTTAAAAAATTTGGCTGGGGGACTAGGATTTGAACCTAGATTGACGGAGTCAGAGTCCGCTGTCCTACCATTGAACGACCCCCCAGCGGGTGCGCGTTTCCATGCTCTTTTAGGCAGGTCCGCCTCAATATAATCGGCCCGATAGGCTCATGAAAGCGCGGCATCCTTGTGGAAACAAAGCCGTGTTTCAAGGTTTTTCGGTGGAAAATCCCGAACGCACGTTTGCTGCCGACCCTTTTCCCGCCCGGGCGAAGCCGATAGCATGACCCCATAGAATCTATAAGTGAGGATGTGGCGCGGGTGGTTTGTCCCCGGTCGTGGTGTGAAAAGGTTAGCGGCTTATGTCCGACACAAATGAGCCCCGCGTCTCCGCATCGGTGAGTGGCTTGATTGAGTCGGATGACCCGCAGGGTTTTTGCGCGGGCGCTCGGACGGCTGGTCAACGCGAGGATGCGGCATTCGCCGCCCTTGATCTCGGCACCAACAATTGCCGTATGTTGGTGGCGCATGCGGACAGCGCCAAAAAACAAAACGGAGAATTCCGCATCATCGATTCATTCTCGCGCATCACCCGGCTGGGCGAGGGGCTGAGCGCGAACGGTCACTTGTCGCAAAGCGCTATGGATCGCACCATCGAAGCTCTGAAACGGTGTGCAGACAAGATGAACCGGCGGCGCGTGACGGCATCGCGCCAAGTGGCGACCGAAGCCTGTCGGCGCGCGGCCAATTGCGGTGAATTTTTGGATCGCGTTTCATGCGAGGTTGGTCTGGAGTTGGAGATTATTTCTGCCTATGAGGAGGCGACGCTCGTGCTGAAGGGGTGTGCCGCGCTTCTCGATTCCACGATCCCCTATGCGGTGATTTTCGACATCGGCGGCGGTTCTACCGAGGTACTGTTCGTCAAAATGCATCCCGATCGCAGTTTGTCCGTACAGCGCTGCATCTCACTACCCATGGGCGTGGTCACTGTGGCGGAAAATTGCGGCGGTGGCGATTTATGTTCGCGCACCTATCAAGCCGTGGTAGCGCGCGTTCAACAATTGTTGGAGCCGTTCGAGAAAACCTGTGGTATCGGCGATAAAATTACCGCTGGGTTTGCTCAGATGATTGGCACATCCAGCACGATTACCACCTTGGGCGCTCTGCATATGGGGCTTGAACGTTATGATCGCGCGGTTGTTGACGGTATAACGCTTGATTTTAAGACGGTTCACGCCACCAGTCAGGCTCTGTGCGGCATGACGCTTCGGCAACGCGCCGCTGAGCCATGCATTGGCTGGCAGCGGGCTGACCTTATGTTGGCCGGCTGCGCTATACTCGAAGCTATCTGCCGTATGTGGCCGGTTGGTAAATTGCGCGTCGCCGACCGCGGCCTGCGCGAGGGTCTGCTGATGGACCTGATCCATCCGGCCATGCTCAGTGTGGCGCGAGGCAAAATACATATGCCTTCAGCGCACATGTGAGTAGTTTGCGCGTATGACTCAGCGAACGCGCGGCGGCGGCCGCAAAAAGCCCGCCAAACAATCTGGGATGCAATCAACATCCGGCCGCGACCTCTCGGTGCGCGTGAAGAGCGCTCGCGGCCGACCGATAGGCTCCACCCGCTGGCTTCAACGTCAGCTCAACGACCCTTACGTTGCTCGCGCCAATGCCGAAGGCTTTCGCTCGCGCGCCGCCTATAAGCTCATGGAACTGGACGACAAATTTCACATCTTAGGACTCGGTAAGAAGGTGGTGGATCTGGGTGCAGCGCCGGGCGGATGGACTCAAGTCGCGGTGGCGCGCGTCAAAGCGGGTTCGCCTAACGGTGGCGTGGTGATCGCCGTCGATATCAACGAGTGGGAGGAGGTGATGGGCGCCACCTGTTCAACGCTCGATTTTCTCGACCCCTTGGCGCCGGAAAAACTAAAGCAGATCTTGGGCGGACGAGCCGATGTGGTCATGAGCGATATGGCGGCGCCCACCACCGGGCATGGGCACACCGATCATCTGCGCATTATGGGCCTTGCTGAAGCGGCCTGGGATTTTGCCGCGGACGTGTTAGCGTCCGGCGGGATGTTCATCTGCAAGGTGTTTCAGGGGGGCACGGAAGGTCAGCTCCTGAATCAGATCAAAAAACGCTGCGCTGCTGTGCGCCACGTCAAACCGCCCGCCAGCCGCCAGGACTCCGCCGAGGTTTATCTGGTGGCTACCGGTTTTAAAGGCTGAAACAAAGGGTTAGGCAGATCGGCGTCAGCCTTGTATCCCTATATAAATCATGCAATAACCCCGCACCTTTAAGAGCGCCCCGCGTCTTAAGCAGGCGGTTTTCCAGCGGATCACGCTCACAACGAAGGAGCGCAGTGCGAGGACGTATGGAGATACCTGAAGCCCTGACGTTCGACGACGTTTTGCTTGTCCCAGCGGCCTCCTCGGTTCTCCCTGCCCAGACGAATACGTCCTCGCGCCTAACCAGCACCATTGCCCTGAACATTCCACTGATCTCGGCGGCTATGGACACGGTCACCGAAAGCGGTCTTGCCATTGCTCTCGCACAGGCGGGCGGCATCGGCGTTATACACAAGAATTTCGGTGCCGATGAACAAGCGCAAGAAGTGCGGCGGGTGAAAAAGTTCGAGTCCGGCATGGTGGTCAACCCAGTCACCATCTACCCTGACCAGACTCTGGCTGACGCTCTCCGACTGCGCGAGCAGCATAAGATTTCCGGTATTCCGGTGGTCGAGCAGAGCACCGGCAAGCTGGCGGGTATTCTCACCAATCGCGACATGCGCTTTGCCAGAAACATGAAAGAACTGGTCAGCGAACTCATGACCAAGGAAAGGCTCATCACCGCGCCGGAAAACATCGAACGTGAGGAAGCGATTAAACTCTTGCACCAGTACCGCATCGAAAAATTGCTGGTAGTGGATAAAGACTATCGCTGCGTCGGTCTTATCACGGTAAAGGACATCGAAAAGGCGCGTGCTCATCCGCTGGCCTGCAAGGACGAGCACGGCCGTCTGCGTGTTGCCGCTGCGATCGGGGTGGGTGATGCGGGCTATGAACGAGCCGAGGCATTGTTGGAAGCTGGCGTCGATGTGTTGGTGGTGGATACCGCCCACGGCCATTCTTCCGGCGTCATCGAAGCCGTTAATAGAATTAAGCGTGCGTCAAATTACACGCAGGTTGTCGCCGGCAACATCGCCACACCCGATGCGGCCCGAGCCCTCATCGATGCCGGGGCTGACGCGCTCAAGGTGGGGATTGGCCCGGGCTCGATTTGCACGACGCGCATTGTCGCAGGTGTGGGTGTGCCACAGCTCTCCGCCGTGATGGAAACGGCCGAAGTCGCGCGTAAGTCCAGCGTGGCTATTATCGCCGATGGCGGCATCAAGTCCTCCGGCGACATCGCTAAGGCCATAGCCGTCGGCGCCGACTGCGTGATGATTGGCTCGCTCCTGGCGGGCACCGAGGAAAGTCCCGGCGAAGTGATTCTCTATCAAGGTCGTACCTTTAAAGATTACCGCGGCATGGGCTCGCTCGGCGCAATGGCGCGCGGCTCAGCCGACCGCTACTTCCAGGAAGAAGTGCGCGATAACATGAAGCTGGTGCCCGAGGGCATCGAAGGGCGCGTACCTTATAGGGGCCCGGCTGAAACGGTTATTCACCAGCTTATCGGCGGACTCCAAGCTGCGATGGGATACACCGGCAATGCTACTGTTGCCGAGCTCCAGAAAAACGCTAAATTCCGGCGTGTCACCGGCGCCGGTATGCGCGAAAGTCATGTTCACGATGTCACAGTTACCCGCGAAGCGTCCAACTACCGCGCCAACAACATCTAATTTCCCTGCTCTCGGGCGAAGTACCAACTCATGATGCCCGCCGCCCGCATCCAAGCCGCAATAGAACTTCTTGATGAGGTTCTTGCCACGGACCGCCCAGCCGACGGTGTGTTCTCAAACTATTTCCGTGTGCGTCGCTTTATCGGCGCCAAGGACCGCCGCGCCGTTTCTGATCAGGTCTGGCGCGTGCTGCGATACCGCGCCCGGCTCGCCTGGGCCTTGGGCACCGATGCGCCGACGGCGCGTCTTATGGTTATCGGCAATCTGGTGCGCGGAGAAAGTAAATCCGTGGACGCGGTGGCCGGGCTGTTTTCCGGCGTCAGGAACGGCCCGAGCCCACTTTCTACCAATGAAAGGCGTATGGCCGAGCGGGCGATGACCCAGGACTTAGGCGATGCGCCGCGGGCTATCAAATTCGAATGTCCCGAATGGCTTTTGGAAAAAATTGACGCCGCTTTCGGTGAAGATGCCGACAAAGAAGTTTCTGCTTTGGGCCAGGAAGCTGCGCTCGACCTCAGAGTTAATACACTTAAAGCGACGCGCGATGAGGTTCTGGCGTCTTTGAAGGGCGAGGGGTTGGACGCCGCGCTGCCGCCGTTGTCACCGCTTGGCATTCGTTTGCCGGCGCGTATTGCGCTCGGTGCGCACGAAGGATTCAAGAAAGGCTTGTTCGATGTGCAGGACGAGGCCTCACAGATCTGTGCCCTGCTGGTTGACGCGCGGCCCGGCCAGGCGATTATCGATATGTGCGCCGGTGCCGGCGGCAAGACCCTTGCGGTCGCTGCGGCCATGGCAAACAGGGGCCGCCTTGTGGCTTGTGACGTGTCCGTGGGCCGGCTAGAGCGCAGCAAGTTACGGCTTCGCCGCGCCGGTATTCATAATGCGACGCTGCGAATTCTCAAAGAACATGATAAATGGCTGAAGCGCCAAGCCGGCACCTTCGATCGTGTCCTGGTGGATGCACCGTGCTCAGGCATCGGCGCGTGGCGGCGCAATCCCGCCGCCCGATGGCATCTCACCCCTGAACGCCTGGAAAATCTAGTGAGCACCCAGGATTCTTTGTTGGATCAGGCAGCGCCGCTGGTGAAGCCGGGTGGCCGTTTGATCTACGCTACGTGCTCACTTCTGCCGGAGGAAAACACCGCGCGGGCCCAAGCCTTTTTGGCGCGGAACGACAAGTTTCAAGCCCGGCCTGTTGGCGAGGTCTGGCAAACGGTCTTCGACCCACCTTGTCCTTCAGACGAAGCGTTTCTGACTCTTACGCCTGCGCGCCACGGCACCGAGGGCTTTTTCGTGGCCATTTTCGACAGAGTTCCTTAAAGGAAGACGCCAAGGATAGACCATGACGATAAACAGTTCCGACCGCATTCTCATTATCGACTTCGGTTCCCAGGTCACCCAGCTCATCGCGCGCCGGGTGCGCGAAGCCGGCGTTTATTGCGAAATCTATCCCTTCAACAAAGTCACCGCCGCGTCCATCAGCGCCTACCGCCCGCGCGGGGTCATTTTGTCCGGCGGCCCCGCGTCGGTGATGAATACCGGCACACCCAAGGCGCCGAACGCAGTTTTTGAGATGGGTTTGCCCGTCCTGGGCATTTGTTACGGTCAGCAGACCATGGTTGCGCAATTGGGCGGGCGCATCGAAAACCCCGGTCACCACGAATTCGGCCGTGCCTTTATCGATGTGAAGGACTCCTGCGCATTATTTGATGGGCTTTGGCCTATCGGCGCCCGCGAGCAAGTGTGGATGAGCCACGGTGACCGTGTTATCGACCTGCCGCGCGGATTCAAGGCTGTCGCCACCAGCGACGGCGCGCCCTTTGCTGCCATCGCCGACGACGAACGGCGTTTTTACGGCGTGCAGTTCCACCCCGAGGTGGTGCACACGCCGCAAGGCGCGGCGCTATTAAAAAGATTCACCCACGAGATCTGCGGCGCTAGAGGCGACTGGACCATGGCCGCCTTCCGCAGCCAGGCCATTGCCGCCATTCGCGCGCAAGTAGGCAAGGGCCGCGTTATCTGCGGTTTGTCCGGCGGCGTGGACTCGTCGGTGGTGGCGGCCCTCGTGCATGAAGCCATCGGCGATCAACTCACCTGCGTTTTGGTGGACCACGGCCTTATGCGTGAAGGTGAGACCGAACAGGTGGTGCGCGTGTTCCGCGACCGCTTCAACATTCGCCTCATCGACCGTGATGCGGCCGACCTTTTTTTCGGCAAGCTCGCGGGCCAAACTGACCCCGAAACCAAACGCAAGATCATTGGCGCGACGTTTATCGATGTGTTCGAGGAAGAAGCGAAAAAAATCGGCGGCGCCGATTTTCTCGCCCAAGGCACACTCTATCCCGACGTCATCGAGTCTGTGTCTTTCCACGGCGGTCCGTCGGCCACAATCAAGTCCCACCACAACGTCGGCGGATTGCCCGAGCGTATGAATATGAAATTGATCGAGCCCTTGCGCGAGTTGTTCAAGGACGAAGTCCGTGCGCTGGGCCGCGAGTTGGGATTGCCCGAGGAAGTGGTGGGCCGTCATCCGTTCCCCGGTCCAGGCCTTGCTATCCGCATTCCCGGCCAAGAGATCACTGGCGAGAGACTGGATATTCTGCGCAAGTCGGACGCGATCTACCTGGAAGAAATTCGCAACGCCGGCCTGTACGATTCCATCTGGCAAGCTTTTGCCGTACTGCTGCCGGTACGGACCGTCGGCGTCATGGGCGATGCTCGCTCCTACGATTACGCACTCGCCTTGCGCGCAGTCACGTCCGCCGACGGCATGACCGCGGATTTCTACAACTTCGATATGGAATTCCTAGGCCTGGTCGCAAGCCGTATCATCAACGAGGTCAAGGGCGTTAACCGTGTCACCTATGATGTGACCTCAAAGCCGCCGGGGACTATTGAGTGGGAGTAGATGATAATACTTAAAACATTGTACGAAACGGCGTTTAAGAATATTCAATGGAAATTACTGTCGATCAAGCACTGCAGCAGGGTGTCGCCGCACATAAGGAGGGAAAGCTTCAGGAAGCTGAACGCCTTTATCGCGCTATTCTGCAATCCCAGCCACGACACCCCGATGCCAATCACACCCTAGGGGTTCTAGCAGTCTCTTTGAATAAGACTGAGTCGGCACTTCCACTATTTAAAACTTCTGTCGAAGTCAATCCTAACATAGAACAGTTTTGGATCAGTTACATTAATGCACTCATCATTGAAAACCAATTTGTAAATGCTAAGCAAGTTCTGGAACAGGGGAAAAAGACGGGATTGGCTGGAGAGAAAGTTGAAGCACTGAGCCATCAACTAATGTCGGCAACCAAAGAGCAAGCGCCGCCTCGTGCAGAATTAAACAGCCTTTTAGAGCACTACCAAAATGGGCGGTACGACGATGCCGAGAAGTCAGCAATATCCATTACTCAACAATTTCCACGCCATCAATTTGGCTGGAAAGTACTTGGAGAGGTGCTTAAGCATACAGGCAGGATATCTGAGGCATTAGTTGCCAGTCAAAAAGCAGTGGGGATTGATCCTAACGATGCCGAAGCCCATAGCAACTTGGGTAACACACTGAGAGAGCTCGGCAGATTAGAAGAGGCTGAAGCAAGCTATGGTAAAGCAATAGCGCTGAAACCAGACTATGCCGAAGCCCATAGCAACTTGGGTAACACGCTGCAAGAACTCGGCAGATTGGAAGAGGCTGAAGCAAGCTACAGAAACGCGATAGCACTGAAACCAGACTTTACACAAGCCCATTACAACTTGGGTAACGCGTTGCAAGACCTTGGTAGATTAGAAGAGGCTGCAGCAAGCCACAGAAAAGCAATAGAGCTAAAACCAGACTATGGACTAGCATTGCTGCGTAGGGGCCAAAATTCATTTGATAAAGGAGAATTCTCAGCCGCGCTAAGAGACTTTGATTTGTGCAATACTGAAGATTCAAGAGCACGCGCTTTTACATCCCTATATGCGTTAGGACGCATTAAAGACATTTACAAAAGAATTGAGACGCAGTCTGAAGTAGATGATGGAAATATAGGAATTGCAGCATTTTCCTCATTTATCGCCGAAAGGGAAAAAAAAGATACCGCACATAATTTTTGTAAAAATCCGATAGACTTTATACTTTCTTCCAATATTTAATCTCATCTCGAATATCATAATTCGTTTATTACAGAAGTGATTGAGGAACTGCATAATGTAAAAACTAGTTGGGAGCCCTTTAATAAAACTACTCGCAAAGGTTTTCAGTCTAGGATTAATTTATTTAAAAACCCTTCAGAAAAAATGAGTCATCTTAAGTCAATCATCATCGGTGAACTAGATTCATATTATTTAAAATTCAAAAATGAATCTTGCTCCTATATTCAAAAATGGCCTTCCGAAAAGAATCTATTGGGCTGGCACGTCATTTTGAAGCAGCAAGGACATCAAACTGCACATATTCATTCAGGCGGTTGGTTAAGTGGAGTTATTTATTTAAAGGTTGTTCCCTCCCTCGGAAAAGATGAAGGTGCAATAGAATTCAGTTTGAGTGGGAAGAACTATTATGATGTCGACTTACCAAAAGTAATGTATCAACCAAAATTAGGAGATATAGTTTTGTTCCCTTCATCACTTCATCACAGGACCGTTCCTTTCACAACAGATACGGATAGAATCACTGTTTCTTTTGACTTAATTCCAAAAGCAGCCAAACGCTAAGTTGCGGGACCTGCTAAAAAATTCATCCAAAGCAACCGAATCTCCAGGCTCACGTACCCCGCACCGTGACTCGCCACTCATGATCAAGTAGCCAGCGTTTACGCTCTAGGCCGCCGCCGTATCCCGTCAGCCGGCCGTTCGCGCCGATAACGCGGTGGCATGGTACGACGATGGCGATTGGGTTGGCGCCATTGGCGAGCCCGACCGCACGGCTCGCTGATAGCCGCCCAAGAGATTTAGCGAGCGCGCCGTAAGTCAAAGTGGTCCCAGCGGGAATGCGGCGCAGCGCCGTCCACACCGCGCGCTGAAAATCGGTTCCCGCAGTTGCCACGCGCAAGCCGAGAAGCGCCGCCATATCGCCTTCGAAATAGGCTCCGATAGCCTCGGTGATCGACCGCGGAGCGGCGCTGTCTTCCAGTTCAGGCGTTCCGTAATGTCGCTTGAGCAGGCGGTACATGCGGGGTGCTTGGTCCTCGAAATCGATAGCACGAACCATGCCACCGCTATCAGTGACAAGCATGATGACGCCTATGGGCGATGCAAGACGTTCAAGCCGCAATCGCATCGGCGCGGTCTGGTCAGTATTGGCCATAATTTTTACGTGTTGAACGCACCCCAGGTGCTCATCATTTTTGCATTCGGTGCCGAGTTCCGGTGGTTCACATCACCGGTGTCAAAACGTCCTCTCCGGCAAAGTGCGCCCGCAAATTGAGCGCTACCATGTCGACCGCTGCGGCAAGGCCTTCATGAGTGGCGCCGGCCACGTGCGGCTGCAGCACGACGTTGGCCATGGTCAGCAGCGCTTCCGATACATTTAGCTCGTTCTCAAAAACGTCGAGGGCTGTGCCGCCGAGTGTGCCGCCCTTCAACGCGTCAACCAGTGCCGCTTCATCAACCACCGAGCCGCGCCCGACATTGACAAGTATGCCATTGGGGCCCAACGCGCCGAGGACGTCCCGGTTAATAAGATGGTGCGTCGCCTCGCCCCCAGACGCTGCCGCTACAAGTACGTCCGCGTCCCGCGCCAATTCGAGAACGCTAGATACATAACGGTACGGTACATCGCTTCGCGGCCGGCGGTTATGATAGGACACCGGCATGTCGAAGGCCTCGGCACGCTTGGCGATGGCTCGGCCGATGCTGCCTAAACCTAGAATACCCAGTCTGCGTCCGCTGAGACGATGCGTTAATTTCATGCGGCCCTTTCTTGCCCACAGGCCGGCGCGAACATAGCGGTCGCCGGCGGAGATGGCGCGCGCACCATCGAGCAAGAGGCCGAACGCATGTTCGGCTACGTCCACCGCATTTACCGCGCCGGCGTTGATGACGATAACGCCGCGTTCGTCGGCCGCTTCCAGGTCGACACTGTCATGGGCAACGCCAAGATTGGCGACGATTTCCACGTTCGGCAGCATACTGAGCAAAGCTCTGTCGACTAAAACGCCGCCGCCGCTGAACGTGAAAAGCCCGCGGACGCGCGGACCAACACCCTCACAGAAGGCCTCGCTGTGAGCTTTTGGCGGCAGGTGATGAACCGTGAATTCCGGTATAAGGGTGCGTTCTACAGCGCTCATGGGCTTCAACATGAGGATTTCGGCGGTTGCATCTGACTTCGCCGCGACGTTCATTTTGTTTCCCAAATACCGTCCTCGTCCGGGATCGCTTATGATCTTACCGTGCGTACCATATGGCGAAGGAGTTTCAAGCACTTCATCTTTAGATTCCGTGATGGTTTTGTGCAATACTGAAGGAGGTATCTCCAGCAGGCGCTTGCTGAAAACGCAGCGATAGACGATCGGTAAAGCGGCGATGACCCCCATACCTAAAGACAAATTTCGGTGCGGTGCAGTAGCTTGTAGGACGCCAACCCGCGTTTTTTTATAAAGTGAAAGTAGGCGACTCTTGTCGAGTCCGCGGTTTCCCGCCGACACAACGGCGTTTCCTATGGCGGAGCGAACATGATCGAAACAATGCAGACCTGGGATCCGCGCGGCGCGCCAACCTGCGATCCTAAAGATCTTTATAACGAACTCTTGCCGCTGAAGGAGTCCCTTCTCCTCGATCTCGGTTGCGGCAGCGGCGATATCGCCCGCGACATCGCGACGTCGGTGAAAAGCGCGACCGTCGTCGGCCTCGAAATCAATTCTATTCAGCATGCCGAGAACCTTAAGGCGGAACCTTTACCTAATCTGGAATTTAAGCACGGCGGCGCGGAAAAGATTCCCGAGCCGGACGAGAGTTTCGATATTGTCATGATGATGAAGTCGCTTCATCACGTACCTATGAACCTCATGGACCAGGCGTTGCGCGAAGTCCGGCGGGTACTGCACCTGGAGGGTATCGCCTTCATCGTCGAGCCGGTTTTTGGCGGTGCCTTTAATGAAATCCTGCGCATTTTTCACGACGAAAAAGAAGTGCGCTTAGCAGCTTTCGACGCGTTGCGCGATACCATCTCTTCAGGGTCCATGACCTTGGTTGGGGAACGCTTTTTCTTTACGCCCGCGACTATTCCCGATTTCACCACTTTCGAGCAGCGTTACATCGACGTCACTCACACCGAACACCGGTTGAATGCGGCGCAACGCTCCGAGGTGCGCCAGAAATTCGAACGGCACATGAAGTCCGGCGGGGCCGTCTTCAATATGCCCATGCGCCTCGATTTACTGAAGAAGGCGGACTGAGCGCGGCGAGCATGGCGATTACACTTTACGGCATCAAGAACTGCGACACGGTGAAGAAGGCGCGCACGTGGCTTGATGCACACGGCGTTGATTACATTTTTCACGACTATAAAACCCAGGGTATCGACGGCGCGCGCCTCAAGGGGTGGTGCGACGAACTAGGCTGGGAGGTTCTGCTCAACAGGGCCGGCACCACATTCCGAAAACTGCCTGAGACGGACAAGCAGGAACTCAACACCTCCAAGGCCATCTGTTTGATGATCACGCAGTCCTCGATGATCAAACGGCCGGTCATAGATTTTGGTAAGCGTCGCCTCGTCGGTTTCAAGCCCGACCTCTATGCCGGGGCGTTCCTTTAGACGAATCTTGGCGTCATGACGCCTTAATCGGCCATACAGGTGCGGCTTGAATTTTGTTCCGGAAATAATAGCCCCGAGATTTCAATGACGCTCTGTCAACCCAATAAGCCCGGTGTTCTCCAGGCAATCGCCACGCGTCCGCTTGGCGCGCGCCGATGGATCTGCACGACCGCATTTATGTGGACGCGGCCTCCGGCCTATCGGGAGATGCGCACCGCAAACCCGGCCGCGCCCAGGTAACGATTGTATCGGCTGAGAAGTGGGCGGATGCGTGCGTTGCTCTCGGCGCCGATGCGTGTGCCGGCGTGCGCTGCCGCATCGTGCAAAGCGGGCCGGTCGAAGTCGGGGATGCGGTGACGTGGCTGACCGACGAAGAACGCGATGAGGGCGGGGCTTCGCCGGCGGCAACTGAACCGCAGCTTTGACCAACATTACCGACATTAAAAATCTCTGTCGCACTCCAATCTCCAGACCCGGCAGGCTGAAAAACCAGCCGCCGGGAAGGGTGAGATGTCCGCTTCTGATCTACGGGTGATTGGTGGTTAGAAGCCGCCAAGAGAGATAATCGCCGTGAAAGAGAGCATCGCGGCGCTGCTGAACGTTAGGGTGTTCCTGAGGATGTCAGTAAAACGTACCATTGTAAGTCTCCGTTTAGAGATGGGTTGGCTCCCATTGCCTGCAATATTATTACAATACTGAATCGCTGCAACGCACAATCATGTATAGCTGACTTGTGCTCAACGCATATCCAAGATCGATATAATTAGTTGATATTTAATGTTTTTATTAAGGGGTAAACAGCAGCGCTGACCTGGGATGCAGCAGGCCTAGCCTGTCACCAGCTTCATGGGCTGGTCAAACACGTCCAGCACATCCTCGAGGTTATGCCCTTGGGAAAGCCGGCGCTGCTGGCTGGTGACCACATAGTGGCCCAGCTTTGTCGTCTGATTACGCCCCTTACGGGTGGCGAGTTTTGAGATGACAAATAGCGGGTTTTCCTGCGAACGGCGGAAAATCATGAAACTTGCCGTATCCAAGCTCGAGTTTATGGCGTAATCCCGCCACTCGCCGCGGCTGACGCGGGCGGCGTAAAGACCCAAGAGGCGATTTAACTCGGCACGTGTAAAGTGAAGATATGGGGGCTTGCGCCGGTAGTCCGTTATACGAACGACCGAAGACATGGCCCTTAGCCTTAAACCGAGACACTGCGTGACATGGAAATATCTTTTCAGACTGCCTGGCGCTGTGCAAGGGCTATGGCGGGACGGGTGCGGTCCAAAGCCGCCCTAGGGAATCATCCGGAAAAGTCAAAGCTGGGCCTTGAAAACTCAAGCACAAACAAGGCGGTAAATACCCTTGGCGAGCTAAGTTAAACTCGCGATGCGCTAATACCCTGACGACCCTAGCTCTTGGTTTTTTTGGTCGTGATTGGGCCGGTCGAAGCCATTGGTATCTGCCAAGGTCCCATAGTAATAGCGGCTAACAGATTCCATACCATCCCCCGGCGCGTGGTTGGCGCAGACCGCACCGCCGCGGCATTGTCATGGTGAGAGCACTGGAACCCGAAGGCCTGAGCGTAAATAGAGTCCGGATTGCCGCTGCAGCCGGCCAGAGCCGTGCTCAGGACCAATGACCCGGCAACTAGTGCTATGCCCGCCGTGAGCCGGGAAAACCCCATGGAGAACAGCGCCAAACAGAGCCCGTCCAAAAGGGACTTTGGGCACCGAGCTGACGCTCCGATAAGAAGTGTTAAGATTTGTTGAATCAGGCCCAAAATACATCTTTAGACGGGGTCCAAGCAGCGGCCGGGAGCTCCCGCGCTGCAATTGCGTTAAACTGCCCAAGTCATTATGTTCGGGCGCGTTTTCCGCCTGCCCGTGAACAGAGCTGGGCGAAAAAGGGCCGGCAGCCCGAGCGAAAGGAATTTCCCGTTGAGTAAGCCAAAGGACGCCAATTTACCGACGTCCCCCGCTGATGCATCCAAAGAGTCGGACCGCAAGAAAAAGAAAGAAGATGAGGACAAGGCGTTCGACAGCTTTCTTTCTGAGGTCGAATCCGACCTGCGCGACGAGGCCATCAGTAAACTTTGGAAGAAGTACAGCGCCCATATCGTCGGGTCGGCTGCCGCGCTGGTGGCTGCCGTGTTCGGCTATCAAATGTATGCAGGACACATCACCGAGCGGCGCGAACAAATGGCGATGACTTATGCCGAGGCGACCGACGCCGCCGACGTCGGCAATATGGACGAAGCTCTGGCTAGGCTGAGTGAAATCGGCGACGTGTCGGGTGAAGGGTATAGTGCGGTGGCGCGGTTGGCCGAGGCGTCATTGCTTATAGAGAAGGGCGATACCGAGGGTGCCCTCGCGGTTTATGCGGCACTAGCATCGGACTCAGGCGCCGATCCCGTGTTTCGTGATCTCGCCGTCATCTTGAAGACGATGCACAGCATGGATGCCGCCGATCCCAAAGTTCTCGAACCCGAACTCGCGCCGCTCGCCGGACCCGGCCAGCCGTTCCGTCATTCGGCGCTTGAACTGGCGGCGCTATTGGCGGCCAAGCAGGGTGAAAGAGACCGCGCGCAACAGTATCTTGCTGAGATCCTTGGCGATCCGGCCGCGCCGCAGGGCATCCGCGCCCGCGCCCGGGATTTGTCCGACCTTTACACCCATGCCGAGGGCATTCCGTCTCTGCCCAGCGTGACTCCCGACGCCGCGCCGACGAGCGCAATCGAAGAACCGCCTGCGGCGCCGTCATGAGCTTAGCGTCCGAGAAAATACCAGGGAAATTGCCAGTGCAAATGTCAGCGAAAACCAACACGTCCGCTGCCATGATCTACGTTGCGCGCGTTATTCTGGCGCCTGTTCTTGCCGCTGCGGTGCTTTCGGGGTGCGATACTCTCGACAGTGTTTTCGGAAGCAACGAGGACGATGTAATTTTGCCGGGCACGCGCATTTCCATTCTCGCTCTTGAGCGTGAATTGCGGCCCAACATCGAAACCGTCAACACGCGCATTATCTTGCCGCAGCCGGAAGACACAGCCGTGTGGCCTGGTGCCGGTGGGTTTTCTCATCATGCCATGCACCATTTGGTTATCGGCGATGCGCCCCAGCGTGTCTGGTCGTCGAACATCGGCGCTGGCTCGGACCTGCGGAACCGTGTGTTTGCAGAACCCGTGGTCGGTGACGGGACCATCTACACTATGGACGCCGACGGCGTTATCTCCGCCTTCGACGCCGGTACAGGCCGCCGCGGCTGGCGTCGCGACACCATCCCCGACCGTGAGAAGTCTGGATTTATCGGCGGCATCAAGAACATCGGCGGATTCTTCGGCCACGCCCCGGCGTTCCTCGGCGGTGCGCTCGCCTTGGCGCAAGGTCGCTTGTTCGCCACCACCGGCGCGGCCGAGGTGCTCGCCTTTGACGCCGCTTCCGGCGCCGAGGTTTGGCGGTCCCGGGTGGAAGCGCCCGTGCGCGCCGCGCCCGTGGTGAACGGCGGCCGCGTGTTCGTCATCACCGTCGAAAATCAAGTCGTGACTCTGGCGGCTGACGATGGCCGCCAGCTCTGGACCTACTCGGGCACCTCCACGCCCACCATTCTTCTCGGCGGCACCGCTCCAGCGGTGGACGGCGGCGTGGCCGTGGTCGCGTTTACCAGCGGCGAACTTATCGCCCTGCGCACCGATACCGGCGCTGTGCTGTGGAACGAGAGTGTGGTCACCGTGCGCCGCACGGAAGCGGCCGCCAGCTTGCCGGACATCGCCGCCCGTCCGGTCATCGATAGCGGCCGCGTGTTCGCGGTGGGACAGTCGGGCCTGCTTGTGGCTATCGATTTGCGCACCGGACGCCGTGCGTGGGAATCTCCCGTGCCCGGCATTTACCAGCCGTGGGTGGCGGGTGATTTCCTCTACGCCGTTACCATCGACAGCGAAGTGGTGTGTATCGATGCCCGCTCGGGCCGCATCCTGTGGGTAACCCAGCTGCCCCGCTTCGAGGACGAGGACGACGAGGACGACCGCATTATTTGGGCGGGGCCTGCCTTGGCTTCGGACCGCCTCATTCTTTTGGGCTCCGACGGCCGCGCACTGTCTCTGTCGCCCTACACGGGCGCCGTGCTAGGTCAGATCGATCTGCGCGACGGCACCACCCTTGCGCCGGTTTTCGCCAACGCAACCATGTTCGTGCTGGACGACGACGGCGACCTCACCGCTTACCGCTAACCCCTGCGCCCACCTAATGTCTCTGGCACGTCTACCAGCATCCACGGTCTCATGTCTAAACGCGCCGCATCCGCAAAGCACACCGACGCCCCGCCGACGTTCACCGTCGCCATTGTCGGCCGGCCCAACGTCGGCAAGTCGACACTGTTTAACCGGCTGGTGGGGCGGCGCTCAGCTCTCGTGCATGACCGCCCGGGCGTAACCCGCGACCGCCGCTCGGGCCGCGGCGAGATCGCCGGGCTCGTCTTCACCGTCATCGATACCGCTGGCTTCGAGGACACCACCGCAGATACGCTCGAAGGACGCATGCGCGCTCAAACCGAAAAGGCCGTCACCGATGCCGACGTCGCCCTTCTTCTGGTAGACGCCCGCGCCGGCATCACGCCCATGGACGGGCACTTCGCCGCTCTACTCCGTAAGAACCAAACGCCGGTGGTGCTGGTAGCCAACAAATGTGAAGGTCGCGGCGGGTTGGAGGGGTTGTACGATGCCTTCCACCTCGGCCTTGGCGAACCCCTTGCGGTATCGGCCGAGCACGGCGAGGGGCTCGAGGGGCTCTATCATGCCCTTGCGCCGTTCGGCCCGCCCCAAACCGAAAATCTCGAACAAGACGGCGATAACGCGCTGTTTACTGATAACTTGATAGAAAAAGAGCCGGAAGACGATCCGCCCCGCCCGTTGCAGCTTGCCATCATCGGCCGCCCCAACACCGGCAAGTCGACCCTTATCAACAGGCTTATTGGCGACGACCGTCTGCTCACCGGCCCCGAGCCGGGGGTGACCCGCGACGCCATCTCCGTGGACTGGACCTATAAGGGCTGCGCCATCCGCCTGGTGGATACCGCTGGCGTGCGCCGTCGCGCCCGCGTCACCGATGCGGTGGAAAAACTCTCCGTCGGCGAGACCTTCGAAGCGGTCAAAATGGCCGAGGTGGTCATTCTCGTGCTCGACGCCGCCGCCGTGCTCGACAAACAAGAACTCACCCTCGCCCGACACGTCGTCGAGGAAGGCCGCGCCCTGGTCATCACCCTCAACAAGTGGGACGCGGTGAAGGAAAAGAATGCCGCCCTACAAACTCTGTCCGACAAACTGCAAACCTCACTTGTCCAGGTGCGGGGCATTCCCACCGTCACCATCTCCGGAAGAACCGGCCAGAGGGTTGATGCCCTGATGGACGAGGTGCTGCGCATCCACGGCGTCTGGAACACCCGCGTGCCCACCGCCGCTCTGAACCGCTGGCTGGCTGAGGCGACCCGCGGCCATCCACCACCCCTGTCGATGCACAAGCAGCGGGTCAAGCTGCGCTACATGACTCAGGCCAAGGCCCGCCCGCCAACGTTTGTCATTTTCTCCAGCCGCCCCACCGATTTGCCCGACGCGTATAAGCGCTATCTCGTCAACGGCCTGCGCGATAATTTCAGCCTCGACGGTGTGCCCATCCGCCTACACCTGCGCAAGCCGAAGAACCCGTACGACGATAACGATTAAGGCTTAAGTTACCGCCTCGGCGGCCGCGGCAACCACGCATGTGTTCATGGCCTCGCGCGTGTGCACGCTGTCCTCATCCACCAGCGCATCGAACGCCGCGCAAAGTTCATCCAAAGTCTTCGCGCTCACCCGCCGTAGGTCCGGCACCGGAATACCCATTAAATCGCCGGGCTCGAATTTCATAAGTCCGCCGCCGTACACTCGCCGTTGGGCTTCGCTCTGCTTTTGCACGAGGTCGCTGTTCAGACAGGCGCACAAGGCTTTAGTGAAATCGGCCCTGGGGAAATCAGTGCATGTGTCTTTCGGGTAAATGCCGTGAAAGGTGGTCAGGCTCTGCACGCCCGCGGCGTTCAGCACAAAGCGCATGGCGGTTCGCCCGAACACCGCCGCCCAGATGGGCGCGGGCGTACGCCGCTCCTGGGCGTACCAGGGCGTCCGCGCGCGCAAGAGAAAGCGCTCCGGCAAGCCTAGCGCCGCGCCGCTTTGTACATAGGCTGTTTCCGGCGCGGAGAGATCGTCGCGCAGATCCACCAGCCGCGTGCGCCGCCCCCGCGCCTCCAGCGTCGCGAAGTCCGCAGCCGTGAACATCAATCCGCCCACGTCGGCCGCCTTGCCGATGCAGGGGAGAAGATTCAGCTCGGCGATCCCGGACTCCCGCGCCGCCGCGCTGCTGAGATGAAAAAACCCGTTGGCGCCGGTGGCCAAACCGCGCTTGGCCAGCGCCAATGCAGACAGCGGCACCAGCCCGGCGTGTGCCTCCGCCGTGCCGCGCTCGAACAGGTAATTCCACTTATTCGCGCCACACAGCTCCTTGCTCGTAAAGACGCGCGCCGTCACCTGCGCGTCATTCCGCAACGCGCCCAGCGACGAGGTATCCGCATCGCCGTTCACGAACCAGCCGCGCACGAACGTCTCCCGCCGCGCGCGCTTTTCCATCAACAGGATGCATGCGGTGGACAGGTTATCCCCGAAGATCAAACTACTATGAGAAAAATAAATCACCTCGCGCAGTGCGTCGTGCTTTGCCAAAAACGCCTTCAACCCCGCGCTGAAATTGGCATTGGCCCACTCGGCGGGCACAATCACCGCCGCCCGCCCGCCGCCCGCCAGCACCTCGAAGCATTTGACGATGAACGGCACGTAGATATTGGACAACCGCGAGAACGCAATGCCCGTGCGCGCGGACATCTCGCCTATGACGTCGCTGGTGTAATTCACATCGTGGTGGCGCACATAGGGCGGGTTGGCGATCACTGCATCGAACGGCCCGCAGTCCGCGTCTTGGAGAAAATCAATGATGCGCAAATCTAAATGTCCGGGTCCGTGCATTCGCGCCAAATTTGCGGCCAGCGAATCGATCTCATAGGCGGTGAACGATACCGGCGTTTTGCTTCTTGCCGCCGCCGCGCGAACCAAGACACCGGTTCCTGCGGCGGGGTCTAGAACCCGGCGCGGATTATTCACGCACACCCATTCGGCCATAAGGTTTGCGATGGGCACGGGCGTAAAAAACTGTCCGCGCAACCGCCGCCGCGACAACGGCACGGCGGCCAGGAACGCGTCTTCCGGACTCGCGCGCCCTGCCATATTACTGGTATTTACGGCGACCCCCTCCGCCGCCGCCAGCCGCATTGCCTTGGTGCCTGCCCGCCCCATGTCCGGAGTCTACGGCATCCATACAAAGTCTACCAGCATCTCGCGTGAAAATTCGCGCAAGGCTGCATCCCGCCTCACACCCCGTAGTCGCGCTCCACCTTGCTCACGCGCACGCGAAAACCCGCATACCAATCGCTTCGCCCGCGCCTTTGCGCGGCTTGGTGTTCGGCGTTGGCTTTCCATGCCGAAATCGCCTCCAGGTTCTCCCAATAGCTACGGTAATACCGATCTCCTCGCGCGTGATCTCCATGCCAAGGTCGCCGGGCTGCGCGGTGGCAAGCTTTGCTATCGTTTAAGCCATCTCGGCGTAGCCGTTGTCGCCCTTTGTGCGCAGCGACGTAAAAATCACGGCGTAGTAGGGTGGCTTGGGGGCGGGTGCGACGGCTGACATAGTGTCCTCGACGTTGGCGGGTGGACCTGAATGCGGCGATCATCGCATTTTCGCACCCACCCCGCCATGCGTGGGCGCAGACCGCCGGAGGTGCTAGATTACGTTTACGCTCATTCGCCGCCGCAAAGCTTCCGATCCGCGCCCGTCCGAGATCACGCCCGAGGCGGCGTACTTGGGCCGCCGCCGCTTCATCGCCGCCGCGTCTGCGGGCACTGGCGCGGCCGCCTTCGGTCTCGGCCTATTTTCTTCAGCGGCTCATGCGGCCATAAAAAATTTCTAGTTCGGCCCAGATTTCAAGACAGACGTGATTGACGGGTTTGAAAAACTGGGCCCGAACGACAAGGTCACGTTCCCCACCTCGTTTTTTTCCTACAACAACTTCAACGAATTCGGCCCGGACAAGCGCGATCCCATCACCCTGTCCGGCGGCTTCACACCGCGCCCGTGGCAAATAACGGTGGATGGCCTGTGCGCCAAACCGGCCGTGCTCGACATTGACGATTTTGTGCGCCCGCATACCTTTGAATCGCGCGTCTATCGTCTCCGCTGCACCGAAACCTGGTCGATGATCATTCCTTGGGTGGGCATTTCACTCGCAGATGTCGTCAAACGTTTCGAGCCTTTGGGCCGCGCCAAGTTCGTGTGCTTTGAAACCGTGCTGCGGCCCGAGCAAATGCCGAACCAAAAAACCAGCGCGCTGCCCTGGCCTTATGTCGAAGCCTTGCGCCTGGACGAGGCCCTCAACCCGCTCGCTATCCTGGCCGTGGGCGCCTACGGCCGGCCGCTGATGAAGCAGAACGGCCCGCCGATCAGATTGGTGGTGCCGTGGAAGTACGGCTTTAAATCCATCAAGTCCATCGTGCGTATGACCTTTACCGAAGAGCAGCCGCAAACCGCCTGGAACATCCAGGTTCCATCCGAATACGGCTTCTGGGCCAACGTGAACCCGGCGGCCGATCACCCGCGCTGGTCCCAAGCGACCGAACGGCGCATCGGCGATTTCGTCCGCCGAAGGACCTTAATGTTCAATGGCTATACCGACGAGGTCACCCACATGTACGCGGGCATGGATTTGCATAGGGACTTTTAGGGGCAGATCGAGTTTTCAACCGTCGCTGGAAATTGGTATCCGCTAAGCCCTTTCAACCCCCTCCACCTTTGCCTGCACGACTTCGCCGTTCAGTGTGCAGCTCGCCTCGGCCAATTCCACAAAGCTCTCGGTCACCGCCTTCGGCGGCGGCAGGCTCATGGGGTCTTCGCCGGGGAAAGCCTGAGCGCGCATTTTTGTGCGCACCGGGCCGGGGTTGATAAGGTTAGCGCGCACGTTGGTTTCTTTCACTTCGTCGGCATACACCTTCACCATGGTCTCCAGTGCCGCCTTGCTCGCGGCATAAAGGCCCCAGTACATGCGCGGGCGCGGCACCGCGCCGGTGGTCACGAAGATGGCGCGGCCCGCGTCGGACTGGCGTAGCAATGGGTCTAGCGAGCGGATCAATCTGAACTGCGCATGCACGTTCAAGTCAAATCCGTCCTCCCACATCTTCGGTTTGTAATGGCCGAGGGGCGAGAGTTGGCCCAACATCGCCGCATTGCCCACCAGCACGTCCAGCTTGCCAAAGCGCTCGAACAACGCCGCGCCGGTCTGGTCAATTGTTTCAAAGTCGGTCAGGTTTTCGGCGATTAGGGTCGCCGGTTCGCCAGTGATGGCCCGAATTTCGTCGTCCAGTTCCTCAAGGCCGCCTTGGGTGCGGGCGAAGGCCACCACATGCGCGCCCTCGGCGGCATATCTTAAGGCTACGGCCTGGCCAATGCCCCGACTCGCGCCCGTCACCAAGGCGATGCGCCCGTCCAAACGCTTTGCGCTCACGTATGGTCCTCTAACTCTGATGAAGAATTCAACGCCGATCTTCGTTGAGGAGCGAAAGCTGCTTGGGCAGCGCGCCCTCGTTCTGGTCCGTCAGCGGCAGCGGATATTCGCCGGTGAAACAGGCGTCGCAATACTGCGGCTTTTCCGAATTGCGCGTTGCATTGCCCACGGCGCTGTAGAGCCCGTCAACTGAAATGTACGAAAGGCTATCCACTCCCAGAAGTTTCGCCATGGCCGGCACGTCGAACTGTGCCGCGAGCAGCTTGTCGCGGCTCGGTGTGTCGATGCCGTAAAAACACGGATGGGCCGTCGGCGGCGAGGAGATGCGCAAATGCACTTCCTTCGCGCCCGCCTGGCGCACCATATCGACAATCTTGGTCGAAGTCGTGCCGCGCACGATGGAATCATCCACCAACACCACGCGCTTGCCGTCGAGCACCTGTCTGTTCGGGTTGTGCTTGCGCTTTACCCCTAAGTGCCGGGTCTTATCCGTGGGCTGAATGAAGGTGCGGCCCACGTAGTGGTTGCGGATGATGCCGTATTCGAACGGCATGCCTGATTCCGCGGCAAAGCCTAGTGCCGCCGGCACGCCGGAGTCCGGCACTGGCACCACCACGTCGCAATCCGCCGGGGCCTCCCTGGCCAGTTCCGCGCCAATACGTTTGCGCACATCGTATACATTACGCCCTTCGGCCAGGCTGTCAGGCCGGGCGAAGTAGATGTACTCGAAAATACAGAAGCGATGATTTTGCTTAGGGAAGGGATGCAGCGAGCGCACGGTGCCGTTCGATAGCATCACAACCTCGCCCGGTTCTACGTCGCGCACAAACTCCGCGCCGATAATGTCCAAGGCGCAGGTCTCCGAGCATAGGATGTGCGCCCCGTCCAGCTTGCCTAAAACAAGCGGGCGTACACCCAAGGGATCACGCGCGCCGATAACCGCGCCGTTCGCCAGGCAAACGAACGAGTACGCACCCTTGATCTGCCGCAGAGCGTCGACAAAACGGTCCTCTATCGTGGTCTGATCGCTGCGGGCGATGAGGTGAGTGACCACCTCGGTATCGGATGTGGACTGAAACAAACATCCCCGGCGCTGCAATTCCTTGCGCAAGCTCAGCGCGTTGGTGAGGTTGCCGTTGTGGCCCACGGCGAAGCCGCCAAACTCATACTCGGCAAACAGCGGCTGCACGTTGCGTAAAATTGTCTCGCCGGTGGTGGAATAGCGGGTGTGCCCCACCGCCGCGCTGCCTTTGAGGCGGTCCATCACCGCGTCAGTGCCGAAGTTTTCCGAGACGTGACCGAGGCCCCGATGCGAATAGAATTGCTGGCCGTCGAACGTGACCATGCCCGCCGCTTCTTGGCCGCGGTGCTGCAGGGCGTGCAGGCCCAGCGCCGTATGCGCCGCCGCCTCGGGGTCTCCGACAATGCCGAAGACGCCGCATTCCTCTTTCAGGTGATCACCGTCATCGGCACCACCATCATGTGTGAACGGATTAGTGCTCATGACCCCCGTCATTGAGTCCGGCCTGCGTCTTCGATCAGCGCATCCAAAGAGTCGCGATCCTGATCGCTATAGCCGGGCTTAACGTCTTGCGGCACTCCGCCGGTGACATCGCCGCCGGGCATTTCTTTCATCTGATTGGCCAGTTTTTCGACGGCCTCTTTTGCTTCCGCCGCCTGTTCCAACTGCTGGGCGGGGCTGCCGGCCATTTCCTCCACGGCCAGAAAGGCTTCGGGGACAATCGCTAACATGCCGTCTGCGGTCATTTCAATCAGCGGCAGGGTTTTCGCCTGCGCCATCCAGTCGGGACGGCCGTCGGTGTTCACCAGCCAGTTCATCAGCAGCAAACCAACGGCGAGAATCACCATCGCCCGCGCTAGCCCGAAGATGAATCCCAAACTGCGATCCAGATTATTGAGCGCGCTGGCTTGAATGGTCCGGGCCATGGCGTGGATCCCCATCGATAACACGAACAGCACCACCAGGAAAATAATAATGGCGACCACTGCGTCGGCTGCCCACTCGATGGGAATGATTGCGTGAGAGACCGGCCGCGCAAGCGCCGTGCCGTAGACCGATGCCAGGAGCGCCCCGACCCACGCGGCGATGGACAGCACCTCGTGCACAAAGCCGCGCAAAAATGCCAGCAGCGCTGAAATCAGAAGAACGATTCCCACGGCGATGTCGAGACTATTGACCAGCGAGCCGTCCATCAATGGCGGCCTCCTTGGAAACCAATCGGGGGCTCATCCCGCAATCCGGATGTCGATCCGGCGAATTTTTTGACCACGTCCTGCACGTGCCCCATGTTCTGAATGGAAATCCCGCTTTTTGCTTCCCTCACCGCGCCGGAATCGCGTTTTACTGTGCTAATTTTGCGGCTGGACCGTGCATTCCGCCCGGTGGAACGGGGCACCCACGCCGCCTTAAAGCCCAGTTTTGCCGCCTCTTTCAGCCGTAAATCCGTGTGCGGGACCGCGCGCACTTCGCCTGAAAGGCCAATTTCTCCGAACACCACCGCGCCCGCTGGCACCGGCTCGCCGGTCAGCCCCGAAATCAGTGCCCCCGCCACCGCTAAATCCGCTGCAGGCTCTCGAATTCTAAGGCCGCCCGCGACGTTCAGATATATGTCATGGGCGCCGAAGGCAAGGCCCGCGCGCGCCTCCAGAACCGCGAGAACCATGTTCAGACGGCCGCTATCCCAGCCTACGACCGCCCGGCGAGGGGTGCCGAAGCTGAACGCCGCCACAAGCGCTTGGATTTCCACAAGAATCGGGCGCGAACCCTCAATTCCGGCGAACACACAACAGCCCGATACATTGCCCCGCCGCTCGGCCAGAAACAGCGCCGAGGGGTTCGCAACCTCCTGCAACCCCGCGTCCGTCATTTCAAAAACGCCAATTTCGTCGGTGGCTCCGAAGCGATTCTTCACAGCCCGCAGGATTCGGAACTGGTGTCCACGGTCGCCCTCGAAATAGAGCACCGTGTCGACCATGTGCTCCAAAACCCTGGGCCCGGCGAGGGCGCCCTCTTTGGTCACATGGCCCACCAAAAACAAGGCGAATCCACGCCTTTTGGCCAGTCTGATCAGCTCTTGCGCGCAGGTGCGCACCTGCGTCACCGTGCCCGGCGCCGATTCCACCGTGTCGGCATACATTGTTTGAATGGAATCAATGACAACGGCGTCGGGTGTCCCACCGGACTCTAAGCTGGCGACGATGTCTCGCACCATGCTCGCCGTGGCCAGCATAACCGGTTGTTTCTCAAGCCCTAAACGGGCCGCGCGCAGGCGGATCTGATCGACCGCTTCTTCGCCGGTGATATAGACCACGCTTCTGCCGTCCGCCGCCAGATTTCCGCAGGCTTGCAACAAGATAGTGGATTTTCCTATACCGGGATCTCCGCCCACCAGCACTGTCGAGCCGGCCACCAGCCCGCCGCCGCAGACTCGGTCCAGCTCACTAATTCCCGTGAAAATCCGGGGGGTTAGATTCGCCGCACCCTTCAAATCCGTGAACGAGATCTTGCGACCGCCGCGACCGCCGCTCATCCCCTTCGGCAAGTTTTCCCGGGGGGCTTCCTCGGCGATGGTGTTCCATTCCCCGCAAGCCTCGCACTTGCCCGCCCACTTTGTGTAGGCTGCGCTGCAGCTTTGACAGACGAAGGATTTGCGCTCTTTCGCCAACGGGTTAGCGCCTCAGCTGCATTTTGATGGGTCCGACCGCGCGGCCGCGCACGAACTGGTCGACGTAAGGGTTGTCGGCCTGATCCACCTCTTTGGCATCGCCCACCCAGATCAACTTTCCCTCGTACAACATGGCAATCCGGTCGCCGATTTTCTTGGCCGAGCGCATGTCATGGGTGATACTGAGCGCCGTGATTCCTTGCTGCTTCACACAGCTCACAATCAGATCGTTGATCACGTCAGCCATGATCGGATCGAGGCCGGTGGTAGGCTCGTCGAAGAACACGATTTCCGGTTCGACGGCAATGGCTCGCGCCAGTCCAACGCGCTTTTGCATTCCGCCCGACAATTCGGCAGGAAACAACTCACCCACTTCCGGCGCGAGGCCCACTTTTCCCAATGTTTTCACGGCGTGTTCTCTAGCGTCGCGGCGGTGCATATCCCGGCCTTGAATCAGGCCAAAGGCGACGTTCTCCCACACCGGCAAGCTGTCAAACAACGCGCCGCCCTGAAACAGCATGCCAAATTTCCGGTTCACCGCATCGCGTTCTGGTGGCGATAAATACGTTACATTTTCCCCATCCACTTCTATGACACCGGTGTCCGGTTGCACGATTCCAAGAATGCTTTTGATAAGCACCGACTTACCCGAGCCCGAGCTGCCAATGACGACCACGGACTCGCCTTTTTGAATGTCAAGGTCGATACCGGTGAGCACGTCTTTGGGGCCGAAGGACTTGCGCACGTCCTGCAAGTGAACGACCGGTGTATTTTCCGAGGGGACGCTCATGTGCCGAAGAACAGTTCCGTGATGACATAATTAAACGTGAGGATCAGGATCGAGGCTGATACCACAGCATTCGTGGTTGCTGCGCCAACGCCCTGCGCCCCGCCCTTGGAGTGGTACCCCGAGTAGCAGCCCATCAGCGCGATGATGAAGCCGAATACCGCCGCCTTTACCAAGCCCGACACGATGTCGGTCGTGGTGACAAAATCGTAGGTGTTGTTGATGTAGCTGGTGGGATTGAATCCCAGTTTGAAGACCGAGACCATATAGCCGCCAAACACGCCTATAATGTCGGCCACCAGCACTAGAATCGGCAGCATAAGTAGGCCTGCAAGCAGTCGTGGTACCACAAGATACTTGTATGGATTGGTGGACAGGGTGGTCAGCGCGTCGATCTGCTCGGTCACGCGCATGGTGCCGATCTCCGCGGCCATAGACCCGCCGATGCGCCCGGCCACCATGAGTCCGGCCAGCACCGGACCCAATTCACGGGTGATGGAGACCACCACGACGTTGGCGACGGCGTTCTCGCTGCCGGCGGCGAAACGGGCAAAGCCGGTATAGCTCTGCAGCGCTAAAACCATACCCGAGAAGACTGCGGTTAAACCCACCACTGGCAACGAATAGTACCCGATATCGATCATCTGCCTGCCAATAAGGCGCGGGTAGAACGGCGGCCTTACGCAATGAGATAATGCGGTCAGCGCAAACAACGTTAACCGTCCCAAGTGAGCTAGGAACGCCAATACAACACGGCCGATGGATGGAAGAAAATTCATGAGCTGTGCACGGTCTCTACTTTGCCTGGGCTGGGAGATAACGCCGGTGATAGCGGTGACCAAGCGCGGTGAGAACTTCGTAGCCGATCGTTCCCGCGTCCTGCGCCATATCGTCCAATGTATACCGTGTACCGACAAGGTCCATGACCGTGCTCGCGTCAAGAACCGATTCCGGTACGATAGAGACGTCAAAAGTCGTCAAGTCCATGGAAACACGACCGGCAATAGGAACGCGATACTCGTCAAGATAAGCGTGGCCTGCATTGCCCAGGGACCGCAACAGCCCGTCGGCGTATCCCGCTGAAACCGTAGCCAATTTTGCTCCGTCCGGCGCCACGAACGTGGCGCCGTATCCCACCGGTGCGCCTGCGCCAACGCGGTGGATCTGAAGAATTTTAGCTTGCAGCCGCACAACGGAAATCATGGGGTTGGCGGATTGCGGCGTGGGATTTACGCCGTATAGCGCTGCGCCCAGCCGGGCAAAATCATAATGAAATGCGGTACCGAGAAAAATCCCCGATGAGTTGACTAACGTGCCTTTGGCGTTGGCGAACTTTCCGCAAAACGTGGACAGCATTGAGGCGAATACGGCTCTTTGCGCTTCGTTTTGCGGGTGGTCCGGTGTTTCCGCGCATGCGAGATGACTCATAAGCGCGAGTGGCGTAAGCCCAAAAAATCCGTCGGACTGGCCCATGTCCGCTACGAATTCACTCTCGCTCAAACCTAGACGCGTCATTCCGGTGTCGACCTGGATAATGGATTCCATCAGCACGTCGTTAGCCTGGGTGAACGTGCGCCATGTTCTGATTTGACTCGGTGCGCTCAAAACGGGGATAAGGCCGTGCGCGGCAAAATCTCGCTCGGTGCCGGGGTTTGGGCCATGCATGACGATCACGCGCGCATCAGGACCCACTACCGACCGCAATGCCAAGCCTTCGTCGAGATGCGCCACATAGAAAGTCGCGCACCCGGCGCTTTTCAGTGCTCGCGCGATCGGTTCCAATCCCAAGCCGTATGCGTCTGCCTTCACCACAGCGCCGGCATCACATCGTGGACCTAATTTGCGCTTCAGTGCGCGCCAGTTTTCCACGAGGGCCGCGAGATCCACCGTCAGAATCGCGCCGGCGCGGGCTTCGGAGCTGGAGGTGAGGGCGGGGGTCATGGCCCCGAGTGTATCGCCGGAATGCGAGATAAGAGCAAGGGCCGGACCCAATCTTCCTCGGAGGAATTCCGTTATCGCGCTTCGGTTTGCTATTAGTTGCAGGCGGACAACGACATGACCGATTACTTGAACGCGCCGTCCGGCAGATGGCCGGCGCCAATGTGATCGCTGAAATGGGTGAACTGTGCTTCGTAATGCGCTCTAACAGTGCCAACAGGTCCGTGGCGTTGTTTGGCTACTATCACTTCGGCCAGATTATGAACCTTTTCCATCTCGTCCTGCCATTTGACCATCGCTTCGTGCCCGTCTGCATCCTTGGGCTCTTCTCGTGCAAGGTAGTATTCCTCGCGGTAAAGAAACATAACGACATCGGCGTCTTGCTCGATAGTTCCTGACTCGCGCAGGTCAGCCAATTGCGGTCGTTTGTTTTCCCGGTTTTCCACGGCACGGGAAAGTTGGGACAATGTCAACACCGGGACCTTCAGGTCCTTGGCCAGACCCTTCATCGCGCGGGTCATGCCCGAGATTTCCTGCACACGATTTTCATTACGCTCGCCGCGGGCGGGTGCAACGAGCTGTAGGTGGTCAATGATAATCAAACCAAGCCCGCTTTGTCCGGGAATTTTATTCTGGCGCGCCAGCCGCCGGCACCTAGTGCGGATAGCGGAGACGGTTACGGCGGGCGTATCGTCCACATAAAGGGGTAAATCATTCAGTTCCTGACTTGCCACAACCAGCCTCGAGAAGTCGTCGTTCGACAATGTACCTGTGCGGATGGCATGGCTGTCGATCCTTGCCCGCTCGGCGAGAATACGTGTGGCTAGCTGTTCTGAGGACATTTCAAGGGAAAAAATGGCTACTTGTTTTCCCTGGTCTTCGGTTCGGTCGGTAGTTTGAAAATATTTGGCTGCATTGAACGCTACTGTAGTGGCAAAGGAGGTTTTCCCCATGCCAGGTCGTCCCGCCACAATGACAAGATCTGAAGCGTGCAGCCCGCCCAGCTTGCGGTCGATATCGATCAGTCCTGTCGTAACGCCCGCCAACGCGCCTTCGCGCCTGTGGGCGGCTTCGGCCAGATTGATGGCATCCACCAACACATTCTCGAAAGTCCGGAATCCGGTCTCGGTGGTGCCGGACGACGCTAGATCATAGAGTTTCTGTTCTGACGACTCGATTTGCTCCATCGCCGGCTCGTCTGGCGTGGAGTCAAAGGCGTCGTTGACCATATCCTCGCCGATGCCGATCAGTTCGCGGCGCAGAAATAGGTCATAGACGAGTTTGCCGTATTCGCCGGCATTGATGATCGTCACTGCCCCGGCCGCCACCGCCGCCAAATATTTTGTGCCGCCGGCCGCGCTCACCAACTCGTCGTTCTCGAGGTATGTTCTCAGGGTGACGGGGTTCGCCTGATTGCCCTGCTCAATCAACTTCGCGCAGGCGCGGAAAATTCGCCCGTTCACTGGATCGGCAAAGTGTTCGGGGAACAGAAAATCCGACACGTGCTCAAAGGCGCGATTATTCATGAGAATAGCGCCTAGGAGCGCACGCTCCGCTTCATAATTGTGAGGCGGTGTGCGGAGGACGGTGCCTGCTATATCCGTCGGATCAGTTGCGCGCAGGGGTGTAACCATGGGAGGAGGACACTATACACAACTATCGCCCGGCGGAATCTCTGTTTCTGTGGATATCTGATTCTAGCGGGGATAAAGCCCATTCCATGGGATATTGCTAAACTTAGCTATATCGCAAGCTATTTTTTCTCGCGGTAAGTATCGTGGTAACCCCGGCAAGATTTGGATAGGGCGGCAACAACCTCGCCCATGATGGCTTCACGTCCTCCTTCGTGGGCGTGCTGGGCGAGCGCTGCCGTGCTTTCTGCAAGCTCGTTCATAAGCGCGGAAAAGTCGTCCCAGTATCCCAGATGGCAGGCAGAGCCTCGCCGCCTTGCGCCTGGGCCTCGAAAGTAGTGGAGATATCTGCCCCGCGCATCAATACCGTGCCGTGGCTTGCGGAAATGCCCCAAGCGGTGCCCGTGGGGGCGGACGTCGGAAGCCCGGCAAAGGGGTTCGAGTTGTTCTATGACACCGCCCGGGTAGATGGATGCCGTGTGTGTCATCGTCTGAACGGTAACGGTGGGCCGGTGGGAATCGACCTTGCAGATTTAGGTACTTCTGTGCTCGAGATTTATGGGGCAATTGCCGCTCCGAAAATGGCCAGCGACAACTTTCCCAGCGTTGAAATTGTCACAGAGGACGGCACGCGCCACGTTGGGGTTAAGAAGTCCGAAACCGGCACCGTCATCCGCTACTTCGACATCGCGTCCACTTTGCCGGTTCTGCGGACGCTGCCTCTAGAACATGTGGACAGAATCAAGGACCTTGCAGGTGGTCTTCATGACCACACCGCGTTGCGTTATAGAAAACAAGATCTGTTGGACCTGACTGCAATTATCTATGCGTCGCGCCGATAATAAAACTAGTCATACAAAACGCGTCAGGCTCGAAATCCCCGAAGAATGTCACGGACTCATTCGGCCGTTGAAGCGCTAGTGGGTAGAGCAGTGGCCGTGGGTGAAAAATACCTGCAGGTTATGGACTATATTGCCGCTGCCCATGATGAGTACGCTTTCGTAGCGCAACGGCGCAAGGCGTCCAGCGAGATCATAATGAAATGCAGACGGTTTGGTCATATAGAGACTAATCTGCACAACGGGAATAGTGGCATCGGGATACATGGCTAGGAGTGCCGACCATACGCCATGATCGAGGCCGCGTGTTTCATCAAAATGCGCCGGCTCAGGCTTTAAGAGCTCCGCGGCGCGGCGCGCCAACGCGGGGCTACCTGCCGCGGGATAGTGCACATCGAACAACGCTTGCGGGAATCCGCCGAAATCATGAATAGTCTCCGGTTTTTCGCTGGCGCCGGCGTGAACGCCATGTGTTTCCCAATGGGCCGAAACACAGAGTATGGCCTTGGGCTTCGGAATGCGGGTGGCGATGTCTCGCCACGCGCGGTGAACGGCATTATTTTCTATCGCGTTCATGGGCGAGCCGTGACCCAAGAAAAGAATTGGCATAGTCATGGTATTTGCCTACTAAGCCTCGATAGATTGTCCATTTGACCACAATGGAAGGGTTCGGTTCTGCGGCATTCCCACTGCAATGCACGTATGCCGTCGACGCGCACCGGCCGCTATAACAGATTTCCTTGCTCTTGCCATTTGCCGTCCGCTCTGCCCTGATGCTCAGCATCCGTGGTATTGGGCCGCGGCTGTTCGAATATTCGTGGCGCCGCGGATCTGTTCGTTTTCTTGCAGGCGGCCTTTCTAGGGCTGGTGGAAGGACTGACAGAGTTCTTGCCAGTCTCATCTACGGGACATCTCATCTTGCTGGTGGACCTGCTCGGTTTTCAGGCACCGCCAGGGGCGTTGTTTGAAATCGTGATCCAATTGGGCGCGATCCTAGCTGTGATCTGGGTATATCGAGCCAAGATCGTCACCGTTGTCGTCGGATTGCCGCGCGAGCGGGGTGCGCAGCGGTTTACGATAAACATCCTACTTGCGTTTCTGCCGGCGATGGCTATCGGAGCGCTGGCGTATGATGTCATCAAAGGCGTATTGTTTTCACCTTGGGTGGTAAGCGTGGCGCTTATAACCGGCGGTGTTGCGATTATTCTTATTGAGCGCTTACAAAAGTGCGGGCGTTACCGTGCACCGGAGGACATTCCCGTCCTCAAGGCTATGGCTATCGGCCTATTTCAGTGCACCGCTATGGTTCCTGGGGTCTCGCGCTCAGGGGCGACGATCATGGGTGCGCTGCTGGTGGGAGTGGAGCGGCGCGCGGCCGCGGAGTTCTCATTCCTGCTGGCGATCCCGACCATGCTCGCCGCGACCGTCTATGATCTCTATAAAAACCGCGACATTCTAACGGTGGATAATCTCACCGTGATCGCGGTGGGTTTTTCTGTTGTGTTTGTTGTCGCGATGGTCGTGGTGCGGGGCGTTTTGGGCTTCATCTCCCGCCACGGATTTGTTCCGTTCGCTGTTTATCGCATTACTATCGGTGTTGTTATGCTCGCGATCCTGTGGACGCGGTAAGGGCCTAAGGCGTTCAGCTGCGAAAATCGGCGACATGCACATCGCCGTCGGGATTCCAGGACAGGGCGGTGACAGGGCCCCTCCCGTCCCGGACAACTGAAACCGTTCGGTCTTGACCCGGCTGGCCTAGGATGATCGCACCGGTTTCAAATCCTGCCGCGAGGAGATCCAGTTTCGGATTGGCGGCAACTGTCGTTACCGCCGCACCGGCACCATCCCCGAATTGCGTAGGCGCTTTTCCCATTGGCCCACCGCCGGTACAGGGCCAGCACACGACGCTGTTAGCACCACCCGTGGCGAGAAAATGTCCTTTGCGTGTAAACGCGAGAGACCGGATCTTCGCGCCATAGCCGGACATGCGCATATGTTCGCTGTCCGACAGCCGCCAGCCGTGAACCGCGTTTTCCTGCATAGCGGACATGATGCGGCGGCCTGAGTCATGTAAATGTCCTCTCGAGATCCACTAGCATTGTGCTTTCGGGAAAACGGGGGTTCGAGGAAATGAATGTGCAGCCGACGCAGGCCAGGGCCGCGCCGCTTTCAATTTACACTCAAGGGAGTCGGCCTATGCGTCTGCTTGAGCCTCATTATTGGATGGCGCATGATCTGCCGCATCCACCGCGGCCCCTGAGATGTCTCCCGCGTCGTCAGCTACTGCGAGCTTTTCGGCGTCTTCTGCACGTTCAAGGAACTCCGCGGCCTTCTCCGCAATGACGTTCGCTTCATCAATGGTGCGGGCAACGGTGCATTCCACCTCCACCTTGACTTCGGGATGGAGCCGAACGGCAGTTTTAAATGTGCCGAGCACCTTGACCGGCATGTGCAGGAGAATTTGCCCTCGGTCAACTGTAAAGCCCACTTCCTTAAGTCCGTCACCGATATCACGTGCCGTCACTGAGCCGTATAGTTGTCCGCCTTCGCTGGCCTTGCGAACGATGATTAGCTTGGTGCCGTCCATCTTCTTTGCGATCGCCTCCGCTTCTCCGCGGCGGGTAAGGTTGTCCGCCTCCAGCTCCGAGCGCTTGGACTCGAAATAGGCACGATTTTCCTTATTGGCCCGCAGAGCCTTCTTCTTCGGCAATAGATAATTGCGTGCAAAACCAGCTTTCACTTTCACTAAATCGCCCATCTGCCCTAACTGATCGACGCGCTCTAATAAGATTACTTCCACCACTTACCTCCTGTACGCGCAACGAAATGCCGTGCGCGTATATTATAAAATTGCTCCACCATCCCGACAGCGACGAGCATCACTACGGCGGGGCCCGCCATTAACAAAGCCAAAACGTAGAACACCACTAGCAAAGCGATGCGGTGTCGCATCTGCGGTACTGCACAGTGCACCACTGCCAACCCTTGCAGCGCGAGCGGTAAGCTCAATACTGCCGCAGCACTACCTGCAATAAATCCGACATCTCCGTTTGCCACCCATGCCAACGCGATCAGGACGCTTGCAGAGGCAACAAACCAAGTAGGCACGGCAAACTGACGGTAGCTGGGTACTAGGCCGTGCGCCATTTGCATCCGCACTAATGCAATATGAGCTAGGCCTGTACTTAATATAGCTCTCAGACACCAGTGCACAGCGATGGCTGCGGGCAATATTCCAGCTAGAACCCGCAGCATTTGAGCACGGGCATGTGCGGTGCTCTCGCTGCCCTGCGTTATCACGTTCGCCGAAGTCACCATTGCCAAAGCTTCCTTGAGTTGCTCGCGCAGCGCGGCCTCGATTCCCTCAGGCCCTGCGGGGATCAATATCAAAACAGTTATCAACGCCACCGCTGCGCCTACGACCAACCAACACACCACGCGGCCTATAGCCGCGCCTGAAATGGCGATGCCTTCTTCACCTGGCTCCGCAGATCCACGCAGTCGGGACAAAATCGCGACCGGCACCGCGTCCATAAAGAGGTAGACCGATGCCAGCGCGATAGAGCCCGTAAGCACCATGATCGTTACCGCTCCGCTCACAACCGCCACCGGTAAAAAGGCAACTCCAAGACCCAACACCGCCATGGCTAGAGGCAGTGGCGATAACATTGCGCCCAGCATCACGCCAAACAGGGATTGGCGCATGGCGGCCACCAGCAAGACCGCTCCGAGAGCTCCTGCGACAACCGCAATCGCGCTGGGGCGCGTCACCGTTCACCCCCCGGCCTAACACCGCAGGAGCGGGAGTGCCCGTCTCTGCTGCGTACCGCCATATCAAGTCGCGACGATATATGGCAACAGCGCCAGGAAGCGCGCCCTCTTAATCGCCCGCGCCAGCTCGCGTTGTTTTTTGGTGGACACAGCGGTGATGCGGCTGGGAATGATTTTGCCTCGTTCGGAAATGTACCGCAGTAACAGCTTAGCGTCCTTATAATCGATTTTGGGCGCGTTGACGCCAGTGAAGGGGCACGTCTTGCGCCGGCGGAAAAAGGGTTTACGTCCTGCTGGCGGCATCACTCGTCTCCCTTTACCGAGGTCGGTTTCCCGTCCTCCGATGGCCGTGGCCGACGGCCCGAACTGAAACGCTCCCCATCGCGCCCACGATCACCGTCATCGCGTCCGCCGCGGCGTGCTGAGCCGACAAAGCCGCCGCGCTCGCTGCCGAGCCGGTCCTTGTGCTGCAATATTGCCGATGGGCCCTCTTCATGGATGTCGACCCGGATGGTCAGATAGCGCAACACATTTTCGTTGATTCGCATGCGGCGCTCGTACTCATTAATGGTGGCAGCCGGCGCGTCAATGTTGAAGAGAACGTAGTGGCCTTTGCGGTTTTTTTTGATGCGATAAGTCAGGGACCTGAGGCCCCAGTTTTCGCGTTTAGCGACCTTGCCGCCGCCTTCGCTGATGATGTTGGTGAGTTCGTCGGCCAGCGCATCTACCTGCGTAGTGGCGAGATCCTGACGGGCGATCACCACGCTTTCGTATAAGGGCATGGATCAAGCACTCCTTTTGGCTTGTCTCGTCCTGGTCCATCACCGCCCATCGGTGTTGGCAGGCATAGCTAGCCCCAAAAAGGGCCAGCAAGGAGCTATGTGAAGGCGCGGAATATACACTTTCTTTCAAGGGGGACAAGGGTTTGCGCGGAGTTCCTGGTGCACAGGCGATTAGTCCCTAAAGACCAAGGAGACATTATAATTATTGTTTGTTTATAATATGTTACAATTACCCTGGGCGACCGTTCAACCGCATAGTATCGGGGGACGCGCGGGAGCTTTCTTGACAGCCGTGTGCGGCTCGGGCAGGCCTGCGCCGAAGGATAAGATAAAGATTCAGGGGAGACGTCATGAGCTGGGCGTACATATTTCCGGGGCAAGGGTCGCAGGCCGTAGGCATGGGTAAGGATTTGGCCGGCGCATTTGCCGAAGCACGTGAAATATTCAGCGAGGTTGACGAGGCACTGAAGCAAAATTTGTCGGGGCTGATGTTCGAGGGCCCGGCGGAAGATCTAACCCTGACAGAAAACGCACAGCCTGCCCTTATGGCTGTCAGCATGGCCGTGATTAAGATCTTGGGAGTCCAAGGAAAGATTTCCATCCGAAACACGGCGCGCTATGTGGCCGGCCACTCGCTCGGCGAATACTCGGCATTGGCTGCGACGGGCTCCCTTGCGTTGTTTGATGCTGCGCGCCTTCTCAAATCGCGGGGCCAGGCGATGCAGAAGGCCGTGCCGGTAGGTGAAGGTGCGATGGCAGCGCTAATCGGTTTGGATGTCGATCAAAGTCTGGAAATCGCAGGCACCGCCTCGGATGACGGGCAGGTTTGTGCCGTGGCGAACGACAACGCGCCTGGTCAGGTCGTCGTCTCGGGCCACCGTGCCGCTGTCGAACGCGCGATCGACTTGGCGAAGGGCAAGGGCGCCAAGCGAGCTATGCTGTTGCCTGTTAGCGCCCCCTTTCACTGTTCGCTCATGAAGCCCGCGGCGTCGGTCATGGCGAATGCTTTGACGGCGGTCGACGTCAAATCGCCGGCGGTGCCGGTCATCGCAAACGTGACGGCGTCTTCAGTCATCCATCCCGATGAAATCCGCCGCCTGCTGGTTGAACAAGTGACGGTGATGGTTCGCTGGCGCGAGAGCGTGACCCTTATGACGGATGCCGGCGTTAACACGCTTATCGAAGTTGGCGCTGGTAAAGTTTTGACGGGTCTAGCCAAGCGCATTAACGGTGACTTGACCGCAATCAGTCTGCAGACCCCGGAAGATATCGAGAATTTTCTCAAACGTGACTGATCCACGCAATCACTCTTACGGGCACTCTAACGGGAGATTTTTATGTTCGACTTATCCGGCAAGTGCGCACTTGTGACTGGAGCGAGCGGCGGCATCGGGTCCGCCATCGCCCGGTCGCTTCATGCTCAAGGCGCTACGGTCTGTTTGCATGGAACGCGGCGTGACGCCCTGGACGCCCTGGCGGCAGAGCTTAAAGACCGTGCACACGTCATTGTCGCGAACCTCGCGGAAAGCGATGGCGCAGTCGAAAAGATCGTGCCTGATGCGGAAGCGGCTATGGGTTCGATAGACATTTTGGTCAACAACGCAGGTATCACCCGCGATAGGCTCACACTTCGCATGAAGGACGAGGATTTTTGGCAAGTCATCAACGTGAATCTCGCCGTAGCCTTCCGCCTTTGCCGAGGTGCCGTCAGGGGAATGCTTAAGCGGCGCAGCGGACGCATCATTAACATTTCTTCGGTGGTTGGATTTACCGGCAACCCGGGGCAAGTTAACTACGTTGTCTCCAAAGCGGGCCTGATCGGTCTAACGAAGTCGCTCGCGCTTGAAGTAGCAAACCGTGGGATTACCATAAACGCGGTCGCACCCGGCCTAATTACGAGCGCAATTACCGACAAGCTTTCCGATGACCAGAAAGCCAAGTACTTGGCTGGAATTCCTGTTGGTCGTATCGGGGACGGTGCCGATGTGGCCAGCGCGGTGGCCTATCTTGCCAGCGCGGAAGCCAGCTACGTGACCGGCCAAACGCTTCACGTCAACGGTGGTATGGCTATGATTTAAGGGCTTTGGCCGCTCCCGGTCTGTGGCCTAGCCAAGAAAAATGTTATATGCTACTGACACTTCGCCTGGGAGCAGCGCCGGGATTTCGAAGGCCGCCGCCTTCCGGAGTTTCGTGAAGTTGCGGGCTGTTGACACCATCATAACCAATGAAAAATTGCTTGAGGTAAAGACGAATGAGTGATGTCGCTGACCGTGTAAAAAAGATCGTGGTGGAGCATCTCGGTGTTGAAGAGTCTAAGGTGACCGACAATGCCAGCTTTATAGACGATTTAGGTGCCGACAGCTTGGATACCGTTGAGCTCGTCATGGCCTTCGAGGAAGAATTCAGCATCGAGATCCCGGATGACGTGGCGGAAAAAATTCTGACCGTCCAAGATGCAATTTCCTTTGTTCAGGCGAACGCCAGCAAGTAATTTACGGGGCGGGCCGAGCAAGGTAACGGCAGGCCGTTTGAACCAGTTTGGAGCAATGGGGCCTTGGGTAATTACCGGGTCCCATAGCCGTCTTTTGGTTGCGGTAGCTGAACGTTCTCACTGTAAACGGAAGCTGGTCCGCCATGGCCTTTGATTCGACCAAGCGTATCGTCGTAACGGGTATCGGCCTCGTCACACCACTTGGCTCCGGGGCCGAAGGCAATTGGGCCGCGCTGACGGCTGGAAAATCTGGGATCGGCCCGATTACAAAATTTAGAGTGGATGATCTACCTTGCCGGGTCGGCGGCGCTGTACCAACAGCAGACGACCATCCCAATAAATTTTCCATCGACAATATTGTTGCTCCTAAAGAGCGACGCCGGATGGACGACTTCGTCGTCTACGCCATGGGCGCTGCGGAAGAGGCTATCAAGGATTCTGGATGGGCGCCCCTTAGAGACGAAGATCGCGCACGTACAGGTGTTATGATCGGGTCGGGTATTGGCGGTCTCGAAACCATTGATGACACCGCCAAAACCCTCGACAAAGAAGGTCCGAGGCGGGTGTCTCCATTTTTTATTCCTGCGAGCTTGATCAATCTTGCTTCGGGTCAGGTTTCAATCCGTCACGGCTTTAGAGGTCCGAACCACGCTCCGGTGACGGCTTGCGCTACGGGCGCCCATGCTATCGGTGATGCGGCCCGCTTCATCAAATATGGTGACGCCGATGTGATGGTTGCGGGCGGAGCGGAGGCAGCGATGTGTCGTCTTGGCATCGCCGGCTTCGCGGCTATGAAAGCCCTGTCAACCGGTTATAACGATATGCCGCAGATGGCATCTCGGCCTTGGGACAAAGGGCGCGACGGTTTCGTTATGGGCGAGGGGTCAGGCGTCTTGGTGCTCGAAGACTATGAACATGCGAAGGCGCGCGGCGCCAAGATTTACGCAGAAATTCTTGGGTACGGGCTTTCCGGAGACGCGTATCACCTGACGGCGCCGGCGGAAGATGGGTCGGGCGGCTTTCGAGCCATGAGCGCCGCGTTGCGGGACGCCAGTCTAAATCCCGACCAAATCGAT
The DNA here is from genome assembly GCA_963662375.2 of Rhodospirillaceae bacterium. Lineage (GTDB taxonomy): Bacteria > Pseudomonadota > Alphaproteobacteria > Rhodospirillales > Rhodospirillaceae > UBA11612. The sequence continues at coordinate 438,918 of CAXXRP010000005.1, forward strand.
TACGTTAATGCCCATGGCACGTCTACGCCCAAGGGCGATCAGATTGAATTGGCCGCGGTAAAGCGGCTGTTTGGCGATCATGCGTATCAACTGTCCATGTCGTCGACGAAATCGGCAATCGGGCACCTACTGGGCGCTGCTGGCGCAGTCGAGGCGATTTATTCGCTTCTTGCACTGAAAAACCAGTTTGTGCCGCCGACCCTGAATCTCGATGACCCTTCTGATGGTTGCGATATCGACCTTGTGCCGCACAAGGCCAAGGAGCGTAAATTGCGCTACGTCATGTCTAACTCCTTCGGTTTTGGCGGAACGAATGCGGCGCTCGTTATCGGCCCCGCGCCGTAGTCCTTGCAGCCGCTCACCGCAGCTCTATGGTCCGCGCTCGCTTTATCCTCGCCGCCCTTGCGTTTCTTCTCGTTTCTATAGTTGGCGCCGGAACTTCTTATCTTTGGTTCGCGGGCGCTGTGGCGGCGCCGGGTCCATTGCAGGCGCCGGCAAGCGTGATCATTCCGCCCGGCGAAGGCCTGTCGGTTATCGCTAATCGCTTGGTTGCCGCCAAGGTCATTGGCCGGGCTTGGCTCTTTGAACTGGAAGCTCGGCGGGTATTGCAGACGCGTGCGCTAAAGCCCGGCGAATACCAGTTCGATCCCGGCATTAGTACCGCGGACGCTCTCAAAAAAATCGTGGGCAGGGATGTTGTTGTCCATTTCGTGACCCTTCCCGAGGGCATTGCGACGGCGGACATTTTGCGCGCTCTAAATACGGAAGAGGCTCTTTCAGGTGAGATAACGATCACCATCGAGGATGGCGATCTTTTGCCCGAGACCTATAGCTATGAGCGGGGTGATACGCGCGCCGATCTCATTGAGCGCATGCACACGGCCCGCGACGAGACTCTAGAACGGCTTTGGGCCGCACGCCCGCTGGACCTACCCTTCGCCTCACCCGAAGAGGCCGTGATTCTGGCATCTATCGTGGAGAAAGAAACGGGCGTTGATTCAGAACGCCGCCGTGTCGCTGCGGTCTTCGTAAACCGCCTTAGACGGGGCATGAGACTCCAGTCCGATCCCACCGTTATTTATGGCTTGGCGCCAGAAAGTGGAAATCTCGGACGGCCTTTGACTCGGACGGATTTGGCACAACCAACACCCTACAATACCTATGTGATCGACGGATTGCCGCCCGGTCCCATTTGTCATCCGGGACGCGAGGCTATTGCGGCGGTGTTGAACCCATTTGTATCGCAGGAACTCTATTTTGTCGCCGATGGGACGGGCGGCCATGTATTCGCAAGAACACTGCGCGAGCATAATCAAAACGTAAATAAATGGCGGCGCATCCAACGGGAGCAACGGGCCCGTCATCCCGATTAGTGATGCAAACCTGCCGGCCTCTGATATAAAATCCGTCCGAGACATCCCGATAGGAACATTTTTATCAGATGCTCGATTTTTTTATGGACCCGAATCTCTGGGCGGCGCTGTTTACGCTAACAGTTCTTGAGATCGTTCTCGGTATCGACAATCTCATCTTCCTTGCCATTGTTTCCAGCCGCCTACCGGATCAGCAGCAGCCATCAGCTCGCCGTTTCGGGCTTTTCATGGCCATGTTTATGCGCATCGCGCTGTTGTCCATGCTCACGTGGATCGCCGCTCTGACGACGCCCCTCGTGACGATAGCTGGGTTTGACGTGAGTTGGCGAGATATGGTTCTCGGTGTGGGCGGGCTGTATCTTGTTTACAAAGGTGTGATGGAAATTCACGAATTTGTCGAGGGTGAGGGTGAAGCCGCGGTCAAAGCGCGCGCATCGTATTTCACGGTTATTATCCAGATCATGGTGCTCGACCTCGTGTTTTCCTTGGATTCTATTGTTACCGCTGTCGGTATGACAGATAATCTTCCGGTAATGATTGCCGCGATCGTTATCGCAATTTTTGTCATGATGTTCGCTGCCGATGGCGTGTCCGGATTTATCAACCGTCATCCCACGGTTAAAATGCTGGCGCTGGCGTTTCTCATTCTTGTTGGAACAGCTCTAATCGCAGATGCGGCGCACTTTCATATACCTCGTGCTTATTTGTACTTCGCCATTGCGTTCTCGATCGGCGTGGAAGCTCTTAATATATGGGCGCGCCACAAGGAAAATAATCGGCAAAACACCGACTAATCATCACCGTCGGTCAAGGTCAGCTGTAGACCAACGATGAGCATTTCCTTCGAGGATAGATTGCCGAACACCCGCTGCACGGGCTGTGGTCTGACGCGAAAAATAGTAGGAGTCGCGTAAACGTCATCGTTCAACCGCAGGATTTCTCGTGGAGGCCGTGGACATCAAAATGACCGAAACAGTTGCAATAGAGCGTAGTGCGAGAGTGCAAAAAATGTAGATCAACTGACATTGGCTGGCGTGTCCATATCCCTGGACGATTTTGGCACAAGGTACTCGTCACTATCCAACCTGCAGGCTTTCCCAGTGAACCGCCTTAACGTTGACGCGTCATTTGTCATGGGAATAGGTAAGAATCGCGATGATGAGAGAATCGTCGAAGCGGTCATTAGCCTGGGCCACAATATGGGCCTTGCGATTGTCGCTGAGGGCGTGGAAACACAAGAGCAACTCCAATTTTCAGAGAGTGCGGTTCCGACGAAAATCAGGGACACTGGATTTCCAAACCTCTTCCACCAACTGAATTTCGGCAATTTGTCGGTACGTTTCACGGACTTCCTGTTTAGGTATTCGAGCCGTGCTCTGGCCAGTTTGGCTGTATAACCTCGCCGCGGCATTCAGGTAGTCGCTGTTCCCCGCCTATGCAACGCTGCCTGTGGCCGATATAAGTGGCGGGTTACGCCGGCTAGGGACCTGATATGCCGATTATCGTTACGAGTATGACGGGTTTTGCCCGTGCCGGGGGGCGCTCAGAAATTCCCATACCCATTTCGTGGACTTGGGAAGCAAAGAGCGTCAATAGTAAGGGGTTAGACATACGGGTGAGATTGCCGCACGGGTTCGATGCGCTAGAAGTTTCAGTGCGTTCGGCGGCGACACGAGTGTTCACACGCGGTGCGCTAACCCTGGCGCTGAGTGTGTCCAGCGATTCCGAAGACGAGGGGGCGGGGATTAACGAAACTGCCTTGGATGCCCTGATCCAGATCGCCTTACAAAAAGCCGAGCAACTGGGCCCTAAAATGATTGGGGTAACGATTGCTCCCGCTCGACTAGACGGCCTCATCGCCATGGCGCAGGGGCGAGGACAGACCGGTGTCCTAGACCCTGAGGTTGCCGCTGGCCGGGACAGCGTTCTTATGGCCGGGCTTGACGAGGCGCTTGAAGTTCTTGCTTTGGTGCGGCGTCAGGAGGGCAAAGAACTGGCAGGGGCCGTGTCCAGTCACCTCGATGCGATTGCTCGTCTATGCGACGAAGGAGGGCAGCTGGCGGCGCTGCAACCCGAAGCTCTTAAGGCGAGGCTCTTAGACCAGGTTCGCGAGCTTATGAGCGCTAGTCCGCCGCTTTCCGAGGAAAAACTCGCACAGGAAGCCGCGCTGCTCGCTGTGAAATATGATATTCGCGAGGAGTTGGATAGACTGTCAGCTCACATTGCTCAAGCGCGCGAGTTACTAACAATTGGCGAACCGTGCGGTCGACGGCTCGATTTTCTATGCCAAGAATTCAATCGAGAGGCCAATACTCTATGTTCAAAATCGCCGGATACAGTGCTCACCCGGATCGGCCTTGATCTTAAATCCTCGATTGATCAGCTTCGCGAACAAATTCAAAATATAGAATAATACGGGGACGTTTGTGCGGTGACCCACGACATCGCGACAGCAGGGGAAGTCAATAGCTTATGACCCAGCCGCAAATCACACGCCGCGGTCTCATGGTCGTGCTCTCCTCACCCTCGGGTGCTGGCAAGACAAGCATCTCGCGTGCGTTCCTGAAGGCTCAGGCGGATGTGGTCATGTCTATTTCTACCACAACCCGCGCCCCTCGCCCTGGCGAAGAAAATGGGAAAGACTACTACTTCGTAACCGAAAGTGAATTTCATGACATGGTCAAGTCGGGCGACTTCCTGGAACATGCGCGCGTATTTGGCAACTATTATGGTACACCGCGCTCCCACGTCGAAGGGGAGCTGAACGCCGGTCGGATCGTTCTTTTCGATATTGATTGGCAGGGCACGCAACAACTTAAATCAAACGCCCGCGACGATCTGGTCAGCATCTTTATTCTTCCGCCGACACTGGCAGAATTAGAGCGGCGGCTAAAAGACCGCGGACAGGACTCTGATGATGTTGTTCAAAATCGAATGGACCGTGCAGCGGACGAGATGAGTCACTGGCCCGAGTATGACTACGTCATTGTCAACCACGATGTGGACGAGAGTATTGCACAAACAATGGCTATTTTAACCGCGGAGCGGCTGCGGTGCTATCGACAAAAGGGCTTAGCCGCATTCGTAAACGCTATGCGAGGAGTCACGTAATTCCCCTAAGGTGGGTTGGATAGCGCGTTTGCCAGCTTGCAGAACTGTATTATGGACAGGGTTTCAGCGCGGGCCGTCGGATCAATGTCCACGAAACGGCATAGGCTTCCTGTATCCGCCCACGGCGTGCCTAAGATCAATGGCATAAGACTCTGACGAAGCATTTTGCGCCGCTGACCGAATCCGGCCGCGGTGACTTTTTCCAGCATGGCACGTGACGCGGGGTGACGCGGTTTGGGCAAGGGTGTAAGGCGAACGACTGTAGACTCTACGGCTGGCGGTGGAATGAACGCACGCGGATTGATGTGGAATAGAATTTCAATGGCACACTGCCATTGGGATATCACGCTAAGGCGTCCATACGCCTTAGTACCCGGCAGCGCGGCGATGCGCGCGGCGACCTCGCGCTGAAACATCAAGGTCAACGCCTCAAAAGCGGTGATATTTTTCAACCACTGCAGTAACAACTCGGTCGCGATATTGTACGGGAGGTTTGCAGCAATACGCCGTGGCGCTTGGCCGAGCAGCGATATATCCGTCGACATGGCGTCAGCCGGTATGATTGTAAGGCGTTCGGGATACGCCGCCTGCAGATCTGCCAGCAGGCTTGAAAATCGATTATCCTTTTCCACTGCGATAACTGTGGCGCCGCCAGCTAGAAGTGAACGCGTCAGGCCGCCTGGTCCGGGGCCAACTTCAATGGTTGTGCCAGTCGACAGGTCACCGACCGAACGAGCAATTCGGTCGATAAGATTGGCGTCCAGCAAGAAATGTTGGCCGAGAGCTTTATTTGCCGTCAGTCCATGTTGGGCGATGACGTCCCGAAGGGGGAGAAGTGAGGGTTTACTGGCCATACTGCACGCCCGCTTTCGCACGAAGGGTCGTCATGGCCTGCGCTGTGCGCAGAGCGGCCAGTAGACTTAATGGATTGGCGACGCCCTTGGCTGCGATATCACATGCAGTGCCGTGGTCGGGTGACGTCCGTACAAACGGAAGTCCTAGTGTAATGTTGACTCCGCCCCAGAAGTCGAGCGTCTTCAATGGAATAAGAGCCTGATCATGATACATGCAGAGCGTTGCATCAAAGCACAGGCGTGCATCTGCGTGAAATAAAGTGTCGGCTGGCGTAGGTCCTTCTACGTGAATTCCTTCCGCCTTCAGCTGTGAAATCGCGGGTAGAACAATACGGGCCTCTTCGTCGCCTAAACGACCCCACTCACCGCCGTGGGGGTTTAACGCCGCAACGGCAAGACGTGGACTCCGTATCCCAAAATATGATCTAAGCGCTGCCGCTGTCACCCGCCCACAGTGAACAATGGCTTCGGTTGTCAGGCTGCGCGCAACGTCCTTGATAGCAATATGCACAGTAACCGGTACGACTCGTAGTCCTTCGACGGCCAACATCATCACCGGCGACGGGCGGCTTGCAAGATATCCAAGGTATTCCGTATGGCCGGGAAAAGGAAATTCCTTCCAAGGCAGGGTTGCCTTGTGAATTGGGTTTGTGACTAAGGCGCTCGCGGATCCCGCCTTCACTAGGTGAACAGCCTGTTCGATAGATCCAACGACGGATGCACCCGTTTCCGCCGTGGGCGCACCCAAAGTAACAACGGCCTCTATTTTCTGAATTAGTGGGAGCACGGGCAGCGCAGACCTGAACGCATCGGCGGTCATGTCCGGCGTGTCGATGGTGGTGACGGGACAGGCAATGCCAAATCGGTCTGCGATACTTCGAAGCCGAGCTGCATCGTCGAGAACGAAAAACGGCGGTGTATCTACCCGTTTCGCCGCCCACGCCTTTAGCGCAATTTCGCCCCCGACCCCGGCGGGCTCACCCATGGTTACGACGATCGGATGGCACTGCAAAAATTTCCCCATCGGGCGTTTACCCCGACGCGCCCTTAAAGCCTAATATCGATGAGAGCCTGACGCCGCAAAGCCCGCAGCTTCTGTCGTGCCAAGTTTTGCAGCTTGTTGTTCTCAAGTTGAGCATAGACTTCCCCTGGCGAAGGCAGGCCCGTGTCATCCTGGCGCTGGCAAACGACCACGAAGAGGCGCGCGCCGGCCACCTCAATGGGGGGGCTGACCCGTCCCGGCGGTAAGCTAACCACGATATCGCGTATTTTTTCGGGCAATAGGCCTGTATAAAGTAAAGGTCTCTGGCCTGAGCCCGGCCCGCCGATCTCGTTGGCCAAGCGGTTCATCTGTTCACAATTGGACACGGTTGTTTGAATTTTTTCACTAAACTGTCCAAGGCGATTCGGACCTAGTGAACGCCCGCCCAGAGTTGGTAGATAAATTTGGCTGAGTCCAACAATATGCTTCGTCGGATCGGGTGTGCCCGAGGCTCTCCGATCTTGAAGCAACAGGATGTAGTACCCTGTTGTTGTACGTATCGGAGCGGAAATTTGGTTTGGCTCCATTCCCGAAATAGCACGATCCAATTCTCGATCTAAGTCGCCCGGTAAAACCCATCCGAGGTCCCCGCCCACCGCAGCGGTCGCGCTTTGGGAGAACTGTTGTGCCAGCACGGGAAATGGCGCCCCCTCCTGGGCGCGTTTCACCAATCCACCAGCTAGCTCGCGGACATTTTGCTCAGGCGCCGCTGGACTGATGGGGAGATAAATTTCCGCTACGCGATATTCTAGTTTGCCTTGGTTGGCGCGTAGCTTATCCAACACCGTATCGACTTCTTCGGGAGCAATATTTACGTCGCGCTCGAGCGTATCGCGGACGACTTTGTTCCAGGCCACATCGGCTTCGATTTGTCCGTGGAAGGTGCCAATGTTGACGCCTTGTGCGTCAAGTAGGGATCGAAATGCACCGGGACGCATGCCATTTCGGGCCTCAATCGTTGTCACGGCCCCGCGAATTTCCTCCTCGGTCGTGACGATCTCCAACCGTTTAGCTTCCTGAATCTTGAGGCGTTCCTCAATAAGGGTGTCCACGACTTGAGGGATAATGCGCTGCTGAACGTCTGCCGTGTTTTGAAGCCCCGACGTGATGAGAAAAAGACCTACTCGCGACTGCACGTCGAAGACGGTGATAATATCTTCATTGACGACGGCCGCGATTCCTGTCGCCGCGTTGTTTTGCTGCGCGGCAGCGAATGGCGTTGCGCATAACATTAGGGTGATAAAACCCGAAAAGGGTAGCCACCTGGAGTTCAAATTCTTAAAAACGTTCATCGCCTTCTTTCGGGTGAATGACCGTAAGGTTTACAACGGCATTGTAACATACTCGGGAACCACGGCGAAAACCAGTTATGGATTTGAAGAATATTTTTTTATTGCTCAACGACTTCTATGTCTTTTTCACTGCAGCGATTGCAAATTCGCGCACCATGCTTTATCGGCGTGCGCCTATATCTGTATTGAAGCTGATATCGCCTATTGTCTTTAGGTTAACGCGCAGCAGCACTGAAACGCCACGCCGGAAATCGCGGTCCGAGGTATTGTCGTCCGCTAGGTCGAGGCCGATCACCACACACTCGTCTTCGTAGGCAATGCCGACATTTGTGCGTATGCGCCCGCCACCAGGCCCTAGATTTTCCCGGTGGCTAGCAACAACGCTCCAATGGCGAGAAAGTTGGCTGGACAAGGAAACGTAGAGTTCCTCTGTGTCGCCCGGACTCGACGGTGTGTTGTCTGCCTCCAGAAAGACATAGTTTGCGCGGAGGCGGAGCAGGCTTGGTCCAATCACGGCACTTAATTCGCTGCGTCGATTGGTGAACGTTTTCTTGTCGAGCCTAAATCGATACTGCATGCTCACATAGGGATGGGGTGAAACGTTGATGCGTCCCACATAATCGGACAGGTGTCCGTCCAGACCAGATAGTTGTGAGAAAACCGGATCGTCGTGGAAGCGATATACTTGCCCAATAAGGGCGGAAACCGCCCCTCCCTGCCCGTTGTAAGCAGACCAGCGGAAACCGTAGTTGACGCGCGGTCCGGATTCGACGCGATCAAGGCCCGAGAAGCGCTGAGTTCGGAATAGATTAGTATCGTCGAATTCAAGGTCGAGACTATCTTCGTTGGGGATGGTGCTATAATTCAGCCCTGTAGGGCTCGCGACACCCATGATGATGGGCTCAAACACCTGATGAAATCCCCACTGATCGTTTACGAAAGGCATGCGCCACTCCAGCGACACTTCGGGGACGATGCGCCCGGCCGTCCCGGTAAAGGCATCGCCTTGGGCGGGGCGTTCAAAATCGCGCACATAGTACCCGTCGGCGCGGACGCTAGCGCGGAATGTGTATACTTCGCCTAAGGATGTCGTAAACGGCAGATTCCAACCCACCTTTGTAGAAAGTCGGTTGGTGTCGGTGCCGTCCTCCCGAATAACGACGAGGCCGTTTGCGTCCACATCCCAGTAGCCGCCCAGAAATCCTGGGGTGCTCACATAGTTGAAATCCAAAACCGGCGCAATCACGGGTACCGAGCCTTTGGCAACTGGCAGACGTTGCCGTTGAAAGTAGTAGGCGTTGGCCGAAAAGTAAGTATTTTTTGAGAACCGTTCGGCGAATACATTCGTGGTTAGCCAGGTTGGGGCGTCAAAGCTATAACGACGCAGATAAGTGCGGTCGGTCGCAAGATTGATGTCCGTTCCCACGCGCCAGTGCTCGTCTATGTCAAACCGCGCCCGGCCTTCGATGTGCCCTCGGACATCCTCGTTTAACTCAGGGTCTCCTGCCATAAGGCTGCCAAACATCCGCAAACGCCCGCGGCGGAAATCTTGTCGATACTCGCCGGTCGCTCCGTTGCCAGCGCTGCTCGTCAAGAAGGGCGTGAGAGTTGCATCCCTGTCCGGTGCGATGGCAAAAAAGTAAGGTTGCTGGTAGGCGACCCCCAAGTTTCGCCCGCCGCCGATGGTAGGCAGAAGTAATCCGCTTTTTGACCCTGCCGTGGGGTCGGGGTGCGCAAGGTATGGCGTGTAAAAAACCGGCAAGCCAGAAATTTCTAGCCAGGCGTTACGGTAATAGACCATTTCTTCAGCGGGATCGTAACGGACACGATCGGCTTTGATTTGCCAAAACGGCTCAGCGCCCTCGCAACTATTGCAGGCTGTGTAAGCCGTCTCATACTGTTCGCTGATGCCATCCGCGCGGCGCAAAAAAGTGCGGCTTGCCATGCGTGAGCCATCGGACAACAGAACCCGCACTTCCTGGGCAAGACCCTCTTTGAAATCACCAGAAATTTCGACTCGTTCGAAAAAAAAGACGGTTCCGTTAGAGTCCAAGAGAGACACGTTTCCGGTGGCTGTCGCCACGTCACTCGCTCTGTCATATACGATAGAGTCAGCGAGTAGAATTCGCGCGCCGTGTTGAATCTCGACATTGCCGGTGGCCGTTACCGTATCGGCATCGGTGTCATAACGAATTTCGTCGGCGAGCAAGAGCGAGTTTTCATCTGAATCCGAAGGCAGAGCCTGAATCGTGCCGATTTCTTGGGCTCCCGCGGCGGCGCAAAGGGTGACTGCTCCCAGCGTGAGGAGGGGCAATATAAACATCCCCGGCATCGCACGGGTTTGTAACTGAAGGTCGCGCATAAAAGTGAAACGAACAATCCGAGATAGAAGGGGCATTTGTATCATCACAGGTGTATCACGTCGCCTCAGCGCCAACAGATGCAAATTGATGCCGAATGGCCCGTCGCCACGGAGACCGCAAGAAACCGAGGCCGGCAGCAATCGGAATCATAGCGGTAAAATACATAAGTCCAACAAGTGGCGGCGACTGCGACGCCAAACTCGCTGCGCCCAGATTCGCAGCCTGCAAGGTCACGACTGCAAAAATGGCGATAACGATGCGCCCGGTTTGTCCCCGGCGACTGAAACTGCCCCGCAAGAGAAATACAAGGGCGACAACGGTGTATCCAACAGCCGTCAATGGCGACACGATTCTCTGATGCGCCTCCGCCCTCATACGAGAGACATTAATAGATGAAATCCCGTCAGCTTCAGAAACGTTGAGCAACTCCAGCGTCGAGAGCTCACGGTTGTCCGCAAATCGATTCTCAGTGCCACGCGTTAGAGATCCAAAGTCCAAAGGATAACTGTCGAAGTACAGCACTGACAATTGGCCGGTTCCCCTCTCCAATTCCTGCCGGCTGCCGTTGACCAGGAGAATTCGAGGTTCGCCGCCTTCGCTGACGATCCTGCCGCTTTCTGCCATCAAGGTTACGTTGCTGGGTGCATCCCGGGTGTCATGCACAAGAATTCCCCGCAGCTCTCCGCTCTGCCCTCGGCTGCGGACATAAACGGTTAGCTCATTAGCCAACTGATTAAATGCGCCCTCCCGCAACAGTATTTGAGAAACGTCCTTTCTGATGGACCACTGCAGCTCTTTAAACGAGCGAAAGGTCTCCGGAACGGCAAATAACGTCAAGCTATATCCGGCAATCATGGCAGCCACCGCACTTAACAGTGCGGGTGTGGCAATGCCCATACGGCTGACGCCGGCAGACTGGATGACTACCAATTCACGATCAAGCGCCAACTTGTTGTAGATAAATAACACTACAAAGAACAAAGCGGCGGGCAATATTACGGACACGAACCAGGGAAGTAATAAGGTTGTAAGTTTCAGCCAAGTGCCAATATCTAGCCCCTTGTTGATTACAAATTGCAGGAACTGCAGCGACTGGGTCAGCCACACTATGAACGCCAAAGCGGCGCTCACCATAATCGTTCCGATGGCCAGTTGTCGGAGTATATACCGGGTGATGCTTGTCATGTCCGCGGATTATAGTGTCGCAAAAGCCTTGGTAGCTAGCGCCAACCGCGACTTCGCGACAGTCCCGTGTCTAATTTTCTGGAGAGCGCCGAACTGGAGGGCGCGCCACTGCAGCATGGATCTCCGTTGACACTGCCCATTTGCACAAGACTAGGTCTAAATCTAAAATGGCCGAGTGCATATGGGTAGCTTTTGCGGGAGAGGTGGCAAATTTGCGCAGCCGGCTTAATTTTGTAACGTGCGGATTGGCCGCGACCCTTTGCGCCGCGGTTGTGGCAACGGATGGCGAAGCCGCAGACACCCTTCCATGCGTCACGGCGTATGAAGAAAATGCTTTCGATCTGCGCCACCTTCAAAGTCGCTTCATGGTGGCGGCGCTGGCCTGCAATCAACGGGATGCTTACAACAAATTCGTAACCCGTTTTCGCCCACTTCTTTTGGACGCTGGCGGCCGCCTAATAAGTTATTTCAAACGGGCCGGCGGGGGAAGGGTGGCCGTCAACACCCACGTCACAGACTTGGCCGATGCCGCGGGCCCGTGGCGCGCCGAAAACCCGGCGTCCTACTGTGCCAAAGCGTGGAATTTATTCTGGTCACTGGAGCAAGCGCCGCTGAGTCTTGCAAAAATCGCGGCTACAGACACGATTGGAACTGTGGCGCGCTCGCCTGTTTGCATGGCGGCTGTTTCGGTAAACGACGACCGAGCGGGGTACTGGTTGGTTCCGAAACGACATCGCGGAAATAGGTATTGGCGCCCTTTGGAGCATCCGCGGTCGTGATCCCAGAGCCGCTGTGGTTTGTGATCGCGGCTACGTTTGGACTGGTGTTCGGTAGTTTTGTCACCTCCCTGTCCTACCGGTTGCCGCGCGATGAAAGCATTGCGCGTGGGCGTTCGCGCTGCCCGGCTTGCAGTCAGTTGCTATCTGCCCGCGATCTAGTGCCGGTGTTTTCATGGGTATTTCACAAGGGCACGTGCCGACATTGCGGGGCGAGGGTTTCATGGCGCTACCCGGTCATAGAACTAATAACCGCCGCGTTCTTCGTTGCTGCTGCGGCGTTTGTGCCGGAGGTTGCTCACTTGGGCTTGCTGCTGGCGATGACTCCGATGATGGTGGCGCTAGCCGTCATCGATACGGAGTACCAGCGGCTCCCCAACGTGTTAATCGCGGTGCTGGCGGTGTTGGCGATAGCGTGGCGGTGGACTGGCGACGGCGCTCTACTTGCGGGTTTGGCGGTGGCCGCGATTGCGATTGTCGCTGGGATCCTGATCGACGCGGGATACAAGGCCCTTAAAGGTCGGGGCGGTCTAGGCCTGGGCGAGGCGAAACTGATCGCGGTGGGGGGAGTGGCGCTGGGGCTGGGCCCATTTCTGCTTTTCCTATCGGTGACCGGGCTGTTTGGTGTTGTTCTTAGCGCATTTTGGCAGCGAGTGCCGGGCAGTCGCGCGTTTCCATTCGGCCCGGCGATTCTGGCAAGTCTCTGGATTTGCCTGACGGGTGGAGAATTCATGCTGCAAGGTTTGGTGTCCTTACTATCGGGTTGAAATACGGGCCGCACGCGCTGGGCGCGTTTATTAGGCGACCTCCGAGCGTGTGAAACCCTGTTGTTCGGAGCGGCTTCGGAGCGGCGAGGTCTGCTATCCGATCCCCGCAAAAGGCCACGTCCTAACGTTTTCGCTACCGCAACAAGTTTGGTCGATTTGACTCGCCGAGGCAATAATTTAACTCATAATAGCAATTGGTTAGGAGGAGACAGAGGTCCGGCACATGCCGTATGTGCCGCCTTCACGCTAGCTGTGCTATGAGCGAGGGATGTGGAATGACATCATTGACCTTCAAGAGTTTTACGCTGGCGCCAGGGGCCGCTTGGTTGCTCGCATAGTCGCTCAGCGTTTGCGTGAGATCTGGCCGAATCTAGTCGGATGTCGTGTGCTGGGTGTCGGCTTTCCCACACCTTTTTTCGACTCACTTCAAAAAGATGCTGAGAGGATTATTGCTGTGATGCCAGCCGGGCAAGGGGTGCTCCGCTGGCCCAAAGGGCGGCAGAATTTAACGGTTCTCGCCGGCGAACATATGTTGCCGCTCTCCGACCGGTCTGTGGACCGCCTTTTGCTGGTCCACTGTCTTGAAGGAAGTTCCCATCTTCAGCCGTTATTACGGGAGTGCTGGCGCATTCTTGCGGACGGCGGGCGTTTGCTGGTTGTGGTCGCGAATCGGCGCGGTCTGTGGGCCCGCTCGGAAGGGTCGCCCTTTGCTCTAGGTCGCCCCTACTCGACAGGCCAGATCACGCGCTTGCTACGGGACAACATGTTTGTGCCAGTTCAAACGACCGGAATTCTATTTGTTCCGCCTATATGGTGGCGGGTGTTCGGCAGTTGGGCGCCAGCCCTGGAGCGACTTGGCGCGCGGCGGTTTCCGAATTTCGCGGGATTGTTAGCGGTCCATGCCGAGAAGCAAATTTATGCGGTTCCATTTAACGCCGCTCCTGCGCGTGCGAAGCAGCGTAGCGTACTTGTGCGACCAGTGGGTGGAAGCGTTCAGTGAATTCAAAGCCGCCGATCCGTTAGACACGCGTCAGAACAAAGAGAGCTTGCTCGCTAAAAGCATTTGCAAGGGTGTTCGTAGCGGCGAACCGTCGTTGACGGCCGAGAGCGTCCAGCGCGAAACCGTGTTCTATGCGTATCTGCATTTCGCGGCACAGATCTATGAAATCCAGAATTGTGCACAAATGAATATTAGGCGTATTAAACCATGCGTCGCTGAGCATCGGAGTCGTGGGCATGCGTCCGCCGTACATCACCGCAAGACGGACACGCCAATGCCCAAAATTTGGGAATGAGACAATGGCGCGTTGTCCAACACGCAGCATCTCGTCCATCACTTTCCGTGGACTGTGCGTCGCTTGGAGGGTTTGACTCAAGATGACATAGTCAAATGCGCCCACTGGATAATCCGATAAGTCGGTTTCCAGATTACCTTGGATCACCGGCAAGCCCTGACTTACGGCGGCTCGTACCTTTCCCATGGATAGCTCGAGCCCGCGGCCGTCCACCTGCTTGAAATCCTTTAGGTGCGCTAGAAGTGTTCCGTCTCCGCAGCCCACATCCAACACGCGACTGCCGGACGGCACCAAATCTGCCGCTTGCTGGAGGTCGATGCGAAGGCGGGGGCGGGCGAAGGTATCCGCCCGGCCTGAAGCGTCTGTTCGTTCAGCGCTCATGGTCACAGCGCTGCGGTCTGCTGCCAGGCCGCAGATTGCTGCGGCTCCCTCGATAAACCCCTGTAGCGTCTGGTGAAATTCAGATTCGTCCAAAAGGAAGGCATCATGACCTTTATCGGACTCAACTTCGACAAAACTCACCTTGGCTGGAACAGCGTTGAGAGCCCGTACAATCGCCCGACTTTCCGACGTGGGGAAGAGCCAGTCGGATGAAAAGGAAATCAGACAAAATCTTACCGGAGAGTCCTTAAATGCCGCAGCAAGCACGCCATTATTTTCCTGCGCCAGATCAAAATAATCCATGGCGCGCGTTATATAAAGGTACGAGTTTGCGTCAAAGCGGTCGACAAACGTATAGCCCTGATGGCGTAAATAGCTTTCAACCTGAAAATCCGCATCGAAGCCATACGTAAGCGTTACCCGATCCTGCAGGCGGCGCCCAAATTTTCGGTGCAGAGCCTTTTCTGACATGTATGTGATGTGCGCGGCCATGCGTGCTACGGCCAATCCGCGTTTCGGGGTGCTCTTCTCTTCGAGATAGTTGCCATGGCTCCAGTCGGGATCGGCCGTGATGGCCTGGCGCCCAACTTCGTGGAACGCAATGTTTTGCGCCGAATGACGGTAAGATCCTGCAATCGGGACTGCGGAAAAAACTCGATGCGGATATCGATGCGCCCATTCGAGAACCTGCATTGCTCCCATTGATCCGCCAACTACGCAGAACACTTTGTCGACGCCTAAATAATCTATAAGCTTCACCTGCGCCTGCACCATGTCGCGGATTGTTATCACAGGGAAGGTTAGGCCCCAGGACTGTCCGGTTGCAGGATTTGTTTCCTTTGGGCCGGTAGAACCCATGCAACCGCCGAGCACATTCGCGCATACAACAAAGAAACGGTTTGTATCGATGACCTTTCCGGCGCCCACTAACCCGTCCCACCACCCAGGCTTTCCCGTGGTTGGGTGCATTCCCGCAACGTATTGGTCGCCCGTCAACGCATGGCAAACAAGGATGCAGTTGGATGCGGTAGTGTTCAGGGTGCCATATGTCTGATAGGCGACCGAGGCAGACTCTATGGTTGCCCCGGACTGTAAGACGAGGGGCTCACTTAGTGCCAATTTGTGGCCAAGAGCCGGTTCCTTGATCTCCGTCGCCGGCTGGTTGGTGACGCCGTGAGCCATGCTAGAGGTTCTATCCTTTCAAACGGAAACGAGATGTGTTCATGCTTCGATCTATGCGAGGCCTGGCCAGGCCGCTTGCCTACAAGACAACGCCGAGCCGAAGTTATGTCAATGTTTTCTTTGATTTCAAGCGTCCGGCAAACTATGACATTGGCCCACTTTGCGGCCATATGCACAGCCAAGCTACGCTTTAAGCCATAGATAAATTAGGTGGCTCATGACGTTGCCTGAACCCCGACCTGGGGTCTTGAATACTCCCATCTACCAAGGTGGAAAAAGCCAGATCAAGGGAGCGCCGGTGATCGTGCGGCTAGCGTCTAATGAGTCAGCGCTCGGCCCCAGTCCGCTGGCTGTTGAGGCCTATAATTCGGGTGCGCGAAATCTGCATAGGTATCCGGTCGGATCGGCCGACGCGCTGAGGGCCGCCATTGCTGATGCGCACGGCCTTGAGGCCGACCGCATCATATGCGGCGCGGGATCTGACGAACTATTGTGTCTCCTATGCAGAACCTATGCTGGCCCCGGTGACGAGGTGATCCATACTCGTCACGGGTTTCTGGTTTACGAATACTACGCGGTGGGCGTTGGCGCTGCTCCTGTTTCGGTGGCCGAAATAAATTTAACGGCGGATGTAGATGCAATACTTGCGGCTGTAACACCGCGGACCAAGCTTGTGTTTCTAGCCAATCCGAACAATCCCACCGGCACATATCTCCCCGCAGTCGAATTGACGCGGCTTCGTAACGGGTTACGCGAAGACATCTTATTGGTCGTGGATGGTGCTTACGCGGAATTTGTCGGCACCGACGACTATGAAAGCGGCATCGGTCTCGCGGACACGACTTCAAATACGGTTGCGACAAGAACATTCTCGAAGATTTATGGCTTAGCGTCTTTGCGCTTGGGGTGGGCCTTCGGCCCGAAGTCGATTGTCGATGCGATGGAGCATTTGAGATCGCCATTTAATGTCTCGATTGCCGCACAGCTTGCTGGTATAGCGGCCGTTCGTGATCAAGAGCATATCGAACGCGCCCGCCTT
Source organism: Rhodospirillaceae bacterium (assembly GCA_963662375.2). Classification (GTDB taxonomy): domain Bacteria; phylum Pseudomonadota; class Alphaproteobacteria; order Rhodospirillales; family Rhodospirillaceae; genus UBA11612. Next base: position 455,578 of record CAXXRP010000005.1, read on the forward strand.
CACAATGCAAAATGGCGCGATGTCGCGTTGCAGCGCCTTCGGGGATTGGGATTGAACTTAGGGAATACGCACGCAAATTTTGTGCTTCCGGAATTTCCGATCATTAAAGGGCAAACGGCCGCGGATGCAGATGCTTTTCTGCAATCCAAGGGCATCGTTGTCCGGCGCGTCGACAATTATGGTCTGCCCAATCACTTGCGCATCACGCTTGGTGATGGCGACGATATGAATCAGGTGCTAGACGCCCTATCCGCCTTTATGGGACGCGAACGTGATTAAAAAAAGGCCCAAAAAGAAAACGATACTTTTTGACCGCGTTGCCTTCATCGGTATCGGTCTTATCGGTTCCTCCATGGCCTTATCTATGCGCCGGTCTGGACTTGTGGGCAGTACGATTGCTTGCGCTCGCCGCTCAAAGACTCGGAAAACTGCTCTCAACATGGGTATTGTTGATGAAGTTACAAATAATTATGCGAAAGCGGTTTCCGACGCCGATTTGATTGTTATTGCGACTCCCGTCGGAACTTATGAAGCCATTGCCAAAGCAATCGCGCCGCACCTCAGGGTAGGGGCGATTGTCACCGACGTCGGGTCTGTCAAACGCGCAGCGGTGGCCGCAATAGCGCCGCATATCCCGAAAGGAGTGTATTTCGTTCCAGGCCATCCTATAGCCGGCACCGAGCGTTCGGGACCGGAAGCTGGGCTTGTGGATTTATTCGATGGCCGCTGGTGCATCCTTACCCCGGGGCCGCGAACGCCGAAAAAATCGGTGACAAAATTATCAACCCTATGGCGCAAAATGGGAGCCAAAGTCGATTTGATGGCGCCGGATCACCATGACATGGTTTTGGCGATCACATCGCATCTACCCCATCTCATCGCGTACACGATTGTTGGAACAGCAACAGATATCGGCGACGATCTGAAGCAGGAAGTGATAAAGTATTCGGCGTCTGGTTTCCGGGACTTTACCCGTATCGCCGCATCTGATCCGATCATGTGGCGCGACGTGTTTCTTAACAATCGGGACGCAGTACTCGATATTCTACAGCGCTTCACCGAGGACTTAACGGCCCTGCAGCGTGCCATTCGCAAAAGTGATGGTAAAGCCCTAGAAGATTTGTTCGTTCGTACGCGGGCGATCCGCCGTGGGATCGTAAACGCCAAACAAGCTTAGTGTCACTCATAGTTGTATTCCACCCTACCGCCCTCCGCGAGGCGATTGAGTAGATGTCCTCGGACTTGCATCTCATTATCGACAACAAGGCCTATTCTTCCTGGTCATTACGACCGTGGCTAGATCACCGGGAGGTTCGCGGTTTTGCCGCGAAGCGCTATTCTCGCAGTTGAGACGTAACAAAAATTAGATTTCATGGTTTGAAATGACCAAGGATAGATTTTCGTCGAGGTGTGCGACCGGACTATCGGTTGGCGTTGCGCTGGTTGCAACGGGCGCGCTTTTATTCGTACGGAAATCGGTGGCAGTGCCCTACTTCGAGAAAGTCGCTGGATTCAAGCCGTTTGACATACAGTTTCCATTGAGTGCCACAGTAGTGGCAATCCAATTGGGTGCTTACGGTGATGGTGCCGGGGGAGCTTATGCAATATTCGCCGCATGTGAAATTTTGTTAGCTCTAGCAGCTGCGGTGTTCTTCATGTTGCTGTGGCGGCGGATGTTTTTAACTTCGCATGCCCGCGTGTTCGTACTTCTAGAAAGCGGCGGAATTCTGCTAGCGCCGTTTGCTGCCTTACTGTGCGACATCGCAGAAAGCGCCGGATTTTCAGGATTGATGTTAGGTCTCTCGGGGCCTTCCTATGAGTTCATCATCGAGTTCAGCGTTTTTGTGCACAAATTAAAATTCGCGTTCGAAGATATACGTGTCTACTTCACCCTATTTTTTGCGGCGACAATTGCAGTGCAACGGATGAGACGAGAGCACGATGGCCCGTAAGGTGTCTCTCGAAGTCGTTCATTCCTTCGTATTTCCCCAATACATGAATATTGTAAGATACTATATGATTATTGGGTCAGTGAGGTTTTCGCGATGAGTAGCGCGATTGTTTGGGGCTATATACACATAATCTTGGTTGTGTTTTGGATAGGCGCGGAGCTCGGCGTTTTTGTGAGTACGGCGCTTATCCGACGCGCGCAACTAAGTTATGATGCGCGGGTTGCATTGCTCAAGGTTGCAACAATCACCCACGTTGTTCCTCGCGTTTGCTTCGCGCTCATATTACCTGTCGGTATCGAGTTGACGGGCGCAATCAATGTTTATCCGCTGACGCCGGGCCTTCAAACTGCCAGCTGGATAACGAGCGTCATTTGGCTCTTCATTATTGTCGCTCATGTCTGTGCTGCAGGGTTTCCAGCGGCCTCCACCCTCCGGCATTTGGACCTCTTTTTTAAGACGGTTGCCGGGTTAGGTCTTGTCGTTTACGGGCTCAACTCTCTAGCCACCGGCGCTCCAATCGATGAGACATGGTTCGCGGCAAAGCTGTTTTTGGTTGGCTTGGTGTTTTGGGTAACCATCGCTGTCGATCTTTGTTTCAGGCCGTTTTTTGCGCCTTTTTTGGAGCTTAGGAAGTATGGTGCCACTCCCGATCGCGAGGAAGCCATTACCCGGGCTGCAAACCACGCCTTACTAGCAATGGGCGCGCTTTATTTTTTGCTCGCGGCTATCGCTTTCGTTGGAAAGGTGAAGCCGTTCTAGCGTCGATTCGGGCCAACGACCTCGCAGGGCACCTGAGGGTTAGTCGATTGTTGCGAGCGATCAGGTTTCTCCGACATCTCAGCAGTTCGCTCCAATACACCTCGCAATTTATCGGCCAAAAAACTCCTATTGTACTGTGTGTCGGCTAGATAAGCAGCAGCTTTGCCGGCGTTTGTGATTGCGGCATCGTTATCCAGAAAATTTTTCAGTTTTTCCGCCGCCTCATCGAGGTCGTCGGGCGACACCGCTATGCCGGCTCCGCTATGGTCTAGGACTTCTTTTTGCCAACCGAGGTAGTTGATAACGATTGGCTTTCCCGCGGCCAGGCCGTCGAAGAACTTATTCGCCGAGTTCGGCCAGGGCGCCGCATCCGTAATAAAGGTTGAGCACACGACTGTTGCGGCTGACAAAAGCCGTGGCACCTCAGTTTTTGGCATAGGCGCCAACATCCAAAGATTTACGCCGTACACGCCGAGTTCATGGGCTATCGCTTTGAGCTCATCGCGTTTGGCACCATCTCCCGCGACAACAAAGCAAATGTTCGGGTCTCTGTCCTTCATACGCGCAGCAAGCCGGACAATGTAGTCAACGCCGTTCGCGAACCCTAGTGTGCCAGCATATACAACAATTGTTTTATTTAGTAGATGAGGAAAATTGTAGAGAAACCTGTCGCCTATGGCGGGATTTATTCGGAAAAGATCTGTGTCTGAACAGTTGGGGATGACAGTTATTTTCTCCGGTTGCCCACCCGCCGCGACAATTCCGTCCCGCGTGCTGGGAGAAAGTGCAACGATATGGGCTGACTGCCGGTACGCCGCTCGCTCCATCCACCGTGCCGCCGCGATTCCAAGCCTATTTTTTAGAATGCCGAGGGCGATAGGCACCTTGGGCCACTGGTCGCGAACTTCGAATACCATAGGCACGCCCCGTCGCCACTTAACGGCAATCCCGGGGAGCATGATTGTAAGCGGCGTTGAGGTGGCGAAAACCAGGTCAACGTGTGGAATGCGCACGGCGACGAATGCCGAAAACAGAGCAAACTGGAAAAAGGCGAGAATTCGGCGAACGTAAGATTGGCGATTCGAATAAGCGACACGGATAACTTTCAATTCGATTTCGTCGATAACGAGTTCGTTCATCAAACCATCAAGTTGATAGGAAGGCGGAAAGAACGCGTTGGATGTTATCAATGTCACTTTGTGGCCGGCCCGCACCAATCGTCGAGACATCTCATAAGATCGGGTCGATCCGACTCCGTCCGGCGGTGTGAAATACTGATGAAGGTAGACGATATGCATTCGTGCGCCAGGAAAGACGGTTAGCGTCGCAAGGCACACTAGCGCAGATATTACCCTAGGTCACGGTGTCCGTGCTCGATAGTGTCTTCGTCCAAGAAGCATCCGCGTAGAAGGATTAGCGCGCACTGACCCTCGGTATCTGGGGCGATCCGACAGTCCTTGATATTGGGAAGTTGGATCGAGAGTCGACCTTGTTCTTTAATGATCTGAACCAGGGCGGCGCAATGCTGGACCCAAGGGAAATGAAACAGGTTCTTGCCGAGCCGCACCCAAGTTGGGTCAAGCGCCTCGAAGAAGAATGGCAGCGGAGGCACCACCGCTGATGACGCGTTTCGGATTCCCGTTGCCCGGGTTCCGCGAGTGGCTTCGATTGTTTCCGCCGGTAACGCTATTTCTTTTCCTGGCACCGGTGGTAGTAGGATTGGCAGGTACGTTACTGCCGTCTTTCGGATATTTCCCGGGAGTCGGGGCTGAGCATTTCAGCTTGACACCCTAGCGCGACCTCGCTGGCGCACCGGCCATTACCGTATTGCCAGAAATTGCGGTTTTAGCGGCTTGGCATGAAATACGCGCGATTGTTTACTTGCGAAGATGGTTAGCCTCACTCTTGGCTGCGCCTCATGCCGCGTTTTCTATTGGTTTTATGATCCTCCTAGCTCCAAGCGGAGGGCTCATGCGCGCAGCCTCTCCTTGCTCGACGGGGTGACAACGCCCCCTATGCCCGTTCTCACTTGATTGGTTTCAAGATCCGGAATCGACCGTGCGGCTTCAAGGCGCGGCGCGAGAGACGTCGGCGAGTTAATGAGGCTTTAGTGGACGCCGATTTAGTAGGCTATACGGATCGGAGGCCAGCCACACTTTCGGGCGGGCAGCGTGCACGGATCGCCTTGATGCGTGTCCTATTTTATGCGTGTCCTACTTTCCGAACCCAAAACGCTTCTTCTTGATGAACCGTTCAGCGCGCTCGACACGTCGCTTCGCGAACATCTACGAGCCTTTGCATTCGATCACGCCCGCCAGCTGGGGCTGCCGGCCCTTTTAGTTATGCATGACCGCGACGACGCAACAGTGGCCAACGAAAAGATAATTGATTTGTCTGAGCTCCGGGAAACGACATCACAGAACTGAATCTGCGTGCCGCTTAGTTTTCTTCCACGCTTCGGACCGGATTTTCTTGGCGCGCCGGGGGCTGCAGCGTTGACATCCATATCTCTGTAAACGTATTCAACAATGCGTCTCGATCAACCGACCACCCCCCAAAATGTACGGCGGTCAGCCCCCTTTGCAGCTGAAGGATCAGGAGGTACGCTCGCCTCATTGCTTCTCCACGATCAAAATGCGCTCATTTCTCCGACGTTCGCGTAAGTGCTGCAACATGATCCTCGAGCAAGGATTGGAACTCGGCATTTACCTCCGAAGGCATTTCGCGCAGCACGATATTGGTGCTCGCTCCGTACTCCTCCCAGGCGTCAAAAACTTGGCCTAGCCAACCCGCAATGCTGGCTCGGGACCAATCTGGAAGGTTGTCAAACGTCCGATACAGATTAAGGGCTGTGTCCCACATCTCTGTCAACAGCTCTCGGATAATGTCCTGTTTGCCCGCAAAGTGCGTATATACGGTCGCACGGGAAGTCCCTGCGGCCTTCGCAATGTCATCAATACCAGTGGCCTTAGGGCCCTTCTTTACAAACAACTTTCGAGAAACCTCGAGGAGCCGTTGCCTCGTGTAATTCTTCTGTTGCTTACGAAGTGTGATAGTTTTTGGCTGGTTCATGAATGGGATCTCGCTGAGGTCGGCAACAAAAACTTACCGCCGATAATATCGACGACCAAGAAGCATAAACATACAATCTAAGATAGTGCATCACGTAGTGTTACTATACACTAGGATAGTGACATGACACCGTAGAATGTAAACCGCGCTTAGCAGGCTTGTTCGTGGCGTCCGAGGGGCGAAAAAGAGACGCAAGCCGCTAGAAATAGATGATATCGTTGTGGATGCACTTAGACTTGTTTGGAGCGCAATTGGCGGCAAAGCTAACTCTGAAAGAGGAGCGCGGTATGGTTCGACCCGCTTTCTATTGGAGTGGAATTAAAGGGAGCAAGGAAAGCTATGGCAAAGAAAATCCTCTCAAGGCGTGCGTTACTTGAGCGAGGCGCGCAGATTCCGTTGGGCGGGCTATTGTTGTTGGCTGCCGGCTTGAAACGGGTGGACGCCGCGGAACAAGGTGTCTGTGTTGATCTTGAGAGTTTAGATGCCGGTCAGAGGAGTATTCGGGATTCTCTGATGTACGTGGAAGAGTCGCCTGACCAGTCTATGTCTTGCCAGCATTGTGGGTTCTTCACCCCGACCGAGGGCGGATGCGGGACATGCCTTATCTTCAGTGGTCCGGTTAGTGGGCGGGCCCGCTGTGTTTCCTGGAGCGCGAAATCGTAGAGTGTGCGTCGTCAGAATATTTGGAACAGAAAGCTTGTTAAACTAACGGAGAGTTTAGCCCATCTTGTTTGTCATTTTAGGCGGCGGATTTGCGGTGTTGCAAGCGCCGTTGGTTGATGGTTTTTCGTTTGATCCTTTCCCGTTCGAGTAAAATGGTTTCACCGCGTCCGAAGTAGACATCAGCAGGTGTCAGATTGCCGAGGCTCTCATGGTAGCGGTGGTGGTTGTAGGAGGTGACGAAGCGCCCGATATTTGCTTTGAGATCGCCCGGTAGGAAGTAGTTCTCCAACAAGATGCGGTTTTTCAAGGTCTGATGCCAACGTTCGATCTTGCCCTGTGTCTGTGGGTGATAGGGGGCTCCGCAAACGTGATCCATGCCTTTGTCATTCAGCCACTCGGCGAGCTCGCCAGAGATGTAAGACGCCCCATTGTCTGACAGCAGCCGTGGCTTGTGACGGACATTGACCTGATCACAGCCAGAGGCCTGTAAGGCCAGTTCCAATGTGTCAGTCACATCGCCGGCCTTCATGGTCGTGCAGAGCTTCCAGGCGATGATGTAACGCGAGTAATCATCCAGGATGGTCGAAAGATAAAACCAGCCCCAACCGATGACCTTGATGTAGGTGAAGTCAGTTTGCCACATCTGGTTGATACAGCTCGTCTTGTCTTTGAACTCACTGCTCGCCTTAATCACCACAAACGCAGGGCTGGTGATCAGGTCATGGGACTTCAACAGCCGATAGACGGAAGCTTCTGAGACGAAGTAGGCCTGCGTATCTGTGAACCGCACAGCCAATTCCCGGGGTGACAGGTCAGGCTCTTCCAGAGCGAGGTCAACGATCCGGTCACGAATGTCGTCAGGAATACGGTTCCACACCCGCGATGGCTTGGGAGCTTTATCCTCCAATGCCGCCACACCGCCATCCAGATACTTGTCGTACCAGCGGTAAAACGTCGTGCGCGAAATGCCGAGCTTATCCAACGTACGCTTGGCAGGCAGGTGCGAGTGTTCAGCCAGCCGGATGATCTCAAGCTTCTCGGAGGATGGGTATCTCATTCCTCGTCTCCCCCATCCCCGATCATGCTTTTTTTGAGCAGACGCAGTTCAAGCGCCTGTTCGGCTACGACCTCCTTGAGATCACGAGCCTCACGGCGAAGGTCCTTCACCTCGCCGGTATTAGCCTCACGCGCCGTATCGCCGGGCAATCGCTTCTTCCCAGCCTCAAGGAACTCCTTCGACCAGCTGTAATACAGACCCTGGGCAATGCCCTCCTGGCAACACAACTCGGCAATGCTGTCCTCGCCCCGCAATCCGGCTAGCACAATGCGGATCTTCTCCTCAGAGGAATATCGCTTGCGCGTCTTGCACCAGATGTCCTTCAAAGTCCGCTCGTGTGGCGTCCTGATGACGTTCTGTTCTATGTCTCATCGTTCACTCCTCAATGGTGACGAAGAGCCAAAAACACTCCTTTAGGCAATTACACTAGTTTGTCCCAGTAGTGCTGACGTCAGACACGCACGCGATGCCACTTGATTTTGAAGACATGAATCGGCGCCTGCAGAACATGAGCGACTCTTCGATTATTAACTTGTCCATCGAGGGTGCCGGCCCGCTGCCGGCGCGATTTCTAACCGAGTATTTTCTCTCCGGCCATTCAGCCAAGAATGTTCTATATATTATCGACTCTTTCGCCTTCTATTCCGAACAGTGGAACGAGGTGAGAATTGACGATCCTGAATTTCCTGTCCGCGCACCTTTCGATTGGGATTTACTTTATACACTCTGGAGATTCCCCAGCACTCGCGGTCTAATTCCAGGTTACTTGACCTGCTTTTATAAAATTAACAACCACGAGAGGTTCGCCTCGGACCTTAGTGAGGCCGAGCGAAGCCGATTCACGCGCACATATCGAACCAATGCCCGGGTGGATGAACGGCGCATGGCATTTTTGCATCCAGAATCGATCAGCCTAAAAACCGTCGATAAGTACATTTCTGAACTTGACGGACTTGCCGGTGCATTGGCCGAACGGGAAATTGGCCTCATCGCCGTAAAAACTCCTCTGCCCGGGCGCGTCCTGACAAAACTATCGGGGAGGAAGAGTTCAATTCAAAAATTCGAGGTGTTTTAGGCGCTCACGGATTTGAGCTTCATGATTTTATGGCTGTAGCAAATGACGAAGCGTTTTTCTATGATATGGATCACCTGAATAGAGACGGCGTGATCAATTTTACGGGGACACATCTAGGCGATCTACTGCGCGTCAGATCTAATTTTGCGCAGTAGCGCAGACGCGACCCCGGTTGTATGATTGGACCGCAGTGACAGAAACTTCTAAAATCCAAATAGCGTCGCAAGCACTAGCGCTTATAGTTCTTGTTGCCGTGCTTGAGCTCGGCTTATTGGCTGCTTTGCTCTCCGGACTTTTGATCTATCAGTTGGTACATTTAGCAGTCCCTCCACTGCGGCGCCTCGGCGTCGCACACGGGACTGGGCGGACAATTGCCCTGGCTGTCCCGGCCGTGTTTGTGATTGTGGCAGTGACGTTCGGTGTTGCCCAGATCATCGCGCTGACAACCGGACCCGATAGCCTGGCGCGGCTGCTCGAAATGATGGCCGATATTATTGGCGCTGCACGGCAATACCTTCCGGGTTGGGCGCAAAGTTACCTCCCGGGTAATATTGCCGACCTTCAGACTCTCGCCTCGGATTGGCTGCAAGAACATGCGGGTCAAGTGGGTCTAGTCAGCCAGGATGTAGGACGGTTTTTGTTTCACGCCCTCATCGGCATGATTATCGGCGGATTGATCTCATTATATGCCGGCATCACACATCAGGGTGGAGGTCCACTTGCGCAAGCGCTGTCAGAACGGACCGAGGTCTTGGCGGGGGCGTTTCGGCATATTGTCTTTTCGCAGGTACGGATTTCTGCGCTCAACACGGCCATTACGGCGACATATCTCGCAATAATTTTACCGCTTTTAGACGTGCACCTACCTCTAGTAAAGACCATGATTGCTGTGACTTTCATCGTCGGGCTACTTCCTGTGCTGGGCAATCTGATTTCCAACACCGTTATCGTGGTTGTGAGTTTGAGCGTTTCGCCCCTGGTTGCCGCCGGCTCTCTTGTGTTCCTAATCGCCATTCACAAGATGGAGTACTTCGTGAACGCTCGAATTATCGGGACGCGCATTAGGGCGCGTGCGTGGGAGCTTCTGGTAGCGATGCTAGTGATGGAAGCAGCGTTCGGCGTGCCTGGGCTTATCGCAGCGCCAGTTTATTACGCATACATTAAAGATGAACTCTCGCTTCAAGGGTTGATATAAAGCAGCGCGATAAGATAGCTCATCAAAACTGAATCAGGTGATAATGTTCCGCATTAACCGCCGCATCTGGGAGGCGATCTGATCTGTGCTAAGGCGCCCCTCTTCTTGGTACCAAGCTAAAGCATAACTGGTCATACCTGCAATCACTAGACAGCAGATCTGCGAATCATCGACCTTGAACTCCCCAGCCCTAACACCTTCCTACAACAATTTTGTGAGTTTATTGTCAATTTCCTTTCGCATCTTTTTGATGTGATCAGCGTGGGCTTGCGGCAGATTTATTTCTTCGCGGAAATACACTGCTACGTAGTCGTAATTTTCCAGGGCGATGGATGTGAAGTCGGTTACAAACTGATCGAGTCGCGCACGCGGGCTACCTTTTGCCGATATTGCGTAGCCGGCGGCCTACAACGCCCTTACTGTACCCCGCTGGCAGATCTCGATCAGGAGGTCAGCTTTTGAATCGAAATGGTAATAAACAAACGGTTTGGTCGCTCCAAATTTTTCGGCGATAGCGTCGATCGTCGTTCCATGGTAACCACGCTTGGCAATAAGCTTCGCCGCCGCGGTTAAAATGCGCTTGCGTTTAAGCGCAGCAACTTCATCCCAGAGAGTATCGTCTCCAATTCTAGCGGATCTCTTGACTGCCTTAGCCATGCCTACGGTCCATGCGCATAAAACCTACGCCACACTTAGAAATGGCGCCGACCAAATATACCGTCTCATTGACGTTGGAGCCGCACCGGCTGGGCGCCGTGTCTGACGTCAGCACTACTGGGACAAACTAGTGTAATTGCCTAAAGGAGTGTTTTTGGCTCATCGTCACCATTGAGGAGTGAACGATGAGACATAGAACAGAACGTTATCAGGACGCCGCCGAGCGGACTTTGAAAGACATCGCGCTCGCAAGTCTAGCGCATCAATTCCGAAAATACGTATGCGCTCGCCTGATATTTTGAGGGTATCGCCGTCCGTCACGGTAGCAACGCCCACTACGTCAGCCCAGGAAGGCGCTGACAGCAGGACGGCCAGCAGTTCTATCAGAGCGAGCCTAATCACTTTGTTTCCGAACCAGTGCACATTTGTAGGCCGGTGTCCTGTTTTATGACTTAGTTTACCGAATTAACAAGGTTCGGATGGTCGAAAATCTGGACATTTACGCCACCGTCAAGCTGCTAATAGAGCAGCACGGCGAAGGGGTTTGGATTGAGGCAGCCGTTAAGCACCGGGAAATGGTAGAAAACGGAGATGAAGAAGGTGCAGCTGTTTGGCTTCGGGCTGCCAACGCGATAGCCGCCCTGGACAACATGGAAGCATCCAGCGAGGTTCATTGAAGGCACATGTGCGGACGCTTCACGAATAAGATGAGCTGGAAAGAACTGTACGAGCTTTACCGTGTATTTCTGGACAACGGAAAGAAGCAGGCCGAGGAAGATGTTTGGACCGGTAAGGTCAATATCGCCCCGACCACAAGTATTCCCGTTGTGTACTGCGCGGAGGGTAAGCGCCGTGTGTCGCTCATGCGTTGGGGCATGATCCCGGCATGGTCGAAGGAGATAGGCAAGTTCTCGACATTCAATGCCCGTGCGGACGGGATTGAGAGCAAGCCGACATATAGGGGCGCCTGGTAGGCCGGACGGCGTTGCATTATCCCGGCCAGTTCGTTCTTTGAATGGCGTAAGAGCGATAAGCAGCCCTTTGCTATTAGACTGGGCAACAAGGGACCTATGAATTTTGCAGGGCTATGGGAAGAATGGAAGCCAAAAGATGTTGAACCCATGCTTTCCTGCACCATAATAACGGCCAACGCCAATAAGGCCGTTGCAGACATTCATTCGAGGATGCCGGTTATCCTAGGTGATGAGGACTTGCCCGCGTGGCTCGGAGAGGAAGAAGCAGCGCCTGAGCAGTTATTGAAGATGCTGGAACCTTTCCCCGCATCCCGGGTCATGGCGTGGCCGGTATCAAAGGCCGTGGGGAATGTCAGGAACCAGGGAGTGGAATTGTTGTTAGAGACGAATTAGCAAGCGATGCGACGAACGCTCTAAATTGGGAGATACTTCAATGATTCAGATACTGTGTCACGTGGGAACTGGATTGGCCCTGATTTACAATATGTGGATCTCGTTCATAGTGCTGGACGATAGATTCGGATTATTGGTTAGCATGGGAGGCGTCATAGCTTTTCCGATCACGGCATGGGCGTTACCATTGGCGATGTTCCTTTTTTCGTCGGAGGTCGCGGGCAGATTCGCCTTGTGGCCTGCAATAATTCTGATTGGCGTTCTGCAGGGCATCGCATGGAAGCTGCGCAAACGTGAGGAAGCGGAATGAAGGCTCAATTAGAGGACGTTGTTCATAGCCGTCCCATCTACTTAAACACTGGAATTTCACGAACCGGGTAACCGCTTATAGCACTGAGCGATTTCCGAAATTGCTCGATGTCGAGAAGATGCAGGTCCTCATTCCGGCTATAAGACGCCATATCGATCTGATCCTTCGGCGTGTAAATAAGAACAATACAACATCGGCCGAAGTCATAAAAGCCCGACAGCGCGCCACTAAGGGCTCCGCTGATTTGAACACGCTCAAAATCATCGAGTTCGCGTCCTGCAGCTTCGATGTAGTCGAGTGCTTCTCCTATGGCGTACTCAATCCATTGTTTTTTCGCTGCCGGTGACATGCGGCGCCAACGCTCGATCGCCACGATTTTGATTTGGGTCATGGGGGCCTTCGCGAAGCCGGAAGCCAGCAGCCTACCAGATCAGAGCCATCGCATGAGCGGCCTTTTTTTCTCAACCTAAACCTCGCCTTCCGGGCGGCGCCTGAGGCATATCGGATGGCTCGTCTCGCTGATATCGCGCCATAAATTCGTTCAGTTGGAGCGCACAATAACCTGCCCACAACGCCGGCATTGGACTGTGGAAGTTCCTCCCGCCGATCCGAATCCAAGATTTGCGTCAATGACCTTGAAGCCGTGAAATCCCAGAAGGCAAAGTAGGTGACCAACTATCTTAGTCAATTTACTGGTGCGCTCGGTCACCGGTTTTCCTTTGTTTTGCACCACATTCTCCATGGCCTTAGATAGTAGCCACGCCGCTATCCGTGAAGCTGGAAACGGTGCCAGCATCTTCAATAACTGCGCCGGAATACCTTCTTCCTCGCCAAGCCACGCTGGCAAATCTCGTCACCTAAGGCGTTCGTCGCAAGATTAACTTCGTCAGCGGAATGGAGCGGTTCTTAGGACCCGCCCCATCTCAATGTCTGCGACGAAAGGGTTTCACTTCTCGCGCGTCAAGGGCACGAATCTCACGGTGGCCACGCGGCGCTCGCCCACCGTTCCGTCGGCATTCTTGGTAACGACCCACAATTCCTGGAAGCCTGACGGGCTGTCCACCGGGATCACCATGGACGCACGGGTCGTAAGCTGCTCCACAAGAGGCGGTGGAATGTGGGGTGCGGCAGCCGTAACAATGATCCCATCGAAAGGCGCCTCCTCCGCCCATCCCTTGTAGCCGTCGCCGATGCGCGTTGAAATCCCCGTCAGACCGAGACTCTTGAACAACTCAGCGGCCTGCTCGCCCAATTCAGGAATGATCTCTATGGTATGCACGCGGGCCCCCAACTCCGCCAATACCGCCGCCTGATAGCCCGAGCCTGTGCCTACTTCGAGGACGACATCGCCCGGCTCCACGCCGACCAACTCCGTCATGAGCGCAACGATGTAAGGCTGGGAGATGGTCTGGCCCGCAGCGATGGGAAGCGGGCGATTGAGGTAAGCTGCGCTGCGGAACCGCTTGGGCACGAACAAGTGACGCGGCACGCTGCCTATGGCCTCCAATACAAGTTCAGAAATCTCGGGGGCGCTGCTCCCGCCGGCAACTGACCGGGCCATGGTGCGGATCTCATCCACCATGCGTCCACGCGCCGTTTCGTAGCCGCTTTCACTTGCTGCAGCCACGAAAACAATAGCGACTAGAGGAATCACGCTGAATCGAAGGGTCAGTGAAGGTCGCTTGTTACCTAATAGGGATCGAGAAAACAATATTGGCTCCCAAAACGTGTGCGAACGAAATTTGTGTCGTCGAAGACTTCTTGCACCCATTCTATGGCGATGGACTGCCGCGCCTCAATGAACCTCTCTGGACGCTTCCATGTTGTCCAGGGTAGCTATGGCGTCGGCAACTCTAAGCCAAACGGCTGCACCTTCTTCATCTCCGTTTGCCACCATTTCCCGGTGTTTGACCGCTGCTTCAATCCAAGCCCCTGCGCCGTGCTGTTCAATTAAGAGCTTGGCAGTTCGGTAAATGTCTTTATCAGCAACAGACAATGGTTACCTGCCAGAATTAATGATGTCGGGCATGGGACGCAGGTAGAATTCGAATCCCTGGCCGGGATTGTATTGGCGGTAACTCACATACAGACCAAGCATTCCCTCGATGAATACAGCGACAGATAGTGGACCCATATCCATTGGCTCAAAGCCCGCGTCTCTAACAAGATTCTCGACACGTGCCTTCGCTTCACGGTCATCCCCCGCGAGTGGGATTGTCACCGGACCACCCGCTAACTTTGGGTCAACCATGATCTCAGAGCCTAATGTATTAAAAGCCTTTACCACTTTAGCGCCGGGCATCATAGCCTGCACCTGCTGCGCAATGGATGGGCCGTTGAGTGGCCCCGGATAGCCGCCGACCGGTTTAAAATGATTTATCGGGTCGATGACTACTTTGCCGCTAAGGTCACCGAGGCTCGCGACGGTGTCCTGAACTGCCGACCACGGTACCGCGAGCAACACGATCCTTGCCTGTTGGGCTGCTTTGCCCGGCGTGGTGGCGGTACCCCCCCCACCGGCTTCAGTAACGAGCCTCGCCACCCGTTCCGCCTCCGGAGTGCGGGAGCAATAAACGACACGATGGCCGGAACCAGCCCAACGCTTTCCCAAAGTGCCCCCAACTTCGCCAGTGCCGACGACAGCGACAGATTCAATCGTGTCGGGCGCTGCGAACAAAGGGGCGCCAAAGGCAACTAACGCGCAAAAGCAAAATGAGGGCTCTAAACCTCATAAAAACCTCCCGCTGCCGAAAAGTGCGCCGTGCATGACTCCCTCTCAGAGAAGTGTAGCGGAATTAGCAACACAGCAGGGCAGCTTATTGCTCAGCTTTGAGAGCGAGCGCTTCTATGCCTACCGTCACCTGACGTCCCGCAACCTTTATGCCGTACGTTTGCCGTACGTTCGGTGGACGTGGTTTAAAACTGGCGGAAAATATGGCGTCCCCTAGGTGTCGAAAGTGGGCACCACTGGATAACTCATTCGCGGCGCTCATGAGTTGTTCCTAAAAGGTTCGGTGGCGCCCATCGTGGTAAAGGCGTGAACTCGAGGGTTCCGAGAATTGCGGTGAGGAGACACGGGCCGGATTTATTGCTCAATTCAATAAATCCAGCACCGTGATCCAACTCTTTTTCCTCAGTACATCGTGAGAGTAAATTCTACAGGCAGTGACTTCGAAATCATCTCGTGGACCGGGGAGTATAGTGCCAGGGCCGTGAGATCCTCTGCGCTTGCCGCGCTCTTGACGCGCATATTAACGGCAACCTTGCTGAAGCCCTTCCGTACACCGTCAGCAAGGCCAAAAAGACCCCGGTGCGTTATCCAAGTACAACCAAAACGTAGACAGCCGCCAACACCAATTGCAGTGCAGCGAATGGAACAGCGACTTTTACGAATGAGGCGAACGACATCGGTAGCCTGTTTTTATGGATGATCGTCACGGCGACAAGAGTCGAGGCCGAGCCGATCGGCGTGATGTTGCCACCCAAATTGGCGCCGAAGATCACCGCCCACCAAAATGGCGAGTCACTTGCCAACTCAAGTCCGCCGAGAATTTTCGCCAACATCGCGGCAAGCGGAATATTGTCGGTAACGGAGCTCGCGACGGCCGAGGCCACCAGTAACACCCCAACGCCGACGGTTTCGCCCAAACCGATAATTGGTTTCAGCCCCTCGCCGATCAGCTCCAACACGAGAGCGTGTTCCATCATGTTGATGACAATAAAAAGGCAACCGAAGAAGGCGAGCAAATCCCAATCGACAGCCTGATAAAACCGGTCGGCGGTCGCGGCGTATCGGGTCAGCATGATCACTGCAAACGTCAAAGCAACGTAGCCCATGCCCAAGTCCTTCACGTAGGGTGTGACAGAAACACTCGCCATGGCGACGATGAAGAGGACGGTCATTGTAGTGCCGAAGCGGAAGAAGCCGACAGATTCGACGCCATCATTCTCGTCAAAACCAGCGACCAGGCTTGCCGCTTCGGTCTTGGCTGCCTCACCCTTTAATGCTTTGATGCCGAAGAGGCGCGCGCCCATGAATATTGTCACGGCTGTTGCCACAACAACGTACGGGCTTGCCGTGATGAAAAAAGTGATGAAGGAGATACCGGCGGTACTACCGATGATAATGTTGGGCACCGAAGAGATCAGGGTCAGCATGCCGCCAACGTTGGTCAGCAGACCTTCAATCAACAAGAAACCGAGAAGCTTGTTGGTTAGGCGGAGTTTACCGAGTGACACACCGCTCAATGTGCCGACGATAATCATCGCTGTGACATTGTTGAGAACGGCGGAAAATACAACCGTCATAACGCTGTAAAATATGAGTAGCTTGAGCGGATCGCCCCGAGACGCCTTGGTCAATTTAATGGCTATCCATGTGAACAGTCCGCATTTGCTCGTCACATCGACGAACAAAGATGACCCTAGGATGATTGCAATAACCTCCCAGTTGATACCGGGGACGTAGACCGGCAGCGTCACCGGGTTGCCCATGATAGTCACCGTTTCGGGGTGAACCAGACCGAACGCCGCGGCCAGGAATAGTGTGATAGCCGCGAACAAGCCGACAATCACCGATTTCTTGGCATGGAGTTTCTCCTCGAAGGCGAGAGACAGGGTCATCGCTACTAAGAGAAAGACGAAGAGCGCGGTGACGGGTGTTGAAACGTGATGCATGATTACAGCATCAACAGCGGAATGTTGCGAAGCTCCACAGCCAAGGCATACGCCGCGCCGTGCATAGCCAGTTGGCCTTTATCCTTGGTGTGTAGAACCAGCAGGTCGATCTCCCGCTTCGCTATGAGTTCTCCGTATTCATCGATCTGACGCCCCATGGAGACAACCTCTTCGATCCTGATCGGCAAGCCTTGCGCATCGATTGCTGCTCGGCACGCGGCAATAAAGTCCCGGGGTTCCTTCAATAATTGTTCGCTGAGAGCTTCGCGCGCAACATCGGTATCAATGGCCGGTATCTTGGAAATCGCATCCATGTAGCGCTCGAACACCGATTTGCGTTCCACATGCGTCAACCAGCATGTTCCGCTGGGTTTGGTGAACGCTACGGCTATATTGACCAACCGGTTGTCGCCGGTTAGATGGTTGGTGACTGCCATTACGCGATCCGTATCCTGGATGCTGTGCGGCAGCGCTCGATCGTCGTCAGGGTGGGGCAGCACCAACAAAGGTACGCTGGTTGCCTGTGTCATCACGTCCAAATATTCACCCAGGCTGTACGGCCATTGCCAGGCGCTCGAATGAAGATGGCGGTAAGTGACAATAAGGTCAGGCTTGTGTTTCTCAATGCTTTCCAACAACGCCTGAACGCTGCCGAAAGCATCTCCGGAAAGTGTATCCCATCGCGTACCCGCAGCGTCAATCGTATTGAGGAACTTGCGCACGCGATTCGTAATATTGGCGGCGTCAGCCTCATTGAGATCGGTAACCACTAGCACACGGTCGAACGTCGGTCGATCATACGTATAGACTGCTTTATCCGCTGACTTGAAAACCGACTCGAACTGATTGAGGTTTGTCATCTTATCTGTTCCTTACGACCCAACGACCAGCGGGGTTGTAAGCGCACGTCCTAATGGGAGCCTCTTACCGGCGTGGAGGTTTCGTAGACGCACGGTGACTATTTATTACGCCGAGCCTGACGGGCGGCATATTTTGCGTCTCGACCAGCCTTCTGCATGGCTTTGCGAGCAATGGCATCAATCGCTTCTCGGTTCAATTCCGCTTTCTGTTCAGCCTTCTCGGATTCAACCGCACGCTGTTCAGCGCGCGCGACGGCGACTTGTTCCTCAGCTACGCGGGTAGTCTCGGCAAGCTTTCCCGCTATGGCTTCTTCCCTTCGCTTTTCGCGAGCAATGCTCGCCACCATGGGCTTGGCCTGTCGCTCAGCATAGCCAGATGCGTTGACCGGTGCGTTGGCCCTCGCCGTTGTCAGCGTGGTCTGTCTGGCTTTTGCCGCAGATTTAAGCCGCTCGTTAAAACTCACTTCGTGCTTAGCCATCTATTCTCCTACACTATTGGTTCGTTATTGCTTAGCATATCATTCCCCGCGGCGTCGCACCGCTCGTGGCACATATTTACCGCGCGGCGTCGCTGGAGGCTCGGTTTTACAAGTTAAGCACTTGATAGCAATGGGCGTGCCAACTGGTGTGGAAATGAGAACTCTTGGGGCGGCGCTAGTTTCATTGACTAAATGGCGTCCCATTGGTGATGAAAGCCCTTACCGCATCGTTACACGCGAGTTTCGGGCTACCTCTCCCCGTAGACCACCAAAGATCTATTGTCCCTGAAGCGTGGGGATTGCCCGGGACCGCGCTCGTTGTAACGGATAATGAAGCTAGTCTTCAGTTGATCGCGAACATCTGAAAATGTGATAGCGTAAGTGACAATATAATATCCCGTACGGTGCATCGTTGATATGCATGGACAAATTCAACACTGCTCTGCAGCACATATTGACAAGCCCCAGTACGTGGAACTTTATCATGAACAACCACCGCTCATCAGGACGACGAATCGACTACGCCGTTGTTCGGCACTATTTCCAAGCGGCTGGCAGCGATAGTGCCGCAACCGCCAGCTATATGGTTCACGAGCAGAATTTACCCGAGAATTCTATTCACTACCGCTTGCGCAAAGAGGTCGCGACAGTCACCGATTGGCTCGACGCCGTCCTCCAAACAGGCAGAGTGCTCGACCTCGGTTGTGGCGCAGGAACTTGGACCAAGATATTTGCAAACCGCTACGACAGTGTCATTGGGTTCGAACAAAGTTCATCTATGGCAGCGGCAGCGCGGACGCTCCTCGCTCCCTTTCCGGGCGCGAAAATCGTTGAGGGTGATGTCCGAAAAGACCTTCCCACAGGGCCCTTCGACCTGATTTTTCTTGGCGGGCTGTGCATGTATTTGAACGACGATGATGTCGTGAAATTACTCCGCTCATTGAAAGACCGCCTTGCCCCAGGAGCATCTATCGTTCTCCGCGAAACGACCGTACCAAAAGGAAAACTAACCCCTGGGGGCGAGTACCAAGCGGTCTATCGAAACGTGACGCTTTACCAAGACCTGTTTCGTGAGGCGGGTTTTCCAACTGCTGGACGTCGTCGGAACTATGCCTACACAAACATGGAAGTTGCAGTGGAGCTGGTGGAAGCGCGGCGAAAACACATACGGTTTTTGCCGGATCAGTCCAATTTCCTCGGGGCTCTGACCTGGTATTCACTCAGGGCGCTTGCTCCGCTCAGTTTTTGGCTACTGCCCCGCGCCCTGTCACGACTCAAGATCAATTGGCCCCGCTTGCAAAACCACTTTTTTCGATTGAGCGCATCAGACTAGAGAGGGCTATGACATTCCAACCCATAGCCGCCATCCGTACACAGTAGTTAACGATACAACAAATCCAGTAAAAATGACGTACCAGTGACCTGTAAGCTTGAGCATCCGGAATGGCGTGATGCTTAGGATGGCGATGATTACTGTCGCGATATAGAGAACGATGGCGAACTCAGTTCCGCCTATCCGGCCTTCGAGCAAGAACACCATCGATAATAAGATAACGTTGTGGTCAATCGGCAGGCCCAGGTACGTGGCCTCATCTTCGAGCCCAAACACGTTGAAGTAACTGAGCCGCAGCACACCCGCTGCAACGATCGCAAATGCTCCTGGAATGAACCACGGACTAAACGTGCCAACACTCAAGAGAAGGATCGCAGGACCGACACCACCGCTAACGATATCGACCAGGGAATCAAGCTGCCCTCCTAATGCTCGAAGTTCATCCGACCGCCCTTTCGTTCGGCGCGCGACAGGGCCATCAAACCAATCAAAGAACGTGGCCCACAGCAGTGCAATCACGGCCGCCGAGAAGACTCCTTGCGCTGCGAAGTAGATCCCGATCAGCGCGCAAAGCAATCCCGCCAAAGTGAGTCCGTTGGCGGGATCGGCGGCATGGGCAAAAATACTGCCGCGGGATGAACGGTCCGGCACGTTGACGTCCTTCACCGTAGTCTGAATTTGATCTGCCCCGCGTTCTCGGGATAATTCATCATCCATGGCCGATTTCTAGTTGTCCGAGGGAATCGAGTACGGCTTCCAAAGCTTCGACGAGCGTACAATTCTCAGCAACCGTGCGAGACGCGATTCGTAGATAGCGATTTGAACCTGATAGGGTTTTCCCCGCACAATGTTTGATCAGAATATTGTGGTCTACGAATAGGGCTCGAGCCACGTCCGGCCCACTCGGCCCAGCATTGGGCAGACTACAGAACACGAAATTTGCATCCGGCTTGTAAGCGGTTATCCCTGTAATGCAATTCAAACGCTGGTATAAATCATCTCGATCTTCGCGGACTTTGATACAGCTCTTGGTAAATTCTCTCCTATACCGCGGGGCCAGGCGCAAAAATGATTCCGCAAATCCATTTATGTTCCAAATTGGTACATCAGCACGCACGGCTTCAGCAAATTCGCTGTTAGACGTCAGCAGATAACCAAGCCGTAGTCCTCCGATTCCGTAAGCCTTGCTCATACTTTTGAGAATAACCAAGTTCGGATACGCATCGAGCTCGTTGCTCAAGGTGGCGCGTTCAGGCTCCGCACAGAAATCGATGAAGGATTCATCAACAACGAGAATGCAGCCGTGCTTACCGAGCTTTGCTGCAAGTCGGCATAGGTCTGCCTTCGGAACCGATAAAGAGGTTGGATTGTTAGGGGTAACCACGATCGCGATGCTGGCCTCGCAGCGCGCAGCCTCCTCGGCAAACGCATCAACATTTACCTGGAAGGACGGTGTTTCCAATGCAAAACGAATGAGCTTTCTCTCGGGCACAGCCTCTTCGTACTCGTTAAAGGTGGGGACGGGAATAATCAGTCGCTCGGTGACTTGGTTTGCGATGATCTTGATGAGCTCAGAAGCGCCATTGCCTACGACTATCCTCTCGGCTGGCTGATTGATGAGCGCACCGACCAATAGAGCGAGTGGATTCTGAGCGACCGGATAATTCAAAATCAGATTTTGAACATGGTTTTTGAAGTGGACGAACACCGGCGGGGGCGGAAAATAGAGATTGTAGAGATAAGCGTGATCCACGAAATCAAAACGCCAATATCCACCATGTTGGTCTGATATCATTTCATAGCGGCGTTCTTGCGTCGAAAACATGTATTCAGCAGAAAGACGATCATTCTCATCGTCAATCTCGTACCAACGAAGACCGTCGCACTGAACCGCACCGAGTTGGCGGTCCACGCGATGAGCCATTGTGTGGAGAATGACCTCGTAATATTCGTTAACGTCGCCCGAAGCGATATAAGCCTCAAGGTGCGGCAAAAAGTAACGACGCAGGAATTCTTTCTGGAATAGGTAGATATTGACCGTTTTGAAGACCTTGGTGTAATCGAAATCTGGGCCTTGCTCCCGCGCATCCATCATCGCTTGAATGTTGCCGGACTTGCTGAGGCTCACAACGGCACCGGACATCCAGGGTTGATGCTGAGATACTGCGGCGAGGCTGCCACTTTTATGCGAGAGCATTTTTTCAAGGAGCGGCAGCTCAAAAAACACATCGGCCTCCAATAAGAAGACATCCTCATCGAGATGATCGCGGGCGAGCCACAGCGAATAGATATTATTTGTGCTCGCGAAGTCTTCAGACTCGATATAAGTGATCTTCATGGCCTCGAAGGTATTCCCAAAACGCTCGTAGAGCTTCTCCTTATGGTGGCCGACGACGATAACGGCTTCAGTCACGCCGACATCACTAAGATGGGTCAATGCGTTGACGATAATCGGCACGCCATTCACCGGCACCATGCATTTGGGAAACTCCTGCGTAAAAGGCTGCAGGCGATCACCAACACCGGCGGCGAGGAGGATCGCTTTTTTGACGATTGCAAGGGGAGCTTTAGCCGTAACACCACGGGTTGCTGTTAGATGTAGGGAATCCATCATCTAGAATTTTGCCTTTTCGAATTTCGAGGTTCGATTGCCCCACGAAACTGGAGCATCCAGTCACTCGCGGCAGCATGAACCCTCAATCTGTTTCATGAGCGCTAACGGGGAGTAGACTGGGGTAGAATCGAGAAACTAGAGTTTGTGTTGTAGCCTCATTTTTGGGCAAAAAAACAAAGGCATTGACCTCCCGTAAGGTCACTGCATTGTTCACGGCCATTTTCCCCTCATAGTAACACGGGGGGGGCCAAATACATGCCCCTGATCCAAGGGACCTGGGGGCTCGATTTTAGGGGACGCGATACCGGCTCTAGTTAAAGTTGCTATTAGCCGTGTTACGGCTTATGTCTTATGGCATGAGCCACGCGTATTCAGTTAAGGAAATGGCCCGAATTCTTGCGGAATCCGATGGTTCCGAGGAATACTGGCGCGTATATCGCCAGATACGCTACTGGACGGAGAAGGGCACCCTTCCCCCAGATAGCGACGAGAATCCAGGAACGGGTGTCAGCCTGGAGTATGACGAGAATAGCCTCTATCACGCCGCCATCCTTCAAGAGCTTTCAAGCATTGGCGTTGCGCAATCCGCCCTTATGGTCCTTACGAACCAGCTTACCGATGTTTACGGCACAAGAATTTGGGCAAGGGCTAAATCCGGAAAAGCTGTTGTTTACCTGACAGGATTGTTCGGCTCCTCTGGAAACGTGGATTGGAGGGTGACGCCCAATGCCCCGGCTACAGCGGAAATCGACACTTGCCTGAAAAACCCGGAATTACAAAAACGCGCTAATCCATATTTATTTACCAGCGCTGTTGTCGTTAATCTGACCAACACATTTAAACGCGTGAAAACCACCTGAACTTTTTATTTAACTTTTATAAGCCGAATTGAGGCTTTTACTGTAAATATACAAATGTGAGAACGGCGGTGACAAATTAGTCCACGGAAGCGGCGGGATTTCCCAGCCGCGGGCGGAGTAAAACTCTGCCACCTGTAGCCTTCGATCTTTTTTGAGATGGAAGGCGGGAGGATGTACACCGTGGACCTATATCTGCGCGTTCGGCTGGCCTGCCATGTTGATGGTCTGAGCCAGCGAGAGGCGGCAAGTCGGTTTGGCATTGCGCGCGAGACGGTGAGGAAGATGCTGCGGCATTCGGAACCGCCGGGATATCGGCGACGCCAGCCACCGAAACGCCCGAAACTGGCCCCCTTCACGGATATCATCGACCGTATTCTGGAGGAGGACCGAACGGTTCACCGTAAGCAGAACCACACGGCGAAGCGTATCTTCGAGCGCCTTCGCGACGAACATGGCTTCACGGGCAAAGAGACCATCGTGAAGGATTACGTTCGGGAACGGCGCCTTCGTCGGCGTGAGATGTTTGTGCCGTTGTCACATCCTCCGGGCCATGCTCAAGCGGACTTTGGCGAGGCGGATGCGATCATCGCCGGCGTCAAGTATCGGGCGCATTTTTTCGTCATGACACTTCCCCACAGCGATGCCTGCTTCGTTGCGGCCTACCCGGCGGCGACGACGGAGGCCTGGCTGGACGGGCACAACAGAGCCTTTGTTTTTTTCGGCGGCGTTCCCCAATCGATTCTTTACGACAACGACAAGTGTCTGGTGTCGCGCATCTTGTCAGATGGCACGCGGCAACGAACGCGGGCGTTCAGCGGGCTGCAGTCCCATTACCTCTTCGAGGACCGCTACGGCCGTCCCGGCAAGGGTAACGACAAAGGCAATGTGGAGGGGGTGGTCGGCTATGCCCGGCGGAACTTCATGACGCCGCTTCCCCGGTTCGCGAGCTGGGACGCCTTCAATGGCCACCTGGAAGAGCAATGCCGCAACCGGCAAGGCAACGTCCTGCGCGGCCACCGCGAGAGCATCGGCGAACGGTTTGTGCGTGACCGCGAAGCGTTGAAGAGGCCACTGCCGGCACCGTTCGACGCGTGCGACAAGCAGGGCACGCGGGTCAACTCGCTGTCCCTGGTGCGCTACCGGACGAATGACTATTCCGTGCCCGTCGCCTACGGCCATCAGGAAGTCTGGATCCGTGGCTATGTCCACGAGGTGGTTATCGGTTGCGGCGCCGGGATCATTGCCCGACACCCCCGTTCCTACGACCGGGAAGATATGGTCTTCGATCCGATCCACTACCTGCCTTTGCTGGAGCACAAGATCGGTGCCCTGGATCAGGCCGCGCCGCTAGCCGGATGGGAACTGCCTGATGCCTTCCCAACCCTGCGCCGTCTCCTGGAGGCGCGCATGGGCAAGGCCGGCAAGCGGGAATACGTCCAGGTCCTTCGGCTTGTGGAGACCTTCGATCTCGAGGTGCTTCACGGCGCGGTGAAGGACGCCCTGCGCCTGGGTGCGATCGGCTACGACGCCGTCAAACACCTTGTGCTGTGCCGTATCGAGCGACGCCCGCCCAAACTCGACCTGGATATCTATCCCTACCTGCCTCGGGCCAACGTGGCGACCACGGCCGCCGCCAGTTATATGAGCTTGTTGGGTGGAGGCGCGTCATGACCGATACGCCGCAAGTGTTGCTGGCCCATCACCTCAAGACCCTGAAACTGCCGACGTTCCTGCGCGAATACGACAAGCTGGCCCGCCAATGCGCCACCGAGGGCGCCGACCATGTGCGGTATCTTGTCCGTCTGACCGAGTTGGAACTGATCGACCGTGAGCGCCGCATGGTCGAGCGGCGGATCAGACAGGCCAGGTTCCCCGCCGTCAAAAGCCTCGACAGCTTCGACTTCAAGGCCATCGCATCGCTCAACAAGATGCTGGTTCTGGAGTTGGCGCGATGCGAATACGTCGAGCATCGTGAGAATATCATCGCGCTCGGCAACAGCGGAACCGGCAAGACCCATATCGCCCTCGGTCTCGGTCTGGCGGCCTGCCAAAAGGGGCTCTCCGTCGGCTTCCTCACGGCCGCTGCCCTGGTTCATGAACTGATGGAGGCCAGGGATGAAAAACGCCTGTTGCGCCTGCAGAAGCAACTGGCAAAGTATCACCTTCTGATCATCGACGAACTCGGCTTCGTGCCGCTCTCGAAGACCGGCGCCGAGCTGCTGTTCGAAGTCTTCAGCCAGCGCTACGAGCGGGGCTCGATCCTGGTGACCTCCAACTTGCCGTTCGATGAGCGGACGGAGATATTCGGCTCGGAACGCCTGACCGGGGCTTTGCTGGACCGCCTCACCCACCATGTCATATCCTGGAAATGAACGGCGAGAGCTATCGTCTCAACCAAAGCCAAAAACGGCGGAAATCCCCAAAAATACCTGCTTAACCGCCGGTGCAATGGTTGACCCGGTGGGCCCACAGGAACCTCCCACGCTGCTTCGCTCCGCGTAACGCAAGCGCTACACGAAGCAGCGCGGGTCCCTCCTATGGACTACCGGGACAACCCCCCAACACCGCGTACCGCATAACGTTAAGTGGACTAGTTTTGCTCCGCCCGGGTGGACTAATTTTGCTCCGCCGTTGACAGAGACCCCGCCGAATGGACCGACGCCGTAATCGGCGCAAACGAGGTCGTTTTATTTTCTGTTGACTCACCCTTTTGGTAAGGATCGACAACGCCAGCTATCAGCATCGAGCCTTCTGCCTCCGCTTCAATCCATCTCGGGTGTGTAATACGTTTCCCTTCAAGGAGACAGCGCAAGACAGCAGCGGCTGTAAAATGTGCATCGAAGGCATCTTCGTCTCCCATAAGAGGACGGAGATCGCCAAGGTCGATCTGATTCTCAGATACCCATTTGGCTTCCGTGAGGCGTTTGCACGCATCTTTGCGTGCCTCCGGTTTTGTCTTGGATATCTTGATCTGGCATTGTCAGACTAACTAGCCCGGAGCAGAAGAAACCATAATACAGGACTTTCAGGCAGCAAGTTGACGCCACTCGGCCAGGGCGGTGGCTCGGGCTTGTTTGAAAATACCGCGGCGGTTGAGATGGCGTTGGTGGTTGAAGTGGTTGTGGATCGAGGCGTGAATGGAGGCGAATTTCTGCAAGGTCTTGATGTCTCTGAACCGAGCCATTGCCCCTTCCCGTCTTCGAAAGAGTTGATGTGAGTTTTTCGCCCGGTTGTTAAGCCAACGACCGCAGGTCTGGGCGGCAGCATTGCCGATCACCTTCATCGCTGCCCGGTATGACTGTAACCTGTCCGTGACGATCGTGGCCGGCCGGCCATAACGCTTCATAGCCTGCTTCAGAAACTCAAGCGCGGCTTCACGATCCCGCCGTTTCGTGGCATAGACCTCAAGCACTTCGCCTTCATGGCCAACGGCACGCCATAGATAATGTGTTTCGCCATTGATGCGGACGAACACCTCATCAAGATGCCAGCGCCAGTTCGACCAGTTGCGCCGGTCTATCCGCTTCTTCCGGATCTCGGCGGCAAACAACGGGCCAAAGCGGTTCCACCAGTACCGCACGGTTTCATAGCAGATGTCGATGCCGCGCTCAAACAAGAGATCTTCAACCTGTCTCAGCGACAAGGGATAACGGACATACAGCATCACAGCGCTGCGGATGACCTCGAGCGAACTATTGAAATAACGGAAAGGGTTGTGCATCGCCGGAGGCTAGGAGACCTTAATTCCCAGCTCAAGCCGATTTAGTCTGACAATGCCCTCGCCGGAACGGCGTCCGGGGAGTGGGTGTTTCCCGCCAATGGCGGGGACGAACCACTGAACAAGAATGACCTGTGGAGGTTCTGGATCAAGACGCGGGATGCGGCCGGGATTGTGGCGGATGCGCGGCTGCATGACTTGCGCCATGCACACGGCGTTGTCACATTAACAGGGTGGCCAGCTGCTGATGGCGCAGTAGTGTCGCTGGATGCAGAAAATCTCCTATGCCCGATACCGCTTTCCACCCGCGATCATTCAGCACGCTGTCTGGCTGTATTACCGGTTTCCCCTCAGCTACCGAGATGTTGAGGATCTGCTCGCTGAACGTGGTATTGATGTTTCTTACGAAACGGTCCGGCGCTGGGCACTGAAGTTCGGGCAAGCCTATGCCCGGAGACTGAGGACAACGCGCCCTCGACCAGATGTCCGGTGGCACCTTGATGAGGTGTTCGTTTCCATCGCCAGCAAGCGGATGTATCTATGGCGCGCTGTCGATAGTGAAGGCGAAGTGCTGGATATCCTGGTTCAGTCACGCAGAAACAAGAAGGCAGCGCTCAAGGTGATACGCAAACTGTTGAAAAAGCAAGGCTTTGTCCCAGATACCTTCATCACAGACAAACTGCCATCTTATGGTGCTGCTCTGAAGGATTTGGGCCTTATCAGGCACCATGATTTTGGTGGCAGGAAGAACAACCGAGCCGAGAATTCTCACTTACCAGTCCGACAGAGGGAACGACGAATGCAGCGTTTCAAATCGGCTCGATCAGCGCAGCGGTTTCTCTCTACCCACGCCACCGTCTACAACACCTTCAACGTCCAACGCCATCTGATATCCCGAAAGACATTACGCCAGTTTCGCAACCACGCTATGAGCCTGTGGCAAACCGTCACTGCTGCCGCTTGAGCTTGAGTTCTATGCCAATTCGCAGCACGACCGTTCAATAACGTGACAATGCCGGCACAGGTACAGTTTCCGGGTCCTGTGGCTGTGGAAATCGCTCAATTTGGGTGGGCGCCCGGTATCCCTTTCAAAAACCTCATCCGCTTGAACTTAATTGTGTGAACGCCGTAACCCTGTGTGGATGGAGTTTTCGGAAGGGACAACGAAAACGGGCAGCGCCAAAATCCACCATGACCAAAAATCGAGTCCCTAAAGGAAAGCATCCATCGGTCTTAAGTTCTACTATCTGGAATGCGATTGGTGCGGGATTTCGCTGCGGCGGCTTTGGAGCCTTCCAGCGCGGTTTTGACCAGCTCGGCAATGCCACCGATGGCACCGATTACCCCAGACGCCTCAAGCGGCATCAACACCAACTTCTCATTAGGGGAATTGGCAAACGCTCCAAGTGTTTCCACATACTTTTGGGCAATGAAATAGTTGATGGCTTGAACATCACCCTTGGCGATGGCTTCAGAAACCATGGCGGTGGCTTTAGCTTCGGCCTCTGCCAAGCGTTCCCGCGCCTCAGCTTCCCGGAAAGACGATTCCTTTTCGCCTTCAGCCTTTAGTATTTGCGATTGCTTATCGCCTTCAGCGCGAAGGATCGACGATTGCCGATCCCCTTCAGCTTCCAGGATATCTGCACGCTTTATGCGCTCGGCTTTCATTTGCCGCCCCATAGCTTCCACCAGATCACGCGGCGGAGAAATATCCTTAATTTCGATCCGGGTGACTTTAACGCCCCAGGGGTTTGTGGCTTCATCAACCACCGTTAACAAACGCGCGTTGATGGAATCCCGCTGCGACAACAACTCGTCCAAATCCATGCCACCCATGACCGTTCTGATGTTGGTCATGGTGAGATTCAAAATGGCCAACTGGAGGCCGCGCACTTCATAGGCCGCCTTACCAGCATCAAGCACCTGAAAAAAGACAACGCCGTCAACTGTGATCATGGCGTTGTCTTTGGTGATCACCTCTTGCGACGGCACGTCCAAGACCTGTTCCATCATGTTCATCTTGGAACCAATGGTATCGATGAACGGGATAATGATTTGAAGGCCGGGAGAAAACGTTCTCGTGAAATGTCCGAACCGTTCAATGGTGTAGTTCCAGCCTTGCGGCACGATGACGGCCGCTTTGAAAACAACGATGATTCCGAGTAGGACAATTATGATGGCGAACGTCGACGGCCCGAAAATATCCACGGATGGTATCCCCCTGTCTTCTGGTTGAGCTACAGCCGAGCTTGGGTGACGACCGATCAAGCGGCGGCGTTCTGGTTGATCTCAACCACCTCGATTCCATGATGGAATTTGACTCCCTTGATGAGCTTAGGCAACTGGTTCCTGCTGTCCCTTCCGAAAAACTCATCCGAATGCCTGCGGATGGGTAAATGGAAGGGATGCCAATCCCGGAGCAAAAAGGGTCAATTCACCGGCGGAATAGTCCCCAGGGCATTGTCAGACTAAATTGATCTGTTAGTCTAGTGATGTGAGTTTTCGCTGTTCCGGGCTGCGCCTTGCTTGGTCAATTCCAAGCGAACCAGTAGTTTAGCGCCTAAACCTAGGGAACAAGGGCTCAAGAGAGTTGGCCCTAACCAGTTACTCTGACAATGTCCGGCGGCGGCCGCCGAGTCCGACACTCCCAACAACTCGTGTGGGGGCACGACCGCACGCCCGAAGTGGGAAATTTTCGATCGCAAAAAATGGGAAGTTTTCAGTCGCAATTGACACCGGGCAACTGTGGTGCATTCCAGGGATCAAAGTTCCTTTCTCGATTCCCGCCGTCTTGGTGTCGACCACTCCGACAAACGCACCGACGCTCAAACAAGGACACCAGTCTATTCGCGTAACTGCCTCACGCCGACAACGGTCGTGATTCCGTCCGGGTCCTTGACGGAAACGTGGTCAGCGGCTGGCATCCTAACTAGATGATAGCAACTCTTCCTGTGCCTTGCGCGCGGTGTCGACCATTTCATCCATCTCCCGGCCCCGCCCTTCTCGGATCATTTCATCGCGTTTGAGCGTCGAAAGGATGTAAGCGCAGCGATGGGTTCGTTTGATCAACTCAACGATTTCGGGCGTGATAGTAGCGGAATCAGTAGAAGGTTTGTTCGTAGCAGCGTTCAAAGCGGCGTTGCGCACGAACTCTGCGGGCGCGATCCCACGCCCGGTCGCCGCCGTTTCGACAACCTCCCACTCGGGATTGGAGAACCTGATCGATCGCTGGGTGCGTTTTTCTGGGCATTGTCACGTTATTGAACGGTCGTGCTGCGAATTGGCATAGAACTCAAGCTCAAGCAGCAGCGGTGGCGGTTTGCCACAGGCCCATTGCGTGGTTGCGAAACTGGCGTAATGTCTTTCGGGATATCAGATGGCGTTGGACATTGAAGGTGTTGTAGACGGTGGCGTGGGTAGAGAGAAACCGCTGCGCTGATCGAGCCGATTTGAAACGCTGCATTCGTCGTTCCCTCTGTCGGACTGGTAAGTGAGAATTCTCGGCTCGGTTGTTCTTCCTGCCACTAAAATCATGGTGCCTGATAAGGCCCAAATCCTTCAGAGCAGCACCATAAGATGGCAGTTTGTCTGTGATGAAGGTATCTGGGACAAAGCCTTGCTTTTTCAACAGTTTGCGTATCACCTTGAGCGCTGCCTTCTTGTTTCTGCGTGACTGAACCAGGATATCCAGCACTTCGCCTTCACTATCGACAGCGCGCCATAGATACATCCGCTTGCTGGCGATGGAAACGAACACCTCATCAAGGTGCCACCGGACATCTGGTCGAGGGCGCGTTGTCCTCAGTCTCCGGGCATAGGCTTGCCCGAACTTCAGTGCCCAGCGCCGGACCGTTTCGTAAGAAACATCAATACCACGTTCAGCGAGCAGATCCTCAACATCTCGGTAGCTGAGGGGAAACCGGTAATACAGCCAGACAGCGTGCTGAATGATCGCGGGTGGAAAGCGGTATCGGGCATAGGAGATTTTCTGCATCCAGCGACACTACTGCGCCATCAGCAGCTGGCCACCCTGTTAATGTGACAACGCCCCAACGGCTACAGGTTGACGAGATTTGGAGTTTCGTCGGCAAGAAGCAGGCCCAGCTCAAGCCGGGTGATGATCGTTCCCGCCTAGGAGACCAGTGGACGTTCGTGGCGCTCGATCCCGATACCAAGCTCGTCCCGGACCCATCTCGTTGGGAAGCGAACGCGTAAGAATGCGGTGGCATTTATGGACGATCTTTCCGGTCGTCTAGACAACCGAGTCCAGATTTCGAGCGATGCACTGAGTAGCTATGTTGATGCAGTTGAGCGGGCTTTCGGTGCGGAGTGGTTAAATTTTCTTATAAAGATTACGGGCAAGTGGTTAAATTTTACGACGCAGAACCAATTGGCTTTTGAGGTTGTTATCCCGGTCGGTACGCGCCTCCCCGCGTCGTGAGCCAAAAAAAGGTCGTGGTGGCCGGTAATCGCACTGGTCATCTTCGTGGCCGCGGGATATAGATGCCTTGGGTACAACATTGCGAATATACGCGCTCATGAGAACTCTCCTTCTCGTGGTGGGGGTCGGTACGCGCCTCCCCGCGTCGTGAGCCAAAAAAAGGTCGTGGTGGCCGGAAGCCCCGACCGCAGACATATTTCGACCAGCCTTGTTGAGCGTCAGAATTTGACCATGCGGATGAGCATGCGCCGCTTCACGCGTCTAACAAATGCGTTCAGCAAGAAGCTTGAAAACCTTGAAGCTGCGGTGGCTCTGCACTTTGCGCATTACAACTTCGTGCGCCTACATAAGACGTTACGTTGCACCCCAGCCATGGCATCCGGTGTGAGTGATCGGCTATGGTCGCTTGAGGAATTGGTGGATGCGACCTCAAATTAGGACACTACCCAAAGCCCTTCTTGTTGGTGCAGTGAGAGGGTATATTGCCCACTGGAAAAGCATTTACTTTCAACGGTTATAAGATAAATGCGCAGCGGTCCCAAGCTCTCCACCCGCGGACTGGCCCGTCTCATCGAGCAGGTCGGGAAAGCCGCCTACAATCTCGGCTACACGCCTGGGCTCAACCCGGCACAGTGGGCCGCCTTGCGTTATTTTGACGAAGCCACGTTGGAGAAGCGCACGGTTACCGGCTTTTCTCAGTTCCAGGGCACAACAAAAGGCACGGCTTCGCAAACAGTGGCCGCGATAGTCCGTAAAGGATTTTTACGGCGCGTTGGCGATAAACAGGATAGGCGCGTTCATCGATTGGTGCTTACGGATGAAGGACAAGCGCTGCTCAAGAATGATCCTCTTCAGGAATTGAACCACGCTCTGGAAACCCTGAATCAAGAAGAACGCTGGGCCCTGGCTGTAAGCATGGAAAAAGTGCTGCGTCAGCTCATGCAGCTCTAAGGCCCGCCGACTTCTATCTAGTCGGTGGACAACGCTACCTCCACCGCATTCAGAGGCTCGGCCTTCTCGAACGGTTTGTAGATGACGACATTCGCGCCGATACCAAAAACCATCGGAAAGATTTGCGAACACGCTGCCATGGAATCGAAGCAGGTAAAATTCAAGATCGGCCAAGTCGTTAGGCATCGCCTTTTTCCTTTCCGCGGCGTGATTTTCGATGTCGACCCGGAATTCGCCAATACAGAGGAATGGTGGCTCGCTATTCCGGAAGATGTGCGGCCGCAAAAGAAGCAACCCTTTTACCATTTGCTGGCGGAAAACGCGCAAACGCACTATGTAGCGTATGTTTCACAACAGAATTTACTGGGGGATGAATCTGGGGAACCGGTGCACCATCCTGAAGTGTCGGCGTACTTCGGCCAGTTCAAGGGCGACCATTATGATATTCTCCGTTCTTACACCAATTGAACGCTATATCTATACGGGGCAAAACTCCGCATTGGAGCTAAACTATTTGGAAATTTTGAGTTAACTGCGTACCTTGGACAGGCGTTCGCTCCCCAATGGGAGCGTAACGCCCCACCTACCCGAGTGAAAGCCTACCATTTTTCAGTGATGTATGAGGATAGGATGACAATCAAACACGGCGATAAACTACCCGAAGGCGCGTTTAAGATTATGACTGGGAGCGGGCCTACCGACGTCTCCACGGACGAGTTATTTAAAGGCAAGAAAGTGGTCCTCTTCTCGGTGCCAGGGGCATTTACGCCCACATGCTCTAACCAGCATCTGCCCAGCTACCTCCAGAACTACGATAAGATTAAATCGCAGGGCATAGACACCATCGCGTGCATGGCTGTTAACGATGTATTCGTGATGGATGCGTGGGGCAAAGACAAAGGCGTCGGCGACAAGATCACAATGCTTGCGGACGGCAACGGTGAGTATACGAAGAAGCTCGGCCTTGAGTTAGATGGCACAGGCTTCGGACTTGGCACGCGTGGTAAACGATTCTCAATGATTGTTAACGATGGAGTCATTGAAAAATTATCGGTAGACAACGGCAAATACGAACTCACGAGCGCCGAAGCAACCTGCGGACTGAGCTAGAAGCTCATAAGGCATATCCACGGCGTACTTCGTTGATTCATGGCGCGTAGCGGCTGGAGGAACTGCGACGTGACATTCGCTGTCGCAGGCTTTCGCGTCATTTGTGGAACACTATAAAATTCGGTGGTTCATCGGGGCTTTATTCTGTATACGGCTCGTGACCACATGCAATCCGTCGGTAAGAACGATTGATCTCTAATCGAACGTATCTATATCCCAGTGGTGCGCGGCTGGGGATATGTCAAGCTTTGAGGTCTGATATTTTAGGTTGCCGGTGGAACTAGGAAAAGATGATGGCGGGGGAAACCATTCTCATCACTGGCGGCGCTGGTTATGTGGGGAGCCATGCGTGTAAGGCGCTTGCGGAAGCGGGTTACGAGCCCGTGGTTTATGACAATCTACACCGCGGACACCGCAAACTCGTCAAGTGGGGTCCCTTTGAAGAGGGAGATATAGGCGATAGTGATCGTTTGAGTGCGGTCATCGCCCACCACGAACCTGCAGCTGTCATGCATTTTGCAGCACTCGCGCTTGTGGGGGAGTCATCTGTAGATCCCCTCGCCTATTACCGCACCAACGTCGCTTCCACGGCAACACTTGCAACCGCGGTATGCGCGGCCGGGATACTAAAGCTGATATTCTCAGGTAGCTGCGCAGTCTACGGAATTCCAGACGTTACTCCAATTGCCGAAGACGCGCCGCTTGCTCCGGTTAATCCGTATGGTCGGTCGAAATTGATGGCTGAAAGTATACTGGCCGACGCCGGAGCCGCACACGGACTATCCTTTGTTACCCTTCGCTATTTCAACGCCGCTGGTGCCGACCCGAACGGGGAGACGGGCGAGCAACACGATCCTGAGACCCATATTATTCCTAATGTCCTGCGGGTTGCCGCCGGAGAAAGCACTTCCCTGCTATTGAATGGTGACGACTACCCAACCGCTGATGGCACGTGTATTCGTGATTATGTCCACGTTTCGGACATCGCGGATGCTCACCTCAAGGCGCTCCAGTACCTGGATGAAAATACAGGTACCCACGTGTTCAACCTGGGCACCGGCTCGGGGTTTTCCGTGCGTCAAGTCATCGAAACCGCGAAACAGGTCACGAAAAAGGACATACCTGTCCAAGTTGGACCGAGGCGCGAGGGTGACCCGGCCGTGCTTGTTGCTGATGCGGGACGCATACATAGGGAGTGTGCATGGGCGCCGAAAAGATCGTCGCTTGAGACCCAAATCTCCGACGCCTGGGCATGGCACAAAAAAAACGGATTTTAGAATTCCTGCTTTACCCAACGGGGCCCAGCACCGCGAGCGCGCAAAGCAATGATTGAGGCCAGCAGGTCAGGTGTTTACACTTGGTGGAACTCATGTTTTCACAACGGCCATGTTGACTCAGCCTCTCCTCGAAAGCGCCCGACTCGTCCCCCCGTGTAACCGCGCCTAGGCATATGCTTCATTCCCCGCTCAAGTCTGGGAGTTGTGGCCTGGTCACAGCTGTACTGTAGGTCTGCCTGCAGCCAAGTCCAAGGCTTAAGCTCCACAAAACAAATTTGAGAGGACTTTCCATGACTTCTGCTCGTCCCGAGGTGCAGCCGCTGGATGTGAGTGGTGCGATTTATGCCATTGGCGGCCTTATTCTGGCCGGGGTTTACATGGTGCTTTGGTATGTGGCCCCCGGGCTGATGACCGCCCCCCTTTGGGCAGGAAGCTCGGTTCCCTGAAGCGTGCTTCTGGGCGCCTTGGCCCTCGCCGTGCCGATTCTCCTCGCGTGGCTGTGCATCCGCAACGACGTCGAGAGCCCCTCAGATGAAACATATGAAGTCGCCGACCACTAAGGCCGGATAGGGGAGAAGATTATGGAGTCCTCAGGAAATTCTGTGGCGATTGCCTTTTTTTTCGGGTCGTCGCTCTCACGCTAGTGATTACCTATTGGGCGGCGCGGCGTAGTCACACCACCAAGGAGCTATACGCGGCGGGCGGAAACATCACCGCCGGACAGAATGGCCTTGCCATCTCGGGGGACCTAGCATCAGCAGCGCTGTTCCTGGGCGGTATCGGCATGTTCTTCACCTCAGGCTACGACGCGACGCTGTATTTCTTCCCGGCCATGTTCGGCTTCATCATCATGCTGGGATTTGTGGCCGGCCCCATGCGCAGGCTGGGGCGTTTTACATTCACGGACGCCGCGGCGGTGCGACTTTCGCCGGTCCCCATTCGTATCATTGCAGCCTTAAGCGCGCTGGCCGTGACATTGATGTATCTCATTGCCCAAATGATTGGTGCCGGCGGCCTTATCCAAATTCTTTTCGGAATACCCTATTATGCGTCGGTCCTTATAGTCGGCGGGCTGATGGTTATCTACGTCGCCTTTGGCGGCATGTTGGCGGCCACCTGGGTGCAGATCATCAAAGCGGGCATGTTGTTTTGCGCCCTTTTCGTAATGACGGTCATGGCCCTGGCCGAAACCGGGTTTAGTCTGGACAAACTCTATGCCCGAGCCGCGGCAGTGCACAAGCTGGGCGCTGATCTGT
This sequence comes from Rhodospirillaceae bacterium, assembly GCA_963662375.2. Lineage (GTDB taxonomy): Bacteria > Pseudomonadota > Alphaproteobacteria > Rhodospirillales > Rhodospirillaceae > UBA11612. The sequence goes on from CAXXRP010000005.1 coordinate 491,261, forward strand.
TTCAGCCGGGTGGGTTGGGCTTAACCCAAGGGCAAACATTCTCGCTCGCCCTTGCCATTGCTATTGGCATTCCCGGGATGCCCCACATTTTGGTGCGCTTCTTTACTGTGCCGAGCCCCGTCGTCGCGCGTAAATCGCTGGTGGTAGGCATGGGCATGATGTGCATGTTCTATTTCATGGTGTTCCTGGTTCTCGGCGCAGCCGGCGTCGCCTTTGTCACAGGAAATCCCGAATTTATGATGCCTGACGGCTCGCCCCGCGGCGGTTCCAACATGATCGCTTTGCACCTCGCCGCCTATTTGGGCGGGAATGTCCTATTCGGCGCCGTTGCTGCTATCGCGTTCGCGACCATTTTGGCGGTTGTTGCTGGATTGACTGTCGCCGGCGGCCTCGGCCCTGTCTCACGATCTTTACGCCCACGCGTTTGCCCGCGGAAAGATCAGCGAGCGCCAAGAAACGATTGTGTTCCGCGTATCTGCATTGGCTATCGGCGCCGTCAGCATCGGCCTCGGGATCGCCTTTGAAGGCCAAAGCATCATGTATCTCGTCGGCATGCTCTTTTCGATCGCGGCGAGCGCAACATTCCCAATATTGGTCATGTCCCTGTTCTGGAGCCGCCTCACCACGATCGGTGCCGTCGCTGGCGGGTATGTAGGCTTGAGCCTGTCGGTCGGCCTTCTAATCGTTGGGCCAAGCGTGTGGGTTCAAGTGCTGGGCAATCCGGAAGCGCTCTTACCTTTCGATCAACCGGCCATCATTTCCGCGCCATCGGCATTTGCGGTGAAGATTATCGTCTCGCTATTGACGCGGGAGAAGGGTTGGTCCGCGACGGCGCCGCAACCGGCAGAGTAGAAGAATATAAGTGGGGGCGGGCACGGTCTCCGCTCTGTCCCTTCGCGCTCCTCAAACGGAGATCTTGTCGGCATGCGCTCGCGCTGCTGCAAGTATGCGCTCCGTGACATGCGCGCAAAGCCCTACGATGTTGGTATATGATCCGTTGATGGCAGTCACAAATACGGCGGCACGGCCTTGAATGGCGTAGCCACCCGCTTTGCCGCGCCACTCGCCGCCAGCCAGATAAACGTCTATTTCTGATATTGTAAGGCGCTTAAATTTAACCATTGTCGTAATCTGCCGCCGCCACGACTTCCCGCTAGGCGCGACGATGGCTATGCCGCCGTGTACTTGGTGGCGCCGCCCGGACAATAATTCTAAACATTGGCGGGCCTCGCCCTCCGTCTCCGCCTTGGGTAGCAAACGGCGTCCACAAGAGACAACCGTATCTGCTCCCAGTATGACTGCGTCTGAATTGCCAACCGCGGCTGTTTCGGCCTTCCGGATCGCCAGCCGCAACGCCGTATCGGCAGGCCGCTCGCCAAGCAAAGGCGACTCATCTATATCTACGGACATGACCAAATCCGGGGCCTGCCCGATCTGCTCAAGCAGTGCCAAGCGGCGCGGCGACCCTGAAGCTAGAATAAAGGGTACGGTCAAATTAGGCCTCCACGCCCAAAGTCTTAGGTCGCCTAGCTCCGGGGGGAAGAGAGCTTACTTGAACCGGAACGTGCTACGCCCTTTGGTGAGTTCGTACGGCATCATTTCAACATTTACGCGGTCACCGGCCAACACTCGGATACTGTTTTTCCGCATTTTGCCGGAGGTATGCACCAGAACTTCGTGATCGTTATCCAATTTTACTCTAAACATGGCGTTGGGTAGCCGTTCGGTCACCGTGCCGGGAAAATAAATCAGATCTTCTTTGGCCATTCAGCCTCATCACATCTACGGCAACATGACTCGGCCGCCCCACTGGTCATCGGTACCGCCGGATGACCGGCAATGTGCGAATCCCGCTTCGCCGGGGGTCAAGCCGAATCAGAGAAGGGCGGACGACAGTCGCACTTTTTTGTTTCAACATAGGCGGCGGCTTGGCTGCGAACGGCCCGGTGCCCAATAGACTCAAAAATTTGGGTGCTCCGGAACCGGAAACAATTCCAATATTCTATGCTGCAACTGGCCCCGAGCTTGGCGGTACGCCCCGAGGCGGGCCTCACGCGCTCCTTCGACGAGGGTCGGGTCAAAGATGTCCCAAAATCGCTCCTCATAATGCATGTGCCGCGTTAGATCGCTGGCGCAATCCCGGGCTTCGGGTGAAAGCGAGATCACGAAATCAAAAGAGTCGTCCGAGAGATTTTCAAATGTCTTCGGTCTATGGCGCGACATATCGACACCAATCTCCTTCATGACCTCCACCATAAACGGGTTCAGCTTGCCTTGATAGGCCCCGGCTGAATCAACAAAAATCCGACTGCCGTGGAAACATTTCATGATCCCTTCAGCCATTGGCGACCGCACTTCGTTCATGGTGCAACAGAAAAGAACCGAAGATGGCAATATCTGCATGACCAACTGCCCTTAGCCGCGCATATGTAGGACACAAAGAAGCGTGAAAAAGCGGCGTGACGTCGGTTGATCCAACTCCACCTCTACTTCCAGACGCTCTTTGAGCATTTGCGCACCCTCATTGTGCAGGCCGCGGCGGCCCATATCGATGGCTTCAATTTGTGATGGTGAGGACGTCTTAATCGCGTCGAAATAGCTTTCGCAGATAAGGAAATAGTCCTTAATTATGGAACGAAATGGCTTCATCGGCATTGTGATCTTTCGCTGCAAGACATCATTTGTGTCGCGTAAGTCGAAAACCAAGCGATCCTCAGCCAACTTCAAATTAAGGTGATACGAGCCTGCCGACACACCTTCGCCCTTAAGAACAAATTTATTTTCTTCCAGCAGGTCGAACAACGCGACCTCGCGCTCATGTTCAACTTCCGGCCGCCGGCGAAGAAATGACTTGTCGTCAAGCTGGATTTTGACGATCGAGCGCGGGCGCTGATCTTGGCCCGGTGGCGTCGAATCGGCGCCCGGGCTATTTCATCACCTGCGCCTGCTATCGAGCCTTAGGGAGACGGAGAGAGCATGAGCGTCAAGGGCTTCGGCCCGCCCCATCGCAAGTGCGACGGGGCCGATCGCAGCGAAGCTATCGGGTCCACAGCCAATAAGCGATGTCCGTTTCAAGAAATCGAATACACTAAGCCCGGACGAAAATCGCGCAGCCCCGGATGTCGGAAGCACATGGCTGGGCCCAGCAATGTAATCGCCGATCGCCTCGGGCGAGTATCGTCCCAGGAAGATGGCGCCGGCGTGCCGGACGCGCTTTGCCAAGGGCTCAGGCTCAACAACCGCCAATTCCAAGTGTTCAGGGGCGATTTCATTCACAAGCGCTATCGCATCAGCGATCTGATCGACCACCACAACAATGCCGTTGCGCGCCCAGCTCTTTGCCGCAATCTCAGCGCGCGGCAGCGTTTTTAGCTGCGTCTCAGCCGCCGCCATAGCCTGGTCCGCGAAAGCGCTATCGTCCGTGATAAGAATGGACTGTGACGATACGTCATGCTCGGCCTGTGCCAATAAATCAGCGGCGATCCAGTCAGGGTCATTTGAGTTGTCAGCCACCACGGTCACCTCCGATGGGCCCGCGATCATGTCAATTCCCACCGTGCCAAAAACTTGCTTCTTGGCGGCCGCAACATAGGCGTTTCCAGGACCGACGATCTTGTCGACGGGCCTGATTGTCTTTGTCCCGTATGCGAGCGCCGCGATCGCCTGAGCGCCCCCCATACGATAAATTTCGCTCACCCCGGCGATCGCACACGCCGCTAGCATCGAAGGGTTGATCTCGCCCCCCGGCGCGGGCATGGCGACCACCAACCGCTCGACCCCCGCCATTTTGGCCGGAATAGCATTCATCAACACAGACGAGAACAACGCGGCCGTGCCACTCGGCACATAGAGTCCGGCGGCAGAAACCGGTGTCCAGCGCCATCCCAAGCGAACGCCCTGTGCGTCGGCGTACTCTTCATCTCTTGGCAATTGCCGCCGGTGATAGTCGCGAATTCGCTCCGCAGCTACATGTAAGGCCTTCAGAACTTCATCGTCGCACTGTGCCGCCGCGCCCTCGATTTCTGCACTTGTGACGGCCAACGCATCAGCGCTCAAAGATGCGCCGGCGAAACGCGCGGTGTACTCCAGTACCGCCACGTCGCCGCGTGCCCTTACGTCTGCCAAAATGCCGGTCACCACATCGTCGACGCTCAAATGCACCTCGCGGCTCTTTGAGATGCATGCCGAAAAAGCAGCGGCAAATCCGGAATCATTTACTGATAATTTTTGCGCCATATCCTCACCGCCTTTCGGCAGCCGTTCGAAATTTTTCGATCCATGCCCCGACTTCCTGCGGCCGCACCTTCAACGCGGTGCGATTGACGATTAGGCGCGAGGTGACCTGAGCAATAGTCTCTACTTCCACCAGTCCATTTGCTTTAAGCGTATTTCCTGTGGACACCAAATCGACGATCCGCGGACGCAGGCCGAGCGCCGGCGCGAGTTCCATCGCACCATTCAGTTTGACGCATTCTGCTTGGATGCCCCTGTCGGCAAACCATCGGTTCGTTGTATTCGGGTACTTCGTAGCGATACGAACGTGGCTTAATCGGCCAAGATCCATCTCGCCGGCGAGATTTTGCGGCTGGGCAACGGATAGACGGCACTGCCCAATACCCAAATCCAAGGGCACGTAAATTCCCGAGTAGTCAAATTCGAGCAGCACGTCGTTGCCCACAATACCCAATTGAGCGCCACCGAAGGCGACAAATGTCGCAACATCGAAGGACCGCACGCGGATCAGGCTGATATGAGGATGGTTGGTCGCAAACTGGAGCTTGCGCGAGTTTTCATCCACAAACGCGGGCTCCGGGTCGATGCCCGCCGCACGAATAATCGTCAGGGCCTCTCCCAGAATCCGGCCCTTAGGCACGGCTATAACGAGAGGATCTTGGCTCATGGGGCGCTCAATACTGGCGCCCGTACACGGAACGGCGCGCTCGGTCGCCTTTTACACTATTTTCGAGGGAAGTCACCACCCCGGGCTCGTGGAATGTAGGGGCTTAGAAGCCTCGTGCACCGAAACCCGTTCAATACGCGCGCCACAAGCGCCGAGCTTTTCCTCCAGCCGCTCATAACCACGGTCAAGATGATAGACGCGGTTGACGAGCGTTTCACCCTCGGCCGCCAACCCCGCCAGAACCAGGGAGGAGGACGCACGCAGATCTGTCGCCATGACCGGCGCGCCCGACAGCTTCGCGGCTCCGCGGATAATAGCAGATGCCCCATGAACGTTTACGTCCACACCGAACCGCGTCAATTCTGGCACATGCATGAATCGGTTCTCGAAGATCGTCTCGGTAATCATGGCCGCACCGGTCGCGATGGCCATCAAAGCCATCCATTGGGCCTGCATGTCTGTTGGAAATCCGGGAAATGGCTCTGTCATCACGTCGACACCGGTCAATCCGTTTTCCGCCACCACCGTGAAGCCATCCTCCGAAGGCTCAATTTCAACACCGGCTTGCCGCATAGCATCAAGCACGGACTCTAACAGCTCGTAACGCGTCCCCCGTAGGGTAATCCGCCCGCGGGTAATGGCGGCGGCAATGGCGTAGGTTCCTGTTTCAATGCGATCCGGAATAACAGCGACGCGCGCCCCATGAAGAGATTTCACGCCACATATCCGCAACGTGCCCGAACCCATGCCGCTGATCTCCGCACCCATGGCGTTAAGACATTCAGCGAGATTGGCAATTTCAGGCTCCCGCGCCGCGTTCTCCAAGACCGTTTCTCCGTCGGCCAATGAGGCGGCCATCAGGAGATTCTCAGTGGCCCCTACCGTAACCTTGGGGAAAACAATGCTCGCGCCTTTGAGCCCACGCGGCGCCGAGGCATGAATATACCCTTCCTTGAGCGCGATACGCGCGCCGAGGCTTTCGAGGGCTTTAAGGTGCAGGTCTACTGGGCGCGTCCCAATGGTGCACCCACCCGGCAAAGACACTTTGGCCTCACCCACTCGGGCTAAAAGCGGTCCAAGCACCAACACAGACGCGCGCATGCGACGCACCAGATCATAGGGCGCCGTTACATCCGTGATGCTGTCGGTGGTCAGCGTCATGGTACGGCCTGTCGCCCCTACGACGGATCTCTCGCTACCGGCGCCCAGATTGGATTGGTCAACACGCACGCCGTGCTGGCGCAAAAGATTGGACATTGTGCCAATGTCCGCTAGTTCGGGCATGTTGGTAAGCGTCAGCGGTTGATCACTCAGCATGCCAGCCGCCATAAGTGGCAGCGCGGCATTTTTTGCACCGCCGATCATAATGTCGCCTTGCAGCGCCACACCGCCGTGTATCCGAATGGCGTCCACTGTTTTTTCCTATCTGAAACTGGCGGCCAAGCGGACCACCCATTCTTGACAATAAACGGTTATTTGCGGCTGCGTCATGGCACTAGAGGCGTGGCAATGTGACACCCTTCTGGCCTTGATATTTACCTTTGCGGTCGCCGTAGGAGGTTTCGCAGACACTGTCTGCCTTCAAAAAGATAAACTGCGCGGCGCCTTCATTGGCATATATGCGAGCGGGAAGTGGCGTCGTGTTAGAGAATTCGAGCGTTACGTGCCCTTCCCACTCGGGCTCTAAGGGTGTGACATTGACGATTATGCCGCATCTCGCGTAAGTCGACTTGCCAAGGCAGATAACCAATACGTCACGAGGAATACGGAAGTATTCAACAGTGCGCGCCAGCGCAAAGCTATTTGGCGGAATAACGCAGACGTCAGTCTTGCGATCGACAAACCCCGTGTCGGAAAAATCCTTGGGGTCGACAACGGCAGAGTCGACGTTGGTGAAAATCTTAAAATCATCGGAAACGCGCGCGTCGTAGCCATATGATGAAACGCCGTAGGAAATAGCACCCTCGCGCTGCAGACGGTCAGTGAAGGGCTCGATCATCCCTTTCTCCGCGGCCATCTCGCGAATCCATGTATCCGGCATCACGGACATCGACGAAAATTCCTTGTGAGCGAGCCACAGAAACTGTTTCCATGGACTTTGGCCCCATCTTGTAGCCCAGGTATAGGCACCCCTCAAGCTATGGAGACTCCTACGCTTTCGTGCCGCGGGGCTTGACGCCGCCAGGAGCCCTAGCGCGCTGCTGGGCCTTGCGACGCAGAAGATTCTCACGCAACGCCTCTGCCAAACGCGTTTGAGCTTTAGAGGACGTGGACTTGGTCTTGGTTTGGGGAGATGAAATCGGTTTGCCCATAGGGTGTAAATCTCATGCTGTGGATAAGTCTTGCGCGCACCCCGAACGGGCGGCGCGCCATGGTATACCATAGACCGTTTGCTAGCTGTTGACAGGCAGTTGCGTGCATTGGGGGCCTATGGCATGTTCCGCGCCTTCGCGCTGGGGCTGCATGCTATCCGCGCCCCTCGGCGCTGCCGTAGCTCAGTGGTAGAGCACCCCCTTGGTAAGGGGGAGGTCGAGTGTTCAATCCACTCCGGCAGCACCATTATTTGAAGGGGTTAGTGGGCGCGGCGTTTTCCGCCCCTACGATCTCCCATCGTATCCCCACGGAAGCCACCTAACTCAGACGTAAAAAAATGCTATTATCGATGGAGCTTTCAATCTGGGGGGTTGATCTTGGCATTCAGTGAGGGCGAACGATGCAACAATAAAAACGCTCTTAGGGCTTCAACCTGAATTTAGGCATGAACAGTAGCGCTGTCGCTTCGTTAGGCTCCCACAGCCATTCAATTTGATTTGCGCCTTGAAAAAAGGGGTCAGGCATAGGGCACCGGGCGCTGGATGGCGTATATGTGTATGCGACCCGTGCAAATTTCGTACTGCCTTGACTACTAGTCGATAAGCGGCGGATAAAATAAACAGCTTATATCGAAAACGTTGCCCACATCATGAAGCCAGCTAACCGTACATTCTCGGCGTCCGACACGACTATTTTCGAGGTGACTTCGCGCGTGGCCGCTGAACACGGATCCATCAATTTGGGTCAGGGTTTTCCGGACGGGAACGGAGCAAAAGGCCTTCGAGCTAAGGCTGCAGAATTTCTAGAAGATAGACCCAATCAGTATCCGCCGATGATGGGCGTGCCGGAGCTACGTCAGGCTGTGGCAGCGCATGACAAGCTTTTCTACGACCTAAACGTAGACGGGGAGCGGGGCGTTTTGGTAACCGCTGGCGCCACCGAGGCGCTTGCGAGCTGCCTCTTCGGCCTTATTGAACCTGGCGACGAGGTCGTGCTGCTGGAGCCACTCTACGACAGTTATTTGCCGATTGTCCGCAGAGCCGGCGGCATCCCTCGCCTTGTACGGCTCATGCCGCCGGAGTGGGATTTGCCGAGAGAAGAACTCGCTAGTGCTTTTACGGAAAAGACCAAGCTCATCCTCCTGAATTCGCCCATGAACCCTAATGGCAAACTTTTTACGACGGATGAATTGTCGTTTATCGCGGAGCTGCTCACCCGCCACGATGCTTACGCCGTGTGCGACGAGGTATACGAGCATCTCGTCTTCGACGGAAACCGCCATATCCCACTAATGACCCTGCCCGGCATGTTTAATCGATGCCTGCGCATCGGCTCGGCAGGTAAGACATTCTCTCTGACAGGCTGGAAAATAGGTTATATCGTTGCGGATCCAGCATTGTTGCAGCCAGTAGCAAAAGCTCACCAATTTATTACGTTTACTGTAGTGCCCAATCTTCAACGCGCCGTTGCCTATGGCCTTGGCAAACCCGAAGAGTTTTTTCAGTCGCTGTCGCAAGATCTCCAGGCGAAGCGCGATCTCTTATCTGAAAGGCTTACCGCAATTGGATTTTCGGTCCTCTCCTGCGCAGGCACTTACTTCGTCACTGCTGACTTCTCACGGCTTAGCTTTCAAGGCGATGACGCCGCATTTTGTATGCATATCACCGCTGAAGCCGGTGTAGCCGCCATACCGGTAAGTGCGTTTTACGAAAGCCCCCCACCACAGAAGTTTATTCGCTTCGCATTCTGCAAGGATTTTGATGTCTTGGAGAAAGCCGCGAGACGCTTGGCCAAACACTTCGGCAGTAAAACGTTATGACATCTGCTTGCGTCCGGAAACCTGGAAACTATGATGAGCTGTATCGCCAGCCTGCTCACCGGCCGCCTGTTTTTTCAGCGATTTACCTTCTACCGGGCGCGCTTCCCCGAACGGTAGCGCCGGGATGAACCACGTGATCACGAAGGCAACTACGATAATCCAAAGCCCCACGCCGAATAGCCCGGTAATCGCTATTGAAAAAGCTTCCTTAATCCCGCGTTCCATTTCTACGGCCAATACCTCCGCCTGCTCCACCATCGATCGCTTGATCTTCGGGAGTTTGGCCAGCAAAACTTCCTTGGGCGCGCCGCCAGTCAGAAGCGGGGCCTTCACATCACTGGAAAATGCCGGATTTCCAATAAGCTTTGAGGTGGCTGCTTCGTCACCGTTGTAGGCCTGTCTGACGTCAGCACTACTGGGACAAACTAGTGTAATTGCCTAGAGGAGTGTTTTTGGCTCATCGTCACTATTGAGGAGTGAACGATGAGACATAGAACAGAACGTCATCAGGACGCCGCCGAGCGGACTTTGAAGGACATCCGGCGCAAGACGCGCAAGCGATATTCCTCTGAGGAGAAGGTCCGCATTGTGCTAGCCGGATTGCGGGGCGAGGACAGCATTGCCGAGTTGTGTCGCCAGGAGGGCATTGCCCAGGGTCTGTATTACAGCTGATCGAAGGAGTTCCTTGAGGCTGGGAAGAAGCGATTGGCCGGCGATACGGCGCGTGAGGCTAATGCCGGCACAAACCTGATCGTGGATTGCGGCTGGGTACGGTCCATACCATGGCCCACCTACGGCGGGATTCGTCCGCCCCGGACGTAGCCCGCTTACCGCTACACCAAACGGGCATTGACTCGTAGCGGTTTTTGCCCGACCACCCGCCGTATGGATACCGTCGCCAACCGCACTCTGCGAACCGCCGATGATCTCGTGACCGCCGAATTGGTCTCGCGCGACGCAGCTGGGGCGCTTTCTGCTGTAGCGGAACGCTACGCGACGGCTATTCCACCCGCGATACTGGAATTGATTCATACCGCGGCCAGCCGGGTTGCAATCACCCGCCAATTTGTTCCCGCGGTGGAAGAATTGTTCACAACTCCAGATGAGTTGACCGATCCCATCGGCGATCAAATTCATAGCCCAGTAAAAGGCATCGTTCACCGCTACCCAGACCGCGCACTGCTGATGCCGACATTGGTATGCCCAGTCTATTGCCGGTTCTGCTTCCGCCGGGAGATCGTCGGTCCTGACGGCGGCGCGTTGAACGCTGCACAGTTGGCAGAGGCGCTCAACTACATCCAGCGAACGCCAGAAATATGGGAAGTCATTCTGACCGGCGGCGATCCCCTCATCTTATCCACCCGGCGCATATCGGAAATTCTCACTGCGCTGGATGAAATCACACACGTCAAAATCGTCCGAGTGCATACCCGCGTGCCCATCGCAACACCGCAGCGTATCGACGCGGATTTAGTTGCCGCTATGGCGAGCATCTCTAAACCTGTCTATGCTGTCCTTCATTGCAATCATGCAGATGAGTTGACCGCGGACGTCGCAAACGCTTGCGCTCGTTTTGTTAACTCGGGAATACCCCTTCTGTCGCAAACGGTGCTGCTGAGGAACGTCAATGATTCAATTGACGCACTTGAGGCATTGATGCGTGCCCTCGTGGCCTTGCGCATCAAGCCATACTATTTGCATCAACTTGATTTTGCGCCGGGCACGAGCCACTTCCGCGTGCCACTGGAAGAAGGCCAGGCTCTGGTTAAGGAGCTGCGCGGCCGTCTCTCTGGGCTCGCACAGCCCACATACATGCTCGACATCCCCGGAGGGGCGGGGAAAGTGCCACTGACCCCTACCCACACGAGCAAAAGCGACGTTGGGTTTATCTCTGTCGAGAGTCCTGACGGCCAAATCCACCCTTACCCACCTCCCGTACGGCATTGAAGTAGCACAACGATTGCCCCGAGGTTCCGGGCCTCTATACTGACGGTGAAGAATCGTTCAGGGGAATTAGAATGGGCTTAGAGACGTTTCTAACGGCCGTCAGTGATTTTCTCTGGGGGCCGATAACGATGATATTGATCCTCGGCACCGGGCTCTATTTGTCCATTGGCCTGCGCGGCATCTCCATTCGCCGAATTCCCGAAGCATTTCGATTGATGGTCAGTCCCGCTGCACGGAGCGAGGCCAAAGGCGAAGGCGAGATCTCACCATTCGCTGCGCTGATGACGGCGCTCAGTGCCACGGTGGGCGTCGGCAATATTGCCGGTGTTGCCACCGCCATTCATCTCGGCGGTCCGGGTGCGCTATTCTGGATGTGGATGACCGCTCTTGTGGGCATGGCGACAAAATATGCCGAGACCATGCTGGCGGTAACCTACCGCGAAGTATCTCCGCGTGGGCACTACCTCGGCGGACCCATGTACTACATCAAGCATGGTCTTGGGCCGAAATGGGCATGGCTTGGAACACTATTCGCCGTTTTCGCGGCTACCGCGGCCTTCGGCGTCGGCAATATCGTTCAGAGCAACTCCATCGCCGACGCCCTCGATGCGGAGTTTAGTGTTCCCTCATGGGCGACAGCCGCAGTGCTCACAGCGCTTGTTTTCTTCGTTATCATTGGCGGCATAAGAAGAATCGCGGCCCTATCAAGTACGCTCATCCCATTCATGATTGTGCTTTATTTCGTCGGCGGTATCTTTTTACTGACCGTCAATGCCGCCGAAGTGCCGGCAGCGATTGAGTTGATTTTCACCTCCGCATTCAGTGGAACGGCGGCCACGGCAGGTTTTGCCGGCGCCGCGGTCGCCGCTGCCATCCGGTTTGGTGTGGCGCGAGGTATCTTCTCCAATGAGGCGGGCTTGGGCACGGCCGCCATTGCACAGGCCGCAGCCCGCAGTGACGATCCCGTACGCAACGGCGCAATCGGGATGCTCGGCACCTTCATCGATTCCCTTGTCGTTAATTCCATGACAGGCATAGCCATCATCACGACGGGTGTTTGGATGTCGGGAGAAACTGGCGCGCCGCTAACCGCTATGGCGTATAACGCCGCCTTGCCCGGCATCGGCGGAGCCCTTATATCCATTAGCCTAATTTTCTTCGCATTTACCACCATCCTCGGCTGGAGTGTATATGGTGAACGTTGCGCCGCTTATCTCTTCGGCGATCGAGCTATCGTCCCGTACCGGTATTTGTGGGCCATCGTTATTCCCGTTGGAGCACTCGCAAAATTGGAGATTGTCTGGATATTCGCCGATATTATGAATGCCCTGATGGCGATCCCTAACCTCATCGCTCTCCTCCTACTAAGTCCCATCGTGTTCAAAATTACCCGGGATCGGCTAGCCGGAGGGCAACCGCTCATGCCCTCAAAGGCGGTTCCGCTCGCTGATTAGCGAAACCAACGGAACAGGCCATTGATACCCAGTGGTCGGGGTGATGAGGTACGTCATTGAACCGCGAGGGCATCCAATCTGATAGGAAGATATAAAATCCAAGGGGCAATGGACATAGGCAACACACTTTTCGATCTGATTCGTAACCACAGAGAGAGTAACATTAATCGCCGCACCTTATTGCAAAGCGCGGGAACGTTAGCGGGCGCCACGGTATTAGCTAGCACGGCCACGGGTTGCGCGGCTGCCGGCTCGCGCGACGCACTGAAAGGCAAAGTTGCCGTGATCACGGGAGCCAGCCGCGGCGTCGGCAAGGGCATCGCCCGGCGCTTTGCCGCCGAAGGCGCGACGGTGGTGGGCCTGGCCCGCACTCTGAAGCCTGGCACGGGCGTGGACCCTGGGTCTCTGGAAAAAACGCTAGCGCAGATAGAGGCGGATGGCGGCGCCGCGATGGCCGTCCAATGCGACATTTCCGATCGAAGTTCCCGCACGACAGCCATAGAAACCATTCTAGACCGCACCGGCCGCGTAGACATTCTTGTGAACAATGCCGCCGCGGGCACCATCGGCACGCACTTTGAAGATCTAACGCCCGAACGATACTACGGTTTGTTGGAGCTGAATCTGAACGGACCGTTTCACTTCATGCAGAACTTTTCAGCTAGCATGAAAGAACGGAACGAAGGCTGGATTTTGAATATTTCTTCGGCGGCGGCAAACGTCCCAAAGGGGCCACCGTTCAATCCATTGGAGAAAAACGGGTTGATGCTCTACGGAGTAACTAAGGCGGCCTTGAACCGCCTGACTGCAGGTATCGGCGCTGAGCGGCACGGCACGGGCGTGGCCGTGAATGCACTTGGACCAACGAGCGCTGTATGGACACCGGGTTGCGTCTCCTCTGGCGTTGCCAAACTATCGGGGCGCAAGGGGCCGAGTGAAGAGGACGAGCCAGTCGAGGCTATGGCCGAGGCGGCGCTGGCATTGTGCACGGTCGATCCGGCTCTATTTACCGCCCGGACGGTCTATAGCATACCGTTCTTGAAGAATTTAAACCGTGAGATAATGACGCTGGATGGACGCGAGCTGTTGAACGGGTGACCGAGGGAGATAGCGCCATGTATCTTCGAACCATAATAGTTGGACTTCTTGGTTTCATAATCACGGGCGGAGCAGCAGTCATTGCGGACAATGCCGTGTGTGGCAACATTCGGCTTTCGGCCGCCGAACAATTTCAATGCCGTTATCGCCTCGACAATGCTCTTGGACCGGGAGATGCCCAACGCACACGCAAAGAATTTGAAAACAAGGTACGCACGGCAACCAACAACTTAATCACGCCGCCGGTAACACTAAGCCTGCTACCACCGTTGCCCAACGGCACTCTCATGCTCCCCCATACGCCGGAGGTGGTGCCTCGCGAAACCGGTGCCTTACGGCTTCCCAATACGCCGTCGCCCGTTCCGCCAAATGGCGGCGTATTGCGTCTCCCCACCACGCCATTCGGCGTACCTGCCTCGGCCAACCTAAAATACGACCATCGGTAGGCGGTCAAAACTTTGGTCTTTGTTAGGAGTTGAGGATCAAGACCGAAGCGTTAAGCACGGCTGCGAAGGCAACCCACAGTCCGCAAGGTTCAAACAATAGCGCCAACACATCATCTAAGGGGCGAAACAACCACCATGTCGCGAAGATTGTGGCAAGAAAGACCATCATCTCGCCTAGTGCCAACCCGCCCGCCGAAACCCAAATAAACAGGACCGGTCATCCTAAGTTCAAGGCAAGTTGGACACTGGACGCTGTAAAAGCGCTCGGGGCTCCACCAAGGCTGACTTTGCGTCACGCCCGCCACCCGGCGATATCCTTGGAGTGAGGCTCGACCGTAGGTAACTGCAATCGGCGGTCGTTATAAAAGCCAGGGGTGGCATTTCGAGACCAAGTCATGGTAGAGCGCGAGGGGTACAAACAATAAATTATGAACTGAAATTGATCGGATGTTGCCTGGTCGTGTTGAACCGCCGGGAAATGGGGCAAGCAATGAAATCGGCTCTAATGACAGCGACGATGACGGTGGCGGCACTTCTTTTATCGGGTTGTGTGGCACAAAACGTCTATTTGATAGAGGACGTGCTGGACGCGCGCGCGGTCTCTGATCACGGGCTTGATCTATTCGTCACCGGCGACGTCGAAGCCGCAATTGCCGCATTTGATTCGGTTATAGACTTTGGATCTGTCGACGGTCGCGACTACGCCCGGCGCGCAGCGGCATACGGCACTATGGAGAAATATGACGTAGCCCTAAAAGATGCCGAGCGGGCCCTCCAGTTGTCGCCAAGAGAGTGGCGTACCCATCTTCAGCGCGCTGTTTTCCACCAACGAACCCATCAGTTCGATGAAGCGATAGCGGATCTCGACCGGGCCCTTGAAATTAATTCCACTGAAATTGAACTGCTGCGGCGGCGGGCTTACCTAAAAATCCTGGCGGGGCGGTATAGTGATGCCATTGCGGATTACAATGGTCTCAGTCGGGCGATGCCCGGATCGGACACAGGCGTACTCGGCCGCGGAGTAGCACTATACCTCGCCGGAGAATGGGATAGCGCTGCGAACGCCTTTGCGGATATATTGGACGGCTCGCCCTATGACGGCCTTGCTGCTCTGTGGCTCGCGAAATCGACGCTACGTGCACCAAGACCCATTGGCTGGGGAGAGTTTGCCAACAATGTCGGCCCCGAACGAGAATGGACAATGGCCAAGTTATTGGTGATCGCGACCGACCAGAATGCTGTAGAGGACGCGATGATTTCTCTCTACGGCGCAGAGCGGAACTCAAAACCCGACGCCTGCGAGCGGGTGTTGTTCCTGGGTACATGGCGACTGATCAGAAGGGGCGGTGACGGGGCCGAGCGAGCCTTTAAGGCCGCGCGTCAAGCCTGCCCGGTGGACAGTATCGAAGGTGCCGAAGCCCGAGCCGAGCTGGACCGCCTTGTCGGCGGCGCCCGGTAGCGCCTGGTGGAGATTATCACGCATTGGCGCAGACCAACGCAGGAGGCGCGCTAGTAAATTACGCTGCGCCTCAATGCAATTTGTCGCACAAGGATTTTAGGCCATGGCACCCTTGAAGTTCGCGATCTCCGTTATCATTGGCGCCTGGTAGCGTCGACCACTTGGGCAGCCGACCTGCCGGGTGATCCTGGCGCCGGTCGTGAAGTTGCGAAAGGCCGTCCTTTTTCGTCCGGCCCTTGCCCAATGAGAAATCTTACTGCAATGCTCGAAAATGAACCGAGGGAAGGTCATCTTGGTGACCACGCGCAACCCCATCCGTGTCCATATAGAGCCAGCGGTCGGGGCGAGCCATTCTCCTCTAGGAAGAATATGTTAAGGAACGATCAACGCCAATAGAGAGAAGAGCTTTTTGTTGGAAAACCATTATAAGTTGTGTATTCGGCCAAATCGTATGACATTCTGACTGGCTTTGTGGCGGGATAGAGCTTCGCACCGCCGCCACCTGCGCTTGCTGATAGAGCCGCGAACTACGGTTGCCGCACAAGGGTTAGATATTGCTATAAAGCAGCGCCTCGTTCCACGCGCAGTTTGGAACGAGGCATTTATGATCTTGGAAAGAGGTTTTGTTAATGGGCGCCCGTACTCCGTTAAAAGTCGTTGGTCCGATGCTCCTTTGGGCGACCGCCATTTCGACGATGAGTGTGCCATTGGCGCATGCTGGCGATCTCACTATCAGCGATTCAAGAACCGAGTCGGTAGACACGCTGACTGGTGACGGCGAAGGGCCTGGCACGATTATTATCGATTCCACCGGCTCAATCCAAACTCCAATCGGACCACCGGGCACCGTGATCATACTCTCAGATCACTCAGTTTCAAACTCGGGTACTATAACCGCTCTCGGGAGTTCAACGTCGGGTATCCTAGGATTTTTGACGAACGTCGACCCAGATACAAACGAACAAACACCGCTCAATTTGACCAGCTCGATCGTCAATCTTGGCTCGATTGGTGTAGGCGACCCTGTCGGCGATCTCGACGATAGTTTCTCTGCTTTTAATGCGGGTATTCGCGTTAGTGGCCTCGGTACATTCATAGGCGACATCAGTAACGGAACGATTGCCGACCTTAGCGCTAGCATCAGCGTTGACGGCGCATCGTCGTACGGCATTGCGGTGGAAGCCGACATGATCGGAGATATCGTCAACTACGGCCGCATTGATGTAACCGGGCGAAGTTCATTCGGCTTTATGTCCACCGGCCACATCACGGGATCGATCGAGACCGATGGAACGATAACCGCTCAGAACCATCAGGGCTCTGGCGTGTATATCGGCGGCGGCCTTGACGGCACATATACCCACATCGGCGGCATCGTGGTCGGGCTTGCTTCACAGGTGTTGAGCCGCGACGGTTTTACTTTTACCCGGCTACCGGCAATATTGGGGCGGAACGGGATATGGATTGCCTCCGATGTTACGGGGGGGGTCTTGTTGCAGGGTAACGGCTCTACTATGACCCAAGAATCGCAGGACGCCTTTTTAGCGGCATCAGGCGCCCTAGATTCAACTATAACTTTAATTAGCCGGGGACCAGGCATCTTCATAACACCGGGAGGCCCAAGCAACGCCGTCAACAATATTACCGTTGGTCCGCGTGCGGGTGAAAACGGCTTTAGCTTCGTGAACAGGGGCAACGTCGTGGTGAACGGCACTCAGGGTGGAGTCAATGCAAGCGCTTTCGACATTGAAGGAGTTATCAGCGGAGAAACGATCTATACCGCGACCCTTCAGGGCGGATTTTGGAACGATGGCGGCGACATCGGTGTCTCTGCGTTGGATGGTTCAGCAACCGCAATGCGCGTCGGTAATCACGGTGTCGTCACTTCAATCCGGAATGATGGAGACCTCTCGGTTTTTACTGTAGATTCGACCTCTCGAACGATTGACGACTTCGTCGGTGAATTGGGAGGAGACGGGTACGCAGTTCTCGTTGAAGCCAGTGGCGGGCTAAATTCATTCACGAATAGTGGATTGATTAACATTAATGTTAAGGGCCCGACGTCTTCGGCATACGGCATTGTCGACCGCTCTGGCACGCTAACGAACTTTGAAAACAACGGTACCATTGAAGCCGTCAACCCGGAAGACAGCACTGGCGAGACCGTAGCTGTAGATTTGAGCGCCAACATTTCCGGCCTTTCCTTCGCCAACTCGGGAACAATCACTGGAGAGGTTCTACTGGGGGCTGGTAATCAAACAGTGTCCCTCGTCGGCGGCACGATTACCGGTAACCTGACATTCCAGGCCGGAAGCGTGAGGTCAGGTAGCAGCTCGTTGGCAGTGGACGGCGGAACTGTGACCGGCCGTGTGAGCCTAGGCAGTGGAAATCACATCCTAACCTTACTGAACGGGGCCGACCTGGATGGGGGAGTGGTTCAAGGCACCGGCAGGCTTGATCTAAGCATGAGCCAATCGCGAATGATGGTTCTCGACGTTTCGCCGTTGGCGGTCAGCACGGCAACTGTAGGTGCGGGATCCAGGTTGACGTTCAATATTTCGGGCGGCGGCCAGGCAGCTGGCGCGGCGATGCTTGATTCGATTGGGCAAATAGTTATCGACGCAGATGCCCGCCTCAACGCGACCGTATCGGGCATCATCGATGCCACGCAAACCTATACTCTCGTCCGGGCCGGTTCACTTAGCTTGGGAGCACCGTTGAGTGAAATCGTAACGCCGTTCAATTCCTTTATGAATAATATCGATTTTTCGATCAGCCCAACAGACTCGAACGTGATCTTGTTATCGGTAGAGCGGAAAACAACTGAGCAGCTTGGCTTAGGGCCAAATTCCTCAGCAATTTATAATTCATTCACGACCGCGCTTAACAGCGATACGCCTGTGGCCAAAGCGCTATCATCTCTGCAAACACAAGAAGAATTTTCTGCAGGCATCCGTCAACTCCTGCCTGACACCAGCGGCGCTACTTTGCAGGCCGCGCTCAACAACCAAGATATGGGAACAGGTATGATTCGCCGGCGCCTCGTGGCCGTGGCGAAAAGCGGGTTGCCAAACCACGCGCAAGGTGACGTTGCCGGGTTTTGGGTGCAGGCAATAGGCGGGTTCGCGTCCCAGGACGCGAACGGCGAACAAGCCGGCTTTTCCGTTTGGGGCCTTGGCATAGCCCTTGGCGCCGATATGCCCGTTCTTGACCGGGCCCACATTGGCTTTAGTCTGATGGAGTCGTGGCAATCCGCATCTCTACGCGTCTCCAACACTTCGCCTGTAGAGTTCTATACAACGCAGCTGAGCGCATACGGGCACCATCAAAATGACCACTTCTATACACAAGCCATACTAACCGCGGCGTACAACACCTACGAGACCCAACGAAACGTGGAGTTCGGTGGCCTCCAGCGTTCCGCCCTCGGTAAATGGAATGGATACCAATGGGGGGGCTCCCTGGAAACTGGTGCTTTTTTCAATTGGGACCTGTATCAAATCTCGCCGTATATTCGCGGCGCATACGTAAGCGTTCACGAAGACGGCTACACCGAAACTTTGGGTGGCGGGGGAATCAATCTAGTTGTGAGCGATAAAAATGCAGATTCAATCCGTGGGTCTGTTGGTTTCGCGTTGGATCGTGATTTCCCCATTTTTTACGATTCATACGTGGAGGCGGAGATACGCGCTAATTACACACGAGACATTCTTAACGATCCAGTATCTGTTGCCGGGAACTTCGTGACGGGAGATACGCCGTTTACCGTGTCCGGTAACAAGCGCAGTCCAAATCGCATCAACTTAGGTGTAGGGATCGCCCACAAGGATAGCTACTCGTCCATAAGCGTCGATTACGACACGGAAATAGCAAGCGGCTATATGTCACACACCGCCACGATCACGGCGCGGTTCAGGTTTTAGGGGTGGGGTGCTCTGCCGCGACGTAGTCCCGTCAGCCGCGGCGGCCCTTATCGATGTCTAAAGCTCTAGAGTTGCGTCGGATTGGGGATATCGCCGTACACGTCCTTGGGATCGAACGTTTTCTCAGCTTCTTCGAACGACAGGCGCTCTACCGCAGATTCCACGTTTCCGCCCAAAGGCACGGACCTGTAGAAGCACGAACGGTAACCCACGTGACAGCTGGCACCCGACCCCCCAACCTGAACGCGTAACCACACAGCGTCCTGGTCATCGTCAATGCGCATTTCCACAACCCGCTGCACAAACCCGCTGGTGGCGCCCTTCCGCCAAAGCGCATTGCGGCTGCGACTCCAGTAATAAGCCTCGGCTGTCTCTATGGTTTTGGCGAGCGCCTCTGCGTTCATGTAGCCATGCATCAAAAGCTCGCCGGTCACGGCGTCCGTCGTTACAACAGGAATAAGCCCCTGGTCGTTGAGTCTAGGCGCAAGGGTCTTCCCCTCCTCCACTTGTTCGACGCTGACTCCGCGACCGAAAACAGACTGTCGTTGGCTTGTCATAGTTCGCATCCCAAAACTGGTTCTCGATCCCCGTAAGCGATGAGGTGCTGATGCCGCCTTACGCCTCATTTGTCAACGGCGGTGGATCAGCAATCATCCGGAAACCTGGTTAGGCCAACGCAATGTAGTCCCCATTCCTGGCTTTGCAATCTCAAAGCTGATGCGCTATAGCCCAACCCCACATACTTCTCCCCAGTTCTGTGCACCGCGCTGGCAAATGCCCTTGTTTCTTTACAATACTTTGACCCGCGCGAAACAGGCGTTTGAACCCGCTGATCCTGGCCGGATCACGATGTATGTCTGCGGCGTCACCATTTATAGCTACGCTCATATCGGCAATGCCCGCCCGGCGGTAGTTTTCGATATTCTTTATCGTCTACTGCGTCATCAATTCGGCGCCAAGAGTGTAATTTACGCGAACAATTACACGGACGTAGACGACAAGATCAACGCTGCCGCAAGGGAGCAAGGCCTTCCTATATCAGCGATCACAAGCAAGTTTAAGGAAATTTACCGCCAGGATATGGACGCCCTGGGTGTTATGGCACCCACTCTCGAGCTTTGCGCGACCGACCATATCACGCAGATGGTCGACATGATTGACCGACTCATTAAAACTGGACATGCGTATGAGGCAGAAGGGCATGTACTTTTCCACGTGCCGTCGTTTGACGGTTATGGTCGGCTTTCTGGACGCAACCGCGATGACATGATCGCCGGCGCGCGTGTAGACGTCGCACCCTACAAGAAAGATGCGGCGGATTTTGTCTTGTGGAAACCCTCGACACCCGACCTACCGGGGTGGGATAGCCCCTGGGGGCGAGGCCGCCCGGGCTGGCACATCGAGTGCTCTAGCATGATCGAAACCCATCTGGGCGAGACCGTCGATATCCACGGAGGTGGAAACGATCTTATATTTCCCCACCATGAGAACGAGTTGGCGCAGAGCACCTGCGCACATGAGGGAGCGGTCTATGCGCGCCTTTGGTTACACAACGGCTTGCTTACAATGAATAAGGAAAAGATGGCGAAATCCTTAGGGAATTTCGTGACCGTCCATGATTTGCTTAAAACCCACCGAGGAGAGGCCATTCGCCTAGCGTTACTATCAGCGCATTACCGGCAACCCCTGGAGTGGTCTGACGAAGCCATAGACCAGGCTCGACGACGCTTGGACGGGCTCTACGACTTCCTAGATCATCTGAGCGTATATCCTGACGAGGATGTCGAGGCCCCGGCGGCACTCATGGATGCACTGCTAGACGATCTCAATACGCCGAAAGCTTTAGCTGTGTTGTCTGAGATGGCCTCTCTAACAGCAGGAAAACGTGCTGCGAGTGACGCTGTCACGACGAAAAATGAGCTTCGCGCGGCTGGAAGACTTCTGGGCATTCTGCAGGAAACCCCAGATACCTGGCTTAGGGCGGGACCGGACCGGGAAAAAATCCAAGCTTTGGTAGACGAACGCGAGGCCGCACGGAAAGAAGGAGATTTCGGCAAGGCCGATGCCATACGCGGCAAACTTACCGCACGGGGTATCGAGGTTCGCGATAGCGCGGACGCTCCGCCCAGATGGATTCGCCGGGCGATCCCGCATGCGTGACCTCACAGCTCTAACCGCACGATCCGTCACCATGTTGGAAAAACTGGTAGCTTTCGATACGGTATCGCGCAACTCGAATCTGAATTTGATTGCCTTTATTCAGCAGCTTCTGCGGGATCACGGCATCAGCAGCGAACTCGTTCACAACACAGATCACACCAAAGCAAATCTTTTAGCGACAATCGGTCCGTCTACGCAGGGTGGCGTTGTGCTTTCGGGCCACACGGACGTAGTCCCCATCGACAATCAGGATTGGCATTCCGATCCGTTCACGGTGGCGAAGCGAGACGGGCGGCTCTACGGCCGGGGCACCGCCGATATGAAAACGTTCATCGCCATTGTTCTCGGAGCTCTCGACACAGCAACACAAGCTCAGCTCAAGGCTCCTATTCACCTCGCGTTTTCGTATGACGAGGAAGTGGGTTGTATCGGCGTCCCGTCTCTGATCCGGGTAATCAAGAAAGCTGTTCCGAAGCCGCGCGCGGTCATCGTCGGTGAGCCGACAGGAATGAAAGTAGTAAGCGCCCAAAAAGGCATTACCGACGTCCGCACGGTTGTGACCGGTCACGAGACGCATTCTTCGCAGACACACCGCGGCGTAAGTGCCGTCATGGTAGCGTCGGGACTCATTCAATATATTCAATCGCTCGCCGCCGACACTGCGGCCAAGGGACCACACGACCATCATTTTGAACCTCACCATACGACCATCTCTGTCAATGTCATCGAGGGCGGAACGGCTGTGAACATCATGGCTGGTCACTGTGCATTCCAATGGGACATCCGCTCACTACCGTCAGACAATCCGATGGCCTATGTCGCGCAGTTCAACAGATATTGCAGAGACACCGTGCTTCCTCGCCTGCATGCCATAGCGCCGACTTGCCGCATAGAGTCATCAGTTCAAGCCGGAGCCCCTCCATTACGATTTGAACCGGAGTCTGAAGCAGAGCAACTTTGCCGAATGCTGACGGGAGACAACGAAGTGCGCGCCGTCAGCTATGCGGCTGAAGCTGGCCATTTTCAACAGAACGATCTGTCAGCTGTTATCTGCGGACCGGGATTTATTGCCCAAGCGCATCAACCGAACGAATTCATTTCAATCGAGCAGGTAACTATCGGAACCCAATTTTTTTACGACCTCGTTGACCATCTCAGCCGGTAAGCACCCAATCTCGGCCTCGTCATTTTTTCCCGCCGGCACCGCATATTTTTTGCGCTCGTAGCTGCCGGTGTAGATTCCCGCTTGCTCTAGTAAGTGGTTTAGAGAGTGTGGTCGATCTCTTGGCGCCGGATCAGCTTCAGGTTCTACCATTTGGTAATGACGGGATCCTATTCCATGAGAATGTAATGAAGGTCGTCGCGGGCCTTGCGCACTGAGAGGATAACCTCATAGATGGAGATCAACGCGGCAAGAATATCAGCCGACTTCGCATCAACATTGTGAAGGATATCTTCTAATTCGCCTAATCCCTTGCCCATTAGAGCTTTGATCCGACCTATATCCGACGACATCCGCAAGTCATCGCTGTAAGCCTTCACGAGAGTCTCGAGATTTTTCCGGATTCTCTGGACTTCGAGACATCGTTCGCGAAGCGCTTCCACATAACAAAGCTCACGGGCTAGAGTCTCAATATAGTCGACCACTGTTTTCGTCTGATTTTCTTCCAAGCCCATGGCGCACGCTGCTTGCTTAAACGCACCTACCAATGCCTTCTTATTTTCGTCGCTGGAAACAATTTTTTGGAGATCTTCCCGGCCGCCATAGCTAACGGGGCGTTATGACTTTGCGGTTTGTATCTCGATAGAGATGGAGCGGGTGAAGGGAATCGAACCCTCGTCTAAAGCTTGGGAAGCTTTCGTTCTACCATTGAACCACACCCGCACCGCCGAGAAAATTCGGCGAGCAACCGAATCCATAGCATAGAACACCATCACCGCAAATTAGCGGAAACGAACAAACAGGCTTTCGCGAACTTGAGCTAACCGCGTATGCTTGACCCGAGATTACCTGAGGATGATTGATGGACCTTTGGCCACTCGAGTGCCTGACTGTGCTTGCCGCAGGACTGATTGCATTGTCAGCCGTAGACCTGCGCACAGGGCATCTGCCCGATCCTTTGCAGGCCGCCCTAGCCGTCGCCGGATTCGGTGTGGTCGCAATTGGATCCCCGGTGCACATTACATGGGAATGGGCTGTTCTAGGCGCCGTGATCAACGGTGCGGTGTTTTGGGTGTTGCGGTGGGTGATAAGCCGTCTCAAGGGTCGCGAGGCCATGGGACTGGGCGACGTAAAATTAGTAGCTGTCGGTGGAATCTGGCTGGGACCATTGGCGCTTCCCTACATCATGGCGGCGGGCGGCATCCTAACTCTAGTTGGCGCTGGTATTGGGACGGTTGCCACGGGCCGATCTGTCTGGCGCGGCGAAATGCCCCTGGGACCAGGATTAGCGGCCGGTATCTTAGGGGTTTTTACGGCCGCCTTGTTTCGTCCCCCTTGGCTGCCGCTGATATATTAGGTTTCTCCAGACATGACCCGACCACCACATATCCTTTGCTATGCACCCTACACCGCCTGGTCCATTCATGGCGCCCGACAGATCACTATCCTTCAGGCGCTCCGAGTCCGGGGCTGCTCGGTCAGCTACGTTACCTGCGACGCAGCATTCACTGATTGCGATATTACCCAGCATGCCAACGGCGCAACGTCGGCCCGCCGCAGCAATTCGTGTCTGACCTGCCAATCATCGGTAGCCGCGCGTCTTGCCGCCTGGAGCATGCCCTATCGTTGGTTGGGGCGCTGGCCAACAACCATGACGTAATATTTGCGCTCAGTCTGACATTGGGCGTTACGAGCGCACAGCTCGCGGAGGGTGCTCAATGCGTAAACGTCTTGCTTCTCGACGCCAATGGCGCCGTTGTCCCCACTGAAAAACCGGTTACCGGCCTGATGGTGGGAGGTGTTCCCGCGGTCAGTGAAGATACACCCGAGCATGTAGCCCGGACGGCTGGCGCCAATGCCCCCTGCCCGCAAGACCTAGTGGACCAAGTCACGAATTTGTTCTCGGAAAGCTGCACAACGAGCGAACGCCGTACAGCTGCGGCACAAACTCATGGTGTAAGCGTCGAAGTCATTAAGAAGGGGTGTCGTGACATGAGCGCTGCCCTCAGCGAATACGAATAATCGCCGACCTCCCGCTCCCGCATAATCACAGGCACCTTAATCTACCCATCGACAACGCGCTTCAATTCACCTGCAACGCGATCAACATCCGAGTCCGCCATGGAAGAAAACAAAGGCAAGGTGAGACAGGATGCGTAATATTCTTCTGCCCCCGGGAGGTGCTGGGACCCATACAGATTTTGGTAGTAGGGTTGCAAGTGCACTGGCAGGTAGTGCACTTGGGAGCCGATTCCTGCCGCCGCCAGCGCTTTCATAACCGTAGCCCGGCTCTGGCCAATGGCATCAAAGTCAATATGCACCACATAGAGGTGCCATGCCACCTGTCCTCCAACACGCGCGACCGTGCGCACGGTAGGTCGCAGCGCTCGAAGAATATTATCATAACGAGCTACGAGGGCAGACCGCCGATCGACAAAGATTTTTAGTTTTTTGAGCTGGCTCAAGCCCAATGCACAATGGATGTCGCTGGCTCTATAGTTCCAGCCGATGTCCGTCATTTCATAGTGCCAAGGGTTATTCTGACCATCGGGAGACAACGCTAGGTGAGGCATCGCCGGACTGGCGGGCGCGCGCGCCATTCCGTGACTTCGGAGCTTTCGCATAACGGCTGCTGCGGCCGAATCATTGGTCGTGATAGCTCCGCCCTCACCCATTGCAACGGCCTTCACAGGGTGAAAGGAAAAACACGCCGCCACACTATGGGCGCACGATCCGACCGCCAGGTGGGCTTCGGGTTCGGGAAGATGGCCTCCCAGAGCATGGCAAGCATCTTCAATGACAGAAACCCCATGCGCGTGCGCGATCTTGCTGATACTCGGCATATCACAACACTGGCCATTGAGATGCACTGGGATGGCAGCCTTAACGAACCCGCGGGGGACCTTGCTCAAGGCTTCCTCGAAATGCTTCGGCTCCATAAGTCCGCTGGAAGCATCGACATCAGCAAACACCACGTCGGCGCCGGTATAACGGACAGCGTTAGCAGTAGCTAGAAAGGTAAGTGAGGGCACAATCACGCGATCGCCGGATTTCAAACCAAGCCCCAATACCGCCAAATGCAAGGCGGCGGTACCCGACGAGCATGCCACAACCGCCTTCGCCCCGGTTACCTCTCCCAATGCCGTTTCAAACGCTTCGACCGCGGGGCCATTGGTAAGCGCGCCAGAACGCAAGACCGAAACGACGGACTCAATATCCGCCTCGTCTATGACGTGTTGCCCGTAGGGAACAAATTTAGGCTTTGTATTCATCAGGGCGTGCGATCCAATTCAACCTATTTTCCACAGTATAGTGAGCTGCCGCGGCACGACCTTCAGTGCGAAGTCAAGTTCACGGCGGTATTTACGATTGTAGCAGACAACGGGATTTCGGGTATATGGTGCCATTTTAGGCACGGGGTTAGTTTATGCGACTAAAAGACATTGAGACGCGGAACGCTGAATCGCTTGAAGCAATCCGACAGACCCCAGGTGGCATTAATATCGTAGATCATCCGCACCTCGGGTATTTCGGATATTACGAAGTTGAAATGTTTGAGTGCCCTGCGTTTCTGATGTTTACAAACAACGATTGCCCTCGCGGGTGGGATATTTTGTTTTTTCGTCACTTTGAACCCCAGTCCATGAAGTTGTGGTGCCGCATGGCCCGTGACGCAACAGGCATTTTGGATATTGGCGCGCATGTTGGTGTTTACAGCCTAGCTGCAGCGGCATTACGCTCTGATATAAAGATTCACGCATTTGAGCCCAATCCTTATGCTTTCAGTCGCTTGAGAATGCATAAAATAATTAACGGATTCGACAACATTGTCGAACATGCATTTGCAGTTTCCGATCAGGATGCTGTTTCACATTTCAGCTGGGCAAAAAAACCAACCCTACAGATTTCTTCCGGCGGAGGCCTTGGCAAACGCAAGGGTGAGAATGTTGAGCGAACGGTTGTTCGCACAGCGAAGCTTGATGGCACAGGTTTGGCGCCAACGCTTGGAGACCGCCTACTCATAAAGATTGATGTTGAAGGTTCCGAAGTTCATACCATGCGCGGAATACAAGAAGCGCTCGCGCTAAAGCCAGATATCATCCTAGAATCATTTTCGCAAAAATCATGTGACGTCATAAATGAAATGGTTCTTCCCCTCGAGTATAATATATTTCATGTTTTAGAGCGGGATGGCCGCTTAGAACAGCGCGACCAAGTTCAGCCGTGCGACGTTCGAGGTGGAGGGGATTTTAACCAGCTTATCACTACGCGCTCCGCAGCTGAGGTGATGCAACTATCTAAATAAAGCGGCTGGTTTCAAGAGGCTTCCGAAAATGGTACGCAGGAGAAACTTTGCGTATTGTAGAAAACAGACCCGCTGGTAGATTTCCGCTACAAGCAGTTGACTCAATATAATGTAAAATGATTCCCGAATGAAAGTACGTGTCTCATGGACCATGCGCCAACTGACGTGTTTAATCCGCTCTACCTTCGGCGTGCCGAGGATTTGCAGGGTTTTCTCCTAGCCTTATTGAAAGGTGGCCTCGACAAACGAGCACGGGACATGGTCGGCGAGATTGCCGCCATTTATGTAACCCAACGAGTTGGTAAGCACGTGCTGAGCCCTGAAGGGCTTACCTTGGATAAGGCGCGCCAAAAAACTGTTGAAGCACTACGGCAATTGGGTTGCCCTCTAATTGAACCCGTTTTCACGTCTGCTGAAATATTGGAAATTGAAACTTTCATAGAAAATAAGAAGGTTACATTTGGTGCTAGCGGATTCGATGAGCAAGGGGCTAAGGGAGAGGCGCTTGCTAGTAAACTACCTGCAAATGTTCGCTTTGGTGATTATAAGACAGAAGATATATGTAAATGCACGCCTATATACCGGATCTTACACCATCGCGCGCTTATTGAGATCGCCACTTCGTATCTTGGAGCGCCTCCAACAATCTCGATTGCAACGATGTGGTGGTCGCGCCCATCCTCGTTACCGATTGGGGGGATGCAAATGTTTCATCATGACCGGGGAGATTTTAGATCATGTAACTTATTTGTTTATCTGACCGACGTAACAGAAGCCACCGGGCCACATTCTTTTGTGACCAAAACTCATGAAACAAGCATTCTTAATCCGCTTGTAACAGAGCGTTTCGGTGGGGATCCAATCATGTTGCAGAAATTTTAGGAATGGATGGAACAACATAGGAAGAGCGATGAAGACGTCTACAATTTTTTTCGCGAGGATGAAATTAGGATTTTTACCGGCCCCAAGGGCATGAGTTTTTTCGAAGATACTCGTGGCCTTCACAAAGCCACAGCTCCTGTTCTGGGGCCACGATTAGCGTTTGAAATCGTCTATTCGACGTTACCCAAACTCAACGAGAAAGTTAATCCTGTACCACGGAATGATTTATTAATTAAAAATATTGATACCAATAGCGAAAATATCGCGCCACTTGTCAGATATGCCACGAGGCTCATGTACAAATAGCTAGGGTGACAGGAGAGAACACTTGCGTCAGGCTCTGTGGTTGATGCGCCCGATAAGCATTACCACACCCTTTTTACCGGCAACGTCTGGATCTTGCTGGAAGAAAATGCGGCCAAGCTTATTACCTAAGCGCGATTTCAACTCTTCCACACTTGCATGCATCGAGCCAACAATCTCATCATCCTTAGGCCCACTCTTCCCCCTTGCATCATCAGAAAATTCAGGATCGTACGTAAGACCAATGGCCAAGAAACCGTTGTTTTTACAAACTCGCACTACTTCATCCAGAGCGCGTTGGGGCTCGCTACTATAGTTCAACACCCAACCAGATATAACAACATCAAAACTCCGATCGGGGTACGGCAGGTCGTGCATATCGCCGGTATCTATTAGTAGTGACGACGAAATCAAATCAATTGCTTCAATGTTGGCCAGATCGAAGCCGACAGCCAACAAATGAAGCAGCTCCATTTCGGTTCTTGGCCCGATAGAAAGAACTTTCAGTCGATGTGCATGCGAATAAATGGGATCGAGTGAGGTCAACGGATTAATTAGTCGCGCCGTTCGCTTATATGACCCGAAGCTATCCTGTTCCAATTCTCGTCGGTTGTGCTCGATCGCCCCTGGCGCTACCCCATTGCTAATGTCGCCGTGAATTCGAATATATCTTTCTGCTTGTTTCTACCTATCGAATGCTAAGTAGCGCCGACAGCTGGGACTTAAAAAATATCAGTGGGGTTTTGAACAATAACATCTAGCATCCCCTTCAGCTGCAACTTGGAAAGGTTTACGGTTTTAGGTTGCTTCATGAAAACGCTCCTGACGCAGAAGTAAATTGTTATCTACGCAAAAACTCTGTGGCACGTCTGAAAGCGTGGAAGTTGGCGCAAAGTATGACTGCATTTAAATTGCACAACCTTGGCATGCTGTCATCCTTGGCCGCCTGGGACCAAAGTAAAACAACTCATCATCAAATTTATGAAACCCATCGAAGGAAAGGCAGGGTCGATAACCATCTGAGCAATAGCAAAAATTTAATATTTAGATGCTCCCGCACACAGGGATCGCCCCCAAAAGCATGATCCGTCGCGTGAGACGGTTGACAAACCGGTTAAAACGTTCCCTGAGCTATCATACGAGCAAGTTCTCGCCCTTCCAACCACTCGGTGTTTTTATCGCTGGTAAATACGAACCTATTTTTTACACGACCTCCTTGGGACGCGTAATCACGGCCCGGGCTAAACATTTTGACGAAAGTTGGCTCGATAACGTACCAGTTACCACAATCAATGGTGGCTGAAGCGTCGTCTTCAGTAATAAGGATCTCATGTAATTTCTCACCAGGCCTAATGCCAACAATTTTGTGGGGCCAGTGGGGCGACATCGCGCGAGCTAGATCTACGATCTTGATACTTGGGATTTTGGGCACAAAAACCTCACCGCCTTGCATCGATCCCAGGCTCGATAAAACCAGATCGCAGCTTTCGGCAAGGGTCATCCAAAACCGCGTCATCCGTTCATCGGTAATCGGTAAATATCCTGTGTCATCCTCGATAAGCTTCCTAAAAAAAGGAACGACACTTCCCCGGGAGCCGGCCACATTTCCATATCTCACGACGGAAAATGATGTACCGCCACTGCTCAAATTATTAGCGGCGACAAAAATCTTGTCCGATGCGAGCTTGGATGCACCATACAGATTGATTGGATTAACCGCTTTATCGGTGGACAAAGCCACCACCCTTTTCACGCCGCAGCTGATGGCTGCGCGTACTACGTTTTCGGCGCCGATTACATTGGTGCGAATGCATTCGAACGGATTGTACTCGGCGGTTGTCACTTGCTTAAGAGCGGCGGCGTGTACAACGATCTCCACGTCCCGCATCGCCATTTCGAGGCGCGCGTGATCTCTTACATCACCGATAAAATACCGCATTTCGTCGCGTTCGTTGAAATCCGGATGCATTTGCATCTCAAATTGCTTTAGCTCGTCACGGGAAAACACGATCAGGCGCCGCGGAGCTTGAAACTCTAGCAGCCTCTTAATAAAGGCTTTTCCAAATGAGCCGGTACCGCCTGTAACCAGCACAGATTTTCCTGCGACAAGTGATTTGATTTCGTTTTCGATCGATTGATCAGGTGCGAACTTGCTTTTCATTGTGGAGTCTCGATAGCCCCTTGTTGTGGATGACATGCCTATCTTGTTGCTTCTATTCGATCAAGGGATGGTTGAGGGGACGGCGCGAAGCTGAGACGAGTATCGTTTGGTGTAATGCATCCGGGGGTATAGGCTAGAAGCGTCCGGGAAACCGCATCGGGAATCCTCGTTCTCTCAAATAAGATTTGGCTTCAAGTGGTGTTTTTTCAGTAAAGTGATACATGCTCGCCGCCGCTAACGCCGATGCACCGCCCTCTCGCAGCGCGTCGGCCATGTGCGAGAACTCCCCCGCCCCGCCGGATGCGACAACAGGAATGGAAACTGCGGCCGTGACCTTGCGGGTCATCTCCACATCGTAACCTTTCATCATCCCGTCATTGTCAATGGACGTAAGAATGATCTCGCCCGCGCCCAAAGACTCTATCTGCCGCGCCCACGAAACCACATCTTGCGTCGTCTGAATCGAGCCGCAGTGCGTATAAACACGCCAATCACCATCTTCACGTCGCGCATCTATTCCGACAACGATACACTGGCGACCAAACCGACGCGCACCTTCGGCGATAAGCTCGGGGCTCAAGACCGCCGCAGAATTGATGCACACTTTATCAGCTCCGACGGCCAGCAAATCTTGGATATGATCAAGTGTTGATACACCGCCGCCGACCGTCAACGGCATGAAGCATTCGTCTGCCAACTCATCGACTTGCTTAAAATCCGGCGGCCGCGTCTGCGATGTCGCCGAGATATCGAAAAAAACCAGCTCGTCAACCTCGCGCCGATTGTAAACCTTCACAGCCTGCAAGGCAGCACCGATACGCCTATCGGATTTGAACTGCATACCCTTTACGAGACCAACGTCCTTGAACAAGAGCGTCGGCATGATCCTTACTTTTAGCATATTATCTGCGACGCTTGAAGATTTCGCACGGTTGCTAATACTCGTTCCGCTTCTACTGCTTTAGGAAGCTTTCCAACAATCGCTGGCCAGCTCTCTGGCTCTTTTCCGGGTGAAACTGTGTGCCAACAACTAACTCCCGTCTCACGATGGACGCGAAGCCTCCGCAATAAGGCGTGTAAGCCACGACATGATCCTCTTGTGTGCATTTGAAATGATAACTATGCACGAAATAAAAATCTGTCTCGGGCGGTATGGCGTCAAGAAATCCGTCCTCGCCCTCCCGCGCTGCGACCGTATTCCAACCTATGTGCGGGACGCGTTCATCGTCCAGACGTTCTTTCAGCAAGACGACTTCACCTGGAATAATGTCTAATCCCTGGAAATGCCCCCCCTCTTCGCTGCTGGTCCCCAACAAGTGCATGCCCAGGCATATCCCAAGCAAGGGGTTTCCAGCTCGAACTCGCTCATGTATCGCCTGGTCCATTCCTTCGGCCTTCAAGTTCTCCATCGCGACACCGAATGAACCTACTCCAGGGAGGATAAGGTAGTCTGCGGCCTTCAGGCTATCAGGATTCGATATTACGACTGCACTAACCTCGCACAATTCAATCGCTCGTCTGATGGAATCCAGATTGCAAAGGCCATAATCAATAATGGCGGCGCGAGCCATAAACTCAGGGATTTTCTAATAACGAGTGAAGCTTGATGAGATTACCGTCCGAATCTTTGATCAAATCTCCGCGATTATCGCACCGGAATATTTTTTTGTTTGTAAATCGATCGCAGACCTTGATGAATTCATTCAATGTCAAATCGATTTCCCGAAGAGTATCCTCTATAGAGCGCCCCAAATAGGTCCATGGAAACTTTCCGTCGTGCCTCTCAACCATTATCGCGGCTTCCTCACGACTTAGGCGGCGACGGCGGATATGATTATTGGCGATATCCGTTGCCCGGCCGAACCCAAATTTCAGATATTTGAAATAGTCATGTATGCCCGTTTGGTAGTTGTCGAGGTTTTCATAATTCGACAACGAACCTTCAACGTTCCCGTGATACGTTTCGAATCCGAAAGCCTGAGCGTACAGGGCGTTTGCATACCCATCCCAGGGGAAGTAATACCCCAAGAACACGCCCGTCACCTTGGCGTTTTGCAGCTCGTCTTCCGACGGATAAGTGTACTGAATTAGGTGACGCGGTTCGATGCCGTCCACGTTGAGCAAGTCTGATACCCTAAGTCCCAACAACCCACCGAATTCCTCAAGCCAGCGACGATCGAGTATATTGCTCTTTTCCGCGGCAGCCGGTCCTCTGTACTCATTTTGCGGATTTTCGCCCCAAATGATCATACGAATCCCTAGGTTAACTGCGACCCTAACTGGAACAGTAAAAATAGCGACATGCTCAGGCCAGGAGATATCGCCGATTTCAGTAAGGGAGAACTTGTTGAGCCTGCGGCGAACGACAGGATTTAATGACATCTCGACGTGATCCACGCCAAGATTTTTGATGTTCTCGATATTACGCCGCCCAATGTCGGACAACGAGTCGGTGGTCGCAGTAACGCAAAGCGGATTCAAGCCAACCTACAAAACGCGAATGACTTGGTACGTGCTATCCTTGCCGCCGCTCACCGGGATTAAACAGTCGTAATTACCGCCGTCCTTGAATTTATAACGATCGGTAATAACGCGGAATTGATTGAGCCGCCCATTCCAGTCGATGTTCTCGCGAACTTGATAGTTGCGGCACGCACTGCATACCCCGTCATCGTCTATGAAAAGGTCAGGCTTTGTTTCGGGATAAAGGCAAGAGCGGCAATACTGCATGGACAATTAACTTCTCTGAACCCACTTTCGAGCGCTATTTAGCGGTCCAAGCACACGCAACGCAAGTAGGGAGGTGCTTTACAGGGCGCCAAAATTCGAATGGCCTCGATTTATTACAGGCGATTAATATACATCTAACTTTACCCATCCAAACGCATAGGCACCGCCTCCTCTGCCACTGTGCGTGCCGCCGCCGATCGCCAATGAGTGAGCAGCATGCCGCTGCGAGGACATAATGGCGTATGAAAACCCTCTCAGAATACCACTGACATGGAAGTTTGATGTTGTCGCGAGTGGTGGAATAAGCCAACAAATACCATATTGCCGGAGCCGTCCGGCAGCGAGGCCCTTCGAAACTAGCAAGGAAGAGCGAGATGAATGAGGTCGACATATCTTTCGAAGTATGCCGCCCTATCGAATCCAACGCGCACTTAGTTATGAAATGGCGTAACGATCCGGATACTCGCCAAACGTCCTTTCACCGCGAAGAAAAGCAGTGGGCGACGTTTTGGCCAGAATTTACGTCGTCGTATTTCAACGGGCCCGTACAATCTATTTTTGCGCGGCACGAGGAGACGCGCGTTGCCTTTCTCAAATTCAACTCGCACCCACACCCAAAAAGCCTCGCTGGAAGGACAGTCGAGATTTCCATAAACGTATCGCCGAATTTTAGGGGCCAAGGCCTCGGCAGCCGTATTTTACAGTCCGCCCTCGATCACCTGGCCGAAGCGGGCGTGGATAGTGTTTACGCCGAGGTCCGCGCGGAAAACACGCAATCCTTGAAAACTTTCGCGGCGGCCGGCTTTGAAGACCTGGGGGAGCACGAGAAGCGCGTGGATGATACCGGTGAGGCTTGCCGGATTCACAAATTTATCGCAGAACTCACACCGGCTTTTTGGCGGCGGGGCCATGTATATGTGGTTGCCGAGGCGGGCTCAAACTGGCGCATGGGCACAACGAAGCGTGACACCGCGATGGCTCGTGCGTTAATCGAGGCCGCGGCCGGTGCAGGCGCGGATGCGGTTAAA
The DNA here is from genome assembly GCA_963662375.2 of Rhodospirillaceae bacterium. Taxonomy (GTDB): domain Bacteria; phylum Pseudomonadota; class Alphaproteobacteria; order Rhodospirillales; family Rhodospirillaceae; genus UBA11612. Next base: position 525,352 of record CAXXRP010000005.1, read on the forward strand.
TTCCAAACCTACCGCCCCGAAACCGTCTACGTAGCAAATGCCGGCGGTAGCGACTATCTGGCTGCAGCAGGCATCAAGGAAGACATACGCGAGATATTCGCCGACCTCGCCATGCCATATGAACTGTTGGGCGAACTCGCCGACTATTGTCGTGAACACAATGTCGATTTTATGAGCACCGGTTTCTCGGTGCAGGACCTCGAAGCAATCGACCCATTTGTCACAGTTCATAAAATCGCGTCGTACGAGATTAGCCACCCGCGGCTCATCGACTTCGTCGCCCGGACGAACAAGCCCGTCTTGATGTCGACCGGGGCCAGCACCATGGAAGATATTGCCTGGGCCGTAGAACGATTCAGAACTGCAAAGGGCGGCGATCTTTGCCTTCTTCAGTGCACAGCGAAATACCCCGCACCTCTGAATGCGTTGAACGTCAGCGCTATTCCGACACTACAGCGCAGATTTCGAGCCGCCGCGGGCCTATCGGATCATAGCCGGGAACCTTCAATCGCAGCCGTCGCCGCGGTTGCCCTGGGTGCCCGGGCGATAGAAAAACATTTTACGCTAGACAATCGGCTACCGGGCCCGGACCACGCCTTTGCCGTAACTCCCACAGAACTGTCGCGCATGACTAGCGAAGTTCGCCTGGCGGAGAAGAGCCTCGGTGACGGCGTCAAGCGGGTACTGGCCGCTGAAGAGGAGTTAGCGCGCTACGCGAGGCGAGGTGTGCAGGCAACGAAGGATATTGCTCCAGGCGACGTGCTGTGCGAAGGCCAGAATTTTGACATTTTGCGGCCGGGCCAACAATCACTCGGTGCCCACCCCCGGCATCTTGGGTTGATTGATGGGCGGAAAGCGAGGCGCCCCATCTTGGAAGGGCATGGGATTGCTCCATCTGACGTCGAGGAGACGTGATTGTGTCGGGAGGTGAGCGCGGACTGTTTCTTGATCTTGACGGTACGGCAGCTGATAGCCTGCACGTCATGCGGTGTGTTTATGATCAATTCCTGGCGCAATACGATCGCGCCGGAACCAACGAGGAGTTTGCACGCCTAAACGGTCCTAGCCTCAAGAAGGTCATCGCCGCGCTTCGGCAAGACCACGCCCTAAGCGACTCAATCGAAGAATTGACGGCGTGTTATACAGCTCTATTGACCGAACAATACAAATCGGTGCGCCCCAATCAAGGAGCCGTTCCGCTTATCGATAGCGCGGTTGCTTCGGGATGGCGTATTGCCGTCGTAACGTCGAACACTTTTGACATCGTCTCTGCGTGGCTTAGCGCTGTCGGCCTGAGCGACAAAATAGAGACAGTTATTACAGGTGAGATGGTTGTCCACGGAAAACCTAATCCCGAGCCCTATATGAAGGCGCTCCGCGCATGCCGGTGCAATGCCGCGGCGTCGATTGCAATCGAGGACACCCCTACTGGCGCCGCAAGTGCGCTCTCCGCGTGTATCCCGACATTTGCACTTGTGAGGGAAAGCACTCGCGCGGCACCGTGGCCCGACGGCGTACGATGCGTCGATACGCTTGACAGAGTCAGACTCAGCATAATGTCCAGCTAACGACGTGGCGCTTAAGGTTCACTCTTTTGGCCGCATACAGGCCCACGACCGGGGACCGACACCCTACGCACCAGATGCCGAAACTGCTCAAAAAATTGACGTTGCATGGACCGGCGCGTTGCAAAATCGCGATCGGCCTATATCTAATCGAAAAATATTCAGTGTCTTGCAAGTAAACGGCCAAGCCGTTTTGGGACATTTCGTTGAATACAAGTGGTTCGTTGCGCAACGCCGGAATGCAACGATATTCCACACCCTTCGTGTCCAGCCGCTAGCGGTAACTGGTGTGCTTCGGTGCGATGCCGGTGTGGTTATTGGCCAGCGGTCACGCCACGTGACGCAAGATTCTGGCCTGTGGGAATTGGTTCCGTCTGGCGGTTTGGATGATGAAAGCCCTACCTGGAAGGGGCAGATGGATATAGAAGCTCACATTCTAAAAGAATTGAGTGAAGAGATCGGCCTAACGTCTGCAGCCATTTCCAAGACCACGTTCTTGTGCCTTGTTGAGGACACGGAACAGCACGTCTTCGATATTGCATTGGAACTCATGGCTCATATATCGGCTGATCAAATCCACGAAGCCTTCAGTCAACTACACAACGACGAATACATAAAAATAGCCGTTGTCCCGGACGACCAAATCGACGCATACCTACGCAAAGAGGATGCGCATTTGACCCCCTTATCCCGCCTTCTCATTCAGGTAATTAAAGACAAATAGCTGCGCCCCTGACAACCGACAGGGTGCGAATATCCTTCACCCACGTTTTTCAAAAACCCACCAGGTAAGATTGTCGAGCCCGCTTATTCGCTTCCAAAAAAAACCGTAGCCCGCGACTTCGAGGTCGGGAAAATTTTCCAGATAGAACGCACCGAAATCTCGCTTAAAGAGCGCCTCTCTTTGCTCACGGTACGGAATTTCTACTGGCCTATCTGAAAAATACTCCACACATCCAATGTACCGCCCTGACACCCTGTGTATTTCCCTGCAGGAAGCAAGCAAATCGTCAGGGTGGATATGGATCAAAACGCCAGATGTAAAAGCAAAGTCGACCGCGCCATCTGGAAGCGCGATGCTGCTAGCCACTCCATCCAACGCCCTTTCACCAGTGACTACGCTATCATCGACCAAAATCTTGCGGGCCGTTTCATTGGGCTCAACCGCATATAGCGCCGCCGGGCACAGCCCACTTAAAGCTCGAAGGTTCAACCCAATGTTTGCGCCAACCTCAAGTATGCTTCTGGGCGGAGCACCAGCGACAACGCGTAATATTTCTGCCCAACATTGGGTTCTGGCGGCGATGGCCTCAACGTTGGGGTCATTGCGGTTAATGTACGCATCCCCAAAATCGCCGCGCCAAAGTTGCTCCTGAAATGTGTTCGGTGAATTATTCGTAACCATACTTTAAATCCTGGCGATCAAATTCGAGACTACTTCCTACTTGAGATGGGCATTTAACGCCACGATTTCAGGATGAGCTTGAGCTGTTGCAAGAACTTCCGCAAATGATGGTACGGCAGGCGGAGGTGGAAGCTTGGCGTATAGTGCGCGGAAAAAGGACAAATCCTCGGGATAGTCGAGGGTCCAACGGAGCCCGCTGAAGTCTCCATCGGCATTTACGACAATCCCATGGCTGAACTGCTGATTTCTACGGATCCACGGCGTCACGTGCTCGCGATCCGCCTGCTCAGTAGCCGAGGCCGCCGCTTTTTCTAACACGTCAGTGCTAAAAACCTCAGTATCTAGCCCCTTAGGCCAAGACCGGGGGGCGAGATTGCTGCAATACGCAGCGCCGGTTTCATAAAAACGCTCGAGAACACGGCCCGACACTGAGGGATCGATCAGGGGGCAGTCACTCGTGACGCGCATGATTACATCCGCTCCACAAGCCTGGGCCGCGCTGTGATACCGCCCTAAAACATCCGTGTCATCGCCTCGGTACACACGGACGCCCAGTCGTCTCGCTTCTGAAGCGATCGAATCATTACTGGCCGCATCAGGCACCGCACAAACCACGTGGTCCACCCCCGGTATCGCCAGAACCCGGCCGAGTACGTGTGCCAGAACGGTTTGACCCACAATATCTTTCAGAACCTTGCCGGGAAGCCTGGTCGAACCCATTCGCGCTTGTACAATAACTGCTACACCTGACATTTTAACACTGCCTTGCGGAAAAATGGACTTAATATTAGCGCTTTCTAAATTGCCGATCCTGTATCAGTTCAGCAATAAAACCTTGGCATGGCTACTATCCCATCAGGCCAGCAGAACCTGGTAGGCGTTCTTCCGAGGCGGGTGAACACATCGTTAAATTGACTCGACTAGAAGTTCCATATACTAGGTGCCATTTATAATTTCGAACACACCAACCACGTATCGTGTGGGAGGTTACTATTTGACACGCTCACGATATATTAAGTGTGTACTAGTCTGGAAAGTAAGTGAATTCAGGGGCATTAGTTGAGCAACATCCATCCCGTCGTATACCTCGCCATGGAAATCAAAAATCGCGAAATTGATTCGCGATTTGTCATCGCCCTTCATCTTCTTAACGCTGGCATAAATGTCGTAATTGGGCAGCAGTGGAGCATATTTGCTAATGTTAGCAGCCTACCACCCGGGCTAATTCTCTTTAAGACCGTTAATGATATTCAAGCCAAGAATATGGAGGCGTTTTATCAACATGGGCATATCGTCGCGGCGACCGATGAAGAGGTTCTTTTATGCGCTGAAGAAGCCTGCTTCTGTTGTGCTTTCAGCAAACTCGCCGCGGACAATTGCCACCTCTTTTATGCGCAAAGCGATCAACATAAGTTAGCAGTAGAGTCCAACTTTCCTGGGTTGCGAGGGAAGGTTGTCGTCACTGGCAATCCTCGCGTTGATGCCGCGCGACAATCCGAGCGCGCTAAATTTGCCAACGAAGCTGCCGAAATCCGCAAAAAAATAGGGCCCTTTATTCTGTTCAACACTAATTACGCCATAGTTAACAGCGTATGGGGCGACATCAACGCTGTCTTAAGTTTAAGTGTGCGCGCTGGTACGGTAGACATAAAAAACGAAGCCAGTATTAACGCGTTTAGAGCCGGAGCGAAGTGGGAGTTAAACAATAGGGACGAATTTCTAAAGCTCTTGCAGTGGTCGACAGACAATATAAACACCCACAGCATCGTAATTCGGCCCCATCCACGCGAAAAAGAGGGGTATTGGGAAGGACTCTTCGCCATCCATCCGAACGTGAAAATCATACCTCGCTCTTACCATATGCCGTGGATTATGGCTGCGGATCTCCTAATTCATACAAGCTGCACGACGGGACTTGAAGCCGCCCTACTCAATAAGGCAGTGCTCAATCTTGTGCCCGCGCCCGACCCTGTGTGGCCGCGGTTGACGAATACTGTCAATCCATGTTTCTCGACTTGGTCGGACGCGGCGCAAGTCATCACGAGTTTTATCACCGGGAAATCGAGCACCCTAAACGAGACGCGCGTTTTTCAAGAAGAACTCAAGAGATATTTCCCAAATTTTCAGGGGAGCGATGCAGCGTCTAACATTGCCCAAGCTTCTATCGAAGCGCTTTCTCACCATGGCGCGACGCCGGATCCGTCGTACAGATGGAATGCAATCGGCAAGGGGTTTACGGGAATATCGCGTGATTCTATTTTAACCGACAAGCTATCGTTCACAGCCGCCGAAGCCGAAAGCCACCTAAAAGACCTGCACCAGAGAATTGGGCTTCAACGCCGTGTGAAAATTTTCAAGATCGACGATAGCCTGTTTAGGCTAACTCCATACTAAGGCATGGTTTCATTTTATAGTAACGTCTCGGTATCGTCGATTTTACAATCCGCCAGATACCGTGCGCCTTGTTTTCCTGAGATATCCATTCATCCCTTGGCTTCGACCAGACACACTGTTATGCCGGACGCTTGTAGACAAGCAAAGGGCCAGTTATGAGCAAGCTTGCCATGCTCGGGGGCACGCCAGCCGTTCAAGAGCCGTTGCGTGTGTACAGGACTATTGGTAACGAAGAAGCAGCGGCCGTCGCGAAGGTCATGGACTCCGGTATGTTAAGCGGATTCGTGGGCGCCTTTTGCCCGGAATTCAATGGCGGCGAGGAAGTCCAAGCACTCGAAAAAGAATGGGCCGAGGCATTCGGAGTCCGACACGCTGTTACCGTTAACTCGAATACGTCTGGCCTGATCGCCGCGCTGGGTGCACTGGGCCTTGGGCCGGGCGACGAAGTCATTGTTCCGCCATTTAGCATGTCGGCGACTGCTATGGCGCCTCTCTTTTACGGTGGCATTCCTGTTTTTGTTGATGTTGAGCCGAACTTCTTTTGTCTCGATGCCGACAAAGTCGAGGACGCAATAACGTCCCGCACACGAGTAATTCTAGCGGTGAACCTATTCGGCTTGCCCGCGGACCTTTTACGACTTAGGCAGCTTGCGGATAAGTATGGACTGTTCCTTGTCGAAGACAATGCACAAAGTCCGCTGGCCAAGTAGGGAAATCTTTTTGCCGGAACTGTGGGCCACGTAGGTGTATTTAGCCTGAATTATCATAAACATTTCCATGCTGGCGAAGGAGGAATCTGCACGACTGATGATACCCGCCTGGCGGATCGTATGCGTATGATTCGCAACCATGGTGAAAATGCCGCTGATGAGTTGGGAGACGGCGATTATACAAATCTCATTGGTTTTAACTTTCGCATGACGGAACTCAGCGCAGCGATTGGGCGCGAACAACTAAAGAAGGCGCCGGAACTTGTGGCGAAAAGGGTCGAAATCGCGGAGCGGCTAACGGCGCAACTTTCTGATTTGGATGGGTTGACGCCTCCTCAGGTACGAGAGAGTTGCACTCACGTATATTATTTGTGGGCCGCACAGTACGACGAAAGTATCGTGGGCGTGCCGCGCGAAATGTTCGCCAAGGCCCTGGCAGCAGAGGGCGTACCGAACTCGGTAGGGTATGTTAAACCCCTATACCTTCTCCCAACTTTTCAACGTCGCATTGCCATCGGCCCTGAAGGTTTCCCGTTCACTCTATCGAATATCACCTACCCCGAGGGCTTATGCCCTGTCGTTGAGCGGCTATATAAAAGTGGGATTCTGGAGTATTTTATCTGCTCTTACGATCCAACTGATACCCAAGTGGAACAAATTATAACCGCGTTCCGCAAAGTGTATGCTGAGCGCAAGACCTTAGCCCGAGCATCAACGGCGTAGAACGGCGCCGTAGGGATCAGCCGAATGACGAATATTATCGCGACTGTTGAAGCGCGAATGACAAGCAGCCGTCTTCCAGGGAAGGTCCTTATGCCTGCGGCCGGGGAACCGCTTCTTGGCATCCTTATCAGACGACTCAAAGCCGTCCCTGAACTCACTGATATAGTCGTGGCGACAACGATCAATGTGGAAGATGATCCCATTGTTGAATTGGCGCACGCATACGATGTCGCAGTATTCCGTGGCGACGAACTAGACGTTCTGGGCCGTGTCAGCGACGCACTCAAGAGAGCCCGCGCCGATATTGCTGTGGAAATCACCGGGGATTGCCCGCTCATTGACCCGAAATTAGTTTCCGACTGTATCCGACGATACATCTCAGGAAAGGGTCAGCACCGATATGTGGCCAACACTACCGGCCCGCAGTTGGGCGCACCCCATGGCCTGGACGTACAAGTTTTCGCTGCTAGCGATCTGCATGATTTAGCCAGATATGCCCTTCTTCCGGAAGAGCGGGAGCATGTATCAAGTCCATTTTATCGGCCGGAAAACGCCGGACGATTCAGACCGCTTTTCGTCAGCCACTTCCCCGAATCGATGTGTAGACGAGTATGGATCAGCCTCGATTATCCCGAAGATTATCGACTGATTCGCGCGGCACACGAGGAGCTTTCAGTTCGGGCGCCCCTTTATGGTGCCCAAGCACTCATCGAGTTCTGCTTGGGCGAAGCCGAGATGACCAAAGCCTGTCTGGCGCGACGCGGTTGGACAGGCGACGCGTCGAGAATTTGAATCAGGCGCGGTAACAGCGATGAACACTCAATGGCATGTTGGAATCCTTGGCCTTGGAAACATTTCCCAAGGCTACGACGATCCGGATGGACCTGACATTAACACTCATATTAAGGCGTGTCTGAACGAACCCAGGCTCGTTATTGACGCGATTTCAGACATTGATATTGATCATGCTGAACGGGTACGGAAAAAGTGGCGTCTAGCGGTGCCCATTTTCCGCCCACATGAATTCCTTAACAGAAAATACGATATCATCTGCATTGCGACGCCGGATTCCACCCATGTAGATTTCACGCTTAGCGCATTGCAATCCGGAAGGGGGGTCATTTTGTGTGAGAAACCTCTAGGGCCAGACCTTGCCGCGGTTAAGATTCTTGCCGAGCACGCGAGTCAAAAAAACACCGCCTTGGCGGTAAACTTCCTGCGCCGGTGGCTGCCCGGCGTTTCTCACTGGATTACCCAAGCGCGTTCCGGAAACTTGGGAACTCCCATTAGTGCGCGATTAGTTTACTGTCGCGGATGGCGCCACAACGGGTGCCATGGAATGGATCTGATCGGCGCGGCGATGGGCGCGTCCAGCAGTAATGTGATCTTCAGCGACAAAGCGATCTTTGATTTTTCCGCACACGACCCCACAATATCTGGCTCCATGTTGATCGAGTCCGATGGTACGTTCGCGCCCGTCGAGTTCGTGGGGCTTGACGGTAGAACGGACGCCAAGTTTGAAATGGAACTGCAATACTCCAAAGGTCTGCTGCGCATTTGGGACGACAACGGAATGAACGTACTCATGGAATCAGTTGTGCCGTTCGAGGGAGGCGTATTCAACCCGAAAATTGGTTATTGCCGTCGCTATCACGATTGCCCCCGGTTGGTGATGAAAACAATATGGTCAAATCTCGCAAACTTTCTTGAACATCGAGATCACATAGAATGCACAGCCGATGACGTTCTCGACGGAGTAGCGCTGCTAGAGACAGTGTCACAAACATTTCATGCCACCTGACTCGTCCAAAGGAGCCGGACAAGGCCCTTATCACATCCTTTGTGTCGCATATGATAACGGCGGAATGAATCTTTTGGCCGCTATGCTGCGCGATTGGGCCGACGATCCCGACATTGTCGCCGACTTTGCGAGCGCAAAAGACAGGGTGGCGACTTTATCAGCTACAATTCCAAACTTAAGGATTCCGCCGTGGGCAGATCTATTGGAACTCAGTTCTTGTATTGACTCCGACGTCGGCGACGCCCTGGACCAACAAAAAATTGTTCTCGATCGCTACTCCGCCATCTTCACCGCAACAAGCCATCAATGCGGCATTGAGCGCCACTTTCAGAACATGGGCCGGCGGCAGGGAATCCCAACGTTCGCGATTTGCGACATGTGGTCCGCCTACGAGGAGCGATTTTCGGATGACAACCGGGCCATTTTACCGGATTTCATATTCGCCATCGATCAGCGTATGGCGGATGGAATCTCCTCTGCACTGACATTAGGAGAAAATCAAATCATCGTGACCGGTAGTCCAATGTACGACGAAATGCTTGCGTCGCGCGGCGTCGCAGCTCCCCTCGGCGATAACTTCGTCTATGTATCCGAACCTGCGTCCACCACCTTTCCGTTGGCTGGAATTGATGAATTTGTTTTTGCGGACCAGGTTCTCCTCGCAGCGACGAAGCTCGGCCTATCTCACAGGCTCCTATTCCGGCCTCATCCACTAGAGCCCACCAGTGCTTGGTTGAATTGGCTGGACGCTCAACCTGGGTGTCAAGCGAAGCTGGACCAAAGGCCACTCCACAATCTTTATTCGGACACAGGGCGAGCCATAGGTATCTCGTCTATTCTGCTCACCCAGTTGGCACTACAGGGCATACCAACGGCCTCCCTACAGCCGCAGGGAGTTGATAAAAATTATTATTGCTTGCCCTTTGAGGATTTCGGCATCCAAACACTGGGGCCGGGTGACAGCATTGAGCGTTTTCTGATTGATAAGCTGCCGCCGCCGAAGCTTTCGGAAAATATAGTCGCTCATCTAGGTGCGAGAAAGCGCATCAAAAAAGAAATACTCCGTCGGTGTCAACCGCCTTAATGCGGCAACCGTTCGCCCGACTTATTCCATATCTTCACGAAAAAGCGATCCGTAAATCCAGTCGACTTCTTTGCCTTCGTGAACAGCTTGCTTTATCCGCCGCCCGTCTGCCCGCATACCCACATTCTGCATTATACCTAACATGCCGACATTCGAGGAAAGCGTGCCCGCTGTAATTTTTCGCATTTTGGCTTCGAGCAGAAGATGCCTGCAAACAGCGAGCCACACCTCGGTCCCCAATCCTGTCCGCCAAACCCGTTTTTCACCTATAAGAATTCCCATATCTGCGACACCGCTATGTTGGTTAACATACGCATTAACGTTGCCTACATGTCCAAGAGAAGCATCCCGGCTAATAATTGCCCAAAGATGATGCGGGGTCGCCGTGAAAGATTCCATATATTTTCGGCATGAGGCGAGATCGTGGTTGCGAAAACGCTGCTCGCTATAGCGAACAACATCAGCATCATTCAACCAGCTTACGTAGCGCTCGCTTAAAAATTTCTCGGAAAACGGTTTAATAATACAGCGGCTCGTGCGTAACATAAGCCCGATGGTCATTTTCTTGCTACCTTTTGAACCGCTACCATTTTTTCCAGACGTTGCCCGTTACGAAAAACAGCCGATCAGCCCTATGGAAGTCGCCGCGATCTTGTAAACCATGCTCACATGACTGCATAAAGGAATTATTAATATTTCAATATTCTAAACCGTAAGATATGCGGAGAGTGCTCTGTAGGCCCCTAGGAAATATTAATCGGACCGTTCACCGCTTGGCGGCACCCATCAAATATCCAGCAAGGTAGCGCCCCATGATTTCGTGGGCCCGCGCATTGGGGTGCGGATCCGGTTCGGTTACCCACAAGGTACTTGCGGGCTGCCCGCGTAGAGCCGGGAGAAGATCGACGAACTCCGCCTGCTGAGATGCTGCAAATGCTTCCAGTTTGTTCGTTACATCGGCGAAAGGATAGTCGTTCAATTCTCTTAGTTCGGGAATGTTGACGATGATGAGGCGGATTTCGTTGACATCGCAATAGCCCGCAAGCCGCGCGATACTCTCTCGGGCCAGGCGCCAACCCGGCGCGCTATCCTCGTATAGACTAGCGTAGTAAGTGCGCCAGTCGACGCCTCCCGGAACGTGCCTTTTTAGGCCGTCCCACGCCCCTCCAATGACGGCATAAGCATAGGAGTGATTCGCTAGCCATGGAACCTCCTCGTACGTCGGCGTTTGTTCCGCGTCATTAATGAAATAATTCAGCACCACAATATCGGGCGTGTACGCTTTACCATCGTCGAAAAAATAACTGGTCTCCATAGCCGTATTGTAGTTCCCCACCCCCGCGTTGATGACTTCAAATAGGCCGGTGCCGTAAGCGATCAGCTCGCGCTCGAGAATTTTCGATGCCGTGCCATCGAATGGCACACCCCAGCCGAAGGTGACGGAGTCACCGAGCATGAGGACACGCGTCGTCTCCGACTGCTTGACAGGCTCGATTTCATCGTTGCGCAAGCCGCGGCTGTTAATGGAAACGTCGACGCCCATGAGACGCGCTCTAGCACCGGGACTATGCTCGTGGCCAATCGCAGAATCCTTGGCGATGCGCTTTAATTCGACGGCGTATCTCCACATTTCGATGTGATACTGCATGCCGTCGTTGATTACGGTCCGGCAAAGAACCTCGAACACGCCCACCATGATTAGAATCGCCGAAAATACAAGAAGTCCGTTGGCCAGGATGCGGTTCACGGCGGTTTCTCCCTGGCGGTCGGGAGCGCTGAAGCCGTAAGCAGCGGCAACACATCGGTATCGAGCCATTCGGCGATGCAGTCGGCGAAATACAAATGTAGACCAGCGTTGGGATGACTATTGCCACCCAATAAATACTTATCCGGATCGCTGCGCCCAGGCTCGCTGCAATTCTTGTAGGGAAATGACTGACCGGAGAACAGAGCATCGGCAATTTGGCTGCGGTCCTCCAAGACAACCGCCGCGAACTGGACTCCCTGCGTAGATGCGAAACCACTTAGACGTTCGATGATGTGGCGCGTGACAGGTAACGCCTGATCGACCGTGTCGTAGACAACGGACTGAAGCCAAACATTATGCAACACAGTGCTAAGTGCCGATTTTCTCTCGAGTGGCCAAAACCCGATTCTTCTGAACGGATGAAAAACGAACGCGTCGTCGCTAATGCGATAATGGGGAGGCGCTACATACCGGCCTTCATCGTCGGAAATGGAATAAACCCACGATTGGTCTGCCACGTTGCGCACAGCGTGAGAATCGTCGAAAGCTAACAGTATGAGCTTGGGTTTATCGGACGTGTAGAACTCCGCGTAAGCCTTCTCACCCAACATCAGAGCTTGAACAGTGCTGTAGCCGCCGTTTCCAAAATTCTCAAGCCACAATTGGGGATAACGCTCGCCAAGAATATATACGAACGATTCCTCGTCTCGGACACCGTAGGATTGGGCATTGCTGCCACCGATCACCATCACCGGCACCTTGCCGTCAGGACGCGCGGCATCTGCACGCGTTGCGCGGCGACCGAAGTCCCAGAAGGTCATAAGAACATGTCCTTCCTCAATGGACCGCGACACGCCGACCTTATTGATCCACCCCAGTTCGGCGTCAGGCACCGACCATGTCACTTCGCTATTTGAAACAAAAAAGGGATTGATTTGGACCTCACGTGGTGCGAACCCGGCTACCCGAAAACCTATTTCCGCGGCGGAGGCGGAAACGATGAGCGAAACAATTAGAAGGGTCAGGTTTTTCACGACCGTGTTGTACATGAAAAGCTCGGTTTCAACCCCTGTAAATCTGCGCCACAGCGATAGTCCGGCACCCGCCGATGGTTAACCCTTACAAACTTGTAAATCCTGAAAGTACGTTCCAAGGCAGTAGAACTAGTGCTCGGAAATCCTTACTTTAAATGCCACATGAGTGTGCGCCCTCAACGCCGGCTCGGTGATCAGATCAGGGCGCGCCCTTGGCGCCACAACTCGGACAGTAACGGAAGATGATCTATTGTATTGCCCAACCTCGCCCGAAAATGCCGGACCGGCCATGCGTCCGCAACCGCGGAACGGACTGAGGCGGCCTATGACCGCCAATGCCCATGCCGCAACACCATCCGACGAAGTCCAGCCGTCTCTAGGCCAGATATTGCTGGGTCGGGGTGAAATCGGCGAAAACGATCTCAATAAGGGCCTAACGTTTCAAGCGAGCGTCGGGGGCCTGCTAGGCGCAATTCTAATCCGTATTGGAGCCGTGTCAGAAGACGCCGTTCTGGACGCGCTTTCCTTCCAGCTCGGGCTCGGCATCATCTCCAACGAAGCATTGCCGCAAGACCCGATGGTTTATGCCAAGACGCTGAAGGACTCGGGCATCGACACCGAGTGGTGGATCGATCAGGCAACGCTGGCGTGGACGGCCGATGACGGCACCGTTCACTGCATCAGCCGCGATCCGCTCCGGCCCAGCCTTCAGGAAGCGCTTCTATCGGTTTTCGCGGGCAAGCATCTGCGCTGGTGGCTGGTGCGCAACCGAGAACTCGACATGATGGTTGAGTTGGTGCACCGCGCGCTGACCAGCGACGGGCTCAACTACGATGACGACGTCGCGTTGTTGCGCGAGTTGGCCGAGGAAGCGCCGATCGTCGAACTGGTGTCCAACACCCTGTCGCAAGCTGTGAACGAGAATGCATCCGACATACACGTCGAGCCGCGTGAGCACGAGTTTGACATTCGCTACCGTGTCGATGGCGTCCTGCAAAGCCGTCTGACGCTGCCCCGTTCGCGCTTTGATGCCGTGGCATCTCGTATCAAACTGATTTCAGGTCTTGATATCGCCGAACGTCGCTTACCACAGGATGGTCGCATCGGCATGCGCATCAGCGGCAAGGAGTTAGATATTCGCGTCTCTTGCTTGCCGGGGGTTTGGGGCGAGTCCATCGTTATGCGGCTATTGTTCAAAGAGCAAAAAGACTTTTCCCTCGCGCGTATTGGTATGGCGCCCGATCACCTCGAGACATTCTCGAGATTGGCTCAAGAGCCCTACGGCATTATCCTCGTTACCGGCCCCACCGGCTCGGGCAAGTCCACGACGCTCAAGGCCACGCTGGAACACATCAAGGACGGCAAGCGCAAAATTATCACCGTTGAGGATCCTGTCGAATACAACGTTCCTGGCGTTACCCAAGTGCAAACCAAAGCGGAGATCGGCTATACGTTTGCACGAGCATTGCGCTCTATTTTGCGCCAAGACCCAGACGTCATTATGATCGGCGAAATTCGCGATGTAGAAACGGCTCAGATCGCTGTACAGGCATCACTGACTGGCCATATGGTGTTCTCAACACTGCACACCAATGATTCTTTAAGCGCGTTCACACGCCTGACGGATATGGGCTTGGAACCATTCCTCGTCTCCTCATCCGTACGTGAAGTCATGGCGCAGCGCTTAGTGCGGCGGCTTTGCTCACATTGCCGTAAGCCCCATGAACCCGTGCTGGGCCTTCGCGAGAAGTGCGACGACCTCCAACGACAATTTTCGGGCCTATTTGTCGGTGAGCCCCGATGGTTTGGACCCAAGGGCTGCCCGAGGTGCCAAAATACCGGGTACAGAGGACGCCTAGGTATATACGAGGTCGCGGTGCTGAATGAGGAACTTGCGGACGCCGTGTTGCATCAAAGGTCACTCCAGGACATGCAGAGTATTGCCCGTAAGAACGGATTCCGCGATCTCCTCGAAGACGGACTACTCAAAGCATGGCAGGGTGAAACAAGCGTCGAGGAAGTGTTACGGGTCGCTGGTCAGGCAGGCATGGACGACTAGTTTCCAGCCTCACTCCACAATTTGGTCAGGGCTCGCCGGCACTCATGGTTACTAATATAGATATCGACGAGATCAACGCTGCCTTCCGTGATGCTCAGGCGTTGCACAAGGCTGGCGACGTGCAAGCAGCAGCGGCCCGTTATGAAGCCTTGCGGCCAAAAATACCGGATCAACCTGAGCTTCTCTATCTGTTGGGCGCCGCATACGTCCATCTCGAACAGCCAAGCAAAGCCGTGCCTTTACTGGAACGCTCTCTAACTTTGAGGCCGGATTACGTCCCGGCTGTAGAGATGGCGGGGTCAGCCTGGATTAAATTGCAGGTTCCAGCGGCAGCGCTGCCCTACTTCGAACGTGCGGCAGCGCTTAGATCCGAGTCATACGAAGCGCTATGCCGGTTGGGCACTACTCTTAACGCGTGCGCGCGTTACGGCGAGGCATGCGCTGTTTTTCAGCACGCGCGCACGATCGATCAAAATCATCCGCACGCAATGTCTGGTGAAGCGCAAGCACTTCACGGCGTGGGTCAAACAGACGATGCCGAAACATTGTTATGGCAATGCATTGATCTCAATCCCTTACACGAGAAGGGCTATACGATTCTTGCCGCCCTACTGGGAGAGGCGGAACGTTTTTCCGAGGCGGAACAGATTTTGCTGCAATACTTGGACAAAAATCCGGGTCAGGCAGAAGTTCAGCACCTACTTGCGATCACATGGCATCGCCAGGGACGATTGGTGGAGGCGGAACGCATGTACCGCCAAGTTCTCGAGGCTACCTCGCCCACGGTGACAATATTTGAGCAGCTGGGCGATGTACTTGCAGATCTCGGCCAACTCGATGAGGCGGAAACCATCCAAGCCCGCGCGTTGGGTATGTTCCCGGACGAGCCGGCGCTTCTAACGGGGCTCGGGCGCATCGAGGAACTCAGGGGAAACCTGGAGAGGGCGATGGAGTTGCATGACCGCTCCATCGCCATCGAGCCCCGTCATGTAAACGCCTTAATCAATCGCGGCACAGCCCGGCGCTATGCCGGTGATTTTAAGGGCGCGCTTGCAGATTACGATGCAGCAATCGCTCTCAATCCAAACCTCCCCGCACCCGCCGCAAATCGGGGCATGACATTGCTCACCTTAGGGCGACTGGACGAAGGCTGGCCCGACTTCAGAGCCCGCATTAAGGCGCGGGCTGGCTCGATTGATCTCAGCGGCTCGGCGGTCTGGGACAAAAAACCCCTCGATGGCAAAACCGTTCTGGTCTGGACCGAATACGGCCTTGGCGACGAGATCCTTTTTTCCAGTCTGCTGCCGGAGCTTATTTCAATAACCGGCACGTGCACTGTGGCCTGTTCTCCTCGACTCACCGCCTTACTCAGGCGGTCGTTCCCTGCGGCGATCGTGCGCCCCTTGGGCGAGCCCATCGAAGGCGAATTCGATGTACGCCTGCCGCTGACCGATGTAGCGCAGTTATTGCGTCCATCTCTTGAATCCTTCCCGGGCCACAACGCGTATCTAAACGCAGATGCGAGTCTCACAGAGCAACTGCGCATGCGCTATCGAGAAATGGCCGGAGATCGGCGCGTAGTGGGCTTATCGTGGCATAGCAAGGGCGGCATCGGCACCGCCCCCTTCAAATCCATTCCAATAAAACAGTGGCGCCAGATTCTTGAGGTGCCAGAATTGAATTTCGTTCACTGCAATACGGCGATTGGGAAAGAGAAATACACACAGTTAAGGACACCCTGGGGATTAATATCCACGTGGACTCAAGCGTGGACTCCTCGGGCGACCTCGATATGTTTGCCGCTCAAGTCGCGGCGATGGATCTCGTGATCTCTATCAGTAACACGACAGTTCATATGGCAGGCGCGATTGGCGTTCCCGTCTGGGCCATGGTGCCGACCGGACCGGGAGCGCACTGGTATTGGTTCCGCGACCGCACGGATAGTCCGTGGTATCCCTCTCTCCGCATTTTCCGTCAGGCCCGGCCGGGTGATTGGTCAAATGCCGTTGCCGACGTCGCGGCGAAATTGAACCAATGGCGGCAGGAATGAACGACGCTCCGTCTTCCCGTGACCTTTCCGGCTCTATGACGGTAGGCCAGGCCTATGCGACGGTGGTTTCACTGATAAACGCCGGAAACCTTTCTGAAGCGCAACGCATCTGCGAAGACATCAAGCGAGTAAGGCCGGCACAACCTGACGTCCATAACCTTCTCGGCGGCATCGCATTTAAAATGGGAAACCCGGAGGAGGCAGCGATTCATTTTAGCCGGGTCGTTGAGTTGCAAGGCGATAATCATGAGGCGCGAATGAATCTCGCGAAAATGCTTCGTGATCTCCAGCGCTGGGAAGAAGCAGCGCGTCAGTTTGATCACCTGGCGAACGTTCTAGATAATAACGCTGGTGTCCTCATGGATTGCGCCCGCGCTCATTTTAAATCTGGGCACTATAAGGAGGCGTTGACGACCTACGAACGGGCGTTGCCCGTTCATCCTTCGGCGGATATCGTGCAAACCGGAATGGCTGAAATCTTCTTGAAGATGGGAGAGATCAAAAAGGCGGAAGAACTGTATGGCGCGGTGCTTAGACGCACGCCGGATTTCGAACCGGCGCTTATCAACCTTGCCGTAGTCCGCGACATCCAAGGGCGCATAGATGATGCTCTGGCGCTTCAGGAAAGGGCGATCAGTGTCAATCCCGACAATGCCGATGCGCACGTTCACCACGCATCGTTATTACTCGCGCGGGAACGATTCGCTGAGGGGTGGGCTGAATATATTTGGCGATTTCACCAAACCCAAACTACGACCCTTCATGACCGCTTTGGCCTCCCGCATTGGGATGGCGAACCCCTGCAGGGCCGGCACGTGCTCATTTGGACTGAACAGGGACCCGGTGACGAAATTCTCATATCAAGCATGGTCCCTGACGTATTGGCACAGGGCGCCCGCTGCACTCTCGTGAGCACTGAACGCCTCACGCCACTGTTTAAACGCTCATTCCCTGCTGCGAACATAATCAGCCGGGAACAAGTTCTGGAAGGCTCCGCCAAATTAATAGAGGCCGATTTTCAGGCTTCTTTTTCTCATCTTGGGTGTCGCTTGCGTCCGCAGATTGCGGCGTTCCCGACCAACCGCGGGTATCTGAAATCAGACCCAAGGCTGACAAACGAGTTGCGCGCGCGCTATCAGGCCGGAACCGGTAGACCCCTGATCGGCATCTCCTGGCACAGCGCCAATCTTGAGGCAGAATCCGAGAAGAGTATCACCCTTGAGTCCTGGGCAAACTTGCTTCGTATTCTTGGCCCCCGCTTTGTGAGTCTTCAATATGGGAATCACACACAAGAAATCGCTGCAGCAATAGCGACCACGGGCACGGAAATTGTGGTCGATCCCACTGTGGATCCACTGAAAGACATGGACCGGTTTGCGGCGCAAGTCGCCGCTATGGATCTCGTCGTATCGGTCAGCAATACCACCGTGCATGTTGCGGGCGCACTTGGCAGACCAGTGTGGACCCTGGTTCCTTCGTCGGTAGGCCGTGTTTGGTACTGGTTCCTGGATCGAACCGATTCGCCGTGGTACCCCTCCATGCGCTTGTTTCGTCAAGACAGGAACGCGGGTTGGAATCCTATATTGAGCGAAGTCGCCGAGGCGTTGAATCAATGGTTGTAATCGCGGCCTGGAATCTCAAACAAAAACGTCACTCTCTTAGCGGCGATGAGTAAACGCTCAATACCAGTTCCTCTTGGAAAATATATCGCGGCGAGCGATATTCAGGTCGACAAAGACCTGGACTTGCGTGAACAACTGCGTGCGAAGTTCGTAGCGAAGGCGGCGGGACAACTCCTTGTTGGAATCGCCTGGAAAGGCGCGAGCAGAAAAAAGAATGTACCATATATGGTCAATTTACTGGATTGGGGACCAATCCTTCATGTTCCGGGCATCACATTCGTAAATCTACAACCAGGCGACTGTAGCATCGAGTTGGCGGCCGCAGTTAAAGGCTTCGGCATCTCAATTGTACACAATGAGGTGTTTGATCCGTTTAAGGACACCAATAGGTACGCCGCAACAATCGCGGCCATGGGTGTCATAGTCGCGCCGGAATCGGATGCGGCGGCGATAGCGGCAGCATTCGGCGTGCCTGTCCTGTGCATGGCCTTGCCATCGGCAATAAGCGGCCTGACCTCGCTACCCGAAACGCAGATATTCACTCAACAGCACAGCGGCGAATGGTTTGATGTTATCCGGGATGTGGGCTTGGCGCTGCTTGACCACACGGTCAAATCTGGAGCGACAGCAAAGCGGTCTCCCTATTTGCGCTCTATGGCCCAAGACTTCACCAAAATGGGACGGCTGGAGGACGCGGAGCACTTGTATCGCTGCTTAGCAATGGAACCTGGCCTCACAGCAGAAGGTTTGTTTCAAATCGCTTCTCTTAGACATCGTACGGGCCGTCGCGAAGACGCCCTGCGGCTATTTGACGAAGCCCTGGCCGAGGATTCGGCTTTTTGGCACGCCTATAATGGAAAGGGACTGACCCTAGCGTCCCTGAATCGATATGACGAAGCGATTACCTCCTACCGCCAGGGGCTGATTCTTAACCCACGTTCCGGTGAGATTCACAATAACCTGGGCACGTCCTTGCGATGCCTCGGACGCGCAGCGGAGGCTCTGCCTCACTACCGACAAGCGATAGAGCTTTTGCCGGACATCGCGTCCATCCGTCTTAACGAGGCCTCGGCCCTAGATGAATCCGGCGATTCAGAACGTGCGCTGCGAGCGTTCGACAAACTCGTCTTACAAAACCCGGAGTATGTGGACGCCCACTACAATAGGTCCCAAATATTGCTTTCTAACGGCAGGCTCGAAGAAGGGTGGAAAGAACTAATTTGGCGATTGAAGCGTCCGGCTGCGAACGCACGGTATGACATTTTCCCTCAACCAGTCTGGAAAAGCGGAAGCCTGAGCGGCAAGAGAATTCTTGTATGGACCGAGCAAGGCATCGGCGACGAGTTGCTCGCCGCCAGCATGATTCCCGACGCGATTGCCGCCGCCGAACACGTCACGCTGCTTTGCTCGGAACGCTTGCTCCCTTTAATGCGCCGTTCATTTCCGGCCGTCACAGTTGAACATAGAGCCGAGCCGCTTCCAGCGTGCGCCGTCGATCCCTCAATCGATCTGCAATTGTCCTTGTCGGAACTAGGCTTGGCATTTCGCCAGAACTTTGCGGCCTTCCCAATGCGCTCAAAATTTTTGAAAGCCGACCAACACAAACAAGATTCACTGCGTGCCAAGTATCAAGCTCATCGTCCGGGCGCACGGTTGGTTGGAATTTCCTGGATGAGTCAAAAGAATTACGAACTAGGTTGGCTCAAAAGCCAATCCCTTCTGAGTTGGGCGCCGATTCTATCAACTCCTCGCGTACTTTTCGTCAATCTTCAGTATGGCGACCGGCAACAGGAACTGGAGAAGGTCAGAAAGCAGTTGGGTATAGAATTACTCCACGATGATAGCATCGATCCGCTGGTTGACATGGACGGGTTCGCCGCCCAAGTGGCGGCAATGGACTTGGTCGTATCGGCCAGCAATACCACCGTTCACACGGCCGGCGCGCTTGGCGTGCCCGTTTGGGTTCTGGCTGCCAAGGGGCGCGGAAGGTTTTGGTATTGGTTCCGAGGCAAAACCGACTGCCCATGGTATCCGTCGGCGCATTTTATAACACAGGAAAAGGAGGGCGACTGGAGCTCCGTACTGAACAGGTGCTCTGCCGATTTGATGGCATGGTCGCAGGAAAAGGCTGAACTACCATAACCAGGTCGCACCACGCGCTTGAGGTTCGGCTGCTGGTCGACGATAAGTCCGCGACATATAAAAACTTTGTTAGAGATTGGAAAAGTAGATGATTCGCATTTTCATCGGATACGACCCGCGCGAGGCTGTCGCATTCCATGTACTCTCACACAGCATCCACACGCGTGCTTCCGAGCCCGTTGAAATCTTTCCGCTTATGCTGTCGCAACTTCGGGCCATTTTTACGCGCGAGACCCACCCTCTTCAGTCGACTGAATTTTCCTTCAGTCGCTTTTTAGTACCTTATTTGTCCGAGTATTCTGGATGGAGTTTGTTCTGTGACTGCGACATGTTGATGCTCGACGACGTCTCAAACCTGTGGCAATTGCGGGACGAACGCTACGCTGTGCAAGTCATCAAACATGAACACAAACCGGAAGAAGCAAAAAAATTTCTCGGCAAACCGCAAAGCCGATATGAGAAAAAGAATTGGTCTTCCGTGATTCTATTCAACAATGCTAAATGCAATGCTCTGACCGCGGACTATGTCAACACCGCGACCGGCCTCGAATTACATCAATTCAAGTGGCTTGGTGACGATTCATTGGTCGGCGAATTGCCCCGCCGGTGGAATCATCTTGTGGACTATGACCCGACGGTTCAGCCCGATGATGTTTCGCTCATTCATTTCACCGAGGGCGGACCCTACTTTGAGGACTACAAAAGTTGCAGCTATGCCCATCTCTGGTTCGCGGAGCGCGACCGGATGCTTTTTGCCGGATAGCATTTGGGCTGAATATTAGATGCGTAAAAATTTGTCCTAGAATTTTACCGCCTCAAAAACATACGGAACCGTCTTTTTCGATGAACGACCCCTTGCAACGAGCGGTGGCCCTATACGAAAAGGGCGAATATCGCCAGTCCGACGATCTCTGCTGCAAATTTCTTGTAGAGTACCCCGATGAGTCTAGAGCCTGGCATTTGCGCGGGTATATCGCCTTGCAGGAGAAAGATGCACTTCGCGCGATCGAGTTCATCTCGCGTGCCATCGAATTGAAGCCCAGCGTTTATTTGATGCACGTCAATCTCGGTTCCGCATTGTCGATGTCGAAGCAGTTCAAAAAAGCCATTGAAGTGCTGACAACTGCTATTGATCTGCATCCTGCGCACGAAGAAGCGCATATGGTACTGGGAAACTGCCTAGGTAATCTCGGAAGGAATCAAGAGGCTAAGAGAGCCTACCTTGCAGCACTAAGGCTGAAGCCGGAATGGCCGGAAGCCCTCGAAGCCGCTAGTCTCAACGCTTTCCAGTTGGGCGATCATGAACTTGCCCTTGAGTACGCCTTGCGCGCACTTGCCCAGGACCAGCGTCGACCACATAGTCACCGTGTCGCAGGCGATATTTATAACCGGCAACGGCGGTACGATTTGGCGCAAACGCATTATGAAGCAGGTTTGGATATTGATCCTGACGACGCAGCACTAAACAACAATCTCGGTCTCCTGTTGGCTCGAACCGCCCAGTATGAGGAATCTGTCACTGCTTACAAGAAAGCTATCTCTTTAAACTCGAAGGACCCAGCTACACGCCATGGCCTTTCAACTGCCTTACTAACACTTGGCCGAATACCAGAAGGGTGGAAATACTACGGAGCTCGACTGGAAAGACCGGGTCATTATCTTGCGGCTCGGCCCATCTTGGCACCGCTCGTGACTCAGCGTCCCATCGGCAAACGGGTTTTGGCTTGGGCCGACGAAGGCATTGGTGAACAAATTATGTTTGCGAGCTTGCTACCGGAAATCCTCGGGGATGCTTCAAGTCTTAGCTTGGAATGTGACGAGCGATTGGTTCCACTTTTTCAGCGTTCGTTTTCAGAGATCGATTTTATTCCGCGTCAGATCCCGCCACACCCGAAATTCAGCGCACCATACGATGGCCAGTTTTGCCTGGGCGACGCCGCACCTTGGTATCGGCCTGATTTTAATTCCTTCCCCCGGCATGAGGGCTATTTGGTCGCCAGTGCCAAATTAACTCGAGAAATTCGACAATTTTACCAATCCCGTTTACGCCCCCAACCGCTCATTGGTATTTCTTGGCGCACCGCAGACCACGCCAAAGTCAGCGGCGAAAAAACATTGAGCCTTGAGAAATGGAAGCCGTTATTCGCCATCCCGGGCGCAAGATTCGTTAACTTGCAATATGGCGATTGCGGGGCCGATCTTTTAGAAGCATCGAAGATCACCAATGTGAAAATTATTTCGGACCCTAGGATCGATCCTTTAAAGGACTTAGATTCGTTCGCATCGCAAGCCGCTGCAATGGACTTGGTTATAACAACGTCGAACGCAACAGCCCACATGGCTGGCAGTTTGAATATCCCAGTCTGGACTTTCGTACCCGAGGGATTTGGTGCGATGTGGCATTGGTTTCTCTATCGCGAAGACAGCCCATGGTATCCTTCCATGCGCCTACTCCGTCAAACCCATCAGAAGGATTGGGGGCCCATTGTTGATCGAGCATCATCCATGCTCATGGACTTTACCCATAGCTGGCATCCGTCTGAAACGAAATGAAACGCAACACCAACTCACATCGCCGATTGACGAATGAGGTTGCTGCGCCTCATCAGTCCAGAAAGCTTGCCGACCCTGAGTCTAAAACAGATGCTGACGCTCTTCATCATCTAGGAATATTGCGTTTACAACAGGGCGACGCAAAGGCTGCCGCTGAGTTGATCGAACGCGCCACTTCTTTATGCCCAGATGCGGCTGAAATGTTTGTCAATCTTGGAACAGCATATCGCGCACAAAAAAAACCCGCTAAGGCAGCGCAAGCATGCAGGAAGGCTTTGAGCCTGAACTCAAATTTAGCTGTCGCATTCTTTAATTTGGGACATTCCCTGCAGGATTTGGGGAATTTGGATGACGCCGTCACGGCCTACAAATCATATCTAATGGCGAATCCGCAAGATTCGAAAGCTTACCTCGTCCTCGCCGACACCTATAGAACACTGAACCGCCACCATGAAGCAATCGATGCGTATGAGTCGGCGCTCTTATATGATCCCGGCTGTATAGGTGCGACGGCTAACACAGCGACTATCTTGCGTGACCTTGGTTGGCCCCATGCGGCGTCTGCTGTCATCTATGATACATTGGCGTTGGCTCCACTAGATCATGATATTCGTCGTACCCGCGGCGTTATTTCGTTGCTGCTTGGTGAACTCCAAAAGGGGTGGGCTGGTCTGGAAAGCAGATTTCATACATCCAGCGAGCAAATTTTTCTCCGCGATATCCCGCCAGCATACTGGGATGGAGAAGACTTGACTGGGCAGAGTGTTCTTATATGGACTGAACAGGGGCTGGGCGATGAGATTTTACACGGCAGCATCCTGCCGGATGTGATCAGGCAGGCGGGCCAGTGCGTCATCGAGTGCTCCAAGCGCATGGTACCGGTGTTCGCGCGGTCGTTTCCCGCAATCCGTGTTGTCGGGTACAAAGCTTCCAACATACCCGCCACATCGGCCGAAGGGATCGACTATCAAATTCCCCTAGCCAGCTTGGGCCAGCATTTCCGCTCCGACTTTGCCAGTTTCCCGCGCCACGACGGCTACCTGAAGGCCGATCCTGACAAGGCGGCCGAGCTGCGCGCGCGCTACGAAGCGCTGGCCGGAGGGCGTCGTATAGTGGGCATATCCTGGCGCAGCAATAACGAGTTCTCCGGCGAAGCCAAAAGCACCGCCTTGACCGATATGGCGCCCCTTCTTCAAGCGTCCGGCGTGATGTTCGTCAATCTGCAGTACGGCGATTGTACAGATGAATTGATGCAGGTGCGCGAGCAGCTGAACGTTGAGGTGATCCAGGACCCGGCGGTGGATCCCTTGGTTGATATGGATATGTTCTTTGCCCAGGTGGCGGCCTTGGATCTGGTACTCAGCACCTCCAACACCACCGCCCATGTGGCCGGGTCCCAGAATATTCCGGTATGGGTGCTTCTACCTCATGGCAAAGGCGTGGCCTGGTACTGGTTCCTGCGCCGCGCCGACAGCCCCTGGTATCCTTCCGCACGCCTAATCCGCGCAGATCACAGACTTGAGCCCGGCCAAGCGCGCTGGCTGGAGCTGGCCGAACGCACCGCCACTGAGCTCACCAGCTGGGCTGCACCTTCACCTGTCGGGGGCTAACGTGAGCCGTGCAGCTAAAACGGGTTCCGTCGCTGAAACCTTGCAGAAAGCCCTACGTCTGCATCAAGCTGGCCAGCTGGACAAAGCCGCGCGCCTGTACGGCACTGTCCTCAAAAAAAATCCGGACAATCGATGCCCTCAATCTCAAGGGTGTGGTTGCCCAAGCTCACGGCCGGCACGATGACGCCCTGGCCTTGTTCGGCCGTGCTATCACCGCCCTGCCTGACTTTGCCGATGTGCACTTTAACAAGGCCAACACCCTCAAGGCCCTGGGGCGCAACGACGATGCTCTAGCTGCTTATGCTAAGGCCATCGCCCTTAAGCCGGACTACGCCGATGCCCGGCTTAACGCCGGCACCTTGCTGCAGAAGACGGGCCGCACCACTGAGGCCATTGCCGCCTTCCGCGAGATGGCTCGGTTCTCACCAGCCGACCCCCGCGGCCACTACAGTCTCGGCGTCTGCCTCACAGAAGCCCTGCCCGCGGCAAAGAGCGAAGAGCGCGAAGCCATGACCGAGGAGGCCGACGCCGCCTTTATACGCACCGTCACTCTCAACCCCAACAACGCAGACGCCCACTTCGCTCACGCCAACCTTTACTCAAAACAAGGCAACCACGACCGCGCCATCCAATGCAACAAAGCCGTCATCAATCTCAAACCAAACTGGCCCGAGGCCTGGAGCAATCTGGGCGAACTTCTACGGAAGGACCATCGTTATGAAGAAGCGGTTGCCGCCTCGCGGCAGGCGGCGGCGTTACGAGCCGACGATCTTACTATTCAGTACAACTTAGCGACTGTTTTGTGTGATGCGAAAGAATACTATTCCTTGATCTTATCAAATTCGGCACTTTTATGAGGGCCTACCTCAATCTTGGCATGGTCTACAAACGTACGAATAGAAGGGACGAGGCCCTAAATATGTTTGATAAGGCGCTCTTTTTAAATCCCGATCTTCACGAAGCGTATTCAAATATCGGGGCTGTTTTTTCTGACATGGGTTGGTCGAGTGCGGCCCTTTCACTGTACGACAAGGCCATTTCCCTTAATCTGGAAAGCAGATTTCATACATCCAGCGAGCAAATTTTTCTCCGCGATATCCCGCCAGCATACTGGGATGGAGAAGACTTGACTGGGCAGAGTGTTCTTATATGGACTGAACAGGGGCTGGGCGATGAGATTTTACACGGCAGCATCCTGCCGGATGTGATCAGGCAGGCGGGCCAGTGCGTCATCGAGTGCTCCAAGCGCATGGTACCGGTGTTCGCGCGGTCGTTTCCCGCAATCCGTGTTGTCGGGTACAAAGCTTCCAACATACCCGCCACATCGGCCGAAGGGATCGACTATCAAATTCCCCTAGCCAGCTTGGGCCAGCATTTCCGCTCCGACTTTGCCAGTTTCCCGCGCCACGACGGCTACCTGAAGGCCGATCCTGACAAGGCGGCCGAGCTGCGCGCGCGCTACGAAGCGCTGGCCGGAGGGCGTCGTATAGTGGGCATATCCTGGCGCAGCAATAACGAGTTCTCCGGCGAAGCCAAAAGCACCGCCTTGACCGATATGGCGCCCCTTCTTCAAGCGTCCGGCGTGATGTTCGTCAATCTGCAGTACGGCGATTGTACAGATGAATTGATGCAGGTGCGCGAGCAGCTGAACGTTGAGGTGATCCAGGACCCGGCGGTGGATCCCTTGGTTGATATGGATATGTTCTTTGCCCAGGTGGCGGCCTTGGATCTGGTACTCAGCACCTCCAACACCACCGCCCATGTGGCCGGGTCCCAGAATATTCCGGTATGGGTGCTTCTACCTCATGGCAAAGGCGTGGCCTGGTACTGGTTCCTGCGCCGCGCCGACAGCCCCTGGTATCCTTCCGCACGCCTAATCCGCGCAGATCACAGACTTGAGCCCGGCCAAGCGCGCTGGCTGGAGCTGGCCGAACGCACCGCCACTGAGCTCACCAGCTGGGCTGCACCTTCACCTGTCGGGGGCTAACGTGAGCCGTGCAGCTAAAACGGGTTCCGTCGCTGAAACCTTGCAGAAAGCCCTACGTCTGCATCAAGCTGGCCAGCTGGACAAAGCCGCGCGCCTGTACGGCACTGTCCTCAAAAAAAATCCGGACAATGGCGATGCCCTCAATCTCAAGGGTGTGGTTGCCCAAGCTCACGGCCGGCACGATGACGCCCTGGCCTTGTTCGGCCGTGCTATCACCGCCCTGCCTGACTTTGCCGATGTGCACTTTAACAAGGCCAACACCCTCAAGGCCCTGGGGCGCAACGACGATGCTCTAGCTGCTTATGCTAAGGCCATCGCCCTTAAGCCGGACTACGCCGATGCCCGGCTTAACGCCGGCACCTTGCTGCAGAAGACGGGCCGCACCACTGAGGCCATTGCCGCCTTCCGCGAGATGGCTCGGTTCTCACCAGCCGACCCCCGCGGCCACTACAGTCTCGGCGTCTGCCTCACAGAAGCCCTGCCCGCGGCAAAGAGCGAAGAGCGCGAAGCCATGACCGAGGAGGCCGACGCCGCCTTTATACGCACCGTCACTCTCAACCCCAACAACGCAGACGCCCACTTCGCTCACGCCAACCTTTACTCAAAACAAGGCAACCACGACCGCGCCATCCAATGCAACAAAGCCGTCATCAATCTCAAACCAAACTGGCCCGAGGCCTGGAGCAATCTGGGCGAACTTCTACGGAAGGACCATCGTTATGAAGAAGCGGTTGCCGCCTCGCGGCAGGCGGCGGCGTTACGAGCCGACGATCTTACTATTCAGTACAACTTAGCGACTGTTTTGTGTGATGCGAAAGAATACGGCGAAGCAGAACGACTATTCCTTGATCTTATCAAATTCGATGGCACTTTTATGAGGGCCTACCTCAATCTTGGCATGGTCTACAAACGTACGAATAGAAGGGACGAGGCCCTAAATATGTTTGATAAGGCGCTCTTTTTAAATCCCGATCTTCACGAAGCGTATTCAAATATCGGGGCTGTTTTTTCTGACATGGGTTGGTCGAGTGCGGCCCTTTCACTGTACGACAAGGCCATTTCCCTTAATACGGATACGGCAGATCCGACAACACTGCTGTATCGTGGGGCCATCGTTCTAAGTTTGGGGCGATTAGCGGAAGGCTGGTCCCAGTACAAATACCGCTTCGATGCTCCTAACGAGCAAATTTTTCTCCGCGATATCCCGCCAGCATACTGGGATGGAGAAGACTTGACTGGGCAGAGTGTTCTTATATGGACTGAACAGGGGCTGGGCGATGAGATTTTACACGGCAGCATCCTGCCGGATGTGATCAGGCAGGCGGGCCAGTGCGTCATCGAGTGCTCCAAGCGCATGGTACCGGTGTTCGCGCGGTCGTTTCCCGCAATCCGTGTTGTCGGGTACAAAGCTTCCAACATACCCGCCACATCGGCCGAAGGGATCGACTATCAAATTCCCCTAGCCAGCTTGGGCCAGCATTTCCGCTCCGACTTTGCCAGTTTCCCGCGCCACGACGGCTACCTGAAGGCCGATCCTGACAAGGCGGCCGAGCTGCGCGCGCGCTACGAAGCGCTGGCCGGAGGGCGTCGTATAGTGGGCATATCCTGGCGCAGCAATAACGAGTTCTCCGGCGAAGCCAAAAGCACCGCCTTGACCGATATGGCGCCCCTTCTTCAAGCGTCCGGCGTGATGTTCGTCAATCTGCAGTACGGCGATTGTACAGATGAATTGATGCAGGTGCGCGAGCAGCTGAACGTTGAGGTGATCCAGGACCCGGCGGTGGATCCCTTGGTTGATATGGATATGTTCTTTGCCCAGGTGGCGGCCTTGGATCTGGTACTCAGCACCTCCAACACCACCGCCCATGTGGCCGGGTCCCAGAATATTCCGGTATGGGTGCTTCTACCTCATGGCAAAGGCGTGGCCTGGTACTGGTTCCTGCGCCGCGCCGACAGCCCCTGGTATCCTTCCGCACGCCTAATCCGCGCAGATCACAGACTTGAGCCCGGCCAAGCGCGCTGGCTGGAGCTGGCCGAACGCACCGCCACTGAGCTCACCAGCTGGGCTGCACCTTCACCTGTCGGGGGCTAACGTGAGCCGTGCAGCTAAAACGGGTTCCGTCGCTGAAACCTTGCAGAAAGCCCTACGTCTGCATCAAGCTGGCCAGCTGGACAAAGCCGCGCGCCTGTACGGCACTGTCCTCAAAAAAAATCCGGACAATGGCGATGCCCTCAATCTCAAGGGTGTGGTTGCCCAAGCTCACGGCCGGCACGATGACGCCCTGGCCTTGTTCGGCCGTGCTATCACCGCCCTGCCTGACTTTGCCGATGTGCACTTTAACAAGGCCAACACCCTCAAGGCCCTGGGGCGCAACGACGATGCTCTAGCTGCTTATGCTAAGGCCATCGCCCTTAAGCCGGACTACGCCGATGCCCGGCTTAACGCCGGCACCTTGCTGCAGAAGACGGGCCGCACCACTGAGGCCATTGCCGCCTTCCGCGAGATGGCTCGGTTCTCACCAGCCGACCCCCGCGGCCACTACAGTCTCGGCGTCTGCCTCACAGAAGCCCTGCCCGCGGCAAAGAGCGAAGAGCGCGAAGCCATGACCGAGGAGGCCGACGCCGCCTTTATACGCACCGTCACTCTCAACCCCAACAACGCAGACGCCCACTTCGCTCACGCCAACCTTTACTCAAAACAAGGCAACCACGACCGCGCCATCCAATGCAACAAAGCCGTCATCAATCTCAAACCAAACTGGCCCGAGGCCTGGAGCAATCTGGGCAGTCATCTGGAAGCTAGCGGCGACCCGGCAGCGGCGGAAGCCGCATTTGACCACGCGATAAAACTCGACCCTCGCAATACGGCCGCACTTGTTAATCGAGGCCTCTCGCAACTGGCGGGAGGGCGCCTGGACAAGGGCTGGGACGGTTACGCTCGGCGTTTCGAAACCGCCCACGCCCTGTACACAAGGCGCGATTGGCCGTGGCCCCCATGGCAAGGAGAATCCCTGGCCGGGAAAAAAATATTCGTCTGGAGCGATCAGGGCATCGGCGATGAAATTCTATACGGAAGCATGATTCCCGAAGTTATCCGGGCCGCAAACGCGTGCACCGTCGAATGCGCCTCGCGGTTGACACCGCTGTATAGGCGCTCGTTTCCCCGGGCAGATATCATCCCAAAAGACCCCGCGGCGAACACCGCTACTTTAGCTAGGGCGTTCGACTACCACTGCTCGGTTCTCGACCTCGGGAGATGGCTCCGCCGCAGCTTTAGAGCATTTCCGAACAGCAAAAGGTTCTTGTTTGCGGACTCGCAACAAAGCGAATCTCTCCGCCAGCGCTATCGCGCGCGGTCACCCCAGGAGACACTGCTGATCGGACTATCGTGGCGCAGCGTTAACGCCATGTTCGGGCTAGAGAAAAGCCTCGATTTGGCTGATTTTATCCCGATTCTTGTCTCTCCCCGCGTCTGCTCGGTCAACCTCCAGTATGGGGCCACCCGCCAGGAAGCGGAAAAGGTTAAGGCAAAACATAATGTTAGCCTTATATGCGACGACAAAATCGACAGCCTGCTGAATCTCGACGCCTTCGCGGCCCAAATTAGCGCATTGGACGCTGTCGTGACCATTAGTAACACAACCGCACACATGGCGGCGGCGCTTGGAGTCCC
The DNA here is from genome assembly GCA_963662375.2 of Rhodospirillaceae bacterium. Classification (GTDB taxonomy): domain Bacteria; phylum Pseudomonadota; class Alphaproteobacteria; order Rhodospirillales; family Rhodospirillaceae; genus UBA11612. The sequence goes on from CAXXRP010000005.1 coordinate 555,511, forward strand.
CACCTTCCTTATTGTTCCCGGCCGCAAAAAACACCTTTGGTACTGGTTCCGGCAGGGGGAGTTTAGTCCTTGGTACAGATCAGTAACGATCTTGAGGGGAGAAAGTAGCGCTGCGATAGATAAACTTTCAATATTATTTAATAATTTATAGTATTTGTGTAATTTATAATTACTTTTTACATGAATTATATTGTGGTTATGATATTAATATTGAGAGACTCTGAAATAGACTACTCTAATAGCATCGCTCTGGGCACCGATGCGAGACGTTAGCATCGCCTTAACCACCTGCAATTGTTGCAAAACAGCAACAATCTACTCTTCTCTATTATTGCATTTGCCCATCGGGGCGGGTTGACATTTCACCTCAGCGAGGGTGTTATGTGAGTGCGCTGACGGGCGCACGGTGTCTGCCTGTCCGCAGACACGTATTAAATCTAATTAGATATTTGTAACCTTTAAGGGGATCCTGGAATCATGAATAAGTATCAACTCCATACGCTCGGCGGGGCGTTGCTGGCGTCGACAGCGCTCGCAGGTACCGCATACGCTGGGACCGTCGGCACTATCGCGACAGCTTAGGTGCTTCTGGTTCGTCGATTTCGGCTACGACTCAGAGTATTGCCAACACGATTTTCTCCACCACTGCTGCGACAGCAAACGCGGTAGCTTTCAGCGGTGCCAGCGACAGTACCTCTCACCTTGCCGTTGCCTTCGCCAATAGGTTTGCGGTCAGCACGGGCCTGAGGTCAACGATGTTCAACGTCACGATTGATTTTACCGGCGCCACACTTGTCACTACGTCGGCGCCCACGATCAGTGGGCTGGTGTCACACAACGGCGCGACAACGACCTTTACCGCTACCATCATGGCCCCATGCGCCAGCACCACGCCGCTGGTGAACAAGATCCTCTTGTCTAACTGTTCAATAAGCGGCGAACCGAAGACGGAAATCTGGGCCTCGATCGCGATGCAGTGACGGGTACCGCCGCGTTTATCGGCGGATTGCAGCTGGACGGGGTAGTATTTAATAACGCGTCCGGCCTTGCCACAGCGGGTGGAACCATCTCGCTAAGCGGAACGGTGTACGACCGTGCCAACCCGAATATCGTCATCGAGACAATTACTTCCGGTGCCGTGATTACCTCTGCGGACCCGGGGAAAACAACGATAACTGCCGGGGCCACTGCTACAACCAACGCGGCGACGACACCAACGGCCTTCTCCTCCTTCCAGGCACCGTTTAACGGCGGCCTCACCATGACTTTGGCCACCGTCGCTATTACTTCGAACGGGGCACTGGGTACAAACTTGGCGTCAGTTGTTGTGCCGGACGGAGGAGCCATGGGCGACGATTACCTTATCGGATCATCGAGTGTCGCGATCACGGTTACGTCCGCCGCATTTAGCGATGACGCGGCGGCGTCGGCAACACTGTCCAACCCGGGTGGCCAACCCGGCCAACCTTGTCACGCTTTGGCCGGCGGCATTCTCTTCTGGGGTCGCGACTTTTAATTTAAATCAAGCGACCTCGACCTACACTGGTGTCCACTCTGTTCAGACAGTCTCGCTGGTTTTCGATGGTACGACCGCAATTAATCAGGCTTCAGCGGGCACCGTTTCCGTTGTCTACGGATCAGGTGGAGCAGGTGGTAACAGTGTTGCGGCTGCTGCCGAAGCATCAGGTACCACGGCGGCCATCGCCGCCGGTGGGTTCCAGGCGGAATTCAATACTGCGCAGGCTACGGGCGGTGACTTTGGGTCGTACATCCGCATCCACAATAATGGTGCTGCGGCTGGTGCCGTGACTATTACGGTACTGAACGATGCTACAGGCGCGTCCTTGGGCACCTACACGACCGGCAGTATTGCTGTTGGTCAGACGCTGCAGGTGGACATGCCAACCATCGAAACCGGCGCGAGTATCACTTCTCCGTCGGGTCAGTACACGCTTCAATTAGCCGGCCCGATCGTCGGTTACGCGCAGCACGTGCTGTACAACTCCACTACAGGACAGTTCACTGATCTGTCCGCCTTCCGGAATGCAGGTAGCACCCGAAACCAGCCGTAGTTTCTTTAACTACGCTTTGGTGTATCCGGGCGTGAATTGAGGGAGGGTGAGAAATCACCCTCCCTCTTTTCTTTGCCTTTTACCAGTGCCGTCACAACCGAGCGTGACATTGATGTAAGGCGGAGATCTCTCCAGGCACGCTATAGTGTGCGGCACACTGCGGAAGACTCATCGTCATAGACCGGATCATGTCGCAGCCCTACCAGTATGAAGCTATCGATAGCGCCGGGCGGGCGCTGGTCGGCAAGGTCGATGCCAGTCACGCCCGCGACGCGCAGCGTACATTAGAACGACGCGGCCTAACGCTCCTCAGCCTGTCTGCCGCCGACCGTGAGCCCCTGAAGGCTGGGGCCATGTCGTTTTTCCAGAGAAGTGTCACCGCACAGGACCGCATCCTGGCGCTCAAGCAACTGGCTTTACTCCTGCGCTCCGGTGTCCCCCTGGTTCAGGCCATAAGCACTTTGAAGAACCAAGCGTCTCATCCCACTCTGTCCAAAGCATTTAACGGCATGGAAAAACGTCTGCGCGGCGGTGAAGCATTCACGACGGCGCTAACCTCGGCCATGCCGTCGCTCCCGGGATATGTCTACCAATTGGCCGCCGCGGGCGAGGCCATCGGGCATTTGGGACAATCCCTAGAAGACGCGGCCAATCAAATGACGTACGACCGCCAAATGCGCCAAGACATTCGCAATGCGCTCACCTATCCGGCTATTCTGATCGTCACGGGAATCGCCGCAGTGTTCTTTATTTTCATCGTCGTCGTACCGCGGTTCTCAGCCATGCTTTCATCAAACAAGGAGCCGCTGCCTTGGATTTCCGCCGTAGTGCTCGAGACCGGCTTGTTCTTCAACGACCATAAAACCCTTATTCTCGCCGCGGCAGCCGCGGCGCTGGGCGCCGTTTGGTATATTGCCCACAATCCCCGGCACATGGCACAGGTTCGCGAAATCGTCAGCCGGCTTCCGTTGGTCGGCGCGTGGTTGCGCGATGCGGAGGTCGCACGGTGGGCCTCGATGCTGGGCACCATGCTCCGCAACGGCGTCGACCTAATCAAAGGCCTGACCCTCGCACGCGATGCCGTTAACCTTCACAGCCTCCGCGGCCGCCTTGATCAAGCGACCAAACTGGTGCGAACCGGCCATTCGCTATCCTCGGCTATCGCAAGTCAGCACGCGTTCTCCGAAACCGCGCTAAGCCTCATCCAGGTGGGAGAAGAATCTGGTGAATTGCCGTCCATGCTGCAATCTTTGTCGCAACTTTACGAAGATACAGCGCGTCAGCGTATGAAGCAGTTCTTGCTGATGCTGGAGCCGGCGGCGATCCTGTTTATTGGGGTGTTCATCGGTGGCATCGTTGCGGCGATTATGTTAGCTATTACCAGTGTTAATCAAGTCGCGCTCTAGCATGGAAAACTTTCCTAGCAGCTGCAAATTCGCGCGACAAACTGTCGCATCGGCTTGCCGCTCGGCAGGCTTCACTTTGCTCGAGATGCTTGTGGTGCTTGTCATCATGGGGCTGCTCGCGGCCTTGGTTGGGCCACAATTGCTGGGACGTGTGGACACGTCGCGGGTGATAGCCGCGGAAACGCAAGTGCGAATGATCAAGGGCGCGTTGGACACGATGCGTCTTGATATCGGGCGCTATCCAACCAAGGAGGAAGCGCTTAACCTTTTGGATGTTCCACCAAAAGATGAGCGCACAGCCCGCAAGTGGCAAGGTCCCTATCTGGTCGAAGGCGTTCCACCCGACCCTTGGGGTTCTCCATATCAATACAATCCCGTATCCGGCTCCTCCATCGCTATATTCAGTTACGGCGCCGATGGCCAGGCCGGGGGTGAGGGTCTTAATGAAGACGTGGGCATATTTCCGAGAACCGTTGCAGCGAGCGGCCAGAAATAAACTCTTCGGCCGCGGGTTTACATTGTTGGAGATGTTGGTCGTGCTGTTCATTGTCGGCATTACGAGCGCCGTCGTCCTCCCGCGCCTTCCTCTCGTGGCCGATAGTCTAGATTTTGCGCTCAAGCGGCAAAGTTTCGAGCAGGCGCTGAACGGCCTCGCCTATCGGGCTTATTTGGACAGTCAGGACTTTGTCCTCGCGGGACGCTATGGCTCTCTCGGTCGCATACCCGGTCAAAACGGCCCCGGCTCATCCCGCCGGTCTTTCCGCACAGACCTGAGGACCCTGCCGGCCTCTGACGAGAGTCGGGAACTCCTACCGCCGGTCGTTGCCGCCAATGTCGCGCCGCTGCTGCCCGAGGGCTGGGAACTTGTGGTTGCCGAGCCGATCTATTTCCGCGGCTCGGGGTTCTGCACGGGTGGCAGCGTCGAATTGATTATCGGGCGATTGCGGTATGACTATGTGCTCAATCCATCGTCATGCGAAGCGGCGCTTGTGGACTAGGCGTTATGGGACAAAAAAACCCGATCGCCCGGCCAGCTGAAAGCGGCTTTACCTTGCTCGAAGCCCTTGTCGCCTTGACTCTCCTTGGTCTGGCGCTGGTGCCGATGGTCTCCTTCATATCAGAGTCGGCCAGCCAATTGGAAAGGGTGGCCGACCGCAATGAACGCAGCTTGGCCCTGCAAGCCGCGGTCGCACTGCTCGACCCGTTTAACCCTATGGAAAACCCACAAGGAGAGGAGTCTCTGGGGCGGGACTTGACAGTCAGATGGAGTAGCTCCCTTACGGTTACGCCTAGTGAAGGGCCGCAATTCGGTGTTGGTCTGCCGGGGTTTCGCGTCGGCTTCTACGATGTTCGCGTATCCCTCCTTCGGCGCAATTCGGACCCCTGGCTAGAGTTCAATATGCGGAAGGTCGGATATAAAAAAATCAGCTCTGGACAGCTTTTCGGAAATTAAACTCACCGATGGGAATCTTCGTTGAAAAACCGATCACGCGCGGCTTCACCCTTCTGGAGGTGTTAGTGGTGCTCGTCATCACCAGCCTGATTTCGGTCGTGTTGATACAAGGCTTCGCCTTGATACTCGGAGCCAGAAATAGCGTGCAGAATAAAATCGTTGGGCTGGAGCAAGTCATTCTCAAGAAAAGCATTTTCCTTGAGCCGTTACGGGGCGTTCTGCCCGACTATCCCAATCGACCGAACATCTTTCACGGAGAAACTCAAGCCGTTCGTGGATTAACCATACGGCCCTTGCAAAGTCGCCTTGGGACACCTGTCGGCTTTTCGATGTCTTTGGCCTACGACTCCCGGCGCGACGAAACGGAGCTGATCTATCAGGAACAAGGCTTCGCATCTCAGGCCATAGGCCGATGGGACGGTTCGGGAGGGGCGTTCCGGTACCGGGATCAGAGGGGTCCATGGCTAGACGCATGGCCGCCGAACGCTGAAGTTTCGCAAACGCCTTGGCTGATACAATTGGATATGGGCACGGGATTTCCCTCTAGCCTGGTTGTCGCTATCGATGGTCCCCACCAGCGCGTGTTGCGTATTGAGGACCTTTTTTTCGGCAATAGTGGTACGCGATAGCAGTGGCGATACCTCTCGCGGGGCGTCATATTGAGTCGCACGTGACCGGCGCTAAGGCCTTCATGAATCACGTATATTCCGAGTCTACCCTAACAATCTTTTAACTCCTGATGCGTGCCGTCGAGCGATACCATGCCTGAGTCTCACCTTGGGGCGCCGGGTGCCCTTAGGACGGTAACACCCCTTCGGGTTAATGCCACTCGGCAAACGAGCCGGATCGATGAGTGCCTGCGACTGCCTGCATTGGGAACCACGGTGATAGCTCCAAAAATGGCTACAGCGACCTACTATACCGGCAGAGCAGATGCCGATAAGACCAAAGGATTTGTACTCCCTCTTACCCTTTGGGTTATCGCGCTTTTTGGCTTAGGCGTTGCCGCCATCAATACATGGGTGTCGACAGCGGTTGAAAACGCAAGGACTCTTCAGCAGAAGGCCGAGGCGGACCTGGCGTCCGCTGACATACAAAATGAACTGGTCTATGCCATGGCGACGCGCCCAATGAGTCCGCGCGGTCTAGAGGTGGGAACGGATCTGGCCGGCCCCAACCCGGCGGACATTATGTCGATCATGTCATCAAACTTTGAGTCTTCGGACTCTATAGCTTTTGACGGACGGCCTTATATTCCGGAAAGCAACGCAAACTACATGATCCACCTCCAAGATGGCCGCGGATTGATGAAACTGCAATTCACCAGACCGGAGGCTCTTCGCCGCTTACTCGCTCTATTCAACGTTTCCCAAGCCTTACGGAATCGTTTGCCGGATACCCTGGCGGACTGGATCGATGACGACGATTTGACGCGCTTATCAGGCGCGGAGAAATCCGACTATGAGAGGCGCCGGCGTTTACCGCCCACGAACGGCAATCTGCTCACGCCGATGGAAGCACAAAATATATTAGGCTGGGACGAAGTTCCCGAAATATGGGAAGCGGATCTGCGTTCGCCGGTCTTTTCGACATGTCGGACTACCGGATTTAATCCCAACACCGCTCCAGAAGCCGTCTTGCTATCGTATGTTTCAGGCCTCACCGAAGACGCGGTGAAGCGAGTCATTGATCAGCGCCAGGCTACGCCTTTTCGTCATGCTCGGGAGTTCATGGCCGCAGCGGGTTTTCTCACACCAGCTGAACCGTTTTTCTTCTCGGTCGTGCCCGGCAATTGCGTCATTGTCGACGTGGTGCATCGCGAGTCTAATCACCGCACTCGCTTTTCACTTTCTCTTGTTCCTACAAGTCAAAACAAACCCTGGCAGGTGGATTATGCCGTTGAAATACCTTCACGATTTAGCGGAACGTCTGATGGGATTGGTCCGCAGCTCGCTTTCCCAGCCCCCGAAACGATTAATCCAAGCGGCGAGTGGGATAACCGAGTTAGCGGGCTCCGATAGGCGCGTTCTATGGGTTTTGAGCCGGAAATTTCTGCGTCAGAATTTTTTCGAACTTCCGGACAATATCCCCTCCGCAAAACGAAAGGGTGCGCTTGATCTTTTGGTGCGCAAGTGGTCGCCGTTCGCGGTTACAGCGTATACAACGCAGTGGGCCGGTCACAGGGCGTCTGTCTATGCTTGGGATAGAGACCAGGCTAATGCCGATGTGGCGGCGGCCGGATACAACCCCAAACGGTGCATGGTATGTCCCGAGACGTTTATACGAGAGCCTATTTCCGATGGATTTCGTTTGGCGACTATGGCCGACGGGTTTGAAGGCCAAGTGTGGCGGCAAGGGTTGCTCACAACTACGCGGTGGTGGGAGTCTATTCCATCTGCTCGCGACTGGTCGATGTATCTGCGCGCTGCGGGCCTCGATTTGAACCAAACGGCGGTGGACCGACCGGCACCGGTGGACTCACCTCTCCTGGCCACGCCGTGGGCTGTCACTGGCACACCGGTCACCGCCGCGTGGGCATTTGTTCAAACTGAACGTGCGGCAGCGATCGCAGCCGTAGTCGTAGCGGCACCGTTTCTCTATCTATTCGGCCAGGCAGCGGCACTTTCGTCAGCCACAGCAGCCGCTGAGTCTACCATGGCCGAAATGGCCGAGACCAATCAGACCGTGCGGGTCGATCGCAGCACTGCATTGGATAATCTTGATACCATCGAGTCGTACTTGTCTTTGGAGCCGTTTCCGCCACAATTTGAGATCATCGCGGCGGCGTCGAATTTTCTCCGCGACCGGAACCTAACTATTGCGGAATGGGTGTATGACAATGGAAATTTAGAACTCACGATAGCATCCCCCGCGCCCTTGGATTCGACGTTTTATATTGAGACGTTTGAGAAGGATGGACACTTCTCTGATGTCAGTGGCACAAGTGGCGTTCAACAGAAAACCCTACGGTTAAGCATGCGGATTACCCCTCAGGTATGGCCCATTCAATGAATCTAGCGGTCGAGATGCTTCAGCAGCGCGCGTTAGAGATGCGCGCGAAGATTTTAAACCGGTTCGGTCAAGACCTTGTCGTGACCGGCAGATTGAAAGTGCTCTTAGTCGGGGCGACAACCATTCTCGTCTTTTCAGCATTTATAGGCTTGAACTCGCTCGTGGAAAGCGTGGAAAACCGCCAAGTTAGATCGCAAATTGATCTCGAACGACTGAAGGAACAGATTGAAACCAGCTCGTGGGAGGAGCGTCAAAACCAAAGCCAAGTGCTGAAATCGATTCTTGAGGAGAGGTTATGGACTGCTCAAACCCCCGGATTGGCAGAAGCGGGCTTCGAGAGGTGGCTGCGGGAACGCCTTGCGCAGCATCATATGGAGCCACAGCAACTTCAGATTCGACGCGTTCCCGTGACGGCGGAACCCGATGCAGGCGTGGCTGAACATCCGCTTGCCGGTGTTCAGAGAATGACGGTCAAAATACTTGTGCCATTTGACCAGACCGGGTTGCTTGGTTTTTTGGCAGACATTTCCTCGGGTAACGAAACGCTTGTAGTCGAGCGCCTCATCGCGAGGTCGGGCCGTAATTCGAGGATCGAAATGGATGTTTCCGCCTTTTTTCGCTCTCAGGAGCGCGGCACGTCCGGGGAAGCGCGGTGAACAAGGTTGCATTGATCAGCCAGGTCTTACGGCCATATTTTCTCCACATCGCGGCGTTGATTTCGGTAGTCATGCTTGGCTGGGGAGTCGGCTACATAAAGGTATCCACGCCCCCCCCCGAGGTCGATATCGCCGACAATTGGACGCTGCCGCGCTGGGCCCCGCATCAGCCAGAACAGTCATGGAGTGAATTGGCACGGCTCGAATTATGGGGCCAGGACGACCGCGCAAAAATGGTTGATGAATCCCCCGAACCTCGTGACGATTTTCCCTGGCGTTTTATAGGTATCCTCGAGGACGGAAGTTCTCGTTTGGCGATCATCGAACTGGGCCAAGACGGTGGATTAAAGCACCTTACGACAGGCGATAATCTGCCCGACGGTGCGGAAATTTTAAGAATCGGCGCCGGCGACTTGACGTTCTCGGATAGCGGCTCGGAAGCCATTTTAAAACTCTTCAGCGTCGACGAAGACTAGAAATTCTACTGCTGAAAAATTCGATCAGATAGGGACGGGATTCACGATGGATAGTTTTCACACAAAATGCCGGATCGGTGTACTTAAATGGGCGACATCGGGAGCGGTGCTAGTTTTGGCGGGCTGCGCTTCTTTCGAGGCGACCCCCATTACGACGCCGTTACCAATTGCCAAAGCCGCCGACCGCATACCCGACGTCGCCGAATCTCTAGACCCAGAAACGAGCTCGCGTAGGGACCAACTAACCTCATCAGAAGGTCCAGCGTTGCCAGCCCCAGCTAGAGATGGTGAACCCATATTATCGTCGAAAGCTCCAAAACTGGAAGGCGAACCCCTCAGCGTTAACTTTGAAGGAATTCGGCTGCCGGCATTTATCAACGTCATTTTCGGCGAATTGCTGCGCGTCTCCTTCGATATCGACAATGCCGTTATTCAGCAACGCGACATTATGGTGACCATGCGCACCTCCGCCCCCCTGCCGCCGGACGAATTCTATCAGGTCATTTTGGAAACACTGCAATTTTACGGCGTCAGCGTCATATATTCGAACAACGTTTACCGAATCGTCGATGCCACTGCAGTCAAAAATCCAATCCCTCGCATCATCCGGACACGAGCAATCTCATCTATCCCGCCCGATATGAGACCTCTATTTTTTTTCCAGCCCTTGGACAATATCTCAACCTTCACCATGAATATTTGGCTGGAGCTAGCGTTGAAATCCAGAGTGCAAACCGTCGCGGTGCCCTACGCAAACGGTTTACTCATACTGGGCAGCAAGGACGATGTCGCCGCAGCGCTGGATATTATAGAGGTTTTAGATCAACCCTACCTGGCCGGGTATAGGAGCCTCAAAATTTCTCCGGCCTTCTGGAGCGCACAAAAGCTCGCCTCACAGTTGGTTGAAATATTGACCGCCGAGGGCTACAGCATCGCCTTAGGCGGTAGCGGGCAAAATGCCATAAAGCTGATTCCCGTTGACGCACTAAATATCATTATAGCGTTCGGTACTGGAGAGGAAGCTCTGCAGCACGTATTGCAATGGGCTGCGGACCTGGACAAGCCCGGCCAAACAGTCGCAGCCCAGGGTGTGTTCTACCATCAAATCTATAACGCGAAGGCAAGCGACCTGGCCGACATCATGGAGGGCTTCCTGGAGGATGCGTCCCTAGCGCCGATGGACACCGGTCAAAACAGTAACGTCCGTAGGTCGCGGAAGATCAAGGTTGATGAGGCCCGTAACGCCCTCATCTTCGTAGGTAGCGCCGAAGAGTATGCCCAATTCCGCACACTTATTGACCAGATGGATCGCGCGCCGCTAGAGGTCATGATCGAAGCCACCATTGCCGAGGTCACTCTGAGCCGAGGCGAAAATCTAGGCGTGGTCTTTGAATTCGACGATGGTGCGAGGAACGCGCCCAACCGCACTGTGCTAACATCGGGCGAAGGAGGTATTTTCTTTAGCTTAATTCGCGACCGGGCGTCCCTGATATCCCGGATCAATGCCCTGGCCGATTACGACCGGGTGCAAATCCTTTCAAGCCCAAGACTCGTCGTGAGCAGCGGCAAAACAGCGATGATCAATGTGGGCACACAAGTGCCAATCATTACATCGCAGCAGACAGATCCGTCCGGAACAATTGGCGGAACGAGTACTATTTTGCAGTCGATTCAATACCGGAGCACAGGGGTAACATTGAGCATCGAGCCGACAATCAATTCCAGTCGACGCGTGGAGCTTACGGTGTCGCAGGATGTGAGCGAGGCTCAGGCAAACAGCTTATCAGGCGTACAAAGTCCGATTATCTTATCGCGCTCCATTAATACAACGCTGACTCTCACAGATGGAGAGACGGTCCTGCTTGGAGGGCTAATTTCTGAAAACTATAGCACCGGCAATTCCGGCATTCCCTACCTAAAAGATATCCCGTTTCTGGGGAGCTTATTTAAGACAGAGTCCCGGGGCGTGGATCGCACTGAGCTAATCATTCTTTTGACGCCGTACATTATCGACAGCCCGGAAACCTCTGGCCAAATTCGGGACGCGTTCCGCGATAAATTGGGAGAGTGGGCTAGTCCTCTCGGCAAGGTTGGAAAAAATGCGGAGAGTGAACGATGAACTTACGTTGGCTATCAATTTGTTTTGTTGCCGTCGCTCTGACGTCATGCAAGGCGGCGTCAAGAGGGACGGACGAAATAGCGCCCTATGGCTTGTCTGCGCAGAACACTCCGTACGTTGAAAATGAACTAGCCGAGCTAACAATCGTGGAGCTGGAACAACGTGCAGCAGCAGGCGACACAGTGGCTCAAGCGGAATTGGGTGCCCGCTATGGTAAGGGCGAAACCGTTGAGCAGGATCTTGAAAAGGCGATAGAGATTCTGAGGGACGCGGCGACGAAAGGTGAACCGGCTGCGGAATTTTATCTCGGTACGGCCTACTATAGCGGATTGGGCGTTCCCCACAGTCAGGTCGAAGCGGTGATGTGGTTCCAAAAGGCGTCGAGCAAGGGTTATGCCCCGGCGCAGTACTGGCTTGCTGTGCTGATTAAAGACGGACGGGGCGGTATCAGCCCCAATTGGGAAGCCGCGGTACCACTACTTTGGAAATCAGCTACTCAGGGGCATAGGAATGCAGAGTTTTTGCTGGGATATGCCTACCAGATGGGCGCAGGTGTGGAAAAGAATCCCGCAGCTGCGGCCTACTGGTATCGCCGGACCCTGAGTAAGGGTTACAATATTAGAGCGGAGTTCAATCTTGCCCTGCTGATCAAGGAGGGCAGCGTAGAATGGCAATCAGGCGACCGGGAAGCGCTAAAACCTTTGTCGGCTGAGAAGCGTTAATCGGAAACCAAGCCGTCAGCGCAATTACGCCTCATGAACACATCGAGTATAAATCATATACATCAATGGACTACTAGGGTTGCCGTCGGGGGGGTGAAGCCCCTATAACCGGGAATATTTCCTCACGCACGGCCAACCGTTCTCATACATGACCTCGTTCGATAATAGCACGCCGAAAATGCCGGCCCCCGAAATTTGCTGGGAGAACGCGGCGCAAGCGTTTCGCGCAGGCGACCACGCCACTGCCGAAACTTGGTTTCGCAGGTGCGTGGATCAAAAACCCGACTACCCGGACGCGGCGCTAAATTTGGGCGTTCTGTTGGCAAATAGAACCAATTACCCAGAAGCGATTCAATATCTTGATCGGGCCGTGCAACTGAGTCCCAAACTGCACACTGTATTTACCTTGGCCAACACAATGCAGCGCGCCGGCAATACCAAAGGTGCAGAAAAATACTATAGAGATATCCTAGGTTCGGTCCCGGGGCATGTCCCCACGCTTCTTCAACTGGGGGAAATCAGCGAACAGCGTGGCGACCGGCAAGGCGGGCGCGAATTTTACCGGCGGGCGATGAAATCCGACGAAACAGATCTATCGGTCGCGACGAAGTATGCCATTGCATCGTGGGCCGACGATCCGGCGGAAACAGCCGCGGTCCTCGACAACTACTTGGCACACCGTGACCTTAATGCCAAAGGGCGCATAAAACTCTTGCTTAGCCTAATCATATACAAAGAGTTTCACGAGCGGATAAAACGTGGCTTGATGCCCTACCATGCCACGAGCCTAGGAGAATTGTTTTTCACTTACACAAAATCTGAATTTGATGAACTCCGGCGACTCATTATGGAGGACGCGGAAAACAATCCTACCGACCCTACTGGCCAGATAAGAAAATTTTTAGCTCACTTCTGTTCGAATGACCGCTTCAACGCACAAAAATGCCTGCCGCATTTTCAGAGTACCGTGGCTGGCCAGATCTGGGACGCCGTAACCTTTGATCCAGCTTTTTATCAAGCACTTGAAAAAACAACCGATGAGGACCTCGTTAAGGGTCTGCCGTCGGTGCAGGATGTGGTGTCCGCAGAGTTCTCGGGAAAACCCATTGCCTACCTATCGTGCAACTACGTCTATTTCGAGAATTTTGCAGCCCCAATGCTGCGCTCCATGGCAAGCGTGGCGCCCGGCGCCCAAGCCCATGTGCACATCATGGATGCCACCGGCGAGCAATTGGACGCTGCCTCCGTGTTTTGCAAAGGCCTCACGGTCCTCACGGTTGCGGTCTCCGCCGAACAGCCCGGCGTCGATAAACAGGGAAACATGACCGCGCGCTCTTATTACCACGCGATCCGTTTCATTCGCTATTATCAACACCTCGTTTACTACAAGCGAACACTGTGGCTCATGGACGTCGACGCCCTATTCAATCGTGATCCGGGCGTCATGTACGAAACATTGGGCGACAAAGATGCAGCCATGCGGATTCGTGCCGGCCGCCTAGAGCCCTGGAATCAGTTTAACGCTTGCATCGTCGCGGGCACACCCAGGGCACCAAGTTTTGAGTATTTCCGCCTAATCGCCGCCTACATCGCCCATTTCTATCGGAAAAACGCACTACGTTGGGGAATAGATCAGCTGGCGATGTACGGGGTTTTCGAATACCTGCGCGACAATAGCCGTGCGCCGGCTCTAATGTTTCTGGACGACAAGGCTATCGATTACGAATACCTCCAAGATGGTATCGTCTGGTGTAACTCGGGAAGAAGCAAATTTCTCCACATGCAGCGCAATGCCGACGGCACGATGGTGGTCGACGACCCGGACCGCGCTGCCTATGTTAAGTCCTTCGAGAAATATTATGCGCCGCTAAACGGTTGATGCGGAGAATTACGATATGGAAGGCGACTTACTAACGGCTGACTTGATAATCACGTCAATTATTCTCCTGATCGAAGTCGCTCTTTTCACGGTCTGCTTTTTTCAATCAAAAAAGCCTGCCGACCCGTTGAAGCCGCGCGTTATTCCCTACGCCCTCATCATGATCCTGTTGGTGGGCGCTATCCTAGCGACCTTAGCTCATATGGTTAGCCTAGTGACGGGCCAGCAACTGCAACCGCGCAAACCAAAAGGCATGAGGTAGATTCTGGCTGGACTGAGCTATCAGCTTACGGATTGCGTCGGCTGCTCCATAGCCGTTTCCGCGGTCCAGCCCATGGCCGTGTCCAAAATAGCGTGCAGAATTGCCTGGTGGGATATTTCAACAAAGCCATAGGCCCGCGCCGCGACGTAAAAATTGATATCGCCGGCTTGCCGCAGCGAGTTGCCTGCCAAAAAACCGCTCAACGTGACGACAAAACAGCGCCGCGCCCTGGCAACGTCCACGGCGTTCAGAATATTTTTCGATTCGCCGGAAGCAGAAATAGCGATCAATACGTCACCTTCCGCTCCTAGCATCTCCACCTGCTTGGAAAAAACCTGATCGTAACCCAAATCGTTGCCAAGGGAGGTCAGAGAAGACGCATCATTGAAGGTCAAAGCGCGCACGCCGCCGTTTTTTGCAAAATCGATCGCCATGTGCCCGGCGATGCCAGCGGACCCCCCGTTGCCGATGAACATCACTTTATTGGGGCCGCGCACGATCCGAACCATGGCCTCGCGCACGCGCGCCATACCCTCGTCCACTGAGATGTCGCCGTCGCCGGGGAGGTTGACGCGGGCGGAACGCAGAGTCTCGTTGAGTGCGTCCGTATAGGCGCGAAAAAGAGATGACATGGCAGCCTTCCAATCCATTGCGGGGATACAGCCGCGCATCCGGCGTGCTTCCCGCAGGCACACATTCTACCCGTTTGACCACCGAGACTCTACCGGCACTTGACCCGAGCTCGGCGGCGATGTACCAAGCACATCGTGGTGATTTGGAGACTGGATTGCGGCCACGTTAAAAACCGCTAAAAGGTCGAGGGCAAACGCCCCCGCCGGAACCGGTCGGGGGCTATTTTTATGCCCGCAGGAACTAAGGATGACGGCCATGACCGCAGACTACGAAGCCCAGCGAAGGTGGAGCCTGCAAACTCAGTTGGTGCGCGGCGCGACAGAGCGCAGCCCGTTTTCAGAAACCAGCGAAGCGATTTTCATGACCTCCGGCTACGTCTATGAAAATGCCGAGGAGGCCGAAGCCGCGTTTAAGGGTGATGTCGAACGATTTGTCTATTCACGTTTCCGCAACCCCACGGTCGCCATGTTTGAAAAGCGTCTGGCACTTGTCGAAGGCGCTGAGGATTGTCGCGGCACAGCTAGCGGCATGGCCGCCGTTTTCGCGGCCCTCGCCTGTCACCTGAGCGCGGGTGATCGTCTTGTGGCGTCCCGGGCCCTGTTCGGCTCATGTCACATAATCTGCGTGGACCTTTTGCCCCGCTTCGGTGTAAAGGTCGATTTTGTGGATGGCGCGGACATAGCGCAATGGGAGACGGCGCTCTCTACCCCGGCGAACGCCGTGTTTTTGGAAACACCGTCCAACCCCGGGCTCGAAGTGATCGATCTTGCGAAGGTCTGTAGCCTGGCCCACAAAGCCGGCGCACTGGTCGTGGTCGACAACGTGTTCGCAACTCCGATTCTACAAAAACCGTTACGCTACGGCGCCGACGTCGTTGTCTATTCAGCAACCAAGCACATCGACGGACAGGGGCGTTGCCTCGGAGGAGCAATCCTTAGCACCAAAGATTTCATTGTCGAAAAGCTCACGCCCTTCTTCCGCCACACCGGCCCCAGTATGTCACCATTCAACGCTTGGATCTTGCTCAAGGCGCTTGAGACACTCGAATTACGCGTAACGCAGCACTGCGACAACGCCATGATCGTCGCAGGCGCGCTGGAAAAACGAAAGGGGCTTACCCGTTTGCTTTATCCTGGCCTTGATAGCCACCCGCAACGTGCCCTGGCTGCGGCACAGATGTCCTCAGGCGGATCGATCATTGCGTTTGAGTTGGCCGGCGGCAAGGACGCGGCGTTCCGATTCCTCAACCAACTCACGCTCATAGACGTCTCCAATAACTTGGGTGATGCTAAGAGTCTCGCCTGCCACCCCGCGACAACTACGCACCACCGCCTCACGCCGGAAGAGAGGGCCCACCTCGGCATCACCGACGGTTTCGTTCGTCTTTCGATCGGCTTGGAAGACGTCGGCGACATCATCGCCGATGTGACCCAAGCCTTGAGCTGAAACCGTCTCGAAGCCGGTACGCAATAAGGCTTTTCCGGAAACCGGCGACAGTATGGAATCTTGTGTTCGGTAAGGTAAAATGATCCCAGTATTGTTAAGGTAGATTTTATCCACATGTATGAAAAAATAACTCGAAATATATGCGTCTCGGTCCGATCTTTTTATCTAGAGGAACAGTCGTCACCGGAAGAAGGTCGTTTTGTCTGGGCGTACCGCGTCAAGATCGAAAACAAGAGCGAGGATACGGTCCAGTTGCTCGAGCGTCATTGGCGCATCACGGATAAGCTTGGACGTATACAGAAGATAAAAGGGCCGGGCGTGGTCGGCGAGCAGCCGGTACTCAAACCCGGCGAGTCCTTCGAATATACAAGCGGTTGCCCGCTGGACACCCCTTCGGGAATCATGGCCGGCAGCTACCAGATGGGCACTACCGATGGCGAGTGCTTCGACATCGAGATTCCAGCGTTTTCTCTCGACAGCCCTCACGACACCGCTGTCATCAATTGACCGTGGCCGTCGCAACGAAGGCAAAACAATCAAAAATCGCCAACTGTTCTTTTGCCTGCCTCACCCAACTTTGAAAGGTATCCGCTATGACACCCCCTTCGGTCACATCTTCCCGACCCGTTCCCAAAGACCATGACGGCGGCGGCGGCGCACCGGTGCGGCCTAGCAGAACCGATGCCGAGACAGCCGTACGCACTTTAATCCGCTGGGCGGGGGACGACCCCGACCGCGAGGGTTTGGAGGAAACACCGGCCCGTGTAGTGCGCACCTATGAGGAGTTCTTTTTCGGCTATACCCAGGACCCCGAAGAAATTTTGCGCACCACTTTCGAGGAGATCGAAGGATATGATGAATTGGTCGTACTCAAGGAGATCCCTTTTGAGAGCCATTGCGAGCATCACATGGTGCCCATCCTCGGCAAGGCCAGCATTGCGTATCTGCCCAACAACCGAGTTGTGGGCATCTCAAAGTTAGTCCGTGTCCTGGAAGCTTATGCTAAACGCCTGCAGATCCAGGAGAAAATGACGGCCCAAATCGCCACCGCCATCAACGAAGTCCTGCAACCCAAAGGCGTGGCCGTTGTTGTCGAAGCCCAACACCAGTGCATGACCACGCGCGGCGTGCAAAAGCCGGGGGTGTCCATGGTGACCTCGACCATGCTGGGCGCGTTCCGGGACAACCCGTCCACGCGCCGCGAGTTCCTTTCGTTTATCGGCAAAAAATAGTGGGCGGTGTCATCAGCGGCGGGGTGCAAAGCCGTCACGTCAGACACCACAAGAGGACCCCTTTTTGCGCATGCAGGCGATTCCCCGCTTCGTCCCAAACCACCGAGCGCGGCCCCTCAATAACCCCATTCGTGACCTCCTCGCCGCGGTGGGCCGGCAAGCAATGCATGAAAACAGCATCGGGCTTGGCCTCTGCCATCAGGGCGTCATTGACTTGGAACGGCGTTAATTCATTGTGTTTGTTGGCGGCATCGTCACCCATAGACACCCAGGTATCCGTAACCACGCAGTCCGCCCCGATCACCGCCGTATGCGGGTCGGTCCCAATGCTAATCTTAGCGCCCTGGCCCCGCGCCCAATCGACGGCGTGCACCGAGGGTTGAAGATTATCCGGGCAGGCAAGCCGCAACTCGAATCCGAACTGCGCGGCTGCGTGAATCCAACTGGTAGCGACGTTGTTGCCGTCCCCCGACCACGCCACCACTGCATCCTTGATGGAACCCTTGTGCTCTTCAAAAGTCAAAATATCCGCCATGACTTGGCAGGGATGAGACTTGTCGGTTAAGCCGTTGATTACAGGTACGGTCGCATGATGCGCCAACTCTAGAAGTTTTTCCGGTGCCGACGTGCGGATCATAATGGCGTCGACGTAGCGCGATAGCACACGCGCCGTATCAGCGATGGACTCACCGCGTCCGATCTGCATGTCCTGCGGCGACAGCGTCACCACCATACCGCCCAGCTGCTGCATGCCGACTTGAAAAGCTACGCGTGTGCGGGTGGACGGCTTCTCAAACAGCATTGCCAAGGTCTTTCCCACGAGCGGCGGCGTACTGTCTGTCCCGGTTTTCTTGACCGCGGCCGCGCGCATGAGAATCGCGCGCAGGGTATCTGGCGCCAACAAATCAAGGTCTAGAAAATGTTTTGGGTCTGAAGACATACAGTCTCGCTTACGTGTTCAGCGTCACCATACGCACCGTCAACCACCCCGCTCAGCGGCGGATGTATCAAGGATGGAGATAGCGGTATCTATTTCAGCGTCGCTGATGGTCAGCGGCGGCAAGAGACGCACCACATTGTCGCCCGCGGGCACCGTCAACATGCCGCCAGCCAAGATTTTCGCAACCACCTCGGTGTTGGGCAGCTTGCATTTGAGACCGATCATCAAGCCCTTGCCGCGCGCCGACTCGAAAACCGTGTTATGCGTCGCCACCAACTTGTCTAATTTGGCCCACAACTTGGCAGCGGTCGCCGCAACACCGTCCATGAACCCCGGCTCCAGCAGCACGTCAAGCACCGCGTTCGCTGCGGCCATCGCCAGGGGATTGCCGCCGAACGTCGAACCGTGAGTTCCCGCTGTCATATATTTGCCGGCGTCTTCCGTCGTCAGGCACGCGCCTACAGGAAAACCCCCGCCCAGACCCTTCGCCAGCACCATGATGTCCGGCGTCACGCCCGACCACTCGTGGGCAAACAATTTACCTGTACGGCCCATGCCGGTTTGCACTTCGTCGAAAATCAGCAGCAAGCCGAATTCGTCAGCCATCGCGCGCAGACCTTTCAAATACTCCGGGTCCGCGGGAATGACGCCGCCCTCGCCCTGCACCGGCTCCACCACCACCGCGGCTGTCTGGGGTGTGATGGCCGTGCGCGCTTCATTCAGATTTCCAAAATCCACCTGATCAAAGCCATCCACTTGGGGGGCAAAGCCATCCAAGTGTTCTTCCTGACCACCCGCCGATATGGTCGCCAGGGTTCGCCCATGAAACCCGCCCCGTGCGGTGATGACTCTATATTTGTCCTTGGCGCCCTGGGCCTGATGAAACCTTCGCGCGGCTTTCAGCGCACATTCCATGGCTTCGGCACCGGAATTGCAAAAAAACACCGTATCGGCGAAGGAATTGGCGACAAGCCGGTCGGCCAGCGTCTCCTGGCCGGCGATCCGGTACAGATTGGAAGTGTGCCACAGCTTTTCTGCCTGGCCTTTCAGTGCGGCCACCAAATGAGGGTGCGCGTGTCCCAAAGCCGTCACCGCAATACCCGATCCAAAATCCAGGAAGCGTCGGCCATCGGCCGTGGTCAGCCACGCGCCTTCACCCCGTTCGAATACAAGATCGGTCCGCCCATAGGTAGGCATCACTGCGGAAATATTCACGACTTCGCCCCTGCTGCTTGGTGACGACTACTACTGGGCTCCCTGCCCTGGCGTACATTGAAACGGAAAAAGTAAGGGCGGCACCCCGACCGCCCGCTAACTGGGATTCATACGCCAAACGGCGCGGTTGTCAACGGTTCAGGGCCGCCGGGACCGTATCAGGCCTTCAGCTTGTAGCCGCTCTTGATGACAAAAAACGTCCAGGTAAAGAGCGCGGCATTTACAAACGCCATAATCGCCAATCCGGCTAGCGGCTGGCTGGACTCCTGTCCCAGGAAGCCATAGCGGAAGCCATCGATATTGTAGAAAAACGGATTGTAGTGCGCCATGAACTGCGCCCATTCAGGTAGTCGGTCGATAGTGTAGAACGTGCCGGACAAAAAAGTCAGCGGCGTGACAATAAAATTCGTCACCGCCGCCATATGATCGAACTTGTCCGCCCACACTCCCGTGAGAATCCCTGCCATGGACATCAATAGGCATCCGGCTACGGCGTGGAAAATAATGTATCCCGCATTGTGCAGATGAAATTCCGCGAAGACCGTCATGGCCAGAGCCGCCGCCAAGCCGACGATGAGCCCGCGGCTTACCCCACCCAAGGTCCAGGCTAGGGTCAATTCCATCGCGCTCAAAGGTGGCATGAGCACATCAACGATATTTCCTTGAACCTTCGAGACCAATATCGAGGACGAGGTATTGGCAAAGGCGTTTTGGATCATCGTCATAATGACAAGGCCAGGAACTAGAAAGTCCTCGAAAGGGTACCCGGCAATGACCGTGCTGCCGCGCCCAAAAGCAAACACCATGACTAGAAGAAACATCATACTGGTGATCACCGGCGCGAACACCGTCTGGAAGATCACTTTTCCAAACCTGCGCACTTCCTTGAGGTAAAGCTCCCACATGCCGCGCCAGTTCACCGCGCCCATCGTACGCGGATGCGGAATAGTGAAGCTCATTTCTGAAGGGGGACGCCTATCGTGCATCATGCGAGTCTAACACACTTTAGAGTGTGGGCACGGCTGGACTCAAAAATGCCGCGTCAGACGCAAAATCGCGGAACCGTCGTCTTTAAAAGCCGCCAAGGAGTTCTGGTTGCTAACGTTGGTAAAGAACCGTCCTTCCAGTTCCGCCATCCAGTCCTGACCTATACGCCGTTCCGCCTCGACGAACAGCGACATGGACCCGTCGCTCATATCGATAACGGCGCCGCCCAACAGCTGCGCATCTTGCGTGTCCTTGGCCGCCAGGCGAGCACCGACAAACAGGTCTTTATCAAACGGTGTAAGCGGGGCGGGCATTTCAAACGGAACCAAAACCTGCGCGAGGCGCGGATCGGTGAATAAAAAACTCTCGCGCCCGTCATAGTGAAACTCCCTGAGCAAACCACGGTCCCAATCCGTCTTCGCGATCTGATAGAGCGTGTATTCCACGCCGCCGGATACCCCCACAAGGGCTCGCGGTAGCCGTCGCGGCCCATGGCCTCGAACGGATGACCCATGGCATGGGCGCCGATCCAGCTGGTGTTGCGGTCGCGCCCCAGGGCCGGCGTCGCGCCACCGCCGGACCCATGATGAGGGCATATCGGCACGCCCAGCTCAGCGGCCTTAGCCCACACCACGTCATAGTCGGGGTGGTTGATCACCCGCCCCATCACCGGCGCCGGGCTCACCCATCCGGCAAGCACGTTCAACTGACGCACGCAACGCTCTAACTCGTGGGCGGCGAATTTCGGATCGTGTAGCGGTATGCTGGCTACGGCGACGAGACGACCCGGTTCCGCGCTGCCAAACTGCTCCGCTGTCCAGTCGTTGAGTGCGGCGGCGAGATAGCTTGCCAACTTGGGGTCGGCCATGGCGGGCAACCCGGCGAGAGCAAACGATGGAAACAAGATACTGACCGCAATGCCCTCGACCTCCATCACCTCCAACCTTGCTTTAGGATCGCAGCCGCCCGGCGCCGCATCCGCCAATCGGCGCCCGGACGTGCTGGCCTTGCCCAAGCCACGGTCGCGCGGAGTCATGGCATCGTCGATGGACATTTTACCCATCTGATTGGTGTCGCGCGCGGGCATGGCATAGACATCGCCGATTATGAAACGTTCGATGCCGTCATCGCCAACCAGCAATGCCGGGCGCGGGCCGGTCCAGCCCTTGGGCATGTAGGCTGCCCAGGCGGCCATGTCCTCGTAGATGTGCCCATCAGCGTCGATGATAGTGAGGTCGCCAGTCATTTTATTGACTTCCCCTACGGCCGCGCAGCCAACACCTTATTCTCGGCGCTGATACGTACCCAAAGCATGGCAGCGTTCAGCGCCGAGAAAATAACCGCCAACGCCCAGGCGTCCAACATCAGCGGCACCACGGCGATCTCAAGCGCGACGACCATGTAATTGGGGTGTTTCACGAATTTATACGGACCGCGCCGCACCAGCGGCAAATTGGGAATGGTGATGATGCGCGTCGTCCAGAACGGGCCGAGGGAGGTGATCGCCCAGGCGCGCAGGCCCAGCAGCGCGGCGTAAATCAAAACAAGCGTCATGTTCATATGCGGCGGATAGGCCAGCACCCAGATCACAAGCGCTATCAGCCAGCTTGTATGCAGGGTCAACATGAACGAATAGTGGGACGCGCCCACTTCACGGCCGCCGTTTGCAAGCAAGTGCCTCGTGTTCCGCTTAGCGATCACCAGTTCCATCACCCGCTGGGTGATGAGGACCGCAAGAATAAAGGAGGGCAGCCACGAGGGCGCAGCGAAATATTCAAACATCGTGAGTGCAGTCTTGCGCGTCAGGGAAGCTCGAGCAAGCACATCCCGCCAGAAAATCCCGGGCCGAGTGCCGTCATCAAATGAGGCCGCCGCGGGGAAGCCCGCAGCAGCTTTCCAGCACCTCCAACACCTTCTCGCCGCCGGGATGAACGATGAGCCCGTCGATGTCGTCCTGGGTAAGTCTGTGCGTATACAAAAACGCATTTGTCACGCCACGCATTTTCTCGCGCACGAGATTTAGGATGCTCCGCGAAAAAATCACGCCGAGGCCTTCATCCTCCACCCGCCAACCCATGATGTTACGCGAGTCGGGCCAGGTGTGTTCGCTCCGCGCGCAAATGCTCGCTTTGACCGTGCCGTCACCATGCAATTTCGCGGTTTCACCGTGCAAACTTGCTGTTTTTACCGGCACGCACCGCAGCAAAATCGCGGCCACGTCGTCGCCGAAGATGGTGGTTCCGATGATATTGGCCTTAGAATCATCGGTGGGACGGAAGGTCAAACCGCACAACTCAGTGCATTAAAACAGTACCCACCCGCCGGGAAGCGCCCGCGCCATCGCCGCAGCCCGCGACAACCTGATCACCCCGCCGACGCAGACTAGCCCAAAAACCGGCAACCACTGCACAGATGGCGCCAACCCCGAGGGTTTCGGCCACTGCGTCGAAACCCGGCAACCGTGGATACGCCTGCCCGGCCGGCTGACAAAACGCCTTATCTTTAGGGTCGTTGGACGCAAAAGCCCGACCGAACACCCCGGCAAGCGATTTCTTGGCGGGGTTCACCACGACACTACTCGGCCAGGGCGCTTGCCGGGCCGTCCAGAACCGTGCGGGCAACAAAATAATTGACCCACAGCACAATCACACCGGCGAAAATCACATCGCTCAAAAAATGCGCGCCTTGCGCAATCCGAACAAAGCCCATCGCCAAGCCGAACACCGTACCCACAACTATACCCGCGAGCCGCCATTTCCGCGGCAAGAACCATGCATATGCGGTCACCCAAAACGCTAGCGCCGCGTGCCCCGAGACGAAGGAACAGTTGTGCGCACATTCGTCGGCCACCCACAATGGCGGCGTGAACGCTGCGTCGCCGCCGAACAACGCGATATCCTTCGGCCGCGCGCGCCCCCAATTCGGTTTCAAGAGAGCTTCAACCAGCAGACCCGGCCCGACCAGGAGCGTGATCATGAGAAAGACCGTACGCGGCGTGGTGAGTCCCCAGAACCACCGCTCGTACCAAATACCGACGACCCAAAGGGCCAGGCAAAACACGAAGCTGCTAATAATGATGACGGGCATCGCGGACCGGATAAACTCCATGACCCCGCCCGCATCCCACGTAAACCCTGTGTCGGGCGCATAGAACATCCCGCTGATCGTTAAATCCAGCGCCGGAAAAAACATGAACAGGAACAGCAGCCCGAGCACCCAGCGCGAGGGATGCTCGCTGATATTTCGCAGAGCCAGTTTGACCATTTTGCGGGACCCGTCAGCCATCTTCACGGTGAAACAAATAGGTCAGGCCGAGGAGCCCAGCAACGGCCGCGGGCGCCCACGCGGCCAGAACCAGCGGCAATGTCGCAGACAGCCCGAGCGCATAAGTAAACCGACTAAAGAAATAGAGCAGAAAACCCGCTGCTATGCCTGCAGTACCGCGCATGACCCAACTGCCGTGACGAGCGTTGACTGTCAGATAGAAAGCAGCCGCAACCAACACCATGGCGCACAGCATGAAAGGCGAAGCCAAGAGCGAGTGCCAGTAGAGTCTATGTGGCAAAGCAGAAAACCCGGACGCCTGCGAAAAACTGATAAATGTCGGCAAGTCCCAAAACGACATGGTTTGCGGCGCTTCGAAGCTGTTTTGAACCTGATTTAAAGTGATGGCGGTCGAGAGAAAGTATTCATTGTGGAACCGCGTTTCTTGACCCGGCGCCATGTCCCACACGCCATCCAATTTTAAAAATCCCTCGACCAATTGGCCGCTGTCGGCCTCGAACCGGCGCGACAGGCGCTCCCTTTCGTCCGTTTCGAATATGGCAACCCGCGTCAGAAATAAAATCCCGTCTTCCTGACGGACGTAGTGGGCATGCACCACTTTGGCAACGTCGCCGTTCGTCTCGCGAAGCCACAATCCACCCTCGCCGATATTCAGGGTGGTGTCGTTGCTACGAATGAGACGCTCTTCCATCTGCTTATAGGTCTCATACATACCCGCCGCCACCGGATCGACAATGGCAAGATTGAGCACACCCAGGCCTCCAGCCAGGATGACCGGCGGCGCCAATATCTGCCACACCGAGACGCCAGTGGAACGGATTACCACCAGTTCGTGACTACGAGACAGCCGAAAGAGCGCGTACATCATTGCGATCATCACCGCGAACGGCAAAGTGTCCTGAACTGTGTGCGGCAGCTTCAAAAAGGCCATCCAAAACAACGTACCCAGCCCGAGGTCTGCTGCCCGAACGGCGCGCCGCATAAGCTCAATGGTGTCAAACAACAAAATCAGGCCCACAACGCCGGCCAGCAACCCGACGAAAGCCAGTAAGAAATGACGGCCAAGATAGATCGAAAGTGTGGGAGATAAGCGGTTCACGCTGGGCCCTCGGCTTAGCGCAGTGTCATTCAAAGCCAGAATCTATCTTAAACCAACTAGGGCAAGTTTACACCAACCAGACGGTGGCGCAGAACCCCGCACAGAGCGTAAGATACAGGACCACTTGCAAGGCGGCGTTATGGTGAAGCTGACAAAAATCTATACGCGGGGCGGTGACAAGGGTGAAACATCCCTCGGTGACGGCGCGCGGGTAAAAAAACACGCTTTAAGGGTCGCGACCTACGGCACACTCGACGAGGCGAATGCCGCCATCGGCCTTACACGTCTTCAAACACACTCGATTGGCGATGACGGCGTGGCCGACGCAATGTTGGCTCGAATCCAGGATGATCTATTCGACCTGGGCGCAGATCTGTGCACGCCGAGCGAAACCAACGAAGACCCGTCCACGGTTCTTCGAATCGTCGAAGGACAGGTCGACCGGCTGGAGTCTGAAATCGACTCCATGAACACAGGACTTGCTCCACTTGAGTCCTTTGTGCTCCCAGGCGGCAGTCCCGGTGCGGCATATCTTCATTTGGCCAGAGCTATCGTACGTCGGGCTGAACGTGAAATGAGTGAACTCGCGGAACGAGAGAGCGTAAACCCCACGGCGCTTAAATATGCAAACCGTCTATCGGACCACCTGTTCGTTCTATCCCGGCATATCAACGCCCGTGGCGCGGGCGACGTGCTTTGGGCTCCGGGAATAAACCGCCCAAAACAATAGCGAGGTTGGGCGACAAAGCGTATGCGGTGCGGTGTGTAATCCTTTTCCACCCGCATGCTGCGCCGCAACATTATTTCGTTTGACAGCCCGGCGGCGACGGACTAGTTGTGTTGCCCGTTTTTTGGAACTGTCACTTTTGTTGTGCTGGCGCTATGTATGCTGGCACGCTCGCGCTTTCCCCTCCAAACCTCTTGGGAGAACCCAGGTTAATCGCATGAAGGTCCTTGTCGCCGTAAAACGAGTGATCGACTACAACGTCAAGGTACGCGTTAGAGCGGACGAAACGGGTGTAGAGTTAGCCAACGTCAAAATGTCCATGAACCCCTTCGACGAAATTGCCGTCGAAGAAGCAGTGCGTTTGAAAGAAGCCGGTAAAGCGACCGAGATCGTCGTCGTCAGCTTGGGCCCAACCGCCGCGCAAGAAACTATTCGCACGGCTCTGGCCATGGGCGCGGACCGCGGCATCCTGGTGCAAACCGATGTCGAACTGCAACCGCTGGCGGTCGCTAAACTCATGAAAGACGTGGCTGGAAAAGAAAATCCGGACCTCATCATTCTCGGCAAGCAGGCGATCGATGACGACTCGAATCAGACCGGCCAGATGCTAGCCGCACTCTTGAATTGGTCTCAGGGCACTTTTGCGTCAAAAGTGGAGCTGAGCGATGGCGTGGCAATCGTCACACGCGAAATCGATGGTGGCCTCGAAACCGTGAACCTCAAAGTGCCGTGCATTATCACGACCGATCTGCGTCTCAACGAGCCCCGCTATGCGTCATTGCCCAACATCATGAAAGCTAAAAAGAAAACCATCGATACAATGACACCCGACGATCTCGGAGTGGACGTCGCGCCGCGCCTTACAACGTTGAAGGTTGAAGAGCCCGAGGGCCGCAAGGGCGGCGTGAAAGTGCCCGATGTTGCTGCCCTGGTGGATAAACTAAAAAATGAAGCCAAGGTGATCGGATGACCTCTTTCGTATTAGCCGAACACGACAATGCGGTGTTAAAGCCCGTCACCCTGACTGCTGTCACGGCCGCTAAGGAGATCGGCGGAGAAGTGCATGTGCTGGTGGCTGGCAAGGGATGCGCCGCAGTTGCCGAGGAGGCCGCTAAGATCGAAGGTGTAACTAAAGTCATGGTGGTCGACGCCGACCAATACGCCCACCCGCTGGCCGAACCCCTGGCGGCATTAATTGTCAGTCTTGCAGGCGACTACAGTCATCTGCTCGCGCCGGCAACAACCAATGGAAAGAACACCATGCCCCGCGTAGCCGCGCTGCTCGACATGGCACAAATTTCCGACATTTCAGCAGTTGTTTCGGAAGACACTTTTGTTCGACCTATCTATGCAGGCAACGCCATGGCCACCGTACAGTCCAAGGATGAGAAGAAGGTGATCACCGTGCGCGGCTCGACCTTTGATAAGGCGAAATCTGAAGGGGGCAGCGCCACCATCGAAGACGTTGTCGCCGCGAACGATCCGGGCTTGTCGAGCTTCGTCAGTGCGGAGCTTTCCAAATCCGAACGTCCGGAATTGACGGCTGCTCGGATCGTGGTGTCCGGGGGCCGGGGCGTGGGCTCAGGTGAGAATTTCAAAATCATCGAGGCCCTTGCCGATAAGCTCGGCGCCGCCGTGGGCGCGTCACGCGCCGCCGTAGACGCCGGATTTGTCCCTAATGATTACCAAGTCGGCCAAACCGGTAAGATTGTAGCGCCGGAGTTGTACATCGCCGTAGGTATTTCGGGGGCTATCCAACACTTAGCCGGCATGAAGGACTCTAAGGTGATCGTCGCCATCAACAAGGATGAAGAGGCGCCGATCTTCCAGGTGGCTGATTACGGACTTGTCGGCGATCTGTTCCAGGTCGTACCGGAACTGACCAGCGCTCTCTAACAACCCCCTCGAGGCTTCACGACCTATGGACTCCGTTGCAGACGATACAATCAGGCGAGGCACAATGACTGAGACCGCACCCTCTTCGAAGACCCCTATCGAGATTTCCAAGGTCGGAATTGTCGGCGCCGGTCAAATGGGATTGGGTATCGCGCATGTTTGCGCTCTTGCGGGCTTCGACGTCACCCTGACGGATATCAACGAGGAGCAGCTCAAGAACGCCATCGCCACAATAGACAAAAACATTACGCGGCAGGTGAACAAAGGGTTCGTGAGTGAGGCGGACAAAATTGCCGCGCTAGAACGCATAACCACCAGCACTGCTCAGAAAATATTGAGCGACAGAGATTTGGTGGTGGAAGCAGCGACGGAGAAAGAGGACGTCAAAAAACAGATCTTCAAGGCCTTGAGTCCATTGCTCAAGCCTGACGCCCTGCTGTGCTCGAACACGTCGTCTATTTCCATTACCCGCCTCGCCGCGGTCACTGACCGCCCGGAGCGGTTTATGGGACTGCATTTCATGAATCCAGTTCCACTTATGAAATTGGTGGAGCTGATCCGGGGGATTGCGACAGATGAAGCGACATACTCGTCAGTTCGGGTTTTTGCCGAAAAACTGGGTAAGAGTACGGTCTCCTCTGAGGATTTCCCGGCCTTTATCGTCAATCGCATACTCGTACCGATGATCAATGAGGCGGTCTATACGCTCTATGAAGGTGTCGCCAACGTGCACTCAATTGACACGGCTATAAAACTCGGCGCCAACCACCCCATGGGACCTCTAGAGTTGGCGGATTTCATCGGCCTCGATACCTGCCACTCCATCATGTCAGTCCTTTTCGATGGTTTGGCTGATACCAAATACCGCCCATGTCCGCTTCTGGCGAAATACGTTGAAGCGGGGTGGCTCGGACGAAAAACCGGCAAGGGCTTCTACGACTATAGCGGCCCTGAGCCGGTCTCCACTCGATAGCCTAGCGCTAGAGCGGGGTTCCTTGTCCGGTTTCTTTACCTGGAATCCGACAACGGGACAGCGCCCCTACGCAATCCTCACCGCGCTGTGTGCGCTTCTTTTTCTGCCGGGACTAGCGTCGATCTCGCCGATTGACCGAGATGAATCGCGTTTTATGCAAGCGACAAAGCAGATGCTCGAGACCGGGGACCTAGTTCACATCAGTGTTCAAGACGAGCCGCGCAACAAAAAGCCGATCGGCATCTATTGGCTGCAGGTATTGGCGGTAAAAATTTCTGGCGTTCAAGATCTCGCAACCGCGTGGCCGTACCGCCTACCTTCAGTTGTCGGCGCCTGGCTCGCAGTGCTTGCGCTCTTCCGCTACGGCAAAGGGCTGTTCGATGCCAAAACCGGCCTAATGGCGGCAGTCATGCTCGCCACCTGCTTGATCGTGGTGGTTGAAGCGCATATCGCCAAAACCGACGCCGTTCTCTTGGCGACGGTGACAATTGCGATGTTGGTTCTAGCAAGATTTTATACCTCCCCAGATGATCGCGCGCCGCCCCTTGGGGCGGCTCTCTTTTTCTGGGTAACGTTGGGTATAGGTTTTCTCGTAAAGGGGCCACTCATTCTACTGGTAGTCGGCGTGGCCATATTTGCATTGTGCACGGCCGACCGAAGCGCCCGCTGGCTCAAGGCGCTGCACCCTGAATTCGGCGTACCTGTGGCGCTTGCCGTGGTTTTGCCTTGGGTGCTTGTCGCGTCGACAGGTAACGGCGGCAATTTCTTCGCCGACGCCGTGAGCCAAGACCTCGTACCCAAACTTGTCGGCGGCCAAGAGTCCCATGGCGCGCTTCCCGGCGTTCACCTTCTTGCGCTGTTCGCGACGGCTTGGCCCTGGTCCGTTCTGGTGCCTTTCGCGGGCATCTTGGGGTGGCGCCAACGCACCAAACCCGCCGTCCGCTTTTGTCTCGCCTGGCTTGTGCCCGCCTGGTTAATCCTCGAGCTCGTGCCCACAAAACTTCCGCACTACACCATGCCGTTGCTTCCTGCCTTGATGTTATTGACCGCCGCCGGTTTCAACGACCAGCCGACCCGGCGAGATCTGATGAGCCGATCTGCGGGCCTCACCTATCGCACGATTTGGGCCGTGATCAGCATTGCTCTTGGAGGCGCGGTGGTTTGGGCGGCATCCGCATACGGCGAAAGCCTGGCGATGGCGGTTCCTGCCGCGTTTATCGCCAGCGGCGCCGGGGCATTTGGGCTGATTGCCATTACCCGTTTTACAGCGGGACAAACGGTATCGTATCTGGCTTCGCTATGTGCCTTGTTCGTAATCCTTCTCACACTCGGCGTTGTGCCGAACCTTGACCGCCTTGCCGTCAGCCAACGGCTGGCTGACGCGGCAGCGCCGCATCGAGATCAGGACACGATAATGGCGGTCGCCGGGTTTCACGAACCTTCAGCTGTTTTCTTATTGGGCACGGACACATGGCTAACGAGCTGGGATGGCGCGACGGGTTTGCTGCTGTCTTCACAGGTTGGATTGATCGCTGTTCCGGCAGAAGACATACTGCGTGTTGAAGCGGAACTGATCCGAGGCAATATGCGGATGAACACCCTGGCCGAAGTTGAGGGCCACAACTACTCGAGGGGAGAAGATGTGCGTCTCGTTTTAGTCTCGGCGTCACCGGCCTCGGTCACAGGCAACCGCCTCCCATGAGGTTCCTCCCAGGCATGTCGCCGCTTGCCCGGCAGTTGTGGGTCTCAGCCATCGGCACAGCTGCGGGTACCGCAGGCCTTATCGTGTGGGCAGATGTTCCCACTGCCCTTTACCTTCATACCTACCGTGATACGGAATGGGCCATTTTCTTTGCATCCATCACTGATTTTGCCAACGGCGCTATCTGGTACACGGTAGCGGCGCTCGGCATTGGCACAGCGTATCTGCGCCGAAAAATATTGCCCGCGGCCCCAGACCTGACCAGGCTGATGAAAGAAGTCCGTGCGTGGCTGTTCATGATTGTATCCATGGCTACATCAGGCATCTTGGTCAATGTCATCAAACTCGCGGTAGGGCGTGAGAGACCACGGTTTCTATTTCGGGATGGCACTGCAGATTTTCACCCCTTTGCCCTTCGTATTGCCGATTGTAGCTTTCCTTCAGGCCACACCCAGTCTATTTGGGTTGCGATGTTGTGTCTCTTATATCTATTTCCAAGGTGGCGGGCCGCATTTGTTCTCGTAGCGGTCATGATCAGTGCGAGCCGCTTTATCATCGGTGCACACTATTTAGCTGACGTTGTCGCCAGTGTTTTTATAGCTGCCGCCTTCACGGTGCTGTGGCGACGATGGTTCGAACGCGGCGGCGCGACTGTCGCGCTACAGGAATCGTCAATACGAACCTAAAGAGTGCCAATAAGATCGCGTAGGCTTTGTTCGATGTCGGAACTTGTCCAGTCTGTATCCCCTTCAACGCGACCAACTTCATTGCCAGACTTGTCGATAACAAGCGATGTGGGCAGGCCACGTAGGCTCGCATCCTTGGCAAAGCGAGCTGCAGGCTCTGTGTACCGCTCCAAATTTGTCCATTTGTTCGTGTCCATAAACGGCGTTGCCACCAGCGCACCCTCGCGGTCCTGGGAAATAGCCAGAACCTCGAACTCCGGACCGCCGAGTTTGGCCTGCAGCGCGTCCAGCATCGGCATCTCCTTTATGCAAGGCGCACACCAGGTCGCCCAGAAATTCACAACCAGGACTTTGCCTCCGAAGGCCTCTAGGGAGACCTCAGCCCCGGCCCCATCCCTGAACACGGTAGTGGGCGCGGGCGCGGGGCTTTCAT
Organism: Rhodospirillaceae bacterium; assembly: GCA_963662375.2. Classification (GTDB taxonomy): domain Bacteria; phylum Pseudomonadota; class Alphaproteobacteria; order Rhodospirillales; family Rhodospirillaceae; genus UBA11612. Next base: position 586,822 of record CAXXRP010000005.1, read on the forward strand.
GCCACGCGATCTCACCAAATTTGGATTGTGTGGGCGCCGTGGACGGTGTTTGGGCGCCGATCAGGGTGTCGGACGAGACTGGCACCTGAGTCTGGCGGGTTGCCACAACGGCCACACCAATGATAATCACCGCTGCAAGCGCCACAGCTAACGTTATAAGTCTGCGATTTAATCCGTTGTCCGGCATATTTCCTCCGCCATTCGGTATCGCCGACCGATATAATGCGAAGATCCAACTGTGGGTCAAGGTTGACACATGACGAGCACGATGTGGGGTGGACGGTTTTCCACCGGCCCCAACGCCATTATGGAGGAAATAAACGCCTCCGTCGGATTCGATCAGCGGCTGGCCAAGCAGGATCTGCTCGGTAGCCGGGCACATTGCGCCATGCTTGTAGCAAAGGGGCTGATCAACAAAGAAGATGGGGAGGCAATCCAGGCGGGTCTGACACGCATCGAAAAAGACGTGGCGGAGGGCAATTTCATATTCAAGCTCAACCTCGAAGATGTGCATATGAATATCGAGGCCCGGTTGGCCGATCTTATCGGTGCGCCAGCCGGACGCTTGCATACGGCAAGATCACGCAACGACCAGGTGGCAACGGATTTCCGCATGTGGGTGCGGGCTGCCATCGACAACCTTGATGACAAGTTGCGCAAGCTTCAATCCTCGCTGATCGACAAGGCGGAAGCGAACGGCGATACCGTCATGCCCGGCTTTACCCATCTTCAAGCGGCGCAGCCAATCACGTTCGGTCATCACCTACTTGCCTATGTTGAAATGCTTGGCCGCGACCGGGGACGTTTTACCGACACACGACGGAGACTAAATGAATGTCCGCTGGGCGCGGGTGCGCTGGCCGGCACATCACTTCCCATTGACCGGGACATGACGGCCGAAAAACTGAACTTCGATCGGCCCATGGCCAATTCGATGGACGCGGTGTCCGACCGCGACTTCGCGCTGGAATTCCTGTCCGCGGGCAGCATTCTCGCGACGCACCTATCACGCTTTGCCGAAGAGCTGGTGATTTGGTCGAGCGCACAGTTCGGCTTTGTCCGTTTTTCCGATGCGTTCTCCACGGGCAGCTCGATGATGCCGCAGAAGCGCAATCCCGACGCCGCGGAATTGGTACGTGCCAAGGCGGGGCGTATTTTCGGCAGCCTCGTAACACTACTCACGGTGATGAAAGCTTTGCCGTTATCCTATTCCAAGGACATGCAGGAAGATAAAGAAGCGGTATTCGCGACCTTTGACACCCTGGAGCTTTGCCTAGCGGCGACGACGGGCATGACCGAGGACATGGAGCCTGTACCGGAACGTATGAGAGAGGCTGCCGCGGACGGATTCACTACGGCCACGGATTTAGCGGACTGGCTGACCGGGGTGCTTAATATTTCGTTTCGGGAAGCCCACCAAATCACCGGACGCATCGTGAAGCTAGCGGAAGGCAAAGGGTGCGACCTGTCCGAACTGACGTTGACTGATATGCAAACCGCCGAACCGCGAATTACGGAGTCGGTGTTCGACGTACTGACGGTGGACACGTCGGTTGCCAGCCGGATTAGTTTCGGCGGCACGGCGCCAGACAACGTGCGAGCGCAGGTCAAAGCCGCGCGGCAACGGTTTTTGGGCGGAGGACAGATAGAATGAGTAGGTTCGCGAGAGCAGCCAGATGCATTCTGCTTCTGCTATGCGTAGCCGGCACGATGAGCGCGTGCGGGAAGAAAACGCAGCCACTTCCGCCGAGCGGGGCGACCTATCCGCAACAGTACCCGCGCCGATAGGGCGGTATTTCGCCATGCATCATTTTCTTTATAGGAGCGGCGTGCTTCACGCCGAGGATGTTCCCATATCCCGCATCGCCGAAGAGGTGGGAACGCCTTTCTATTGCTATTCCACCGCGACTTTGACGCACCACTACACGGTTTTTCGTGACGCACTTAAGGGGCTGGACGCTGAGGTTTGCTTCGCCGTCAAAGCTAACGGTAATCTGGCAGTTCTAGGTCTGCTAGCGGGACTAGGTGCCGGTGCCGACGTTGTATCGGGCGGTGAATTACAGCTCGCGTTGAAGGCCGGCATACCAGCGGCGAAGATCGTTTTCTCAGGAGTCGGAAAAACCGAGGACGAACTCCGTATGGCCCTCGACCGGCAGGTCGGTCAAATCAACGTGGAATCCGAGCTGGAGTTGCGAACCTTAAGTGCCGCCGCCGCCGCCGCCGGCAAAACAGTTCGTATCGCGCTTCGGGTAAACCCGGACGTGGACGCCGGTAGCCATGACAAAATCTCGACCGGCCGCAAGACGGATAAATTCGGAATCGATTGGACGTTGGCGCCCGCACTCTACCGCACAGCGCGCGAACTGCCTGGACTGGACCCGGCCGGTGTCGCCGTCCACATCGGCTCGCAGATCACCGACCTAGCGCCTTTCGAGGCCGCATTCTCACGTGTGCGCGACTTGGTTCTGATGCTTCGCGGTGACGCGTTCGATATCCGCAACCTTGATTTGGGTGGCGGTCTCGGCGTGTCTTATGTCCATAAGAGAACTGAAACGCCGCCCAGCCCGGAAGCTTACGGCAAGATGGTGCGGCAGATCGTTGGTGACTTGGGGTGCAAATTAGCGTTTGAGCCGGGCCGGGTCATCGCGGGCAATGCTGGTATCCTAGTGGCCCGTGTGATCGCCGTTAAAGAAGTTGTTGATCGTTGTTTCGTGATCGTAGACGCCGGTATGAACGATCTCATTCGCCCGGCAATGTACGACGCCCATCACGACGCCATAACGGTGATAGAGCCGCCGCTGAACGAAGCATTGCGGCCCGCAGATGTCGTCGGGCCAGTTTGCGAAACCAGCGACCGCTTCACAGAGAATTGTTATCTGCCGGCCATGAAGACCGGCGACCTGATGACTTTTCTCACCGCCGGCGCATATGGTGCGGTGATGGCCTCGACCTACAACGCCCGCCCCTTAGTTCCGGAAGTTCTGGTAGATGGCGGGAGGTTTGCCGTTGTGCGGCGACGTCCGACTTTCGAGGAAATGACCGCGTTGGAACAGCCACCGCACTGGGTGGACTAGGTTGAGAAATCTGCACAAAGCATGCCGTAGCGATCGATTGAAGAGCTCTTGGCAAGCCCTTAGAGTACCCGCATGACGAATTCGCCAGAACGTCCCGAATCGGCGAAATCGAGCCATGGACTGGTCACGCGCGGAAAATTAGCAATGGCGTGGCTCGCCTTATCTTGGGAGCGTCTGTGGTCACGCTTATGGGTGCCCACAGCTCTAGCCGGCGTGTTCATCGCGGTGGCACTGACTGATGTATTGCCCTCGCTGGTCTTTGTTCTTCATGTGCTGGTGGTTTTGGCGAGCGCAGGCGGGATCGGATATGTGACATACAGAGCGCTGCGCGGCTTCGCCTGGCCGACCCGCAGCGAGGCTCGGGCGCGCCTCGAAAAAACTTCACCGGTTTCTCACCGGCCGCTCACAGCCGTCGAGGATTCCCTTGTCACCGGCACGACACCACTTCAAAGGCGCATCTGGGAGCTTCATCAAGGCAGGGCGCGCAATGATATTGAGCGCCTACGCGCATCAGCTCCGTCACCGGGCGTAGAAAATCAAGATCGGTTCGCACTGCGCGCCGCTGTGATTTTGGGACTATTCATAACTATCGTCGGTGGACGGAACGATTTCGGCGACCGCCTATGGCGGGGCATTCTTCCGGTATTCGGTGCAAGCAGTGCATCGATTGCGGCGAAGGTATGGATTACGCCGCCAGCATACACCGGACAGTCTCCCGTTTACCTTGAAATTCCCCCACCGGACGGGACACAAATGCCGACCACTCTGGACATTCGGGCCGGAAGCAAGATGCTGACGGTCGTGACCGGCACCCCGCGGAGGGTAACGATTGCAGTTGACGACAGCCCAATGCCGCTGGAAAAGCTCGCTGATGAAAGCCAGCGCGGCGAAGTGGATATCCCCCCGGGCGATCGTTTGGAACTGCGGCAAGGGAGCAGCGTTATCGCCGGTTGGAACATCAACTGGATTCCCGATCAGGTGCCGGCCATCGCATTCATAGATGCGCCTACCCAGGCCAACAGATGGCGCCTGAGAATTGATTACCGCGCGAGCGACGATTACGGACTCGAAAGCGTGTCAGCGCTGATCGCGCGAGCTGATGTTTCAACGGATGGCGCGGAGCCAGTGGAGGTGCCGTTGTCCATCCCGCCGTTCTCACCAAAAAGCGTCGCCCATTCCGCCATTACAGACCTAGCATCGCATCCGTGGACCGGCATGAAGGTTAAAATTCAGTTGGCAGTCACCGACGTGGCCGGTCAGCAAGGCTTGAGTAAAATAATGTCCGGGCAATTACCCGAGCGCATATTTAAACATCCGGTTTCAAAGGAGTTGGTCAAGTGGCGGAAGTCATTAATGCACGCCCATGAAAAAGCGGTTCAGCCGGCACTAGAGAGCGTAGCCGCCATCCTCAAACAGCCTGAGAGCTTCGGCGGCGACCCTATGGTACACCTCTCCTTGTCCACAGCGAAATACCGGCTGCAATACGAGGGCGTTGAGGAAGCTTCGAAAACCGTACCGGACCTGCTGTGGCAAACAGCTGTTCGCATCGAGGACGGCAGCCTCGCAGTAGCGGAGCAGCGACTTATGGACGCTGAAGAGACTTTGCGGGAAGCCATGGAACGGGGGGCTTCGGCTAAAGAAATCAATCAGCTTGTTGATAAGCTTCAGGAGGCGTTGGCCGACTACACGCGAGCCATGGCAGAGAACGCGCCCGACGGTCAAAGCGAATTTGGGACCGCGGACTCCGTCGCCGAACAAGACATAACGGCGATGATGGAGCAGGTTCGAGAAATGGCAGATGTGGGCGCGGAAGAGGCCGCACAGGAGGCTTTAGCCCAACTTGAGGAGCTCTTGAAGGAATTGCGCAATCAACCCGCCGCGGGTGAAGGCGCGAGCCCCGATGTACAAGAAGCGCGGGAATTAATGGAGCAACTGCGCAAGCTTGCCGCCGAGCAATCAAAGCTACTTGACGAGAACTTTGAGCAAACGCGGCAGACCGCTTTACAAGAGCAACAGAGGCGCGATCAGAGGCAGCAAGGACAGCAGAGCCGTGGCCAACAAGGCCGAAACGAAGATCACGGTGAAGGCACCCGGATGGCAGGGCGCCAAGCCTCAGAACACCAGGACTCATTGCGCCAGCAATTGGCAAGCTTAATGTCCCGTATGAGCAAGATCACTGGAGAGCTCCCCGACAGCTTGCAGGATGCGGATAAAGCGATGAGTGAAGCTAGCAATGCCCTGCGACGAGGAGCTTTCGAGGCTGGCGTGGAAGGACAGGGCCGCGCGTTGTCAAAACTCGAAGAGGGTGTCGAAGAGGCCACCGACATGTTGCTCGAAGCTCTCTTCGAGAAGGGCTTTGGTGGAATGGTCGATGTCGCAGGAGCGCAGCGGCGCTTTGGCCCCCTTGGCCCTCGTGGCGGGCGCAACACCGGCGACAACATCGACGTTCCCACCGAACCGGATACGAAAGGTATGGCTCAACGGGTACGGGCGATTTTAGATGAAATCCGCCAGCGCGCTAGCGACCGGACCCGGCCAGCGGATGAACAGGATTACTTGCGCCGACTCATGAAGCAGTTCTAAATGCGAAGGCACAAGGACCTGTGGCGGAGAACGATGAGATCCAATTGAACCGCAATACTGAGTCCGTCGCTGGGCTGTTCCGCTTATGTGCCAACGCTGTCGTAGAAACCTGCGAAGCCTGGCCATAGGTCCATAAGCATCCCGCGACCAAACCAAATCATTAGTGCAAGCGACGGTACCGTAACACCCATCACGCTGGCGGTGACATACGCAGGATCTATATCTATGGATTTCTGTGGGTTCCGGGCCGCATGCCCACCACGCGCCCGACAGGCTGCCAATGCGAATGCTTCTGCGGGCTCTCCCTCAGCCTCGTCACCTTCGTCAACGTCTTCATCACCTAAAGATCTGAAATCCGGCCGGTCAGCATCCGGATCAACTAGATCATCATCTTCATCCGACGCATCGGAATCGGCGCTCTTGACCGCGCCAGATCTTTTACCATCCACGAGACCGCGCCTTGACCGGGCGCACCGGGAACGCCTTGTGCACCGCTAGGTGCCATTGATTGGCCAGGCGACCCGGGGCCGCCTTGACCTTGATCGGCGTTCGTCCATGAAACCGCGCCTTGACCGGGCGCATTCACACCGTCAGGCCCGCGCATAGGCTGTCCGGCGCACTCGGAGCACCTTGTGCACCGCCAAAGGTGCCATTTGATTGGCCAGGCGCACCGGGGCCGCCCACGGCGCCTGGTTGCTGCATCGCTTGACCTGGACTGGAACTCTTAGCCCGCCGCGAGCACCGGGTTGCTGCATCTGCCCCCCGGGTACCGCCTGAGAAGCGCCCGGTCCGCCTTGCCTGACTGGTGAGGGCATCCACGAGACCGCACTTTGTCCAGACCCCGGCGCGGGGTTCCCACTTGCGCCACGCATGAATTGCCCCGACATCGCGGCAGCCTGCACAACCGGCTTAGATGTTGGCGCGCCAATGCCCGCTGTTTGGACATTGCGCTGTTGAGGCGCGCCTTGATTCTGCCCCATCATGGACACAGCGCCTTGCGGAACAGGCGGAGCACCTGGACGTGATTTTGGAGCACCTTTGCCCGCCATTTGGCTGGCTGACCTAACTTCGTTGTGCATCTTAGGACCTGCCGCGGCCTTAGCTTTTTCAGCGTAGTCTTCCCCCATTATAGAGGCGAGATCGAGAGATTCGACTTGAGCGGCCTGATACCAGGAATGGCCGCAGCTAGCGTATTTCAATTCACGGCCTTTCTTACCCAGCAGTTCCACCGGAATCTCAAACGAGGAAGAGCAACTTGGGCACGTAATACGCATGCAAAATCCGCCTACACAAAGGGCGGCTTTTTATTTAATACACGTCCATGTCACTGGAAACTAAACGCTTGTATAGGTTGACACTACTCGAGAATATTTCGCGTATGATTGATTACTTGAATTGCCGCTTGCGCCTTGAGGTCCGCGGACTGGGAGGCCTTCATACCCGTCGCGGACGCATGTATACCTTCTCCAGAATTAAGTTCGGAAATATGTATCGTTATGGCCATTTTGCACAAAAAGAAGGCGGCGTTTACCGGGGATACGGTTCAGCTAGAGGGGGTGGCGCTTCGCTATGATGACGGACCTGAGATTTTACATAATGTGTCCCTAACTATCCCACAGCGTTCGTTTCATTTTCTAACGGGCCCGTCTGGTGCCGGTAAGACTTCGCTGATGAGTTTGATGTATTTGGCGCGACGGCCAAGCCGAGGGCGCCTAAGGCTATTTGGTGATGACGTAACGGGTTTAAAACGCAGTCGTGCGGCGCATATTCGCCGGCGTCTCGGTGTCATTTTTCAAGATTTTAGATTGCTCGACCATTTGTCGGCGTTCGATAACGTCGCGCTCCCCTTGCGCATTGCGGAGATCGCCGACAACGTTGTCGCACAGAATGTTACCGAGCTTCTTTCATGGGTGGGCCTCGAGGAATTCATGGAGGCGCGGCCCTCCACTTTGTCGGGCGGCCAACAACAGCGTGTCGCCATCGCACGCGCGGTCGTCAACAGACCAAAGTTAATACTGGCCGATGAGCCCACGGGCAATGTCGATGACACAATTGCCTTAAGGCTTATGCAGCTGTTCATCGAGCTGCACAAATTGGGATCAAGCGTTATCATCGCCACTCACAATGAATTTTTGGTTCAGCGATTTCCGTTTCCCCGCCTACATATCGATCACGGTACAGTCAACGCGCTGCCGGCTAGCGCCGCATCCCCATCACTTGTGTCAGAGGGCTAGCGGTTACCATGTTGAGACTTCGCTCGGACCTCCCGCTGCGGGGCGACACCGCAAGCCGATTCGTTTTCTGGATCGTTGCGATCCTAGTGTTCGTTGCAGCCTTGGCTGTAACGGCGAGTTCCTACGTCGACGCGCTTCTAGAGGGTTGGAATCGGAGCGTGACTGGAACGCTTACAATACAAATTCCCACGGGCGGCGCCGAGGACAACAGTTCGGCTTCGGTATCGAACATGCTCGATGCCCTCCGCAAGCATAGCGATGTGGTGTCGGCGGTGGTTTTACCCAACGAGAAAATATCTGAACTGCTCGAACCATGGCTGGGTGAAAGCTCTATTATTGCCGACCTTCCGCTGCCGCTCCTTGTAGACGTCCACCTGTCCGACAGCACCGCCGAAGCAGCGAAAAACATTGTTGAACTGACACAAAGGACTGCGCCAACGGCTATCGTTGAAGATCATCGGGTCTGGCTTAACCGGATTATCGGACTTGCGGAAGGCCTGAGCGTGATTGCATTATCGGTGATGGGGCTCGTAACCGGAGCGTTGAGCTTGATCGTTATCTTTGCCACGCGCGCCAGCTTGACTGAGTATGCACAGGCCATCGACGTACTGCGTATCGTCGGTGCCAAAGACGGGTATGTGGCCGGACAGTTCGCACGGCGTGCGTTTGCGCAAGGTTTTTTCGGCGGCATAGCGGGACTGGCCCTATATGGCCCCACACTCGGCGCCATTACATGGCTTGCCGGGAGAGTCGAAAAGGGCCTGCTGCCGGACATAACTATGCCCATTCGACACTGGCTCATCCTGCTTGCACTGCCGGCCGCCGCCGGCGGCCTCGCTATGTTCGCAGCCAATATCACCGTACGCCGCATACTGGCCCGCAGGGTTTAAATAGGCCACGCCAAGCAAAAAGACCGCATCATAATTTATGCTTTACACGCCATCGTTGGTATAAACTTCAGGTTATGAAAATGCGATCACGACACGTCTTCGCCAGTATCGCAATTTGCGTTGCACTTGGATGGGGTTCAGGCCTTCTTTGGTTCGCTTCGACACTCCCCGACAAACTGGAAGATACGACGACACATACGGACGCCATTGTCGTCTTGACGGGCGGTAGCAAACGTATCGAGACCGGCCTTCGCCTTCTTGCCGACGGCTTGGGAGCACGCCTATTTATTTCAGGCGTAGGCGAACAGGTAAGCGTCAGCGATCTGACAGACCGAGGGCGACCGCTCCATCCCGACCATCTGAGCAATGTTGTGATCGGCACGTTGGCGAGCGATACACCGGGAAACGCGGCCGAGACTGCCGCGTGGGCGACCGCCGAAAAGGTGCATTCCCTCAGACTGGTGACCGCCTCGTATCATATGCGCCGCGCACTATTGGAATTTAACGCCACGATGCCAACCGTAAGAATTATTCCTCACGCGGTATTTCCAAGTACCGTAAAAAACGATTGGTGGCGCTGGCCGGGCACGGCAAGTTTAATCGCACGGGAGTATACCAAGTTTGTGGTTACATGGGCACGTCAGAGTTTGCGTCAGCCGAACGGCCACCGGCGACAAACCTCAGATACAGCCGAAAATTGGGCGCTGCGATTGGAATCAACTCTGTGACCACGCCGCTGATGTGGGTCCGCTCTTGGATATACCTCGCCGCTTTCCTCACGTGGACTGTTGGCACTGCGGTGATGTGCCTGCCCACGCTTTTATCAAAACGTTGGGCGCTCGCTACCACAAAGATGTGGATTCGCGGCATCATGGCTTTGGCGAGAACCATTGTCGGCATAGATTGCGTAACCGCAGGCCGCGATAACTTACCGCAAGGCGCCTGTGTTATTGCCGCTCAGCATCAGTCGTCGTACGAAACGTATCGCCTATTCCTTGAGTTGGACCGGCCGATTTTCATTCTAAAGCGGGAGTTGACTTATATTCCGTTCGTCGGTTGGTTCATCACGCGCATGGGCCTTATCGGGATTGACCGGTCTGCCGGCGCCACCGCGATGCGGAAAATGCTGCGGGACGTGCAAGCTGTCCTTGATGACGGACATCAGGTGATCATTTTTCCCGAGGGAACACGCACCTCGCCAGGCACCGTGCGTCCCTATCGGCGTGGCGTTGCAGCGCTATACACCCACTGCACAGCGCCGGTCATTCCTATGGCTCTCAATTCTGGCTACTTCTGGGGCAAATCCCGCGTCTTGAAGCGGCCCGGGACGATCGCGTTTCATTTCCTGCCCGCTCTCCGCTCCGGCATGGACAAAGAAACCATGCTGTCGGAGCTAAGAGCTCGCATCGACTCTACCGCCTCCGCATTGCCGCACTAGTGAGCTGCCGAGCGTCTGTATCCCGTTGACGTGAAATACTATTTCTAAGGCCGTAGGATTTTTTTTAGGGCTGTCGTATGCTCATGGCACCACAGGAACAAAACAAGAATATTTGGATATCTGATGACCAAACCTTCTGCCATCGCCCGGCAAATCTGGCACATGAAGTATCGATATAAAGGGGCTGATGGCGTCCCTGTCGACCGGACAGTCGAGGATACCTGGCGTCGCGTCGCCAAAGCTCTCGCCGCGGGCGAACGAAATTCCGCGCTTTGGGAGCAACGCTTCGCGGACGCACTGTCTGACTACAAGTTCTTGCCGGCCGGGCGGATTCTTGCGGGTGCCGGAACTGGGCGGCGGGTCACTCTGCACAACTGCTTCGTTATGGGTACCGTCGAAGACGACATGGGCAGCATCTTTGCTCATTTGCGAGAAGCAGCCTTAACCATGCAGCAGGGCGGGGGTATCGGTTACGACTTCTCAACCCTTCGGCCCAAGGGAGCGTTGGTTAAAGGCGTGGGGGCAGATGCCTCGGGCCCGTTGCCGTTTATGGACGTTTGGGACTCAATGTGCAGGACGATCATGAGCGCCGGGGCGCGCCGAGGCGCCATGATGGCAACAATGCGTTGTGATCATCCCGATATCGAAGAGTTTATCGCCGCGAAACAAACTCCCGGCCGACTGACCAATTTCAACCTGTCTGTTCTAGCGACCGACCCATTCATGGCGGCGGTGAAGGACGGTGCCGATTGGCCCTTGCAGTTCGGCAGGGAGGTTTATCGCTCCGTGAAGGCCCGCAACTTGTGGGATAAGATCATGCGGGCGACGTACGAGTACACCGAACCGGGCGTGATCTTCATTGATCGGATTAACGCACGAAACAACCTTTACTACTGCGAGGCCATCGCGGCGACCAATCCCTGCGGCGAGCAACCCTTGCCTCCGTATGGAACGTGTTTGCTGGGATCAATTAATTTGGCGCGGCTTGTAAAGGAGCCATTCGGCCCTGCCGCGCAGTTGGATTTGAATGAACTGGCTGATCTCGTCCCTGTTGCCGTACGGATGATGGACAATGTCATCGAGGCGTCAAGCTATCCCATTTATGAACAACAACAGGAGTCCACACAGAAGCGTCGCATCGGATTGGGAATTACGGGTCTTGCCGATGCACTAATCATGTGCGGCCTGACCTACGGCAGTCCCGAGGCTGTCGCCATGACGCGTGACTGGATGGAAGCTTTTCGTGATGCCGCATACGGGGCTTCAGTAACTTTGGCGGGCGAAAAGGGGGCCTTTCCTCTATTCGACAGAGAGAAATATTTGCAGGGCGCCACTATCAAAAACCTCTCACAACCCCTGCGAGATCGTATTGCTAAACACGGCATCAGAAACGCGCTCGTTACGTCGATAGCGCCAACCGGTACCATTTCCCTCCTCGCCGACAATATTTCCTCAGGCCTCGAGCCAGCGTTCAGCTTCGCCTGCAGTCGTCACGTGTTGATGCCGGATGGCCAACGCCGCGAGGAAGAGGTTATCGACTATGCCTATCACACCTTCCGCTCGATGAAAGGCGACGATGCAATACTGCCCGAGTGTTTCGTCGATGCACAAAACCTAATGCCGAATGATCATTTGGTCATGCAGGCCGCGATACAGGATTATGTGGATAGTTCCATTTCTAAGACTATCAACGTTCCGGAAAATTTTTCATTCGCAGCGTTCGGCGACGTATACATGAAAGCCTATGATTTGGGTTGTAAAGGTTGCACCACGTACCGCCCAACTTCCGCCCGAAGGGCGGTGCTGGAAGTAAAAAAGCCGCGGCGCCCACTTTAATTCCCCCGGACGGGATCGATGAGCAACGTTCAAAACGTTGCGTCTATTCCAAATGCAGCTAGGGTTGCCCGGTTGGAACTTGATATGACGAGTTAATCCGAGGGCCCGTCGACAGGGCCACGCATCCTATTCAATAATTCGCCGAAATTTTGTCAACTATTTGGCATGGCATCGCGCCGAACATTATTCTTGTGCCACGGGCTCCAGCGGCAGTGCTGTCGAATATTTGATTTCTTCCATAACGAACGTAGAGGCGACGTCACTCAGCGACACACGCTTGATCAAGCGCTTGTAGAACGCGTCGTATGCATCTATATCTCTGACGATAACACGCAACAAATAGTCGATATCGCCAGCCATGCGCCAAATACCCGTGATCTCCTGAAAATTCTTTATCGCCCGTACAAAGTTTTGCAACCACACGTCGTCGTGCTGGTTGGTGCGGATGATAACGAAAACAGTGAGGCCAAGGTTGAGTTTTTTGGCATCAAGCAATGCAACGCGCGCCTTGATGACGCCAGTCTGCTCCATTTTTTGAATACGTTTCCAGCAGGGCGTCTGAGACAGGCCCACTTTTGCGGCTACCTCCGCAATGGAAAGGCCTACATCCTGCTGAAGCAGGCCGAGAATTTTGCGGTCGATAGGATCCATCAGAGCTCGCCTTGTTTTCGGTACACGCAACAGCCATATAGCGAGCTCGTGCGCCAAGGCTAGGGTTTCCCGATGACACTTAGAAATCACATTGGAGTTGGAAGAAACATCCCCACCAGGGAGCCTTTAGTAGAATTTTAATCTCTTTATGGCCCTTATGTCCACCCCAGATAAACTATTTTTTTCCTCTTCCCGGGTTGGATGCTACATGGCCAGGTTCTCGGAATGCGACCATTTGCGCCTAAGGAACCTCGCGGTAAGCCTCGCGGCGGGGCGGTCGTGGCCGACACAGTGGAGTGGTAAAATGTTCGGACGCTTACGACTGTCCCTCGAGTCCATTAAGGCCCGTGATCCGGCCGCTCGCTCGTTGTGGGAGGTAGCGCTGCTCTACCCCGGCGTCCGGGTTGTCGTGTTCCATCGAGTGGCAAACGCTCTATGGCGTAGTGGGTTTCTTTTTCTGGCCCGGCTTATTTCCGAGTTAGGTCGATGGCTTTCGGGCATCGAAATCCATCCGGGTGCAACGATCGGCAAGAGACTATTCATCGACCACGGTGCAGGTGTGGTCATTGGCGAGACCGCCGTGATCGGCGATGACGTTACCTTATATCAAGGCGTTACGCTCGGCGGGACTGCTCCCACTAATCGCCCCGGCGGAAAACGGCATCCTACCGTTGAAAATAGTGCGATCATAGGTGCAGGCACTCAGGTTCTGGGAGGGATAACTGTGGGCAAAGGCGCGCGCATCGGCGCCAATGCCGTCGCGGTTAAGGATGTGCCGCCAGGCGTTACCGTCGTCGGTATTCCTGCTCAGGTCACGGCGCTACGCGATACAACTAAGGTCGATGCCTTCGTTCCTTACGGTTCGCCTTGCGACGATCTACCCGACCCCACGTCTCGTGCCATTTGTGGACTCCTAAATGAGATTGAATCGCTGCGACGGCGGGTCACCGAGCTTGAATCCGGTGGGAATGACGGTAACGCGACCAGCCACCAAGGAACACAACCAGCGCAGCCGGTTGCCGCTTACCCTGGTACCGATAGCTAGAGTTCTCATAGATTTTTCGTGCTTTCGGCGGATCGGCAGCCCTTTGCACGGTGCTGCCCGCACATCATATTGACCGGCTCAAAAATTGCGAGCCGTCAGCGCAGGCATTTCTTGTTGGTGTCGGCATGAGATCAGTTGAAGCTGCGGAGACTATCAATACGTTTCGAGCTCATGGTGAACGAGCGCTGTTGGATCAACAACCCCACTGTACGGACCACAAAAACGTGAGGTCCATGGCAAAATCCCACCGTGAGGAACTTGAGAGTCTGTTCGCCCAGGATGCGACCAAGAGCACGGATGCAAACTCACTGCAATCGGAGACAGCTTCAAACTAATGAATCGCCAATAGCAAGCTGGCAAGGGAATGCATTCCGTGTACGATGGCCTCAGCAGCGTTTGGTCCCCATCGTCTAGAGGCCTAGGACACCGCCCTCTCACGGCGGCAACCGGGGTTCGAATCCCCGTGGGGACGCCATATATTTCAATGACTTATAGAACTTTGGCTACCTTCCTTAGACGGTTTGGCTACTATTTAACTACTATACGGATAGGGCAGTCAGGGGACAGTGGGCTGCTCTCGAAGCTGAGCTAGGCTACCCTGCTACTGTCGCTAATTCTGCTACACTTCCCTGAGAGGGAGTCATTCACGGCTCGCATTTCGGCAGACAATCGGTTGGCAGACTCTGACTCCGTCAATCTAGGTTCGAATCCTAGTCCCCTAGCCAACTTGATCACGTTGGGAGAAAATAGATCAGCGAGTTCATAAACGCTGCACATGGAATTCCTGACAATCCTTCGACTTGGCGTCGACGCGGGCGCAAACAACAATTCGCCGGACCACCTCCACATTCATTACAAGGGCGACAACGCCCAAAGTGAACAGGGGCTGATTCAAGACGGCGCCGAGGAAAATGACGAACACCCGCACGTCCCGGCCCAGCCGAAAGTGTGAGGCGCCTTCCAGCCTCTGCGCCATCAACCCGTCATACTTGTCGGCCGTATAACTATTCAGGAACGACCCCACGATCGCCGCAAACCCAAGCACGAGCGACACGTGCGTGTCGGTCGCGGCAAATTCGTGCCACATCAGGCCGAACAACAGGACGGCGTCGGCGTACCGGTCGAGGACCGCGTCGAACCAGCCGCCAAAGTCGCTCTGGGACCATTTCAACCGGGCGATCTCGCCATCGCACCCGTCGATGACCGAAGCCAGTTGAGCTAGCGCACCGCCGATGGCCAGAGCAGGATAGCCACTCACAGCCATCAATCCCGCGGCAACGCACGACAGCATCCACGAGGCCAAGGAGATCTGGTTGGGCGTCACCGTCGTGCGCAACAGATAGCGGCTGAGCCACCGGGAAACCGGCCGGTTGAGATGGCGCGCTACCGGACCGTCCCGGGTCTTACGGCCCTGGTCGCGCATCAGCCGCCGCTCAGCCTCACGCAATGCATCAGGTGTGTCGACGTCGAGCCACGACAGTCCCGTCACATCGACGGTTCTCGCCCGGCCCTCACGCGCCAGTTCCCGGAGCCCATCGGTAAGCCCATGCCTGTTGCTTGCCGCCGCGCGCTCGAGACCATCGTACAGGCCTGATGTGCAAAGCATGATCCCTGTGTCGCTGGCGTCCCAATTGTCGAGCGTCTTCTCGATCTCCTTAATGAGTCCGTCGTCGATCTTGACCCGGGTGACATCGTCGAGATCAAAAATGGCGTCTTTGTCCCGGTCCACGGCGAGGCGCATTTCCCCTGACGCGAGTGGATCGTCAGCCAGCGCCCGCGCGATCTTAGGGTCGAAAAGATGATCGATCATGACCAGGAAGAAGGGCGCCGCGCCGGTGCGTCCCCGGGCCGCCAGAGCACTGGCACCGTTGCCCCGCTCCCAGTCTTTGGCGTCAACGAAGTCAATCTTGACGCCACGTCGTCGGGCAACATCGGAAAAATGCTCCCGAACCGTTTCGGCCTCATGACCGAGGGTGACGAGGAACCGCCCGATGCCGGCGTCACGCAATGTGCAGATGACCCGTTCTGCGAGGGTCAATCCGAGCACCCTAGTTAGGGGCTTCGGCGTCTTGGTTTGCTCACGAAGCCGCGACCCCAATCCGGCGGCCAGGATCAGCGCCAGCTCCGGCGCAGTGCCTTCTAAATCAGCGTCTTCCATGGCGCAAGACGTCGACGATTGCATCGCATAGTTCCCGGCTCGACGCTGCGACCAGGCTAACGCGGTCGCTCAGATTTTCCGCCGCCACCAGGGGCCCGCCGTCTAAGCTGGCGACCCGGCCTCCTGCCTCGATCACTAACCGTGCGGCAGCGAGGAAGCTTTCCGCCGTCAGACGGCCCCGCACGTCGACATAGGCGTCAGTCACGCCGGCGGCGACCAGGGCGAAGGCTCGGGACGCGCAACCGTAACACCGCACACCTCTAGCCGCGGCCATCAAGCAGGCAAGGTCCGGCGACGGAGAAAAATGGTTGAGTTCGACCGAGATCATGGCCTCGCTAATGTTGAGCACCTGTGACGTTTCGAGCCGTACGTTTCCGCGCCACGCGCCGGAGCCTTTGAGTGCGATCAACGGCGTGTCCTGCTCGAGCGGTCCGACTAGCGCCGCTTCGACCCAATCAGGTTGGAGGGGGGCGTCGACCGGCAGCACGGCGCAGGACACTGACGATAACGGTAACCCCCGCGCCCAGTTGTCGGACCCGTCCACGGGATCGAGGATGAGCCGATGTCGCGGCGCGCCGGAACCAATTTTCCGGCGCCCGCGCTCTTCGGAATCGACGACCAGCGAAAGCTTGAGTTCTTTAAGGAGAACCAAAGCCGCGTCGTTGGCGACCAGGTCGAAGTGCTTGACACAGTCGCCCTTGGCGTTCTTGGACCCGGTTGGCGCACGGTCGGCTTTCGCGACCGCGCTCCTCACCTCGCGGTGGAGCAAGAGCAACCGCTCCGCCCAAGGTGAGCCCATGGTCTGAGCCGTGTTCACTTCGCCCGGACCATTGCTGGCAGCTTGATCGTCGGATTTATTCACCGGCGGTTGTTCGAACGGCCTCCATACCGGTATCGCCGCCGCCTTCATTCCCCTGGATGAACGCATCGGTCATTTCACGGGCGAGCGAATCACGCATCTGCTTTGGGGGACTCTTCATGTAGTAGGCGGAGGCTGCGTCCAAAGGACCACCGATGCCGCGCTCCAAGCCCAGCTTGGCGCAGCGGACCGCGTCGATGACGACGCCGGCGCTGTTGGGGGAGTCCTGGACAGACATCCTGAGCTCGAGTTCCAATGGTACGTCCCCGAATCCGCGGCCTTCCATCCTGATGAAGGCGACCTTGTTGTCATCCTGCCACGGCACGTAGTCGGACGGTCCTATATGGACGTTCTTGGCATCCAATCGTTCATCCAACTGCGACTGCACGGATTCTGTCTTGGAAACCTTCTTGGACTTAAGGCGATCAAGCGCCTTCATGTTGAGAAAGTCCGTGTTGCCACCCGTGTTCAACTGGTAGGTCCGGTCAAGCTCTACACCCCTATCGCCAAACAGGCGCGTGAGGATTCGGTGCACGATGGTGGCGCCAACCTGGCTTTTGATGTCATCCCCGACAATGGGAAGGCCGGCGTCACGGAATTTCTCTGCCCAGCCGGCGTCGGAAGCGATAAACACCGGTACACAGTTGACCATCGCCACGCCAGCCTCCAGGCAAGCCACGGTATAGTGGCGAACCGCTGCTTCCGAACCAACCGGCATGTAACAGACCAGAACCTCGGCCTTGGCGTCCTTGAGGGTTTTGACGACATCGACCGGGTCCTCATCTGAGGGGCGGAAAGCCTCATCATCGGGATAGTCGGCCATGTGCGGCGCCACACCGTCGAGAACTTGTCCCATCTGAACCACGACCCCGGAAAGGGGCAGGGCACTTTGGAATACTTTGGTGCAGTTGGGTTTGGCGAAAATCGCTTCTTCCACCGGCTTGCCCACTTTGCGCCGATCAATATCAAAAGCGGCTACGACCTCGATGTCGCTCGGACCCCAATCGCCGATTCGGGCATGCATGAGACCGGCAAAGTCTGTCCCGTTCCGTCCCTTGTAATATTCCACTCCCTGGACAAGGGAACTCGCGCAGTTGCCGACACCAGCGATGGCCAATCTGATTTTCTTCACGCAAAATATCTCCTCATAATGTCCCCCTAAAATCTCAACGACCTCCAGTGGACGGGCCTATACGGATACGCAACGTCGGTCGCACAAATGCGAGACTGCAGCTTTGTCGAAAACACAACGGGCATTGCTACAAACGCGGGGACAACTCGTGTTGAGATTGCCTTCCCCAACGTTTCTTTCAGCAAACAGGATACACAGAGGGGCTCGACTTGACCACTTCGCGCAAAAACACGAGGCCCGATCAGGCAAATTAGTGCTTTAAAACCGTTGCGACTAAGGGGGGTTTAGCGCACCCTGTCGGGAGGAGCCTACTCTTTCTTTTGTATGACGGCAAGGATTGACGTATACTCACAAAAATCGTGAAAAGGATCCCGTCAAGGCAGCGAACCAACTTTGATGATGTAAAGCTCCAATGTTATGGGCCAGTTTCTCATAGGGTTTCTGGGGCATTGTCAGAGGAAACGGGCTTGAGTCGGTGAAGAACGTCTCATAGCGTTCTCGAATGAGAACCCCTTTCCGCTATTTCAAGACTTCTCCCGAGATCATCCGTCTAGCTGTGATGATGTATGTGCGCTTTCCGCTCTCATTGCGGCAGGTTGAGGACTTGCTGCACGAACGTGGCATGGACGTGAGTTACGAAACGGTTCGGTATTGGTGAAATCGGTCCGGCCCTACATTCGCAGCTGAAATCAAAAAGAATCGTTCCGAACAGATGCTTGTTCGGCGACAATGGCGCTGGCATCGGGATGAGGTTTTCGTCCGGATCAATGGCGAGACTCATTACCTGTGGCGAGCCGTTTATCATGAAGGAGAAGTTCTTGAGTCCTTCGTTACAAAGAGGCGAGATCGCAAGGCAGCGCTACCGTTTTTACGCAAAGCCATGAAGCGATATGGCCGCCCAGAAGAATTGGATTGTTGGTTCTGCGCCCGGGCGTTTTGCGCGGATTGCGCTCATCCAATAGCCGCTGTGCGGCATCAAATGAGTCCTTGTCCACAATACACGGGCAGGGCATGGGAATCCATTCGCTTTCCGGCTTGCGGCGGGGCGATTTAGACGCCCCGCGCGCAAATTAGATAATGAACTACCGACACTAATTTTCGAATTTCTTTTCATTTGTATATTTACAGTAAAAGCCTCAATTCGGCTTATAAAAGTTAAATAAAAAGTTCAGGTGGTTTTCACGCGTTTAAATGTGTTGGTCAGATTAACGACAACAGCGCTGGTAAATAAATATGGATTAGCGCGTTTTTGTAATTCCGGGTTTTTCAGGCAAGTGTCGATTTCCGCTGTAGCCGGGGCATTGGGCGTCACCCTCCAATCCACGTTTCCAGAGGAGCCGAACAATCCTGTCAGGTAAACAACAGCTTTTCCGGATTTAGCCCTTGCCCAAATTCTTGTGCCGTAAACATCGGTAAGCTGGTTCGTAAGGACCATAAGGGCGGATTGCGCAACGCCAATGCTTGAAAGCTCTTGAAGGATGGCGGCGTGATAGAGGCTATTCTCGTCATACTCCAGCTGACACCCGTTCCTGGATTCTCGTCGCTATCTGGGGGAAGGGTGCCCTTCTCCGTCCAGTAGCGTATCTGGCGATATACGCGCCAGTATTCCTCGGAACCATCGGATTCCGCAAGAATTCGGGCCATTTCCTTAACTGAATACGCGTGGCTCATGCCATAAGACATAAGCCGTAACACGGCTAATAGCAACTTTAACTAGAGCCGGTATCGCGTCCCCTAAAATCGAGCCCCCAGGTCCCTTGGATCAGGGGCATGTATTTGGCCCCCCCCGTGTTACTATGAGGGGAAAATGGCCGTGAACAATGCAGTGACCTTACGGGAGGTCAATGCCTTTGTTTTTTTGCCCAAAAATGAGGCTACAACACAAACTCTAGTTTCTCGATTCTACCCCAGTCTACTCCCCGTTAGCGCTCATGAAACAGATTGAGGGTTCATGCTGCCGCGAGTGACTGGATGCTCCAGTTTCGTGGGGCAATCGAACCTCGAAATTCGAAAAGGCAAAATTCTAGATGATGGATTCCCTACATCTAACAGCAACCCGTGGTGTTACGGCTAAAGCTCCCCTTGCAATCGTCAAAAAAGCGATCCTCCTCGCCGCCGGTGTTGGTGATCGCCTGCAGCCTTTTACGCAGGAGTTTCCCAAATGCATGGTGCCGGTGAATGGCGTGCCGATTATCGTCAACGCATTGACCCATCTTAGTGATGTCGGCGTGACTGAAACCGTTATCGTCGTCGGCCACCATAAGGAGAAGCTCTACGAGCGTTTTGGGAATACCTTCGAGGCCATGAAGATCACTTATATCGAGTCTGAAGACTTCGCGAGCACAAATAATATCTATTCGCTGTGGCTCGCCCGCGATCATCTCGATGAGGATGTCTTCTTATTGGAGGCCGATGTGTTTTTTGAGCTGCCGCTCCTTGAAAAAATGCTCTCGCATAAAAGTGGCAGCCTCGCCGCAGTATCTCAGCATCAACCCTGGATGTCCGGTGCCGTTGTGAGCCTCAGCAAGTCCGGCAACATTCAAGCGATGATGGATGCGCGGGAGCAAGGCCCAGATTTCGATTACACCAAGGTCTTCAAAACGGTCAATATCTACCTATTCCAGAAAGAATTCCTGCGTCGTTACTTTTTGCCGCACCTTGAGGCTTATATCGCTTCGGGCGACGTTAACGAATATTACGAGGTCATTCTCCACACAATGGCTCATCGCGTGGACCGCCAACTCGGTGCGGTTCAGTGCGACGGTCTTCGTTGGTACGAGATTGACGATGAGAATGATCGTCTTTCTGCTGAATACATGTTTTCGACGCAAGAACGCCGCTATGAAATGATATCAGACCAACATGGTGGATATTGGCGTTTTGATTTCGTGGATCACGCTTATCTCTACAATCTCTATTTTCCGCCCCCGCCGGTGTTCGTCCACTTCAAAAACCATGTTCAAAATCTGATTTTGAATTATCCGGTCGCTCAGAATCCACTCGCTCTATTGGTCGGTGCGCTCATCAATCAGCCAGCCGAGAGGATAGTCGTAGGCAATGGCGCTTCTGAGCTCATCAAGATCATCGCAAACCAAGTCACCGAGCGACTGATTATTCCCGTCCCCACCTTTAACGAGTACGAAGAGGCTGTGCCCGAGAGAAAGCTCATTCGTTTTGCATTGGAAACACCGTCCTTCCAGGTAAATGTTGATGCGTTTGCCGAGGAGGCTGCGCGCTGCGAGGCCAGCATCGCGATCGTGGTTACCCCTAACAATCCAACCTCTTTATCGGTTCCGAAGGCAGACCTATGCCGACTTGCAGCAAAGCTCGGTAAGCACGGCTGCATTCTCGTTGTTGATGAATCCTTCATCGATTTCTGTGCGGAGCCTGAACGCGCCACCTTGAGCAACGAGCTCGATGCGTATCCGAACTTGGTTATTCTCAAAAGTATGAGCAAGGCTTACGGAATCGGAGGACTACGGCTTGGTTATCTGCTGACGTCTAACAGCGAATTTGCTGAAGCCGTGCGTGCTGATGTACCAATTTGGAACATAAATGGATTTGCGGAATCATTTTTGCGCCTGGCCCCGCGGTATAGGAGAGAATTTACCAAGAGCTGTATCAAAGTCCGCGAAGATCGAGATGATTTATACCAGCGTTTGAATTGCATTACAGGGATAACCGCTTACAAGCCGGATGCAAATTTCGTGTTCTGTAGTCTGCCCAATGCTGGGCCGAGTGGGCCGGACGTGGCTCGAGCCCTATTCGTAGACCACAATATTCTGATCAAACATTGTGCGGGGAAAACCCTATCAGGTTCAAATCGCTATCTACGAATCGCGTCTCGCACGGTTGCTGAGAATTGTACGCTCGTCGAAGCTTTGGAAGCCGTACTCGATTCCCTCGGACAACTAGAAATCGGCCATGGATGATGAATTATCCCGAGAACGCGGGGCAGATCAAATTCAGACTACGGTGAAGGACGTCAACGTGCCGGACCGTTCATCCCGCGGCAGTATTTTTGCCCATGCCGCCGATCCCGCCAACGGACTCACTTTGGCGGGATTGCTTTGCGCGCTGATCGGGATCTACTTCGCAGCGCAAGGAGTCTTCTCGGCGGCCGTGATTGCACTGCTGTGGGCCACGTTCTTTGATTGGTTTGATGGCCCTGTCGCGCGCCGAACGAAAGGGCGGTCGGATGAACTTCGAGCATTAGGAGGGCAGCTTGATTCCCTGGTCGATATCGTTAGCGGTGGTGTCGGTCCTGCGATCCTTCTCTTGAGTGTTGGCACGTTTAGTCCGTGGTTCATTCCAGGAGCATTTGCGATCGTTGCAGCGGGTGTGCTGCGGCTCAGTTACTTCAACGTGTTTGGGCTCGAAGATGAGGCCACGTACCTGGGCCTGCCGATTGACCACAACGTTATCTTATTATCGATGGTGTTCTTGCTCGAAGGCCGGATAGGCGGAACTGAGTTCGCCATCGTTCTCTATATCGCGACAGTAATCATCGCCATCCTAAGCATCACGCCATTCCGGATGCTCAAGCTTACAGGTCACTGGTACGTCATTTTTACTGGATTTGTTGTATCGTTAACTACTGTGTACGGATGGCGGCTATGGGTTGGAATGTCATAGCCCTCTCTAGTCTGATGCGCTCAATCGAAAAAAGTGGTTTTGCAAGCGGGGCCAATTGATCTTGAGTCGTGACAGGGCGCGGGGCAGTAGCCAAAAACTGAGCGGAGCAAGCGCCCTGAGTGAATACCAGGTCAGAGCCCCGAGGAAATTGGACTGATCCGGCAAAAACCGTATGTGTTTTCGCCGCGCTTCCACCAGCTCCACTGCAACTTCCATGTTTGTGTAGGCATAGTTCCGACGACGTCCAGCAGTTGGAAAACCCGCCTCACGAAACAGGTCTTGGTAAAGCGTCACGTTTCGATAGACCGCTTGGTACTCGCCCCCAGGGGTTAGTTTTCCTTTTGGTACGGTCGTTTCGCGGAGAACGATAGATGCTCCTGGGGCAAGGCGGTCTTTCAATGAGCGGAGTAATTTCACGACATCATCGTCGTTCAAATACATGCACAGCCCGCCAAGAAAAATCAGGTCGAAGGGCCCTGTGGGAAGGTCTTTTCGGACATCACCCTCAACGATTTTCGCGCCCGGAAAGGGAGCGAGGAGCGTCCGCGCTGCCGCTGCCATAGATGAACTTTGTTCGAACCCAATGACACTGTCGTAGCGGTTTGCAAATATCTTGGTCCAAGTTCCTGCGCCACAACCGAGGTCGAGCACTCTGCCTGTTTGGAGGACGGCGTCGAGCCAATCGGTGACTGTCGCGACCTCTTTGCGCAAGCGGTAGTGAATAGAATTCTCGGGTAAATTCTGCTCGTGAACCATATAGCTGGCGGTTGCGGCACTATCGCTGCCAGCCGCTTGGAAATAGTGCCGAACAACGGCGTAGTCGATTCGTCGTCCTGATGAGCGGTGGTTGTTCATGATAAAGTTCCACGTACTGGGGCTTGTCAATATGTGCTGCAGAGCAGTGTTGAATTTGTCCATGCATATCAACGATGCACCGTACGGGATATTATATTGTCACTTACGCTATCACATTTTCAGATGTTCGCGATCAACTGAAGACTAGCTTCATTATCCGTTACAACGAGCGCGGTCCCGGGCAATCCCCACGCTTCAGGGACAATAGATCTTTGGTGGTCTACGGGGAGAGGTAGCCCGAAACTCGCGTGTAACGATGCGGTAAGGGCTTTCATCACCAATGGGACGCCATTTAGTCAATGAAACTAGCGCCGCCCCAAGAGTTCTCATTTCCACACCAGTTGGCACGCCCATTGCTATCAAGTGCTTAACTTGTAAAACCGAGCCTCCAGCGACGCCGCGCGGTAAATATGTGCCACGAGCGGTGCGACGCCGCGGGGAATGATATGCTAAGCAATAACGAACCAATAGTGTAGGAGAATAGATGGCTAAGCACGAAGTGAGTTTTAACGAGCGGCTTAAATCTGCGGCAAAAGCCAGACAGACCACGCTGACAACGGCGAGGGCCAACGCACCGGTCAACGCATCTGGCTATGCTGAGCGACAGGCCAAGCCCATGGTGGCGAGCATTGCTCGCGAAAAGCGAAGGGAAGAAGCCATAGCGGGAAAGCTTGCCGAGACTACCCGCGTAGCTGAGGAACAAGTCGCCGTCGCGCGCGCTGAACAGCGTGCGGTTGAATCCGAGAAGGCTGAACAGAAAGCGGAATTGAACCGAGAAGCGATTGATGCCATTGCTCGCAAAGCCATGCAGAAGGCTGGTCGAGACGCAAAATATGCCGCCCGTCAGGCTCGGCGTAATAAATAGTCACCGTGCGTCTACGAAACCTCCACGCCGGTAAGAGGCTCCCATTAGGACGTGCGCTTACAACCCCGCTGGTCGTTGGGTCGTAAGGAACAGATAAGATGACAAACCTCAATCAGTTCGAGTCGGTTTTCAAGTCAGCGGATAAAGCAGTCTATACGTATGATCGACCGACGTTCGACCGTGTGCTAGTGGTTACCGATCTCAATGAGGCTGACGCCGCCAATATTACGAATCGCGTGCGCAAGTTCCTCAATACGATTGACGCTGCGGGGTACGCGATGGGATACACTTTCCGGAGATGCTTTCGGCAGCGTTCAGGCGTTGTTGGAAAGCATTGAGAAACACAAGCCTGACCTTATTGTCACTTACCGCCATCTTCATTCGAGGCGCCTGGCAATGGCCGTACAGCCTGGGTGAATATTTGGACGTGATGACACAGGCAACCAGCGTACCTTTGTTGGTGCTGCCCCACCCTGACGACGATCGAGCGCTGCCGCACAGCATCCAGGATACGGATCGCGTAATGGCAGTCACCAACCATCTAACCGGCGACAACCGGTTGGTCAATATAGCCGTAGCGTTCACCAAACCCAGCGGAACATGCTGGTTGACGCATGTGGAACGCAAATCGGTGTTCGAGCGCTACATGGATGCGATTTCCAAGATACCGGCCATTGATACCGATGTTGCGCGCGAAGCTCTCAGCGAACAATTATTGAAGGAACCCCGGGACTTTATTGCCGCGTGCCGAGCAGCAATCGATGCGCAAGGCTTGCCGATCAGGATCGAAGAGGTTGTCTCCATGGGGCGTCAGATCGATGAATACGGAGAACTCATAGCGAAGCGGGAGATCGACCTGCTGGTTCTACACACCAAGGATAAAGGCCAACTGGCTATGCACGGCGCGGCGTATGCCTTGGCTGTGGAGCTTCGCAACATTCCGCTGTTGATGCTGTAATCATGCATCACGTTTCAACACCCGTCACCGCGCTCTTCGTCTTTCTCTTAGTAGCGATGACCCTGTCTCTCGCCTTCGAGGAGAAAACTCCATGCCAAGAAATCGGTGATTGTCGGCTTGTTCGCGGCTATCACACTATTCCTGGCCGCGGCGTTCGGTCTGGGTTCACCCCGAAACGGTGACTATCATGGGCAACCCGGTGACGCTGCCGGTCTACGTCCCCGGTATCAACTGGGAGGTTATTGCAATCATCCTAGGGTCATCTTTGTTCGTCGATGTGACGAGCAAATGCGGACTGTTCACATGGATAGCCATTAAATTGACCAAGGCGTCTCGGGGCGATCCGCTCAAGCTACTCATATTTTTACAGCGTTATGACGGTTGTATTTCCCGCCGTTCTCAACAATGTCACAGCGATGATTATCGTCGGCACATTGAGCGGTGTGTCACTCGGTAAACTCCGCCTAACCAACAAGCTTCTCGGTTTCTTGTTGATTGAAGGTCTGCTGACCAACGTTGGCGGCATGCTGACCCTGATCTCTTCGGTGCCCAACATTATCATCGGTAGTACCGCCGGTATCTCCTTCATCACTTTTTTCATCACGGCAAGCCCGTACGTTGTTGTGGCAACAGCCGTGACAATATTCATGGGCGCGCGCCTCTTCGGCATCAAAGCATTAAAGGGTGAGGCAGCCAAGACCGAAGCGGCAAGCCTGGTCGCTGGTTTTGACGAGAATGATGGCGTCGAATCTGTCGGCTTCTTCCGCTTCGGCACTACAATGACCGTCCTCTTCATCGTCGCCATGGCGAGTGTTTCTGTCACACCCTACGTGAAGGACTTGGGCATGGGCTACGTTGCTTTGACGTTTGCAGTGATCATGCTGACCCGATACGCCGCGACCGCCGACCGGTTTTATCAGGCTGTCGATTGGGATTTGCTCGCCTTCTTTGGTTGCCTTTTTATTGTCATCAACATGATGGAACACGCTCTCGTGTTGGAGCTGATCGGCGAGGGGCTGAAACCAATTATCGGTTTGGGCGAAACCGTCGGCGTTGGGGTGTTACTGGTGGCCTCGGCCGTCGCGAGCTCCGTTACCGACAATATTCCGCTTGCCGCGATGTTGGCGAAAATTCCTGGGCGGACTTGAGTTGGCAAGTGACTCGCCATTTTGGTGGGCGGTGATCTTCGGCGCCAATTTGGGTGGCAACATCACGCCGATCGGCTCGGCCTCGACTCTTGTCGCCGTGACGATCATCCATAAAAACAGGCTACCGATGTCGTTCGCCTCATTCGTAAAAGTCGCTGTTCCATTCGCTGCACTGCAATTGGTGTTGGCGGCTGTCTACGTTTTGGTTGTACTTGGATAACGCACCGGGGTCTTTTTGGCCTTGCTGACGGTGTACGGAAGGGCTTCAGCAAGGTTGCCGTTAATATGCGCGTCAAGAGCGCGGCAAGCGCAGAGGATCTCACGGCCCTGGCACTATACTCCCCGGTCCACGAGATGATTTCGAAGTCACTGCCTGTAGAATTTACTCTCACGATGTACTGAGGAAAAAGAGTTGGATCACGGTGCTGGATTTATTGAATTGAGCAATAAATCCGGCCCGTGTCCTCCTCACCGCAATTCTCGGAACCCTCGAGTTCACGCCTTTACCACGATGGGCGCCACCGAACCTTTTAGGAACAACTCATGAGCGCCGCGAATGAGTTATCCAGTGGTGCCCACTTTCGACACCTAGGGGACGCCATATTTTCCGCCAGTTTTAAACCACGTCCACCGAACGTACGGCAAACGTACGGCATAAAGGTTGCGGGACGTCAGGTGACGGTAGGCATAGAAGCGCTCGCTCTCAAAGCTGAGCAATAAGCTGCCCTGCTGTGTTGCTAATTCCGCTACACTTCTCTGAGAGGGAGTCATGCACGGCGCACTTTTTCGGCAGCGGGAGGTTTTTATGAGGTTTAGAGCCCTCATTTTGCTTTTTGCGCGTTAGTTGCCTTTGGCGCCCCTTTGTTCGCAGCGCCCGACACGATTGAATCTGTCGCTGTCGTCGGCACTGGCGAAGTTGGGGGCACTTTGGGGAAAGCGTTGGGCTGGTTCCGGCCATCGTGTCGTTTATTGCTCCCGCACTCCGGAGGCGGAACGGTGGCGAGGCTCGTTACTGAAGCCGGTGGGGGGGGGTACCGCCACCACGCCGGGCAAAGCAGCCCAACAGGCAAGGATCGTGTTGCTCGCGGTACCGTGGTCGGCAGTTCAGGACACCGTCGCGAGCCTCGGTGACCTTAGCGGCAAAGTAGTCATCGACCCGATAAATCATTTTAAACCGGTCGGCGGCTATCCGGGGCCACTCAACGGCCCATCCATTGCGCAGCAGGTGCAGGCTATGATGCCCGGCGCTAAAGTGGTAAAGGCTTTTAATACATTAGGCTCTGAGATCATGGTTGACCCAAAGTTAGCGGGTGGTCCGGTGACAATCCCACTCGCGGGGGATGACCGTGAAGCGAGGCACGTGTCGAGAATCTTGTTAGAGACGCGGGCTTTGAGCCAATGGATATGGGTCCACTATCTGTCGCTGTATTCATCGAGGGAATGCTTGGTCTGTATGTGAGTTACCGCCAATACAATCCCGGCCAGGGATTCGAATTCTACCTGCGTCCCATGCCCGACATCATTAATTCTGGCAGGTAACCATTGTCTGTTGCTGATAAAGACATTTACCGAACTGCCAAGCTCTTAATTGAACAGCACGGCGCAGGGGCTTGGATTGAAGCAGCGGTCAAACACCGGGAAATGGTGGCAAACGGAGATGAAGAAGGTGCAGCCGTTTGGCTTAGAGTTGCCGACGCCATAGCTACCCTGGACAACATGGAAGCGTCCAGAGAGGTTCATTGAGGCGCGGCAGTCCATCGCCATAGAATGGGTGCAAGAAGTCTTCGACGACACAAATTTCGTTCGCACACGTTTTGGGAGCCAATATTGTTTTCTCGATCCCTATTAGGTAACAAGCGACCTTCACTGACCCTTCGATTCAGCGTGATTCCTCTAGTCGCTATTGTTTTCGTGGCTGCAGCAAGTGAAAGCGGCTACGAAACGGCGCGTAGACGCATGGTGGATGAGATCCGCACCATGGCCCCGGTCAGTTGCCGGCGGGAGCAGCGCCCCCGAGATTTCTGAACTTGTATTGGAGGCCATAGGCAGCGTGCCGCGTCACTTGTTCGTGCCCAAGCGGTTCCGCAGCGCAGCTTACCTCAATCGCCCGCTTCCCATCGCTGCGGGCCAGACCATCTCCCAGCCTTACATCGTTGCGCTCATGACGGAGTTGGTCGGCGTGGAGCCGGGCGATGTCGTCCTCGAAGTAGGCACAGGCTCGGGCTATCAGGCGGCGGTATTGGCGGAGTTGGGGGCCCGCGTGCATACCATAGAGATCATTCCTGAATTGGGCGAGCAGGCCGCTGAGTTGTTCAAGAGTCTCGGTCTGACGGGGATTTCAACGCGCATCGGCGACGGCTACAAGGGATGGGCGGAGGAGGCGCCTTTCGATGGGATCATTGTACGGCTGCCGCACCCCACATTCCACCGCCTCTTGTGGAGCAGCTTACGACCCGTGCGTCCATGGTGATCCCGGTGGACAGCCCGTCAGGCTTCCAGGAATTGTGGGTCGTTACCAAGAATGCCGACGGAACGGTGGGCGAGCGCCGCGTGGCCACCGTGAGATTCGTGCCCTTGACGCGCGAGAAGTGAAACCCTTTCGTCGCAGACATTGAGATGGGGCGGGTCCTAAGAACCGCTCCATTCCGCTGACGAAGTTAATCTTGCGACGAACGCCTTAGGTGACGAGATTTGCCAGCGTGGCTTGGCGAGGAAGAAGGTATTCCGGCGCAGTTATTGAAGATGCTGGCACCGTTTCCGGCTTCACGGATAGCGGCGTGGCTACTATCTAAGGCCATGGAGAATGTGGTGCAAAACAAAGGAAAACCGGTGACCGAGCGCACCAGTAAATTGACTAAGATAGTTGGTCACCTACTTTGCCTTCTGGGATTTCACGGCTTCAAGGTCATTGACGCAAATCTTGGATTCGGATCGGCGGGAGGAACTTCCACAGTCCAATGCCGGCGTTGTGGGCAGGTTATTGTGCGCTCCAACTGAACGAATTTATGGCGCGATATCAGCGAGACGAGCCATCCGATATGCCTCAGGCGCCGCCCGGAAGGCGAGGTTTAGGTTGAGAAAAAAAAGGCCGCTCATGCGATGGCTCTGATCTGGTAGGCTGCTGGCTTCCGGCTTCGCGAAGGCCCCCATGACCCAAATCAAAATCGTGGCGATCGAGCGTTGGCGCCGCATGTCACCGGCAGCGAAAAAACAATGGATTGAGTACGCCATAGGAGAAGCACTCGACTACATCGAAGCTGCAGGACGCGAACTCGATGATTTTGAGCGTGTTCAAATCAGCGGAGCCCTTAGTGGCGCGCTGTCGGGCTTTTATGACTTCGGCCGATGTTGTATTGTTCTTATTTACACGCCGAAGGATCAGATCGATATGGCGTCTTATAGCCGGAATGAGGACCTGCATCTTCTCGACATCGAGCAATTTCGGAAATCGCTCAGTGCTATAAGCGGTTACCCGGTTCGTGAAATTCCAGTGTTTAAGTAGATGGGACGGCTATGAACAACGTCCTCTAATTGAGCCTTCATTCCGCTTCCTCACGTTTGCGCAGC
>CAXXRP010000006.1:0-46901 GCA_963662375.2 Rhodospirillaceae bacterium
AGTGCCAGTTCGTGAATGGATCCCCAAATCTCCGAAGCGTGCAGCCCGGCGCGTCGGTTCCGCTTCCTGCGTAGAAGACGGTCCGATGGCCTTTCGCCTTTGCGGTTAGCTTGCAGAACAAAGAGATATAGTCCCGACCACCGAAGAAGACGATCGATTCCGTAGCGCCAGTCGGCAACTTGAAATCTTCATATGTTTCATGATGGCCTCTCCGTTTGAACGGTTCCACGTTCCTGGCCTTGCTGAAGGTAATGTCGTAATTGGGTGTCAGAAAATCAGCACGGATAAGCCCCCATCCCGCCGAGAGGATATAGAGGCGATCCGGGCCGCAATGATCGGCCAAAATGTTGTATGTCGAGTTCTTGTAGAGTTGCCATGCCGGGAGGAGTCCGAGCGGGTTGTCGCCCGGAGCTGCATTGTATTCCTGAAGAACGGTTCGCCAGGACTTTCCGGTGTCGGAAACATCGTCCGGCCGCGCATAGACTTGGCTTCCGCCGAGTGGCGCGGCATCGGGCTTCGCCACGAACA
Organism: Rhodospirillaceae bacterium; assembly: GCA_963662375.2. Classification (GTDB taxonomy): domain Bacteria; phylum Pseudomonadota; class Alphaproteobacteria; order Rhodospirillales; family Rhodospirillaceae; genus UBA11612. Next base: position 529 of record CAXXRP010000006.1, read on the forward strand.
TGACGTTCCGACCATCGAGCGCGCGAAGACGTCCCGCATGGTCTTGCTTCCTCACGGCGCATTGAATGACGACTATCAATCGGGCTTCTCCACTTTCTTGATTAGACCCGCCAATGTGTCGAGGAATGCCGGATCGTAGGGTTCCTCGACATGGTTTGAGTTCCACAGTCCAGCGCCGCGCACCTTCTCGCGGTTGCAATGATGACCGAGCCATGAGCGGGAGGGAGGGTCGATGGGTTGCTTCCCGCGGTTGCTGAGAAGCGCAATCGCGTTTCTCTCAATGAATCCCCGCAAACTGGTGGGTCTGGGTGCGTCCTCGACAGCGAGCCAGAGAAATGGCATCTCGCCGATCACCTTTCTGACAAGTGTTTCCAGGAGGCGCTCGCGTTCCCGGACCTCGCGGGAAACCGTACTGCGGTTGTCCCAAGTCGGACAGTCAAGCCCATCCCTCTCGATCAGCGCCGTTCCGACGATAAGCCTGAAAATCGACCCCCGGTGATTGCCGCCGCCAGAGCGCATTGGTCCCCTGTGCTGCGAAAGTCGGCTCCAAAGGGTAGTGCGGCGGGACCCGACCTTCAAGGCGTGTGTGCCGACGCGCACGATTCGTAGTCCGTTGCCGCTGTCGGTGCGAACCTCGCCGGGTTCCCTGAAGAAATAGACGCTGCGTTTCGGCCACGGCATACGGCCGGGACAATCGGACAATTGGCGCGTTCCTGTCAACCGCTCTTCAAGTGTGCTCAACAGACCATAGAACCGCTTCAGATGGTCAAGACGCGGCATTGTTTGTTATCCACAGTACCGCGCTCGCTTCAGTTCGAATCCTTGCGCTCTCTCCTGACGTTCAGACAGGGCGGGCTGAAGCCATCAAGTATTTCGGTATCGGAAAAGAGCAATCCCGCGAGATTCTTATTCCCACCCTGGTGGGTGAGCCAGTAAAATTGAGATTCCGCACCAACGCATTCTGCCAGTTCATCCATAAACTTCCAAAATTTGGGCTGCGCCAGCGGCCTAACCCCGTACACGAAAAACGCCGCTATCCCCGGCTTTCCGCTCCCGATGTATCGGATCAGTGCGTCGGACAAGACACCCATATCGCATTTGTGGAGTTTGTCGCTGTCCTCGCTGCCGGACTCTTCGCTGTACGTCATCGGATCCATCGTGAACAACCATGGCGTCAGCAGTTCGTCTGGGCGAGAGAGGATGCCGCCCGCTTTAATTTCGCGGCGCCACGATGAACAGGCAGTCTTGATAGCCGTGCCACTCCATGCGCGGGCGAGCTTCGCATGCTTGGCTGGCTCGATTTCGGTAATCCCGCCAGATAGCTTTTCCACTCCGACAACCGTTCGCAACAGTTTCGCCGAGTTGGGGTATTTCTCGGCCGACGCTTTCGTCTCCCTGTAGGCCGTTACGATACTCCGCTCATCCAGCCGTCGCTGGCCGCGGGCCTCCTCTAACGCGTTCTGAATGAGCTTCCCGCTCTGTTCGCACTTCAGCGCTTCAAAGGATTCGCAGGGCTCCATCCCATGGGCGAGGGCGATATGAACACGCCCCTGTGCATCCACTTGCGTAAGGCGCTCCGCCGCTTCCACTTCAACGCAGTGCTGCAGGTAGTTTCCATCATTACCTTTTGCCATGATAACCGCCTCACCACTTCCTCTTGCAGCACTATCGATTCTCGCTGATCATTATTTATCATTTTGTGGGCCACGGCCAATGCCACTCACTCAGCGGCTTGACTGAGGGTCGCGTCGTCAAGGTGAGCGCAGCGGTTCGTCGTGCTTGGATGCGGTGGCCGAGCAGCCGGCCGGTGACGTGGAGGCTCTCACCGCTCATGATCGCGTGGGAGGCGTGGGAATGGCGCAGGTCGTGAAGACGCGCATCGGCGACGATTCCCGCCTGGTCGCGGAGCTTGCTGCAGTCGCCCCTGGTCAGAGACTCGAAAGCGCGGCGGTGCCCTTCGGGAATGTTGGTCCCGGTCATGGCGGCTTTCCCCGTGGCGTTGGTGTGCAGGGACGGTGCTCCATGCCCCTGATTTCGCCGCGACCTCCCGTAGTCCAGAACTCCGTCAATGCCGACCGAAGCGCTTAACTTGGTGACCAGACCATCGTGGGCAACACCGGTGGCCGGGGTGCCGCCGATTGCAGACGCCAGCCTTCATGGCGCGGGCTCCGACCGAACGGGCGAGCTGTTAATGATTCCCGCCATCACCCCGCCGATGCGCTCGGCGGCGGCCTCGACGTCCCGGTCACTGACGTGTGCGTAGCGCAACGTCATTTGCACATGGGCGTGGCCGAGCAGACGCGCCACCACCGGCAGCGGAATACCTTGCATCGCCGCCTGGCTGGCAAACGTGTGCCTGAAGTCGTGCAGGCGCACATCCTCGATACCGGCCAGCTTCCGCACCTTCTTCCACAAGCCGAGATCCGTGCGCGCTCGCGTCGGATCACTTGGTGAGAGAAACACCCAGGAACTGCCCGTCCGCGGTTGCCGCTCGATGATGGCGCGTGCCTCGGGGCTCAAAGCACCTGTCTTGGGCCGGTCTTGCTGTCCTCAAGATCGAGGGTGTCGCCATCTATTTCCCGCCACCGTAGATTCAACACCTCACTCTTGCGGCAACCCGTCATCAACAGCAGGCGAATGATGTCCGCTTGTACCTTGGATGAAGGCCACCTGGCTTCGTAGCGATCCAGCACCTCATGGAGACGACCGATTTCCTCGCGAGACAAGAAGCGGGTGAGCTTAGGCCGCGGATTCCTCTTTACGCCCCGGGTCGGGTTCGTCTCGATTTGGCCCCGGGTAACCGCGTGGTTCATGATCTGCCGGAGCACGAGCAGCGCCGAGTTCGCGCCGCCGGGTGCTGTTACACTGTACCCCTCGAACCACCGGATAACACCTGTTCTGTCGATCCTGTCAAGCGGCCTGGCGCCGAAAACGGGCACCAGCTGATTGTTCAAAACCCAGTCTTTTGACGTCTTTGTCGATTGCTTGCAGGGCTCATAACACGCCGCTCTCCACAACCCCGCGACGAGGTCTCGGAACAACGGAGCCTGCGCGCCGTCGGCGCCTTCCACCCGTTCCCCCGATTGCATCCTGCCCCAGACCTCCATGCAGTCGCGCCGGGCCTCGTCGACGCTCCCGAGCGCCACCGGCCCAAGCGTGAACTTCCGGGATTGGCCTTCGGCATGACGGTGATAGACGTAGCTCTTGTGCCCGACGGCCTGACCCGGACCCCGAACCCGACGATACGGGTGTCCCAAACCATGTATTCGACATCCCCGGCTTTGAGCTTGCCGATCCTCGTATCGGTCAGCTTGACCCTCCTTGCCATGGCTCAGACCCTCCGCAGGACCGACGAGACGGTATCGACCGCCTCACGGGCCGCCGCATCGGCGAAGTTGGTGTATTTGAGCGTGGTCCCCGGATGATCGTGCCCCAGCAACCGGCCTATGGTCAGGACGGTTTCGCCATGCATGAGGGCGATGCTGGCGTAGGTGTGCCTGAGATCGTGCGGCCGGACATCGCGCAGACCGGCTTCCGTGCGCACATCCCGCCAGAAACCTGTGATATCCGACAGATGGTCCAAGTTCCCCCAACGCGGAGGAAAGACCCATGCACTTTTCCTGGGCAACCGGTCTAGGATCTCCCGCGCGGCGGACGAAAGCCAGACCGTGCGCGGCCCGTTCTTGCTATCGCGCAGGAAGAGCTTGCCTTCCCGATAATCCCGCCATTTGATGGTCAGCAGCTCGCCTTTTCGGCACCCCGTCAGTAACAACAGCCGGATAACGGCTACCTGGAACGGGCGCGTCTCGACATAACGTTTCAGAACTTCGACGACGCGGTGGATCTCATCCGGCGACAGGAAGCGTTCCCGCGCGCGGCGGCGGTAGCGCTTGATGTCTTTGCAAGGGTTGCTGTCCTCCGGGCGGTATCCGTACACCTCGGCCTGCCGCAGGATGACCGATAGCACCGGCAGCGACCGGTTCGCCGACGCCGGCTTTGCGTGAAGGGACTCGAACCATTCCAGCACCTCAGGCCGCGTAATGCCGGCGACCGGCCGCCCTTTGAACCATGGCAGAATATGGTTCTCGTAGTAGTTCACGTTGACAGCGAGCGTGCGCGGTTTCCAGTGCCTCCGGTAATAGGAGAACACCTCGTCGGCGACCGCCTCGAAAGCGATATCCAACGGCAATGCGGCGGCATTCCCCTGACCTTTCCTGATACCCGCCAACAATGATCGCGCTTGCGACCGGGCCTCGGCTTCGGGCATTGCGTCGGCATCGCTGATCTTCGTCCAGCGGCGCCGGCCTTCGTACTGCGTTTGCAGGAAGTAGCTTTTCTTGCCCGAAGGCAGGACCCTGATCCCGAAGCCTTTAAGGTCGGTATCGCGGATGTCGTAGGTAGAGTTTTGTGGCTTTAGACGGTCAACACGATGCTGATTTAGGGAAAGATTCCGCATGGTCTTTTCTCCCGTTTTGAGTTGCAACCGGGGCAGGTTTGCGGTGCATGCCCCAAGGAGAACGGGAGAAAAAAACGGTGTTAAATGGTTAGTTTTGCTTGGGTTTCAACGTGCACATTCTGTGCAGAGGTGTATTTGAAAGGCAACATAAGGGTAATAAAATAATCCTAAAGAGTTTTTATAATCACCAAATGACTGTCTTGGGTTTGAGGGGTGGTTAAGGGAAGAAGGCACAAAAGGCCCAATCCCAGGGTAGACTAAAAGAATAATATTTTTATCACCGTTTCGAGATAGGCCTTTTGTGCCGGGACTGCCTTTGGGAATCAAGTATGGCACGGTCATGCGGCACGCTGAATCAGGAAGAGGAAATTAATCCTAGGACAGTTCCTATTCAACTCTACGTTCCTTTTGGGGCCCCATCGGTCTTGTTTTAGCAGCCCCACCTGTCCTCCTGCGTCGTAGCTTCGGTCTACAGGTAACACTTTGACAGGATCCCCACGGTAGTGCGGTTTTTCTGCCAGTTTAGGAACTGGCTAGGATAGTCCGGCGCCGGGGGACTGCATCTCCCCACCGGGCTAACCTACTTTGACGATGAGAGCAGAGTTTGTGGGGCTGGGTCAAAAGGCACCTTTATCAAGTTGGCTCGACCGCGCAGCGATTTCTCTCTACCCACGCTATCTTCTGCAACACCTTCAACGTCATTTGATTTCCCGAAAAACATTACGCTGATTTAACAACGACGCTATGAGCCTGTGGCGAATCGCCAGCGCCGCCGCTTGAGCAAAGACTTCTGTTCCAAATTAACCTAACTATCGTCCAATAACGTGACAATGTTAGAAGCACAAAAGCGCCGTCAAAAAAAATCACAAACCTGAAAGACAGCAATACAATCTAGCCAGAGGCATCGGAAGTAGGGCGGCGTTAGGCCGTTACCCTTGGTGCCTCCCGCGCAAGCTTCAAAAAAGGGAGACACAGGAGATATATAGGTACTTCATCCTTCGCCGAATAAAATCCGATACCCCCCCTACCTTCATCAATGCGCGGGTCCCATTCCAATCATTGCGAAACCATCATGCCGAGTGCTCGACAACCTAAATTGCCGTGCTTTTTTCTTAGGCGGCTTACCCACCGGCCGCCGGTCCAGGCTTCCCGATCGCCGATCGGCACTAATCGGTGGCCACCTTGATCAAGCCCTTCGGTATCGCGCCGGGCACAATCCGCGCCAAAGGGATTGCCACGGATGGCAGACCCGCGAAGGTTTGCAAACGCATTGCCTTCGTCAAGGTGTGAAAAAACCATTTGATCGAAGAGATACCATCCCTATCCGTCACAGCGTCACAACCCTTGCCTGACAACGGTTGCAGCGATTCTCTATCCGGCACAAACCGAAACTCTGTGACGGATAGGAAAACGCGGAAAGCCCCGGCTGATAACGGTTGTGACGGTGTGACGGATACGCGAGCCCCCATAACGCTATTATGGGCCATCGCTTTCCAGCAATAGAAACGCGAGGTTAAGGTACGTCGTCGTTTCGTGACCTGTCACTCGGACGTGTCACAATCGGATACCCAAATATACAGATCCTGGGCTAGCGACAAATTACTGTGGCCAGGGTTGACACGGTAGGTCAACAGCGCCCATTCCGCGGCGTCGCTTCGCGTCAGACACGGCTCGCCACGAAGCCCCGTGAGCCCCTCTTATCGGCTACCGCGACAAAACCAAATGATAACTGAGGGGTACTCTCGAATGGCCGACTCTTCCGCCGCCCCAGTGGCCGACTTTTTCCTCCGTCATTGGCGAGTGGCAGCGTTCTTGTCCGCGCCGGCGGCACCAGACAATTGTAAGTCTGTGTACAGGTGCCAATATTCCTATGCGGTCCCGTAGAATACCGGAAAAGCTCTTACTATATTAGGTGCGAAATTGGGAGTGAGTTACTACGAGCATACAAAATAACAACAAATATCAATAATATAAATACATAACATGGCAGACTACCCCCTCCGCCAGATATCTTAATATATATTGTATATATCAAATTGATTATGTATTGAACCGCGGTCTGTATCCACCCCGTATCCACCCCACTGACATTATCCACTAGACTGATAAAACTCCATCCTGGCGGTGCAGGGCCTGCTAAGTCCGCTACACTTCCCTGAGAGGGAGTCATGCAGGGCGTTAATCCGGCCCCTCTGCCAATATCTGCCCTATGACAAAATCGACGTTTTCGACAAATTAGCCGTTGGGTGAATCGGAGCAGACCACTGCCCATCAGGACACTGCGAGCCCGCCGACTATCGCTTATTTATGGGAGCGGAACGGTGGCCCCGATCTTAGACGCAAAAAAAAAGACTCTGAGCCGCCTTCTCTACTGTATCCGCTAAAAGAATTTAATCCAAAGATTTAGCCAAAGATTACGAAACCAGGTTCCGAGAGCAAATAAAAAGGCTCCCCTACTATGCTGCCAAATATAGTGCCTATATTGAAATAAAGAGCGTCACCAACCCACGATAACTCTTCGGGACTACTACCCAAGGCCCAATAAGCAATTCCGAAGAACGCCCCATACTTTTGTATACGTTTTCGGGGATAATAAAGTCAGGTGAGGCGCTTGCTGATGGCATGCGAGGCACCTCGAGCGCATTTGGTGTGATCACAGTAGTGCGTGATAGATCCCCATTTAGACCATAGGCGAATATAGATTTGTAATATCGATGCGCCTTTCGTATTATCGTGACCAAGCGCGGGTGCATTGAAAATGGCGTATTCTCAATTGAACCCGTAGATTTCACTCTTTTTTCCATAGGATAAGGCCATGCTTATCAAGAACAAACCTATGAATCGTCGTCGTGTTCTTCGCGGCGTGCTCGGTGGGGGCGCGGTGGCAGTATCGCTTCCGTTTTTTGACTGTTTTCTGAACAGTAATGGAACCGCACTTGCGGCAACAAATGCTCCGTTGCCGACACGATTTGGCACGTGGTTCTGGGGTCTTGGGATGAACGGTCCTGTCTTTATACCCAAGAAGGTCGGTGCTGATTTTGATCTGCCTGAAGAGATTGCGCCCTTGAAGGATGTTAAGCAGCACATCAATTTATTTACGAACTTTAGCATTCCAACTGATGGGCGCCCCAATCTTGGCCATTATTCTGGTTGGGTGGCGCTGCGTTGCGGTTCTACACCGAGAGGGCAAAACGACCTTGCAAACGAGAGTTTGGATCTGCCGATTTCCAGAGCCATTGGCGCTGGAAGTCGCTTCCGGTTGCTCAATCTTTCTGCGACCGGCAATCCAAGGGACAGTTATAGTTTTCAAAGCAGCGACGCAATTAATCCCACGGAAATATCTGCGGTGGATGCATACCGCAAAATTTTCGGTCCCGATTTTCAGGATCCCAATTCTCCGACCTTCACTCCGGACCCCCGTATGCTCGTTCGGAAAAGCGTACTTTCGGCTGTCTTAGAAGAACAGAAGGCGCTTAATAATGTGATGGGTGCAAGCGACAAAGCGCGGCTTGACCAATACTTCACATCGATCCGAGAGCTTGAAGGACGGCTTGAGGTACAATTGCAGAAACCGCCGCCGGCACCGCTTTGTGTTGTGCCATCGGAGGTTCCGGGGGAGATTTCAGCAGGCCTCGATTATGAACTTGTCGAGGCGCGGCATCGGGCGATGACGGACCTTCTGGCGATGGCGCTAACCTGCAATCAAACCCGAGTATTCAACATGCTTTATTCAGATAGTGGCTCTAACTTGACCAAAAAGGGTCACGATCAGACCCATCACAACATGACTCATGAAGAGCTGATTGACGAGCATCTTGGCTATCAGGTGAGAAGTTCATGGTTTTTACGTGAGGCGATGAAGTCGTTCGCTTATCTTATTCGAACATTGGCCGGGCAACCAGAAGGTGATGGCTCGTTGCTTGATCATTCGTTGATCTATGCGCATTCTGACACCGAGTTTGCCAAGACTCATAATATTGATGGTTCCCCGATGTTTACGGTCGGACGTGCGAATGGTCGACTCAAGACCGGTTTACATATCGACGGAAAAGGCGAAATAGCAACCCGGCTGGGTTATACCGTGCAACGAGTGATGGGACTGCCAATCGGCGAGTGGGGCACAGCCTCTCTACGTACATCACGAGAAATCGGTGAAATCCTCGGCTAAAAGCTCCGAATAAAGGCATGCGCTGAACCACATGCGCACTTTTCTTATTTGACCCATCGTTAGGCATTGTCAGAGGAAACGGGCTTGAGTCGGTTAAGAACGTCTCATAGCTCCTCGGATGAAAAATCCCTTCCGCTATTTCAAGGCTTCGCCCGAGATTATCCGCCTTGCAGTGATGATGTATATCGGATTTCCGCTCTCGTTGCGACAGGCCGAGGACCTGCGACATGAACGAGGGATCGATATTTGCTACGAGACCGTGCGGTTCTGGTGGAATCGGTTCGGCCCTACGTTCGCAGCTGAAATCAAGAAGAAGAGTTCCGCACAGATGCGGACCAGGACGCAATGGCGCTGGCATCTTGATGAAGTATTCGTTCGGATCAATGGCGAAACTCATTACCTCTGGCGGGCCATCAATTACGAAGGCGAGGTGCTTGAGGCATTCGTTAAAAAGAGACGAAATCGCACGGCGGCACTGAGGTTTTCGCGCAAAGCCATGAAGCGATATGGCCGTCCAGACATCGTGACGGACAGGTTGCGCTCATACGGCGCCGCTATGCGAGAGATGGGTAACGAAGTCCGTCAGGAGATTGGGCGATGGCTCAACAACCGGGCCGAAAACTCACATCAGCCGTTTAGACGACGAGAGCAGGCGATGGCGAGATTCAGGAGTTCAAAATCGCTTCAGAAATTCGCTTCGATCCACGCTTCAGTCCACAATCATTTCAACCAGGAACGCCATCTCATCAGCCGCCAAATCTTCAAGCTCAACCGTGTTGCCGCTCTGGTCGCATGGCGGCACCTTGCGGCCTAAGTGCCCGTACATCGTAGTCTCTGCACACCAGTTAGTTTTCCTCTGAAAATGCCCCTTATTGTGTTAAGAGGGAAATAAAAGGCGCGGCCAGTTGTTTTCGGATTGAAATGGTTCTAGCATTTTGTGTTTTGACAATACGGGGGTTTGCGCGTGTCACAGATCACATTTATCGCTCGCATGACCGTGCAGGAAGGGAGAGAAGAGAAATTTGTTAAATTGTGCCGCGAATTAAAGGCGTATGTGCGCGAGAACGAACCCGGTATGTTATATTACGAATTCTTCCGGCTGCGCGAGCCACGCCGGTATGCCGTGATAGAATCCTTCCGCGACGAAGAAAGCGAGTACAAGCATATGTCCTCTGCTAAGCTTGGTGAGGTTGCGCCAAAAATCAATGAATGTCTCGTTGGTGAGTGGGTCCGTGAGTACTTCGATCCGCTCTGATAACAGCACTTATTCTGGCATTATCAGAGGAAAACTGCTTGAGCCGACAAATCGCGTCTCATAGCGTCCTCCGATGAGAAATCCCTTCCGCTATTTCAAGACTTCGCCCGAGATCCTTCGCCTTGCTGTGATGATGTATGTTCGATTTCCGCTCTCGTTAAGGCAGGTAGAAGATCTGCTTCATGAGCGAGGGATCGATACCTGCCATGAGACAGTACGGGTTTGGTGGAATCGGTTTGGCCCGACGTTCGCGTCGGAAATCAAGAAGAAAACGTTCGGCACAGATGCGGGGTGGGCCGCAATGGCGTTGGCATCTGGACGAGGTTTTCGTGCGGATCAACGGCGAAACTCACTATTTATGGCGTGCTGTCGATCACGAGGGCGAAGTGCTTGAAACATACGTCACAAAGAGGCGCGATCGTACGGCAGCGCTGAGGTTTTTACGAAAAGCGATGAAACGATATGGCCGTCCAGAAATCGTTGTGACGTATCAGCTCCGCTCATATCGTGCGGCGATGAGGGAAATTGGCAACGAAGCCTGTCATGAGACTGGGAGGTGGCTCAACAATCGGGCCGAAAACTCGCATCAACCGTTCCGGCGACGAGAGCGAGCGATGGCGAGATTCAGAAGTTCAAGCTCGCTTCAGAAATTCGCTTCAATCCACGCTTCAGTCCATAACCATTTCAATCAGGAACGCTATCTCATCAGCCGCCAAATCTTCAAGCTCAACCGTGTTGCCGCTCTGGTCGCATGGCGGCACCTTGCGGCCTAAGTGTCCGTACATCGTAGTCTCTGCACACCAGTTAGTTTTGCTCTCACAATACCAGTGATAGTTGTGCGAAAAACCCAAGCATGATATTATATTAACCTGTAATGTTGTCGCTTGAGGGTGCGAAATATGCTGTTTTGCGTTTTGCGTGCAGCCGTTCAGCGTCGCCCCCACTCTTTAAGTTGAGTACAGGGAAGTCAAATGAGATTTGTGCAGTGGCTTGGATATGGATGCTTGGCGGTGCTCTGCGTTCCCGGCGGCGCCAGTGTTGTCGCGAGTTCACCGGTGAGCGAACCGCAGTTGTTCCCCGGTAAAACGATTGGGCTGGTGCTTACCAAAGAAATGCCGGGCCATTGGGAAAGTCCGGGTGCCCGCATCGAGTGCCCGGACGGTCTCCAGTTTATGGACCGTGAAAATTGGGCAGCGCTTCCCGAAGAGGAACGTAAAGCCCACCAGGCTAAGTTCGGCCACCGCTACAATCGAGGACCCAACGGTGAGAGCACGACTGCGGCGCCCTGGGCGACGAAGGACCCACTGCCCCTGCGCGAGACCCAGAGTAAGATTTCCTACGGTTTTAACCTCGACGGTACCGAAGATGGGCGCGAGACGGAAACGACCTGCAAGCACGAGAAGTTCCGCAGTCCCGATGGCGCGACCGCCGTAGACAACCAACTCTACCGCGTCATGGGCTGCACAAAAGGATGGCGAGTGGGAGGCGCTGCGGCAGAATATCGCGTCATGGAATTTCCAACTTACAGTGCGAACCGCATTCTCATCGAAATCTCCGAAGTTGACGATGAAAAAAATGACAACGACGTCAGCGTAAAGATCTACAAAGGCCTCGATACTCTGCTGAAGGACTCGCGCGGCGAGTTCCTACCGAACTTTTCGCAGCGTGTTGACGTACGTTGGCCTATCATAGCCGAGACGCGCGGCCGCATCGAAAATGGCGTGCTAAACATTGACCCAGTTGACCACGCTTATTTTCCTATGCGCTGGAATGTGCGCTCCAGTTCGCGCGAATGGTACGACATGCACATTGAGCTGAGGCTGACGGAAACCGGCGCCGAAGGCACGATCGGCGGCTATCAAGATCTCGAGAAGTACTGGGGGATGTATCGCCGTGGCCTATCAGTTTCTACCGACAATTCCGGCTGGAGTTTGCCGGCGCTCTACCATGCGACGGTTCGCCATGCCGACGGCCGCAAGGACCCAAAGACCGGCCAATGCACGGCGATTTCGTCGCTGCTCAATGTGAAAGCGGTGCATACATTCATCATTCAACCAGCAGAAGGAGAGCAGCCGGGCCTCTACGATTTAAGAGGCTACTAGGAGTTTTGTTGTATTTGTTGCGTAGGAAGAGGAAGCCGGAATGACGGCCTTTGGCGGATTGAGGAATTTATTGTAGGAACGGAATATGTGCCGGTTTTATGTTGCGTTCATCGCCGGGCTCCTAACCAGCGTGGTCGTTCCTGCAGTGGCTATGGTCGTCCGGGAACCGATGCCGCCGGAGGTGTCTGTTGGCTTTTCGGACTTCAGCGGGCTGATCTACACCACCGCGTTAGGCATGACGCTCTATGTCACCGGAATGGACGAGGCCAAGCCAGGTACCTTCGGCTGCACGGAGATCGTCTATAAGAAAGGCGGGCGGGGCGCTGCAGCGTATTCATTGCCACGCGCGGAGCATCGCGAGTCATGCCTTGATCGCCGGCCGATCTTTGCCGCCGACGAGACCGCCAGACCCGTGGGTAAGTGGTCAATCGTTGACCGGCCGAACGGCCAACAGCAGTGGGCGTACGACGGTCATCCGCTCTATCTCTCCAAGCGTGATAGAGCGCCGGGCGACGTCAGTGGGACATTTGGCTATCCACAGCTGCGCACCTGGCTTGTCGTCCCTTTGCCCACGCGCTTCCCACGCGGCATCAAGCTCATTCACAAGGTCGATGGGCTGATGCTGGGAGCCGAATCTGAGCGGCTCATCATGACCATCGGTCCGCGCGGCAAAGACAGCGCCGAATGGGAGCCCATGATCGCATCCGAGCTCGACCGACCGTTTGGCGATTGGGACCTTGTCACGCGGAAAGACGGCAGTCGGCATTGGTCCTACAAGAACATGCCGCTGTATCAAACTAAGGACGACCGTGCGATTCAAACAAATGTAGCGTCGGGACGTTGGAAGCCGATTGTCTTCCACAAAGCGAAGGACCGGCCCAAATTTTTAACCATGCAGATGATCCTGCCTGAAATCGGTTGGGTCTACGCTGATACGAAGGGCCGCACGCTCTATGCTTTCATCTGCTTCGATCGTACGCCCGATCAGCTATCCTGCGATGAGATCGGAGATCCGGCGGCGCACCGCTCGGCGATCTGTGGCCCGGCCGCAGACTGTGCACGCGAATGGCGTCCTGTTCCTGCGGGCCCCGCCGACAAGCCCGCAGGATATTGGGCCATCGCCGATGTTCCTGAACCGCCGTTCGTCAATGCGACAGATGCTTATGGCGAAAACGTCCCGACCGTCAAAGCATGGACCTATCACGGGCGCCCGGTCTACACGTTTTCCGGAGACAAGAAGCCCGGCGACTTCTACGGCCACACCATCGAAAGTGTGACAAGCGCGTTTGGTGCGCTGGCTGTGTTGGGCGACCAATTCCCGGCGCGACCCTAGCCCTGCGAGCGGCCCCGCACTCGGCCCCCGGCCATGCAAGCAAGCAACATTGTCATGGGGCGAACACGTCGCGGAGCTGGTAGAGGGACGGAAACCTGCTGACAACGTGGTAGATTTCAGCGCCGGGGCGCGTTTAGCTTAGCGGGCAAGAGAGAGTGCCCTGCCATAATTGCTAATTCCGCCACACTTTCCTGAGAGAGAGTCATGTGAGCAATTGTCCTCATCGTAGGAGCCAATAGGCATTGTCAGAGGAAACGGGCTTGAGTCGGTTAAGAACGTCTCATAGCTCCTCGGATGAAAAATCCCTTCCGCTATTTCAAGGCTTCGCCCGAGATTATCCGCCTTGCAGTGATGATGTATATCGGATTTCCGCTCTCGTTGCGACAGGCCGAGGACCTGCGACATGAACGAGGGATCGATATTTGCTACGAGACCGTGCGGTTCTGGTGGAATCGGTTCGGCCCTACGTTCGCAGCTGAAATCAAGAAGAAGAGTTCCGCACAGATGCGGACCAGGACGCAATGGCGCTGGCATCTTGATGAAGTATTCGTTCGGATCAATGGCGAAACTCATTACCTCTGGCGGGCCATCAATTACGAAGGCGAGGTGCTTGAGGCATTCGTTAAAAAGAGACGAAATCGCACGGCGGCACTGAGGTTTTCGCGCAAAGCCATGAAGCGATATGGCCGTCCAGACATCGTGACGGACAGGTTGCGCTCATACGGCGCCGCTATGCGAGAGATGGGTAACGAAGTCCGTCAGGAGATTGGGCGATGGCTCAACAACCGGGCCGAAAACTCACATCAGCCGTTTAGACGACGAGAGCAGGCGATGGCGAGATTCAGGAGTTCAAAATCGCTTCAGAAATTCGCTTCGATCCACGCTTCAGTCCACAATCATTTCAACCAGGAACGCCATCTCATCAGCCGCCAAGTTTTCAAATCCCATCGTGCAGCCGCGTTGGCTGAGTGGCGACAACTTACAGCCTAAGTGCCGCTACATCATAGTCTTTGCAAACCAGTGGTTTTCCTCTGACAATGCCCTTTTCTCTAGTAGTTCCCGTAATTGCCAGAATATGCCGGGATTGGCATGAAGCTCGAGATTGCATAAAGCCTGACGAGGTGACCGTTACTATCCTTGGGTGAGCGGTCCCTTGCGTACGTAAAAATTGGCCGTCCGCGGTAGGCCCACACTCTTACCGCAGTCGTCTCGTCAGTCACGATTTTCAGGGGATCGTTGGGATTGATTGTCCTGATCGACCAGATATTGCCGTCAGCTTTCGCATTCTTCGGCGCAGTCAGGGGACGGAAAATCTCAGCGCAGCGCTCAGGTCCGCCGCAGATAGCCGTAAAGTAGATTGAACTGTCCCCTGGATCGTCGCAGGACAAATCGTCAGGTGCCTCTTCATTACAACTAAAAGTATATAAAGAACTACCCTCGGCGTTTGCGTAAACGCGGTCCCCGGAGGGCAGCCTTTTGATTATGATTCCAGGTGGGGCTTCAGGCGCTGCCTTGAGTAGCGCTAATCTCCACCCCTCGATCCCTTCACCGGCGATCGACCCACGCCCGACATCTTTTACGTTCGTATAAAGCGGCTTACCCTTGTAAACCCACTGCTTCGTTCCGTCCGCCCGACGAATCACGGTCCAATCTGCACCACGCCCCACGCCCAACGCGGGAGCGAGCCACGGTTGCCATGTCGACATACATTCTGCATCGCAGCCTGATTTGCTAGGCGCCGTGCTGCTGTCAAAAGTGTAGAGCGTGCGACCATCGGGATTAGTGGCAAGCACAAGACCAGCCCGCGTCTGTTCCGTGCCGACGCTCGGTGGCGCGCCTTCCAGCCGTGCCTTCGCCGGCATGAATCCGCCACCATTTACGTCTCCGGGCGCCTTGTCCTTAATCGACCTATAGAGGGGACGGCCATCGTAAGCCCACTGCCTCGCCCCATCCGCGCGGGTGATCACCGTCCACTTTCCGGCCGCTTTGGCATCGGATGAGGCGAGGAACGGCGGCCATTTCTGGGCACAAGTCTTACGTTTGTCGAAATCCGGCAAAGGGTACTTAAAAGTCGTATCACCCATAAGCCCGACAGTCATGCGCGTGTCATTACATTCTGACACACCGCGCCTCACATCGCGCCCGCTGGTGTATAGGGTCATACCACTCGAATCCGTGAAAACCGGCCCAAAATCTGACAAAAATATACCTACATTCTCCGGCATCGGCGCACCGGCTGTGGCTTCGCTCAGCCCTGATATCGCCAACAACAGGGCAGCCCACACAGCGATTTTTTTCATTGCATGTTCCTCATTCGGATGCGGATTGGCGGACTATGCGATGATCTCACTCACATCTCTCTTGGCCACCATGGAACCAACGCCCCACTCCATCATTGGCACGCCTGCAGCCCGCATAACGGTGAGGCCGACGCGAGTCCCAGCTTCACCGCGTCCGTCGACATGTATTCCCGTCTTGATACGTCCACCGGCGCTACCGGCGGTCATCATCGGAATACCGTCGATTGAGTGCACCTTTGCAAACTCCTGGTCGGAATGAGCAAACACAAGACTACGGTCCAGCAGCGTGCCGTCGCCCTCGCGGATCGACGCCAGGGCGGTGACGAAGTAAGCCCACTCGTCCATCGCCTTGCGCACAAACCAAGAGTTCAGCACTTGGTAGCCCAGTTTCTCGTCGATCGCCTCCTCGTGTGTGATGCCGTGATGGGTCTGGTCGTGCCCCTTCTTGGTCAAGTCAGAACCGCTGTCTGAATACAGCATGTTGAATACGCGCGTCTGATTGCAAGCAAGCGCCATCACGAGAACGTCGGTCATCAACTTGTGCCGTTGTGCAACCAACTCCGAATCGACGCCAACCGGCACATTTTCCTCCGTCCCTTGTGGAATGCTGCATGCTTCTGCGGGCGGTGGCTTCTGAAGCTGCAGCGCTAGCCGGTTCTCCAGTTCACGGAGCGACGTGAAATATTGATCCAGTCGGATCTGATCCTTGTGGCCGATTACTTTCTTCAGGTCCCTTGCATCCTCCATCACCGGAGAAAGTACGCTCTTGCGTATCATGATCTTCGGATCGGGCGTGAAATGCGGAGAATTTGGATCCTGAAACTCCGAACCGAAGATTTTTGTGTAGAAGTCAACCGGGGAGATGTCAGGCGGATTGATCGCGTCCTCGCTCCGGAAGCTATAGCTGTGCCGCTGGTTACCGGTTGCGGCGAGTTCAAGAGAACGAAACCGCGTGCCGCCGCCGATGACGTCAGAGACCAGAACATCGATACTCGGGCCTGGCAATTGGCTGCGCCCGGCCGGTGCCTGGCCGCATCGCAAACCGACCCAGCCGCTATAATGGCAAAGGTTTGGCCGTCCGTCGGTCAAAACGCGGAAATTAGTGAACACATTGACGTGCTGCTTCACGGAACTTATCGCCTTGAGCTCTTCAGGTAGATCATAGTCAGGACCTGTTTTCTTTGGAATGAAGATGCTCGAATTCATCCCCAGGCCCCAGAACCATGTGCCAAAGCGGATGGGAAGGGGCGCGCCGCTCGCAAATGCTTGTCCGTTGCCGTCGAGAAAACAATCAAGTATCGGCAGCGCTACAGTAACGACTGTTCCGTTTAGCATGCCGCGGAGAACGCGCCTGCGGTTCAGAAGCTGCTTAGTCATAATATGTCTCCTATCGCTACGTAGGTATAATATGCCACAAACATCACTGGTGCGAAACCGCAGCTGTCTTTACAGGTGCGGCAATTTCTTTGATCACGGAATAAAAGGCTGAGCTCTCGGCAATCTCGCGCAGGAGATCGGGAACCCGATATCCGTGCGCAGCAAAGCGCTGGCCCAGGTAATCAAGCCACTCGGAATCGGCCGGTTCCATATCGCGTCCAACACCATATGCGTAAAGGCGCTCCACAAGGCATGACGTCGTTGCCGGATGGTCATGCAACGCCTGGCCAAGCCCAACAGGAGTAGTGAACTCTACTTCGTCAAGCTTGCCACTTGCGTCGATTAGCTCACCGTTTTCCTTGCTACGAAATTGACCCGCGCCATCAAAGTTCTCAAGCGCAAGGCCCATCGGATCCGTGATTTTGTGACAGCCCGCACAGACCGGATTCCCACGATGGATGGTCAGCCGCTGGCGTGCAGTCTTGAACTCGCCGCTGGGGTCTTCAAAACCCGAAAAATCCACGTTCGGCGGTGGTTCAGGTACCTTCTGACACAAGAAGATTTCGCGCAGAGCTTTGCCGCGGCGGGTGGGAGAACTGCGCCCCGGGTGAGAATAAAGCGTAAGAAAACTCAGTTGGGTCAGCAAGCCTGCGCGCTGGTTCGCGGAATCGAACTCGATCGGCACCCACTCGTGCGGTCGCTCTGCGGGAAGACGGTATATCATTCCTAGGTCGCCGTTAATAAAACTGCGCCGCGTCGTGAAAAGATCACGATAGTCGCCGCGGCGAACCATCAGATGATCGACGATCGTGCGCAGGGTCTGCTCCCCTGTATCTGCCGCAACTTTCAATGTAAACGCAGGATAAATCACCCGGTCCTTGGCCAGGTTATCGATTGCATCCAGAACCAGCATATCTGCAAAGAATGCACGAATGCCATTTTCTAACCGTGACGAGGCCAATAGACGCTCAACCTGCCGCGACAAGCCTTCTTTTGAGTCGAGCTCGCTGTTTTCAGCTGCCGTGAGGAGTTGGTCGTCGGGCGGCGCATTCCACAATAGAAGACTTAGACGCAGTGCCCGCGAATGGGCGTTAAGCCGATAGCTGCCTGGATGGGCTGGGTCCACCTCGGCTACTTCCGTGAGATAGAGAAACTTCGGGGAGATCAACATGCCCGAAAGGCTGTATGAGAGTCCGGCATAGAAGTCCTTCGCCTTATCGGCGGATTCACCGGCTGTTCGCACATACCTTTGTATCTCGTCCTGCCTCAAAGGTCTGCGGAAGAGAAGCCTGCCGACCTCGCTCAAGAACATTCTAGCGCAAGCTGGGCCGCTGGCAGTTTCCGAAACCGGTGTGCAGGGCACGAGAACGTCGCGATGAACCGGATCGACGACCTGTGCGGCAATCGTCCGAGCGATGTGCTCAAATTGCGTCAACACCGCGGGCACCACGACTGCGCTCGCGGCTCCAAGCGCAAGCAGGCCTCCCTCGCGCCTAACTGGTGCAAACTTAATGTCCGCCTTGATAGTAGGGCCGAACAGGTATTCGACTGTATTCAGGTATTGTTCTTGTGTTATCAGCCGAACCCTTGGCGGCCCCCCCCCCACTCCGGGTTCGTGTTGCGTCGCTTGGGAGAGCTGACTCTCGTTGTCGGCTTGCGGGCCTGAGCAGCTCATCAGCACAACCGCCAGCACTAAGGCTGCGATGTTAGAAACAGAGTTGGCGGATTTTCTCATAGAAACTCCCTATTCTCTCTTTTTGTCTCCCGCCCCCGTAATCAATTTCCCGCATTGGCTTGGCGAAGCGGTGAGGTCGCTGCCGCCGATTCGATACTCTTACCTTCATCTTCAGGGTGAACGATGAACGCCCGGGCAAAGCCTACCTCTTGCGCCGTTGAAATCGCATTGCACTGCCCCGTCTCGGGATCTTTGTCACCGTCGGCGTAGCGCACCAACGCGGCATAGACCGAAGGACCGCTTGTACGCCCGATCCAGTCGGCGCCAATAGCGTTTTTTGTATAAACCTCCCAGAACTGTGGAATGTCGAAATAGCCGATCACAAGCCCTTCGGCACCCGTCGGCGTCAGCTTCAATTGAAAGCGCATGCCATTGATCTGGTAGTAGCCAGGAGGACCTACGCCAAGCTTATGGTGCCAATCCATATCGACCGGCTCGGTGACCAGAACACCGTCGACAATCTTTCCGCGGGTATGGCTGGCATAATAACTTGTGAGTTCTTTATCGATCCGCTGACTCTGCCACGGAATAACGTTTCCATCGGGATCTTGGACCAACTTGTTCAGCCCCTTGTGAGTGCTGACCAACACCTCGGGGTCGTTCAACTCGTCATCGACCCCGGTGATCTCTATTAGGATGCGGTTGAGCGGGTCGGTGCGGATACTGCGGTTGTGGAATTCGTCGAAAAATCCGCCTACGCGCATGCCCTGTTGGCATCCGAAGACCCGATAGAACTGGTTGTCGACGGCGGGTTTGCCATCGACACCCGTGAACTTTTCATGTTTGCAGGTGCGAGCCGTGGCACGACCGTCGTCCGTCCCGTCGAGGTTCATGCCGTCAGCGATCTCGCTATGGACTTCGCGAAACGGTAGTGGATCTTCGATGACAGTTGGGTTGTACCAAACATTCTCGCCGTTTGGGCCCCGGTTCTGGCGGTGAAAATATTTACTGATGTGCTCCCTCTGTTCCACTTCAGTGGGGAACTGGGCAGCCCATTGCTCGTTATTATCGTACTGAAAACCTTCCGGGCACTCTTTTGTATCTTCCAACCCGGACATTGCCATATGCCAATCCGTAAGGACTAGTCCAATTGTCTTACTGTCCGACTGCGTAATTGCGGGCGAGACGACGGCGAAAATGCCAATCAGCGAAGCAGCTGATACGGTCCAAAACCAGTTTCTTTTTGACATCTTCATAAACTCCACAATTACGGTGTTGTCGATTTGGACCATGTGGACATTGTGTGCACTCTGACAGAGCGCCTTTTTTTCCTGCCGGAGCGCCCATTTTGATCTAATAGTTGCTGGTGTAAAGAAGTTGTTTAACGTTCCCTTTCGACAGGAGCATAAACTCCATTAAGGTCTGCCAACTAACTGAATAATTGGGAATAATTAAGCCGTTTGCCTCTGACAATGCCTAGTCAGTTGTTATTTTCGTTTCGCTGAACTCTTTCCGTATTAAGAAATAATGACACGCTAAATGTCTTGCGCCTCCCGTATCAACTCCGCAAACAGTTTTCGCTCGGTAATAGCCTCAGCCGAATAGCGCCCATGCTTCCAAGCGTTCCGATTCCTTTTCGGAGCGCCACTACACTTTGCGCCGCCACTCCCACGGCTTCACAAACTCACCAGCCCATATTTACCGCCCTTCTAATGTTGCTAATTCTGCTACACTTCCCTGAGAGGGAGTCATGCAAATTTTAGCGAACGCCATCAGAACTGCATTGCTTGCTGCCATCATCGCAGTGGGTGTTGGCAGTGCGGCTGTTGCTGGGCCGTTTGAGGATGCGACCGCCGCTTCAAACGCCAAGACTACGCAACGGCATTGCGTCTCCTGCGGCCGCTCGCAGACCAGGGCCATGTCCGTGCTCAGTACTATCTCTCGGGGCCATGTACGACAACGGTGAAGGCATTCCTGAGGACGACGCCGAGGCGGTTAAGTGGTACCGCAAGGCTGCAGACCAGGGCTTAGCCAATGCCCAGACCATTCTCGGCTTTCATGTACGACAAAGGTGATGGCGTCCCTGAGGACGACGTTCAGACATATAAGTGGTGGAACCTCGCGGCCGCTCAAGGAAATGAGTTTTCAAAATATTACAAAGCCATCGTTGAAAAAACAATGACACGTGAGCAGATCGCCGAGGCTCAGCGCCTTTCAACTGAATGGAAGCCCGTCGGCGAAGGTATTCGGGCCGGATTTTGGGCACGCTTCGTTCGGGCGATTGATGGACTGAAGGAGTTGATTAAAAAGTACAAAGGCATCTTGTCGGCGACTGATGCTGCAGCGCCGGACCCGAATGACTTTTGGGTGGATGGACCTCCCAATGGCTAGTTACGATATAGAGGCAGCGCGCAGGGCTGGTTTGTCTGACAAGCAAATTCTAGCAGAACACTTTGCGAAGCTCGGGATAGACGCCTAGGAGCCGATCAAGACCGATCTGTTGGATGCGCCAAGCCCAACTCCCAATAAGGCATTTTCAGTGCAAGGTACAGACGTCCTAAACGAACATTAAACGGACTGAAATACTTCTCAACAAAGTAGAGCAGGGTAAAAATAAACAATGCGATTCCAAGCATTTCCAATGCTTCCTCCATTGTATATATAGTGAATGTAATGATACTAGGTTCGCTGCTCCATGCCGCACCGGAACTTTCCAAGTAAAGTCCTGCCAATGCTTCACAACCGATGGCACCGCCGACAAATATGGCACCTGACAGGACCATTAGATTGCGGGTAATCGCATCCGTTTGTCGTAGAAAACTGATTGATAAAAAGAAAATTAGTGCGACGAAAATAGATCCGGGAATTACCCATCCATAATGCCAAAGACCGGACGCCCCGCTCAGCCCCGACCATTCCGTGATTCTCCATAGACCTTCATGCACGGAGAAAGCCTCATCATAGGCCAGGAACAGAAAAATCAAACCAAGAAATAGGAAGAACTTATGCTCATGCATGTTGGATTTACGGCACCCAACATGCAAAGCAAACAGGAGCATGGAACTACACAATATTGCAATGGCCGAGAAAATGGACGGAATGTTCATTTCCGTATCTACATTAAATAATTTCCGAAGCCCGAATACATAATCATGTCCGCTTATATAATAAAAAAAATCAAAAGATATGCTAATAAAGATTAATATACATATTGCCATAATATGGGTTCTAAATATCGCATTAGATGTCAATCGGGTCATGATTTTCACATCAAATCCCATAAGATGAGGTGTTCGATTTCTTTTGCTTTCCTGACCAAATCCGCAAATAGATTTCGCTCAGCGATAGCCTCCGCTGAATAACGCCCATGCTTCCAGGCGTTCTAATTCCCTTTCGGTGCACCGCTATCTCTTCCGCCGCCCTAGGACTGATTCTTTTATTTGGATTCATGATTTCCCCGGCTTACTACATCCCAATGAGTGTTTTCTCCGTCGAATTTGGAGGATCTCATTCCGCCACTTTAGTTTGTCTGATTGATGCCTTCGGATATGCAGCCAGCGTTCCTTTCGGCTTCATAGGTGGGCGGCTTGCGGATAGCGCGGGTGGATGGTCCAGCTTTATGATTCTATTGCTAGTGCTTTCCATCTTAGCAACCGTTTCGGTTTGGCTGTTCATGCATGCAGAATATCGGACTTTAGAAAAAAAGAGTATGAGGATCTTCAAATATCCCTAGCCGATCCGGCCTCTTACTTTTCTCCGTTCATGTAGCGATCGAGTTCGCGATGGAAATGGCGAATGCGGTCTTCCTGTTCGCTCCAAAGCGGCCCCTTGAATCCGCGGGATTTGACGCCCTGCTGGACGGCGTGAACAAGTTCTACATCTTGGTCGAGAACCTCGCCGAGTTCTGCCTTTTCGCCGACTTTATAATGCTCGATGTCGGGACGGATGTCGCCCGTTACGTCGGTTCCCTCCGGCAACCCCATCCATGCGGGAACGGTGTAGTCAGGGTCGTCAACATATCGGAACAAGGTCATGTTGTCGTAGTAGAACCGCTCCGGATCCGTCGGGTGCGGAACGAAACGCATGATGAACACGCCTTCTGGATGCATGCCGATTTGAACATTTGGGAAAAAGCCTGTCGCCCAACTGTCCGTCAATTGACCGTTGGTGAAGTTATCGTAATGGTTCAAACCGATGCGTTTGGCCCGTTCGCGTTTTACCACTTGGATAGCTTCACGAACTTCCGACGCGACTCCCGAAAAGTCTTCTGGGTTCATCCCGGTTTCCATCATCATATGCTGCAAGTAGGGACCAATTGAGTCTTGGTCGTCCATCCGGTGAGATTTCACGCCGATCGGAACGATCATCCGGCTAAAGCCATTGGGATAAAGGTCGACTTGGCTTAAATCCCCATGACGCCTTGGGTTTGAGGGTGAATATGGGGCAGATGATAGGTCTCGTAGAAGGCGTCGACGCTAGTTTTCCAGTTTCCGATCCATTCCGAGCGGGTGTGACGGACAACATTCATTTTGCCGATTTCGTAATTCTCGATGTAACCTTTAGGAAATCCGATCCATTCGCGCAAGGGCGGTGCCTTACCGTCCATATTGACGAAAATCAATCCGCCGATAGTATCACAGCGCACTTCCGTCAAGCCTGGCCTGTGTTTCACGAGCTCCGGATTGAAGGTCTCTTCGTCGGTAATCGTGTGCAGTGATCCATCGCCGTTGAACCGCCAACCATGAAAGGGACAAGCGAATTTCCGAACGCTGCCATGGTCGTTCATACACACCCGGTTTCCGCGATGCGGGCAAGCATTGTAAAAGGCTTTGATCCCGCCGTCCTCCTGGCGAACGATCAAGAATTCCTCATGCCCGAGGGCAAAGACGACATAGTCATTAGGATCTTTGATGTCGGGCGTTACGCCGGCGAGCAGCCAGACCCGAGGCCACAAATGGGTCCATTCCTTTTCCATGAATTCACGGCTGTAGTAACGGGACGGATCGGGGACCTCGCTGCCGAGGTCTGCGGGGCGGGGTTGTTTGGCTTCCAAAGAATTTTCTGGCGCTTTCAAATCCATTGGCCATTCCGCACGTAAACTCCTCAGCATCGTTCCCTCCCATGACCGCAGTTCACCGAAAACAATTCGCAGGACAATATCACGAAAAATTACCGGACGATATTCCCGATTGTTTTCTTATCGCGCAATCAGCTGACCGAAGAAATGAGAATTCACCGGAATTCTGTCATTGACCGCTGGGCATCAGTGTTCGCAAGCATTCCTCAAGATAGAAAATAAATTCATGCCCATTGACTTCGCCGGTCTCTGCGGACAGATGTTTTGTCGCCAATCTCTCCAACGTCGCTTGCACAAGGTTCAAGGCCAGGTCGAAATAATAATGCGGGTTGAACCGGCCCGTCTTTTGATTCAACGTGTTATCTGCATTGCGGAGTAGGGATTGCCTAGAATTTTGGACTCGTCGATCGCTAAATGTTACGTGAATGAGATTGCGCGGGGGCGGCGGGACCGGCCGCGCAGCTCATGGTGGCCTGCGGGGTTCCAAGGAATTCGGCATGGAGCGAGTTATGCGGGACGTGTGGGACTGGGGCATTGCCGGCGGCGCAATTGATATTCAGACGGTTAATATTGCTTCGGCCGTGGTGGGCCGCAGATTTGATCAACGGAAGTTGAGCTGAATATGGCGGAAGATTTTGTTTTGGTCGGCAATCTCGATGATATTGCCGAGAATGAGAGCAAAGCCTTCGACATTACCGGGCGCAGTATTTTGGTGTGCAATACGAAGGACGGTATTTTCGCCGTGGAGAATCGCTGCTCTCATCAACTGCACACCCTTGAAGGCGGAAAGATACGGAGTTGCTATATCTTCTGCCCCCTACACGGCCAGCGGTTTAATCTGAAAAACGGAATGCCCATCGGCAAGCTGACGGACAAGCCGGTACAAACCTATCCGGTTAAGGCTGAAGCAGGAAAAATCTATATCAGTCCTTATCCTCTCGGTGCCGAACAAGATTGATGTTGCCGTGCATTCTACCATTTCCTAAACTTCCGCCGTCGACTGCCCAGTTGCAGCACGTCATAAAACCGAGGGTGGCTACAAACTCGGTAACTGGTGCTCAGCGCAATCGCGCTGCGAGGGCTTCCAATGTTTGGCTCAGCGCGGCCAACCGCTGGATCGTGGAATTGTTTCCACTTTGCCTGGCGACTTGGGTGCCCAAACCAGTGAGATGACCCGCGAGGGCTCTGTCGCGTTCACCGCGTTGCAAAGGGCCGGCCCCGCGCGGTCGAGCGCCGCCGTCACATCGGCCGCCATCGCGGCGGGCAGCGAGTCATTGCGCGACAATTGGTCCATGTATGCGCGAGCGATGACGGGCTCGGCCGGCCACGTGACGCGATATTGCTGCTGCGGATTGAACGCCCCGCCTTGATCGGCGAGCACCGCGGCGTCGATTTCGTTCGCGCTCAAGTGTTCGCTGGGCTCAAGGGAGAACATGTCCAGCCCGCGAACGATCTCGGTGGCGTAGATCTTGCCGCCGTACCAGTAGCTCGACCAATATCCGCCGAGGATAAGGGCGTCTTCGTGAATGGGGCCTCGGTCAAAGAAGGCGATCTCCACTGGGTTGGCGGAGTCGGTAAAGTCGATGACCGACAGGCCACCCTGATACCAGGACTGCGCGAAAATATCGCGGCCCGGCACCGGCACCACTGAGCCGTTATGGGCAACGCAATTCTCCTCCTCAACCTGGGGCGCAGGCAGCTTGTAGTAACTGCGGAACACCAGCTCGCCATCGACGATGTCGTAAATGGCGTTGGCACCCCAATCGTGCGGATCGGACGCGCGGCAACGCGGCCGGCTGCCCCCGCCCCACTCATCGGTGAACAGGACTTTGGTCCCGTCATTGTTGAACGTCGCCGAATGCCAATAGGCGAAGCCGGTGTCGACGACCTCGTCGATGCGCCGCGGATTCAGTGGATCGGAAATGTCGAAAAGGATGCCGTTGCCCGAGCACGCGCCAGCCGCGATGTTGGCCTCGGGAAACGCGGTGATGTCATGGCACTGGTCGGTGCGGTTACTGTCCTGGGTGTCCTCACCGTGATCGCCGCCCTGCCAAAGCCCTGCCAGCCGGCCGGTTTCGGGATCGGCGAATACTGCGGGGCTGTCGACGATGCGCGCTTGGGAGGGCGCGTCGACCGGGATCTCGATGACGTCGATGCGGAAGAGCGCAGTGCGGTCATCGCCGGGGCCCTCGCCGATGCAGCCGGTGAGTTCCTGTTCCTCGCGCACCGAGGAGGTGCCTGAACTGTAGACAATGATCTTGCCGTCCTCGCCCGGTCCCGAGATGACGGAATGGGTGTGCGAGCCGCGGCAGGTTTGCACCTGGCCGACCTGCACCGGCCGCCGTAAATTGGAGATGTCGAAGATGCGCAGGCCGCGGAAGCGATCAGAGCTGACGTCCTTGGGCACGCCTTGCAAGCCGCAATCGACGCGGCCGCGGATCTGCTCGACCGACATGATCATGAGATCACCAACGACCGAGACGTCGCCCTGTCCGCCTGGACAAACCAACGAGCTGAGATGTTCGGGGACGCCGTCGGCGCCGAGCTTGTAAATGTTGATGCCGTGATAATTGCCCACAAACAAGGTGTCGCCAGCGAACGCCATATCGGTGTTGGAAAAACTTAAGAGCGGCGAACGCTCGCCCCATTCGGTGTCTTCGTTGCTTTGCTCGTCCTCACGCCCGCCCTCACCGTTGTCGTCCGGCACGATCGGCGGCACGCCGGCGGGGTTCTCCGGGTCGAAAAAGCCAGGCGGCTTGGGCAGCGACGTCACTAAGCTCAAGTTCCAGGTCGCCTCGCCAGCGGCGCGGAATCCGGGCGCGAGCGCGGCGCGCGGATCGTCGGACAGGCTCGCGACCAGGGCGTTCATGCGCTCGATCTCCGCCGTTTGATCATTGACGATGTCGTTGGTGAACTCGAACAAGACCGGATCGTAAGCCGATCCGGGCTTTTCTTGCAGATCCTCAACCATGGTGACCGCGCCTTCATGGTGGGGAGTCATCAGCTCAAGGAACAAACGATCGAAGTCTGTCCCCTTAGCCGCAGCCAGCTGAGCCATTTGCTCAACCGTCACCATACCGGCCATCTCATGTGAGACGTGCATTGAGTGATGATCCGTCGGCTCAGGCGCGGATTCTCCTCGTTCACGCAACCAGCCTCGCATGAAGGCGATTTCGTCGGCCTGCGATGCGTCAATACGCCCAGCGAGATCGATGATTTCTTGACGGTTGGTTCGCTCCGCCACCAGCGCGGACATCTCCACCGCCTGATAGTGATGCGGAATCATGTCTTGCATGAACCTGACATCATCTGGCGAATGGCTGGTAAACGCGATGTCGACCGCCTCTTCAGCGGTGAGCTCCCGTGCGGCCTCCCCCGGTGCGCCGGGCTGAACGATCGGGGCCTCTTGAGCCACGGCGATACCTGCACAGCCGAGCATGATCACGCTGAGTGGAGCGCAAAGCGCCAGCCTTTTGAATCGATAGGTCGGTGGGCTCACGTCTGCCTCCATCGCGAAATGGGCCTGCCACGGAGGTCGCGGAGGTAGGCTCACTATAGCCGTGTGTTCCGCGGGGAAAAGTCTAAATGTTCAAAGCGGGCTCGTCGGCATTGTCAGGGGAAAACCACCCGGCCTGCAAAGACTATGATGCAGCGGCACTTAGGCTGCAAGTTGCGGCCATGCGACCAGAGCGGCAACGCGGGCGACCGTGGGTATTTTTGTGGGTATGGATGCCGTAATCAATGCAACGCATTGAAATTGAATCATAATTAACGGACACCCCTTCCGCCAATGTTCTTAATATACACGCTACATATCAATTGGTTAGCTATGGTTCCGTGGCCTGTGCCCATCTCTCTACCCCTCCCACCACCATTACCTACGAGTCTGCCAAAATTCCGAGCTGGCATTGCGCCGCCTGTTAATATTGCTAATTCTGCTACACTTCCCTGAGAGGGAGTCATGCAAGATTTAGGGAACGTCATCAGAACTCTATTGCTTGCTACCATCATCGCAATGGGTGTTGGAGGTACGGCTGCTGCTGGGCCGTTTGAGAATGCTGATGCCGCGTACAATGAGGGTGATTATGCGACGGCAATGCGTTTCTGGCGAGCGCTCGCAGACCGGAGCTATGCCAGAGCCCAGTATAATCTCGGCAACATGTACTACTTTGGTCAAGGCATCCCTGTGGACAACTCCGAAGGCAGGATGTGGTGGCACAAGGCTGCCGACCAAGGCCATGCCAGAGCCCAATTCAATCTCGGCAACATGTATTACTTTGGCGAAGGCGTTGCTGAGAACGTCGCTGAAGCCGTGAAGTGGTACCGCAAGGCCGCAGACCAGGGTTATGCCGAAGCCCAGTTTAATTTCGGCCTCATGTATCGCCTCGGCGACGGCGTTCCTCAGGATGTCGTTCAAGCGTATAAATGGTGGACTCTCGCTGCCGCCCAAGGAAATGAAAATGCGATAACTAACAAGGCCAACGCAGCGAAAACAATGACTCGTGAGCAGATCGCCGAGGCTCAGCGCCTTTCAACTGAATGGAAGCCCGTCGGCGAACGGGATTAAGACATGGGCAACTGGCGCGACGATATTCACGAAGGAATGTCGGCGATGGCAGCGTTCGCACGCCCATCCGCTCTGGGAGAGCTTCACGCTAAATTTTGCAAGAGAAGCGACCATGCGCCGATGTATTGCGGTTTTTTTTACTATGCCTGGTGAACCAACCAACGGCGGCTGCTGATCTCAGTCTTTTGGGTGGAGCCCTGCAAAGGAAGAGAGATTTTTCCTCGCGGGTAGCCGGCCAAGCTACTGGTTATATGAATGTGGAGCTTCTAATAGGTCAGAAGCCACGAGTATATTGCGCCCCATGGGACTTTGTGCTTAACGCAGCCGAAGTAAGACGGCTGGCAGCTGAAATTTTAGCGGGGCCGCACGAGCCCACTATGGTCATACTTGCGGCGATAAATTCTCTTAAGGATCGCTATCAGTGTTCTTAGAGCAGTGTTTTTCGTACAATCGTTCCACAAATAGATATGGTGGGCCTTTCGACCTTAATAGTATCGCTCCTGGACTCAAATCATGTACGCGGCCTTCTGATTTGACTGTAAGCGGTCCGCCAGTCCTCCTTCTCGGAGCGAGACGCCGCGTAACAATCTTAATCCCGCGATAGCGGTCGTCACGCCGATAGACGGTCGTATTGTACTGATCGTGGGCGCGAAATGTCGTGAGCGCGAACACACGCTCCTTCGTGAGTTTTTGCGCCTGTTCTCTGGGCGTTTCCTCGGGCAATGGGGCGACCATGAAGTTGGCCTTGCGCGTTACGGTAGTCCATCGTTTTTCTCGAGCGGCGTTGCCGAGATAGAACCCGCCAGCCCTCCCGATGCGTTCATTGAAATTCTCAAAATCCGTGAAGACGGCCTCGATCTTCTCGCGGATGAAAGGATAATGGTCCCGAAATTCGGCCCAAGGAACCTGGCTACGGTCTAACGTCGCTAGAGCGATGCCGGCAACGATCCATGGTTCGGAGCGTACATGCCCCGATGCTGGTGGATTTATGCCTTGAGAAGCGTGAACCATGCTCATGGAGTCTTCCACCGTGACGGCTTGACGTCCGGTCTTTTGTACATCGATCTCGGTGCGACCGAGGGCTGGTAGAATAAGGGCTGTCTTGCCATGTACTAAGTGACTGCGATTCAATTTGGTTGAGACATGAACTGTAAGATTGAGTTTCTGGAGTGCTGCCCATGTCAGATTAGAATCGGGACACGCGGCAGCAAAATTACCCCCCATGGATAAAAGGACCTTAGCCCTTCCCGCGTGCATAGCCTGAATTGACTCGATCGTGTCGACGCCAGGTTTTCGAGGAGGTTCAAAGCCGAACACGCGCTTTAGGCTGTCCAAAAACTCGGTTTCGGGCAGCTCCGTGATACCCATGGTGCGATCTCCTTGGACATTGGAGTGGCCCCGCACCGGGCACGGACCGGTGCGGGGCCGACCCAAATTACCGCGTAGCATGAGGAGATTAATAATGTGCTGGATGGTCTCAACGGCGTCCCTGTGCTGAGTCAGCCCCATAGCCCAAGTGCAGATCACGCGCTCGGAGGTCATATAGATATGGGCAGCGGCGGCGATTTCCGATTGGGTGAGTCCGGATTGAGCGCAGATGCGGTCCCATGACTCCCGCTTCACGTCATCCGAAAAGGCCTCAAATCCCTGTGTATGAGTCGCAATGAAGTCCCAATCGAGGACGGATTTGCTGCCGCTGGCCTTCGCCCGCTCTTCAGCCTCGAAAACCAATTTCATCGTGCCCTTGAGGAACGCAAGATCGCCCCCCACCCGTGGCTGCAAGTATAGGTGGGTAATGTTGTCACCGCCTAACAACATGTCCTTGACGCTTTTTGGATGAACGAAACGTTCAAGCCCCCGTTCCTTGAGGGGATTGATAGTGACGATACGCGCCCCTCGGGCCGCGGCTTCCCTTAGGTCCCACAACATGCGGGGGTGGTTGGTGCCTGGGTTTTGACCAAAAATAAAAATCGCGTCGGCGAGCTTCATGTCATCTAGCAGAACCGTTCCCTTGCCGATGCCGATGGACTCTTTAAGTGCGACGCCAGATGCCTCATGGCACATGTTGGAGCAATCGGGCAGATTATTGGTGCCGAACTCCCGCACGAACAACTGCCACAGGAAGGCCGCCTCATTGGACGTGCGGCCTGATGTGTAGAACACGGCCTCGTCAGGATGAGTCAGCGCGTTCAGTTCCCGGCTAATAAGCGCGAACGCGCCGTCCCAACTGACGGGCACATAGTGATCGGTGTCAGCGTCGTACCGCATAGGGTGGGTAAGCCGGCCGAAGGATTCTAGCGAGTAATCGTCTTGCTCCGCCAGCCATCCGACAGAATGGCTGGCAAACACAGTTGGATCACAACGCTTGGAGGTCGCCTCCCAGGCTACGGCTTTGAGGCCGTTTTCACAGAATTCAAACGATGACATGTGCTCTGGATCGCCCCAGGCGCACCCGGGGCAATCAAATCCCTCCGGCTGATTCACTGTCATGAGAGCCTTGGCCCCCTGGAGGGGGGTTGCCTGCACGCAGCAAGTGCTGGGCGCCAGTAGCAAGCGCGGGCCAGCCCCCCGGCGGGGCCTTTGAAGGGCCTTATCCTCATCTTGGTTAGCCAGTATTGTCTTCGCGGCGGGCGTTCGGCATCGATTGAAAAGACCTCGCAGGTTGCGCCATATCGTCCATGGTCGCTAGCGCTTTCGCAACCCTAAAATCACTACGCCTTAATTGCTGCTCTTGCTCACGACTCCCCCGCGCCGGTCCAAATTCAATTTGGCCACGCGAGAAATGTCGGAATAAACAGAAAGCTTCTGAATTTCCCAATCCTTGATACACTGCGCCAGCACGTTGCGGTATTCACCAGAGGGAGTTGCGGGCGCGGAACGGACCGGAACTTTTGAGGGACTCAATTTTTCGCGAATTAACCACCGTGTAGCCAAACGGGTCGATCAGCACGAATAGGAACATGCCGCAGTCAACCATGTACGCGATTTTTCGCTTTTCCGCGCCAACTCCGCGGACCTATGCAAAGCAGCGTCGAGTTCTCTGGAGCTTGGCAGCGATGTTTTTTTGTATATCACTGGATGTCGCTGAGGCCCAAGTGCGCCTGATTTATGCCAGCCCCCTGCCGCAAAATCAGTACGGGGCTTATTTCGGAAGAGTGTTTGCCGAGGAGGTCGCACGAAACACGAACGGAGAGGTTGAAATCCTAGTTCGTCAAAACGGCGTGCTCGGGTTGAAAGGATCGGAAACCCTCGCCGCAGTACGCGACGGGCTTGTTCACATCGCCGACATGCAGATGAACCAGCAAGTCGGTGAAGAATCAATATTTGGAATAGAATCCCTTCCGTGTTTAGCTCGAGGATTCGAGGATCTTAAGATTTTGCAGACATTGACGCGGCCGCATTTTGAGAAAGCGGCGAAACGGCATAATCAAAGAATTCTCTTTATATATCCAATGCCAAGGCAAAACTTGTTCGCGAAGAAAGATGTTAGCGGCGCTGCAATCGCGTTACAGGGATTACGGGTACGAACTATAGATAAGAACGGGACGGAATTCTTTTCCCGCCTTGGCGCGGCCCCAATCCAGATGCCATGGGCTGAGGTATCTCCAGCCCTTTCAACGGGATTGCTGGACGCCGTTTCAACGGCGTCAACAACAGCCGTGAGCGGGGCGTTTTGGGATTTCCTCAGCCATGTGGCTGAATTTCATTGGCAGATGAATTCCTTCATGATGACGATCAATTTGGACGCTTGGGAGCGTATTCCGCTCCAGTTCCGCGCCGATATCGAGGACATCGCCCAGAGCATAGAGGCTAGGCTTTGGACCGCGGCAATAAACGCCGGCAACTCAGCTGCGTTGCTCCTCAGCGAACACGGGTTAAAGTTTTCTCAGCCCAGCCTCGATCTCGAAAACGAAATGCGGCGCGTGTGCGATGAAATAACGGAAGAGTACGTTGACAAATCCGGTGTGCTCGAAACAGAAATTATCGCTAAGTATTTGGGGCTTTCGATAAAAGAGCCTTGAAGTTCCAATCTTTCAGTATTGCAGTATCCGATGAAATTGAACAACATGACTCGACGACTCATTGGCGTTTTCCTTCGTTTTACCGATGCAGCAGCCATCGCCGGCGCCGCAGGCGCCGCGGTGTCTCTCGGCGCAATTCCCATTCTGGTTCTCGCAGAGATTTTCACGCGCACTACGCTTGGGCTCTCGCTTGGCGTGAGTTGGGAGTACGCAACCTATTTCATGTCTCTTGTGTTTCTCCTTGGCGCAGCCTTTACACTCCGCACCGGGGGACACATTCGCGTATCGGTTCTACCATTGGGTGCCAATAAATCTGCCGCGGTTACCGTCGAATTCATCTCTAGCAGCGTCGGCGCCACGATGGCTGTGTTTCTTGCGATGGCGCTAAGCGATCTGGCTTGGCATTCATTTATCCGTGGCGTCGTATCCGCGACACCGGCACAAACACCCTTATTCTTACCCATGGCCGGGGCCGCGATCGGTGCTTGGTTGCTCGCACTGCAGATGGCGGCGCGTGTTGTCTCCGTTCTGGCGCGCGTACCTGTGGAAAGCGAAGCACCCGATGCGGACAAGATGAGCATACACGAGCCCCCACAATGATGGGGATAAGCGCCTCCATCGCCGGTTTACTCGGTGTGCTTCTGGTTGCCCGAGTTTGGGTCGTTGTGGCACTCACAACAGCGGGCGTGTTCGCCCTTTCGTCAATGCAAAACTTGCCCATAGATAAAATTCTCGCCCGCAGCATTTGGAACGTCACGACTAGCACTGAATTGTTGGCGCTGCCATTGTTCATCCTCATGGCGGAGATCTTGTGCCGAACAAATCTGTCGCAATCGCTCTTTCGCGGCCTATCGCCCTGGACGGCAGGTTTCCCGGGCAACCTGCTTCACGTAAATGTCGCCGGCTGCACTTTGTTTGCGGCAATTTCAGGTTCGTCCGCAGCAACTACATTGACCGTGGGACGCATAACCTTAAAGGAACTGCTATCGCGTGGTTACGATAAGTCTTTAGCGATCGGTTCGCTCGCCGGCGCGGGGACTTTAGGTTTCCTGATTCCCCCGAGCTTGATCATGATCATCTATGGCGTATTGGCTGAAGCCTCCATACTTAAACTTTTTATCGCGGGGATCGCGCCAGGTTTGGTTTTGGCGGCGCTTTACTCAATTTATATCGGTCTGCGGACATCGCTGGACCCAGCCCTCGCCCCCCGTGACTCCGGCCATGTGTCGTGGCGTGAACGGATAACCGGTTTGTCCGAATTGTTCCCGGTTGCGCTTCTCATTATCGCCGTCATCGGTTCCCTCTACTTGGGTATCGCAAGCCCAACCGAAGCTGCTGCTGTCGGTGTGTTCGGCGCAATCGCCGTAGCCGCTTGGCAGGGTCAGCTCACGAAATCGAGATTGTGGACGGCGCTTTTATGCGCGGTCAGAACGTCCAGCATGGGCGGAATGATCCTCGCCGCCGGATCATTTTTTTCTATCTCTTTAGCTTATCTGGGCGTGCCTCAGGCTGCGGCGGAGTCAATAGCCGCGATGAATCTTACCGGTTTCCAGCTCATCCTCACGCTACTAGGCATATATCTCGTCCTTGGGCTTTTCCTCGACGGCATGTCGATCATCATTATGACGCTGCCTATTACGTTGCCCCTCGTCATAGCGGCCGGCTATGACCCAATTTGGTTCGGCGTTTTTCTTATTCTCGTGGTCGAGATGGCACAGATTACGCCGCCGATCGGATTCAACCTTTTCGTCCTGGAGTCAATGACGGGCGAGCCGATTGGTCGCATAGCGGGGTACGCGTTCCCATTTTTTGTCATTACAATGGCTATCACGATTTTGATCGCCGCCTTCCCCGATCTTGTTTTATTTACCGTCGGTACGCTGCCAGCCGGAAGATAAGCGGATTGTCCACGGCTACGTCACGAACAAATACTATAGGCTGCCCACGCCATCGCCTTAGCGTTCGTGACCAACTCGTTGAGCTGGACACGCTCGTCCGGGGCAGGCCACTCTTCATAGATGCGGATGTCACCCGGCCCATATTGGACGGATGGCACGCCCGCCGCATGCATGAGGTTTCCATCCCCGACGTTACCGATGCGCAATCCCGCGCCCAGCATCGGCGGCTCGCCGGCCGCCGCCGCATGGCCTTGCGCGAGAGCGACGACAAGCGGGTCATCCCTGGAAATGAACATGGGGTCCATTCCGCGCCCCCCCGGCCCATCGGCCGGAATGATGATCTCGGCATTCAATGCCGGGTGGTCCGACTTAATTTCCGCGAATAGAGTCTGGAGATCTCTTTTTATTGTCTCTTCCGTTTGACCGGGAACCGTGCGGATTTGAAACGTCATCTCACATTCGCGTGTCGAGGCGCCGGTGCCGCCCCGATAAAGATAGTGCTCTCGGCGCATAGTATCGACGCTGATTGTAGGAAATCCCGGTAAATCGGGATGCGGTTCAAAGCTCAACCAACCACCCGGTGTCGCTTCCTCAAAACTATGTCCCAGTCTCCGGATGATTTCGCACTGCTGCTCGATGGGATTAAAATAGTTCGCCTTGGCCTCCGGCGTATGGCGGAAGAAGAGTTCCGGTGACGATGTGCGAACACGGACGAAAATGATCCCGACGCATGTCGTTGCGATGGTGCTCGCGCAATGTTCGATATTAATGCAGTAATCGGGCAAAACGCCCGCTTCGATCAGCGCATGAGTGCCGACTCCCAAAAGCTTGTGGGCGGCGACCGGGCACATCCACATATCCCCTCTAAGTGAAGCGCCGGTCTCGACAAGCGCTGCCAATCCACACAATGCGGCCGCTATTCCCCCCTTGTCGTCGTGAGCCCCCATCCCCCAAATCCATCCGTCTTCGTCGTAGTGTCCACCGTACGGATCGACCGTCCAGCCGCTCATTTCTACGCCCGGATCCATATGGCCGTTGAGCATGAGACTCCGCCCGCCTCCTTCTCCTTTAAGCCGTCCAATAGGTTGACGAGTGATCTTTTCAGAGTCGAAAGGGTGGCGGACCTCCATGATATCGACCCTCATCCCCAAGCCGGACATGTGCTCAGCAAGAAAATCTGTCAGAGCCGCCTCACCAAAGCTTGGGCTGGGTATTCGGATCAATTCCTGCGTCAGACGCAGCACATCATCACCGGATATTCGGCTGAACAAGTCATCAGGGGTCAGTTCCAGCATCGTTCGCCCCTTTCGGCCAATCCGCACATGAAGCAACTCCGTGAACTAAATTAGCATCATTCGACCAGCCGAATATAGAATCGAATGGCTTATACATTTTGGTACTGAGAGCGCGATTAGTCCGAAGACGGAGTAAGGGAAAGAGCGATTTTTAGCCGTCGAAAAGCACCCCCGGCCGTGGCCTAGAGTACATACCGGCGGTCGGGAAAAAAAGCGGCCTTTCTAGTCTCGTCCCGCGGGCTCGAATTCTACTCCTTGACCGTCAAACCACCTCCGGCCCCATCAGGCGCTCAATATGAGCCCCCCGTACCAGAAACTCTGCAAGCAAGTGGGCCATAGCTATGGGCTTTACACGGCACCTACATCGCAAGAATAAAGGCCATGATCGCGACAACAGCGCTCGCGCCGATGCCAATCGCGGCGCTGGGTGCCGTCCTCAATATCATCGTTCCTCTCTCTCTCAGCGATGTTTACGGAAGCACTTCCGCACATCATCGACGAACTTCTCACCCTTCTCGAAGGCCGCAAAATGACCGCCGTCCAGGGAGTCATGTCGCTGGTCGATATTGCCGTAACTACGATTGAGCCACGCATCCGGCGGCGGGAGAGCAATGTCTTTTAGGAAAAGAAAAAAGCCTGTTGGGACTTGAACCTTTTCGCCCCTTGGAGGGCGGCGCCCACTGCCATCCAAGATAGAACAATAAAACCACGTTGGGGCGTGGGAACCGTAAAGCCAATACAGCATGACATTTGTCAGGAGGAGGTCTTTATCCAATGGCAGATCTTTGACGTCCTCGCCAGGTATTGTCCAACCATGGAATTTCTCAAGCATCCATGCCGCACACCCCGATGGTGAGTCCTGTAAGCCGTAGATCAACGTCTGCGGCTTGTGCCGTGTATCTGGTGATAGGCGGTTTCCGTCGCCCGGCGGGCCATGTACCGATCCATCCAGGCCTGCTCTTCTGCGTTGAGCGGATCATCGTCCGTGATCTCTGGAATGAATCCGCAGATATTTAGATGAATCGCCTTCAACTTTTCCGGATGGTCGAAGGCGAGACAACTGGTGATGATACCACCCCAATCTCCACCTTGCGCAACGTAGTGATCGCACCCCAATACCTTGTCCATGAGTTCATCCCATAGGTGCCAACGTCGCGGGGTAGCATAGGAAGATCCGGCGCCTCGGAAAATCCGTAGCCGGGTAGACTCGGTAACACGACCGTGAATGCATCGTTTTCGTCGCCGCCAAATTTCTCGGGATGAGCAAGCGGCTCAATGATGTCCAAAAAATTCTACAAACGATCCCGGTCAACCGTGGGTAATAATGAGGGGGAGAGGATTGGCGCCCGAACCTTTTTCCAGAATGAAGTGCACTTTCTTTCCCCCCAAGGTAACTTTGTAGTTGGGGTACTTGTTGATGAGCGCCTCGGCCTTGCGCCAGTCGTACTGGTCGCACTAGTATGCGCAAATGTTTTTCATATAGACAAGGCTCGCGCCGTAGGTCCAGGGTAGCGTCTTCGGTTCCAGCGGCCACTGTGTCTTGCCCAAACGCTCGCGCAAGTCTTCTAGCACCGCGTCTGGTACTGACACTTGAAATGGTTCTGCTCCAATCGGATCGTGCATGTCCGCTCCTATATTTCTGCACGCGCCCGACACCCGGCTAAAACGCCCATTTACTCAAATGGTATCTGGCAAATGGTAGCTGGATTAGTTAGTCACGTGTATTAGAAATTCATGCCGGATTCATATCGCCATGAGCCGTAAGCCCCAAATCACTCGGACTAAACCAAGTTCCCCCGATCTCAAACGTGCGGTCATTCCGTCGGTGAAAGATATCGCGGCGGCGGCAACCGCGTTGTGCGAATAGCTCTCAAAAGTTAGCCATGAAAAAACAGACGAGACAAAATAAGAATAAGCACGGGCTCGAAACGTCAGACACAAAGTATCAGTTGTCCCTAAAAGACAAACTTCGCTTTAGCCTGAAGAATTTGTTTTTTATATTTTTCCTTGGGTTAGCACTGGGGGGCTTTATCGGTTACGAGGTTGCTCGCACCTACGTCGATGTAACAGAGGGTGGAGGAATTAGAGATGCATATGGACGAGGCGTAGGGCATCCGCATTACGCACATAATCACCGATAGCCTTGAACTTTTACGAGGCAACGAGTTCAGGGTTAAGAGAGCGAGCGTCAAACCAATCTATTGCGTTCTGTTTGACGCCACCAAAATACCGCTGGCATGGACTTGGCGGGTAGGTATTTGTAAACTAATGATATTTAGCTAAGCCGCAAATGTCCGGGGTCGCATAGGTACCTCGGGTTTCTTATTTAGTCTAAACCTATTAATCTTGGGTTGAACGCAATTGATGTAGACCCAGGGATGAGATTGCCACGAAAGCACCGGCCGCAGCTGACCTCTCCAAGACCACTTTTTTAGTGGTCGACGATAAAACCTTCTATCGGGATATGGCCCATACCGCCTTGACCCGCGCCAAAGCTAAAAACATCTCGAACGCTTGAAAGAGCACGCGGGCGGCCACCCCGACAGCTACCATCTATGGGTGGCGAATGGGAAAAATAGGCCGGTCTTTCTTGAACTAGTCGGGCCAGTTTGACACTCCCTGGTCGCTGCCAGATTCAATTGTGAACAAAGCCTCTATCTGTGTGATCAGCCCTCTTTCAACCTTAAGGCGCGCCGCCAGGTGGACAGTGCTAGTTTTGACCTGAAGACTATCTGAATACGTTTTTCGGTTGGGGTCAGCCTTGGTGCCCGGAATGCTAAGCAAAGTGTAAGCAATCACATTATCTGAATCTTCGCCGACGAAATAACGTGTATTGGCATGCTCGGTCATATCTGGCTGCAATTTCGTGCTCTCGCGTAGAGCTTGCTCGCCTACTGCCGTTACTCGTCCTTGTTCCGTGCGTTTTGCATTGGGCGCGAACGGAACGTTTGAGGCATCATGGGCCACTAGAGCATCAAGATAGGACTTCGCCGCGGTGATCATGCACGCCCGCGTATCGTCGGTGCAGGCAGGTTGGAGCTCCCGACCCAATGCAGAACTCCATAGACTCGCACACGCGGCGAACGCAACCCCGGCGGCTGATAAATTGCTCCTTTAACTCATTCCCTTTTCTCCCTGTCACGCTAGATTACTGGCCTCATTTGACGACTCAATCGCGAATCGCATGTTCGGCACCCGAACTCAGTGATAGATACTGTTCCTGCTGTAGGATCAAGCAACTTCATAAAACGAGGTAACGACTATGCTGGAACCCGACGCCCCCGATAAGTTGAGTAGAAACTCCTATATCGCGATCAGCGCCGGAATCGCCGCCGTCGTCGTGTTTCCGTTGTTAGCTCTAGGCCGCGTTCTTGGGTTATGGGAGGCGCCACTTATCCTAATCGGGCTCGCGTTCCTGATCACTATCGTCGGAATGCTGAGCGCTTTTGTCATGGGGCTCAGGGGCGCTCTGAAACGCAACGGCCTTCCGTGGAATAACATCAACGTGCGCGGATCCTGGGCTGCCGTTGCTCTAGGCGTTACTGTTGCGGTTCCAGTTGGATCGTTTCTGCATTTGGGCGTCACATCCCCTCCCATACACGATATCAGCACCGACACAGTTGATCCCCTAAGGTTTGTGTCGTTGCTCGCGGAACGCGAAGCCACGAACGCCCCCAACTCCGTGGAGTACAATCCTGAAGTAGCGAAACAGCAGAAGGCCGGATACCCGGAGCTGGGCCCTCTGGATCTACCCCTACCGATGGACCAAGCATTCCGGCGCGCGTTAGATGCGGTTGACGAGATGGATTGGCGTCTTGCCGCGGCCGTTCCTAAAGAAGGGCGCATTGAGGCTGTGGACGTCACGTTCTGGTCAGGTTTTGTCGATGATGTTGTGATTCGCCTAACCCCGGTAAGTGAAAGCGAGACTCGTATCGATGTACGCTCACTTAGCCGCGTCGGCAGAGGCGATCTTGGCAAAAATGCCGCACGCATCCAGGAGTATCTAGGGCACTTGACTAATTATCCTGACGGTTAAAAATAGATTATGCGGATCGATATTGTCTTCGATACAGTTTGCCCCTGGTGCTTTCTGGGTAAACGCCGATTTGACCGGGCGCTTAAAATGCGCCCAAAACTGCGCGTGGACGTCAACTACCGCTCGTTCCTGCTCAACCCGGACCTGCCGCCTCAGGGTATCGACCGACGCGAGTACCTGGAGCAAAAATTCGGCGGCTCTCATCAGTATGAAAGGATCGCCGAAACACTCCTTATCACAGGGCGAAGCGAGGGCATTGAGTTTGGTTTAAACAGAATCAAACGCACGCCGAATTCGGCGAATTCTCACCGGCTGGTACGTATGGCGCAATCCTGCGGCCGCTCCGATGACGCTGTCGAACTACTCTTTCGTGCATATTTCGAACGCGGCCTGGACATAAGCGACTTAGATGTTCTGTTGGGCCTGGCGAAAAAACTAGGGATTGAGCAGAGTGACGCTAAGGAGTTTTTCGCTGGAGAGGCAGGTTTGAACGCCGTGTATACCGAGAACGCGCGCATGCACCGTCTGGGGATTACCGGTGTCCCTTGTTACATTTTTAACGAGACCCGCGCTATTGCTGGGGCACAGGAACCTGAAATTTTGATCCGCATGCTCGACATGGCGGCGGCCCAGGAAGCAGAGCAGCCAGCCATGCAGAGCAATGGCTAGGCGCTCACAGCACTCGATCCGACTATTCGATGAGTATTTCCACACGACGGTTCCGGAATTCATCGACGCCGTCTTCAGTGGAAACTAACGGCTCAGTTGCGCCTCGCCAGTAGAAGTGCGTTGATGCTTTGGGGCCACCGCGCCCAGCGAGCAGATCGCTCACTGGGCCTCCCTCCTTTATATCTACCCTCCGATATTAGGCGGGTTAAGGACACGGCGTCAGACCACTCTAGGTTTTCAGACGAGTGGCGCCACCCTAGAATTTCTGCATTTAAGAACAAGGAAATGAACCTAACCTGTAGTTGGAGTACATTTGAAGTTATTCATGGGCTGATGCCAGCGCCGCCATTTCACCCAACACCGCCTGTAGTCCCTTCACGCGTCCGCTCGGCGTTTCCCAAAGGCGCACGAAAACTAACTTGTGATCCGGGCGGAGCTTGACTGCCCCTGACTGCTTCGAAATAAAGTCCACCAAAGCGGCAGGATTTGGGAACGTGTTGTTGCGCAACGTCACCACTGCCCCCTTGGGGCCAGCATCGACTTTCTCCACGTTCGCTTTGCGGCACATGGCCTTGATGGCCACAAC
This sequence comes from Rhodospirillaceae bacterium, assembly GCA_963662375.2. Taxonomy (GTDB): domain Bacteria; phylum Pseudomonadota; class Alphaproteobacteria; order Rhodospirillales; family Rhodospirillaceae; genus UBA11612. The sequence goes on from CAXXRP010000006.1 coordinate 41,345, forward strand.
GTCTAGCAAGTTTTCCACCTCCGGCGGAAGCGAACCAAAACGGTCGATAAGCTCGGCGGCAAACCCATCTATTTCCCCTCGTTCTGCCAAGCCGCCGATGCGCCGATAGAGGGACAGTCGAACGCCAAGATCCGCGACATAGGTTTTGGGGATCAAGACAGGAGCGCCCGTGTTGATTTGGGGTGACCAATCGTCAGTGGTTGCAGCGATGTCAGGTGCGTCCCCCGCCCGTACCGCCGCTACGGCCTCTTTCAACAAGTGCTGATAAAGCTCTACGCCCACCTCCCTGATATGGCCGGATTGCTCTTCGCCTAAGAGATTGCCCGCACCGCGGACGTCCAGATCGTGGCTAGCCAGGGAAAAGCCGGCGCCAAGGCTGTCCAGGGTTTGCATAACATCTAGGCGTTTTTCCGCGTTAGCCGTTGGCTTGCGGTCCGCGGGTAACGTCAAATACGCGTACCCACGAGATTTTCCACGCCCAACGCGGCCGCGCAATTGGTAGAGCTGAGATAGTCCGAACATATCAGCGCGGTGGATGATGATGGTATTTACCTCCGGCATGTCTAACCCAGACTCGATGATATTGGTGGAAAGCAGAACGTCGAACTTTCCATCGGCGAATGCCGTCATTACATCTTCCAGAGCTGCTGGACGCAGCTGTCCATGCGCGACGGCGTATTTCACTTCGGGCACTAATTTTTCCAAGCGGTTCGCCGCGTCACTCATATCGGTAACCCGCGGGCATACGTAAAAAGTTTGTCCGCCACGGAAGCGCTCCCGCAATATGGCCTCGCGAATGACGACCGGATCGAAAGGAAGTACAAATGTCCGGACGGCAAGACGATCCACCGGCGGTGTCGCGATTAGGCTTAATTCACGCACACCGGTGAGCGCCATCTGCAAGGTTCTGGGGATGGGCGTGGCGGACAGTGTCAGGACGTGCACCTCAGAACGTAGTTGCTTCAAGCGTTCCTTATGCGCGACGCCGAAATGATGCTCTTCATCGACAATCAGAACGCCAAGGTTCTTGAAGGAAATCCCGTTCGCCAATAGGGCATGGGTACCGATAGCGACATCCACGGTGCCGTCGGCAAGACCCCGCTCCACCGCGTCCGTTTCTTTAGCGCCCACCAAACGGGAAAGCTGGCCAATCTTGAGCGGAAAGCCCGCGAACCGTTCGGTAAAGGTCTTATAGTGCTGACGGGCTAGGAGCGTTGTGGGGACAACGATCGCAACCTGCAAACCAGACATCGTCGCCACGAAAGCCGCGCGCAGGGCCACCTCGGTCTTGCCAAAGCCGACGTCGCCGCAGATGAGCCGGTCCATAGGCGAGCCCTTGGTCAGGTCTTCCAGGGTATCCGAGATGGCCTTCATTTGATCGTCGGTTTCGACGTAAGGAAAGCCTGCACAGAACTCGTCGAACACACCTTCTGGGGGTAGCGCCTCTGGGGCGTCCTTTAGCTGCCGAGCCGCGGCGATGCGGATGAGTTGCTCGGCCATATCCCGGATCCGTTCTTTGAGCTTGGCCTTACGCGCCTGCCAGGCCGCACCGCCAAGTCTATCCAACTGCACGCCGGCCTGTTCCGAGCCAAAACGGGAGAGAACTTCTATATTCTCTACAGGGACATAGAGGCGATCATTGCCATAATAGGTGAGCTGCAGGCAATCGTGCAGTGCCCCACCAACGGTTAGGGTTTCCAGTCCATCGTAACGACCGATGCCATGCTCGACGTGAACCAACAGGTCCCCTTCCGAAATCTGAGACGCATCAGCGATGAACGCATCGGCGCGCCGGCGCTTTTTTGCCGCCCGAACCAGCCGGTCGCCGAGCAAGTCCTGCTCGGTGATAACCGCAAGATTCTTGGTCGCGAAGCCCCGTTCCATGGGCAGACAAATCGCTGCCAACTTAGTTTTGTCCACCGCCACGAGTTCATCCCATGCCTCTACGTCTGCAAAAGCAGTAAAACCATGGGCCTCCAAGACGCCCAGAAGGCGGGCTTTGGAACCAACGCTGGCCGCGGCGAGCACAACCTGCCGCCCTGCTATTTGCTCCGCTTTTACGTGGGCGGTAAAAGCCTCAAAAACGTTCTCATTGGGCCGGGCCCGGACGTCGCTAAAATCGCGACCCAGTCGGGCGCCGGCATCCTCTGCCCCACTTACGTCCGCGACCTCATAGGTTCTGAATGCGGTCACAACGCGGTCGCTGAGCCGCCGCACCCATTCGGCTTCATCCAGAAACATCAATTCAGGCGGAACCGGGTGATAGATGATGCCACTTTCCCGGAGTGAGAGTTTCGTGCCCTTCGTGCTTGAGGCGTCCACCAAGCGCCGGGCTTCGTAGTAGTCGCGGATGTTCTCTAGGCGCACGGCAACGGATTCTTCGATGGCGTGGTCTAGACTGATACTTGCCGCGGGCGCGTAGTCGAATAGAGACTCGAGCCCGTCATGAAACAACGGCAACCAGTGCTCTTGACCAAGGAAGTTCCGGCTTTCGGATATCGACTCGTAGAGGGCGTCTCCACCAGCTACAGCCCCAAAAAATTCCCGATACTTAGTTCGAAAGCGAGCTATGGATTCTGGGTTCAGGATTGTTTCGCTCATAGGCTTAAGAGACACAGCAGTGCGGCCGCCAGTGGTTCGCTGGCTGACAGGATCAAAGGTGCGGATGGTTTCAATATCGTCACCGAAAAGGTCAATGCGCACCGGTTCTTCAAGCCCAGGTGGGAATAAGTCGATTAGGCCGCCGCGCACTGCATATTCGCCGGACTCCATGACCTGTTCCGCGCGCACGTATCCGTTAGCGGCAAGAAAGGCATTCAGTTTTTCTCGCTCCAAGGATCCCTGAACGGTGATCTCCAGTCCAGAATCCCGCAAGGTGCCCGTCTTTGGGACCCGCTGCATCACCGCGCTCACCGTGGTTATGATCAGACGGCTTTGGCCTTGCGATGGGGGCACCGTCAGGCGCGTGAGCGCGTCAATGCGTCGCGCCATAACCTCTGCATTGGGGGACACTCTGTCGTAAGGGAGGCAATCCCAACCCGGAACCGTGATAATCTCGATATCCGGCGCAAAAAAAGCGACGGTTTCCGCAAGGACGGTCAACCGCAGCTCATCCCTGGCAACGTGTAGTGTCGAATCTCTTAGGGTCGCGCGGGCCCGGTCGGCCAGTACCAGTGCGTCATACCCCTCCGGTACGCCGTGAAGTACGCGGGCATTAATTTTACTCAAAAAGCCTTCCATGTTTAACGCTCGGCGAGGCTGCGATAGTAGGCCAGGACACAGTCAAACAGGGTCCCCACCCACCGGTCGGGAACCGGTATCCGTCCCATAAACCAGTCCATGAGATCGGCATCGGCAACGTCCAGGAGCTCGTCGGCCTCATCTAGCTTTTCGTCTGGAATTTCGGAGATATTCTGCCTAAAGAATCCGCCCACCACGGCGTCGGACTCTTTGGTTCCGCGATGTGTCGCCCGATACAGAATTCTTTTGCGTCGAATGTCGGTCAAAGGGTGGTGTGCCACGGTCCAGACAAAAACAGCCCCTGGGTCGGGCCAGGGCTGACCACCCACGGGTTGGTAGGGTATATAACGGAAGCGTCCACCCTGTCAGCCCGTCTAAAAGCAGCATGGCCTCACTCCGTCCGTCAGTCCTAAATCCACTGTTTGCCGCAGTTACCACCCTGCCCGGCATCGGGCCGCGCCTCGTAAAACTCGTAGAACGGGTCGCGGGCAAAAAGGTCGTGGACCTGCTCTGGCATTTACCGGTCGGCATCGTCGACAGGCGATTTTCTCCAATGATAGGGGAGGCCCCGTCGGGCAAAATTGCCACCGTCACCGTCACAGTGCTCGCCCACTCGCCACCTCCACCGCGTAACCGGCGAATTCCCTACCGTGTGACCTGCGGCGATGAGACCGGCCAAATAACATTGGTGTTCTTCCATGCCCATGCCGACTACCTAGAACGCGCCCTGCCCGTGGGTCAAAAACGCGTTGTCAGCGGCAAGGTAGAGCTGTTCGACGGCAAGCGGCAGATGACTCATCCCGACCACATCGTTCTCTTGGAAGAAATCCTCGACATCAAGCGTGTGGAGCCGGTGTATCCCTTGACAGAAGGGCTATCTCCCAAGACCCTTAGCAAGGCCATCCTAACGGCATTGGGGAAGGCCTCCGACCTCACCGAGTGGCTCGATCCCGCCTACATGAAACGCCAAGGTTGGCCGACCTGGCGCGAGGCCCTGCGGCAAGCCCATGCGCCGGAAGACGAGTCTGTACTCGGTTTTTCCCATCCCGCCCGCGAGCGGCTGGCGTTCGATGAATTGCTTTCGAACCAGTTAGCGCTCGCTCTCGTGCGTCTTAAGACACGAAAACAGCGAGGACGCTCCCTCACCGGCGATAATTCTCTACACCGAAAGGTTGAAGCGTCGCTACCGTATGAGCTCACCGGTGCTCAACGGCGGGCCCTGAAGGACATCGCCGGGGACATGGCCGGTGAATACCGCATGTTGCGCCTTTTGCAAGGCGACGTCGGCAGCGGCAAGACAGTGATTGCCCTCATGGCAATGCTAGCGGCGGTGGAAAGCGGATGTCAGGCGGCGCTTATGGCACCGACGGAAATATTGGCCCAGCAGCACTGCAAAACCTTAAAGCCTATGTGCGAAGCCGCCGGCATACGCATTGAGGTTTTGACATCGCGCACCAAGGGGAGCACGCGATCAGCATTGTTGAAAGATATCGCGAGCGGCCAAGTAAATATCCTGGTTGGAACTCACGCTCTTTTTCAAAAGGGCGTTAAATTCCGTGACCTAGCCTTTGCAGTGATCGACGAACAACACCGATTCGGTGTTCATCAACGTCTCGAACTCACGTCCAAAGGAAACGGAATCGACGTGTTGGTCATGACGGCGACACCCATCCCGCGCACTCTCACCCTTACTGCCTATGGCGACATGGACGTCTCACGGCTGGATGAAAAACCGCCGGGGCGGATGCCGGTGGATACGCGGCTGGTGAAACTGGAGCGTCTGTCAGAAACAGTCGATGCAGTAACAAGAGCGGTGGCTAGCGGCGCTAAGGTGTACTGGGTGTGCCCGCTTGTGGAGGAGTCTGAAAAGATTGATCTGGCGGCGGCAGAAGATCGCCATGCGCATTTGCGCGCACTTATGGGTCAGAAGGTCGCCCTCATACATGGCAAGATGAAACCCGCCGAGAAGGACGCGGCCATGGAAGCCTTTGCTGGTCATGCGGAGGGCGGAGCAGAGGTTCTGGTAGCAACAACGGTTATTGAAGTCGGCGTGGACGTGCCGGATGCCACGATTATGGTCATTGAGCATGCTGAACGCTTCGGCTTGGCCCAGTTGCACCAGTTGCGCGGGCGTATCGGCCGCGGCGGCAAAGCAGGTACGTGCCTGCTGCTGTATTCCACGCCGCTCACCGAAATCGCGAAAGCACGCCTCGCTAAGCTCCGGGAAAGCGACGACGGTTTCCTAATTGCAGGAGAGGATTTACGTTTGCGCGGAGGCGGCGAAGTGCTGGGCACCCGTCAAAGTGGGCTTCCGGAG
>CAXXRP010000007.1:0-18041 GCA_963662375.2 Rhodospirillaceae bacterium
GGGTTGCCTGCCGCCGTGTCTAGAACATGGTGCGCTAGACGAATTCCGTTTTCAGGGTCTTGAAGATCGCTTCGACGGAGACGCCATATCGTTACCCCAAAAATGGGCATGAATTATAACCGCGCACAAATACAACCAAATATACAATTCAAATGTGTGTGTAGTACTATTGTTAGCGCCGATGCAAAACCGACCCTGGGAAGAGCGCCCGGCGCCCCGGACAGAGTTTCAGCCAACCGCGCGCATTGGTACTGAAACTTCCAGACTGTCATTTCTGACAGCCTGGCGGCTGGGACCTCACCGTTTAGCCTCAAGTATACGCTCAAGTCGGACGGTTAAACCGGGCATCGCATATAGCGAAGGGGATAATGGAGCCATTCGAGTATTCGCATACGTAAGTGTTTTCGGGAGTGTAGAGGGCAGAGATTCCGGATTTTAACCAACTTTTTTATTTAAAATCAAATTATTGGGAAGCCGCTTTACTAATCAGAGTGTTCTTTTGCCACGCTGGCATAAGGACCTCCTCCTACCTTCTAGTATTGGTATCTACCGAAGAAGATAATGGGATCATGTCAGGGGTGCGGTGGAAACCATATTCATTAAATGGTACGGTAGTAGGGTCCGACGATATTGTATATCGGTCCTGTCCTGCTCATTAAAAAACATGTCGACGAATATCGATCTGATAACTGAATTATTGACACCAAACGAAGTAGGAAAGACGCTGAGAATATCCAAGGCGGGAGTGTACCGCTTAATTGAGAGGCGCCGCATTCGCTTTTACAGGGTGATGGGAAGTATTCGTTTTGCGAAGGGCGACATTGTATCGTTCCTAGAAAACAATCAGGTCGAACAAGTCGACCATTATAGTAATGACATTACGAAAAATTAAAGGATCATGGTGGGTGGATTTCCAATTCAACCTCATGCGCCACAGAAAACGAAGTCCTCTAAACTCGCGAGATGGTGCCGGAAACTATGAGGCAGTCCTTAGGCAGAGGCTTGCGCGAGGACAACCTATCGATGATATAAAGGATGTCGAGAAAGAACCGACGTTCAAACAATTCTCTCGGAGGTGGTTTGACGAATACGTCATACCAAACAACAAACATTCTGAACAAAAGACTAAAGAATATGCTTTAGAAAATCACATTGTCCCATTTTTTGGAAGGATGTTACTCAGCAAAATCACCGCCCAACACGTGGAAAAATTCAAGTCCATTCAAGTTGCAAAGGGTCTCAAAAACAAAACCATAAACAACCACTTGACCATGTTGAGTAAATGTCTCAGTACTGCACAAGATTGGAATGAACTCGAAAATATCCCCAAGATTAAGTGGCTAAAGTGCCCTCCTCCTGAAACGCACTTCCTTACACACGAAGATAGCGATCGGTTGCTAGATCAAACAACGGGCATCTGGTACGAGATGATCCTTACCGCCCTGAGGACAGGGTTACGACGAGGAGAGCTAAGAGCACTGCAGTGGGAAGACATAAACTGGAACAACGGGACCTTAACGGTCAGACACTCATGGTGTGAAAGTCAAAAAGGCTTAGTCTCCCCAAAGAGCAACAAGGTGAGACATATTCCTTTAGATACTGATGTATACACAGTGCTCTACCAACGAAGAAAAAAACTAGGCTTCGTATTCGCAAATGCAAATGACAATCCATTTGACGCTATGACAATGTATCATACACTAAAGCGTATTTCTCGGAAGGCAGGGTTAAAAAACGTTTACTGGCACATGTTACGCCATACATTCGCATCGCATCTTGCAATGGCGAATGCACCAGTCACGGCTATACAAACCCTGATGGGTCACTCAGACATAACTACCACAATGCGCTACGCTCATTTGGGGCCGTCAACGCTACGGTCTACAGTTGACCTACTTAGTCGTAATAACGCCACTCAAGGTTTTGGGCAACAGAGTGTCAACCACAAGCACACAGCGACTTTTCCGTCAAGAACCCTAAGAAATACCAATCCTGAATTAGATAGTAATAGTAAGGCTAATGCAGGAACTAGAAGCCGAAAAACTACTCAATTTATGCCATGACCCTACGGGGAGTCGAACCATGCATTACGGTTTCTGTCAAGGGCTGAAAGTCATTGCAAACAATGAATGGATGAATAAACGCAAGGGTTTTTGACAGAAGTGAAATTCTCTGTTGTGGGCAATTAGTAGCAAATCATCGAAACTTTTATCACCTTCTGGGCAACCCGCGGTCAACCGGTTTCGAACCTGGTTGCGCGGAAATTATCAACTCAGAACAGTACAGGACGAGGTGATGAAAGTCTGTGATTTGCGTATAGAGACACTATAGAGCCAGAAACGAAAATGGACTAGAAGGGGGGAGTGGCTGACAAAGTACACGCGTAAGCACGGGAACGATAAGAACGCAAAATGTCTATCCAAGATTTCGTATGTCGGTAGTTTTCCGTTCATAATATTCCTAGCAACGCACTCAACTACTATCGACCGGATCAGATAGTTGGGCGTTCTCGCCAGGTTATATGAAGTGAAATTGACAAACTAGAAGCTAATCAGTACCTCCATGCCGCCCTGGCAAATACCACACCCCAAATCTGTGCAGGAAGGCGGTCTCTTAAATCTGAAATTCGCTATCGATGAGTTGCGCACTAAAACATGGAGAAAGGAAGAACAAGAGGGGGATTAAGCATTCCACCAAGTATCTTAGTGTCCCCAGCCGGCGCCGGTTTCGTAGGCAGGTGTCCCGGACCATAGGCTTGCGGTTCGAACATCATCGATGGTGACGCGATCCCCGTAGCTCACACGCTTGACCATCGGGTCACTGATGTATTTGCCGATAGTAGGAACTACGTAGGTTTGCGGCCCATTGTCAGCTATGCAAGCGCCGCTGATCTTGCGAACTTCTACCGTACGAGGTCCAACTAGCTTGGTCACCTCGTAGAAATCAACATTGGTCTGGTCATAGCCCCAAGAGGCCTTGAGGACGTGACCAAGCTGCAATTGGCTGGGTTTTTCGCGGTCGGTTTTATACTTGGCTTGCGCCACGTCTCGCGCTTGGATTGCCGCGAAGTGCTCTGCGATACGTTTGGTCATTTGCGCTTCAGACTTGAAAACAAAGTGCCAGTCAGGTTTCTGTGCGCGCCCGTGAAAGCCCATAGCCTCGTAGGGGTTGCGTTCCTTGCCGGTGTGGACCCAATAGGCCACGGCGCTGGATTGTTTGTCAGCGGCCTTTGTCGCGCCCTTGGGGATGTACCACTCTCGTTTGTGTTGGTATCGTGCCATAGTACGCGCTCGATTTCCGTAAATGCGCCCAGCAAATAGTTCGCGCACAAATTCTGCGCTAACTGGATAGACCACCTTGCCTAGATGGCGTCGAGCTGGTTCTTATAACAACCCTTGGGCTCGATTTTTGAGAAACTCAATAGCAAGAACTTTGTTCACAAACAGTCCTTCGATACTACTACCGTTATCATACCTGACCTGTACCTCAATTCTCACCAGTGGCTTCTTACTGTATCTACATGTTTCCGGTTGCGTCTTTCCGAAATCGATAGCATTAGGCACATTCTCAAACAAGGAGTGTTGACAAATCTCACAAATTCACTTAGGTGGCGTTCGTATCCGCGAAGGAGGGATTAATGCCAAACAACACGTTTGAAAGCCTTATGGCCAAAGAGCGTGAGCGCCTGGGTAAGAAACGGGAAGAAGTCATTGACCGACGTAGTAAGCTCGATGATGAACTAGATGGTATCGACCGCGAGTTGTCTGCCATTGATGCGTATGAAGCTGCCAAAGCCGGAAAAGTTGTTAAAAGCCGTAAGAGTGGGGCCCGCGCACCACGTGGCGAGAAGCGTGCGAAGATACTAGAGCTTCTCTCAAGTAAACCCGATGGATTGGCCCGTCGCGAGATCATCGAAGCCATGGGTGCAAAAGGTGACAAGAATTCCGAGCAGTCAATCAGCAATGCGCTCTCATCTCTAAAGAAAGCCAACACCATAGGTTCAAGAGACGGTAGGTATATTGCTGCATAGAACAGACGAAGAGGTTGATTGCAATCAACCTCCCCACTCCAAATAGGAGGCCTTTGAGGCCTCCTTTTTTTTAAGTAGCGGATTTAGAATTTGTGAACTATAGAGAGAAAAGGGGTTTTTATATAACCGTCCGCTATTTCGAATTCCTTACAACTACAATACTGCTCCTACCACGCTGTATCTGATAAACAACACCACGAGGAAACCGTATTTTACCGAATAGAGGAGTAAGTGCATCCTGTAGAAGTGCGATGTTCGGATCGTTGTCATCGGCACTGCCAGCTTGTTTGTGCGCATACCATTTCAGGAATACTTCCTCACCAAATTCTTGGCCAACAGATTTTTTGAGAGCGTTTAGTTTTCTTAGCTCGCCCTTATTTAATTCTAACTTGTCAATCTCTATCTTTTTGCGCGGCATTGTGGTCGTTCCGATTTCGTTGGATGTAGGTCATTCTAACAGATCACAGACATGGCCTGGTTAATATATATCCAATCAACACTTTGGCCTGCTCATAGCCGACGAGAAAGGGTCTTTTAAGTCTCGTCAGTAACTATGCTTGTATGGGCGAAAAGGCCACGAATAATCTCTCGCGCATTGAAGCGGCAGAATTTCTGCGTGTGAGTGTCGCGACGATTGACAGATTACATATACCGCGTTGTCGGATTGGACGGCGCGTGATTTTCACGCGTCATGACCTAGAACGATATATTGCCACCAAACGGACAATTGCCCATCCCCCACCACCTCCACCAAAACCGATGCGCCAAAATGCGTCCGCAAAAAGATGGCTAGAAGATAAGCTCGCTTGTCTCAATCGGGAGAATTGACGGCAGTCGGGCCTACAGAGCCTCTCAAGGGCTTATCCAAGGTTCGTGGTTTTGTGATGCGCCGGAGTTCATGTTGCTCATCCTGAAGCTTCTTGTGGGGATCATGAGGCGGTTCGGCCACGGTAGTGACCGTTTCGTCGGCGATCGTCACGTCGAGCACGGTAACGGCACGTTCAAGATTGTCTGGAGCCAAGCTCGCGTAGCGCTGCGTGAGTGCGGGTGTCGTATGCCCGAGTAGTCGCTGCACCTCATAGAGGCTCACGCCTCTTTGGACGAGCCTGGAGGCGTAGGTGTGGCGAAGATCGTGAATACGAACATTGGGCAGCTCTGCCTTTCTGCGCGCAGTCGAGAAAGCCTTCCTTGGACTGTCATAAGGAACTCGTGTGCCATTGTTCCGAGGATGCAGAAACACCCTCTCCGTCGTCGCCGGCGCCGTTGCCCGCAATCGCTTGAGCATGTCACGTACATGGTTTGGCAAAGGAACACCGCGGGGATGTCCTCCCTTCGTTTCGACAAAGCGGACCATGGCACGAGGTGTGCGCTCCAAGTCCACATCCTGCCATGTGAGGTAGGTTGCTTCTCTCAGACGAGCTCCGGTTCCAAGAAGGAAAACGATAAGATCGCGAAGATGAGGTGAGCTTGCATCCAAGAGCCTCTGCACATCGTCGTCTGTGAGATACCGTGTTGTGTCTGGTTTGCCCCGTTTCTTTGAAACGTGCGGCACCGTGCCCAGAACTCGCCAGTCCTTGTGAGCCTTGTTCAAGAGTGCCTTCAGCACTGTCACATTGCGGTTGACGGTTGATGCTCTGAGACCATTGCCTAGGAGCTCGTCAGCCCATTTGGCAATTGCCGCTGTAGTGATAGCCTCAAGTGGTGTTTCTGGGCCAAAAGTCTCGCGTATACGATTGAGCATATAGAGTGTATTTTTCGCTGTGAGCTTTTTGCCCTTCGGGAGAATGACCGTTGTCCAGTACCGTTCAACCGCATCGCCGAGTGACATTGATGCGACCGTGCCATGAACGTGGTGGTCGAAAATCTCAGACCGCCACCGTCGCTCGATCTCGAGGGCCTTGCGCTTGTTGCTTGTCTTCGAGGATTTCCTGAACCGCTTGCCTTTGTACGTGAACTCAATGATCCAGTTGGGGCTCTTCGGCACACAATACACTGGCATGGCTCTACCCCGAAAATTACCCCGAGCCCCTAGCTACCATGTCTTTCTGGTGCGCCGCGCTGTGGAAATATGTGAATAATGTGAATGGTTTAGGTGGTGCCGCCGGGGTGAATTGAACACCCGACCCCACCCTTACCAAGGGTGTGCTCTACCCCTGAGCTACGGCGGCACGCTTGCGCGGCTTAAGCTTATGCCATACTGGCGATGAGCGCTGCAAGCGGGGAGGGGACGTGGCGGAGGACGATAAGGCGGTGGATCAGGAGGCGCGCGCGGGGGACGATCGGGCGGCGCGGCAGGCCAAGGCGCTACGGGAGAACTTGCGGCGGCGCAAGGACCAGGCGCGGCGGCGCCGTGCGGCTGGGGAAGTGCCCACAGACAACGGCGGAGACCGCGGTTGAGCCGGACAGCGGCTTTCGCTACAAGGGCGCGTCTCAAACAGGGCGGGTGATCCGTGTCGATCCTGCCGGACTTCTGGATCAAGAAGATGGCGCGCGAACAGGGCATGATCGACCCGTTCGTCGAAGCGCAGCAGCGGAAGGGCGTCATTTCCTTCGGCCTGTCGTCCTATGGCTATGATGCCCGGGTGTCGCGGGAGTTCCGGATTTTCACGAATGTGGACTCGGCGACGGTCGATCCGAAGAATTTTAGCGATTCAAGCTTCGTCGCGCGGGAGACCGACATCTGCATCATTCCGCCGAACAGCTTCGTGCTGGCCCGGACAGTCGAATATTTTCGGATTCCGCGGGATGTGATGGTCATTTGCGTGGGGAAGTCGACCTATGCCCGATGCGGCATCATCGTCAACGTCACGCCCCTGGAGCCCGGCTGGGAGGGGCATGTGACGCTGGAGTTTTCGAACACGACCCCTCTGCCGGCCCGGATCTACGCTGATGAAGGAGCGGCCCAGTTTCTTTTCCTGCGCGGCGAGGCACCGCCGGACGTGTCATATGCCGACCGGAAGGGTAAATATATGGGGCAAACCGGCATTACGCCGCCGAAACTTTAGGCATCAGGCAACAAACAAATGACAGAATTCAGGTGCAACTGGTGCCGCTATGCCGGTTTTGCCGATCGAATGGAAGGCTGAGATGGACAGGATTCTGATACGCGGCGGCGCGCCACTACGCGGCACCGTCCACGTGACTGGGGCGAAGAATGCCGCCTTACCGCTGATGGCCGCCAGCCTGCTGACGGACCAGACCTTGTCGCTCGCCAATATCCCGCATCTGGAGGATATTACGACGCTGGCGAACCTACTGAGCCAGCATGGGGTAGATATTTCCTTGAACGGCAACGCGCCGAATGGCGGGCATGCCGGCCGGGTCCTGTCCTTGCGGGCGGAGCGTATCACTTCGACGACCGCACCCTATGATCTGGTGCGAAAAATGCGGGCGAGCGTGCTGGTGCTGGGGCCGCTGTTGGCGCGATGCGGCCAGGCGACGGTGTCGCTGCCCGGCGGCTGCGCCATTGGCAGCCGGCCGGTGGATTTGCATCTCAAGGGCCTGACCCAGCTCGGCGCGGAGATCGAGGTCGACAAGGGGTTCATCTGGGCGACGGTACCGGGGCGGCTGACGGGCGCGCGGATCATCTTGCCGCAGGTATCGGTCGGGGCGACCGAGAATATCCTGATGGCGGCGACCCTGGCGGATGGGGAAACTACCCTCGAGAATGCGGCGCGGGAACCGGAGGTCTCGGACCTTGTCGTTTGCTTGCGAGCGATGGGGGCGCAGATCGAGGGGATCGGCACCGACACTTTGCGAATCACCGGGGTCGACGCGCTGCATGGGGCCGATCATCCGGTGCTGCCCGATCGGGTCGAGGCCGGCACCTACGCGATTGCCGCGGCGATCACCGGCGGAACCTTGGAGCTCGAGGGGGCCAGGCTAGAGCATCTCGAGGCGCTGGCCGATGTGTTGCGGGCAGCGGGGGCCACGGTCGAGGCCCGGAATGGCGGTGTCTATGTGTCCCGCTCCAATCAGGAACTGATTGGCGCCGACGTGATGACCGAACCGTTCCCGGGGTTTCCGACGGACCTTCAGGCGCAGACGATGGCCCTATTGACGACCGCCAACGGAGCCTCGATGGTGACCGAGACGATCTTCGAGAATCGTTTCATGCATGTGCCCGAATTGCGGCGGATGGGGGCGAATATCAATCTCCATGGGTCGTCGGCGATGGTTCGCGGCGTCGGGAAGCTGACTGGCGCACCGGTCATGGCGAGCGATCTTCGGGCGAGCGCGTCCCTTGTTTTGGCCGGGCTGGTTGCCGAAGGGGAAACGATCGTCAATCGGGTCTATCACTTGGATCGAGGTTATGAGCGGCTCGAACAAAAGCTCTCTGCGGTCGGTGCCCGGGTTGAACGGATCGAAGACCGGGCTTGAGCCCGGGCGTGATGGCCGGTTGCGGCTTCGGGCCGAGGATGCCGACGATCTTTGCGTAATCTCGGCCTGCCTTCAGGACGCCCTCGTACCCGTTTCCGACATTGCCTATCTGAAGGAGGACCGGCTGTTCGTGTTGGTCGCCAATAGGTTTCGTCGGGAGACGGATGAGGGCTCCGGGCGGGCCGGGGAGCGCGTCCTGAGCGGTCTGTCCTTCGCGGATGTCGGGCGGGTCCAGCGCAGAGGCCTTGCCGCGGGTGCGGTGAACGGGTTCCTCAGTCTCTTGTCGGTCGAACTGATTCAGGCTGGTGAGCAGGCTCCGGCGGGCAAAACTGGCGCGACGGTCGAGCTTCGATTTTCCGGCGGCGCGACGGTGCGACTGACGGCAAGCCGGCTGCGGGCGCATTTGCAGGACATGGGCGAAGGTTGGCCTACGCAATGGGCACCGACGCACGATGAGTGAGCCCCGCCCGGCGACAAAGAAGCTGATCCTCGCCTTGCCCAAAGGCCGGATCCTCGGCGAAGTCATGCCGATCGTCTTGCGCGCCGGTATCGAGCCGGAAGCCGCTTTCTCGGCCGAAGAGGACCGGCGGCTGCGGTTCCGTACGTCCGACGGGAACGTGGAGATCATTCGGGTACGGCCGTTCGATGTCGCTACCATGGTGGCGTTTGGGGCGGCCGATTTCGGTGTGTGCGGTAGCGACGTCGTTCAGGAGTTCGACTATCCCGAACTCTACGTGCCGCTCGATCTTGGCGTCGGGAAGTGCCGGCTGGTGGTCGCCGCTCCGGCCAAGGACGCCGAGAACGACGATCCGGCCAGGTGGAGCCATATCAGGGTGGCGACGAAATATCCGCACCTTACGACGCAGCATTTTGCTGCGCGCGGCGTGCAGGCGGAGTGCATTAAGCTGAGCGGTGCGATGGAGTTGGCGCCTAGCCTTGGTATGTGCCGCCGGATTGTCGATTTGGTCTCAACCGGTGCGACTCTGCGTGCCAACGGGCTGGTCGAGCTTGAGGAGATCGCCCAGGTGAGCGCGCGACTTGTCGTCAACCGGGCTGCGCTCAAGACTTACGCCGGTCTTCTTGTCGGTTGGCTTCGACGGTTTGAGGCCGCCATCGACGCCTAATATTTCTACGCCCAACGTTCAACGGACCTTCTGATGATCGAGGAACAAGACCAGGCCGATGATCGAGGAACAAGACCAGGC
The DNA here is from genome assembly GCA_963662375.2 of Rhodospirillaceae bacterium. GTDB lineage: Bacteria > Pseudomonadota > Alphaproteobacteria > Rhodospirillales > Rhodospirillaceae > UBA11612. The sequence continues at coordinate 9,616 of CAXXRP010000007.1, forward strand.
GCGGATTGCTTCGGTTCGGCTGGAGGCCCCCGGGATCGTCCGCTACGGAGACGCCATCGCTCGGGAGCGGGAGGCCGCTATTCGTGATTTGCTCGCCTCGAACAGTTTTGATGTGAGGGGCGCGGCCAAAGGGCCCTACGACTTGGTTGTTTCGATGCACGGTGACGAGCTGGTCATGGATGTGAGTGGCGCCGATGGGATGGTGCGGCGGATCACAATGGCCTTGGGCGGCTTTCGATCCATCATCAAGACATATTTTGCATTGTGCGAAAGCTACAATGAGGCCCTGCGGCATGCCGGACCGGCGCAGATCGAGACCGTCGATATGGGCCGCCGCGGCTTGCACAACGAGGCCGCGGAGATGCTGCGGCGGCGTTTGGCACGGTCGGTGGACGTTGATATGGCGACGGCCCGCCGGCTCTTCACCCTGATCTGTGTGCTGCAAATCCGCCGCTAATCGGTGCCTGCGACGGAACATTCGCGGGCTGGGTCACGTCGAGGGGTTGAACTCACCCCCTAAAGTGGCCCATCTTCCCTCGCGCCGCGTAAATAAGCTGAGGAGGTTATGGCTAAAGAGGAGGCACTTGAGTTCTCCGGCGTCGTGTCGGAGGTTCTGCCGAATGCGATGTTTCGCGTTAAGCTTGATAATGAACATCTGGTACTGGCCCACACGTCGGGAAAAATGCGTAAGAACCGGATCCGTGTGCTTGCCGGCGATCGCGTTAACGTTGAAATGACGCCGTATGACCTGACCAAGGGTCGGATCACCTTCCGCTTCAAATAGCCGTCGCGGCTGCGATGAGTCTCGGACGACCGGACGAATGCTGGTTCTAGCGTCCGCGTCGCCGCGCCGCCGGGCGCTTCTCGAACAGGTCGGCGTGAGGCCTGATCGGATCGTCGCGCCGGCGTGTGACGAACGCGCGCAAGCCGGCGAATTGCCGGGAAAGCTGGCTCAACGTTTGGCGCAGTTGAAGGCCCGGGACGTGCGGGGGACATGCCCGGATGCGTTTGTGTTGGCGGCGGATACGGTGGTCGCCGTGGGGCGGCGGATTCTCGACAAGACCGAGGATGCGGATATTGCGCGCCGCCATTTTCGGCTGCTCTCCGGCCGGCGTCATCGGGTCTATGGCGGGATCGCGGTTGTCGCGCCGGACGGGCGGGAGAGCGTACGTCTGGCGATGACGGTCGTTCAGTTCAAGCGCCTTACCGACAGCGAAGTGGACGCCTATCTGGCTGGCGATGAGTGGCAGGGTAAAGCCGGGGCGTATGCGATCCAGGGCCGGGCCGAGGGTTTTATCACGCGCATCAACGGGTCCTATTCCAACGTCGTCGGGCTGTCTTTGTCGTTGACGCGGGAGATGCTGACCGGTCTCGGCTACCCGTGCTGATCGACACGCTACTGTTCGAGGACGGTCCGGGCGAAATGCGAACGGCGGCGGTGGCCGATGGCCGGGTGTTCGAGGTCGGGCATCACCGGGAGAGCGCGCCGAGCCTGGTCGGGGCGGTTTATCGTGGGCGGGTCGGTCGGATCATGTCGTCCCTCAACATCGCATTCATCGACATCGGGACGGCGCGGGACGGTTTCTTGCGGGCGGGCGGCATTCGCTGGCCGAAAGACGGGCCGCGCCGGTTGAACCGGGTGTTGCAGGAGGGGGCGGCGGTCACCGTGCAGGTGACGCGCGATCCGGTGGCGGACAAGGGCCCCGTGGTGACGTGTCTGGCGCAGCTACCCGGCCGCTTCCTGGAATATTGTCCCGGGGTGCCGGGCGTCCGTTGCGGGCCGGGGATCGCAACCGCCGCGCAGATGGCGGTGCGCGAGCTGCTCGACGATGAAGAAGGCGTCACCTTGCGCCTGGCGCCGCCGCTGGGGGAACTTGCTGCACTCCGGGATGATCTGGATACTCTGCGCGGCGCGTGGCGGTCGGTCGCGGTGGATGCCGATCGGGTGGTGGCGCCGAAATTGCTCGCCCCCGCGCCGTCGCCGGTGGCGCACACATTGGCCGTGCATATTCAGGCGCCGCTCAAGCGGGTGCGAACCAATTCGCTGGGGCTGGACCGGGCGGTGCGCGGGTGGTGCGATCGTTATCGGCCGGAACTTGCCGCTTGCGTCGAGCCGCCTTCGGAGTCGGTGTTCGATGGGTTCGATGTCGATAGTGAGATCGAGGGTGCGCTGTCGGCCCGGCTGGTGTTGCCGGACGGGATGGAGCTCCTGTTTGACGAGGGCGAGGTGCTGACGGCGATCGACGTCAACAGCGGGGCACGCGACCCCACACCGGGGCGAGCGGCGATGGAGATCAACCTGTCCGCGTTGCCGGAGATCGCCCGTCAGCTGAGATTGCGGCAGATCGGTGGGGCCGTGGTGATCGATTTGCTCAAAATGCGGGACCCGCAGGAGCGGGTGCATCTGGTGGATACGTTTCGGGCGCTGGTGAAGACCGACCCGGGCGGCTGTCATGTGCTCGGTATTTCGGCCCTCGGCTTGCTGGAAGTAACGCGCCGGCGGACCGGTCCGTCGCTGGCGGAAGAGCAGCGCGCGGCGCCGGCGGTGCCGGACTTGCGGGCGGATGCCGTGGCGTACCGGGCGCTGCGGGCGCTGCGGCGCGAGGCGAAGGCGCAGCCGGGCCAGCGCTTGGCGCTCGACGTGGCGCCGCCCGTGGCAACGCTGTTGGAGACGGATTTGCGGAACGCCTTGGCTACTGCCGCGGCCGGTTTCGCCGATGTTTGCGCGCAAGCCGGTTGGCCTGCAGACCGGTTCGCGGTACGGAGGACATGATGAGTGCAAAGGACGCATCCGCCGCCGGGCGGTGCCCGGCTTGCGGCAAACCCGCCGAGCCTCGCTGCCGTCCGTTCTGCTCGCGGCGCTGCGCCGATCTGGACCTATGGCGTTGGCTCGGCGGCACCTACAAGATCCCGACGGGTGAGCGCCCGGCCAGCTCGGCGGAGGGATTAGAGGAAGAGGACGGCTAGGTGATCGCTGGACAGGGCGGGCCGTTTTTTCTATATATCGCCCCGGTTTCCGCACCAGTGCCCAGGTAGCTCAGTTGGTAGAGCAGCGGACTGAAAATCCGCGTGTCGGCAGTTCAATTCTGTCCCTGGGCACCATTTTTTTCGTTTCCGAGCAAACCGTTATCACGTCTTGCTGGTCTTGCGGCTCAATGTTGGCATGGGGCAACGAAGCCGCGGCGAGACCAGTTCTTGAGGCTGCGGAATCTTGGGCGGCGGCTGAGGCTAGTTCCTAACCAGGATCTCTCGCCTAGCAGCCTCAGCCATAAAAGCGGAGCGTGTGAGTCCACGTTGTTTCGCCGTAGCATCAATCGCTTGCAGCAAGCCCGACGTCATCGTGATGTTTGTCCGTACCGTGCGCCCAGCGTTCTCAATGAATGGTACAGCGATCAAGAATGCTCCATCTGCGAGCGCCGCCGTGGTTTCCGGATCTTTGCGCAGGTCGTCAATTCCCCGGGCTTTCGGCAATTCTTCACCTTCCAAGTGGAGCGCGAGAGCTTCCGCCGCCTGAGCTAGGATGCCATCGGCGTGCTTGGCAGCTGAAAAGCAACCAGGCACGTCTGGAAAGTGGACGCCGTAGCAACTATCGGGGTCCTTGTGCACGATAGCGATGTAGGTCCTCATTCTTTGTCCTTTCGAGCCCAGCCGGCTTGTTTCTCTATGGACTTGACGGTGCCGATCGGCAGGTCTTTTACCGGATGAGGAACGGTTACAACCTTGGTGCCCTTCCTTTCTTATTCCAGGGGTCGGGAGAAACGGTGATTCAATAGCGCGCTGCGATCACGCAGCCTGCCGGCGCCGCTGTGCCGCGTCGGAGGGCCGTTTGCGATTGCGGCCGTTGCGCTGGGCCGGGCGTGTTTGTGCGAAAGGCTGACGACGGGGCTTCTTGGTCTTGCCCCACCGGTCGGACGCGACCGCGGCCGGCTCTGCCCCGATCACCGTCAGCTGCCGCCGGATCAGGCGTTCGATGTCGCGCAGGTAGTCGCGCTCGGTCGGGTCGCAGAACGAGAAAGCGACGCCGCCGGCGCCGGCCCGCGCGGTCCGCCCGATGCGATGGACATAACTTTCCGGTTCGTTGGGAAGCTCATAGTTGATGACGTGGGTGACGCCGTCGACATCGATGCCGCGGGCCGCGATATCGGTCGCGACCAGGACGCGCGCATTGCCGGCGCGGAACCGTTGGAGGGCGCGCTGGCGGGCGCCCTGGGACTTGTTGCCATGAATGGCCTCGGCGACGACACCGGATTTGCCGAGCAGGTCGGCGACACGGTTGGCGCGGTGTTTGGTGCGCGTGAAGACGAGCACACGCGATAGCGCGGGATCGCTCAGGACGCTGTTGAGCAGGGCTTTCTTGCCGGCGGTTTCGACGTGGAAGACATTCTGCACGAGGCGCTCGATCGGCGTGGCCTGAGGCGTCACCTCGATGCGGATCGGGTCAACCAGGATATCGCCCGCGAGGCGTGCGACCGCGTCCGGCATGGTGGCGGAGAACAACAGCGACTGGCGGGTCTTGGGTAGGGCCGAGATGATCCTGCGGACATCGCGCACGAAGCCCATGTCGAGCATCCGGTCGGCCTCGTCGAGGACCAGGAAGTCGACCGCGTCGAGCCTGACCCGCCGCTGGCCCATGAGGTCGAGCAGGCGGCCGGGCGTGGCGATGAGGATTTCGACGCCGCGGGACAAGGCCACGACCTGTGGCCGCTGGCTGACGCCGCCGAGGATCACGGCCTGACGCAGATGCAGATGTTTGCCGTAGGCGCGGAACTCGTCGCCGATCTGGATGGCGAGTTCGCGGGTCGGCGCCAGGATCAAGGCGCGCGGGCTGCGCGGCCCGTTGTTGCTGCGTTTCTGGGAAAGTTGGTGGAGGATGGGCAGCGCGAAGGCCGCTGTCTTGCCGGTGCCGGTCTGGGCGATGCCCAGTATATCCTTGCCGGCGAGAAGTTCGGGGATGGCCCGCGCCTGGATCGGCGTCGGGACGACATGATTTCGGGCAGTCAGCGTACGCTGGAGTGGATCGGCCAGGCCGAGTTCAGAGAAACTATCGATCACGTAGATGTCCTTATGCGCTGGCACACGGACAACGTTCTCGACGTGGCCGGGCGCTGGCGTTTCGCCCTGCCCCAGGCGCGGCCGGAACGGGAGGTTTATTGATTATTGTGCCCGGGACTTGGCGCCGCCGGTTGGCGACGCTTCGCGCATTCGCGAGACAATGTACAGCCGGCAAATGGACCCTCCGGCCCGAAATGTCAAGCGAATCAGTGTTTTATGTCCCGCGGGGCAGGGTTGCGCGGTTCGCAGAACGGCGGCGCTTCTTTTTTCCGGCCCGCGGTGGGGTGCCGCGATCGAAGGCCTAGGCTCGCCGCGCGGCCGTTGTCGCGGTAACATCCCGGTAGTCTTGGTTCTAGGAGGTCTGGATGTTGATTTCACCGGCGTTGGCACACGGCGCCAGTGGCACCGGTACCTCGGGGGGCGGTAACGCGCTACTGATTATCCTCGCAATCGCTGCGGTGCTGGGCCTTCTCTACGTGGGCCAGAAGAAGTGGCGCAGGCGGAAGCAAAAACCTGCTTGAGCGTTCGAGGGGCTGATGGCACCTAAGCCCTGCTATACACTCGACGCCGCTTCCAGGTCGGCCGTGGTTATCGTTAATTGGAGTTGGTAGAGGCCGGTATCGGCCGGGCCGCTGGCGCCGGCGGCGATAAGGACCTCGTCCGACAGGGCCGTTCGGCACAGCTCAGAGAATGCGGCCTGGTCGCCCCAGCCTTCCACCATCAAGACCCAGCGTGGAATCCGGTTGGGCTCGGTTCGTGCCTTGCGCTCGGCCGTATCGACGGCGCTGGCTGCCGTATCGGCGACCAAGAGGTGGGCGCCGACTATGATGCCGTTGGCCGCGAGCGCCGGCAATATCCGGTGCGACAGCGTTTCGATGTGCCGGGCGGCGCTGTCATCCGGGACGTCATAGCGCCAAGTTGATATCAGACCGCCTTGCCCCGTGCCGAAGGTCGCCACGACCCGGCAGAGAGACCGGGCGACCCGGCTGAAGCGTTTGACGACCGCGCTGGTCCACGGTGTCGGGTCATTGAGCCGCGCCTGGTAGTCTGGACCGGCGACGACCCGGGGCGTGCGGGCTTCGTAAAGGTTGAAATACTCAAGGTCGGCACGAACCGCCAGATAACGCCGGCCGCGCAGGAATCCGGGTATCCCGACGCGCTCCGGCATGTGTTCCTGACCGTGCCAGGCATAGAAGTCCGCGCGCGCCTCCGGCGCGATATCGTGCCAGATCGCTATTGCTCCTTCGCCGATCAGACTCATCAGCCTCTCCGATTTTGCGGTCCCCTCCCATGAGAAGGGCGCTCCGCAGCGTAACTGAAAACCTATTCCAATTCTGAAACAGTTTCTATACACTGTATCGGGTTGCTAGGAAAATAGTCGATGACAGTCGCCGCGGTCGAGCGTTGCTTGAGCCTTATTGAAACCCTTGCCGGAGAACCGGAGCCGGTTGAGCTGGTGGAGCTGGCGAGACGCGTCGGTTTGCCGAACAGCGCGGCGCACCGGACGCTTTCAACCCTAGTCGCACGCGGGTGGGTGGTTCAGGATGCGGCCAGCCAGAATTATTCCCTATCGCTTCAGTTGAGCACCCTCGCATTTCGCGATCTGGAAGCGCGCGCGGTTCCGGATATCGTGCAAACCGTGCTGAATGGGCTGGCCCGGCGCACTCACGAATACTGCCGGCTGGCCATCGTCGAGGGCGAGGAGCTGGTTTGGGTTGCGCGCGCGCAGGGCGCGACCGTGGGCTTGCGCTATGACCCGGACATGGGACACGAGCTTGTTCTTCACGCAACAGCCAACGGTAAAGCGTGGCTCGCGACGTTACCGGAGGCCGACGCGCTGCGGATCGTTTGTGCACGTGGTTTCGACGCTGCACGTCCGCTCGGACCGCGGGCCATTAAAGATGTCGACGAGCTGCGGCGCCACCTCGCCGAAACGAGGTCGCGCGGTTATGCAACGGCGATCGAAGAGGCCGAGGCCGGAACGGCGGTGGTCGCGGTGCCGTTTTTTTGCAACGAAACCGATGCGGCCTCGGCGGCCGGCACGATCAGCGTAGCCGGGCCGCTGGCGCGGATCAGGCCTGAGCGATTCGAGGAACTGAGCCGCGAGCTACATGACGCCGCCAAAGAGGTTACCGCGCTGTGGCCGCTTCGAAGCCGGCAGCGCGGCGTCCGGGTGCCGGGGGCTGACTCGAGGGACCCCGAAACGGTGTACGCGTGAGCCACCGATCCTTGCGAAAGGTATACGAGCCGGCGCTATGGTTTGCCGGGCTGCTGATACTTTGGGAGGTTCTGGTCCGGGTCTCTCAAGTTCAGTCGTTCATTCTGCCGGCGCCGTCGGAATTCCTGGTCAGGATCTACGAGGACTCCGATCGCCTGCTGCTGCATGGGGCGATAACGACCAAACTGATCATCTACGGTTTCTTCGCAGGTGCGGTGCCAGGCGTGGTGTTTGGCTATCTGATCGCTAACTTTCGGGCTTGCGAGCGTTTCCTCTATCCGCTGGTTGTGTTCATTCAGGGCCTGCCGAAGATTACACTGGCGCCGCTACTTCTTGTGTGGTTCGGGTTTAGCGAGTTCCCGAAGATTTTGCTGACGTCGCTGATAACGTTCTTCCCGGTGCTGGTAGACAGCGTGGCCGGCTTCAAATCCGTGGACTATCGCCACTACTATTTGAGCCGGTCGACGGGGGCCTCATGGTGGCAGACATTTCGGCTGTTCCAGCTTCCGTCCGCTGCGCCAAACATCTTTTCGGGATTCAAGATCACGATCGTCATCGCGGTTACGGTTGTGATCGTCGTCGAATGGCTGAACTCCCAGAACGGCCTCGGATATATCGTCCTGCGCGCGATGGATGGCAATGATACGCCGCTCATTTTTGCGGTGCTCGTGGTTGCTTCGACCATTGGCGTGCTGCTGAACTACGGCGTCATCGTCTTGGAAAACCTTCTCCTGCCATGGCGGCGAAGAGCTGGAGAGCAATAGTTGAAGCAGATTTCAAAGGAGGCCGGGGTTGAGAACGCCGGAAGAAGTTAGTCGTAACCTGAACACGCAAGGGAGGCATAAATGAAACATCTAACAACGAGTCTAGCAGTTGTATTCGCGGCGACTCTCGCCGTAACGACATCCGCCGGCGTTAGTGCCGCGGACAAGATCAAGCTGACGATGAACTGGACGGCCGATTCGGCCCATTTGGGTTTTGGCCTGCCCCCGATTAGTGGTCCAGCGCTTAAGTTAGAGTTTGGCGCGGGTTAAGTTGATGGGCCAACCGTAGCCCATCAACAGCGTAGGTTGGCCCCTCAACGTTTGGCAAGATGGTTTCTGGGGCCGGCGGTCTGTATCCGAGCGAGCTATGCGGCCGGATGGTATTGTAGTGA
>CAXXRP010000008.1:0-95000 GCA_963662375.2 Rhodospirillaceae bacterium
GCCGCTTCAGAAGTGGTTCTATGCCATGTACCTGTTCACCACGACCCGCCATGGCGTCGCGGCGAAAGAGCTTCAGCGCCAACTCGGCGTGACTTACAAATGCGCGGTGGCGCATGGGGCATGAACTTCGCAAGTACATGGCGGAAGTTGATGGGGAAACGCCTCTTAGCGGCGATGTCGAAGCTGACGAAACCTACGTCGGCGGTCGCACGACTGGCGGGAAGCGTGGTCGCGGCGCTCCAAACAAGACCGTGGTGTTCGGGATGCTGGAACGGGACGGCGATGTAATGGCTAACGTTGTCCAGAATGTTCGCATGAAAACGCTTCAGCCAATCATCGAAGAAAACGTTGTGGCAGGCAGCACCGTTCACACTGACGAATTGAAGTCCTACAACGGGCTGTCCAAGGCCGGTTTCGAGCATGAGACGGTGAACCATGGTGCAGGACAATATGTTGATGGCGATTGCCACGTTAACGGGATCGAGGGGTTTTGGGCGCGGCTGAAGCTGTCGATTCGCGGGACCCACGTTCACGTTTCCCGGAAGCACCTTCAGAAGTACGTGAAGGAGTTTGAGTATCGCTACAATATGCGGCGGAACCCAGGCCGGATGTTTGATCGGCTGTTGGCCGCTTTCTAGCCATCGCTGATAGCAGCTTAGCAAAGCGACCCCCGTCACCCTCGGACGGGTGTTCCGCACAGAACAGCTCTAACTGCACAGCCCTGCGTGCCTCTTCGAGAGACAAGTATTTACCACGCGACATCATTCTTTCCTTTTGCGGTCTCGAATGTTCGCCACAAGATTTACAGCACCAGAACTTCTTGAAATGGTTACGATAAAGAGTAACACTCCTAGAGAAAAACAAACAAAAAACAGAATAACTTCAAAAAGATCGCCCGACGGCATTGGATTTTTCGTATCCCCACCATATGCGGTCAAGAGTGCGGAATAGGCGCCCTTGGCGACGCCAATGGCGCCACCCAAGAACCCCCAAAACGCCTCCATCGTCCAGTCGCGCTTCAAATCAGAAAGCATCTGAAGCTCCTCATCAGAAATGTCGTGTCGGACAATTTCGTCAGGCTGCGACAGGCTGATGTTGTACCCTGGTTTCGTGTCGAAATGAGGGCCAGAGCCTGGAGAACTATTTTTCTCCATCGGAACCGCCCTCTTCGGCTTTCTTTCTGCTCTCGACAATGCCGATCAAAGGGGCATTGAAATAGAGGGTGTTTCCGCAGTTGTTGCAGATAAGCATGACCTGTGGGTATTGAGGACCGCCAATATTGATGCCACCACGAGGGCTCATGTTTATCGGGGCAACCGTATGCTCGCCGATCGCCCAATTGTTCTCGCTGCAAAAGAAACAGCGCGAGTCTTTCGTCCAACGTTTCTTGAACCATTCTTTTACCGCCCTCGTATCCGCGTCGGTGAGTTTCCCTTTATCGTCCGGCAAGTCCGTCCCCCGCTCATGGTTGGAGCGGAAGATTGACTCACACCCAAACGTACGTCAAGGGGATAATCACGTTTTGTTTTTGGTTTGGCCATCATCTTTTTCCTGGAACGTGGGGCGGAGATGATGTGGTCAAACGTTTCACCATGGACTTGGTGGTCTCTCGCCGCACTGTCAGCGCTTGTATGGGCACTAACTCATTATGGAATCGATTTCTTTAAATCTCGCAAATTATCCTCAAAGTCACAATCTCTGGAACTCAAGCCCATCAACCATTCTTATGATTGGCTATCTGAGAATGTATCCTACGAAGACGAAGGCTATGAAGAGGAGAAGATTCCACACTCTCTTGAGCAGGCCGCTATAGATGAGAAAATAACCATCTGGGGCAGTGAACCGTGCCACTTGGCTTTCGAAGAAGAGAAGCCGATGTTGCAAAAAATTAGCCCGAGTTATTGGGTAAAACACAAGATCGCAAGGGACCGGCTTGATAGGAGCGCGGACCATTTCCCAGATGAGGGTCATGTCACATGTCGTCGGTCCTCTGGCCCTCCTAATCCTGATGACCAAATATATTGGCACCTACGCGTAGATATGAATGAGATAAAGGCGCGGTGGAAACAACGGAGGAATGAATAATGACGGAAGAAGATGCCAAGCTAATCACAACCGGCATTCTTAAGGAACACAAGGAGGCGCGGACACGTCTTAGTTGCTTGCGCTCAAAGGCCAGACGGATGGCGATTCTACTCAGGGAAACCGCCTGCGCACTAGAGGAGGTGGGCCAGAGCAGCAATGAATCAACCGCGCGATTACCATTGGAGGCCGACGTTGAGTTGATCCTTAAGGATATCCAAGCAACCAAACAGAAGATCGTGGTGCTTGAGAGCGAGATAGAAGCTCAGGGATTTGGTGAATATATCCCGGCCAAAGGAAAGGTTATGCCTGCCGGGAGTGATGACTAGCGATGGCTGGCGCGATGAGAGGTAATGGTTATGAGTAGAGGAAGGTACTTATCGCTTGAGGAAGCTCGCAATGCTGGGAAATTAGACCAGTTCGCCAAAGAGCACCCAAGTAAGTGTGTTCTTCCTTTCTGGTCTGTACTCAACCATATCATTTCACGTTCGAGAGAAGATGACCGAACATCAGTTCAGGGCGCTTCCGCCGATTGTAGCGATACTCAAACTCCTTCACGTACTTCTCAAGATGCTTCTTCGAAACATGGATGTGAGTCCCGCGGATCGAAAGCTTCAACCGTGCCCAAAAACCCTCGATACCGTTAACATGGCAATCACCATCAACATACTCTCCAGCGCCATGATTGACCGTTTCATGATTATATCCGGCTTTAGACAATCCTGTGTAGGATTTCAATTCGTCGGTGTGAACCGTGCTGCCCTTTTCCACGTTCTTCTTAATAATCGGCTGCAACGTTTTTTTTGCGAACGTTAGGAACTACCTTGGTCATAATGTCGCCATCCCGTTCCAACATACCGAATACAACAGTCTTGCCAGGAGCGCCACGACCACGCTTACCGCCCTTCCGCTTTCCCCCCACAATAGGTTTCGTCGGCTTCGACAGAGCCACCCAAAGGCCGCTCGCCATCCGCATCGGCCATAAGTTTGCGGATTTGGTGAGCCATGCGCCAAGCCGTCTTGTAAGTCACGCTCAACTGGCGCTGCAATTCCTTTGCCGCCACTCCATGACGCGTCGTGGTAAACATGTAGATCGCGTAGAACCACTTTTGCAGGGACGTATGGGAGCGGTGGAAGATCGTGTTTGCCATGGGATGGATATGAAGCCCACACCATGCACACTCATACGCTGGCTGTCCTGTTACGCGATGAAATTTACCGTGTTTGCCACACTTCGGGCAGTCAAGGGTTTCACCGTAATGCTTCGTCATCATGTAGTTCAGGCAAGCATCGTCATCCGGGAATTGTTTGAAAAAGTCTTGGATATTCTTAACTTTGAGCATCGTTCTCTCCACTTGATAAGAGAAACTAGCATAATAATTTACATAAGTCAAAGGGATAATTACGTTATTTTATGCAAACCGAAGGCCCCTTCGGTTTTCAGAATAATTCCCTTGAAAAATTATGGCTGCAACTTCACGCCGCCTTTTCTTTCGTCGCGATTTGGATATTTGGTATGCTCTGGGCCATCCATATCGTCCAAGGTTGGAACATGAACTGGCGGCGGTGGTCTGGTGGGGCAATGGTCGGGGTTATGACCCTGCTTATTGTGAGTGGCTATGCCCTCTACTATGTCGAAAGCCAGGATCTCAACGACTGGACGTCTATCCTGCATTGGAGCGTCGGCCTTGCCGCATTGGCGGTATTTCTAATTCACTGGCTTTCCAAATCGCAGCCGGCGTCCTAGATGCCGCCGGCGGGAGCCATATGGAGAGAGAAATTAACGGTACCGCCGCCCTTGATCGTAGCCGTGCGTCGGGGTCGAATAGTCTGATCATCGCTCAGGGAGGGTTTATGAGCCATTCTCATGCTCATCCGCAATGATACCCTCGCACGCGCGTTGAAGATATCCGATGACGGGCGCCTAGACGCTTTGCACGTGATGCAGAACAATATGAAAATCCAGGGTCTTATCAGTGATGCAATCGCTCTGGCGGAAGGTTCCTCGCGCGTTTTTGACAAGGCATTTGGTCCGCGTAGTGGCCAGGAGCCGCGTGTCGGCGAGCGGTAACCCCGAAGGCGCCGTCTGTGGAGTGTCTAAGGTTAATCGTCCTTGTACCTAGAGCGTCTAATAGAGTGACGTGGAGTTTATGGATACCTCACTCTTTAAAGAGAAACTCGTTGCCATGCGCGATGAACTACTGGCCTCACGAGCGCGCACTGGGGACGACCGCAAGCCCGTGGAGCTTGACCAGCAAGCTGTAGGCCGTCTGTCGCGTATGGACGCCCTGCAACAACAGGCCATGGCCCTGGCATTTGAGCGCCGCCGCGGGGTTCAGTTGGGCCGTGTCGAAACGGCATTGAAACGCCTTGGCGACGGCTCCTTCGGCTATTGCGCGTTGTGCGACGAGGAAATCGGTGACAAGCGCCTTGCGCTGGATCTGACCACGCCTATGTGCGTGAAATGCGCGGGTCGCAACCCCAGCTAGGGTGCCATCCAGGCTCTAACCATTGTTCTCCGTGCCGCCGTCAGGTAAAAGCGCGGCCAAAGCTTCTGCCGCGAAAGCGGCACTTTCCTTAAGGGGATGTAAACGCGTCATGGCCAGCCACCAATACATCTACGTTATGAAGGACTTGAACAAGACCTATCCGGGCGGGCGCGAGGTTTTGAAGAACATTTGGCTATCGTTTTTGCCGGGCGCGAAAATTGGCGTGCTCGGAGCCAACGGTGCCGGCAAGTCCACTTTGCTACGCATAATGGCTGGCATTGAGACCGAATTTAACGGCGAGGCCTGGGCAGCTGGCGGCGCCGACGTAGGCTATCTCGCCCAGGAGCCTGAGTTGGATGCCAGCAAAGACGTGCTTGGCAATGTCATGGATGGCGTTGGTGAGATCAAAGGTTTCCTGGAGCGATTTGAAAAAGTCAGCGCAAAGTTTGCTGAAGAAATGACCGATGACGAAATGAACGACTTGCTTGCCGAGCAGGCCGAGCTGCAGGAAAAGATTGATGCTGCCAATGGCTGGGACCTTCAGCGTACATGTGAGATCGCCATGGACGCGTTGCGCTGCCCGCCTGCGGATTCGGACGTGAGCAAACTCTCGGGCGGTGAACGCCGCCGCGTGGCACTATGCCAGTTGCTTTTGTCCAAACCTGATTTGCTGCTTCTTGACGAGCCCACCAACCATTTGGATGCGGAATCCGTGGCGTGGCTGGAACGGTTCCTGGAAGAATATGAAGGCACGGTCGTTGCGGTTACCCACGATCGCTATTTCCTCGACAACGTCACTGGTTGGATTTTAGAGCTGGATCGCGGCAAAGGTATTCCCTACGAGGGCAACTATTCGTCTTGGTTGGAGCAAAAGAAAAAGCGCCTCAAGCAGGAGGAGCGGGAAGACGCGGCCCGCGAGCGCACCATCGACCGCGAGTTGGAATGGATCAGACAAACACCCCAAGCGCGCCGCACTAAGAGCAAGGCGCGTATCGCTGCCTTCGACGATCTGGTGGCTGAGGCGAACAATAAGACGCCGGAGGCAATGCAAATTGTCATTCCCGCCGGCGATCGTTTGGGCGCCAACGTGATCGAAGCCAAGAATCTCTCTAAAGGATATGGCGAGAATCTGCTTATCGAAAACCTCACGTTCAAATTGCCGCTCGGCGGTATTATTGGTGTGATCGGACCAAATGGCGCAGGTAAAACCACCCTGTTCCGCATGATTACAGGCCAGGACAAACCTGACTCAGGCGAAATTGCTGTAGGGGAAACAGTGAAGCTGGGCTACGTGGATCAATCTCGCGACAGCTTGAAAGCTAGCGCTACCATCTGGGAGGAGATCTCCGACGGGCTCGATGAGATTCAATTGGGCAAATTTTCCGTACCCAGCCGCGCCTATGTCGGCCGTTTTAATTTCAAAGGATCAGATCAGCAGAAGAAAGTCGGACAGCTTTCGGGCGGTGAGCGTAACCGCGTTCATTTGGCCAAGATGCTTAAGACCGGTTCGAACGTGATTCTGCTCGATGAGCCCACCAACGATCTGGATGTGGATACCCTTCGCGCGTTGGAATTAGCGTTACTGGAATTTGCCGGATGCGCCGTTATTGTCTCGCACGACCGTTGGTTTCTGGACCGTATTGCTACCCATATTCTGGCGTTCGAAGGGGAGAGCCACGTTGAATGGTTCGAGGGTAATTTTCAGGACTACGAGGAAGACAAGAAGCGCCGCCTGGGCGCTGATGCGGTAGAACCGCACCGCATCAAATACAAGCCTATCAGCCGGTAGGGGAGCGTGACATTAAGATCGTCATAACAGGGGGAGCCGGATTTATCGGCGTCAGGTTGGCGCAGCGCATCCTAGAACTGGGACGGTTGGCGGGTCCGCAGGGCCGGCCCGAGCCCGTGGACGAACTGGTGCTGTTCGATATCGCCGTGCCTGAAGAACGCCCCGCGGGCCTGGACGACCATGCGGTGTTTATAGCGGGCGAGATCGCAGATCGCGGCACCGTCTTCAAGTTGATTGATCGCGACGATATTGCCGTCTTTCATTTGGCCTCTGTGGTCAGTGCCGGCGCCGAGCAAGATTTCGACCTGGCTCTGCAGGTCAATTTAGACGGCCATCTTAATGTGCTGGAGGCTCTTAGGCGGCGCGCCTCTCGCCCCCGTTACGTATTCTCAAGTTCCCTTGCGGCATATGGCGGTGCCCAAGCGCCTCGAAGGGTGAATGACTCCACCCGCCAGACACCCCAAACGACCTACGGAATGACCAAATCGATCGGCGAGCTGTTGGTGAACGACTATACTCGCAAGGGATTCATTGACGGCCGTAGTGCGCGTCTATCTACCGTTGTCGTACGACCGGGAAAACCTAACAAAGCAACCTCGGGTTTTGTCAGTGGTGTTATTCGCGAGCCCTTAAACGGTGTCGATTACGTTTTGCCCGTTAGTCTCGACGTTCGTATGCCCGTGGTTGGATACCGCTCCGTTGTTGAGGGTATATTGGCATTGCACGAATTGCGTGGGGACCGATTAGGCGATGACCGTGCGCTGAATCTACCGAACATCTCGGTGACCCTCAGTGAAATGGTGGACAGCATGAGGCGAGTGGCGACTGGGTGGACGCTGGGCGACGTTACGGTGGACGTTGATCCCTTGGTGGAATCCATTGTCGCGGGCTGGCCCACTCACGTCGGTGCCGAGCGCGCACTGCAACTCGGCCTGCCCAGCGCAACTGAGCTCGACGATATCGTTCGCGCGTACATGGATGACTATCTGGAGTGATGGTAATCGATCTAGTCATCTGCTTTGTCGATATCCCGACCTATGTTCAGACTGCTATGGGCTTCCCAATACGTTAAGCCGCCGCGACTATCCGGCAGAGATATTAAGCGGCAGCGCCTTTCCTCATTGGCCCCTCGACGACGCGCGCGGGCACGCAGCCCTATATTTCAACGCGCGGAACTCAGCCGGTACCCGTTGATCGTGTAACCTACTTGTGCTCGGGTGGAAGCTGGTCCGGCTTTGTTCCTAGCCGTTTACCCTCGTTGCGCCTTTCGATTTCTAGCAACAAAGCGCTGTGATCGCAGTCGCCGTAGCCGTTTGCCAACAATTCTTCGAACAACGCCGCTACGGTCCTCGCCACGGGTAGATCAAGGCCCACTTCACCCGCGGTTGCGAGGATCGTACGCAGGTCCTTGACCTGCATGCGCGTCGGCCCGCCGGGTACAAAATTACGATCGAGCATGCGCTGGCCGTGAAGTTTCAAAATCGCGCTATCGGCAAAGCCGCCGCTAAGTGCCTCGCGCACCTTGGCGGGATTCGCACCGCCGGTAGCAGCCAACAACAAGGCCTCGGATACGGCGCCGATGGTTACGGCGACGATAGTCTGATTGGCCAGCTTAGCCAGTTGCCCAGCTCCGCTGGGGCCGATCAATGTTGGTCTTCCCATCACCTCCAGCACCTGCCGCGCTCGCTCGAACGCTTCGAGTGACCCGCCCGCCATGATCGCCAACGCGCCTTCTGCTGCACCCTTGGTTCCGCCTGAAACGGGCGCATCCAAATGCATAATGCTTTGCTTGGCCAAGCGCGCCGAATGGTCCCGGGCTGTGGCGGGGGGGATGGAGCTCATATCCGCCACGATGGCACCCGGCGAAAGGGTACCGGCTACGCCGCCATCGAAAAGGACACCTCCAACCGCGGGACCATCCGCCAGCATGGTGATGACCATGTCGGCATCGGTTGCTGCCTCGGCGGGGCTTGCGGTGGACCTAGCACCCTTGGCCACAAGCGCCCGAACTTTTTCTGCGGTTCGGTTCCAGACGGTGAGGGAACAACCTGCGTTCAACAAGCGCGCGGCCATGGGTTCACCCATCAGGCCGGTGCCCAGCAGCGCAACAGATTGTACTTGATTGTGACCGCTCATGACGCCCCCCATGTATCTTTATGCTAAGGGACTGTACGCGTTATTGCGCTGCGGTGCCGCTACTCTCGTCCAATGCCAATGCTCTTTGGAAGGCGGGCCGCATTGTGCGTCGCGCGTCATAAGCGTTACTCGACTATTTTTGGCCGGTCACTTGTTTTTGCATTTCGTTCAGCAGGCCGTCGAAGCCGCCAACGCGCGTAATGACCGTCGAATATTCTTGCCGGTATGTAATCGCCATGCTCACGCCCTCGACAATCACATCTACCACCTGATACTCCGGATTTCGCACTCGCAGACGCCAATTCACCCTGATTGTCGTGCCATTATTGCCGATGATCTCCGATTTCACAATGGCGCCCTTGTCGCCGTCGGACACGGTGCTGCTCACTTGAAGCGATTGACCGTTGAATTCAGAAAAGCGCCGCGACCACGTTTGCACGATGACATCCCCAAAAAGGGCGTTAAATTTTTCCTTTTGCTCGGCCGACGTCAGGCGCCAATAACGGCCCAGAACAAACCGGCCGATATAAGGTACGTCAAAGTATTCCTCGAACATGGCGCGGAAGCGCCGTTGCTTTTCTTCATCAGGAATTTCTGCGGCGAGGATATCGGAGATGCTTTTCTGAGAGAATTCGCTAATAAACGTCGCGGGATCAAGCGCCCAGGCCTGATTGAGCGGCGCGAGCATCATTAGGGCGGCAAACCAGGGTACGATGAGACGGTAAAACATAGCGGCGCGTCCTAGAAAAAATTCATAGGTCTGCTGAACTTTAATTCGAGTTGGCGAGTGTACCCTGCGTTTCTGGCAAAACGGAGGAGGCCTCGCCGAAATGGGCGCGGGTATCGGCACCCATTTCGGCGAAATCCTCGAAGTCGTCAAAATATTCCAACGGCGCTGGTGCGCCGTTGCGGATTTCGTCCGCCCTGATCTGCCGATATGCTGACCTCAGCGCGGCGTAATAGTCGAGTGATGATTTCTGTAATTCATCCGTCGCGTCCATCGTTGTATCTTTGGTTGTGACGAGCAGCATACCGAAGCGGCCCCACTGCGCCCATTTCAAATTGTTCCGTGGGTTGCCGAGAAACCAACTCAGGGGGTCCACTAGGAACGCATCAACGATAAATCCGAACCAATCGCGGAAATTAGATGGTCCGAACAATGGAACGTAAAAGTAGGGCCCTTCCTCTGCCCCCCACACGGCCATAGTCTGGCCGAAATCTTCGGTGTGATGGGGCAGGCCGATTTGTTCGCCTACGTCGAATAACCCGAAAACGCCCACAGTTGAATTCACAACGATCCGGCCCATCGTATCACCCGCCCGTTTCACATCGCCTTGTAACACATCATGAAGCAGTATGATCGGAGACCGGATATGATTCATAAAATTGTTCACGCTTTTGCGCCCGCAGTCTGGCACGACGGCGCGGTAGCCCGTGATGATTGGGAGCACCAGAACCTTGTCGAGCGCTTGGTCTGCCTTGAAAAGCATGCGGTTCAGAGGTTCCAACGGGTCGTTGGCCTCCTCAAACGCGGCGACGGCGAATGGGTCGTCCGCCGGCGGGCGCGTGGCGCAGGCCGTCAGGGCTGCGGAAGCCGTTACCATAAGTATTACGGAAATGTAGCTGGGGGCAGTTCCATTACACGAATTTTTCACAGCCTTCGGCGCCCTATGAATCGATAAAAAACCTATATTTTGCACGGCCCTATGTGCTCCAGCGGAGTGGCTAAGTAGCACGTGCGCCTGCACAAGACTAGCTAGATTTGCGGGGGTGGGCCATGCAGAAATGCAGCCGAATTCCTTCCGGCAATTATGCATTTTTGCCGGTAGGTGCTGTGGATAAATGCCGTCGGACCAAAAGGGTTGGCCCATTACAGGCGTCTTGGTACATAGCTTTCAGTTTCTTGTTTACATGCAGTCTCGGTGTCATTGTGATGCCCTCGTGGAGTGAAGGATGTTCATACGTGACGAATTCCTCTGATCCAGGCTTGGCATCTCCGCTTGGTGCCATACCCGAAGGTGTGCGGGTCTCGTTCGAATTTTTTCCACCAAAAACGGAGAAAATGCAGGACCAACTCTGGGCATCTATCGAGAGACTGGCGCCTTTAAGCCCCCACTTTGTATCTGTCACTTACGGTGCGGGCGGATCGACCCGCGAGCGCACTCACGAAACAGTAGTACGGATTCAAAACGAAAAAGGCCTGCAAGCGGCGGCGCACCTCACCTGCGTGGGCGCCACACGTGCTGAGGTCGATTTGGTGGCACAGCACTACTGGGACTCCGGCATTCGCCATATCGTTGCACTTCGTGGGGATCCGCCGGAAGGGGAAGCGAGTTACTCGCCTTATCCCAGTGGCTACACCTATGCTGTCGACCTCGTGGCCGGGCTAAAAAAAGTTGCGGATTTTGAAGTCAGCGTCGCCGCGTTCCCCGAACCACACCCGGAGGCGACCAGCGCCGATGCGGACTTGGACAACCTGAAGCGAAAGATTGATGCCGGTGCATCACGCGCCATCACCCAGTTTTTTTTCGATCCCGACGTCTACCGCCGCTTCCGTGATCGTGCGGTTGCGGTGGGCGTCACGGTTCCCATAGTGCCGGGGCTTATGCCGGTGATGAACTTCGTACAAATGTGCAATTTTGCGGGGAAGGCAGGCGCGAGTGTACCGCCATGGATGCACGATATATTTGGTGGGTTGGAAAATAATGTGGAGACCCGCCGGTTGGTGGCTGCGTCCGTAGCCGCCTCACAGGTACGCGCCCTAGTTCGTGACGGTGTGTCGGAATTTCATTTCTATACGCTGAACCGCGCCGATCTCACCTATGCTATTTGCCATATCCTTGGAATTCGCCCGAAGAGTTCCGGCTAATATAGAGGACGATGTCTGATCCTTTCGATCTTGCGGCCGAGCACGCGGATGAACCGGCGTTAACCCGGCCCTCAGCACCGCCATCCTGGATTGACGATCTCAACCCCGAGCAGCGTGAAGCGGTTCAGGCCACAGATGGGCCGGTGCTGGTGCTCTCGGGCGCTGGTACGGGTAAAACCCGCGTGCTAACCACGCGCCTGTCTTACATTCTCGCGCAACGCCTCGCGCGGCCCTGGCAGATTTTGGCGGTAACCTTTACCAACCGAGCCGCGCGAGAGATGCGCGAGCGCGTCACCGTCCTGGTGGGGCCGACGGCTGAAGCGATTTGGTTGGGCACTTTTCACGCACTTGGTGTGCGAATCCTTCGTCGGCACAGCGAACTGATCGGCGTCAAATCCAACTTTACCATTCTCGATTCCGATGACCAGCTGCGCCTTCTGAAGCAGATCATGGAGGCCGACAACACCGACCCCAAGAAATGGCCAGCGCAGGCGCTCATGGCTGTTATTCAGCGTTGGAAGGATCGGGGCTTGACCCCCGACTGCGTCGGTCACGACAGCGGTAACGACTACGCGGCGGGCCGTGCCGTTTCGTTGTATCGGGCCTATCAGAAGCGCCTGATGACGCTCAACGCCTGCGATTTCGGCGATTTACTCCTGCACTGCCTGACACTGTTCCAAAAACAACCCGACGTCCTCACCGAATATCAGGACAGATTTCATTACGTTATGGTGGACGAGTACCAGGACACCAATGTGGCCCAGTATCTCTGGCTGCGTCTGTTGACCCAGTCCCGACGCAACCTTTGTTGTGTGGGTGATGACGACCAGTCCATCTACTCCTGGCGGGGCGCCGAAGTAGGTAACATCCTGCGTTTTGAGAAAGATTTTACAGACGCCAAGGTCATCCGCCTGGAGCGCAACTACCGATCAACACCGACGATCCTCGCGGCGGCTTCGCACCTCATCACTCACAACGAAGATCGGTTGGGCAAGACGCTGCTTCCTGCGCACGGCGATGCAGTGGACCCGGGCTCGCCCATCAAGCTGCGTGGCTTGTGGGACGGGCAGGGGGAAGCCCGCTGGGTTGTCGACGAGATCGAATCCCTTCAGCGTGATGGTCACAAATTGACGGAAATTTCTATCCTGGTGCGTGCGGGTTTCCAAATGCTCGAATTCGAAGAACGGCTGATCACCACCGGTGTGCCATACCGCGTCGTTGGGGGGCCGAGATTTTACGAACGCATGGAAATCCGGGATGCCATCGCTTATCTACGCATTATTTTTCAGCCCGACGACGACCTGGCCTTCGAACGCATCGTCAACAAGCCCAAGCGTGGGATCGGTCAGACCACGATCCAGAAAATTCATGTCCTGGCTCGGGCGCAATCAATCTCACTCATGGAAGCGGCCATGCGCATGATCGAGACTGACGAATTGCGCACCCAAGCACGCAGCACCCTTCGCGCCCTGATCGCTGATTTCGCTCGCTGGCGCAGTTTGGCCGATACGATGACGTCGGCTGAGCTTGCAGGCATGGTGCTAGAGGAGTCCGGCTACATCGACATGTGGCAGAAGGATAAATCCCCCGAAGCACCGGGGCGGCTTGACAACCTGCGCGAATTCGTAACCGGTCTTGAGGAGTGGGGCAGCATCGCTGAGTTCGTAGAACACGTAAGTTTGGTCATGGATAACGATGCGCAATCGAACGACGAGGGCATTACCCTTATGACTTTGCACGCAGCTAAGGGCTTGGAGTTCGACACCGTCTTTCTCCCCGGTTGGGAAGAGGATATTTTCCCAAACCGCCGGTCCCTGGATGAGTGCGGGCAAAAGTCGTTGGAGGAGGAGCGGCGGCTGGCCTATGTGGGGCTGACGCGTGCGCGCAAACGGGTGTTCGTATCTTTTGCTGCCAACCGGCGAGTCTACAATCAGTGGCAGTCCAGCATTCCATCGCGGTTCATTTCGGAGCTGCCCAAAGACGCGGTGGAGGAGGAGTCCGATGCCGGCCTATATGGCCAGAGCGGCGGTGGTTTTGGCTGGCCGGGGGTTTCTGAGGGCGGCGTGTCACGGGCTGGGACCGGCATGCGCTGGGCGCCGCGGCTAATCGAGGGCGAGAGTTACAACATCACACCTCGGGACGAGGCGTCCGCCTTTCAACCCGGCGACCGTATCTTTCATCAAAAGTTCGGCTACGGGACCATCGAAGAGATTGAAGGCTCAAAGTTGGAAATCGCTTTCGAAAAAGCCGGACGCAAGAAGGTTTTGGATAGCTTCGTCCAGTCTGCTTGAGGGGCTTTATTCGCTAATCTATGCGTAGCGTCATCAAAACTTAGCCGAAACGGCCACTCCCTGGCCGCGTAAAGCTAGGTACGATTTTATATTTTTCAATAGGTTATATGGATTCCGCTGCGTGGCACGGCACTTGATAATGAGAAGACGTGCCGTCCATTGGGTGTGCGTCGTCGGAATATTTGGAACAGAAGACTTGTTAAACTAACGGAGAGTTTAGCCCATCTTGTTTGTCATTTTAGGCGGCGGATTTGCGGTGTTGCAAGCGCCGTTGGTTGATGGTTTTTCGTTTGATCCTTTCCCGTTCGAGTAAAATGGTTTCACCGCGTCCGAAGTAGACATCAGCAGGTGTCAGATTGCCGAGGCTCTCATGGTAGCGGTGGTTGTTGTAGGAGGTGACGAAGCGCCCGATATTTGCTTTGAGATCGCCCGGTAGGAAGTAGTTCTCCAACAAGATGCGGTTTTTCAAGGTCTGATGCCAACGTTCGATCTTGCCCTGTGTCTGTGGGTGATAGGGGGCTCCGCAAACGTGATCCATGCCTTTGTCATTCAGCCACTCGGCGAGCTCGCCAGAGATGTAAGACGCCCCATTGTCTGACAGCAGCCGTGGCTTGTGACGGACATTGACCTGATCACAGCCAGAGGCCTGTAAGGCCAGTTCCAATGTGTCAGTCACATCGCCGGCCTTCATGGTCGTGCAGAGCTTCCAGGCGATGATGTAACGCGAGTAATCATCCAGGATGGTCGAAAGATAAAACCAGCCCCAACCGATGACCTTGATGTAGGTGAAGTCAGTTTGCCACATCTGGTTGATACAGCTCGTCTTGTCTTTGAACTCACTGCTCGCCTTAATCACCACAAACGCAGGGCTGGTGATCAGGTCATGGGACTTCAACAGCCGATAGACGGAAGCTTCTGAGACGAAGTAGGCCTGCGTATCTGTGAACCGCACAGCCAATTCCCGGGGTGACAGGTCAGGCTCTTCCAGAGCGAGGTCAACGATCCGGTCACGAATGTCGTCAGGAATACGGTTCCACACCCGCGATGGCTTGGGAGCTTTATCCTCCAATGCCGCCACACCGCCATCCAGATACTTGTCGTACCAGCGGTAAAACGTCGTGCGCGAAATGCCGAGCTTATCCAACGTACGCTTGGCAGGCAGGTGCGAGTGTTCAGCCAGCCGGATGATCTCAAGCTTCTCGGAGGATGGGTATCTCATTCCTCGTCTCCCCCATCCCCGATCATGCTTTTTTTGAGCAGACGCAGTTCAAGCGCCTGTTCGGCTACGACCTCCTTGAGATCACGAGCCTCACGGCGAAGGTCCTTCACCTCGCCGGTATTAGCCTCACGCGCCGTATCGCCGGGCAATCGCTTCTTCCCAGCCTCAAGGAACTCCTTCGACCAGCTGTAATACAGACCCTGGGCAATGCCCTCCTGGCAACACAACTCGGCAATGCTGTCCTCGCCCCGCAATCCGGCTAGCACAATGCGGATCTTCTCCTCAGAGGAATATCGCTTGCGCGTCTTGCACCAGATGTCCTTCAAAGTCCGCTCGTGTGGCGTCCTGATGACGTTCTGTTCTATGTCTCATCGTTCACTCCTCAATGGTGACGATGAGCCAAAAACACTCCTTTAGGCAATTACACTAGTTTGTCCCAGTAGTGCTGACGTCAGACAGCCTGTCACGCGGTGCCATGATGCACCATTTTTTTCAACCGTTTAATGGTGCACCTGACCCAGAATTTTCTTGAGGGCGAGCCGAGGGCCCTATCGCCGACAATTCGATTGAGTTCGGCGCGGGAGTAGCTGCGCCGCAATATTCAGCCGATCGAAGGTGATAAAACGGGGCTAGAAGCGTGCCTTTCCATATAACCAGGGGGTTCAGGCGGCCGCGGGTGCGCTGCGCACCGCTATATCTGCTAAAACAAAGAGTAAGGTCGTCACTCGCCGTGAATCAAATTAGAATCACCGCCGAAACGATATTCACAATGATGGGAACGGCGTGAGCAAGAAACTAACGATCGAAGCACTTCCAGGCATTTCCAGGGTCAACAAAGGGGCCGATCTTGTAGCCCTGATCGGGGACGCGATGGACCGATGTGATCGCCGCGCTGCGGACGGAGACGTTTTTGTCATTGCCCAGAAAATCGTCTCGAAGGCCGAAGGCCGAGTAGTCAAACTTGCCGATGTCAATCCATCGGAAGAGGCGAAGACGCTGGCCCGAAAGACTGATAAGGACCCGCGCTTAGTGGAGCTTATTCTTGGCGAAGCCGACGAAGTTGTTCGCTACCGCAAGGACGTTCTGGTTGTTGCCCACCGCCTCGGTATTGTACATGCTAACGCTGGCATCGATCGGTCCAATGTTGACAGCGAGGATGTTGTTCTTTTATTGCCAGAAGCCCCCGATGCCTCGGCAAGGGAGATTCGAAAGGGCCTGGAAGCGCGTTATGGTGTGCGCCTCGGTGTTGTGATTAGCGATAGCACGGGGCGGGCCTGGCGCATCGGCACCGTTGGCCTCGCCATTGGCGCATCTGGCGTAGAAACCGTACAGGATCTTTTGGGACGGCCGGATCTCTTTGGTCGACCGCTTGAAGCCACTGTCATTGGGCACGGCGATGAGCTTGCCGCTGCCGCGTCGATCATCATGGGCCAAGCTGATGAAGGGACACCAGTGGTCCTAATCAGCGGCTTGCGGGCATCGACGACCAATCAAACTGCGGCTGATCTTTTGCGATCAAAGACTGAGGACTTGTTCCGATGAGCGAGCATTTCGTCGCTTTGTCCGGTGGCATTGGAGGAGGCAAGCTGGCGCTTGGTCTGTCCAGGATTCTTGCGGCGGAAGAACTGACCATTGTAGCCAATACCGGCGATGATTTTGTCCATTTGGGGCTACATATAGCGCCAGACCTCGACACCATCATGTATACGCTCGCAGGTGTTTCGAACGCCGAGACCGGGTGGGGTCGTGGCGGTGAAACCTGGAACTTTATGGCCGCGCTCAAGGGTCTTGGCGGTGAAACCTGGTTCAATCTGGGCGACAAGGATTTGGCCACTCATGTCGAACGCGCTGAACGTTTCCGGCGGGGCGAGTCTTTGAGCCAGGTCACATCTGCCCTGTCAAGAGCTTTGGGTATCGAACACGCCATCGTGCCAATGAGCGACGATCCGGTTCGTACCATCATCAGCACGTCGGATGGCGATCTCGCGTTTCAGCATTATTTTGTGCGTGAGAGATGCGAGCCCCGGATCACTGCTGTTCGCTTCGACGGCGCGGAAGCGGCCCGGCCCGCTCCTGCTTTTCTTCAGGCATTGGAAGAAGCGGATCTCACAGGTGTAATTATCTGTCCGTCGAATCCCTATGTCAGCATTGATCCCATTCTCGCATTACCGGGCATCCAGGAGTCGCTGGGCAGTATTGCAGTCCCGGTTGTGGCCGTATCACCGATCATCAAGGGGATGGCCATAAAGGGCCCTACCGCAAAGATGATGGCCGAATTAGGTATGGAGGCCAATGTCGAAACGGTAGCCCGGCATTACCGTGGCCTTGTCGATGGTATGGTCATTGATGATCAGGACGTTTCGTCCCGGGCTTCTGTCGAGGCAGAGGGCGCGGTGGTCGGGATCACTAACACGATCATGAATACGCTCACCGATCGAGAAAATCTGGCGCAGTACGTAATCGATTTCACAAGACAATTGAAACGGTCCGGGCAGTGAGCAAGAAGGTGGAAGAGAAGGCGGTCTGGGCGGTTCTTCCGATAAAGGCCCTGCGCGGGGCCAAGGAAAGACTAGCTGACGTTCTTGGAGCGGAAGAACGGGCCGGCTTGGCAACCGCCATGGCGCAGGACATGCTTGCCAGCCTGACTGCAACAGCGGGCGTAGAGGGCGTCCTTGTCGTCTCGAACGCCGAGGAGGTAAGGGTGCTTGCCGGACAGTACGGCGTTAAAGTTCTACCAGAGAGTGATGGCCAAGGGCTTTCCGCGGCAGTGACCATCGCGGCTCAAGTCCTTACAAGAGAGCAGGTCCAGGCAATGATGGTTGTTCACGGGGATATTCCGCTGGCCACGCCGGCCGATTTCGAACTGGTGCTGGACAGCGCCGCTCCATCGCCATCTATCACCGTTGTTCCATGCAGAAATGAAGACGGATCCAATGTGATGATTTGCACACCTCCCGATGCTATCCCATTTCGTTATGGGCCGGGAAGCTACAACGCCCACCAACGGGCCGCCCGAGACGCAGGCATTGACGCCAAAATCTTGCGGGTGCCGGGCCTCGCCCTCGATATCGATATACCGGAAGACTTGGCGGCGCTTCTTCAGCACCTTAATAGTGGAAAAATAGGTCCCAACACCGAGCGGTTTCTCTCTGAAAGACGCCTTGGGGAACAGCTGTAGCATTCACTCATTGCACAGGACAAAACATCGGCACGGAAATTTCGTCCGACCAATCTTCGAATATGACCTCCACAGCCATGCCTATACATATTTTCTCAGGGTCGCAATCCAAGATGTTACTCATCATTTGGACGTCTTCTTCCAATCTGATCAGCGCCAGGACGGTCACACCACCGTCGGCGTAGGCCTTCGATATCACGCGGCGCATGATGGTGTAGCTAACAATTTGGCCTCGCCCGCTGGCCTCGACCCACTCGATATTGTCGCCCATACAATGGCTACAAAAGGTTCGTGGATAGAACTGGTGCTTTCCGCAGTTAACGCATTTCTGGATAAGCAACTGATGACTTTGGCACGCTTTCCAATAGGGGGCCGTCTCGGGCGTAGGTACCGGGAAGCGTTTAGTCGGTTGCTTGTTCATTAGCTCCGCTCCCTTCCTAAAACCAACGTACAATGGCTCGACATGATACCACCCTGGGCGTGAACCAGAGCTCTCTCGGCGTTCTTCACCTGTCTTTTACCGGCGGCGTGGCGCAACTGCTGCACGGCCTCGGTCAATGCAAACATTGAACCGGGATTTCCCGGGTGACAGTGGGACAACAATCCTCCGTGTGTGTTGGTGGGAAGCGATCCGTCAAGGCCCAGGTTCCCTGCCTCGATAAAAGCACCAGCTTCACCCTTATCGCAAAAACCTAAATCCTCAAGCTCAATCAATACTACCGGAGTGAAGCAGTCATATAACTCAGCAAAATCGATATCCTCTGGTCCCAGTTCCGCCATTTCATAGGCGCGCTTGCCGGAGTCTACGGCAGCTGAAGTGGTAAGGCTGTGTGCCTGGCTTATATGCTCATGCCGGTAGCCTTCCCCGGCACCCAACAAATAGACCGGCGGCTGTATCATATCCGCTGCACGCTCCGCCGAGGTCAGCACGACTGCTGCACCCCCATCGGAGACCAATGAACAGTCTAGCAAGTGAAGCGGGTCGGCGATCAAGCGGGATGCCAACACGTCCTCCACAGTGATTGGCTCCCGCATTTGCGCGTGGGGATTTAACTGGGCGTGGTTCCGGCTGTTCACGGCCACCGCAGCTAGCTGTTCGGGCGTTGTGCCGTAAGCCTCCATATAGGCGCGGGCGATCAGGGCATAGAAGGCTGGTGCGGTCGGTGTGTAGGGGCTTTCGAACTGGGGGTGGCCGGACGACGACTGGAATGTCATTACCCGCTCACGCGTCATGCCGCTACGCAGGCTGTCAGCCATGCTGACAACTACCGTTTTACATACACCCATGGCAATCGCAGAAGCTGCGTGGTGCAGAACGGCAAACGACGTTCCTCCGCCAGCACCGACGCT
This sequence comes from Rhodospirillaceae bacterium, assembly GCA_963662375.2. Taxonomy (GTDB): domain Bacteria; phylum Pseudomonadota; class Alphaproteobacteria; order Rhodospirillales; family Rhodospirillaceae; genus UBA11612. Next base: position 19,404 of record CAXXRP010000008.1, read on the forward strand.
CAGACAATAGCGTGGGAAAATCTGCAGATATTCGGCAATCATCCCCGCATGATACATAGAGGGATCCGCCATGGAGTTGCAGGTAATCAGGCCATCGACATCATCCTTGCTGATGCCGGTATCATCCAGTGCACGCGTGATCGCATCAACGCAGAGCCCGGTTGCCCCCATGTGCGGCACCACGCCAACCTCAGTATCAGCGGCGCCGACAATCGCCACTTTTCCCCGCAGCGCGTTCAACTTCGCCTCCCCCTTTTTTTGTTGAAACGCGCCAGCGCCTGCCCCGGTGTTATGATCCGATCATTGATGCCGCGTACATTGACCTCAATCTCAACTTCACGGGTATCGGGATCCACCGACAGCACTTTCCCTTCCGACCGCAGCGACTCGCCAACGCAGGAGTATTTCCGGTTGGTATAGCTAATAGTGGTGAGTACTCCGTCATCGCCGAGCCACTCCAGGACACATTGCGTCAACCAATCTCCCATCAGCGGCCCTGGGATCACAAGGCCCGGATATTTTTCTTCGTCCGTGGCGTAGGGATAGTCAAAGTGAATCCTATGGGCGTTCCACAGCGCCGCATTGTAAAGAAATAACTGAATTGTGTTGGGCTCGAACATGCGTTCGGGAAGCTTGTCACCTGGCTGCACGGTTTCGATTCGTGACATAGCCGTTACCGCATGATTCTGGTTGTCTTTTCGGTCAGCACTTGGTCACCTGATTTGGTTTCGACTTCCATGTCGATTTCGTAAAAAATAAGCGGTCCCTGAGACCCCTGTTTTTCGTAAATACCAGTCAAAGTACGTTTGGCGACCAACACATCTCCCGGGCGAATGGGCCGATGATATTCGATCTTTAGGCCGCCTGCCATGGCTCTTTCAAGGGGCAGTTTTGGCACCAGCGCGTCAATAAAAACACCGTCCGGGGTCAGTTGGTTCTGTTCCACAACATCCCAGAACAGGGCCACGTGAAACATGGGCGGGGCTTCATCTCCGGCAAGATATTTTTTCAGACGTTGACCTGTGGCGACTGAATATTTGCGGATATCCCGGCGAGTCACCAATTCTTTCTTGGGAGGCGCCTCGCGCCCGATGTGAGCTAATAATTCCGGGGTTATCAATGAACTCATACTCGTTTCTTTGCATTCTTCATCAGGCAGCCCGATCGTCGCGATTGCCTGAACAGTTCCGTGCGGTGAGATTGCGCTCTGCCGCCGTCTGGTTCAACATGCCCATGAACAGTGTCATGTGCGCTGTGCCTGTATCAATATGGCAGGTCAAGGCCCAGATCACGCACAGAGATTAGCCAGTCGCTATCCACTTTAATCACCTTGTCGCGATAGACGCCGGTCGCAATCAGTCTATTCTTTCCGTTTTCAGTGCCAAACAATGTCACGTAAGAGACAACTGTGGCATCGGCGTTCCCTTCCGCCTCAAAGAACACGTTGGTAATGACATGGCGCCGCTTATCGGTCTGCCCTGACATCGAGTCCGCCATCAGCTTCATAATGGCCTCACGCCCCTTAAAAGGTCCCACATCGTCGCTATTGGCTATGCGCACTACCATGCTTGCCTCGGGGGCAAAGCACTTCTCAACCATGTCGAGATCGTGCTCATCGTACCCGTATGCCGCGCGGCTCAGGAGTTCTTGTATCGCCAGTTTATCCGTTGTTTCCATGATTTTTGTTTCCCAATTTTGGAGTTCTAAACATGTCGAGTGAACCTGCCCAAGCTAACGTTTTCACCCTTTCTCAGTCAAACCAGCAATCTTTAGCATTGTCGTATGAAAGAGGCGATGGGCCTCGAGCAGAGTAAAGCCTTTGTCGAAATATACAGCAGTGCGCAGGCCTATCAGTGTCGCGTAAGCGACCTCGGCAGAATCCTCTGCACCAGAGAGGAACCCGCATGGGGTTTGTTCGAGTAATTCCGTCAAATAGGCTTTGCATTTCGCGTCCAGTTCAGCCTTATTGCGCCTCAGCACCTTATCATTGACAGCCACGCCAAAGCACTCAAGCATGAGCCCAATTTCGGATTTTGTTATTCCCGTACCAGCAAAGAAGAACTTGGCCAAAAGATCGATCTGGCGACGCGGGCTCTCCTCTCGTATTTTATCCAGGCGGCGAAGAACCTGGTTTGAAACTTTCTGAAAATATTGTTGAAGTATCGCATCCTTGCCATCAAAATAATAAAGTAGATGGCTGGGGTACATTCCAGCGACTTCAGCCACATCCGCGAGCGTTGTCTTTGCATAACCCACTTTGATCATGCAGTCGTGAAGCGCCCACAGGATATCTTTCCGGCGTTTGTCCCCGCGTTCCTGGGCGGGTTTCTTCTGCGCTTTCACCCGATTTTTCTCTCGAACTACGGCGGGCAACTCTATGCTGAACGGCTTGGTCGTTAGAGTTTGCAGGATTCGCCCCGTCAATGACAAAAACTCCGCCAGTCACGAAATCAGACTTGCTTGACGCCAGATAACAGACCAGCGGTCCAATCTCTTCGGGCGCACCCATACGGCGGGCGGGAATCTTGGCTAATCGGCGTTTTAGGATGTCCGGTGATTCCAGAACCGCGCTCTGCGCGTCTGTCTCAAACGCACCGGGTGCAATCGCGTTCACCTGGATACCGTTCTTGGCCCATTCGGAAGCAAGCGCCTTGGTGAATTGCAGCAGCGCACCTTTGGATGATGAATAGGCCACCAGCATTACCTTGCCTAGAATTCCCGAAGTTGACGCGATATTGATGATTTTTCCAGATCCCTGCTTGGCCATGTGCTTTCCGGCGGCGCGAGCCAGAATCGCCGGCGCGGTAACATTCACCGCCATCACCTTTTCCCAAACTGAAAGGTCTTGCTCCAGAAACTTGCCGGCGGGTGCAATCCCAGCGTTATTCACGACGATATCGATACCTCCGAACGTATCGATCGCCACCTGCGGTAGTCTGGCGACCGTTTCGGTATCGCTCATATCGCACTGCACAGGGTGAATATGATCGGGTGACGTCGCCTTGAAATCGGTCAGAGCATCAATCGACCTTGCCGCGGCAACGACGAATGCGCCCTGCTCGACCAGGGCGGCTGCCGCCGCGCGCCCAAGCCCGCGGCTGGCGCCAGTGACAATTGCCACCCGCCCTTCGAGCTCCAGGTCCATCATGGCACGATCCTGGTAAGTTCACTCGCAATGCCAAGGCGTAACACTTCTGAGGATCCTTCATATATGCGCATCGGCCGCGCCTGACGATACAGGCGCTCGATCTTTGAATCCTGAACAAGCCCCCAACGGCCCATCATCTGAACGCAGCGGTCAACCACCCGCGAAGCCATCTCGCTGGCAGCAAGCTTGGCCATCGAGGAATAGGGCAGGTTCGCCGACGGATCGCTTCGGGCCATTGTGGCAGCCCTGTAAGTCAGGAGCCTTGCCATCTCCACCTCGGTCCAGCTATCCGCAAGCATTTGTGCGACCGATCCTAATTTTGCGAGGGGTTTGCCAAACTGTTCCCTGGACCGGGTGTGGCGGACAGCCTCTTCCAGCGCGGCCTGGGCCAGGCCTACGGCAGCACCGGCAACCGATACCCGAAACACTGACAAAGTTGACAACACTAGCGCCAGTCCCTTTCCAGCCGGCCCGAGGCGGGCGTCGCTCGGTAGTGAGACGTTGCTGAATTCGATTTCGCCCAATACATGCGGTGCGATTAACCCAGGCGTGGGCGTGATCGATAAACCCTCCGCATCCGCCGGAACCAGCACCATTGAAAAACCAGCCCCTTCCTTTGCAAAAACAACATAGAAGGTCGCGTATCCGGCATTGGAAATAAATGACTTTGATCCGTTCAAGACAAGACCGTCTCCATCGGAGACAATTTCCGTGGTAACCGACTTGAGGTCGGAACCGGCGACAGGTTCGGTCAGGGCCAGCGCCGGTAAGACTTCTGCTGTCGCAATTCGGGGAAGCCACTGTGACCGCTGCAGATCAGAGCCGGCCGCGGTCACTGCAAAACTGCCAATTCCCTGAAGGGCGAACAGAGAGTCCATATGAGAGGACGTTGCCATCAGCACTTCCCTAACGAGGCAGATGGCGAGGGGATCAATTTCTTCGAACCTGCCACCGTATCGCGAGGGCACCATCAGGTTGGCCAATTTGCTGGTTTGCAGTGCTTCCAGCATACCGGGGTGAAGCTCATTGGATGCGTCCGCCTCGCAGGCGAAATGATCGACGGACTGTGCAAGCGCCTGGGCTTCGCGCTGGATCTCCAGATACTTGGCGTCGAGATCAAAATTCATTTCGGACGATCTTCCCTCGTTCTAATTCCCTGGCGCAGGAAGCGAGGAAATTAGCCGTCCTCCCGTTTCGCCCGCCCCTTGAACTGGGGGCGCCGCTTTTCCATGAAGGCGCTGGCACCTTCAATCATGTCTTCGGAGCCTATGGCCTGAACCAGTATGCTAAGACCGCTTAGATAGGCGTCGCGGCATTGGTTCCACCAGACATTGGAACTAACCTTGGCAATTTCCAGGTAACGCGGACTCATACAGAGAAGTTCCTCAGCCCACTTGGTGACTTCCTCATCCAGCTTATCGTCTGGAACAACTGCGTTGATCCAGCCCATGTCACATGCCTCCTGCGCATTTATACCGGCGGCACATAAACGCCACTTCCTTGGCTCGTTTTTCCCCGATATTGATGGCAAGAAAGTTGGTGACCCCCCAGAACCGGGGCGCTACCGACCCGAACGCCGGTCTGGCCAAAGGTCGCCGATTCGGCTGCGATGGCCAGATCACAAGCCACCACTAGTTCATTGCCACCACCGGCTGCTGCTCCATTTACCGCCGCGATTACGGGCCGGGGGCTTGTACGGATGGACTCGTATACATCGAGTGATCCGTAAAACATGCTGCGCAATTCTTCTGGATCCGGATCGCTCAGGTTGGCCAAGTAACCTCCGGCACAGAAGGCGCGGCCGGTTCCCGTCAGAACAATGACGCCGCTGCGGGATGAGCTTCGGATTGCTTTGATGAGTTCCTCGGCCATTTCCGCATCGTAAGCGTTCATGCGTTCCGGACGGTTCAGGCGGATCCAGGCAACCTCACCCCCTCACTTTAATTTCTATGTCAGACATGCCAATTCCCCTTCAGAATCCAGATACCTGCGCATCCGGTTTAAGCCTCACGAAAGTGTCTGTCTGATAGCACTTCACCTTCGCCACCAGCGACTTTGTATTGACCTATTCCGATTTCTGCAGCGGACGTCCAAGAGAGACATTGGAGATGCATGTACTGTTGGCCCATCTCCAGATTACTGAGCACCATATGAGAAATTTGAATTATGTTCAAGTTTAGCTTGACAGCGCAATCTGTCAGACGTCCCGCTACCGTCGGCCAATAAATAAGAATCGATGCGGTGTGGGCCTGACGATGCGCTTGCGCCGTTACCTATTTTGACAGTACCGTGGGGTCCTGTAAGATTATTGCCGTGAAAAACCTTCGAATTACCCCTCTTCCCAGACTTTTTGTGACGCTTTGCTGCGTCCTTGCCGGGTGCGATGACGCCGCTGACAACACTGGGGTGGTTGCGCCTGAAACCGCAAGAGCTACTGCAGCGTCAATGATTGACGGCAAGGCTTTGTATTCTTCCAACTGTGCAGAATGTCACGAAGGACAAATATCCAGATCGCCGCATTTCAGCCTGCTTGAGCAAATGACACCTCGCGCAATTTTTGCCGCTCAGGAAACCGGCCTTATGAAAAGTCAAGCTGATGCCTTTTCATCAGCCCAGCGACAGGCAGTGGCCGAATTTATAAGTGGCCGGACGATGGGCGAAAAAAGTGACACGATAAGCGTTATAGCCTGTGCTGCTGGCACCAGCGCCTTCGATTATGCGGCGCCTCCCGATGTTGATGGCTGGGGGATGACCTACGGCAATCAACGTTATCTTCCACGCTCGGTGACAGGATTGAGCAAGGAGGATGTCCCTAGGCTGCGTCTGAAATGGGCATTTGCCTATCCCGATGCGATCAAGGCCCGTTCCCAGCCAGTTGTTGCAGGTGGTGCGCTTTTTGTCGGCAGTCACGATGGGACTGTTTTCTCGCTGGATCGGAAAACCGGTTGTGTCCGCTGGGCCTTCAAAGCCAGCGGGGAAGTGCGTACTGGCATCGTTGCTGAAAAGTGGGATGCCGGAGATGACGATTCCAGCCCGAAGCTGTTTTTCGGGGACATCCTAGGAAATATCTATGCCGTCGATGCAGTCACTGGCCGCCTTATCTGGCGCGACCGGCCCGGCGACCATCCAAGTCTAACTATCACCGCTGCACCGGTACTGTATGAAGGACGGCTTTATGTTCCATTGTCTTCCCTGGAAGTGACAGCGGCAGCCAATCCGGAGTACGCCTGTTGCACCTTCCGCGGTGGCGTTGCCGCTTATGATGCTGCGAGCGGGGAAAACATATGGACCACGCGGACTATTGCTGAAGAGCCCAGAGAAGTTGGCAAGAACAGCATTGGTACACCGAGAATTGCGCCATCTGGTGCGCCGGTTTGGGCAGGTGTGACCGTCGATGAGAAAAGACGCCTCCTCTACATCGGCACTGGTGAGAATTACTCGTCCCCTGCCGATGGATCAAGCGATGCCATCATCGCCTTAAACATTGATAGTGGCGCGGTCGTGTGGATCATGCAGGCCTCTGCAGGTGACGCCTGGAATATGGCGTGCGAGGCAGAGGATCGAGTCAATTGCCCGCCTGAGGACGGACCTGATTACGATTTCGGGGCCGCACCCATCCTGGCTACGACACCCGACGGCAAGGATATCATTCTCGCGGGGCAGAAGTCTGGTGAGGTATTCGGCCTCGATCCCGATGATGGTGGCAAAATACTCTGGAGGAAAAAGCTGGGCCGTGGCGGCATCCAGGGCGGCGTTCACTTTGGCATGGCTGCGGACGGCAACATTTTGTATGTGCCGATGTCGGATTTTTTCGGCGGACCAAGGTGGCCCGGTGAAGCGAAGCCGGGAATGTTTGCGCTGAACATCGCCGATGGCGAGACGCTCTGGTTTTCGCCCGCACCCAACCCTTGTGAAGACAGGCAGTATTGCGATCCTGGCTATTCTGCGGCTGCGACAGCCATACCCGGAGCCGTTTTTGCCGGTTCAATGGATGGCCATTTGCGAGCCTTTGACAAAGACACTGGCGCAGTTATCTGGGATTTTGACACGGCGAAAGAGTTTGAGACCGTGTCCGGCGAGACAGCCCGGGGCGGGTCGTTCGGAGGAGGACTGGGGCCGGTATTCAAAGACGGTATGATGTACATCAATTCCGGATACGGCTTTGCTTTTCATATGCCGGGAAATGTCCTTCTAGCCTTCAGCCTGGAGGATCAATAGCACCACATGGGCAGGTGGTATTTTCTTCTCCCTGGCACCACAGCGGTGCAGCGGTCAGCACCTAATGGTCGCTTGACGACAGAACATCTGCAGTCCAGAATTTGAGTATAATTCTAAACTCTCGATCAATCGAGACAGATGGACCCAAGGCAACCTGACCAACAGGTCAATCAATTCCGTTACCTGGAGGAGAGTAAATTGTGGCCGACGATGAAGTAGAAAATGGCGACGCCCGGTATTCGATCCGGTGAAACTTGAGCAAGTCGATGTCAACAAAGACTATCCGATGGAGCCGGATGAATTCGATATACTGTACAAGCACAACTGTTATTGCTTCATGGCCCACATTTCCAAGTATGGCTACCCCATCGTGACGCCGATGTTCTATGTCGTGCTGGAAGACGGGTATGTTTACATCAGCAGCGTGCAGAAATACCGTCATAAGATCGATCAGCTGATCGCCAATCCAAAAATTTCCGTCAGCATCTGTAATGACGGTTCAAACGCCAAGTGCCAAAAGTCCATCCAGATCATCGGCAATGCAGAAATATCTTTTGATCAAGAGCTGCTGACCAAAGTGCACTGGGCCATCATCGACAAATACTGGTGGGATCTGAAAAGCGAAGAAATACGTCAAGCTGCCTTTAAAGGGGTGCATACGCCGAACAGGGCTATCATCAAGGTGATCCCCAACAAGAATTCACCAACGTCATGGGATTTTGGCAAAATGGTAAACATGTATGAACGTGGTATCTGGTTCAACGAGGCGTACCAAATGTGCAGCCCACACGACGTTCGGTAAAACCACCATTCAATAACTGTGGCAGGGCTTGACCATGGCAGAAATGGGCGAGCCCTGTTTTTTCTGAGGAGCTCAAAAATGGGCCAGTGGGACGATAAATCTGAAAAAGCTGCGCGGAAGTGGGAGTCGTGGAACATGCAGGAATACGCTCAGGAGGAGCGTGTTCTCACCGATATCATCGAAGACAAGGCCCGACAAAATCCCAACCATGTAGTTTTCCAGTTTTGTGACGACCCCATCACACTGGGTGAACTCAACGACCAGATCAACAAGGTCGCCAATGGGTTTTTGGCGTTGGGCGTCAAGAAGGGCGACAAGGTGGCGATCATGCTGCCGAACTGCCCAGAATTTCTCTACACTTGGTTCGGATTAAACAAGATCGGCGCTGTCGAAGTGCCGATCAATTCGGCCCTAAAAGGGGATGGCCTGACCTATCAGATCGTGCATTCTGATTGTGTGGCTCTCGTGGCGGATACACAATTCCTAGAAAACTTGAACAATGTGGCAGAAAAGCTGACGAAGGTCCGCTATACGATTTTTCTCGATACACAGGGGTCACAAGACGGCGTGCCCAAATTACCGGGTTGCGAAGAAATGAGCTTCGCCGACTTCAGTGATAGGCCATCGACGAGCCCGGACGTCAAGGTCCACTTCAATGACATGGCCTGCATTCTTTTTACCTCGGGCACCACAGGCGTTTCCAAGGGCGTGGAGATTAGTAACCATTACTGGTACGAAATCTGGTCTGAATCGGTGAAATATTCGCGCTATACCGAAGACGATACCCTCTATACGGGATTACCGTTTTTCCATGGCAATGCCCAGGGCATTACCATCGGCCCGGCCATTCTAGCCGATGCCAAAGCTGTTATTGTCGAACGCTTTTCGGCTAGCAGCCTGTGGGACGATTGCCGTCGGTGGGAGTGTACCGAAGCCAACTATATCGGTGGCATAATCCCGATCTTGCTGAAACAAGAAAAACGGGAGAACGATGCTGATAACCCAATTCGTTTGATGGTTGGTGCCGCCGCCCCGCAAGACGAATGGCACGAGTTCCAGCGGCGTTTCAACACGAAGATCCTGGAAGTCTACGGCATGACCGAGTGTTACTGCTGCCTCGCCAGCCCTTATGATGAACCTCGCGCAGGCTCATGCGGCAAGGCCATCACCGGCTGGGATGTAAAGATAGTTGACGATGACAACAATGAATGCGTGCCCGGTAAGCTCGGCGAATTTACTACTCGGTCCCAACGGGAATATGTCGGCACGACAGGTTATTACAACAATCCGGAAGCCACGTCCGACCTTATCCGGAAAGGCTGGATTCATACTGGTGATCTGGGTCGCATGGACGAAGACGGCTATTTCTTTTTTGTTGACAGAAAAAAGCAGGCGATCAGGCGTCGCGGCGAAAATATTTCGTCATTTGAAGTGGAATCAGTCATCAGCAGTCACGACGCGGTCCTGGAATCCTGCGTCGTCGGTGTGCCTTCGGATGTTGGCGAGGAAGAAGTGAAGGCCGTCATCGTGCTGAAAGATGGCCAGACCGCCACCGAAGAAGACTTGATACATTGGTGTGAGCCGCGCTTGGCCTATTTTGCCATACCCCGCTACATCGCCATCCGCAAGGAATTGCCCAAGACGCCCAGCGAGAGGGTGGAAAAATTCAAGATCAAGAAGGAAGGCATCACCGAAGACTGCTGGGACCGCGAGGAGGCGGGCATCGTGCTGAAGCGATAGCGGGAGCTCGCGGTTTTGCGCTGGTCCATTGATCGAAAGGACAGCATATGGCCAAGCAACAGGACAACCAACAAAACGGAATGACGCGACGCCGGGTTCTCGCTGGCGCGGGCGCAACCACTGCGGCGCTAGGCGCTGTAAGCCTCACTTCGGCCTGTGCGGTTGAGGGATACACATGGGACCACGAAGCGGACATCGTGGTGGTTGGCAGCGGTATAGGCGCGGCAACTGCGGCGGTAACGGCGCGCGAGCAAGGAGATTCGGTCACGCTGATCGAAAAGGACGTCTTTTTTGGCGGCACCTCTTCGAAAACCGCCGCCGTCCTCTGGATTCCCAACAACTTCACGCTGCGGGAAAAGGGAATCAAGGACAGCAAGGAAGATTGCCTTCGTTATCTAGCGCGGTTTTCCTATCCCGAAAAATTTACAGCCGACAGCCCGACGCTGGGGCTGAGCGATAGCGCCTACGCGTTGCTTGGGGCCTTTTATGACAATGCGTCTGATGCGATCGATAAGTTGCGTAACGTGGGCGCACTCAATACCACCGAATGGCGCATGTCCTCTCTGGCCGGCCCGACGCCTGATTATCTAGATAATGTGCCCGAGAACAAGGTGCCGGCCGGTCGGGGGCTTGGCGTGCTCGACGAGAATGGCGACATCGGTTTGGGCGGCGAGATGATGGAGCAAATGCACGCCGCCGTCGAAAGTCGCCAGGTCACAATACTTTACGAGCACCGAGCGATACGGTTGGTAATGGATAACAATGGCCGCGCTATAGGTGTTGAAGCTGACAATAATGGAACGAAAGTGTCTTTGCGCGCCCGGAAGGGCCTGATCTTCGGAACCGGTGGCTACGCCCATAACCCTGAGGCGGTGGCGCGCTATCAGCGAAATCATCTGTACGGTTCTTGCGCCATGCCCGCCGCGACCGGCGATTTTATCGATATTGCCAGCGCCGCCGGCGCACGTCTCGGCAATATGTCGGGCGCATGGCGTACCCAGGTTGTCCTGGAAGGAGCGCTGGAGGATTCGCTGCTGGCCGGAGGCATCTTTTACCCGCCCGGCGACTCCATGTTTCAGGTCAACAAATACGGTGTTCGAGTAGTCAACGAGAACCGCAACTACAACGACCGCACTGAGGCACACGGGCATTACGATCCGTCAAAGGCCGAATATCCCAACCAGCTCTTGTTCATGATCTATGACCAGCGCACGGCTGAAGCCTATGCTGGTGCTTATCCGCTACCTTCCAGCCCGACCGGAGCCGATGAAGTGGTGTCTGCGGATTCCCTGAACGGTCTGGCCGGCGAGATTGGAAGGCGCCTTAAAAAGCTTTCGGCGCGGGTTGGCGGCTTTACGCTTGATGCCTCCTTCGCCGGCAACCTCAAAGACACTGTGGCGCGCTTTAATAGTTTTGCCCGGGCCGGTAAGGATGAGGATTTCGGACGGGGTGAAGCTGCCTACGACATTGAATGGTTTCAGTTCTTCTCACCGATGCAGCCTGATACCGACTGGCTAGAAAATGAGTATCCTATCGTGACGATGCATCCACTCCGGGACGAGGGCCCATATTACGCCATCATCCTGGCCGCTGGAGCGTTGGACACCAATGGCGGGCCAGTGATTGACGCCAGTGCCCGCGTTCTGGACAACCACGGCGAGCCGATTCCCGGCCTTTATGGCGTCGGCAATTGTATCGCTAGCCCTTCGCGAGATGCCTATTGGGGAGGAGGTTGCCCGTTGGGACTGTCGTGCACATTCGGCTATATAGCCGCAAATGCGGCCCACGCTGACGGCAATTAGAATGGGCGGGCCTAGCGAGGTCTATTGGAAAAAGGCACGGCCTCGTGACTGCTAACGATAACTGGCAAGCCCAAATCGAGGCTTTGTTGCGCCGTGTGGACGAACTGGAAAGCCGTGCCGCGCTGCGCGACTTGGTCACCGACTATTGCCTTGGATTTGATAACCACAATTGGGATCAGTTCATTGCGATCTGGCACAAAGATGCCGTTTGGGAAATTGGCGCTCCGTTCGGCACCTTTACCGGCCACACTGGCATCCGGAAAGCGGTCTTTGACGTTCTTTATCCTGTCTGGCGCGAAACCCATCACTTGACATCCAATCTCCGCCTGGAGTTTAACGATGCCGACCATGCCCGGGGCGTCTGCAATGTCGACTGCATGGGCGCAACCAAGGACGACATTGTGCAGATGATCAGCGCCACCTACGCTGATGATTTTGAGCGCCGCGACGGGGTCTGGAAAATCGCTAATCGCGCCGTCACCATCCACTATTTCAATCCCATTCCGGGCGCTGAGATGGGTGCTCCGGAAGTGGCGGAGGACTGAACTTTACGCGATCTGCCGCGAAAGTCAGGATGGCGCGCATGAATGATCGAAGCGAATGGCTGTCGACGACCGTCGAGGAGCCGCTGGACCCGGACCTGGAAATTTGCGACGCCCACCATCATCTCTGGGATCGTGGAGGCCACTACTATCTTGCCAATGAATTCATCGAAGACACCAAGGGCCACTGCGTTACCAAATCTGTCTACGTCGAGTGTCTATCAATGTATTGCGAGGATGGTCCCGAGGCACTCTATCCCGTCGGTGAAACCGAATTTGTCGAGCGCATCACTTCCACCGCACAATCACACGTGAGCGGTCTGCAAGTGGCGGCGGGCATCATTGGATTCGCCGAATTGACTCTGGGCGCTACGGTTCTCCCCGTGCTGGAGGCTCATATTGAAGCCAGCCCGCGGTTTCGGGGTATCCGGTACGCGACCGCATGGGATGCCAGCGACAAAATCCACAACGCCCATACAACGCCCAGCCAATATTTGTTTGGTGAGGCTGATTTTCGCGAGGGATTTTCTTGCCTGGGTGAGCTTGATTTGACCTTTGACGCCTCGCTCTATTTCCACCAGATTCCCGAACTCGTCGATCTGGCCAGAACCTTCCCCACTACAACTATCATCCTCAACCATGTCGGTGCGCCCATCGGCATCGGTCCGTACGCCGGCAGGCGGGATGAAGTTTTTGCCACTTGGAAAGCGCACATTTCTGAGCTTGCCAAGTGCGACAATGTTTTAGTTAAGTTGGGTGGTTTGACCATGGCCATGGCCGGGTTCGGTTGGCATAGGCGAGACAAACCTGCCAGTTCCATGGATTTGGCCGAAGCGATGTCCCCCTACTACCGGGTTTGCATTGAACGTTTCGGCCCGGATCGCTGTATGTTCGAAAGCAATTTCCCGGTCGATGGCACCGGCGCGTCCTACACGATTCTGTGGAATGCTTTCAAGCGGGTCGCTAAAGAATATACGGAGGATGAGCAACGCGCGCTCTTTTATGCCACCGCTGTCCACGCATACAGATTGGGGCGCTAGTATTTCATACGCAAACCAGCATCAAGCCGGATCGTTTCCCCATTGATGTACGGATTGAACACAATATGCTCGGCAAGCCAGGCGAACTCTTTGGGCTTGGCGAGGCGGCTAGGAAAGGGAATATCCTTGGCCAGATCTTCCTTGATTTCTGGCGCCAGCCCTTTGAGGATCGGTGTCTCGCATAAACCTGGCGCGATTGTCACGACGCGCACACCGTAAGACGCCAGGTCGCGCGCGATCGGCAAGGTAATGCCAACAAGTCCGCCCTTGCTGGCGGCGTATGCGACCTGCCCCTTCTGTCCCTCAAAGGCAGCGATTGACGCGGTGTTGATTACAACGCCGCGCTCACCGTTTTCATTTGGCTCATTCTCGCTCATCTTTTCGACAGCTTGCGTGAGTACATTAAATGTACCGATCAGGTTGATGTTTATAACGTGCCTGAACAGCTCCATCGGGAAGCGCCCTTTCCTTCCGTAGGTCTTGGTGGCGCCGCCACCGCGGCCAGCGCAATTGACGCAGACATGGATGGCGCTGAGGGTCTTCATAACCCGATCAATTCCGGCGCTGACAGATGCATCGTCGGCCACATTGACCTGGCAAAAGATTACGTCCTCACCCAGTTCCTCCGCTAACGCATTGCCCCGCTCCTCGTTCAGGTCGAAGATTGCGACTTTTGCTTCCTGTTCGGCAAACTGCCGTACCGTTGCTTCGCCGAGCCCCGATGCGCCGCCGGTTACAATCGCCACATTATTCTGCAAATTCATCACTTTCTCCGCTTGCTCGAACACGCCGGTATCCATGACTTAAAGAAGAGCTATTGCTCTCTGGATTCCGGTTATTTTTGAATATATTTCAAAAAAATACTACCGTCCCTTTTCATTTTGGCAGACCCTTGGGATCGGATCAGGCACGGCATAATTTTGGATGGCTCAATGTAATGGTATTGGCTGATCGTCGACAGAAATTTGAGTATTTGTGAGAGTAGGAATGGCCATAGCATATGTATTTGATCACGTTCGGACACCTCGGGGAAAAGGACGCCCCAACGGCGCCCTGCACAGCGTTTCGCCGGTAAACTTGCTGGCGCAGGTGTTGATAAACCTGCGAGAGCGGAACGAACTTGACACATCTCTGGTCGAGGACGTCATCGCTGGTTGCGGATCGCCCATTGGCGAACAGGGTAGTGCTATCGGGCGCAGCGCGTGTCTGGCAGCCAATTATGCCGTGACCACGCCTGGCCAGCAAATCCACCGCTTTTGCTCGTCGGGCCTTGAGGCGGTCAACATGGCGGCGGCCAAAATTGTTTCCGGGCAATGCGATCTGGTCATAGCCTGCGGCGTAGAGAGTATGTCGCGGATTCCCATTGGTTCGTCGGGAGGTGCCTGGTCATCCGACCCGTCGCTGGCTCACGAAATCTATTTTATTCCGCAAGGCATTTCCGCAGATCTAATCGCCACGATCCACGGATTTTCCCGTGCCGATGCAGATGCCTATGCAGTGGAAAGCCAGCGTCGCACTGGTTCGGCTTGGGACAAAGGGTACTTTGACCACTCGGTCATTAGAGTAGTGGACGAGATTGGGATGACTCTACTGGAGCGCGACGAAGCCATGCGACCGGCGACGACCGTTGATGATCTGGATAGGTTGCCGCCAGCTTTTACCGGCCTCGGGGCAATGGGGTTCGACCAGCTGGCCGTCTTGAAATTCCCAGATGTAGAGAAGATTAACCACATTCATACTGCGGGCAATTCCAGTGCCATCGTCGATGGTGCAGGTTGCGCACTGATTGGCTCTGCCGAGATGGGTAAAAAACTTGGCCTGACACCGCGCGCTCGAATCCGCTCATGCGCTTCAGTGGGTACTGACCCGACACTCATGCTGACAGGCCCCACGCCGTCGGCCCAGAAGGCGCTGGAAAAGGCGGGCATGGAGAAATCTGATATCGATCTGTTCGAACTCAATGAAGCCTTCGCCTCGGTCGTTTTGTTGTACATGGACGAGATGAACATTCCGCACGAGCAGATCAACGTTAATGGCGGCGCCATCGCCATGGGCCATCCGATTGGCGCAACTGGTCTCATGATCATGGGGACGGCCCTTGATGAGATGGAGCGGCGCGGCATCGGGACCGCGCTGGTTAATCTGTGTGTAGGCGCCGGTATGGGCACTGCTACTATCATCGAACGCGCGTAAGCGTCGGCGAGGACTTATTCATGCCTGATCCCACCCAATTCGACACCATGAGCTATAAAGTCGCGGAAAATGGCGTCGCCTTCATCGCTATTGATTTGAAGGACCGGTCTGTGAACGTGCTGACGCCTGAGATGCATCAGGACGTTGGCAAGGTGGCCGAGAAACTGGCGACCGACGAAACCGCCATTGGTGCTGTTGTGCACTCAGGCAAGTCGTCGTTCATGGCTGGCGGCGATCTCAATCGAATTGTGCTGTATTATGACATGAACCGGTCGCCTGAAGAGGCCTATACGCAGTCGCGCACCTACACCGAATCTTTGAGAAAGCTTGAGACCTGCGGCAAGCCGGTCGCGGTCGCAATAAACGGCACGGCTCTAGGCGGTGGCTTGGAACTAGCTCTGGCCTGTCATTATCGGGTCGTGACAGACGACCCCGGATTGTTGTTGGGCTTGCCGGAAGTCACGCTCGGCCTGTTGCCGGGTGGTGGTGGTACTCAGCGTTTGCCACGTCTGATAGGCCTCAAACAGGCGGCGAATCTTATTTTATCGGGCAAACGCGTCAACCCGGCAGAGGCGGTGGAACTAGGCATAATCGACGAAGTGGTGCCCGCTGATGATCTGGTGGCTGCGGCGGAGAAATGGGTACTTGAGAAGGGCAATCCACAACAGCCTTGGGACGAGCGAGGTTTTAAGGTGCCCGGCGGTTCTGGGCTCAACGACATCAATGTTGGCAGGTTATTTCAGAAGCTGACCGCTCAGGTGGGCGCTGATTACAGGCACAATTATCCGGCGCCAATCGCTATATTGAGGTGTCTTTTTAACGGCACGACGGTTTCTTCAATTGATGCCGCACTCAAGATAGAGACCAGGGAGTTTTCGGCGCTGACCCGCGATCCGGTGGCGCGGAACATGATCCGCACAATATTTATAAACAAAGGCAAGGCCGGACGCCCGGATGAGGAACAGCAGGAGCGCAATGAGAAGCTCAAACAAAGTTGTCAGGGAGCCTATATCCGCGAAGGACTGAGTATGGTTCGTGAGGGTGTAAAACCGGTTCTGATTGAGAATGCCGCTTTTGCAGCTGGTCTGATGCCCGGCCCTTTGGCGCTGGCGGAGGAGCAGGCGCTTGTCGATGCGCACGCGGCGCTGCCTGAGGATGGCCCGGTCATTACGCCCGATGCCGAAGACGTGAAGCAACGCCTGCTGGGTGCCCAGGCGTTGGCGGCCGCTGAATGCTGGGAAAAAGGATTAATTGAGCCGGTTGATGCCGATCTCGCTTCCGTGTTGGGCTGGAGGTTTCCCACATATACTGGCGGCGTGATATCATACATCGACACTATGGGCTTGAGCACATTTATAGCCCGGTGCGATCGGTTTGTCGGACAGGATGGTGTATCAGGCAGGCCATCTGACTGGTTGCGCAGAAAGGCGAAAGATCATGAGCGCATTTATCCTTTGATGGCTTGATCAACGTGCCTTAAACCATCAAATCGCCGGTAACCTGAGGGCTTGCAGAGTTTGGACTAAGCGGAGGTGTTTGTTTTTTTTAGGAGGTGATAGAATCGACAGCACTCAGGGAAAGGAGTCTCTTGAATAGCTATATTTGTAGGCGCAAAGTTGCAATAATCTTCAGCGAGTATTGGTGTAGGCGTTACAGTAACGTCAGACTGAACTGAAGAGTTAGAAAAGTTAAGCGGGGTAAGTCATCGGTAACTTATCATACGTAGGAGGACCGCCAATTGGCAGCAGAGAATTTAGACGAAAGATCGGTACAAGTCATCGCCAGATTTCGCGGGTTGCTCGAGGAAGGCGCCGACCCACATGAGTGGGCCTTTTCCTGGCGCACCGAGCTTAACCGCGGCGGCTTCCCGGCGGTCGATCTCCTCATGGAGGAAGTCGTCAAGCCAGGAAAATGTGTCGGCTGCGCGGCCTGTGTCGCCATTTGCCCCGTCGATGTATTCGACTATGTGGATGAAAATCCAGTCAACGCGCGCCCTGAGGCCTGCGTCAATTGTGTCCTGTGCGCTGATGTATGCCCGGTATTGAGGCCGCCCGACAATGATCTCCCTGATTTTCTGGGGCTGCAGGAACCGGCTAAGGATGAGGGCTACGGCCCTTACGCCTATGGATTTTATGTTCGTGCCACGGACCCCGAAATTCTGGCCAAAGGCCAGGACGGCGGCATGGTCTCTGCGCTGATCCTGCACGGGTTTGAAAAGGGCACACTGGGCGGTGCCATTCTCGGCGATGTATTGCCTGACAACAGGCAAATCGGCTACCAAAAATTGGCGCGAAACAGGAAGGACGTGCTGAGCTGCGCGGCGTCCCGATACACATACTCACCCAATACACTCGCGCTTCAGAAGGCAATGCGCGAGAACGTCAGCCCGCTTGCGGTTGTTGGTGTGCCCTGCCAAGTCGACGGCGTTCGATTGCAGCAAAATTCGAGCATTCGTCTCGAAATAGCCAGATGGTACCGGGAGAATATCAGCCTGGTTTTCGGGTTGTTCTGTTCGGAAGCCTTCACCCACGAGAGCATCGAAAAACTTGGTGAAATGATCGACGTCGATCCAAAAAGCATCGAAAACATAAATATCAAGGGCAAGGTTATCGCCCGTCTTGATAGCGGAGAAACCAAAACTGTATCGCTGAAGAAGTATCGCGATTTTGCCCGACCCGCCTGTCTCTACTGTCTCGATTACGGCGGTGAAAATGCGGATATCGGAGCGGGCGGGATTGGCCTGGATGGGTGGACCTATACCTTGATTCGCACCAGGCGAGGTCACGAGGCCTTTCAAGCCGCTCTGAAAGATGGGTGGATTGAAACGCGGCCCCTCTCTGATGAGCCGCGGGGTGAGTTCCTGATGAATAAGCTTTCTGCGAATAAGAAGAAGAATCGCCCGCTGCCGGCGCAGATGCCAACCCACGCTGAACGCGAGGCAATGGGAAGCCTATGCCCAAAAACATTTTACACGACCGGTCCAGGGGCGCCGCCCCCGGATGAAGAGTCTAGGCAGTGAACGCTCGCACCCAAAACCGGGAAGCCGAATCCGGCAGAAGTCTAACAACTCGAGCCCGCGAAGACGTGACTGTGATGGTTGCCGGTCAGGGCGGAGATGGCTCACTCACGGTCATCGCTTTTCTGGCCCGGGCTCTTTCACAGCGCGGCTTATATCTTTTTCGCACCAGCAATATAGCCTCGCGCATCAAGGGCGGGCACGCCGCCGCTGTACTTCGCGGGTCTGCCCTGCGCCGTGGCTGCCTTGGAGACAAGCTCGATATCCTGGTTGCCTTTGACGATGAAGCCATTGAGAAGGCGGGGCCGTCAGTCGCCGACGATGGCATCGTTATTTACGATGTTTCAAGAGGGCCGCTGCCGGGGGGGATTCTCCCGTCAACTGCGCAGGTGATCGAAGTGCCCTTTGGCCGGCTTGCCGTTCGTGATCTGCGGCGCGACCTATTTAAAAATTGCTTTGGCTTCGGTGTGTTGTCGCGCGTTATGGGTTTGTCGGACGATGAGGCACTCGACTGTCTCAAACACCGCTTTCGGAGACTGTCGGAAGAGGATTTGAGGCCAAACATCGGCGCCCTTGAGAATGGCCTTTCGTTCGCCGACGACCTCGGCATGACGGTCGATCATGGTTTGTTCAGACTGCCCCGTCTAGAAAAGGAAGACCGGATCGTGATTACCGGTAACGAAGCGACCGCCTTTGGATTTCTTGCCGCGGGCGGGCGATTTTTTGCTGGTTACCCCATTACACCGGCCACGGATATCATGGACTGGTTGGGAAAGAGATTTCCACAATTTGGTGGCGTGGCGATGCAGGCCGAAGATGAACTGTCAGCGATCAATCTGGCCATTGGGGCTTCGTTTGCGGGCGCAAAAGCCATGACTGCGTCTTCAGGGCCGGGCATTGCGCTTATGCAGGAGGGTATCGGGCATTGCGGTTCGGCAGAGATCCCGCTTGTGATCGTCGATTGCCAACGCGCGGGGCCATCGACCGGTATGCCGACAAAGCCGGAGCAGAGCGATATTGGCCTAATGACCCAGGGCGCTCCGGGTGACATTCCACGCGTTGTTTTGTGTCCGGGCACTCCCGAGGAATGTTTCGAATATGGGGTCTTGGCCACGAATCTGGCGCAGGTTGCTCAATGCCCGATTTACATCGCTCTGGATGGCCTGTGCCAGTCCGCCCACATGGTGCCGGCGTTTGATCTAGATTCGATAGAAATCGACAACGGCAAAAGATTGGACGATGCCGAGATATCGAAGCTGGATGAGTACCGCCGTTATGCGATAACCGAAGATGGCATTTCGCCCTGGGCGATCCCTGGCCAGCGCCAAGGCATGAACCTGGTAACCGGCAACGAGCGCAATGAATGGGGGCAGGTTTCAACCGATCCGGTAAATCGCGCAGCGATGGTAGACAAGCGTGCCCGCAAGATTGATAGCGTCCGGCATCAACTGCCACGCGCATACGAGTGGGGTGACGAGCAGGCGAACGTTGGTGTGATCTGTGTTGGCATGGTGGGAGATGTTCTTATTGAGGCCCGCGAGCGGCTGACTGGGCACGGCATAGGCCTGCGTTGCCACCGGCCGCGTACGCTGTGGCCACTTCCTGACGATACGGTGGATTTCGTCAAAAGCTGCGAGAGAGTTTATGTCGTTGAATACAACAAGGGCGGCCAATTAGCGGATCTAATCCGATCCGTCGGCGCGCCCGCAGAAGGCATGCATAGCATTCTAAAATATGATGGTGTGCCAATGAGTGTGGCACAACTGGTCGAGGCAATCCTGGAAAAGGAGAAAGCCCGATGACAACAAATTACAAGCCGAACCAACCGATATGGTGTGCCGGCTGTGGACATTTCGGTGTTCAGGGCGCGCTAAACCATGCCCTGAAAGCCCTGGAAATTCCGCCGCACGAAACGGTAATCCTCGCTGGAATCGGTTGTTCGGGTTCAATTCAGAATAATTTGAGCACTTACGGTTATCACGCAATGCATGGCCGTGTTCTGCCTACAGCAATCGGCACTGCTCTTGCCAACCCCGCACTTACCGTCGTCGCTTCGGGCGGCGACGGCGACGGCTATGCGATCGGTGTCGGGCATTTTGTTCATAGCCTGAAACGGAATCCTTCGCTTGTCTATATTGTCATGAACAATGGGACCTATGGTTTGACCAAGGGCCAGGATTCACCAACAAAGGACGCACCCGATTGGGCACCGGAGGAAGACGCCCTCGATGCAATAATGCTGGGCCTATCTATTGGCAGCTCGACTTTTCTTGCCCGTGGCTTTGCAAGCGCGCCGGAACAGCTCAACGATTTGACGATCAAGGCACTTGAGCATGCACAGGCGGGCAGGGGCTTCGCCTTTCTTGAAGTGCTTTCGCCATGCGTCACCTACAACGACACTTATCCCCTGTGGGAGGCCATGGTTCACGACGTTGACAAGGATGCAGATTACGATTCAGGTGATAGGTCTCTGGCTTTCACAACCTGTATGCGTCTGAAAAACGATCACCGCATTCCCACGGGCTTGATTTACCAGGGTGACCATCCGACCCTGGAAAAGGCGCTGCTGGAAGAGGGCGCGAGACCCATCGCCCAGATCGAAAGCGATATATCGGGTTACCGTCCTAAGCTCGATGCTATTCTGGCAAGCTATCGGGTGTGATGTCTGCGGGGCATAGCGCCACCTGAAAGCCCATCAATTAACGACTATATTCGAATACTTCCTGGCGGGTATATTGATTGATGGTTGAAGGGCCGGCATATCATGGTCACCGATACTGTCCTCTTCCGCCACTTCACCGTACAAAGTTGTGCGTTGCCGGGTGGGGCGCCCGACGCTGGCGGCAATCCGCGCCATTTCCGGTGCCGGCAGTTCCTGGCCGAATTCACTGCCCGCCGCGCGCGAGATAGATTCGTTCATCAGCGTGCCGCCAAGGTCATTCACCCCGGCGCGAAGGCTTAATGCGACCGCTTCCGGCCCCATCTTGGGCCAAGAGACCTGAATATTGGGGATCAGCGGGTGTAAAACCAGGCGCGCCACGGCATGCATAAGAAGTGCTTCCCTCAGCGTTGGTCCCCGCCGTGCCTGGCCCAGCTTAAAAAAAGGAGCCTCCCTGGCCACGAATGGTAGTGGTACGAATTCCGTGAATCCTCCAGTTTTTTCCTGAAGGGTTCGGATAATAAGCAGGTGTCGGGCCCAATCCCGGTAGTTGTCCACATGCCCAAACATGATGGTCGCTGTGGTTCTAAGGCCTACATCATGTGCCGCACCCATGACCGTTAGCCATTCGGCGCTACTCAGCTTGTCAGGGCATATTATCCGGCGAACCTCGTCCACAAGTATCTCTGCGGCGGTTCCCGGCAAAGAGCCCAACCCGGCATCACGTAGGGTCTCAAGGAACTGGCGAACCGGTACGCCAAGGGAAGCGGCGCCTGTGAAAATCTCCAATGGCGAAAAAGCGTGGACGTGAATCTCGGGCACAGCCTTCTTGATCGCCTTGAGGATTGCCAGATAGGTCTTGCCTGTATAGTCCGGGTGGATGCCGCCCTGCAGGCACACTTCGGTAGCACCGCGCTCGCGTGCCTCGATGGTCCGGCGGACGACCTCTTCAAGTGTCAGGTCATAGGGCCGGCCACGCAGGATCTCGCTTCCTCGTCCCTTCGAGAAGGCGCAGAAGCGGCAGCGATAGGTGCAGACATTGGTGTAATTGATATTGCGGTTGACGACGTGAGTCACAACTTCACCAACTGTCTCCGCCCGCAACCGGTCGGCAACCTCCAATACAGCCCCGGCTTCTCCGTCGCGCGCCCGGAACAGGCGTACGATGCTTTCTTCATTTAGGGCGTTGCCCGCCACTGACCGGTCGAGGATTTCATCGATGCCCCCGGATTTTAGTGCCGTCGGCCGCAGGACCGCCTGCTCGATTTCTCCAACGCCGGGCTGGCCGGTTATCCAAATCCCATCGCGGGCGAGGCCACCAGCGTCTATGCGCTTTAGTACATGGGGACGCAGAATGGGATCGGTCCATTTTCCGAGATCGCTGATATATTCGGGATAAAGGGCAAGCCGCGGGCACAGAATCTTGCCTCTCGACTCAGTGCCCTTGCGCAGGCGTTCGATCTCTGGCCAGGGCGCTTCCGGATTGACGTAATCCGGAGTTACCGGCGAAACGCCGCCCCAATCATTGATCCCGGCGAAAATCAAATCAGGATAGGTCTTGGAAGACAGGTTCGGTGGCGCCTGAATATTCATATCCGGCCCGAGCAGAAGTCTGGCAACGGCGATCGTCCACATTAGGTCTTCGAAGCAGGGTTGCGCCTGATCCGCCATTTTGGTGCCTGCTTTAGGTTGGAATGCCTGGATAATGACTTCCTGAATGTGGCCGTAGCGGTCATGAATGTCGCGGATGGCCTTCAACGCCTCCAGCCGTTCTTCCCGAGTTTCGCCGATGCCAATCAGGATGCCGGTGGTGAAGGGTATGCGGCGTTCGCCGGCCAACTCGAGGACCCTAAGCCGCTCGGCAGGCCGTTTGTCAGGCGACCCGTGATGGGGCTGCCCCTTTTCACACAGACGCTCGGAGACGGATTCGAGCATCAAACCCTGTGATACTGAAACGGCCCGCAGCTGATCCAGCTGATTGCCGGTGACGATTCCGGGATTGACGTGGGGCAGGAGACCGGTTTCATCCAGGACGAGCCGGCACATGGCCTCAAGATAGTCGATCGTCGTAGCGTAGCCCAATCTGTCGAGGGCCTCACGTGCTACCGCGTAGCGCATCTCTGGCTTGTCCCCAAGAGTAAAGAGCACCTCGTGGCATCCCTTCCGGGCACCTGCCTGGGCGATCCTGAGAACCTGATCGGGCAACAAATAGGCAGCATCCAACTTACCAGGCGTCTGGGCGAAAGTGCAGTAATGGCACACATCCCTGCACAGGTGGGTCAACGGCACAAAAACCTTGGGAGAATAAGTAACAAGATGTCTGTGACCCCTGTCCCGAAGGCTGGATGCGGCGGCGAGAAGGGCGTCTGCATCTCCGATATCGGCCATCGTGATTTCCGCAAGATCGCTCGAATCCCGGTCAATCAGAATTGTGTTATTGCGTAAAAGTTTGTTCATGACCTCTCCTGGATCGCTGCACTCATTTGGCTTAAGCATCCCATCTTGTTTACCGAGTTTCCGTTCGCGCGCTTTCCAGTCTTTTCGGGTTGTTCGGCGGAGTTGACATACGTTTCTTTCTAAGCGGCTTTGAATATTATTCAATATACTCAATGTGAATAGACGCGCAAGCTGCTAAGAAGCCAGACTCGAATCATATGTAGGCCTAGGGTCGAACCTTTCCAGCTTTGAGTGTTGGAGGCAATATTAGAGGTAAGAAGATGAGCCTGGATTTGAGTGAAGAAGACCGGCTATTTCGCGATATGACGCGAAAGTGGGTGGATAAGGAGTTTCCCAAAGACTGGTGCCGGAATCTGGAACGTAAAGAGTATGAATTTCCGCATGAGTTTTGGGACAAGCTTGTTGAGTACGGCGCTACAGGCATAGGCATTCTGGAAGAATATGGTGGTCAGGGCGGGAGCATCATTACCCAGGCGCTGTTTGCTCGTGAGCTTGCCCGGACAGCTGCAGGCCTTGGGTGGATATGGGGTGTTACATCCTTTTCCGGCAGCAAGGCGATCGAATTTTGTGGCTCAGAGGACCAGAAGCGTCTTTTTCTACCTAAAATAGCCACAGGTGATCTTAAAACTGCCATGAGCTATTCTGAGCCTGGCGGTGGAACCGACCTGCTGGGCGGTATGAAGACTACCGCAAAAAAAACAGATGGTGGGTGGATTATCAACGGCGAGAAAATCTGGAGCACACTCGCCAATGTGGCCGATTATCTCCTGCTAATGGCGCGCAGTAACAAGGATGTTGCCAAACGCTCTGACGGTGTTTCTATCTTTTTTGTACCGCGCCGGACCAGCGGTATTACCGTGACCGAAATGCCAAAGCTGGGGATGCGGGCTGCGAGTTCTTGTTCTATACATCTGGAAGACGTTTTTGTGCCTGACGAATTGCTGTTGGGGGAAGAAGGCTCGGGCTGGTATCACTCCACCAAGACTCTGAACAATGAGCGCCTCATCAACGCGGCTAGTTGTCTGGGGATGCTCGACGGGGTTATCGAAGACGCTGTCGAGCATATGAAAACGCGTCGTGCATTTGGCAAACCTATCGGGCAGTTTCAGGTGCTTCAGCATTACATCGCAGATATGGCCATGTGGCAAAAACAAGGGGAGTTGATGGTGCACCATACCGCCGCTCTGCAGACGCAAGGCCGCTCCAGCGCGATTGAATCCGCCATGGTGAAGACACTCTGCTCCGAGTATGTCAGTAAGGCAGCCGATCTGGGGATTCAAATATTGGGGGGAATGGGTTATTCCGCCGAAACCGATATGCAGCGCTATTGGCGCGATTCACGCCTCCTGCGCATTGGGCCGGTCAGCAATGAGATGGCCCGCAATCAGATCGCCGAGAGTTTCGGCCTGCCACGCTCATACTGATGTTACGAGATGAGTAATTCCAACAAAGATATTGTGCTGGCCTTTCTGGATGCCTCTGTCAGGGGGGACAAGGAAGCCATGCGAAACTTGCTGCATCCCGATGCGCAAGTCATTGTGGCGGACTCTCTACCCTACGGCGGCATTAGCGAAGGCCCCGAAGGCATTATCAAGTTAATAAGACGTGTTTTTAAAACCTGGGAAAACACAGATGTCACGGTGCAACAGGTGCTTGGCGATGGGGATCGCGTAGTTCTGTTGGCAGAGATGACCGGGCGGGGCCGTGCGACTGGCAAAGCATTTCAGATGCCGATAGCGGAGATATGGCTGCTGGATAATGGCAAGATAAAGGAGGTACGCCCCTTTTATTTCGACACCAAGTTACTCCACGATATATATTCAGAATCAAATTAACAGACCCGAAAGGACAGGCCATGGCAGTGACAGTATTGGTGGAACTAAAAGCGAAGCCCGATTGCGCCCAGGCTCTGAAGTCGTTGTGGAGAGGCTGTATGGCTGACACCCGGGCCTATGATGGTTGCATCGATATCTTCGTCTACGAAAATCAGGACGAGCCGGCTAATTTCGTTCTCATTGAGAACTGGGAGAGCAAGGCTCAGTATGACAGGTATCTGGCTTGGCGCACTGAAACCGGATTTGTGGAGCAGGTGATCTCGAAGTGTGAGGGTGACCTGCGTTTTGGGTTTTATGATAGATCGGATATATGATATGGGCGATTTCTTGGCTGGATCAAATCAGAATGAGTTGTCGACAGTTCTGTCCAGACCCTAGCTCTTTATGCCGACATGGCCCATCCGACGGCGCATAAGAATTTCCCCGCTCGTCAGTCTCTGTTCCTTTATTAGGATTGTTGGTCAGAAGAGACGCTTCGGTCATGCGAAGATCTTGAAGAACTTAAGCACCTAATAACTTGTTCATCGCCTACAAGGGAAAAATGCTTTAAAAAAGTAAGCCCGCATTTCAAAATATGGGCAGCGTGAATTGTGCGTTGCAAAAAGGCTCTAAAAGGCTGCAAAAGCTACAGATAAACGCATTCTATGAAGCATTACCTCATATCTAACGAACGGTGCTATAAGGTCATTGGGTATTCATGGTTTTCCCAGTTGCTCGAGCCACCCGACGGCATTGCATGGATGGAAACTAACCGGTGGCAGCTTCATTTGTCGAGCGCTTGAAGCGTTCGCTTTTCGGCGTTGCCACGGAGTGTTGCAATGTCATTCAGGAAGCAAGGAATGAAGACGAGCATCTTGGCTATCAGGTGAGGAGTTCATGGTATTTACGCGAGTCGATGAAATCGTTCGCTTACTTTATTCAAACATTGGCTGGGCAACCAGAAGGTGATGGCTCGTTGCTTGATCATTCGTTGATCTATGCGCATTCTGACACCGAGTTTGCCAAGACTCATAATATTGATGGTTCCCCGATGTTTACGGTCGGACGTGCGAGTGGTCGACTCAAGACCGGTTTACATATCGACGGAAAAGGCGAAATAGCAACCCGGCTGGGTTATACCGTGCAACGAGTGATGGGACTGCCAATCGATGAATGGGGCATAGCCTCTCTACGTACATCACGAGAAATCGGTGAAATCCTCGTCTAGACATTCCAGATAAAGGTAAGCGCTGAACCACATGCGCACTTTTCTTATTTTACCCATCGTCGGGCTTCTGTTGAGCGCCTTTAACCCGGCGATGGCTGCTGCAGATATAAAAACCTCAGCAGAGCCTATTCCAAGTGCGGTGTTTATCGGGTCTTCTGACTGGGCCGGGCCAATCTATACAACGTCGGCCGGCATGACGCTCTATACGACTGCCATGGACGAGCGCAAGCCTGGTGTTTTTGGCTGCAGCGGCACCCGCAGCGAAAAGGGGAGAAGAGGGGGCGGATTCCCGCTGCCGAGGTATGAACACCGGCGAACGTGCATTCAGCGGTGGCTACCTTTTGCACCTATTGCGGGGGTAGAGCCGATCGGTCGATGGACCATCCTCACGCGCCCGAATGACCAGAAGCAGTGGGCTTTTGATGGAAAGCCAGTTTATACCTCCACCAGAGATAAAGCCCCAGGGGACGTCAATGGCACGATGGGCTTTGCGAGGCATGGGGTGTGGAGACTTGTGGAGGTGCCTCGGCGTTTTCCGCGCGGCGTGAAGGTGATTTTTAAGGTTGACGGTCTAATGCTCGCTGACGAGAAGACCGACCGCCTTTTGTTCAGCACCGGCACAAAGACAAACTCTGGTAATGCGGAATGGACGGCGGTGTTTGCATCAGAACTTGATATGCCATTTGATGATTGGGACCTAGCCGTGCACACTGGTGGCGGTCGGCAGTGGACTTTTAAAGGAATGCCGCTTTATCGTCCTCGCGACGGGGCCCAAGTCAGCAAAAATGTTGCGGCTGGAAGATGGCAGCCGATTGTGTTCCACAAGGCGAAGGATAGGCCGGCGTTTCTCACGATGCAGATGACCGTCCCTGAAGTTGGGTGGGTCTATGCGAATGCCCGGGGGCGGACGTTATACGCATTTTCTTGTTTCGACGGTCCAGACCAACTCCCTTGCGATGAACCGGGGGATGCCGCGGCACACCGTTCCGCGCTTTGTGGCACTGGTGAGCAATGCGCCCGCGAATGGCGCCCTGTTTTGGCCGCGCCTGACGACGCGCCGGTCGGGTACTGGGGCATTGACAAAGTCCTCGATCCACCCTTTGCAGATGCGGCGGGTGCATATGGGGAGAACGTTCCAACTGTGCGCGCCTGGACGTATCACGGCCGGCCGGTATATACGTTTTCGGGCGATAAATACCCAGGTGAGGCTCTTGCGCATGGCATGATGGGCACCTCGAGTGCATTCGGTGTCATTACCTTAGTGCGTGATAGATTCCCATTTAGACCATAGGCGAATAAGGATTTGTATTATGTGCATATGCATGTCTTCAGATTGTGAAGGATCGGGAATCAATGCATTGTCTTTGTGTCGGTGGTTCATGCAGACGCTCCTTGATCTTACGTTGTCACAGCAGCGATCACGAGCCTCTTCCGTTTGTTGATCCCGTTCGCAAACTCTAACTATTAGTAATAATTGTAGGTACTTATGGATTTCAGGCTCTCGTCAGATCAGATGGATTTACAACGAGCGGCGCGAGATTTTGCGAATGCTGAATTACCGGCTATTGCGCAGGAATTAGAGCAAGAAGACAAGCCTCCGAGTCCAAAACTGATTCAGAAATTTGCGGAGTTGGGTTTTCTCGGAATCAATGTATCAGCCGACCTCGGGGGTCTAGGGCTGGGGGATCTTGATGCGCTAATTGTGCTGGAAGAATTTGCGAAAATCTCCTCCGCCGTAGCGTGGCCAGTGTTTGAGTCGTCCGTCGGACCAGTCCGTGCGATCGAGCATTTCGGCTCAGCTTCGTTGAAACGGCGTGTTGTACCGGCGGTCTGCAGGGGGGAAATGATTGTGGCCATATCGATGTCGGAACCAGACGCTGGTAGCGCCCTCACTGACCTTAAAACCAAGGGCGAGGTTCGAGGTGATAAGGTTTTTCTAAACGGCACTAAACGGTGGTGTTCGGGAGGCGGTCACGCCGATGGCTACGTAGTCTACTGCCGGATGTCGGATGAACCTGGCGCAAGGGGCATTGGTGCAGTCGTTGTGGAGAAAGGCGCCAAAGGTTTGAGTTTTGGAGCGACCGAGAAATTAATGGGGTTTCGCGGCATTCCGGCCTCAGATCTTTATTTCGATGACTGTGAGGTGCCGCTCGAAAACATCCTCGTCTCGGCTGGTGGCTTCAAAAAACTGATGGAGGCATTTGACTTAGAACGTTGTGGGAATGCCACAATGGCACTCGGTCAAGCGTCAGGAGCTTTGGATTTCGTCTTAGAATATGTCCGCGAGCGTAAGCAGTTCGGAAAACCGATAATGGAGTTTCAGGCCGTTCAACTTAAGCTCGCAGAATCGCAAATGAAAGTCGATGCTGCGAGGTTGTTAATATGGCGAGCCGCGGCTAACGCCGCAAACGGTTTGCCGTCGATCCTAGATAGCTCCGTCGCTAAGTGCTTTGCCAACTCTATTTCGCGTGAAGTCACAGGTGATGCACTTCAGCTAATGGGAGCCTATGGCTACTCCAAGGAGTTCCCAATGGAACGCCGCTTACGTGATAGCTGGGGGTGGGGTATTGCTGGCGGCGCCATTGACATCCAAAAAGTGAATATTGCAAGCGCTTTGCTTGGGCGGCGGTTCGATCAGCGGCGGTGAGGTAAGCGGGGCGGTTTGCGCCCCATCCCTAAAAACGGCATTGTCAGAGGAAAACTAACTGGCCTGGAAAGGCTATGATGCAACGGCACTTAGGCTGCAAGTTGCTGCCATGCGACCAGAGCGGCCGTGCGGTTGAACTTGAAAACTTGGCGGCTGTTGAGATGGCGTTCCTGGTTGAAGTGGTTATGGACTGAAGCGTGGATCGAAGCGAATTTCTGAAGCGATCTTGAACTTCTAAATCTCGCCATCGCTTGCTCTCGTCGTCGGAACGGCTGATGCGAGTTCTCGGCCCGGTTGTTGATCCAACGACCGGTTTCCTGGCGAAATGTATTCCCGATCCCTCTCATCGCTGCGCAGTATGAGCGGAGCCGATCCGTTACGATGACTTCTGGGCTGCCATATCGTTTCATGGCTTTACGTAAAAATATCAGCGCAGCCGCGCGATCACGCTTCTTTGCAACGAACACCTCAAGAACTTCACCTTCGTGATCAACAGCCCGCCAGGGGTAGTGCACTTCGCCATTGATTCGCACGAAAACCTCGTCCAGATGCCAGCGCCATTGGGCACTGATCCGCATCTCTGCGGAACTGAGAACGGCGGTGACAAATTAGTCCACGGAAGCGGCGGGATTTCCCAGCCGCGGGCGGAGTAAAACTCTGCCACCTGTAGCCTTCGATCTTTTTTGAGATGGAAGGCGGGAGGATGTACACCGTGGACCTATATCTGCGCGTTCGGCTGGCCTGCCATGTTGATGGTCTGAGCCAGCGAGAGGCGGCAAGTCGGTTTGGCATTGCGCGCGAGACGGTGAGGAAGATGCTGCGGCATTCGGAACCGCCGGGATATCGGCGACGCCAGCCACCGAAACGCCCGAAACTGGCCCCCTTCACGGATATCATCGACCGTATTCTGGAGGAGGACCGAACGGTTCACCGTAAGCAGAACCACACGGCGAAGCGTATCTTCGAGCGCCTTCGCGACGAACATGGCTTCACGGGCAAAGAGACCATCGTGAAGGATTACGTTCGGGAACGGCGCCTTCGTCGGCGTGAGATGTTTGTGCCGTTGTCACATCCTCCGGGCCATGCTCAAGCGGACTTTGGCGAGGCGGATGCGATCATCGCCGGCGTCAAGTATCGGGCGCATTTTTTCGTCATGACACTTCCCCACAGCGATGCCTGCTTCGTTGCGGCCTACCCGGCGGCGACGACGGAGGCCTGGCTGGACGGGCACAACAGAGCCTTTGTTTTTTTCGGCGGCGTTCCCCAATCGATTCTTTACGACAACGACAAGTGTCTGGTGTCGCGCATCTTGTCAGATGGCACGCGGCAACGAACGCGGGCGTTCAGCGGGCTGCAGTCCCATTACCTCTTCGAGGACCGCTACGGCCGTCCCGGCAAGGGTAACGACAAAGGCAATGTGGAGGGGGTGGTCGGCTATGCCCGGCGGAACTTCATGACGCCGCTTCCCCGGTTCGCGAGCTGGGACGCCTTCAATGGCCACCTGGAAGAGCAATGCCGCAACCGGCAAGGCAACGTCCTGCGCGGCCACCGCGAGAGCATCGGCGAACGGTTTGTGCGTGACCGCGAAGCGTTGAAGAGGCCACTGCCGGCACCGTTCGACGCGTGCGACAAGCAGGGCACGCGGGTCAACTCGCTGTCCCTGGTGCGCTACCGGACGAATGACTATTCCGTGCCCGTCGCCTACGGCCATCAGGAAGTCTGGATCCGTGGCTATGTCCACGAGGTGGTTATCGGTTGCGGCGCCGGGATCATTGCCCGACACCCCCGTTCCTACGACCGGGAAGATATGGTCTTCGATCCGATCCACTACCTGCCTTTGCTGGAGCACAAGATCGGTGCCCTGGATCAGGCCGCGCCGCTAGCCGGATGGGAACTGCCTGATGCCTTCCCAACCCTGCGCCGTCTCCTGGAGGCGCGCATGGGCAAGGCCGGCAAGCGGGAATACGTCCAGGTCCTTCGGCTTGTGGAGACCTTCGATCTCGAGGTGCTTCACGGCGCGGTGAAGGACGCCCTGCGCCTGGGTGCGATCGGCTACGACGCCGTCAAACACCTTGTGCTGTGCCGTATCGAGCGACGCCCGCCCAAACTCGACCTGGATATCTATCCCTACCTGCCTCGGGCCAACGTGGCGACCACGGCCGCCGCCAGTTATATGAGCTTGTTGGGTGGAGGCGCGTCATGACCGATACGCCGCAAGTGTTGCTGGCCCATCACCTCAAGACCCTGAAACTGCCGACGTTCCTGCGCGAATACGACAAGCTGGCCCGCCAATGCGCCACCGAGGGCGCCGACCATGTGCGGTATCTTGTCCGTCTGACCGAGTTGGAACTGATCGACCGTGAGCGCCGCATGGTCGAGCGGCGGATCAGACAGGCCAGGTTCCCCGCCGTCAAAAGCCTCGACAGCTTCGACTTCAAGGCCATCGCATCGCTCAACAAGATGCTGGTTCTGGAGTTGGCGCGATGCGAATACGTCGAGCGTCGTGAGAATATCATCGCGCTCGGCAACAGCGGAACCGGCAAGACCCATATCGCCCTCGGTCTCGGTCTGGCGGCCTGCCAAAAGGGGCTCTCCGTCGGCTTCCTCACGGCCGCTGCCCTGGTTCATGAACTGATGGAGGCCAGGGATGAAAAACGCCTGTTGCGCCTGCAGAAGCAACTGGCAAAGTATCACCTTCTGATCATCGACGAACTCGGCTTCGTGCCGCTCTCGAAGACCGGCGCCGAGCTGCTGTTCGAAGTCTTCAGCCAGCGCTACGAGCGGGGCTCGATCCTGGTGACCTCCAACTTGCCGTTCGATGAGTGGACGGAGATATTCGGCTCGGAACGCCTGACCGGGGCTTTGCTGGACCGCCTCACCCACCATGTCCATATCCTGGAAATGAACGGCGAGAGCTATCGTCTCAACCAAAGCCAAAAACGGCGGAAATCCCCAAAAATACCTGCTTAACCGCCGGTGCAATGGTTGACCAGGTGGGCCCACAGGAACCTCCCACGCTGCTTCGCTCCGCGTAACGCAAGCGCTACACGAAGCAGCGCGGGTCCCTCCTATGGACTACCGGGACAACCCCCCAACACCGCGTACCGCATAACGTTAAGTGGACTAGTTTTGCTCCGCCCGGGTGGACTAATTTTGCTCCGCCGTTGACAGCCAGCGCCATTGGGCACTGATCCGCATCTCTGCGGAACGCTTCTTCTTGATTTTGGCCGCGAACGTAGGGCCGAACCGATTCCACCAAGCCCGCACCGTCTCATGGCAGATATCGATCCCTCGTTCATGGAGCAGGTCCTCGACCTGTCTTAACGAGAGCGGAAATCGAATATACATCATCACGGCAAGGTAGATGATCTCGGGTGAAGTCTTGAAATATCGGAGGGGACTGCTCATCCGAGGACGCTATGAGACAGCCCCTGCCGACTCAAGCCGTTTTCCCCTGACAATGCCCGCTATGAGACTCGATTTGTCGGCTCAAGCGCCTTTCCTCTGACAACGCCGTTACATAGCCACCATAATTTCGCCCTACTTTATCAGAATAATACACGCTACCTTAACGCCTGAACATGGAGGCAGGCATGAACTTCGGTCCGCTCTGTATGCTATCGACCGCTCTCGCGATCACCATGGCATTTACATTTAACTCACCCTTTGCCTGGGCCGAAGGTGAAGCCGTTGGCGATACCCAGAGCTGCATTCAACTCTCCCGCATTGATGAATCTCCGGCGGTGGACAGCCGTACGATACTGATCAAGATGCGTGGTCGCCACGGTGGCTACAAACGCATTGATTTGGCCGGCCCCTGCCCAGGCATCACCTTCAGTGGATACATGCACAGCACGTACATAGATCGCCTATGCAAGTTCGATACCCTGCGTGTGCTGCAACCAATCGGCGCCGTCTGTTTGATCGACAGGATTGTCACCATTGATGAGGCCGAAGCTAAAGCCCTGGCGGCCAGAAAATAGATACAAAGCGGGAGAAAGCGCGAGAATGTCATCGAGCTGGCAGGGTGCGCCGACGTAAGATCGGCGAAAGTGATAACGCACGGGGCACTGTCAGAGGGGCATTGTCAGAGGAAAGCGTCTTGAGCCGGTGAAGCGCATCTCGTAGCGTCCTCGGATGAACAATCCCTTCCGATATTTCAAGACTTCGCCCGAGATCATTCGCCTTGCCGTGATGATGTATGTGCGATTTCCACTGTCGTTACGGTAGGTCGAGGACTTGCTCCATGAACGCTGCATAGACACTAGCTACGAAACGATTCGTTATTGGTGGAACCGGTTTGGCCCTACATTCGCGGCCGAAATCAAGAAGAAGCGTTCCGCGCAAATGCGGACCGGCACGCAATGGCGCTGGCATCTAGATGAGGTATTCGTACGAATCAATGGCGAAGTGCACTACCTCTGGCGGGCCGTGGATCACGAAGGCGAAGTGCTTGAGGCCTTCGTCACAAAGAGGCGCGATCGCACGGCGGCGCTGAGGTTTTTACGCAAAGCCATGAAGCGGTATGGACGACCAGAAGTCATCGTAACGGACAGGTTGCGTTCATACGGCGCGGCTATGCGAGAGATCGGCAACGAAGCCCGTCAGGAGACGGGAAGGTGGCTCAACAATCGGGCCGAGAACTCGCATCAGCCGTTCCGACGACGAGAGCGAGCGATGGCGAGATTCAGAAGTTCGAAATCGCTTCAGAAATTCGCTTCGATCCACGCTTCAGTCCATAACCACTTCAACCAGGACCGTCATCTCAACAGCCGCCAAGTTTTCAAGCTCCATCGTTCAGCCGCGTTAGCTGAGTGGCGACAACTTGCAGCCTAAGTGCCGCTGCGTCATAGTCTTTGCAAACCAGTGGTTTTCCTCTGACAATGCCCAAGAAAATTCACTCCGTTTGTAGGGATTATAAACCCCCAATGCAGTTTGCATTTAACCCTAGAAAAAGGCCGGGTGAATCATTATAGGGTGCGTTCCCTTAGAAACCCGCCCGCTTATATGCCGGGCATCGACAATGAGGCGTGTCATGGCGACGCATAAGGCAGCCAAGTGGAGCCGCGAAAGCTGGCGGACTAGGCCCATCGTGCAAGTGCCGGATTATCCGGACGCTAATGCGCTGGCGGCTGTGGAAAAGCAGCTGCGCGGCTTTCCGCCATTGGTGTTCGCGGGCGAGGCGCGCCGTCTCAAGGCCGAATTGGCTAAAGTGGCTGAGGGCCGTGCCTTTCTACTTCAGGGCGGCGACTGTGCGGAAAGCTTTGCTGAATTTCACCCTGACAACATCCGCGATACTTTTCGCGTGCTTTTGCAAATGGCGGTTGTCCTGACTTACGGCGCTTCGTTGCCTATCGTAAAAGTAGGGCGGCTGGCTGGCCAATTTGCCAAACCCCGTTCGACGAGCACGGAAACAATCGATGGCGTCGAGCTGCCGTCGTACCGCGGCGATATCATCAATGGCATGGATTTCACGACCGAGGCGCGCGTGCCCGATCCTGCGCGCATGGTGCAGGCCTTCAATCAATCCGCCGCGACCCTAAATTTGCTGCGCGCCTTTGCTCAGGGCGGCTACGCCGATCTGCACAAGGTCCATCAATGGACACTCGGATTTTTATCCGATACGCCGACGGCGGAGAAATACAGTCAGTTCGCCGACCGTATTCAGGACACTCTCGAATTTATGGAAGCGTGCGGCATCACCGCGGAAACTGTGCCGCAGATGCGCGAAACGGAATTTTACACCTCGCACGAAGCGTTGTTGCTGCCTTACGAAGAAGCTCTCACCCGCAACGATTCAACCTCCGGTCAGTGGTACGGTTGCTCGGCGCATATGCTGTGGCTGGGCGAACGCACCCGCCAATTGGATGGTGCGCACCTTGAATTTTTGCGTGGCATACAAAATCCGATTGGCGTGAAAGTCGGACCTAAAACAACGCCCGACGACCTCATGGCTCTTTGCGATGCCTTAAACCCCGATAACGAAGCCGGGCGGCTAACGGTTATTACGCGCATGGGCGCCGAGCGCGTTGCAGAACATTTACCTAGCTTGGTTCGCGCTGCGGTACGCGAAGGCCGCAAGATTGTTTGGTCTTGTGATCCGATGCACGCCAATACAGTAAAAAGCGCCAGCGGGTTCAAAACGCGCCAGTTCGACCGTATTCTCGCGGAAGTAAAAGCATTCTTTGCGGTGCACCGCGCGGAAGGTACCCACGCTGGCGGTGTGCATTTCGAGTTAACCGGGGCTGATGTCACTGAATGTGTCGGCGGCGCTCAGGCCATTACCGACGCGAATTTGGGTGACCGCTATCACACCCATTGCGATCCGCGCCTTAACGCCTCCCAGGCGTTGGAACTGGCGTTTCAGTTGGCAGAGGGATTAAAGGACGAGCGCCACCAGCGCCAGAAGAAGACGCACATCGCCGTCGCACAATAAGCGGTTGGTCGTTGCGCGTGTAAGGACTATGACGTCCAGATGACCACGTCCCTAAAAATCGCTCTTGCACAAATCAATCCCAACGTTGGTGACGTTTCTGGCAACGTTGCATTGGTCAAGACCGTGCGTGCTGAGGCTGCAAAGGCCGGCGCGGATTTGGTCGTATTTTCCGAATTGGTGGTCAGTGGATATCCACCGGAAGATCTTATGTGCCGGACTGCAGTTTTGGACGCGGTTGAGCGGGGCGTGAATGATCTTGCTGCGATTACGGCTGACGGCGGCCCGGGGCTTCTCGTTGGCTCGCCGTGGCGCGGACAGGATGAGAAAAAAGATAATGGCAAGCCGCAAGTCTACAACGCGGGCTTGTTGCTGGACGGCGGCAAAGTATCGGGTGCACGGTTTAAGCACAATCTACCGAACTATGGCGTGTTCGACGAATATCGCGTCTTCATGCCAGGTCCGGTACCCGAGCCCGTAATGTTTCGCGGCGTGCGCATCGGCGCCATGATCTGTGAAGATATGTGGTTTGAGGATGTGGCCGAGGCCCTGGCGGAGTCCGGTGCTGAACTTCTTGTCGTTTTGAATGGCTCACCCTTCGAGTTAGACAAGCTCGATGTACGCCTTAACCACGCGGTCGCGCGTGTCACCGAAACCAAACTTCCGCTGATTTATGTCAATCAAGTGGGCGGGCAGGACGATTTGGTCTTTGACGGCGGATCTTTTGTGCTGGGTGCTGATCGCGCGTTGACGCTGCAGTTGCCAAGCTGGCGTTCGGACCTATCAGTTAGTGATTGGTATAACAAAGACGGGGTTTGGGCCTGCGCGGCGCAAGAACTGCATGAACCACTCGACCGCCTAGAGAACATTTACAGGGCGCTCATGCTGGGGTTGGGCGACTATGTGCGGAAGAATGGTTTTCCCGGTGTTGTCATCGGCCTATCCGGCGGTGTCGACAGCGCGCTGACGGCTGCCGTGGCCGTGGATGCTCTTGGGCCCGATAAAGTCCGCTGCGTCATGATGCCGTCACCCTATACGTCGCAGGAGAGCCTTGAGGATGCGGACGGAACCGCGAAGCTGTTAGGGGCGCGATTGGATACCGTGAATATCGGTCCGGCCATGAAGGCCTATGACTCAATGCTGGAGCCGCTGTTTACCGGGACCGAACCCGATACCACAGAGGAAAATATTCAGGCCCGGGCACGCGGCATCACCCTCATGGCACTGTCGAACAAGTTCGGCCACATGGTATTATCGACCGGTAACAAGAGTGAGATGAGCGTCGGGTATTCCACACTCTACGGCGACTTATGTGGCGGGTATTCGGTTCTTAAAGATGTCTATAAAACGACGGTATTCGACCTATCCCGCTGGCGTAATGCCCATAAACCTGACGGTGCTCTAGGGCTTGATGGGCCGATCATGCCCGAGCGGATTATCACTAAACCGCCCACGGCAGAACTGAAGCCCAATCAGACGGACCAGGACACGTTGCCGCCCTATGACGTTCTCGATGGTATTTTGAAGGGACTTATTGAAGGGGAAATGGGCGTTGCCGCCGTTGCCGCTGGGGGCTTCGATGACACTGTGGTGCGCCGAATTTTCCGTATGCTCAAAATAGCCGAGTACAAGCGGCGTCAGGCTCCGCCGGGCGTCAAAATCACGCATATCGCTTTTGGCCGGGATTACCGTTATCCCATCACCAACGGCTTTGACGATGCGACCGGGCCGTGAGCTAAAAAATAAGAGCGATCTAGGAAGCGCTATGTCTGATGAAGAGCCTGTGCCGGTCGCGAATTTCATCCGCGATATTGTCAAAAGCGACGTGACAGAAGGGTGGACTCAAGGGGTTGTTACGCGCTTCCCGCCGGAACCCAACGGCTATCTTCATATCGGCCATGCTAAAGCGATCTGCCTCAATTTTGGTATAGCGACCGACTTCGGTGGCCGGTGCCATTTGCGTTTCGACGATACAAATCCAGCCAGAGAGGAACAGGAGTACATCGACGCCATTCAGCGCGACGTGCGCTGGCTCGGGTTTGATTGGGGCAAACACCTTCATTACGCCTCGGATTACTTCAAGCAGTTGTATAATTGGGCTGAAGACCTGATTGCGAATAACCATGCCTACGTCGATGATCAGACGGCGGACGAAATTCGCGCAAACCGCGGTACACTGACCGCGCCCGGCACAAACAGCCCCTACCGCGACCGCAGCCCCGACGAAAACTTCGACTTGTTTCGCCGCATGCGCACGGGGGAATTCCCCAACGGAGCGCGAGTGTTGCGCGCCAAAATCGACATGGCGTCGGGCAACATCAATCTGCGTGACCCGGTGCTTTACCGCATCATTCACACCTCGCATCCGCGGACAGGCACAACTTGGTGCATTTACCCCAACTACGATTTTGCTCATGGCCAATCGGACGCTATTGAGGGCGTGACCCACTCGCTCTGCACTCTAGAATTTGAAGACCACCGCCCGCTGTACGACTGGCTGCTCGAGAATCTTCCGGTGCCTTCGCGGCCGCGCCAGTACGAATTCGCTCGGTTGAACATCGCCTATACTATCCTGTCCAAGCGCGTTCTGACTCAGCTTGTTCGTGATGGACATGTTAGTGGTTGGGATGATCCACGTATGCCGACACTGGCGGGGCTGCGCCGGCGTGGGGTGCCGCCCGAATCTCTACGTGATTTTATCAATCGCATCGGTGTCGCGCGCGCGAGCAGCATGGTCGAAGTTGCCATGTTTGATGCATGCGTACGTGAGTATCTGAACAAGACCGCGCCGCGCTATATGGTCGTGTTGCGGCCGCTCAAAGTCATCATCGAGAACTATCCAGAAGGTGAGGGAGAAGAGCTTAACGCGGTCAACAATCCGGAAGATTACTCTGCTGGTTCCCGTAAAGTACCATTTAGCCGCGAGCTCTACATCGAACAAGACGATTTCATGGAGGACCCGCCGAAGAAATTTTTTCGCTTGTCCCCCGGCAAGGAAGTCCGTTTGCGCTACGCCTATTTCATCACATGCCGTGAGGCGGTCAAGAATGCCGCTGGTGAGGTGGTTGAGTTGCGTTGCATCTACGACTCCGCGACCCGCGGCGGCAATGCGCCCGATGGCCGCAAAGTCAAAGCCACCTTGCATTGGGTTTCTGCGCCTCATGCCAAGACGGCGGAGGTACGGCTCTACAATCCGCTCTTCACCCGACCCGACCCGGGCGCGAACGGCGATCCCATTGCGGCCCTCAATCCGGACTCATTGGAAGTTATTCCAGCCGTGCGGATCGAACCGGCGCTCGAGGCCGCGCCGGTTGGCGGAACTGTGCAGTTCGAAAGGCTTGGCTATTTTTGCCGTGACCCCGACGCTGGCCTTGTCTTCAATCGCACCGTTGGCTTGCGTGACACCTATGCGAAAACGCGATAAATCAGAAGTCATCAAATCCAAATCCCGCGTAACGGGTCTCGCCGCTAACATGACAGCGCGCGCCATCACATCAACTAACTGGCCGGCAGTCAAATCTGTTTAGAAAGAACGGTGCCTGTGGCACGTGCTGGTACATGTTCTGGCGTCTACCCAAGGGCGACTCGTTCTGGCAAGAGCAAAAGGGCACGCTCAACTGCAAGCATTCAAGACTCTCGTCACCGGCGGCTACGCACTGGGTGTTCTTGCGTTCGCGGGAGATGCGCCCGTGGGCTGATGCTCAGTGGCCCCGAAAGAAGACTTCGCCTATTTCAACCGTTCACGTGTGCTCAATGTTACCTCTTCGCTGGGAACATGGAGCGTAACCTGTTTCTACGTGGCGGCAAAGTGGCGCGACAAGGGCGTGGCCGCGGCGTTGCTCCGCGAGGCTATGGCGTTCGCCAAGCGCGATAAAGCGGCAGCCGTTGAAGGGTATCCGGTTGTGCCGTCTTCGCAACGAAAAATACCCGCCGCTTTCGCATGGACCGGCGTGCCAGGGTTATTCGCCAAGGCGGGGTTCAAGAAACTCAAGCGCTTGGCAGGCGTGCGGCCGATCTACCGCCTCGACTTTTAGGGGACTTATCGACTTGTAAAGTACTGCCCCATCGTCACGATGACCTTGTCGATGTCAGAGGCCGTCACGTCCAAGTGTGTAACCAAGCGGGCAGAGGGCATTTTGCGCATATCCGCGAATATCCCGTGATCCGTAAGGTAGCACGACAAGTCTTGAGCGCGCCCTTCGGGGACGCGGACGAACACCATGTTCGTGGCCTGGGATATCACCTCTATTTCCGGTATCTGCGCTAGCCCGCGGGCTAAACTTTCCGCATTCGCATGATCTTCCGCTAATCGCTCGATGTTGTGCTCCAAGGCGTAGAGGCATGCGGCCGCGAGAATGCCGGCCTGGCGCATGCCCCCGCCCAGAACTTTGCGCCAGCGGTGTGCGCGATCTATGGTTTCCAGATCTCCGACAAGAACCGATCCGACTGGTGCGCCAAGGCCTTTTGAGAAACAGATGGAAACCGTATCGAAGGGTCCGCATAGCTCCGGCAGCGGCATTTTTGAAGCGATCCCAGCATTTAAGATGCGTGCGCCATCTAAATGTATGCTCAACCCGTGGCGTCGCGCCAGGTTTGTCGCGTCCGTTACGTAGGTGGACGGCAGCACTTTGCCGCTTATGGTGTTCTCGAGGGCCAGCAGGCGCGTGCGGGCAAAGTGATCGTCCCGCGGTTTGATTGCCGCAGCTACTTTCTCTAGCGGCAATGTTCCGTCCGGTGCGTTTTCAATGGGCTGAGGCTGCACGCTGCCCAGCACCGCCGCGCCGCCGCCCTCGAATTTATAGGTGTGGGCGTTCTGGCCGACGATGTACTCGTCGCCGCGTTCGCAGTGGGACATGATTCCCGCCAGGTTGCTCTGAGTGCCGGAAGGAAAGAAGAGTCCCGCTTTCTTTCCCGCTTGCGCTGCAAGGGTTTCTTGCAACCGGTTCACCGTGGGATCGTCGCCCCAAACGTCGTCACCCACTTCGGCGTCCAGCATGGCCTTGCGCATGCCGGGACTGGGGCGCGTGACGGTATCGCTGCGCAGGTCGATCAATTTTCTACTTCCTCAAATGCTTATCAAAAACAACTTCACGATCACGTCGAGGGCTTCCTGTGTCTCGGGCACTTCAACGTTGTAAGTGAAAGCGTGCCACATGTCTTCCCAGGCGTAGAAGTATGACTCAACGCCGAGTTTGGCCATTTGCGTGTGAGTATACGCGACGCTGCTTAGGTCCAGGCTGCGGGCGCCGGTGTTCAGAAAAGTCAGTGGGAATTTCGATAAAAATTTCGGATGAAACACCGGTGCGACCATGGGGCCGCGCGGGTCCACGTCACTGAAATAGGCCATCGGAAACGGCGGCGGGTTGGGTGCGGGCGGCGGCAGTGCGGCACTGAAAAATACGCCCATCGGCAAGGCCCAGAAACGAGAATCGCCGCCCGAGACGCTCTCGGCCGCGGCGCACAAAATGCCAACGGTGCCCGCCGTGGACAGACCCTCGTTCAGAATCCAGGCGGTAGATTGCGCGGTCATGACGCCGCCGCCGGAGCAGTCAAAAACGCCGACGTTTTCAGGTCGGTAGTCGTTCAAGAGATCACGGTAAACCGCCGCAACGTCCTCACTGCCGGCGGGCAATTTATGCTCCGGGCCCTGGCGGTAATCGACGGCAACGATTTTGATTTTGCCGAGACTGGCGATGGGTATGGGTTCAATGCGCCCGCCGTGGACAGCACCGAGCATAAAACTGCCGGCGTGAACCTCTATTAGTACACGGTCTTGATTCTTCTCGGAAATACCGTCCCGCGGCGTGATGATTTCGACATGAACGCTGCCGATGTGGGTGTCTTCAATATCGACGGGGTAAAGTTTTGCCGCCTTCTCCAGCCGCGGACCGTAGAAGAGTTTGTTGTGAGTTTCGCGGTGTTTCTCAATGCCCTGGTCGGTGATCACCGGTTCGGGATTGCGGATACCCTCAACATAAACCTCCCTGGCGTTCTCACTCATATAATTGGAAAGCGGGACCGAGTAGGCTGGAATATGCACGGTGCCGTCCTGGTCGACGGTCACATTCTGCACAGTGTCGGCACGGTTTTGCGCGTTCTCTGCACGGTCACAGCCTGTTAATGCGACCGCCGCCGACATAATGAGCAGAAAGGAACCCCAAGATTTGAAACAGGGCTTCATCGTCTTTATGGTCATCGCAACCACTCTCCCGAATTTCAGCCCGGTGAAAGGCCCAAACTATGCCGATAGTATATGTTGCCATGAGTAACGTCATGCAGGAATGGGGCGCGGACGTGGGCGTGAGCAAGCGATTGTATAAAATCGGTTTGGTGGACGGCGATCCGCAAGAGGCCGTTCAAGATTTGTGCGCTGAAAATTACGCGGGCCATTCGGACTGGCAGCTCGTAAGCAGCCGCGAGGTGGACGGGCTGGATGCGGAAACCGTTCTGCAACGCGCCAGTGAGCGGCAGAAAATGCTCGACCCGTTATATTACCCACACATTAAGGGCGTCAAAGACATCGTCAGACTGGACCAGCGCAAAGTGGAGGCCAACATTGTGATTAAGAAAACGATGGAGGGCCGGGACAGTAAGGTGCCAAAACTCAAGCCCGCCGACTTTGCCGAGTTTCTCATCGAAAGTGTGCTCCAATAGCTCGCGTTTGGAGGAGCGACGGGATCAACGCTATATGGGCGGTTGACCTATGACCAAAGCTGAGCCGGGCCGTACACAATCTACATCTTACGCCGAGAAGGCGCGCCTGCCAGCGCGGGCAGGAAAGAATCCACCAGCAGTAATTTTGGTCGAGCCGCAACTGGCCGAGAACATGGGCACCGCCGCGCGGGCGATGATGAACACCGGCCTTGAAGATCTGCGGCTGGTCGATCCGAAACAGGCCTGGTTGAACGAAAAGGCGGTTGCCGCATCGTCCGGTGCGGAGCGAATTCTCAAGGCGGCGAAACGCTTCGATACCGTTCGGGCCGCTCTGGCCGATCTTGAAATCGTCTATGCTACGACCGCGCGCCAGCGCGACATGGTCAAGCTGCTGATGACAGGGCGAGCAGCGGCGGCCGACATGCGCGCCCATGCGGCGGCGGGCAGAAAGGTGGGTATTCTGTTCGGACGCGAGCGGGACGGCTTGTCCAACGACGAGGTGAGTCTCGCCAACATTATCGTTGAGGTGCCGCTTAATCCGGAGCATTCCTCGCTCAATTTGGCACAAGCGGTTTTGATCATCGGCTATGAGTGGTTTCAGGCAGGATACGGCGGCCCTGATGCGCTCGTTACGCTCAAAAGGACCTCGCCTGCCGAACAGCGGATGCTTCAGGGCCTGTTCAACCACCTCGAGCAAGAGCTGGTGATTTGCGGATTCTTGCGTGTCGACGAGAAGCGCCCGAGCATGATGGTCAACATCCGCAACATGCTGCAGCGGGCAGACCTAACGGAACAGGAAGTCCGCACCTTGCACGGCGTGATCACCGAGCTGCGCTACGGACGGCGGGGCGACCGGCCGAAAAGGCAAACGGACTTCGCTGAAAAAATAAATATTCCGGAGAAGTAGCTTGGACATTGTCATCTACCAGCCCGAGCACTTCGATGACGTAAATTCGCTATGGCACGAGGTGTTTCCCGACTATCCACCATGGAACGCGGCAGAAGTCACAATACCTGCAAAAATAGAAACGCAACCCGATTTATTTCTTGTTGCTGTTCACGACGGTTGAGTTTTGGGCTCCATCATGGCTGGCTACGATGGTCACAGCGGATGACTTTACTTGGTAGCTGTCTTGCAATCTCACCGAAGTCAAGGCATCGGCACCGCACTTGTTCGGGAAACAGAGAACCGACTC
Source organism: Rhodospirillaceae bacterium (assembly GCA_963662375.2). Lineage (GTDB taxonomy): Bacteria > Pseudomonadota > Alphaproteobacteria > Rhodospirillales > Rhodospirillaceae > UBA11612. The sequence goes on from CAXXRP010000008.1 coordinate 62,993, forward strand.
AGGTTTTTAAGATGCAAGAAAATCAACTTGCAAGTCCGATCGTCCAACACTGACGTTGTCGAATTTTATCGGCTCCTTGGTTACGTGGTTGAGGAGCGGGTGAGCATGGGGAAACGGCTGCCCAGCTGAGAAATGTCACTTACTTTCGTCGGATCAACTTCACGATTACGGTCCGGCAATCTCCGCGGTGGCGGATTGATTCCATATAACCATATGATTCTTATACGATACTTAAGTGGGCCGACGGCGGGCCCCGTATTGACTTCCGGCGCCCCATCCCTATACTCCGCCGCCTTATTTCCGGGAACGCATGTGGCGGTCAAAAGTGCCGCTTCATCGCCCCCTGGTCTTCGGACCGGACGGGACTACCGGGACAATATAAAAAATAGGCCAATCATGACTAAGCGCGCATCATCCAAGTATAAAATTGACCGCCGTCTACAGGTCAATCTCTGGGGCCGGCCCAAGAGCCCGATCAACAAGCGGGAATACGGACCCGGACAACACGGCCAACGCCGCAAGAAGCCATCCGACTACGGCGTGCAGCTGATGGCCAAGCAGAAACTCAAAGGCTACTACGGGAACATCTCGGAAAAGCAGTTCCGCAAGTACTACCATGAAGCCATGCGCCGCAAAGGCGACAACGGCGAAAACCTGGTGGGTATTTTGGAATGTCGCTTGGATGCAGTCGTTTACCGCATGAAATTCGTACCCACTGTTTTCGCAGCGCGGCAGTTCGTGAACCACGGCCACGTCACCGTGAACGGCAAACGTGTCACTATTCCCTCGTATATGGTGAAGGTGGGCGACCGGATCGAGGTGCGCGCCAAATCAAAGGAATTGGGCACCGTGATCGCTGCTGTTGAGTTGCCGGAACGCGACGTGCCCGAGTACATCGTTGTAGATCACAACAAGCTGGTCGGTGAAATGGTCCGCGTTCCCGGGCTTAAGGACATTCCTTATCCGGTGCGAATGGAACCGAATCTCGTCATCGAGTTCTACTCCCGTTAAAACCAACAGGGTTCCTTGTGGGGCCTTTTTGAGTATCCGCCCATGCGGCCATCTTTCCGCGGCAATCATAGAATTGAGCCATGACGGATAGCGAGCAGGCCGTGCGCTGGCTTTATGACGCCTTCAGGTGATTTCGTACTCTGCGTCGCCTGCCGGCTGGGGATCGCCTGTGAAAAGCTTCTTGAAGAGGGCAAGGGCCACACCCTCGTGACGCGTCCCACCAACCAGGCGGGTAGCCCCGGCGTTGCTCACGGCGGCTGGACGGCCTCACTGCTGGATGGGATGTTGGGACACCTTGCTTTGTTCATCGGCACGTTCACCGTCACTTCATCATTGAGCGTTGAATATCTCTGCCCAGTGCCGGTGGAGCGCGAACTGGAGGGCTTCGCCTGGATCGTGCGGCGAGAGGACGGGCGTTGGGATGTAGCGGGCGAGCTCAGGCTCGCGGGCACAAAGACGCGGTTGGTGCGTGCGACGGGGTGTTTATCGAGCGCGACGCCACCCATTTTCAAAAACATGAGGCGTGGTTGAGTCGGCACGACGGGCCCTCGGGTGCACCAGGGGACGGATGATGTATCCGTTCACGTTGAGGCAAGCGGCGCACAAAAAAACGGGGCCTTTGAAAGGCCCCGTTTGTATTTCTAGGACAGCGGGATGATCAGGCGGCCGCTACGTCCTTTTGTTTCATCAACTCAGCCAACTCGCCGCTTTCAGCCATCTCGCGGATGATATCGCAGCCACCGACGAACTCGCCCTTCACGTAAAGCTGCGGAATGGTGGGCCAGTCGGCGAAGTCTTTAATGCCCTGGCGTATACCCTCATCCTCAAGCACGTTGACGCTCTTGAACTGGACGCGGAGGTGGCTGAGTACCTGAATCACGGCGGCGGAGAAGCCGCATTGTGGGAAGACAGGCGTGCCCTTCATAAATACCACGACGTCGTTCTCGCTGATGTCTTTCTTGATTTGGTCGATTGTCGGATTGTCGGTCATGGATGTCCTCGTTATCTGCGGCCTGTATTGTTACGGGCAATATAGGCGGCCCGCGGGAAATCACAAGGGGCGTGAACGAACAGTTCCGCCCTAAGCGCCTTCCGGTGCGCTGGTTTGCAGGGCCAGGGCGTGTAGCTCGCCGCCCATTTTGCCCTTAAGAGCCGCGTAGACCATCTGATGCTGCTGGACCCGGTTCTTGCTCTTGAACGCCTCGGAGACAACCACGGCGGCATAGTGGTCGCCGTCGCCGCGTAGGTCCTCGATCGACACCCGGGCATCGGGAAAAGCTTCCTTGATCAGGGATTCGATTTCTGATGCGTTCATTGCCATGGCGAAACCCTTTCGTACCGATCAAGTCTTGGAGGCCATATAAGACGGGAACCATCCTTCGTTCAAGGTGCGGAGATTTGACAGCTTAATTTTATCCCCTGCAAACGTAATAACCGTACCGCCCGTTGTGCCGATATTTTGTAAAGGCACACCCGCTCTTGATGCTTCGTCCTGGATGGTGGCAGCGTCACCCGCCGTCGCCGAGATGATGTAGCGTGCTTGATCCTCGCCAAACAGCCTGCCGTGAACCGGACCTTTAAACTCGGTCAGCGCGCATCCGATATTTCCCGCGAGCGCCATTTCAGCCACGGCAACCATCAGGCCGCCGTCAGCGACGTCGTGGCATGCGCTGGCGCGGGCGGTGTGAATGAGGCCGCGCACAAAATCACCCACGGCGCGCTCGTGGGCGAGGTCCACCGGTGGCGGGGCGCCGTCTTCCCGCCCGCAAATCTCGCGCAGATAGAGCGATTGGCCCAGCCAACCCTCGGCATTTTCCTTCTGGCCCACGAGCAGAATGACGTCGCCATCGTTCTTAAAGCCGGGCGTTGCCATGTGATCGAGGTTTTCGAGAAGGCCGACGCCGCCGATCGCCGGTGTTGGCAGGATCGCTTTGCCGCCGGTCTCGTTGTACAGCGAGACATTGCCGGAAATCACCGGGTAGTTGAGCGCGGCGCAGGCAGTGCCGATGCCTTCGACGGTTTCGACGATCTGGCCCATGATTTCCGGTTTCTCCGGATTGCCGAAATTGAGGTTGTCGGTAATGGCCATTGGTTTGCCGCCAACGGCGGTTATGTTGCGCCAGGTTTCGGCAACGGCTTGCTTGCCACCCTCGAATGGATCGGCTTTCACGTAACGCGGTGTGCAGTCGGTGGTGATGGCGAGCGCGCGGTTGGAGGCGTGCAGGCGGACGACCGCCGCGTCGCCGCCGGGGTGCTGGGCAGTATCGGCCATGACCATGTGGTCGTATTGCTCCCATACCCAACGGCGGCTGGCGAGATCGGGACAGCCCATCAGGATCGACAGGGCCTCGGTCCAGGGCATGTCCTTCACGTCCTTGGCTGCGATAACGGGCTGCTTGGGCGAAGGGACCCAGGGGCGGTTATACTCCGGCGAAGCTTGGGCAAGAGGACCGATGGGCAGGTCGGCGACAACATCGCCGTGCATCTTTAAGACCATGCGGCCGGTGTCGGTCAGGATGCCGATGACGGCGAAATCTAGTTCCCACTTCTCAAAGATGCGTTTGGCGACGTCTTCCTTGCCGGGCTGCAGGATCATGAGCATGCGTTCCTGGCTTTCGGACAGCATCATCTCGTAGGGTGTCATACCCTCTTCGCGGGTGGGCACCTGGTCCATGTATAGCTCGACGCCCATGCCGCCTTTCGAGGCCATCTCGAAGGATGAACTGGTAAGGCCGGCGGCGCCCATGTCTTGGATGGCGACAATGGTGTCGGTAGTCATCAATTCCATACACGCCTCGATAAGAAGTTTTTCAGTGAACGGATCGCCAACCTGAACCGTGGGGCGCTTTGCATCTGAGTTCTCCCCGAACTCTGTCGAGGCCATGGTAGCACCGTGGATGCCGTCGCGCCCGGTTCTTGAACCGACATAAACGACGGGGTTTCCCGCGCCAGAGGCGGCGGAATAAAAAATCTTGTTCTTGTCGGCGAGGCCGATGGTCATGGCATTGACGAGGATGTTGCCATTGTAGCTGGAATGGAAATTCACCTCGCCGCCGACGGTGGGTACCCCAACGCAATTGCCATAGCCGCTGATTCCGGCGACGACACCGGAAACGAGGTGGCGGGTCTTGGGGTGGGACGGATCGCCGAAGCGCAGGGCGTTCATGTTGGCGATGGGCCGCGCGCCCATAGTGAACACATCGCGTAATATGCCGCCGACGCCGGTCGCCGCCCCCTGATAAGGTTCGATGTACGACGGATGATTGTGGCTCTCCATTTTAAAGATCGCCGCGAGCCCTTCGCCAATGTCGATGACGCCCGCATTCTCGCCGGGTCCGCAGATGACCCACGGCGCGGTGGTGGGGAGGGTCTTCAGCCACTTCTTGGAGGACTTGTAAGAGCAGTGCTCCGACCACATGACTGAGAAGATGCCGAGCTCGACGAGGTTCGGTGCACGTCCACCGAGAATCTCGAGGATGCGCGCATATTCATCGTTGGAGAGGCCGTGGGAGACGACGTCGTCAGCGGTGATCGGTTCATTCGGCGGAGTCATGACAGGCGGTCCACAAGGCCGTCGAACATGGCGCGGCCGCCGAGCCCGCCCAATTTAGGATCAGCGAGGCGTTCAGGGTGTGGCATCATGCCGAGGACGGTTTTGGCCTTGTTGAAGATGCCCGCAATGCCGTGCTGCGAACCGTTGACGTTAGCGGCCTCGGAGATTTGGCCATCTGGTCCGCAATACCGGAACGCGACGCGACCTTCGTCCTCCAGCGCGGCCAATGTTTGATCGTCGGCGAAGTAGTTGCCCTCGTGGTGAGCAATGGGAACGCGAATCACGGCGCCCGACTTATAAGCGTTTGTGAACGCACTGCTTGTATCTTCGACTTTCAAATGCACGTCGCGGCAGATGAATTTGAGATCGCGATTGCGCATCAGCACGCCGGGCAAGAGGCCCGTTTCTGTGAGGATTTGGAATCCGTTGCAGATACCGAGAACACGCACGCCCTGTTCGGCTTTGCATTTGACGTCCCCCATGATCGGCGAGTGGGCGGCCATGGCACCGCAGCGCAGGTAGTCGCCATAAGAGAACCCGCCGGGCACGACGATGAGATCGAGGTCCGGAAGCTCCGTGTTCCGGTGCCAGATCATTTGGGGCGGCCGGCCCATACTTTGTTCGAGGGCAACGGCGATGTCGCGGTCGCAATTGGACCCCGGGAAAACGATGACAGCAGCCTTCATGGGCTCAATCTAAAATCTCGACGCTGTAATTCTCGATGACGGTATTGGCGAGCAACGCCCGGCACATGTCTTCGACCTTGGACTTGGCCACAGCTTTATCACTTTCGGGCACATCGAGTTCGATGTACTTACCTTGGTGCACATCTGAAACTCCGGCGAAGCCCAAGCCGTGAAGCGAATGTTCGATCGCCTTGCCTTGAGGGTCGAGCACGCCGTTTTTTAAAGTGATGTGAACTTTCGCCTTCAACGCAAGCTCCTAAAACTCCAACCCCCGGACTTGTGCCGGGGGCCTGACGCTATTGCAAGGTGGACGGGCCTTGCTGATCAGCTGGGCCACTTTCCGGCAATATACCGAGCCGCCGCGCCACCGCTTGGTAGGCCTCCTCGACACCGCCCATGTCGAGGCGAAAACGGTCCTTGTCCATCTTTTCGTTGGTTTGCGAATCCCACAAGCGGCAGTTGTCGGGTGATAGCTCGTCCGCCAACACCACCTGGATATCGCCGTTCTCATGGAATAGACGTCCGAATTCGAGCTTGAAGTCGACCAGCTTGATTCCAATGCCGAGAAACAAACCCGATAGGTAGTCGTTGACGCGCAGCGCCATGTTCAGCATTTCATCCACTTCGTGGATGGTAGCCCAGCCGAAACCGGTAATGTGCTCTTCGGATATGAGCGGGTCGCCGAGCTGATCGTTCTTATAATAATACTCGACGATGGACCGCGGCAGGCGGGTGCCTTCAGGAATGGCGAATCGCTCGGAGATAGAACCCGCAGCGACGTTGCGTACCACGACCTCTACCGGAATGATCTCGACTTCCTTCACCAACTGTTCGCGCATATTGAGGCGGCGTACGAAATGGGTGGGGATGCCGATCTCCTCCAGCTTCATCATCAGGTATTCGGAGATACGGTTGTTGAGCACCCCCTTACCAGTGATCGTGCCTTTTTTTTTGTTGTTGAACGCGGTGGCATCGTCCTTGAAGTACTGGACGAGAGTGCCGGGCTCCGGGCCTTCGAAAATGACTTTGGCTTTGCCTTCGTAGATTTGTTTACGGCGGACCATGCGCCTCTCACTTGTAAATTAACGTACTAAACCGAGGCCCGCTGACCATTCGATGACCGATGTGGCGGGCAGCCCATATAGCAGGTGGAAGGGGCTGCTACAACGCGTGCGCCCACTGACGGTAAAATCGCTGAAATCCAGCGTCGGCACCACTCTTGGGCGTCGTTTTTCAGATATCTACCGGAGTGAAGTCTGCAGATTCGGGTGGGCCCGGGGCAAAAAGCCAGACTGGGCGTTTGGCGCCGGGTCCATGAGCCGTATCAACAGATGGCAGGGCTAAGAGCGAGGACGAGGACGTTCCAAAACCACTATCCATGCGGAAACTCATAGCGTTAAAGACGGCGCCCTGGCTGTCCGTCGCACCTAAGAGGTCACGCCACGCGGTCCAGTCGCCGGTGTCAGGATCCGGCGGGCTCGCGGCCTCAAATAGCGGTAGATAGGCGGCAATACGCCCATCGGACGTGTCGTTGCGGTCATATGCGGTGAAGACGGACAGCCCTTCGGGGATGGGCGCGGTGCGCACGCCTTGTCCGGATGCTTCCGCATTTTCTGTGAAGGCCAGCCACCAAGCGTCCGTGTTGTCCGCAACAATCATGTTGAAGGGCCGGTAGGCCGCGGGACTAATGTCGGCCAGTGCTGCGGCGGCCGGGGCTGCATCTGCGTGGTCCAGCGCTTCGATAACCAACTCGCCGCGGCTGCGTTTGCCCGGCGCCGGGCCCAGGGAGCCATGGCGATTGAGTATGCAGGCGGTCACGCCGGCGTCATTCAGTCCCATCCACGTGCCGCCGGCCAGTTCATCCCGGCCGGCAACGACGTCGGCCCGGTCGGGCCAGTGACGCCCAGGCGGCGTCCACGGTCGGTTGAGCATTTCATCCCGGTTGGCGCCGACAATGACAGGCCAGGCGTGATCTGGGCGGCGAAGAATGACAACTGTGCACACGGCTGCGGTCAGGCAATGATTCAAATTAAGTGCGGTACTCCAGGAACGTAATGCTGTTGCCGCGGTTACGCCAGTTGCGCCTGACCGGCCGCGCCTTTATACGAGGACTTCAGTTGCGGACCCGCCGCGCTGCATCCAGCCACGATTCTAGTGGAGAAGATAATGAACGACGCGTTTCAAGACCGCGAAAAAGGCTTTGAGCGTAAATTCCAGTTGGACCAGGACCAGCAGTTCCGGGTCCGGTCGCGCCGCGACCGATTGTTCGGCAACTGGGTGGCGGGTAAGCTGGGACTGTCGGGTCCACAGGTGGATACGTATGCCCGTGAGGTTGTAGAGTCGAACATTCAAAAGCCCGGCGGCGGCGACTTAATGGATAAGGTGCACAGCGACCTTCAAGCCAAGCAGGTGAGTATTTTCGACGCGGACCTCTATAAAGCGCTGCACGACTGCCACGCTGAGGCCACGCGCCAGATCGCCGCGGAATCAAAAAAATAATAGTGGTCGACTGATCAGTTTTCAGCGAACACTCGCTTGAAAAGCGTATCCACGTGTTTGGTGTGGTAGCCTATATCGAACAGCTTTTTTAGCTCGCCGGCCTTCAAGTACCCGGTGACATCCTTGTCCTGCAGCAGGTGATCCTGCAGCTGCCCGCCTTCATTCCAGACTTTCATGGCGTTGCGCTGGACGATCGCGTAGGCATCCTCGCGGCTGGCTCTGGCCTGGATGAGGGCGAGCAGGACGCGCTGCGAGAAGATCAGCCCGCCCATCATGTTCAGATTTTTCTCGGCGGCGTCCGGATAAATTACTAGTTTGTCGATCACGCCTGTGAGCCGGGCCAACGCGAAGTCCAGGGTGATGGTGGCATCGGGGCCGATATAGCGCTCCACCGACGAATGCGAGATATCGCGTTCGTGCCAGAGAGCCACGTTTTCCAGGGCAGGCGTCACGTAGCCGCGCACCATGCGCGCAAGGCCGGTCAGGTTTTCGGTCAGGATCGGGTTGCGCTTGTGGGGCATGGCCGACGAGCCTTTTTGCCCAGCGGCGAAGAATTCCTCGACCTCGCGCACTTCGGTACGTTGCAGGTGGCGAATTTCGGTGGCCACCCGTTCAATGGAACTGGCAATCACGCCAAGGGTTGCAAAAAAGTAGGCGTGACGGTCGCGCGGGATGACTTGGGTGGAAATAGGCTCGACACGCAAGCCCATCTTGTTCGCCATGTGTTGTTCGACGGACGGATCGATATTGGCGAAGGTGCCGACAGCGCCCGAGATATTGCATGTCGCGATGTCGTGGCGGGCGGCCTTGAGTCGGCGGCGGTTGCGGACGAACTCGGCGTAAAAACTGGCGAACTTGAGGCCGATGGTTACGGGCTCTGCATGGATGCCGTGGCTGCGGCCCATGGCGATGGTCATTTTATGTTCCATGGCCCGGCGCTTGAGCGCGGCCAGCAACTCGTCGATGTCCTGATGCAGGATGTCGGCGGATTGGGTGAGTTGCACCGACAGGCAGGTGTCGAGCACATCTGACGAGGTCATCCCCTGGTGGATGAAGCGCGCCTCGGGGCCGACGCTCTCGGCCAGGTTGGTCAGAAAGGCGATGACGTCGTGCTTGGTCTCGGCCTCGATCGCGTCGATGCGCTCGATGTCCCACTTGCCCTTCTTCCAGACGGCTTTGGCGGCCTCGGCAGGAATCACGCCGAGCTTGGCCTGGGCGTCGCAGGCGTGGGCCTCGATCTCGAACCAGATGCGGAACTTATTCTCCGGCTCCCAGATCTTGGTCATGGCGGGCCGGGCGTAGCGGGGGATCATGCGGCGGGATCCTAAAAAGTCGGGTGATGAAGGATGTATAGGGGGGCACCCAGACAAATACAACTCCGGGCGCTGCTCGGCCGAACCGCAGAGTGCATTGAGATCAATACTATAGGCGAAATGATGGACCGAACGGGGGAGCATGAGCGTCAGCCCACAGTGGCACTTCGTAAAAACCCCATTATTTATCAAAAATCGTCATCAAGTAGCGATAACACGGCAGCCGGCTTCTCGACCTAATAGACGAACCTTTTTTTCAATGGGTTAAAGAAGCCCCGGCTCTGGCACGCGGCTTGCTTTTATGATGTGTGTAGCGAGCGCGAATCGAGCATAAATCGGGGAAAACGATTGTTACCGGCCGCGGCAGTTTCGTGCTTGCCGTGTCCAGGCGCTGCGCAAAGTAGCCCGCAGCCGCAGCGGCTTAAATCTCTCCTTTACTCGGGTCCTGAAGGGCTGGTCTGAACCTATAGATTAGCCCTTTAGCACGTGGTGGGCTTGGTCATGGGGCAGGTAGTGGAGGGCTAATCCCACAGGTGCCTGTATCTAAACAATGAGCCATGACTTGATCTGCTCGAGGGATGCAATAATCCCGCTGTCCGCCTTACCATGGAGAATCACTCTTTGCTCTGGGCCTTTGAACGCAACGAGCATGGAGAGCCTTAAATTAAAACGGGGAGGTTTTTATGCGCTTAAAAGGCAAGCTAGCGGTCGTTACCGCTGCGGCATCAGGGATGGGTCGGGCAGGCTGTGAGATTTTCGCCCGCGAAGGTGCCAAGATCGCCGCCGTCGACATCGATCAAGGACGCCTCGACGAAGTTGTCGAAGTGGTTCCGCATATGAGGGCGCGCGGCGGCGGCGCCATTATGTTCACCGCTTCCATTGCCGGCCTGGTGGGCTCGATGCTGATGCCGGTGTATTCGGCGGCCAAGTTCGCTGTTGTCGGGCTGACCAAGTCCCTGGCCCAGACTCTGGCACCCGACAACATCCGCGTGAATGTGGTCTGCCCCGGATTGACCGACACCCCTATGCTGCCGCAGTTCATGTCGCGCGGCGGCAATATCGAAGAGTCGAAGAAGCGCTATCTGGCCGGCGTGCCGATGGCCCGCGTGGGCCGGCCCGAGGAGATGGCCAATGCCGCGTTGTGGCTGGCGTCCGACGAGGCGTCCTACGTCACCGGCGTTGCCCTTCTCATTGACGGTGGTTATTCGGCGAAGTAATGCGCTTTGCGCACAAGCCTTAAATCGAGCTTTTATTTAGCGTGTATATGGCGGTGATTTGCCGGTACCTGTGGATAACTGCCGCGGTGCAAATTTAATCGATTTGGTAGCTCGATAGAAATTGCCACCTGACAAATTAGATTTTTCAGTCACAATGCGAATCTCGCGAATCAATATAGATGCCTGTAGTACATGCCTTGCGCGAAACGTTCCGGCCAGCAACCGTTCCCCACCGTTAGGGTTGCATGCCGCGGATTCGTCGTGGCAATTTCATCGGACCTTGCTGTAGGAAGACGACCGCGTTGGGCACCATAAACGTCAAAGCGCTTGAGAAAGCGTCACTGGTCAATCGTAACGAGTTGTTCCGACTGGGCACGGCGATTCTGTTCATCGTCGGGATCATGCTGTTTACGATCATGCGCGGCGAGGGCGGCCAGAGTAGCGTGCTGCTTGTGATCGCGGCGATGATCGGCGGCTACATGGCGATGAATATCGGTGCTAACGATGTTGCCAACAATCTCGGTCCGGCCGTCGGATCGCGCGCCATTTCTCTGACCGGAGCGCTCGCCATCGCAGCGATATTCGAGGCCTCCGGCGCCCTGATCGCAGGCGGCGACGTGGTGCGGACCGTTAAAGGCAGCATCATTGATCCGGCGCTGATCGCGGACAGCAATACGTTCGTGTGGTTGATGACGGCTGCCCTGCTGGCCGCCGCTCTGTGGCTGAATTTTGCAACCGCCATGGGCGCGCCTGTATCGACGACCCATTCAATCGTCGGCGGGGTGCTCGGCGCCGGCGTTGCCGCCGGCGGCTGGGCGATCGCCGATTGGTCCGAGGTACTTCGGATTGCGGCGAGCTGGGTCATCTCGCCGGTCCTGGGCGGTATTATTGCCGCGGCATTCCTATACGTCACCAAGCGCACGGTGATGTACAAGCCGAATGTGCTCGTGGCTGCTCGGGTTGTCGTGCCGCGCCTTGTCGCGCTGATGGCGTGGGCTTTCGCCACCTATCTAATGCTCAAGGGCGTCAAGCAGATCGTGCACGTGAGCTTTCCGGTTGCTGCGCTGAGCGGATTTGCTGCGGCGGTGATGATTTATTTTATCGTCAAGCCGTACATACACCGGGTGACGGTGGACCTTTCGGATAGCAAGGAGAGCGTCAACGAACTGTTTACGATCCCCTTGATTTTTGCCGCCGCCCTATTGAGCTTCGCGCACGGTGCCAACGACGTCGCCAACGCGGTCAGCCCGCTTGCCGGCATTTATGATGCGATCGTCACCGGCGGTGTGCGCACGGAAGCCTCAATACCGATATGGGTGCTGCTGGTTGGTGCGCTCGGCATCGCGTTGGGCCTCGCTCTTTACGGCTCCAAGCTGATCCGAACGGTTGGGTTAGAAATCACCGAGCTGGACAGAACACGCGCCTTTTGTGTCGCCATAGCTGCGGCCATCACCGTGATTTTGGCCTCGCAGCTCGGACTGCCGGTCAGCTCAACCCACATTGCCGTCGGTGGTGTGTTCGGGGTCGGTTTTCTCCGCGAGTATATAAAAGTCAATTACTCTCGCATGATCGAGGACATCAAACTCCATCACGTCCACGGAAGCCCCGAAGAAGTAGAGGCGTTTTTGGCGCGATTTGAAGCAGCAACGATGCGCGAGCGGAGCGCGATGCTTCGCAAGTTGAAGAAACAGAAGATCGATCCTGTTCTGCGTAAGGCCGAACGTAAGAGCCTGCGCAAAATTCACCGGATTGAATTGGTCAAGCGCTCACTGCTGATACGCATCGCCGCCGCGTGGGTGATCACAGTGCCGGTCGCTGCGGCAATGGCGGCGGGATTGTTTTTCATGATTCGCGGGATCATGCTTCCCTAACAGCGGCAGATGGCGCGGCCTGTGACGACTAGGTGCTTAGAGCCGCCGGCATCGCCCAACCCCTTCACCCTCTTGAGTTTGTCGGGCGCGGTGGACACCACTTCGGCGAAGGAGCTAAAGCGGCGCAGCAGGTTTTTGGCGATGGGCTTGGTGTCGCGGCGCGGGAGGGCGGCGAACAACATCAATTCGATCAGCTCGTAATCCGGCAGCCCGTCAGGTCCGGACCAAAGAAAGCGTTCACGCAGACGCTTGCGGTGGCCCAGGTGGTCCGGTTTTTGGTCTTGGTCCTGTTGATCGTTATTACCGCCTGGAGATTTTCTCGGTTGCGCGTCGTCGCCCAGAAACATGTTCGAAACCGCAGAATCCCGCAAACCGGGCTCGGTCATAACCTCAGGCGGACGCGGGTGCGTCCGCGCTATACGGCGGGCGGGTATACCCCTTGGGCGAGAGTGTGAAAATTTCGGCTCCGGTATCTGTGACACCGATGGTGTGCTCGAACTGCGCCGATAGCGACTTGTCGCGCGTAACCGCGGTCCAACCGTCGTTGAGGATTTTGGTTTCGGCGCGGCCGACGTTGATCATGGGCTCGATAGTGAAGATCATGCCCGGCTCAAGAATCATGCCCTCGCCGGGGTTGCCGAAGTGCATCACGTTGGGGGCCTGGTGAAATACTCGGCCGATGCCGTGGCCGCAGAAATCGCGAACAACGGAAAAGCGCTGACCTTCGGCGTAGCTCTGTATGGCGTGGCCAACGGCGCCCAAAGTGGCGCCCGGTTTCACCGCGGCGATGCCGCGCATCATCGCTTCGTAGGTCGCTTCTACCAGACGGCGCGCTTTGATCTTTACATCGCCGACAAGGAACATGCGGCTGGAATCGCCGTACCACCCCTTCACGATGGGCGAGATGTCGATGTTGATGATGTCGCCGTCCTTTAGAACGCGGTCGCCGGGGATGCCATGGCAAACGACATGATTGACGGAGGTGCAGACGGACTTGGGATAGCCATTATAATTTAATGGGCCGGGAATCGCATCGTGGGCGGTGTGGTAGTCGTGACAGAGGCGGTCAATCTCTTCCGTCGTGGCGCCAGGCTTCACGTACGGCGTAATGAAATCCAGAATTTCAGCCGTAAAGCGCCCTGACACGCGCATGGCGGCAAAGGCTTCGGGTCCATGGATATCGATGTTGAGGGGGCGTTTAAAGGCTGCTTCGCGCATCGCTAGGTTCATCTGTATTTTGGGCTCTTCAGTAATAGGCTAATTTTGGAGATATATGCTTCAATTTGTTAAAGCCAATCTCAACGGCTTGGCGATGGTTACCCCATTCGGATTGACCTCACAACCGTAGCAGATTGCTTCTACGCCCACCGTGAGCGACTGTTTCAGGCCTTTTGCGTACTCGGGATCGATATCCGCCGCGATGGTAAAGCTTTCGCAGTCTCCCCGCTGGACCAGATAGACCATGACCGCCCGGGCCCCTTTTCCGACCATGGTGCTCAATTCCGTCAGGTGCTTTGCCCCGCGAGCGGTGACCGAGTCGGGAAATTCGGCAGGTTGTGTGGGGCCGTCGCCGCGCTTCATGGTGACGTTTTTAACCTCTACATAGCAGGGAGGTTTGCCGTTGCCTTCCAGAAGAATGTCGATGCGGGAGTTCTTGCCGTATTTCTGTTCGCGCTTGAGGGAGTCGTATCCCTTCAACTCCTTGATCTCTCCGGCCTTGATGGCATCAGCGACGATCCGATTGGGATGACTGGTGTTGATTCCCACCATGGTCCCGTTGACCTCAATGATTTCCCAGGTGAACTTGAGCTTTCTCTCTGGATTCTGCGCGGGCGATAGCCAGACCCGCGCGCCCGGCTCATTAACGGACAGCATCGAGCCGGGGTTGGCGCAGTGGGCGACGACGACCTCGCCGTTCGCCAACTTCACGTCAGTCAAAAAACGTTTGTAGCGCTTGACGAGCACGCCTTCCAATAACGGTACGGCAAATCTCATGACGGCTTGATCTCTTTGGCGAACGGCGTTTTGTCGTCCAGTTGGATTTCGTCAGTGCTTAGGGCGTCGGCCAATTTGACCTTCGCGCTTCCTGGCCGCAGCGGCTGTTGCTGCGAGGCGTGAGGCGCCCAAGCTGTTAGGGTGATGATCTGGAAGGTCGCCACGATGCGTCCGCGGTCGTCAGTGAACTTTTCGCCATACAGTTTTGAGGCGCGCATAAGGGTGGTGCGCCGTATCGGCAACCTGCTGCGTTCCAGAACGGCGTTGGTCTCGGCCATCGCGCGTAGGTCCGCCATGAGCTTGAACGCGTTTTCATAGGTCACTTCGATGTTTTTGGCGTCCACTACCGGCAATGCAAAGCCGGCGCGGGTCAGCAGATTGCCCGCTTCGCGCGCATCGACAAAGGGCGAGACCCTGGGGGCAACACCGCCGGCGGTCTCCGCCTCCGCCTCCATCAAGCTAGCGCGAAGTTCCTTCAGTGTTTCGCCGCCGAATGTCGCCGCTAGAAAAAGCCCGTCGGGTTTCAGGCACCGGCGGATTTGCGCCAGAGCGCCGGGCAGATCGTTAGTCCAGTGCAAAGTTAAATTGCTGAGCACTAGATCGAGCCTCTCGTCGGCGAAGGGCAGAAACTCCTCGTCGGCACAGACGGTGGGCAGACTGGTCGCCGTGCGGGCTGCGGCGGCCATGGCCGGAGACAGGTCCGCCTGCAGTAATGTGTTCACCTTTTTGGCGCCGTGTATGAACGGCGCCATTTGACCTGTGTGGCAGCCTAGATCTAACGCGAGCGGGAAGGTGCGGACGACGTCCAGCAAACGATCCGCCAGTTGTTCGGCGGATTCCCGTATCAAAAAGTCGGATTTGGACAAGGCTGGGGCGGCGCGGTCGCGCCGCTCGCGCACCAAAGCCCGGTCGAACACTTGCATGCTGTCGGTCATGTCAATCTTATGGCATTTTCATGCGGTCCCTTGAAGTGAACGGAGCCCGCTCGTGACCCTGAATGCCATATTCACGTTTGCACGGCAGGTCCCGCGGTTGCTCCTGGATGCGGTGATGCCGACCAGGTTTTGCAAGCCTATCGCGTCAGGACAAAAATCGAAATCTATACCTCACCGTTCTGCGGCTATTGCTTCAGGGCGAAGAACCTCCTGGAGAAGAAGTAGGCCGAATTCAAGGAGATCAACGTATCACGCAGCGAAACCGGTTGGGACGAAATGGTGGCGCGCTCTGGCGGCGCGCGGACGATGCCGCAAGTCTTCATCTGGGGGTGCCATATTGGCGGGTGCGATGAGCTTTACGCATTGGATGCGAAAGGTGGGCTTGACCCTCTCTTAGCGATGGGGGATGGGTAGGGGATGTTTGACGAAACAAATTCCTCGCTGTTCATGGCAGCGTGTCTTCAGGTGAATGCGTCAAACGACCCGGGTGCGAACATCAAGGTCGTGACCGAACTTACGCGCGAGGCCGTCGCTGTGGGCGCGGACATTGTGCTCATGCCCGAAAACGTTCTCATGATGGAGTGGGGCCATGCTAATATCGTCGCCAAGGCCATGCCCGAAGACACACACACGGGGCTTATGGCTCTTAGCGAGCTGGCAAAGGAACTTAACATTTGGCTTCACTGCGGCAGTTTGGGCATCTTGCTACCCAATAAAAAAGTCGCCAACCGCACCTATGTGCTAGGCCCAGAGGGAACGGTAAAAGCTAAGTATGATAAAATCCATATGTTCGACGTGGACCTCGGCGGCGGCGAACGATACGCAGAAAGCACAACCTTTGAAGCAGGTAAGTTACCTGCGTTTGTAGATTTGCCATGGGGTCGTTTGGGGCTGACCATTTGTTACGATCTGCGCTTCCCGCATCTTTACCGCCATCTCGCACATGCAGGTGCACACTTTTTGACTGTGCCGTCCGCTTTTACAAAAGTAACCGGTGAGGCCCACTGGCACGTGCTTATGCGCTCCCGTGCCATCGAAAACGGTTGTTTTGTCTTTGCGCCCGCGCAGACGGGCGCCCACGGCAAACGTACAACCTACGGCCATGCGTTGATTGTCAATCCCTGGGGCGAGGTGCTCGCCGATGCCGGTGAGGCGCCCGGTTTTATCATCGCCTCGATCAATCCCGGTGAAGTGGCGCAGGCCCGTACGCGCATTCCCGCGCTCAGTCTCAACGTTCAGTTCTAGGCGCGCAGAGCAAGCCCGGCAGCTTAGGGTTTCTGTTACAATTCCTTTAAACTATTATGCGAAAGCTCTAGATGGAGACATACACTTAAAGGCCGCGCATATGATTCTCTACGACCTTAGTTGTCCTAAAGACCACCGGTTTGAGTCCTGGTTCCGCAATAGCGGCGCCGTAGAGAAGCTCATTAAGGCCGGTCAGGTGCCGTGTCCGATTTGCGGCAGTAAGAAGGTGCAAAAGGCGCCTATGGCACCGCGTATTGCGAAATCGTCGGCCAAGGGCGAATTGTCCATTCCGAAAAATAAGAATAGCGAGCTTGCCGCGGCAATGGAAAAAGCAGCGGAGGCGTTCATCGAATTACGCGAGGCAATCGAAAAAAACTTCGACCACGTGGGTGATCGTTTCCCCGAAGAGGCGCGGCGCATTCACTATGGAGAGGCGGACGAACGCAGCATCTACGGTGACGCGACAGAGGACGAGGCCCGGGACCTAATGGATGAGGGTATCAAGGTTTACACCGTCCCTCGGGTGCGTCGTACCGATTCCTGATAAACATATTTTTGTTCGCCGAACGTCGGGCACGTTCAACGTGTCGCGAACACGATATAGTTTACGTTTAAGTTTTGGCTGGTAGTCCAGGTATCGGTGATCAGGTCATAGGTCAGACCTGATATATCGGTTATCGTCAGCCCTCCTCGCCGAAGTCCTGCAGATAATTCGCTTGGCTTAACGAATTTGCGCCAATCGTGAGTGCCGGGCGGCAGCCATCGCAAAATATATTCGACGCCGATCTTAGCCATCACCAGTGACTTTAGGGTGCGGTTCAGCGTTGCCGCAATCAACGCACCGTTTGTCGCCACTAGGTCGCTCGCTGCCTCAAGAAACGTTCTTAGATCGGCAACATGTTCAACGACCTCGAGGGCTATGACGATGTCGTAGCGGTGACTCCGGGCCAGAAAATCTTCAGGGGTGGCTGTCTCATAGGCAATATCAAGACCGGAGCGGGCGGCGTGGACGCGGGCGACGCCGACATTTTTTTCCGCCGCGTCAATTCCCGTCACGTTGAAGCCGAGCCGCGCCATGGGTTCAGCGATAAGGCCGCCGCCGCAGCCGATATCGAGCAAGGAGAGCCCGGCGAAGGGCAGCGGCTTCTTGATATAGCGTCCGAAATGGACCGCGAGCCGGTCCCGCATGTAGCGAATCCGGGCCGGGTTAAATTTGTGCAGGGGCCGGAAGGGGCCGGTGGGATCCCACCAGGCGTCCGCGACACCCTCGAATTTAGCAACTTCTTCATGGGAGGCGGTAGAGGCAATAGCCATCACAAGTCCTCAATCGTGAGCGCGCCACTATAAGTTATGCCTGGGCCGGCGCAAATGCGCCCCGCGGGCTTCCGACCATCCGCCTGGATATGGGGCCGAGGCCTTGTTCGGTCTGGGGTCTTTGGTTATTTATACGCGCCCGCACCGTTGTTTCTTCAGATGTGGCTAGCTGACGGATGGCCAAGACTCTTATAGAGCTCGGCCAAGTGCCCATGTCGAATGGGCACAAGCGGCGCGGCACAGCGGTGTAAACAGCTCAAGAGTACAGGGGCGCTCATATGGCGCGGATTGTGCAGAAATTTGGCGGAACGTCGGTCAGCGACATCGACCGTATCAAGGACGTTGCGCTGCGTGTAAAGGCCGAGGTTGATCGGGGCAACCAGGTGGCCGTTGTTGTATCCGCTATCTCGGGGGTAACAAACCAACTCGTCGATTACTGTACGCAGGTAGCGCCGATGCATGATGCGCGTGAATATGATGCCATCGTTTCTACTGGCGAACAGGTGACCTCTGGGCTCTTATCCATCGCGTTGCAGGACCTTGGCGTGCAGGCGCGGTCTTGGACCGGCTGGCAGATTCCGATCACCACCAACGATGCTCACGGTAAGGCCCGAATTCTAAAGGTTAACGGCGAAGAGTTGGTGCGGCGGATGGAGCAGGGGCACGTGACGGTTGTCGCCGGTTTTCAGGGGATTGGTCCGGACAATCGTGTGACGACCTTGGGCCGTGGCGGTTCGGACACAACCGCCGTGGCGCTTGCGGCGGCAGTTCATGCTGACCGATGCGATATTTACACCGACGTTGAAGGTGTTTACACCACCGATCCGCGCGTTGTCCCAACCGCCAAGAAGCTTGATAAAATCACTTATGAAGAGATGTTGGAAATGGCATCTCTCGGCGCGAAAATTCTGCAGGCTCGCTCCGTAGAGATGGCCATGAAGCACGGTGTGCGTATCCAGGTACTATCGAGTTTTTCCGATGCAGCGGGCACGCTGGTATGTGACGAGGACGAGATTGTGGAAAAAGAGCTTGTAAGCGGAATTACCTACAGCCAGGACGAGGCGAAGGTGACACTGTTGGGAGTTGAAGACCAGCCCGGTGTCGCCGCAGGGATTTTCGGGCCACTGGCGGACGCGAATATCAACGTTGATATGATCGTCCAGAACGCTTCTGAGGACGGTACAACCGACGTCACCTTTACAACCAGCCGCGCGGACCTGGATCGCGCCCTGAAGGTTGTAAAAGACAATATGAAAGTTCCATATCGGACAATTAACACCGATAGGGACGTTGTAAAAGTTTCGGTCATCGGCGTCGGCATGCGCAGTCACGCTGGTGTTGCGCAAATTATGTTCTCGGCTCTGGCGGAAAAGAAAATCAATATCCACATCATTTCGACATCTGAGATCAAGGTGAGTGTTCTCATCAGTGAGGACTACACGGAACTCGCCTTGCGTGCGCTGCATACGGCTTATGGGCTGGACGCAGTTTAAAGATGACCTGAAGTGGAAGCGCATATGTCAGACGCGGTCCCCAAGGGACAGGTTTTAGAGACCGCGCAGCCGACGGCGGTTCCGGAGATACCTCTGCAGCTTGCCGCGCTTTGGGACCGTGGCGCAGAATTTCTAGGCTGTCCCGTCGTCATCCTCGGCGGCGCGATGACATGGATTTCGGAGCGAAATCTTGTTGCGGCGATCTCAAATGCAGGCGGCTTTGGCGTTATAGCGTGCGGCGCGATGACGCCTGCGCTTTTGGATGCGGAGATCAAGGCAACGCAAACCCTCACCCGGCGTCCGTTCGGCGTCAATCTAATCACGATGCACCCACAGCTGATGGATCTTGTGGAAGTCTGCCGGGCAAACAATACGACCCATGTTGTATTCGCCGGTGGTGTGCCGCCCGGAGAGGCTATTAAGAAGGCGAAGGAATTCTCGAAGGTCGTGTGCTTCGCACCGGCCGTGGTCCTAGCGAAGCGCCTTATAAGGAGCGGCGCCGATGCGTTGGTCATCGAAGGCTCAGAAGCTGGAGGCCATATCGGCCCCGTGTCTACCTCGGTACTAGCCCAAGAAATCCTTCCTGTAATCCGCGATATCCCTGTTTTTGTTGCGGGAGGTATAGGTCGCGGCGAGGCAATTGTTTCGTTCCTCGAAATGGGGGCGTCCGGCGTTCAAATGGGGACGCGTTTTGTGTGCGCGACCGAGTGTGTGGCGCACCCCAAATTCAAAAAGGCCTTCATGAGAGCTTCGGCGCGTGACGCCATGCCCACGGTGCAACTGGATAAGAAGTTTCCCGTTATTCCCGTGCGCGCACTTGCCAACAAGGGCACAGAGGAATTTATGGAAACGCAACGCCGTGTCGCGGAAAAATTCACCAGTGGGGAATTGGATCAGCAGGCGGCGCAGTTGGAGGTTGAGCATTTTTGGGCCGGGGCGTTGCGCCGTGCCGTCATTGACGGGGATGTAGAATCAGGCTCACTCATGGCCGGTCAGAGCGTCGGAATGGTAACACGCAAAGAACCTGTTTCGGCCATCATCGGTGAACTCGTTCAGCAGGCGTCCGCCGCACTGACGGCTCGTTCGGCACCGTGAGGGTTGCCTCGTGACCGCATTTAGCGGCGGCGACCTGCGGCGCATGCTATCTAGGCTGCGCGATGTCATGGCGGGTGCTGGCGAAGTGCAGGGGCGTCTCGATAAAGTCGTGACACTCATCGCGCAAGATCTCAAAGCGGACGTGTGTTCCTGCTACGTTATGCGTGCCGGTGAGGTTCTCGAACTCTTCGCCACTTATGGGCTGTCTCAAAAAGCAGTGCACTTGACCCGCCTTCGTGTGGGTGAAGGTTTGGTGGGCGAGGTGGCCGCTCATGCCCGACCGTTGGCCTTGGCCGATGCGTGGTCACATCCGTTGTTCGTATACCGGCCGGAAACCGGCGAAGATTTTTTCCGCTCTCTTATGGGCGCTCCGATGATTCAGGCAGGTCGGGTCGTCGGTGTACTCGTGGTACAGACGCGCGAGGAAAGGCCGTTCAACGACTGGGAACTGGAAACCTTAGAAACCGTTGCAATGGTTATCGCGGAATTGATGGCCGCCGCTCAGGTGGTAAAGCGCGAAGAACTGTTCCGGGCCGAAGGTAATGCACTTTTACACGTGCGTCTAACCGGCGTTAGTCTTAACGCAGGAGTCGGAATCGGTGTAGCGGTCATGCACAAGCCACACGTGCGCATCGGACGCTTGGTGGGCGATGACCCCGAGGCTGAACAATCCCGGCTGCACAACGCTCTGAACACGCTGCGGGCGGAAGTAGACGAGCTGATCGGCGGCTCACGCGGCGATGCCACGGGCTTCGGCGACATTCTTGAAGTTTACCGTATGTTTGCAGATGACCGCGGGTGGATAAGTCGCATTTCCGAAGTGATTGTATCGGGTTTTACGGCAGAGGCTGCAGTTCAAAAGGTGCACGACGATACACGCGTACGTATGCTGCAACTCAGCGACCCGGTGTTTCGTGAGCGGCTTCAGGATTTGGATGATCTTGCAAACCGCCTTTTGACTATTTTGACCGGCGGCGGCGCTCACGCCGAACTTCCCGAAAATGCGATCCTAGTGTGCCGTTCGCTGGGCCCCACGGAACTTCTTGATTACGACCCTCGGAAATTAAAGGGGCTGATTATGGAAGAGGGGTCGCCGACCATGCGCGCGGCAGTGGTGGCCAAGGCCTTGGATATTCCTGTCGTGGCGCAGGTGAATGGCGCGCTGAGCCGTATCGACGCTTTTGACCAAATCGTTTTGGACGCGAACGCAGGTCAGGTCATTTTGCGCCCCGCCGATGAACTTGTGGATCTTTATTCGGGCGCCGTAGAAGCGTGCGCCCAACAGGTTGCCGGCTATGCAGCCGTAAGAAATTTGCGGGCGGTGACGAAGGACGGTGTGGAGATTTCTCTTTACCTCAACGCCGGAATCTTGCTGGACATGCAGAACTTGGTTGAAACCAATGCAGACGGTATAGGTCTTTATCGCACTGAAATGCCGTTTCTCGGGTTACCAACGCTTCCCGATGTGAACACACAACAAGCCCTTTATGAAAAAGTGTTCTCCATCGCCTCTGGAAAGCCCGTGACTTTTCGGACGCTGGACGTGGGGGGCGATAAAATTGCGGCGTCGTCCACCAATGTACCTGAAGACAATCCAGCGTTGGGGTGGCGGTCAATCCGCCTTACGTTGGATCGGCCGGCCTTGCTGCGACAGCAGTTGCGCGCGTTGATCCGTGCGGCCGAGGGACAGGAATTGCGCGTTATGTTTCCGATGATTGCGGCTGTGGCGGAATTTGATGCGGCGCGCCGCCTGTTCGACATGGAGATGGAGCGTCATGTCGGCCGGGACCGTCATCCGCCGGCCAGCGTTAAGGTAGGCACGATGCTTGAAGTGCCTTCGTTGCTATGGCAGTTGGACAAACTCGTGACTCGGGTGGATTTTGTGTCCGTTGGGACAAACGATTTGCTGCAATTCATTTTTGCCGCCGACCGGGGCAATACGCGCGTCGCCAGCCGCTACGATACGCTGTCGCCTGCGGTGCTGCGCGTACTTCATTCCGTTGTAGAGGCGTGCAAGAAAAGCGGCGTCGAGGCGTCGGTATGCGGGGAGATGGCTGGTCAGCCCCTAGATGCCCTCGCTCTTATTGCTCTGGGATACCGGCAATTGTCTATGTCGGCCTCTGGTGTAGGGCCCGTGCGCGCCATGACGCGAGCCGTCCGATTGGCCGATATAGAGCCATTTGTGATGCATCTGCTCGACAGCAGTGAGGCATCAATCCGCGAGCGATTGCGTGCGTTCGTCCGAGATCGGGACATTGTGTTAGGCTAGGCACGGCTTGGGGCTATCCGGCCAGCCGGCCCATTTAGTTGCGGTCCAATTCTTTATAATTTTTATTTGAATTTGTATGATATCATAAGACTTTAGGTGAGCAGCACCACGCCGCTGGAACCTCGGAGAGTTTTCAGTCCTTATGGCCGAGTCAAACACGAACAACCAAGAGCCCTCCAACGATGAGGGTAACGATGCCAGGCCGTTGCCCAGCTTCGGCGACACGCGGATTGGCGACAACGACCCAGCGGTCGCGTCCTCTGACGTCGGTACTTTACTGTGCGTCACGCGCATGCGCGCTGGGAAAGATCTGCAGCTGGTCGCCAAGGTCTTGTGCATTCAGTACCGCTATATCGTCGCCATCGAGGACGGTCGGTATGAGGATTTGCCGGGTCAGGCTTATGCGATTGGTTTTATACGTGCGTATGCCGACTACCTGGGGCTGGACGGCAACGAAGTGGTCAGGCGCTACAAAGAAGGACGCGGGGGCGTAAAGCTCCCGGCAAGTATTGAATTGCCGATCCCGACGTCGGACACCGACATACCATCGGGAACGTTGCTGGCGTTAGCGGTTGTATTTGGGATGGTGGTGTACGGTGCTTGGTATTCGATTGCCGGACTGGATCGCAGCTCGGTCCGGCTGGTTCAAGAAATTCCCAGTAGGCTAGCTGTACTCATCAATGACGGTGCCAGATTGGATTTCAGTGCGGTCTCGCTGATTCAAGGAGTTTACAGTGGGCTAACTGCACTCCTCAATGACGGCAAGATGCAGTTCACGTCGGGTAAAGAACGCGAGGTTGAAGTTCGTGAGGCGCAAGTTGCTGCGGCGCTGCCGCCAACACTCTCAGAGAAGACGGTGCCTCCACCGCGCGCAAATGCTGAACGGCCTGACAAGGTAGCGCCCGAGCGGACGGCAGAAGCGGCCGGCAGGCCCCAGCCACCTGTCCCTGTCGCCACCGCGCCCACGGAGAGCGCTCGAAGAACAGATGCGCACGTCGCGTCGAGGTCGGACGACACAGCGCCAGCGCGGGACAATTCACCTGGCGACGGGGTGGAGGTGCAGGTTGCTACGGCCAGTGCAAAGCCTCGGCAGCCAGCAAACGCCGATGAATCGGAAATTATGGATGTTGTCGAGGCCGGAGGCTTGGAAGTTCTGGTCAATGGAATACTCGTGCCATCATTGGGGACGTTGGTGGGCGATGTGGATTTCGACGCGGAGCTGACGGCTAGCGGCGGCTAAGCCGGTGCCGCGTCCCGGCGGGCCTTAGCGAAGGTCCGGTTCACCCTTTGGCCCGGAGAAAAATTTAAGGTATAAGCCGCGCATTTACGGCGGTTTGTCACCCAGGCGCGAAAACCCGGAAAACGAGTGCACCATGAGCCTGCGTCCATATCGAGATATCCTGCGCCGCAAATCGCGCCAGATCCATGTCGGAGCTGTGCCGGTTGGTTGTGATGCGCCTATCACTGTTCAGACGATGACAAACACGCTGACGAGCGATGTAGTGGGCACGGTCGCGCAAATCAAGGCGGCAGAAAAAGCCGGCGTGGATATTGTGCGCGTCTCCTGCCCCGACGAAGCTTCAACGGCTGCACTAAAGGACATTGTTGCGCAAGTTTCAGCCCCTATCGTCGCGGACATCCACTTTCACTATAAACGTGCCATCGAAGCTGCTCAGGCTGGCGCGGCATGCTTGCGCATCAATCCGGGAAATATTGGCTCGGCACAGCGGGTGAAGGATGTGGTTCAGGCCGCGAAAGATCACAACTGTTCAATGCGTATCGGCGTTAACGCTGGCAGTCTCGAACGCCACTTGTTGGAGCGGTACGGCGAGCCCTGTCCCGAGGCGATGGTCGAAAGCGGCCTAGAACACGCCAAGATTCTCGAGGACAACGATTTTTACGAATTCAAAATCAGTGTGAAGGCCTCGGATGTGTTCCTCGCGGTCGCTGCTTACCAGCAGCTTGCTGACGCGTGCGACTACCCGCTGCATCTCGGCATCACCGAGGCGGGGGGGCTGCGAGGCGGCACCGTTAAGTCCTCCATTGGGATCGGTTCGCTCCTGTGGGCAGGCATCGGCGACACCATTCGCGTTTCCTTGTCGGCGGATCCGGTTGAGGAAGTGAAGGTCGGCTTCGACATATTGAAGTCGCTGGATCTGCGTCACCGGGGCGTGCGGGTTGTGTCATGCCCGAGCTGCGCGCGTCAGGGGTTCAATGTTATCGAAACGGTCCAGATCCTTGAAGAGCGGTTGGCTCACATCTCGACACCGGTTTCACTATCTATCATCGGGTGCGTGGTCAACGGTCCAGGTGAGGCGCGCGAAACGGATGTCGGAATCACCGGCGGTGGCAACGGTAGCCACAAGATTTATTTGAACGGTGTGGCCGATCACAATATTCACGACGAGGACAAACTGGATCATATCGTCAAGATGGTCGAGCGGAAGGCTGAAAAAATCGAGGCTGCGAAGGCTGCCGGTTCAACGCCTGCCCAACCTCACGCCGCCGAGTAACGTGCTGCGACTACCGGCCAGCGTCTTCCAAAAAATGGAACGTCCTCGTGTCTAAACTTCAGCCCGTACGGGGCACCCACGACTTGCTGTTTGACGAGACCGATCGGCATCGGCGGATCGAGGCAGCGGCATTGGCGACGGCCAAACGCTATGGCTACCGCGAGATCGCAACGCCGATCTTTGAATTCACCGAAGTGTTCACCCGGACACTTGGCGAGACGTCGGATATCGTCACCAAGGAAATGTATTCCTTTGAGACTAAGGGCGGGGAAAGCATCACGCTCCGTCCGGAGGGGACCGCGGGTATTGCGCGTGCGTTTATTTCAGGCGGCCTCGAGCAACAAACCCCGCTCAAAATATTTTACCGGGGACCAATGTTCCGCTATGAGCGGCCACAAAAGGTGCGGCAGCGGCAATTCCATCAGATCGGAGTTGAGTTGATCGGCGTCGGCAGCCCCCAAGGCGACGTGGAGGTGATCGCGCTGGCCCATCATATTTTGGCGGACCTAAAGCTCAAAGGATGCGTAACCCTGGCAATCAATTCGTTGGGTGACGCGGACAGCCGAGCTGCCTATCGTGATGCGTTGGTCGATTTTCTATCGGCGAGGAAAGATGTCTTGTCGGAAGAAAGCAGGGATCGGTTGGCCCGGAATCCGCTGCGTATTCTGGATTCCAAGGAGCCGGATGACCGCAAAGCGCTCGCCGGTGCTCCACGCATGACCGACTATTTGAGCGATGAGTCGAAGGCGCTTTTTACAACGGTTCAGGAAGGCCTGACGCGCCTTGATATTTCCTTTGTGCTCAATTCCACTCTTGTCCGTGGACTGGACTACTATTGCCATACGGCATTCGAGTTCACGACGGACGCCCTAGGGGCGCAGGGTACGGTACTCGCTGGCGGCCGCTATGACACGCTGATCGAGCAGATGGGCGGGCCCGCGACGCCGGGCATCGGGTGGGCCGCGGGCATCGAGCGGTTGGCAATGCTGCTGCCTAATGAAACAGCGGTGAAGCGACTGATCGCGGTGATCCCAATAAGTGATGAGCAGGAACAGCTTGCGCGATCATTGGCCAACACATTGCGCTACGCCGGGTTTGCCGTGGACGTGGGGTACAGCGGCAATGTCGGGCAACGGATGAAACGCGCGGATAAGATCAATGCCACCGTTGCGGTTATTGTCGGCAGCGAAGAAGTGAAGGACGAGAGCGTCACGGTCCGTAATCTGGAAAACGGTGAACAGCAAACTGTGAACCAAGCGCAGCTTGTTCAACATCTCAACTTTCTACGATGAACCGCGACGAGAACCTAAGCAAGTTACTCGGGCGATACGACGAGTTGCAGGCCCTCATGAACGAGGCCGGCAGCGGGAATAAATTCGCGCAGTTGGGCAAAGAGTTCGCCGACCTGGGACCTATCGTCCAGGAAATCCAGATCCTGCGCCGTATTCGCCAAGAACTGGCGGATGCCCAGGCGCTGTTGACCGGCGGCGACCCTGAGATGAGGGTGCTTGCGGACGAGGAAGTGCGTCAGCTCAGGGGACAGGCCGAAGAACAGGAGAAAAAGGTCCGTCTCGCGCTCATTCCCAAAGATGAAGCAGATGCAAAAAACGCCATCCTCGAGGTGCGGGCCGGCACCGGCGGAGAAGAGGCGGCATTGTTTGCTGCGGACCTCTTTCGCATGTACGAGCGTTACGCTAGCCGGAAGGGCTGGAAATTCGACGTGATGAACGTAAGTGAAACCGGCATCGGAGGGGTCAAAGAAGCAATTGCGAATATCACGGGCTACAACGTTTTCGCACGCCTCAAGTTTGAATCGGGGGTTCATCGCGTGCAGCGCGTGCCCGATACCGAGGCCAGCGGTCGCATTCATACCTCTGCGGCGACAGTGGCGGTTATGCCCGAAGCCGAAGAAGTGGACGTTCAAATCAATACTGATGACTTGCGGGTAGATACTTATCGCGCGCAGGGCGCTGGAGGGCAGCACGTTAACAAGACCGATAGCGCTGTGCGTATTACCCACATGCCGAGCGGAATTGTCGTGCAGTGCCAGGACGAGAAGTCTCAACATAAAAATCGGGCCAAAGCCATGAAGATGCTGATGATCAAACTGTACGACGTTCAGCGCCAGGAGCAGGATAGCAAGCGTGCGGCGGACCGGCGCAGTCAGGTGGGGTCCGGTGATCGGTCAGAGCGGATTAGGACCTATAACTATCCCCAGTCTCGCGTGACTGATCATCGGATCAATCTTACTCTCTATTCTCTCGACGAAGTCATGAATGGCGTCGGCGTGGATGAGCTAATTGATGCCCTTACTGCCGAAGACCAGGCGGCGAAAATGGCTGCGATGAATTAAGTGCTGGAATCAATTGAAGCCCTAGCTTCCACTGAGTCGACCGCCGGGGGGCTTGTGAGAAAAATCGCCGCGCGGTTCGAATCGGCGGGCTTTGACAGCCCGCGTCTCGATGCTCGTGTTCTTGTGGCCAGTGTCTTAAACATTGAACCCAGTCAGCTATTCGCCAAATTCGATGATGATGTGGGCACACATGCGTGGGCTGAAATCGAAAAGCTGGTAGTGCGGCGCCTCGCGCGCGAGCCGGTCTCGCGTATTGTCGGCGCGCGCGAATTTTGGGGTCTCGATTTCGCGCTGACACCGGAGACGCTTGATCCGCGGCCTGATACTGAAACATTGGTGTCAGCGACTCTCGAATTAAGAGCGCTTTTTGGACTCGCGCCCGTACGTGTTCTCGATCTTGGGACCGGAACCGGTTGTATATTGCTCGCGATCCTAAGTGAATGGCCACAGGCTACGGGTGTAGGTATAGACATCAGCGAAGGTGCGGTGGCGGCTGCGACGGCAAACGCGGTCTGCCTCGGGCTCGCCCAGCGGGCTGCATTTAGGTTGGGAAATTGGAGTGACGGATTAGAGGACTCGTTCGATATCGTGGTGAGTAATCCGCCCTACATCGCCGAGGGGGAGCGTTCGAGTTTGTCTGCTGAGGTCGCGGAGTACGATCCAGCCACGGCTTTGTTTGGCGGTGCCGATGGATTGGCAGCGTACCGTCAGCTCCTACCGGCCGCGCGCCGCGTAATAGCGCCTCAAGGGCACTTCATCGTAGAGATCGGGTTACGACAGACAGAGTTGGTGACGAACCTTCTGGCGCCAGCAGGTTTTAAAATAGAGGCGCAGAAAGAAGATCTCGCCAAGGTCATACGGTGCCTTGTGGCACGCCCGGCCTGAAATAGGTCCAAAACACGGTAAAATATGTAAAAAAGGTGTTGGAAAAGTCGTCTAAGCTGAATACCATTGAGGTGTTAGGGCGAAGGCTCCTAATACGT
The DNA here is from genome assembly GCA_963662375.2 of Rhodospirillaceae bacterium. Classification (GTDB taxonomy): domain Bacteria; phylum Pseudomonadota; class Alphaproteobacteria; order Rhodospirillales; family Rhodospirillaceae; genus UBA11612. Next base: position 91,338 of record CAXXRP010000008.1, read on the forward strand.
TGCCCGTTGATAGGGGCAAGGTCATTGACCAAAACGTTGTGGCTTTCGCTATTGAGAAGCGGTCTGGTTACCGCTTTATGAGCAAACCCCAAAACAAACAGTGCTGTCATGGTTGTGGTGCCATGTCGCCCGTTGAGGACGATTGTTTCGCAAAGGGGATTGTATCCAGAAGGTTCAATTTTTGAATGAACAAACAGAATAACATGAAGGGCCGCCAACGCGGCCGCAGCGGCGGCGGCAAGCCGCGTCCACAAGGCCGCAGTTCGAACTGCGATGGCGGCGGTAACAACAATCGAATGCGGGGCAATGCCCAGCAGCTTTTGGACAAGTATCTGCTGATGGCGCGGGATGCCACGTCCACCGGTGACCGCGTGTTGGCGGAGAATTATTTCCAGCATGCTGACCACTATTATCGCGTTGTATATGCAAGACTCGAACAACAGAGCGGTCGGCGCGACGATCGCGGTGGACACGGTCAGGGAAATGGTCAGGGCAACAACCAAAGCCAGAGTACTGAGTACAATGACCAACCGCCTTCTCAATTGAGCGCTTCGGAGGTGAGTCAGAGTTCCCAGGCGTCGCCCCCGGCGCAGTATGTGGAGTCACCGGCGCCCGACGTATCAGCGGACATTGACTCCGCCCCTTCATCAAACGCGGATATTGGTCTGCCACCCGGGATACTCGGGACGGCCGCACCGGCGGTTGCCGATGAAACCGACCCTGGCCAAGGCATCGACGAGGGCAAGGGAAAGACCGTACCCGACCGCCCAAAGGCGTAAGCCCGACGCAGGCGAGTTCGTAGCGATAAGCCGGCCGCCAGCACGGGCGACTAAAAACCCTCCTCCGGCTGCTGCATTACGTTCCCGTATCCGCCCCTGTATACCCTGAGGTGCCTTTGTGCCGCTGGTGGCCCAATTCGCCTTGATTCGAGTCAAGGCGCTCTTGCAGAAAGGCACTACCATCCCAATATCTTAGGTATCCCCGCACAAGAGAGGTATCCTTGCCGCCATAGTGGGCGATGATACCCTGTCGTATTACGAGCGCCAAAATGGATCTTGAGAAGTTCACCGATCGCGCAAAGGGTTTCCTGCAGGCAGCCCAAACCATTGCGCTGCGCGACAATCATCAGCAGGTCGTTTCTGAGCACCTTCTGAAAGCATTGCTAGACGATAAAGAAGGGCTGGCGGCCCAACTTATTGGTGCGGCAAACGGAGATGCCATCAGCACTCTGCAAGCGACGGAATCCGAGCTAGCCAAGCTTCCGAAAGTGCAAGGTGCGGGAACCCAAATGTATTTCTGCCAGGATTTGGCGCGCGTCTTGGACCAAGCGGTTCAAGCAGCAGATAAGGCCGGTGATTCGTTCGTTACAGCTGAATACCTGCTGCTTGTTCTGGCGACGACGAAATCGGGCTCTACGGGACGTATATTAAAAGACGCCGGAGTGACTCCGATTACGCTCGGCGCGGCGATCCGCGAGCTCCGCAAGGGCCGTACGGCGGACAGCGCCAGCGCTGAAGATCAATATGACGCGTTAAAAAAATATACTCGCGATCTGACAGCTGACGCACGCGAGGGCAAACTGGATCCCGTCATTGGCCGTGATGAAGAAATCCGCCGAGCCATTCAGGTGTTGTCGCGCCGAACCAAGAATAACCCCGTTCTTATCGGGGAGTCGGGCGTCGGAAAAACGGCCATTGTGGAAGGTCTTGCCTTGCGCATCGTGGATGGTGACGTGCCGGAAAGCCTGCGCGACAAGCGGCTTCTAACATTAGATTTGGGAGCGCTAATCGCAGGCGCCAAATTTCGCGGCGAGTTTGAGGAGCGGCTGAAAGCTGTGCTCAACGACATCACAGCCGCCGCCGGCCAGGTCATCCTGTTCGTCGACGAGATGCACACTTTGGTTGGGGCCGGAGCAGCCCAGGGCGCCATGGACGCCTCGAATCTTCTAAAACCTGCTTTGGCGCGCGGCGAATTGCACTGCGTCGGCGCGACAACGCTCAACGAGTACCGGAAGCATGTTGAGAAGGACGCCGCGTTGGCGCGCCGGTTCCAACCTGTGTTTGTCAGCGAGCCCACAGTTGAAGACAGCGTTTCCATTTTGCGCGGCATCAAGGAGAAATACGAGTTGCATCATGGCGTGCGGATATCAGATGCCGCCTTGGTGGCGGCGGCGACACTTTCCAACCGCTACATCACCGACCGGTTTTTGCCGGACAAAGCCATCGATCTTATGGACGAATCCTCCAGCCGCTTGCGCATGCAAGTGGATTCTAAGCCCGACGAACTGGACGAACTGGACAGGCGGATTGTTCAGCTGAAAATCGAACGCGAAGCACTGAAGAAAGAGAAAGACGATGCGTCAAAAGATCGTCTTGGAAAACTGCAAGATGAGCTAAATCAACTTGGGGGGAGGCAGCCGATCTTTCTGGGCGTTGGCAAGCGGAGAAAGCCAAACTCGCTGACTCCACCAAAATTAAGGAAGAGTTGGACCGAGCGCGCTCGGAGTTGGAGCAGTGCCTGCGTCGGAGCGAGTATGACCGGGCAGGACAACTCCAGCACCAGATCATTCCAGAACTGGAGAGACGGATTAAAGCGGCGGAAAGCGGCGGTGGCGGCGGAATGGTCGCCGAGGAAGTGACGCCCGAACATATTGCCGCTATCGTGTCGAGGTGGACGGGGATCCCCGTCACAAAAATGCTCGAAGGCGAACGGGAAAAATTGCTCCATATGGAAGATGAGCTTGGGCGGCGCGTTATCGGCCAGAAAGAGGAGTCGAAGCGGTATCGAACTCCGTTCGGCGTTCGCGTGCAGGTCTGCAAGACCCTAATCGCCCCATGGGCTCATTTCTGTTTTTAGGTCCAACAGGTGTAGGCAAAACAGAACTGACCAAAGCGTTAGCTGCGTTTCTGTTCGACGATGAATCCGCCATGGTGCGGGTCGATATGTCTGAATTCATGGAGAAGCACTCGGTCTCGCGTCTTATCGGCGCACCGCCGGGATACGTTGGGTATGAGGAAGGCGGCGTATTAACCGAAGCCGTGCGACGGCGCCCCTATCAAGTGATTCTTTTTGACGAGGTCGAAAAAGCACACCCCGACGTCTTCAATGTTCTGTTGCAAGTTTTGGATGATGGGAGGTTAACGGACGGACAGGGGCGTACGGTAGGCTTCAAGAACACACTGATCATTTTGACGTCAAATTTGGGCGCAGATATTCTTGCCAATCAGACCGAGGGCGAGGATTCAAGTGATGTCCGCGATCAGCTCATGGCTGTTGTGCGCTCAGCCTTCAGGCCCGAGTTTCTCAATCGCCTTGACGAGGTGCTTTTGTTCCATAGACTCTTCCAGACACAGATGGCGAGCATCGTCGATATTCAAATGACGCGCGTCGGAAAGCGCCTCGAAGAGCGCGGTATTCTACTCAATATGGACGAAAAGGCTCGGGCGTGGTTAGCAGAGCATGGTTACGACGCTGTGTATGGCGCCCGCCCGCTCAAGCGAGTTATCCAGCGCAATCTTGAAAACCCCTTGGCCATGGCGGTGTTAGACGGCCGGACGGGCGACGGTGCCGCGGTTGAAGTATCCGCCGGTGAGGACGGTATTATCATCAATGGTGAGACGATAAAGACCGCGGCGTAAGCGCTATTCGTGAGATGTGTCGGCT
>CAXXRP010000008.1:100000-118584 GCA_963662375.2 Rhodospirillaceae bacterium
GGGGGATGACCTGTGGTTAGGGGTGAAAGGCCAATCAAACTCGGAAATAGCTGGTTCTCCGCGAAATCTATTTAGGTAGAGCGTCATGCGAATGCCTACGGGGGTAGAGCACTAGATGGGCTAGGGGGGCGCGAGCCTTACCAAACCTAACTAAACTCCGAATACCGTAGAGTAATACATGGCAGACAGGCGGCGGGTGCTAAGGTCCGTCGCCAAAAGGGAAACAGCCCAGACCACCAGCTAAGGTCCCCAAATCGTGGCTAAGTTGGGAAGGATGTGGGACGGCCAAAACAACCAGGAGATTGGCTTAGAAGCAGCCATTCTTTAAAGAAAGCGTAACAGCTCACTGGTCTAATTAAGCTATCCTGCGCCGAAGATGTAACGGGGATTAAGCCACGTACCGAAGCTGTGGACTCAGTAATGAGTGGTAGCGGAGCGTTCCGTAAGCCTGCGAAGGTGTTCCGTAAGGAATGCTGGAGGTATCGGAAGTGAAAATGCTGACATAAGTAGCGATAAAGAGTGTGAGAAACACTCTCACCGAAAATCCAAGGTTTCCTGCGCAAGGCTAATCCGCGCAGGGTGAGCCGGCCCCTAAGGCGAGGCCGAAAGGCGTAGTCGATGGGAATCAGGTTAATATTCCTGAGCCAGCTGGAAGTGACGTCCTTTGTAAGTTGTTCCTGCTTATCGGATTGTGGGAGCAGCGAAGAAGGGCCAGGAAATAACTCCAGCGTAGACCGTACCCCAAACCGACACAGGTGGATTGGTAGAGTATACCTAGGTGTTTGAGAGAACTATGTTGAAGGAACTAGGCAAATTACCCTCGTAACTTCGGGATAAGAGGGCTTTTGTGCCGGGCAACCGGTGCAGAGGGGCACAGACCAGGGGGTGGCGACTGTTTACTAAAAACACAGGGCTCTGCGAAGTGGTAACACGACGTATAGGGTCTGACGCCTGCCCGGTGCCGGAAGGTTAAGAGGAGGGGTGCAAGCTCTGAATCGAAGCCCCGGTAAACGGCGGCCGTAACTATAACGGTCCTAAGGTAGCGAAATTCCTTGTCGGGTAAGTTCCGACCTGCACGAATGGCGTAACGACTTCCCCGCTGTCTCCAACATAGACTCAGCGAAATTGAAATCTCCGTGAAGATGCGGAGTTCCCGCGGTTAGACGGAAAGACCCCGTGCACCTTTACTGCAACTTTTCAGCGGTACTAGGGAATGGATGTGTAGGATAGGTCGGAGGCTTTGAAGCTGTGGCGCTAGCTATGGTGGAGCCAACCTTGAAATACGACCCTTTTGTTGTCTGGTATCTAACCGCGTTCCGTTATCCGGAACCGGGACACTGAATGGCGGGCAGTTTGACTGGGGCGGTCGCCTCCGAAAGAGTAACGGAGGCGCGCGAAGGTGGGCTCAGGCCGGTCGGAAATCGGCTGTTGAGTGCAAGAGCATAAGCCCGCTTGACTGTAAGACTGACAAGTCGAACAGAGACGAAAGTCGGTTCTAGTGATCCGGTGGTTCTGCGTGGAAGGGCCATCGCTCAACGGATAAAAGGTACGCCGGGGATAACAGGCTGATACCCCCCAAGAGTCCACATCGACGGGGGTGTTTGGCACCTCGATGTCGGCTCATCACATCCTGGGGCTGGAGCAGGTCCCAAGGGTATGGCTGTTCGCCATTTAAAGTGGTACGTGAGCTGGGTTTAGAACGTCGTGAGACAGTTCGGTCCCTATCTGCCGTGGGTGTAGGAAACTTGAGAGGATCTGTCCCTAGTACGAGAGGACCGGGATGGACGTACCTCTGGTGTACCAGTTGTTCCGCCAGGAGCATCGCTGGGTAGCTATGTACGGACGGGATAACCGCTGAAGGCATCTAAGCGGGAAACCCACCTCAAGACCAGGTTTCCCTTGAGAACCGTGGAAGACCACCACGTTGATAGGCCGGGTGTGGAAGCGCAGTGATGTGTGAAGCTAACCGGTACTAATTGTTCGATCGGCTTGAGAGCCCGTATGCTCAGACGCCGAGATACATCGCCCGCATGCGGAATAGCTTTCTAAAAGCAGGCCTTAGTTTTTCTTCTTGTCTCTGATTTCAGACGACCTGGTGGTTATGGCGAGGATGAAACACTCGATCCCATCCCGAACTCGGCCGTGAAAAGCCTCAGCGCCAATGGTACTGCATCTTAAGGTGTGGGAGAGTAGGACACTGCCAGGTCTTCTGAAATCAGAGGGGAAGAGAAAAGCGGAGCGCGCGTAGCATGCAAGGCGCATTCCTTCAATCTATCGCGATTGTCAGAGACATCTTCGCCGGCTGCTGGATTGTTTCTTTCGCAATTTATAGCTGGTGGGATCGTCTCAGTGAGTTGTGATCCGCGGAGCATAAGCGGGTTACTGTGGCGCGGGGTGGAGCAGTCTGGTAGCTCGTCAGGCTCATAACCTGAAGGTCGTTGGTTCAAATCCAACCCCCGCAACCAACATAAACCTCTGGAAACATTGATGTTTCTGGGGTTTATTTTTTCGCCAACAATGCGAGTATGGATGTTGGGAATCTATTGGGAATCACGCGGAATACAATCACAGAGCATGTCTGTCGTCGCTGCAGGGTAAGGATTCGGTCTGGAGTGACCCCCCTAGAGGTGCTTCACCCGGCACTCGTACAGGTCATCGCCCTGGATGATGTCTAGTTCCTGTTGTTCATCCGGCGGCGCATTGACGTCCTTGGTGAACAGGAGGGCGGGAAGGTGGAGCGCCAGTAGGCCGTCGCCGTCTCTGCCGGTGGAGGTCGCGTCGATGATGGTGTGGCCGTAAATTCGGCGCGTCCCGGCCGAGAAGTTGTTGTAGGAATCGATGGTGGCGATCTCGGTGATCCAAGTGAAGTGGGGCAGGTGGAGGGCCAGCAGAACATCTTTGAGGTCGTCGCCGGCAGTGCCATCCGCGATATGCCGGCGGTAGCCCGCAGCGGAGGTCAAGTACGTGCGCAGGATGATATGGCCGAGGCTGTGCGCTGTGGAACGGCGTGCAATGTTGACCCCTGTTGAGGGGTGATCGGCGTCCAAATTTGACCCCCTGAGCCTGGCTAGTCCAAGTCACCTCGTTTTTGGGCGGACGAGGTGGTGGGGGATGTTGGTCGTGGAGACGATAGCGCGGATCCGGCGGGAGTATTTCGTCAAGGGGAAGCCGATCAAGGAGATCGTGCGGGACGTGAAGGTCTCGCGCAACACGGTGCGCAAGGTGATCCGTTCGCAGGCGACGGCGTTCACCTACGACCGGCGGGTCCAGCCGATGCCGAAGCTGGGGCCGTGGACGGCCGAGCTGGAGCGGATGCTGGAGGCCAACGAGACCAAGTCGAAGCGGGAGCGGCTGACGCTGCTACGGATCTCCGAAGCCCTCGAGGGTCTGGGCTATGGCGGCGGCTACGACGCGGTGCGGCGCTACGCCAAGGCGTGGCGGTGGCGCCGTTCGGCATCGACGGCGCAGACCTATGTGCCGTTGGTGTTCTCGCCGGGCGAGGCCTATCAGTTCGACTGGAGCCACGAGTACGTGGTGCTGGCGGGGGTGACGACCAAGGTCAAGGTCGCGCACGTCCGGCTGTGCCACAGCCGAATGTTCTTCGTCCGCGCTTATCCGCGCGAGAGCCAGGAGATGGTGTTCGACGCCCACGACCGGGCATTCCGGCTGTTCCAGGGTGCCTGCCGGCGAGGCATCTACGACAACATGAAGACGGCGGTGCAGACCGTCCTCATCGGCAAGGAGCGCGCGTTCAACCGGCGCTTCGTGCAGATGTGTGGCCACTACCTGGTCGAACCGACAGCATGCACGCCGGGAGCGGGATGGGAGAAGGGGCAGGTCGAGAACCAGGTCGGGATCATCCGCGGTCGGTTCTTCACCCCGCGGCTGCGCTTCAAGACCTACGACGAGCTCAACGCCTGGCTCTTGGACCAATGCGTCGCCTACGCCCGGCGTCATCCCCACCCGGTGTTCAAGGACAGGACTGTCTGGCGGGTGTTCGAGGACGAGCGTCCGTCCCTGGTCGGCTATCGCGGGCCGTTCGACGGCTTCCACGCGGTCCCGGCGTCGGTGTCGAAGACCTGCCTGGTGCGCTTCGACAGCAACAAGTACAGCGTGGCGGCGCGCGCCGTCGGCCGTCCGGTCGAGGTCCATGCCTACGCCGATCGCATCGTCATCCGCCAGGACGGCGAGATCGTCGCCGAGCATGCCCGGCGCTTCGGCCGCGACCAGAACGTCTATGACCCGTGGCACTACGTGCCCGTGCTGGCGAGGAAGCCCGGTGCGCTTCGTAACGGCGCGCCGTTCAAGGACTGGGCGCTGCCCGGCGCCCTGGGTCGCGTGCGCGTCCGGCTCGCCGGCCACGACGACGGCGACAGGCAGATGGTCGAGATCCTCACCGCCGTGCTGGCGGATGGGCTGGCGGCGGTGGAGGCCGCCTGTGCCGAGGCGCTCGCTGGCGGCGTGTGCAGCGCCGACGTCGTGCTCAACATCCTCAATCGTCGGCGCCAGCCGTCCGAGACGGCGCCGATCCCGACGCCCGCGAACCTGCGTCTTCGCTTTGAGCCGGTGGCCGATTGCACCCGCTACGACCGCTTGAGGGGGGTCGGCCATGGAGCGCCATGAGGTCCTGGAGATGATGGCCGCACTCAAGCTCGCCGGCATGCGCGACGCGTTCGACGAGGTGCTCGCCGACGGCCTCAAGCGCCAGCATCCGATGCAGCGAATCATCGGCGAGCTGTTGAAGGCCGAGATCGCCGACAAGCAGGCGCGATCCATCAAGTACCAGATGAGTGGCGCCAAGCTGCCGCTGGCCAAGGAGCTGGCCGACTTCGACTTCACCGACACCCCGGTCAACGAGCCGCTGGTCCGCGAGTTGGCGGTCGGCGGCTTCCTGGCCAACCAGCGCAACGCCGTGCTGATCGGCGGGACCGGCACCGGCAAGAGCCATCTCGCCGTCGCCATCGCGCGGGCCTGCATCCGCGATGGCGCCCGGGGCCGCTTCTTCAACGTCGTCGACCTGGTCAACCGGCTCGAGGCCGAAGCCCGCGCCGGCCGCCAGGGCCGGCTCGCCGATCAGCTGGCCCGGCGCGACCTCGTCATCCTCGACGAGCTCGGCTACCTGCCCTTCGCCCAAACCGGAGGCCAGCTGCTGTTCCACCTCGTCAGCCGGCTCTACGAGCGCACCTCGATCATCGTCACCACCAACCTGACCTTCGGCGAATGGCCGTCCGTCTTCGGCGACGCCAAGATGACCACCGCGCTCCTCGATCGTCTGACGCACCACTGCGAGATCATCGAGACCGGAAACGACTCCTGGCGCTTCAAGAATCGGTCCTAAAGACAACCGATCCACCTGCGGCCCGGTCGCCCAGGTGGGCCCACAGGAACCTCCCACGCGCGGTCCGCCGCCAGCCACGTGGTGGGCGCGTCGGCCCGCGCGCGGGCCCCTCCTATGGACTACCTGTACGACCTCCGCCGTGCATCCCCAAAGGGGTCAACATTGCACGCCGATAGGGGGGCAATGTTCAACGCCGATTGACACATACAGCCTGTTGTACCCGGCATAGGCATCGGCCTGCAGGATCCCGGTAAAGCCGGTCAGGTGCTTCTCGGGATGCGCGCCGGATCGATCGCGCGAGTAATAGAACAACGCCGCCGGCGGATCGGCGCCTCCAGAGGGTGCATCGTCGTGCACATAGACCCAGGCCCGCGCCGTGTCGGTCTTGCCCTTCGCCAGCACCGGCACCGTGGTGTCGTCGCCATGAATGCGCTCGGCGGCCAGCACATGGGCCGCGATCGAGTCGTGGAGCGGTCGCAGCACGGTGGTACAGGCGCCCACCTGGTCGGCCAGGGTCGACAGGCTGAGCTCCACGCCCTCGCGGCCATAGCGCTCGCTCTGCCGGTTCAACGGCTGATGTTGGCCATACTTCTCGAACAGGATCATGGCCAGCAGGCTCGGACCCGCCCAACCCCGCGGGGTCACATGGAACGGTGCGGGGGCTTGCGAGATCTTCTCGCAGTCCCGGCAGGTGAACTTCTCGCGTACCGTCTGGACCACCTTCCAGCTGCGCGGGATCACCTCCAGCGTCTCGGTGATGTCCTCGACCAGCTTGGAAAGCCGATCCGAGCCGCAACAGCCACAGACCTCAGGCGCCGGAACCACCACGCGCTCGCGCGGCAGATGCTCCGGGAACGGCTTGCGCGATGGCCGCCTGCGAGTGAAAGACTTGACTGTCGAGGTCTTCGCGGCTGCCTGTTCGGCGGCGAGCTCGTCCTCGCTCGCACGCGCCTCCAGCTCCTCGAGCTCCAGCTCCAGCTGGTCGAGCAGGCGCGCCTTGCGCTCCGAGCGTTGGCCGTAGACCTCGCGCCGCAGCTTCTCGACCATCAGTTTCAGGGCGGCGATGATCGCTTCGGCGTTCGAGGCCTTGGCCACCGCCTCCTCGGCCCGCGCCTCGGCGACCGCAGGGCGGCGCGCAGGGCCTCGATATCGGACGCTGTGGCGCGGATCATGGCGCCGAGCGAATCATACCCGCCGGATTTGAGTCACGCTCTTTCTTGCGCGGCTCCGTCGCTTTGCCGCGGTCAACCCGCGCGCTCGGGCCGCCAGCTGCGCACCGGACGCCGCCAGTCGATCGCCTCCTGGACTTGAAGCGTCAGCCCGTTCATGCCACGGCGCATGTCCGTAACGCCGGTCGCCAGCCAGACCCGAACCCCGGAGGGAACCGGGATCATCGCGCCTCTAGCGCCGCCACGACCCGCGCCAGCGCCAGGGCATCGACATCGGCGCCAACCATGATCCGCTGGCCTGTTACGGTTACGATCTCCATGCGCCCAACAGCCGCAGCCGCGCCCAGCGGCGCTTCCTCGTCAGGCACGATCAGCGCCGGCGCAAAGCCGATCACCTCGTCGCGACCGCGACGAAACGCTTTGCGCCAGGAGAACAACAACGAGGGCGAGATGTCGTGGCGACACGCGGTCGCAGATACCTGTCGGTGACCCTGGAAACTCTCCTCGACGATCCGCAGCTTCTCCGCCACGCTCCAGCGCCGACGGCGACCGGTGTTTACCACCTCGAGACGCTGAACCTGGAAACTATCCTTATGAACAGTCATAAGGTCAGTTTCGCAGAACCTCACCGTCTTTGGCAGGCGGTCCTGACCGGAGGCGTACGAGCAGACCTCAATTTCGGGCCGCGGAAGGTCTGCTTTTAGCCAAAAGCAGACCTTCAGAGCCTTCCATTCTTTCGTAACCGGGTTCCGTGCGCACGACCGAACCGGTGGCATTCAGATCATGAGCCAAACACGCGGGTGTGCCCAAAACCACCCTTTTCAGTGCCCACACAGGGCAACCCCTGTAAGGGGTACGCTTAATCGAGCGTGTCGAGCGCCTTCTGGAAGCGCCCGGCGTGCGACTTCTCCGCCTTCGCTAGGGTCTCAAACCAGTCGGCGATCTCGTCGAACCCTTCGTCGCGCGCGGTGCGCGCCATGCCAGGGTACATGTCGGTGTAATCGTACGTCTCACTGGCGATCGCCACATTAAGGTTGTCGGCGGTAGTGCCTATCGTCTTGCCCGTCACCATGTCACCGACCTCGGCGAGGAAGTCGAGATGGCCGTGCGCATGCCCGGTCTCACCCACGGCGGTCGACCGGAACACGGCGGAGACGTCGTTGTAACCTTCGATGTCAGCCTTCTGCGCGAAGTAGACGTAGCGCACGTACGCTTCGGCGTGATCGCCCGGTGCCCAGTCGCGGCGGCGCTCTAGAAGCCCTCGAAGACCTTTCCGCTGAGATCAGGCGAGGTCGAAGCGATCGAGATTCATGACCTTGTCCCACGCAGCGACGAAGTCACGAACGAACTTCTGCTCGGCGTCGTCACTCCCGTAGACCTCAGCGATCGCCCGGAGCTCAGAGTTCGAACCGAAGACGAGGTCGACGCGGCTGCCGTTCCACTTGAGCTCGCCCGTCCCGCGATCGCGACCCTCGAACACGTCCTCGGTGTCCGAGGTCGCCTTCCACTCCGTCGCGATGTCGAGCAGGTTCACGAAGAAGTCGTTGGTCAGCGTCTCGGGTCGGTCAGTGAAGACCCCGAGCTCGGACTGCCCGCCGTTCGCGTTCAGGACGCGCATGCCGCCGAGGAGGGCCGTCATCTCGGGAGCGGACAGCGTCAGCATGAACGCCTTGTCCACCAGCAGGTGCTCCGACGAGAGCTCGTGGCCCTTCTGCAGGTAGTTGCGGAACCCGTCGGAGGTCGGCTCGAGCACGGCGAACGACTCGGTGTCGGTCATCTCCTGCGTGGCGTCGGTGCGCCCCGGCGTGAAGGGGACCTGCACGCCGTGCCCGGCCTTCTTCGCAGCCTCCTCGATGGCTGCGCAGCCGCCCAGCACGATCAGGTCGGCGAGCGAGACCATCTTCCCGCCCGCCTGCGAGCCGTTGAACTCCCGCTGGATCCCGTCCAGGGTCTCCAGCACCTTCGACACGCCGGACGTCACGTTGACGTCCCACTCCGCCTGCGGCGAGAGGCGGATGCGCGCCCCGTTCGCGCCACCGCGCTTGTCGGTGTCACGGTAGGTCGAGGCCGACGCCCAGGCGGTCGAGACCAGCTGGGCGATGGACAGGCTGGAGCCGAGGATCTTGCCCTTGAGCGCAGCGACGTCCGCGCCGTCGATCAGTTCGTGCGTGACCTCGGGCACCGGATCCTGAAAGAGCAGCGTCTCCTCGGGAACCCACGGGCCGAGGTACCGGGCGACTGGTCCCATGTCACGGTGCAGTAACTTGTACCACGCCCGGGCGAAGGCGTCGGCAAGCTCGTCCGGGTTCTCGTAGAAGCGCTTCGAGATCTCCTTGTAGACCGGATCGACGGTCAGCGCGATGTCGGTCGTCAACATCATCGGAGCGGTCCGCTTCGACGGGTCGTGCGCCTCCGGCACGGCCTCCTGCGCCTCGGGGTTCTTGGGAGCGAACTGGTGCGCACCGGCAGGGCTCTTCGTCAGCTCCCACTCGTAGTTGAACAGGTTCTCGAAGTAGCCGTTGTCCCACTTGATCGGATCGTTGGTCCAGGCGCCCTCGAGCCCGCTGCTGATCGTATCGCCGGCTTTGCCGCTGCCATGGCTGCTCGTCCAGCCAAGGCCTTGCTCCTCGATGCTGGCACCCTCGGGTTCGGGACCTTTGTACTCCTCATCGGCAGCACCATGGGCTTTGCCGAACGTGTGTCCGCCGGCAACGAGCGCAACCGTTTCCTCGTCGTTCATCGCCATGCGACGGAACGTTTCTCGAATGTCTGTTGCTGCAGCGAGCGGATCCGGATTACCGTTCGGCCCCTGCGGATTGACGTAGATCAGGCCCATTTGAACGGCGCCGAGGGGATTCGCCAACTCCCGGTCGCCGCTGTAGCGCTCGTCGCCGAGCCACTCCCGCTCCGGGCCCCAGTAGACGTCCTCCTCGGGCTCCCAGATGTCCTCGCGGCCGCCGCCGAAGCCGAAGGTCTTGAAGCCCATCGTCTCCAGGGCGCGGTTCCCGGTGAAGATCAGAAGGTCGGCCCACGAGATCTTCCGGCCGTACTTCTGCTTGATCGGCCAGAGCAGCCGGCGCGCCTTGTCGAGGTTCACGTTGTCGGGCCAGCTACCGAGGGGGGCGAAGCGCTGGTTGCCGGTGCCTCCGCCTCCACGGCCGTCGGCGATGCGGTACGTACCTGCGGCGTGCCACGTCATCCGGATGAAGAGCGGCCCGTAGTGGCCGTAGTCGGCCGGCCACCAGTCCTGCGACTGGGTCATCAGCGCATCGACGTCCTTCGCCAGAGCTTCGAAGTCAAGGCTCTTAAACTCCTCGGCGTAGTCGAACTCCTCGCCGTTGGGATCGGCCTGGGGGTGGTTCTGGCGGAGGATCCGCAGGTTCAACTGGTTCGGCCACCAGTGTTGGTTCGCTGTGCCGCCAACGGCCTGGTGCGCGGTGCCCATCACCGGGCACTTGCTTTCGCTGTTCATATTCTCTCCGATCGTGTTCTGAATTTTTCCACACTGTTTAGCCGACATTCCCCAGATAGCGCCTGCTTCTAGCCGCGCGATTCCGATTAGCCCTCCAGCCCCGGGTTCTTCCGGACGCGAATCACGATGTCTACCTCCGTGACCGTCGTTCCGGGGGGCGGATGGGGAAGCTTCACCACCCTTAGCTCCTCGCCAGGAATGTCTACCAAATTCCGATCTTCTACGCAGAAGAAATGATGGTGGTGGCTGACATTCGTGTCGAAATACGAGGACAATGCGTCGACGACCACTTCGCGCAACATCCCTGCCTCGGTAAACTGGTTCAGGGTGTTGTAGATCGTGGCGAGCGACACCCGGACGTTGTTCGCCCGCGCCTCCTTGTGCAGGGCCTCGGCGGTGATATGCCGGTCGGTGCCGGCGAACAGGAGCCGTGTCAACGCCAGGCGCTGGCGCGTCGGCCGCAGCCCCGCGGCGCGCAAGCGTTTAAGCGCGGCAGTATAGGGTCTTTCTCCCATACTGCGAGTATGGGCGGATGCAGACAAAAAATAAGGGAATAACAATTTAGGTTGACTTTTCGACTTCGTTCCAGTCCCCTGTTTATCAGTTGAACAGGGAGCGAACAATGGCGCATTCAAGGCCAGGAAGGTCAGACCGCGAGGGCATCACAATCATCAAACTCGGCGACCTTTTCCCTACCGAGGAAAGCGCCCGTGAGTGGTTCGAGAAACAGATTTGGCCGGGTGGCCGCCATTGCCCGCATTGCGGGAGTGTCCGCACGCATGAGGCTAGCCATGCCAAGTCGCCTTACCGATGCACGGATTGCCGGGGTTATTTCTCAATTAAAACCAATACGATCATGAACAAGTCTCATGTTCCGCTCCGCAAGTGGGTGTTCGCCATCTATCTCGAGATGACCAGCCTGAAAGGCGTATCCAGCATGAAGCTGCATCGCGATATAGGCGTCTCTCAACAGACCGCGTGGTACATGCTGCATCGCATTCGTGAAGTGTGGTCGCACGGCGAGCCCTGGCCGTTCGCCGGTCCCGTCGAGATAGACGAGACCTATTTCGGCGGCAGGGAGAAAAACAAGCACAAGGGAAAAAAGCTCAAGGCCGGCAGGGGCACGGTCGGCAAAGCCGCCGTCGTGGGCGCCAAGGACCGCAAGACCAACAAGGTCAAGGCCAAGGTGGTCAAGGATACCGACGCCAAAACCCTACAGAAGTTCGTTGTTGCCAGCGCCGCCGAAGGCGCGACCGTCTACACCGACGACGCCAGTGCCTACAAGGGCGTGCCTTTCGATCACGCGAGCGTCCGCCATGGCGTCGGCGAGTACGTCCGGGGGATGGCCCACACCAACGGCATCGAGTCGTTCTGGTCGATGCTCAAGAGGGCACATAAGGGCGTCTATCACCACTTCTCGGTGAAGCACCTTCAGCGCTACGTAGACGAATTCGCAGGTCGTCACGGTGTCCGCGAGCTTGACACGCTGGATCAGATGGGAGTAGTAGCTAGTCTGATGGCTGGGAAACAACTCAGCTATCAGGAGTTGATTGCCGACTAGGCGTCCGCGCTTTCGCCTTCCAAGCACGCACGGAACGCCCCTCAGCGCCTTGGTCAACTTAACCGAGGTGTTTTCGATGTCTACCCCCAACCTTGAAGTTCCTTCCGTGCGTCCTTCACAAATTTTTCAAGAACAGCACGATCCATCAAAAGAATGTGCTCACGAGGAGCTCCGTGTATTTCTAGACGGATATGAAATTCGTCGTTTGCCTGTGGCTGTTGATCCGGTGGTTCTGTCGCCAGAACAGATACGCGAGAGACTGAAAAAAGCTCGCCAGTTTCTGAAGCGCCTCCACTTCCAAAAGTCATGAGAACTCTCCTTCTCGTGGGTTTAGGGCCTCGCCCGTTCCAGCTGGCGGGGCTCTGCTTGGAGTTGGTATAATCAACCGTCCTCTCCATTGCGGTCCTTCAGTCCGGGGATGGTGTGGTAGGAGGGCGGATGAGGTTGTTTGGCCCGGTCGTCGTCGAGAAACTTTCCCCACGCCTTGCGTCCCTTCCTGCGGTTGCAGTTGGAGCACAAGGCGATCCGGTTGAACACATCGTCATCGCCGCCTCGCACTCGCGGGATACGATGATCAAGCTCAAGATCGACTGGGCGAACGGATTCCGAATCGCAGTACGGGTTGGTGCACCGGCGGCCTTGCCGCGCCCATAGTGTCTGTCGCAGCTTGATGTCTGGGATGCTCGGAATGTCCGTTCGGCGTAGCGATCTGCGGACAGTCACAGGATTGTTAGTCATGTTAAGGCCCGTTTCGTTTTTCAGCCGTTCCAGAGTGACCCGCTCGGCAACCGGATCTATGTCGATGCCGACCCACCGGCGTTGCAGCTGCTCCGCCGCAACGCAGGTCGTGGCGCAGCCTGCAAAAGGGTCCAGTACAATGTCTTTCAGATCAGTCGCGCACTCGATCAGCCGACGGTATAGGCTTATCGGCTTCCTAGTGCTCCACTCAGCGTCGCTGCTTTCCGGCTGCACAACGTCCAGCCATATGTCATCGCGTGGCGCCCCCTGTTGTTCGTCAAGATATCGCTTTTCGCGCGGCACGCGACCTGGCGCTGTTTGCACGATCCGCCCGGCAGCATAAGCAGCCTCCTGCGTTCGCGTGTCCAGCGCCAAACACGTGTGACCCCTAGGAACTCATGGGTCAGGTTTGGTCGGTCCCGGTTTGGATTTGTGATGCTGGTCAATTGGTATAACCGCCCGCCATCAATCTTGTCGTATTGTTGGAGTGTCTTTTCATCGAGATTATGCAGATCGTAAGGATCGTAGGACGGATTCCATTTCCATTCTCGGCTCTTGCCATATGCTAGAATCGTGTCGCTGTTCATTGGCAGACGCTTGGAAGCGAGACCCTTGGACATCGCCCGCCGGCGGGTGATTTCGTTGATGAACAGGCTCCGCCCGAACACTGCGTCAAGCAGCAGTCGGAGATAGACGTTCGCTTCCGTATCGCATTGCAGGAATAGGACGCCCTTCGGCTTCAAGATGCGGCGCATCTCTACAATGCGCGGGGCCATATAGGCCAGATAGGCGGCGATTGAGTTCTTCGTCCCGGTTATGATCTTGCCGGTCCGGTGGTCAATGGTCCCGCCTTCAATGACTGCGGCGGCTTCAATGACCTCCTTGATTGCGGGATGGTCGGCAGCAATCAAATCCTGCCATTCGTCGGTCACTTCGTCCCACCGCCAGCGGTCATCGAAGCGCTGGTCGGCGGCTTTGGAGCCGAGCGGTGCATTGAAGACGCGCTTGGCGTTGAATGGTGTATCAGTGGCGATGCAGTCGACCGACTCGCCGTCCATACCGCGAAGAACAAAGATGTTATCGGCGACGAACAGCGTCCGGTTAGACCAGTTGGGTGTGTCCATTAAGGGAGCGTGCAGGATCACGCTGGGTCCGTCAACCTAAATTGGTAATTCCCTTTTAATTGCTCCGTCAGCCCGGCACTGGGAACAGTGCCGGGTCTTTTTTTCTGCGCGTTGGCGCAGAGTTCTAGAATGCCGGCCAGTTCCCCCTTTATTTCAACGCTCAGCCCCCGATCGCTCGAAACCAGAAGGACGTGATCGATCCTTCCTTTTTGACGCAAATTAAAGCCCCTGGCGCCGAGTACTGCGGCCTTGCGCAAGTAAATGGCGGATCATCAAGGTAAGGCGCCGGCCAGCCACCGCATGACGTTCAGGATAAAGCGTTTATTTTCTGATGCCTTGGGAACGTTGAAGCCGGTGCGCAGGAGTGGCTCCTGCGCGTTCTTTTGCGCCGAAAACAATCCTGCTTCTCCAAAGACGGCTATGCGTCCATTGCCGCTCACCATCGCTGCCCCCTGAAGGTACCCTCCTGCCGGGATGCGTGGCGTCTCTTCGTTGAACTCCCAAGCTACCTCGGGACTTAGAACCACATACTCTCCAGGAAACACCAATAGGCGCCTTGCATTAGGCGGGCCTTGAAATGCTGATCCGGTGAACGTTATGAGTACTGAGACAGTGTCATGATCGCCGCGCCCGCGTGTGATGACATCATCCCGCAATGTGCCGTCCTTCCGGGTGAAGACGTCGGTGTCGCCGATGAGGGGATCGCGCAGGGCGAACCCATTGATGAACGTAAAGCCGAAGGCCGCCGCCATGTCGACCGCCGCGCCGGCAAACGGAAAATGGTCCGCAATCAGGAGAAGCGAGCCGCCGCCATCAACCCAGGACTTTATTGCGGTGATTTCTTCAGGCTTAAACGCGGAAGGCGTTGGTGTTGACCAGTGCCCAACATTTATCTCATTGAGTGCATTAGCAACCACGAGGATATCAACATCCGCCAGTTCTTTGGTGCTAAAGGTCAAAGTCCGGTCTGCAACGCGAAAGCCGTCGTTGCGCAAAAGCGCGGCGAATGGCCAGAAACGATCATTAAGCGTATGGAAATTGTGATGGGCGCTATCGATGGCAACCCGGGGACCGGTGCCGATGTCGAATTCCGGGTAATCAACGGCGACATCAGCGTCTCTGTCAGCTACGACCTGTGCCACGGAAAGCCCACCTAACGCCGACAGTCCCGCCATCGCCAATATCAGGACATATTTGCATTTCCGCATGCTTAACCAGCTAGATTCATGGCGCGATATGGCTACTCACTGGATTGAATCACCCCTCTGAACGGCTTTCCGCTTCTCTATGGAATTTGACATCAGCATAGCGGTCACACGGCGTGGCACCATCTAATTCCTCGGATAGCGGGGAGATAAGAGCCTCATAGCGGCGCCATCGACCAATAGGTCCGCGGTAAATCGGATTCCGCACCTGGACAGCGCTCGCCGTATCTATTGACCGTTGCGTTTCGTAGTATCTCAAGCAGCGATCATCCCAAGAAAGATTGCAATGTTCTACTATGCGTTTGCTTTGACCCTCTAGATCTTCGACTAGGTCTTCATAGGCGACATCCAGCATCGCGTCTCCGGGAACCGCCGGCCGCCAATGATCCATGAGCTCAGTGTAACGCCGATAATATCTTCCGAGTTCACCTAGGTCATAGCTGAATCCCTGGCCCTGTCGGAACAGCTTGGTATAACAGGAGACACACGTATCGAGAGGATCGCGCACGGCGTGTATGATGCGGGCGTTAGGCAGAGCCAAGCGAATCAATCCTATATTGAGGAAATTGCCGGGCAGTTTGTCCGTAACCGGGTTTTGCCAACCAAGAGCTCTGGCAATCGGGATAAATATTCTTTTCCAATCTGCCTAAAGCAAACCGTATCAAGTTTCGAAACACACTCCGGGTAAAACACTGCCGATCGATCTGATTCGAGGGTGGTCTTAATGGTAGCGTCAAAATGCAGCATTTCCCCACCCGCTTGCACTTGCGGATGGCTAGCCAGAATCTGCTCCAGCAGCGTTGTTCCTGAACGGGGCATCCCCACGATAAATATGGGGACCGGTGATGGATCGCCCGCTCCCCGTAAGCGTTCAAAAATTCCATTGTCAAAGGCTGCGGACACGCGCTGCATAAATTTAGCGGTAGATTCTTCGTTATATGTGATCAATTTACGTGCAAGAGCATTACCCTTCACAAGGTGTTCAAACGCCCTTGGGTAATCCCCGATATCGTCGAGGGCCTTGGCCAACGCGAAGTGGACATATTGGGCTGTGCGAGGAGGAATCGCATCTGACTTCTCTGTTAGCCTCTCAAGAGCGGATAGCTCAGCATCCCCCTGCCGAAAGATTTTGATATCCGCGCGGTTAAAATGGGCGAGAGCAAAATCCGGCTTTATGGCTATCGCGCGATCATACCGCTCCGCCGCATCATCGAACCTGCCCTCATCCTTAAGGATGGTTCCTATGTTGTTATGCGCTTCCGCGTAATTTGGGTTAAGCAAAAGCGCACGTTCGTAGCACGAGCTCGATTCGACAAACTTTCCCTGTTCCTGCAATGCATAGCCAAGATTATTGAACGCGTCCGGGTACTCTGGATTGATATCTAGGGCGCGTTTGAAATGCGAAATGGCCTTTTCTGTTTCGCTACGAACATGGAGTGTGTAGCCAAGGTTATTGTGAGCTTTAGCGTGCTGTGGATTTATCGCAAGAGCACACTGGTAACATTGCGCCGCTTCGGAAATCAGGTTTTTCTCCTGATATACACTGCCCAAATTGTATTGCGCTTCAGCGTAGTTTGGATCAATGGCGACGGCGCGTTTGTAATAAGAAAAAGCGGCCTCTAAATTTCCGTTGTATTGATGTGCGTACCCTAAGTCATTGTGAGCTTGAGTATACTCCGGGTCGATTTGTATCGCGCGCTCGTAATGTGGGATAGCTTGATCCGACTTCCCCAATCTCATCAATGCCCCGGCTAAATTATAGCGCGCTTTCGCGAATTTAGGGCGTAAGGTGAGTGCGCGTTCGTAGTGCTCGACCGCCTCCTCGAGTTTTTCTAGAGCCTGGGCGGCGCTGCCCAGATTATTGTGAATATCGGCATTGTCGGGATCTAGCGACAGCGCGCGTTGATGCGATGCTTCGGCCTCGTTGGGCTTGCCAAGGGCCTGTAACACGTTCCCTAGGTTGTTGAAATAAGATGGTACGCTATTGCTGTGCTCAATGGCTTGTTTAATGAGGTTCGCAGCAATTTCATGGCGGCCCGTCTGATGAGCCATAACGCCAAGCATATGCAAACTATCCGCGTGTTGCGGCTCTAGTTTTAAAATGTTTTGGTAAAGTTTCCCAGCCTCCGCCAGTCGACCTTCGTGGTGAAGGTGCTTGGCATCATTGAGTAGCTTGTGAATCCGTCGCTTCATCGTTCTGGTGGACCGTCGCTATTTATGACTTACGCGGGGAATTGTCCCATTGGATCGAATCCGATTAACAACCCTTACACACCTCCGTTGGTCCGCACTGTAAGATATCCGTGCCAGGCCAGGGACCAATATTCAGCCGGGTCGAATATAGAGGATTTTGAAGAAGCCCGGGCGCAGCGCTAGCATCCTCGAAAAGAGTGGGTTTTCAGCGGAATTTTTTAGCATTAGAACAAGCGCGTGGAGCTGTTAGCTCCTGCCATTTCAACGCATAAATCATTCGTATCAGGCGCCAAAGGCCAAAATCTCAGGCGACTTTTTTTGCGATCACGCTATGCAGTTTTCGCCGGAAAGTGTAGAATTGGCAAACGCTCTAATTTAGAGCCTGAAGTATTTTTTCGTATGTCAGGTAATTCCGACCGGTCCTACAAAATTTGTTGGCTTGGTTGATGCGATGACCAGCGTTGCTGTACGCCGCCAGCGCATTGTGTTGGAGCGCTGTTTATCCTTAGTGTCGGACATAGCTGATTTTACCAGCTTCTCCCCCCCCTTTATACCGAGCTCGGTGCAGAGGGGAGGTTGAGGCCGCAACCTAACGGGGATTTGCCTATGGACGCCGCATATCGGATTATCAAGCTGCCAATGATGGTAATGGTATTTACCCTGATGTCCGCCGCCATTTCCGAGGCGGCAGAGCAAACCTTCCCGGAAAATCCTAAATTTGAAGTCGACGCTTCCTGGCCAAAATTGCCTCTGCCCAACAATTGGACCTTGGGCGAGGTTGGCGGGATCACTGTTGATGCACGCGACCACGTATGGATTGTTCAAAGGCCAGGAACGTTATTCACGTATGAAAAAGGTGCCTCCTTCGAGCCACCAATCTCCAACTGTTGCATTCCTGCCCCTCCGGTTATGGAGTTCGATCAGGAAGGTAACGTTGTGAGTGCTTGGGGCGGCCCGGGAGAGGGGTATGAGTGGCCCGACAGCGAGCACGGAATCTCTATAGACTATAAAGGCAACGTTTGGATTGCTGGGAACGGCCGCGGAAGCCGAGATGACGATAGTGTTCCTCCCGACGGAGTGGTGTTGAAATTCTCGCCGGATGGCGAGTTTCTGTTGCAAATTGGCCAAAGAGCACCCTCCAAGGGCAGCAGCGATCCAAACCAGCTCGCGGGGCCGGCAGACATGGCAGTTGATCCCGAAACCAATGAAGTCTTCGTGGCAGATGGATACCGCAATCACCGCGTTATCGTTTTCGATGGAGATACCGGCGAGTTTAAGCGAATGTGGGGAGCCTACGGCAGGCGACCAACGGATAAAACTCTGTCTGAGTACGATCCGGCCGCGCCGCCGCCGGAACAGTTCCGTAACGTACATTGTGTGGAGATCTCTGCGGACGGCCTCCTATACGTGTGCGATAGGGACAACAACCGCGTACAGGTCTTTCAACGAGACGGCACCTTTGTCAAAGAGTATTTTTATCTCAAGAATACCCTGAGCGGCCGTGGGCCAGGCTCCGTGGCAGACATAAATTTTTGGCCGGATGAGGAGCAGAGTGTGTTTGTAACGGCGGATATTGCCAATAGCCAAGTCCGGTTTGCGCGAAGGGCAGATGGGGAGGTCATAGGCGTTTTTGGGCACTTTGGAAACTACGGCGGGCAGTTTAATCGCCTACACCAAGCCGCCATTGATTCGAATGGAGTGATCTACACGTCCGAGGCGGCTGGCAAAAGGGTGCAGAAATTCCTGATAGTGAAGTGAAAAAATATCTGGCGCTATCGCCGGCC
>CAXXRP010000009.1:0-45678 GCA_963662375.2 Rhodospirillaceae bacterium
GGCGCCGTGGTGCGGACCGTGCAAGCAGCTTGGGCCGCTTCTGGAGCGTCTAGTCAAGCAGTATACCGGCAAAGTCAAGTTGGTAAAGGTCAACGTGGATGAAAACCAGGACCTCGCGGCGCAATTCCGCGTCCAGTCCCTTCCGGCCGTATACGGCTTTAAAGACGGCAAGCCCGTTGACGGTTTTACGGGTAGCCTACCAGAGACGAAAATAAAACAATTCATCGAACGTTTAACCGGTGGCAGTAGCTCGCCCGTAGACGAAGCCATGGCGCACGCCGACGCGCTCATGAAGGAGCGGAAAATTGAAGACGCTCTTGGTATTTACCAAGAGATTGTTAACCAGGACCGCGCCAATACCAAAGCCCTGGCCGGCGCGTTAAGATGTAATATTGCCCTTGGCCAGGACGACGTGGCGCATGAATTGCTTGAACGCATACCCGACGAGATTAAAAACACAGCCGACATCGAAGGCGCGGTGGCTGCGCTGGAGATCAAGGAAGCGACCGCGCTTTCCGCCGATGAAGGCGCCATTGGAGAATTGGAATCCAAAATTGCCGCAGACCCGAAAGATATGCAGGCACGTTTTGATCTCGCAATGGCGCGCTACGGCGGCGGCGACCGCGAGGTGGCGATAGACGAATTGGTGGAGATGGTCCGCCTTGATCGACAGTGGAATGAGGATGCTGCGCGCAAACAGCTGGTGAAGTTTTTCGAGGCTCTCGGCCCCACGGACCCGCTGACGCTGTACGGACGACGGGGCTTGTCATCCGTGCTTTTTTCCTAGTCCCCTTCACAATGAATTCTACGGCAACCTGACAAATGCGCAGTCCCATTCAAACCCGTTACGAGGACCTGCCGTCCGAGTTACCGATCTTTCCTTTGAACGGCGCGTTGCTGCTTCCCTGGGGCCGCTTGCCCCTGAACATATTTGAGCCGCGCTACCTGAATATGACTCTCGATGCTCTCGGCGCAGGCCGTATCATTGGTATGGTTCAGCCAGATTACGACGAGGCCGCCACCGATGAAGATGATACCGATCAACAGAAAACCGATAGTTCAGTTTACAATGTTGGTTGTGCGGGCCGCATTGCGTCTTTTGATGAAACCGAAGACGGACGGCTTCATATTACACTGAAGGGATTGATCCGCTTTCGCGTGGTGGAGGAATTGGGAGGCCCCCGCGGATATCGCTGCGTCAGGCCATCCTACAGTGATTTTAAGTCGGATCTGGAAGCCCCGGGTAAATGCAATCTGGACCGGGACATACTTTTGAGCCGCCTCAAGCGATATATTGAGGCGCGAGCCATGCTAATCAACTTGGAGGTCATAAAAGGCCTGTCGGATGCAACGCTGGTTATGTCGTTGTGCATGATTTGCCCCTTTGATCCGCGCGAAAAACAGGCCTTGCTGGAGTCAGCGACAATGACAGAGCGGACAGAAGCGCTACTGACTTTGTTGCAAATGGGGATATTCGATAGCGCCGGTGCTCCCGACGGCCCGCGGCAATAGTAACAAAGGATATCAAGTTTATGCCGACTAGACCGACCGATGTGGACCCCAAGCTTCTCGAAATTCTGGTCTGCCCGCTTACGAAAGGGCCGCTAGAATATGATCGAGCTGCTGGGGAACTCATCAGCCGAAAGGCCGGCCTCGCGTTTCCGATCCGCGACGGCATTCCAATTATGTTGCCCGATGAAGCGCGTCGTCTCGACGAATGACGGCGGCATCCATGCAAGACGCTGTCGGCGAACCCTGGCCGAATTTCCTCGATTACGACCCACTTACGAAATCACTGCGCGTCGAGTTTGATGGCGGCGGTGTATTTGATCTTCCGGCCGAGTATCTCAGGGTCGAAAGCCCGTCGGCCGAAGTACAGGGGCACAGTCCGAGCGAAAGGAAAATCGTGCCGGGGCGGCGGCACGTGGGGATCATAGACATAAAGCCGGTAGGTAACTATGCCGTGTGCTTAATTTTCGACGACCTTCACGACACCGGTATTTACTCATGGCGCTATCTCCATGAACTGGGCCGGGAGCACACTGTCAGGTGGCAGCGATATCTCGCTGCCCTTGAGGTACGCGGCCTAAGCCGCGATCCATAATCGGAGCCGTCCGCGATCGTTACTTAAGCGTTTCGCCGCGCAGGAGCCGGGGCAAGTCGCCTACCGTACCCATGGCCTGGCGCATAAACACGCGCTTTAGAGGCGGAGCTCTATTGACCGCCGCAAGGCCGATGTCGCGGCCTAGCCGGATCGGACCGATGTCATTCGAGAACAGGCGGTTCAATACATCTGTTACCGCGGCCATCAAGAGATTGTCGCTGCGCCGCCAGCGTTCGTAGCGGGCAATGCCTTCTGGGTGCGCCGCATCAAGCCCTAACTGTTTGCTGTCCACGACGATTTCCGTCAGTGCTGCAACGTCGCGCAAGCCTAGGTTCAAGCCTTGTCCCGCGATGGGATGGATTCCGTGCGCCGCGTCGCCCACGAGAACCATCCGCCCCGCGCTGTATCGCGCCGCGAACTGCATTCCAAGTGGATGGCTGAACCACGGCCCGACTAGGGCGAGTTCGCCCAAAAATCCACCGACGCGATCAATGATCTCCATAAGAAAAGCATCATTTGGAAGCGCCATGTATTGCGCGGCGGTATCTGCCCGCTCCGTCCATACCAACGATGACCGGTGCTTCTCACCGTCATCACGTAACGGCAAAATGGCAAAAGGCCCGGCGGGTAGAAAATGTTCATGAGCGATGCCGTCGTGAGGTCGTTCATGTGCAATGGTGGCGACAATCGCCGTTTGGGAATATTTCCAACCGGTGACAGCGATACCCGCCCACTCCCGCAATTTCGAGCCGCGCCCCTCGGCTGAGACAATCAGGTTGGCTTTAACGTTGCGCCCGTCATCAAGCGACAGAGTTGCCGTATCGGCGTCAGTTGTCAGATTCCTCACACTGGTCGGCGTAAACACCGATAATGTACCCGGGTGCCGACGCATTTCCGCCGCGATGGCGGCGCGCAAATGGCGATTCTCCACCATGAACCCAAGAGGCTCTTCGCCAAGGTCCGCATGATCAAAGTGCAGGAACAAAAGTGAGTTCCCGTCGGATACCCGAATTTCCCGAATTGGTCCGGCTTGGCGTTCAAGATGAGGCCAAACGCCGATCGTTTGCAGCATTCGGCGCCCGCTCAACGCAATGGCGGATGCCCGGCCATCAAACTGGGGTGCCACCATTGTCGACGGCTCCACTCTGTCAATAACGACCGTTTTGATTCCGTTCTGGGCGAGCGCACACGCTAGGGTACCGCCGACCATGCCGGCGCCGACCACAGCAACATCAACGTGAATGGCCGCTTGTGAGTGTGTGCCGTGTAGCGGCGCGCGAGCTTTCTGTGAAGACACCATGATCGCTAATCATAGAGGCGTATCTTCGTCTCCAACAGTGGAGACCTAGCGCATTACAACCCTCGTGGTTTCCATTGCATTCGTCCCTATCGTCTTGCGCCGGCGAAATGAACCGCCTATGGTCCGCCGCCGATTCTGAACGGGACGGCCTCCGACAGCGACCCTTGCCTGGCGCCGGCGTAGCTCAGGGGTAGAGCAACTGATTCGTAATCAGTAGGTCCGCGGTTCAAATCCGCGCGCCGGCACCATTGTAAATAAATGACTTAGGACAATATTCAAGCGTTGAGGTGCGAGCCACAATCGCTGTTAGCAACCACCGGGCAACCACCGGAGGTAGAAAGCCTAATGGCTATTTCGAGGGATGAGCGGTTATCAAAAGCTGCACATGTGCAGCTTTTACCCTTTCACTGGATGCCCGGCTGTCAAATACGACACATGTGTCGCTTTCAGAGTTTGTGCGGTGGTGGCGGGAAACGGTGGTTGCACCCCACACAAACAGAAATCTCACGGCTTCCTCAAGCCTTGCTTTATTTTGTTCCAGGCCGGTGAATCCTCAACCGCCTGTAGTAGCGGCCTGCTTATAGACACGTGGCGGTACGCGCGACTGAGACGCTTGCTCGAAAGCGTATCCGAACGATAGCAGCATCTGGTCCGACCACGCCGGGCCAATGAACGAAATACCCACGGGCATCCCGTTCTCCACGAGGCCCATCGGCACGGATAGCACCGGATAACCTGCGATCGCGGCGTAGGTGGTGGCGTGCGGCGGCTTGGAGCCCTTTGTCTCGCGCTTGGTGATGAAGTGCTCGTAGATTGTTCCGTCCGGAACAAGTTCCGCGCCCGGCCCTTTGGATAAAGCGAGCAAGGCACTCACATCGTAGTCCGCGAGAAATTTATCGATACCTTCGGTGGTAGCCTTGCGCAAACCCACCGTCCGCGCCTCGATATACTCAGGCGCATCGTAGCCGGTGGTTGCCTGTGCGGCGCGGATGATATCCTGGTCGTGCATGTTCTCGCGCGGATCGGATTCGTTGAAGGCCATCAGATCTGAGAGTGAGCGTGTCGTCACCTCCGGCGGCGTTTGGGCTAGGTAGTCGTTTAGGTCCTGTTTGAATTCGTAATACAGTACCGTGAGCTGTTCCTGACTCAGGTCTTCCAGCAGCTCGGGCGGAATCTCCACCAGCTCCGCGCCTTGGGCGCGCAAGACTTCGAGCGCGGCATTGTACACCGGCTCGATGGTTTCATTGTAATCCAGCGTTCCGCGCAAGACGCCGAGGCGCACACCGTTCAGTGAGTTTGCATCAAGGTTTGCCGCAAAGTCAGTCTTGTGAGCATCCGCCTCCACCGACTGTGGGTCGGCCGGATCGCTTCCGGCCATGGCCGTCATCATCATCGCCGCGCCCATCACCGTTCGTGTCATCGGCCCGGCTGTGTCCTGACTGTGGCTGATGGGCACGATACCCCGGCGTGAGATGAATGCGATGGTCGGCCTCAAACCCACAAGGCCATTGACCGACGCCGGTTTTGTGATCGAACCGTCGGTATCCGAGCCCACCGTGCCGGCGGCGAAACTCACGGCCCCAGCCGCGCCCGAACCGGAACTCGACCCGTATGTTTCGCGGGAAAGGTCATATGGATTGTAGGTGCCCCCACCCACGGTGCTGCTGTTGAACACGGCGGCCGTGCGAAAGGCAGCGAACTGCATTAAATTAGCCTTGCCGAGAATGACTGCGCCCGCACTGCGCAATCGCTTTGCGACTTCGGAGTCTTGAGCAGGAAAATTTTCAATAAGGGCATAAGAGCCAGCGGTGGTCGGCATGCCGACGGCATCAATGTTGTCCTTAAGGAGAATGGGCACACCGTCCAACGGACCCAGCGGGTGTCCAGCCGCCCGGCGCTCGTCCGACGCAGCGGCCTGCTCCAAAGCGTCGGGCGCGACGAGGATGACGCTGTTCAGGGCACCATCGTAAGTCTCGATGCGTTCGATGTAGGCCTTGGTGACTTCAACTGATGTCGTATGCCCAGCAGTCAGGTCAGCAGAAACCTGACTAAGCGGGACTTCCTCGACCGCGTAAGGTGCTAGCGGCGGTACCTCTTCCGAGCAGGCGCCGAGCGCGAGGGAGATGGCGAACACAAGGTAAGTCGAAGCGCGGTACCGCATCATCACATTCCTTCGGTTCGGTTGATCTAAACATCCTAAGACTATCCCCGAATCGCGACCTCTGAAAGCGCGTTCCCGGGTAACGCCCTCGCCGTAGAAAAGGCTGGGACCGCGGAAAGGCCTCAGGTTCGGCACTGCCGGGCCTATACCTTTTCTGGGAATCGCTCCTGGATTCAAAAATTTTGTGTCTAGTCGCGCATCGACACAACGACGATCCGCCCTGGCGCCTCCTCACCTTTATCGTAGCGCAAGGTTGCCGGCTTCGTAGCTACAGCTTTCATGTTCGTGCTACTTGTGAGTTTCTCCAGATAGTCGGCGCTGTGGGCAAATCGGCCCGACGGCCCCAGCTTATACGTTCCGTCCACTGTAAGTTCATGGGTGTAGATAAATAGACCATCCAACGCCATTCGGGCCGCGACACGCGGTAGAAACTCTTTTAGATCGCCCATATAGGGAAGCAGGTCGACCGCAGTTATAAGATCGAAGATTCCGTCAAACTCGCCAAGGGCGTCCGTTACATCTCCGTGGATAAGTTGATGGTAGAGACCTGTGCGACCCGCACGGTTCAACATTTCTTGCGTGATATCGACACCTATCTTTTCTCCTATCTCGAACGCATCATCTAGGGCGATAGCAACCAATCCCGTACCGCAACCCAGGTCCAACCAACGCGAAAAATTCTTCGCCTCGCTGCGCGCATTCGAAATCTCAGATGCGATGTACTGTGGCATCCGATACCTCAAACCCTCCACCATGCGCTGGTCATATCGATTTGCGAGGCGCGAGAACAGATTTTCAACGTAGCCCGAGGTGGGACGGGCGACGGGCTCGCCGTGCATAGCAGCCAAGAGGTGGCGGGCTTCGCCGTGCTGTGGGTCTAAGGTGAGAACGCGATGTAAGGCACGTTCAGCTGCTTCCATATCCTCCGACAGGCACGCCACCGTGTACATCGCGATAAGCCCAGGAACGCTCGCACCTTCCCGTCCCAGCGGCGCCAGAGTTTCACGGGCCTCTGCGATACGCCCGCTGTCGAGCAGCAGAATCCCAATCGTTTCACTGGCGCCCGGCAGGTTGGGCTCAAGATCGATAGCCTCTTGGCACAGGGCTAGACCTTCTTCTTCGCTCCCATGGTAGTGAAGGGCACAGCCTAGGCTTAAATGTACTGCCGCATTCTTAGGATTGTGAGTGATGGCGCGCCGCAAAACGCTAATCGCCTCCCCAAAATTGCCGACCAATGAGAGAAGATTTCCGAGTTTTAGAGTTGCGTCGGCGTGGTCGGGCGTCAATGTGACGAGCCGCCGGTAGCATACTATTGCTTCCTCTATACGTCCCTGTTGGGCCAATGCATCTCCTCGGCCCATCGCGGCGGAGGGGTCCAAGGGCGCTATCGTCAACGCTCGGGTAAAAGCGGCCTCGGCCTCTTGCCAATTTCCGGCGGCTCTGTAGGCCGCTCCGAGCCGCACCCAGTAACGTGATTTGCCAGGAGCGAATTCGGTAATTTTCCGCAGATACTGTGCTGCGCCGGCGTAGTTGCCCGTTCTGTCACAAGCGTTCGCGGCACGCATTAGGAGCATCGTACTCTCCGGCCAACGATCCAACGCGCCTTCTAGCACCGCGATTGCAGTGGCATCCTCGCCGCACGCCTGCAAGCCGTCAGCGGATGCCGTCACCAATTCCTTGTTGTCGCTTTGAGTGCCGATCTCGTTATAGAAACGCGCTGCGGCTTTAAAATCGTCGGACTTCCGGGCGGCATCGGCTTGCGCAAGAATGGCAGTCGCACTTTCAAGTGACAGGAGGTCATTCATAAGGAAATCACTGAGACGTGATCGGGGTTAGTCTATTACCGCGCTAGCATTATCCAGCGTAAAGAAACACCCGGACTCATGAAGATTCTGGGCTGGAAACTATTGTCAACTCACTTCGGGTTAGTTGCGGCGGACACCCAGAAACTGAAGCAAGAACATGAACAAGTTGATGAAATCTAGGTACAGGCGAACCGTCCCCATGATTGCGGACGCATCTTCGCTGCCGCTGCCTTTCACCTGAAAGTAGGTGTTTTTAATAGACTGGGTGTCATAGGCAGTCATGCCTGCGAACAGCAGCACGCCTACGGCGGAATAAACAAAATGAAGTGCTGCGCTTTGGACAAATATTTGAACGACGCCAGCGATAAGAAGGCCAACAATTCCCATCATAAGAAATGTGCCAAACACCGAGAGATCACGCTTTGTGAGGTAGCCGTAGAGACTCAAGCCTCCGAAAGATATCGCGGTAATAAAGAAAACACGGGTAACACTCACGCCCGTATACGCCAAAAGGGCAACGGATAAGCCAACACCCATGAGGGCGACGAACAGCCAATAAAGGGCCTGCAGGGTTCCAGCATTCATGCGCTTAGCGCCGAAGCTCATGGCGAGGATCAGCCCGATGGGCGCGAAAACCGCTACCATGCCAAGCCCGGTATATCCGACAATGGCGCCACCGGTCGATTGGAAGAACAAATCCCGCGCGCTGGTGTTAGCAACCAACATTGCGACGATGCCGGACAACAACAGGCCCGACCCCATGTAGTTGTACACGCGCAACATATACTGCCTCAGGCCTGCATCGACCTGCGCAGTTTCCACGCCGCTTACGGCAGCGGGGGACGCTCTACGATTGGCTTCAGTAACCATGATGTTCCTCGTGTGTTAACCATCTGTCAGCACATTGCGAACTGATGCTTTATATTGGGACTACACTCCCCTCTCGCAACAAGAATCAGCCCGATGTAGCGGGAATTTAACCAAAAGGCACCCAATATTATGATTGTACATCAATATATTAGATAACGCTACTCGTTACGCAGGTACGGCGCGGCCTTTGTGCCCATGGCGCGCCATGTGCCGGTGACTCCAGCCAGCAGCGTCACGGCAATGCAGCTAGTCAGGACTGTCAAGACAAGGCTGTAATCCAAGCGCCACTCAATGATTTTCATGATTTCCGTCACCACGCCCCATGCGCCTATTGTCCCGATCACCGCCGCGATGAGGCCGGTTGCGATTCCGAGAAGCATATACTCCAATATGAAGGCTTTCAGCACATCACCCCGGGTGGCGCCCAGCACCTTCAAGACAACTGATTCGTATATGCGGCGCGCATGACCCGCAGCCACAGCCCCTGCCAACACCAACGCGCCAGATACGAGCGCCACCGCCGCCGTCATGCGCACGGCGAGACCTAGGGTATCCAGTATACCCTGCGCCATATCCAATGCCTGCCGCACCTGGATTACGGTGACGTTGGGCATTGCATTTAGCACGGCCGTCTCGATCGCCAACTCGGTGCCAGGTCCCGAGTTAACAGTGGAGAGGTACGTCCCCGGTGCGCCGGCCAGCGCGTTCGGCGAAAAAATGTAGGTAAAGTTCATGGTGCCAGATTGCCAACGGATATCGCGAAAGCTTGCGATCCGTGCCGTAATTTCCCGTCCCAAAATGTTCACGGTAATAGTGTCCCCCACACTGACTCCGATATCTCGCGCGACCTCCACGTCGATCGACACCATATTTTCACCGTCATGGTCAGCAGCCCACCATTCGCCGTGAGTAAGTCGTGCATTTTCTGGCATTACCGCTGCGTGTGACATGCTGCGCTCGCCGCGCACCGCCCATCGGCTCCCGGGTGCGACCTTCACTTGGTTTGCCGGAACATCGTTCACCCTCACCACGCGGCCGCGAATCATCGCCGATGTGAGTACCTTTTCGACACCGGGCATCGACGTTACGATTTGGCGAAACTGCTCTTCCTGATGCGGTTGTATGTCCACAAAAAACATGCTGGGCGCATCGGCGGGCAATCCTTCACTGATCGCCGCATTAAGGTTGGACTCTACGAGAGCAATGGCGACCAGCACCGAAAGACCAAGTCCTAGTGACAATACAACGGAGGTTGTCGGCGAACCGGGCCGGTAAAGATTTGCTAGGGCCAGCCGAAGTGTGGGTCGCCCTGCAGTCGGGCTGTTGCGTCCCGACGTCATCCGCGCCGCAAATTTCATTACTCCCGTAGCGGCAACGTGAAAAAGCATCATGGACACTGCGGCGCCACTCACGAAATAGAACGCGTAAAGCGGCCTTTCCGCGGTGGCGATGGTAAACATTGCAAGTGCCGTCGCAATGAGCCCTATCAAGATCAGATACTTCCGCCGCGGCAGCTGGCCTTTATCAACCAGCAATGAGCGAAACAGTGCCGCCGGAGGGATGTCACGCGCACGCGCTAGCGGCCAAAGCGTGAATAGCGCTGCCGTCAACGCGCCGAAGACGGTCGCTTTGAATAACGCTGACGGGTAAAGGCCGAATTCCGCCTTTACCGGCAGCAGATCACCCAAAGTGTTCGCCGCAATAAAAGGGATGGTCGCGCCCAATACAAGGCCTATGGCAATTCCCACGAAAGCCAAAAGTGCCAGCTGAATCAAATATATAGAAAACACCGTATCCGCTGGCGCGCCGAGGCATTTCAAGGTGGCGATGGTGTGGAGACGTCCTAGAAGGTGTGCACGTACGGCGTTCGCAACACCGATACCGCCCGTCAGTAAGGCGGTTAATCCGACCAGAGTTAGAAACAAAGTCACATTGTCGAGAAACCGCTCCAATCCTTGGGAAGCCTGATTGAGACCGCGGATGCGCCACGTCGCGGTGGGGAAATCGCGGTCAAGCCGCCCGCGCATTTCCTCGGCGGTTTCTGATTTGTCGAGGCGAACGTTGTATGTGTATTCAATCAAGCTTCCCGTCTGGACAAGTTCAGTGGATGGAAGCGCATCGCGGCTGATCATCACCCTAGGACCAATCGTGGCAAACCTCACCGCCCGGTCAGGCTCAACGACGACAACAGCACGCACCTGCAGGGGTGCCTCGCCAACGTAGATGGTGTCTCCGATGTCAACACTCAAACGCGCGCGAAGAGAATCGTCTATCGCGACGCCCCATACGTCATCTTTTCGGGCGAGGGCGTCTCGCAGCGGCATGGAGGGCTCAAGTTCAAGTACGCCATACAGCGGATAGGTTTCCTCAACGGCCTTAAGCTCAATAAGCGTTCTGTTTATGGCTTCTCCGCCAGCGTTTTCGGTGCGTGCCATAGACCTCAGTTGGACCTGAGCGCTTACCGTACCTCCAGCCTCGAGACTAGCCCGCTGTGCATCCCCGATCGGATAAGAGTCGGCATCGATCTGCAGGTCTCCGCCCAGCAGCGGCCGGGCGTCCGCGGCAATACCGGCCTTGAACGATTCGTTCAGTGATGTGGCGCCAGCGATTGCGGTCACACCGATCGCGATGCAGGCGAGGAAAATGCGGAAGCCGCGCATTCCACCTCGCAATTCTCGAAAGGCAAAACGCAGCGAAAGCGGCAGTCCCTGCATGGGTTCTATCTCCCCGTGACGACCGGTGACTCGGACAATCCCTCACCCACAATAAGGCCGTCGGCAATGCGCACCACTCGATCACAACGCTGCGCCAGATTGAAGTCGTGAGTAATCAACATCAATGTTGTGTTGCTTTTATCGTGCAATTCAAAGAGCAGGTCTATGATCTGTTGGCCGGTAACACCGTCCAGATTGCCCGTGGGCTCGTCAGCGAGAAGAATTTTCGGCTTTACCGCGAAGGCGCGTGCCAGCGCAACGCGTTGCTGCTCACCACCAGACAACTGACCAGGATAATGGTCTAGCCTGTGGCCGAGGCCGACCGCTTTCAGCTGATCTTCTGCCCGATCAAACGCGTCCCTTGAACCCGCGAACTCCAGTGGCACCGTGACGTTTTCGAGCGCATTCATCGTTGGAATCAGGTGGAAGGACTGAAATACGATTCCCACGGCATCGCGGCGAAAAAGGGCCAGCGCATCCTCATCGAGGGGGGCAAAATCTGTTCCGGCGACCTCGACATGACCCGATGAGATACGCTCCAGGCCTGCGATGATCATCAGCATTGTCGTTTTACCGGAACCGGACGGTCCGACGACACCGAGCGCCGTTCCGCTGCTAACATTCAGATCGACTCCACGGAGGATGTTGACCGGCCCCGCCGGCCCCTCCAAAGTGAGGTGTACTTGGTCTAAGACTATGGCCGCGGGACTGGACGCATCGGACGTGGCAGATGCATTGTA
This sequence comes from Rhodospirillaceae bacterium, assembly GCA_963662375.2. Classification (GTDB taxonomy): domain Bacteria; phylum Pseudomonadota; class Alphaproteobacteria; order Rhodospirillales; family Rhodospirillaceae; genus UBA11612. The sequence goes on from CAXXRP010000009.1 coordinate 11,695, forward strand.
GTTGGTGTCTACGGTGTCCATATGGCGCACTAGTCCAGTCGGAGATTGGCTGATGTTAATAGCGGTATTTCATACCATGTACTGTAGGCGATTGTTACCGCGCAAATCATTGTTGCAGAAAGAAGTATTGGCATTTCTTGTAACAATTACTGTTATATGGAGCGGCCTGTTTGGGTCTTATTTCAACACCGCTTATGGCGCCGAATCAGTCCAGGATGGTGTTGTTCGCATATTGGCTTTGGGCGACAGCCTGACCGCCGGATACGGCCTCGACGATCTGGCGAATGCTTTCCCGGCTCAGCTCGAAGCTGGCCTTAGGAAGAAGGGTTACAGCGTCGCGGTTCTTCAGGCGGGCGTCTCTGGCGACACGACGACAGGTGGCCGTTCGCGTCTTGAATGGTCGTTGGCGGAAAAACCCGATGCGGTGATTGTAGCCCTCGGCGGTAACGACGCCCTTCGCGCCGTGAACCCGGTAGTTACGGCCGACAATATGGACTTCATTGTTCGGCGCATTCATCAAGATGACATACCCGTTCTGATCGCGGGGATGCTCGCGCCGCCCAATCTTGGGCGAGATTACGCCGACCGGTTTAACGCTATTTTTCCTGACATTGCGGCTAAAACCGGCGCGTTGATCTATCCGTTCTTTCTTGACGGCGTCGCCGCAATCCCGGAGCTGAACCAGAACGACCGCATTCATCCAAATATAAAAGGCGTCGCCGTCATAGTTTCCCGCATCATGCCGGTTGTCGAAAAACTCATTGCTCGTGTCAAAGAAAAGCGTGTGGAAAAGTAGTCCGCATTGGCGGGGGAATAAATCAGTGGTTAACGAAAAGCGCTCGCAGCCATGATCCGTCTTTTTGTTGGCTTGCTGCTTCGTAATGAAATTGTGGCCAGGCTCCAAGCCCTGTGCGGCGGTCTACCTGGCGCCCGTTGGGTTGAACCGGCCAACATGCATATCACGCTGCGGTTTATTGGTGAAATCAACGAGCACGATGCCGATGAGATTGATCGCCTGCTGTCCGGTGTGAATGCCGATTCATTTAACCTGGAGCTCAAGGGACTCGGTACGTTCGGCCAGGGTGACAAGATCCGGGCACTATGGGCAAGCGTCGTCCCGTCACAGCCGCTCAATCATCTTCAAGCCAAAATCGAGTCTGCTGTGGTCCGGTCAGGCCAACAGACCGAGAGACGGCGGTTTACGCCTCACGTGACCCTCGCAAGATTCTCCCGCCCCGGGCTGGCGCGCATTCAATCCTTTGTGGAAGGAAACAATCTTTTTCAGGCTGGCCCCTTCCACATAGGTCAAATTACACTATTTGAAAGCAGCCTCGGCGGTGGAGGGCCCGTGTATATGCCTTTGGCGCAGTACGAACTAATCTAATAGCCGAAGCGGTGCAAAATCCCATACACAGCTTGTACATAAGATCTGCCGAACAGCCTCACGTGAACCAGCAACGGGTATAAATTGTATATATCCTTGCGTTCTTCCCAGAAGCCCGGGGTGAGTTTTCGCAGTTCTCCGTATCTGCGAAAAAATGTTTCACCGAAGGTTCCAAACAATGTGGTAAACGCCAACTCGATTTCCGGGTCACCGTAGTAAACAGCGGGATCAACAAATCCCGAGATCTTTCCTCCGTCCACAAGTACGTTTCCGGTCCACATGTCGCCGTGGAGGAGGGAGGCGGCCGCAGGTTCCACAATCCACTTGTCCAAGTCTGCGCACATAGCTTCAACGCGGTGTAAAACGTCGTTGGGCAGGCGTCTCGCGCTGTTGGCTTGTCGTCTGATGTGCATCAATCGGTGGTCGCGAAAAAAAGTCAGCCATGAGGTTTCGACCGGATTGGGCTGAAGCAGCCCGCCGATGAGAGTATCTCTGGAAAATCCGAATTCTGATGCTGTCACGTCATGCAATGCAGCTACGTGATAAGCCGCATCCTCTTCCGCAGCCGTGCCAATAGGTTCGCCGTTGGGGATAAAGGTCATGAGCAACAGGTGGTTGTCCGCAAACAAAACATGCGGCACCGGAAGCTTTGAGCTCTTCTCCAAAAAATCCAGCATAAAGCCTTCAAGCGCGAGCCCTGGGGCGCTGCCTGTACCAATCTTGGCGACGATATCGCGACCGTCCTTGAGCGTCAGGCGGCGGACATCGCCGACGCACCCGCCCGACAAGTGTGATGTGCATACCACATCCGTGTGTAAAATTTTCTGCACCCGGCTGTGTACGCCGTTCATACGGAGCTTATCGTTCGCTGCTGAATATGGGCGACCAATCGGGCGGCGGCTTGTTCCACCATGTGTAAGACCTCCTCGAATCTGCGCACACCGCCGTAATAAGGGTCAAGAACGTCTTTAAGTTTCCCCGAGGGATGGTACTCCAGGAACAATTTTACCTCCGCGCGGGACTCATTTGGCTGAAGGGCTTGGAGATGCGACAGATGGCCCCGATCCATAGCAAGAATCAGGTCAAACTGTTGGAAGTCCTCGGTGCGTACACGCCGGGCTCTTTGATTCGCCAAATCGATGCCGTGGCTTGCGGCGGCCTGTACCGTGCGGGGATCGGGCGGCTCGCCAACGTGGTAGCTATGTGTGCCGGCCGAATCCGCCGTGACGGTTCTGCTAAGCCCGGCTGCTTCGACTAAGTGACGAAAGACACCCTCGGCGGTCGGCGAGCGGCAGATGTTGCCTGTGCATACAAATAAGACCTTCGTCATTTTTGGCGGCTTTGCTCCTGGCCGGCTCGACAGCTAGCATAGCTCAGTCATTAGCGACGGTTATGTACCATGCCCGAATCTCCACCTCTACCCAAGACGCAGCCACTGGATGAGAAGCGCCTCGTAGTGCCGCAGTTCACCCCGCCGACGGATGCTACCATTGTTGTCCTCACAGGCGCCGGCATCTCCAAGGAATCGGGACTAGATACGTTCCGAGACGCTGACGGCATTTGGTCCAAACTCCGTTGGGAGGATGTCGCGACTCCCCAAGCCTTCGCCCGCGATCCTGAGCGTGTCCACGCATTCTACAACACGCGGCGGGCCCGGGTCGGTGCAAGGAATATCCAACCCAATGCCGCGCATGCTGCACTTGCCCGTTTGGAAGTGGCGTGGACCGGCCGGATCCTGATTGTTACGCAAAATGTCGATTCACTGCATGAGCAAGCCGGCTCAAAAAACCTGATCCACATGCACGGCGTCTACGGCAAGGCCCTCTGCAATTTTTGTGGTCACGCCGTCGACTGGGAAGGCGATATGTCTGTACAAGACATCTGCGCCGGGTGCGGGCGTCTAGGCGGTCTTCGACCCGATGTGGTTTGGTTCGGTGAAGTCCCTAGGCATCTTGATGAAATTCAGGAAGCTTTGGCATGCTGTGATATGTTCATATCCATCGGTACGTCGGGCAATGTCTATCCAGCGGCGGGGTTTGTGGCTATGGCTCGGCAGCTACAGCGCGCCCATACCGTAGAGTTGAATCTCGAACCATCTTTGGGCGCTTCTCATTTTCACGAATTCCATCATGGGCCGGCGACCGTGACCGTGCCGACCTATGTTGAGGGACTGCTCGACGGCCTATGATGGGTCTTGAAAAAATACTGAAGGAGGCGCGCGCTTGTATGCTATGCGCTCGTGAGCTACCTCGTGGCCCGCGCCCGGTTTTCGGGGCCTCGACCAACTCGCGAATTCTCATTATCGGCCAGGCGCCTGGCACAAAGGTCCACAAAAGCGGTATCCCACGGGACGAGCGCTCCGGCGATCGTCTGCGAGAATGGCTTGGTGTGGATCGGGATACGTTTTACGATGAGGTATGAAACGCCATTGTCCTCAATGGTATGGTCAAGACTCGCAGCGCTCCTCGGCCTCTACGTCGGCCTCAATAGCTTCCATGTCTTCGTCGGAAAACCCGAAGTGGTGGCCGATTTCATGGATCAGGACGTGGCGCACTACGTGTAGTAAATCTTCGCCGGTTTCACACCAGTAATCCAGAATAGGACGGCGGTAGAGGAACACCATGTCCGGCGCACTGCCGGACGTCTCAATGATCTTTTCGTCCAGGGCCACCCCCTGATAGAGCCCGAGAATATCGAACGGGCTCTCGAGTTGCATTTCCTCGCAAACGTCGTCATCTGGAAAGTCGGCAATGCGGAGCACCACGCCCGCGGTAAAGCTTTTTAACGCTGCAGGAATCGACTCAAGCGCAGCCCGCGCCATTTCATCCATATCCGCTAGCGTTGGCGGAAGAATTTCGCGCGTAACACTCATGGGCCGCTCTTGCGTCGCACATTCATCTTCGTCATGGTTGGAACCTTATCAAGCTTAATCAAAAGAGGCGATTATGGTGCAGAAGCTGGATACGGTCGCGCGCGAGGCCGCGATGGAGAAACTTCCCGATTGGAACAACGCAGAAAGCCGCGATGCCATTCAGCGGACTTTCAAGTTCAAGGACTTCAACGAAGCCTTTGGTTTCATGGGCCGTTGCGCCCTAGTAGCCGAGAAAATGGACCACCACCCCGAGTGGTTTAACGTCTATAACCGCGTCGATGTGACGTTGGCGACCCATGATTGCGGTGGCGTTTCCGAGCGCGACATAAAACTGGCGGAGTTCATGGATCAGGCGGCCGGTTAGCTTCTGCTTGGGCCCAAGGATTATTCGGCGCGCATAGGCGGCGGCGGAATTTCTTTGACCCGCGCTTCGCGGAATAAAATGTAAAGCGTTGACGCAGCGATCACGAGCGCGCCGACGCCTGTCCACACGCTTGGAATTTCGCTGAAGAACAAGAACCCCAAAAGCGCCGCCAGAATAATTTGCATATAATCGATAGGGTTCATCACCGTCGCCTCGCCTATGGCGAAGGCGCGGATCAGAAAATACTGACCGGCGCTTGAGAATACACCGACCGCCAGTAAATAGATCCATTGCATGCCGTGAGGCGTCTGCCAAACAGGGAGGGCCGGCAGCACCGTTGTAACGACGAGGCCGAAGGCATACCAGGCCATGAGGGTGATGGGGCCATCCTCCGCGGCTTGTTGGCGGATGATTGCAAGAGCGCCTGAGATGGCGGCGGCGGACAGGAGTGCCGAGAACGCTGCAGGTTGGAAAATCATGCCAGTGGGGCCCAGCATGATCAATACACCGCCAAACCCGACCAGTGTCGCAAGTCCGCGCCGCCAACGGACGACCTCACCCAGCAACAGCACGGCCAAAAGAATCATGAATAGGGGCCGGGTAAAACTCAATGAGACGGCCGCAGCCAGCGGCATGTGCGTAATTGCATAGAACGCGGCGATAATACTTACGGTCGAGCAGGCTAGTCGGATGAGATGAAGCCCAGGCCGGTGCGTGCGAAATATCGTCAGGCCGTGGCGCACAAGAAACGGCAATATAACCGTCACCCCAAACACACTACGAAAAAACACAATTACAAAAGGGTGCAACTCCGTGCCCAAGGTTTTGACCAGGACGGTTACGATAGCAAAGCATGTGGATGCCGCTACCATCCACAGAGCGCCGCGCTTGTTGTTGATGGAGGGAAGAGCCGTTGTTGAAGAAAAAGCCATCTGATGAAGCCTGCGGCTTAGCTCAGGACTATACGGCTAGAGCGAAACGGGGGGGTCCGCGGGGGACGAGGAGGATGGTTGGTGCACACAAAGGTCTTGGTAGCCCCCACGTATCTAGTGCGCAAGGCTCTCGGCGATTTCAGCCGATGCTGCCAATCTCCGCTCGCCATAGTTCCTGCGCAAGGGCGATCGAATAGCCACGTCTAGCGTGCCCGACCGGGGCCGTTTCTATGCTCTCGTGCCTTGACCGCGGCTCCGCAGTATCCGAAAACCCTTTCCAGTTGGCGGTACAAGCGGGCCGTTCGCGGCGCAGCTTTCAGTTTCTCAAATTGCAAAGGTAGCTTTCATGTCTGAAGTCTTGACGCCTGAGACGCTTGATCTAAAAAAAATCCTTCGGCCCGGGGATAATGTTCTCTGGGGCCAAGCTTGCGGAGAACCGCAAACTTTGACGGAGGCATTGGTGGCGCAGCGGGCCGACGTGGGACCTATTTCAGTTTATCTCGGCGCGAGCTTCACCAGCACTCTAAAGCCCGAACACACTGATCACATCAAAATGATCGGATTTGGCGCCATGGGCACAACGCGCCGGCTTACAAAAGGCGGAGTACTGCACCTCATTCCCTGTCATATCGGCCAGGTTGCATCCTACATCGACCAAGGTGTCGTTCCATGCGATGTGGCATTCCTTCAGGCACCCCCTCCCGATGGAGACGGTACCTATAGTTTCGGCCTAATTGCCGATTATACGCGCGCCATGGTCAATCGAGCGCGCACAGTGGTCATCGAGGTCAACGACCAAGTTCCACAGTCGCACTGCTCCGACAGGCTGTCGCCGGACGACGTTGATTACGTCGTTCATACCTCGCGGCAGGCCGCCACTTTGGAGGCGGGCCCCATAGGTGATCTTGACCGCGCGATCGCCAAGCACACGGCGGAATACATTGACGATGGTACTGTACTGCAGATCGGTATTGGAGCTGTTCCGGACGCGGTTATGCAGTTGCTGTTGGATCGCAGAGACCTCGGGGTTCATTCGGGCAGTGTCGGCGACGGGCTCGTCGAGCTCATGGAAAAAGGTGTTGTTACAAACGCCCGCAAGCCCATCGACAAGGGCGTTTCCATTGCCGGTGGACTGATGGGCAGCCAGCGTCTTTATACGTATGCGCACCGCAATCCCGCGATCTCCCTGCGTCCCTCATCCTACACTCACTCCGCCGTCGTGCTCTCGCAACTGACTAAGCTGGTTACAATCAACAGTGCTCTAGAAATCGACCTAAGCGGGCAAGTAAATGCCGAGCAAGTGGGCGATGCCTATGTGGGTGGTGTCGGTGGCCAGCCAGAGTACGTCCGCGCCGGCCACCGCTCTGAAGGTGGCCACTCAATTATGGCGCTGGCGTCAACGGCGAAAGGTGGAACGGCGTCCCGCATTTGTGCCCGCCTAACATCCCCGGTTGTGACCTCGCCGCGCACTGATGTCGATATCGTGGTTACCGAACATGGCGCGGCAGAATTGCGGGGTCAGCCCTTTGCCGAGCGCGCCAAACGGTTGATTGCCATTGCCGACCCAAAGTTCCACGAAGATTTAGAACGCGAAGCGCAAACTATCTACAAGCGCGGCTATTAATGGACATTCCGCCTCTTGGGCATTAATCCTGAAAGGAATAAGAACGAGGAGATAGGGACGTGACGACAAACAAGATTTTTCCAGACGCGAAGTCTGCTCTGACCAGCCTCTTGCGCGACGATATGATCATTATGGCCGGCGGCTTCGGGCTTTGTGGCATCCCCGATGTGCTGATCGAGGCAATCAGGGACACGGGCGTCAAGGGTCTGACGGTGATCTCCAACAATTGCGGTATCGACGAGGTCGGCCTGGGAATTTTGCTTACGACGCGCCAAATCAAGAAGATGGTTAGTTCCTACGTGGGCGAGAATGCCACCTTCGCCAAGCAGTATCTGGCTGGCGAGCTAGAAATCGAGTTCAACCCTCAAGGTACGCTGGCCGAACGCTGCCGCGCCGGTGGCGCCGGAATACCCGCCTTCTTTACTCCCACCGGCTACGGCACACAGGTTTCCGAGGGCAAGGAAACGCGTGAGTTCAATGGTCGGCACTATGTTATGGAAACAGGCCTTGTCGCGGACCTCTCCCTTGTTCATGCGTGGAGGGGCGATCCTGAAGGTAATCTGGTCTACCGCATGACGGGCGCGGAACTTGAACCCAGTCATGGCAGCGGCCGGTAAGATCACTGTGGCTCAAGTGGAAGAACTTGTCGGCTTAGGCAATATCAACCCGGACCACATCATCACGCCCGGCATCTTTGTGCATCGCCTTATTAAGTTGGACAAAGTAACGAAACATATCGAGAGGCGCACCACCCGCCCGCGCGAGGCGGCTGAGTAAGGGCTTGCGTACGATGGCATGGGACAGAGATCCGATGGTCGGCGCCGGCGAAGGCTGGCAACAAAAAATGCGCGGCCATCGGAAGATGAGGAGTAAATAATATGTCCTGGGACAGAGATCATATGGCCGCGCGGGCCGCGAAGGAGATTAAGGACGGTTATTACGTCAACCTCGGCATCGGCATTCCCACACTCGTTGCTAACCATGTGCCCGAGGGTATGACGATCCAGCTGCACAGCGAGAACGGTATGCTAGGCATGGGACCGTTTCCCTTTGAAGGCGAAGAGGACGCGGATCTTATTAATGCCGGCAAACAAACCGTAACCACGCTACCCTCCACCAGCTTCTTCGATAGCGCCGAGTCTTTCGGCATGGTGCGCGGCGGACACATTCAGTTATCTGTGCTGGGCGCTCTTCAGGTCACCAATGCAGGCGATTTGGCTAACTGGATGATCCCGGGAAAGATGATCAAAGGCATGGGCGGCGCTATGGACTTGGTTGCCGGCGTGCAGCGTCTTGTCATTCTCATGGAGCACATCAACAAGAGCGGCGAGCACAAAATTCTGAAGGAATGCACATTGCCGCTCACTGGCAAAGGCGTGGTGGACATGGTCATTACGGATCTTTGTGTGTTCGAAGTGGGGCGTCCGGGCATGATTCTTATGGAGCTCGCACCCGATGTGACTATCGCTGAGGTGCGTGAGAAGACCGGCCCGGAGTTCTCCGTTCACCCGGACCTTGAAAAAGGGCTCGCGGGCTAAAAACAAAAGGGCGCGGAATTCAGCCGCGCCCTTGTTCGTATTCGTCGTTCGCACTCTCTAGCTCGAGGCGGCATCCCGAAGCGCAAGGATATATCGTGCCTGCTTCAAGTGCGGCAGGTCGAGCATCACGCCATCTAGAGACGCCACCCCATCATTTTCGCTGGCGAACGCGTCGATAACGCGTTGGACGTGTCCCACTTCTTCATCACTTGGGCGAAATCCCTCGTGAATGATGGGCACTTGCGCCGGATGTATCGCGACCTTTCCCGTCCAGCCTTCGCGCCGAATCATTTTGCACCACTTCAACAAACCTTCGCTATCCTTGAATTCGGTAAATGCCGTATCGATGGCTTGCACCCCGGCCGCCTTCGCGCCAAGGAGACTGAGGGACATGGCCATGCGCTAGGTAACTCGTAGGTGCCGTCCTCGTGACGGTTGCCAGCCGCACCGATTTCCGCAGCGAGATCCCAGGGGCCCCAGCACATACCGACTAAACGCGGCAGTTTTGCCTTGGCGTACTCGCCCAACGACAGTACGCCCGCACTCGACTCGCCGGCGATCGCGACGATGCGCGTGGAACCTAGTGCAACCCCGTGTTCGACTTCCAGAACATCGAGATACTTGGAGATAAGATCAACATCGTGTGGTCCGGAGGCCTTGGGCAGCATGATCCCATCCGGAGCACCGGCCATGATTCCCGCTAGGTCTTGCAACGGTACATCGGACTCAAGGGGATTTATGCGCACGTAGTATTTGACCTTGCGGCCCGCCCGCGGACGCGACGACATAAATGCCTTCGTCATCTCCCGGCCGATCTGTTTACGCGGCGCGGCCACGGCGTCTTCCAGATCAAAGATCAAGGCATCGGACTGAACGCCGTCCGCGTTCGATAACTTTTTCTCGCTGTCGGCGGGAATGAAGAGCATTGAGGGTAAAATCATGACCTCTCCTAGTTGGCTGATTTACGTTTCTGTAAGGTTGTTCGTTTGCACCTAGCCACCAGCTCATTTTTTTGATTGAAGGCGCGATGCTCAAGGAACACGATACCGTCCCTGGGCCGGGATTTGCTGTCACGCTTTTCCAGAACTTCCGTTTCCACGCGGATGGTATCGCCGTGGAACATTGGTTTCGGAAACCGCACTTCATCCCATCCCAGGTTCGCGACCGCCGTGCCAAGAGTTGTGTCGCCCACTGAAATGCCGACCATCAACCCCAGCGTGAAACAACTGTTCACGATTCGTGTGCCGAACTCGGAATGTTCTTTGCAGTACTCTTCGTCCAAGTGGAGGGCTGCAGGGTTATGCGTCATCGCTGTGAACATGACGTTGTCCATCTCGGTTATGGTCCGGCGAATGGGGTGCTGAAAAATGTGTCCAACTTCGAATTCTTCAAAAAAAAGCCCTGGCACCTATGCCTCCTTCGTGAATGGTTTGTACGGAAATTCGCGCGTAATTCAAATGGTCGAGGTATTTGTTGTTCGGAAATAGACTTTAAAAAGCCACTTGATCGCCACCCTTAAGATCAAGCATCTCGCGGGTGTCCTTTGGCGAGGCGACGCCCAGCGACAAACCCTCCAGGATGCGACGAATCTTGGTCACCTGTTCCGCATTGGACTTCGCCAAAACGCCTTTCCCAAGATATAGGCTATGTTCCAACCCGACGCGAACGTTACCTCCGAGAAGGGCGCTTTGGGTTACAAACGACATTTGATGGCGACCTGCGGCCAGCACCGACAGGTAGTAGTCCTCGCCGAATAATTTGTCGGCAATCAAGTGCATGTGCGCCGGGTTTTCAAGATCCGGACCGATGCCACCAAGTATGCCGAAAATGCATTGAATGAGAAACGGAGGTTTAACCAAACCCCGGTCCACAAAGTGGGCGAGATTGTATCAGTGTCCCACGTCATAACACTCGAATTCGAACTTCGTTCCGGAACCCTGCCCTAGATCCAGCATAATCCGCTCAAACTGGGCGAAGGTATTGCTAAGGATAAAATCTTTCGTGCTCTCCAGATATTTCTGCTCCCATGGAAATTTGAAGCTGTCGAATTTGTCCACGGCTCCGGAAATATTGAAGTTCAGCAAACCCATGTTAAGGGATGCGACTTCTGGTTTTGCAGTTACGGCTGCTTCTAGCCGCTGTTCCATAGACATGCCAAGGCCGGCGCCAGTCTAATATTTATAACCGCGTCAGTGTTTTGCTTAATCCGCGGTAGGAACTGCATAAAAATCTTAGCACTCGGTGTCGGCTGACCGGTTTCAGGATCTCTGGCATGGAGGTGGATGATGGACGCGCCCGCTTCCGCTGCGCCGACCGACTCCTCAGCGATCTCGTTGGGCGTGATGGGTAAGTGGGGCGACATGGTTGGGGTATGGATGGACCCTGTCACCGCGCAGGTGTTGATCACTTTCTTGGTTTTTCGCATTTTTGCTGTTCCTCCCCGGTGGCAACTTAAGGCGCGGCATCTGCAAACGATTTCAACACATTGTTTAGTGTTAAATCAGTTAGTTAAGGGCAATTTAGCTCCGAACGTCGGTTGCGCGCACATGGTGCCGAACACTAGGTAGCCCTCGGCTTTTGCCGAGTCGACTAAATTTTAGTGACGCTCATAGATAGCCCCACTCGGACTCTGCGGCGGAGAATCTAAAAGTGGAAGATCGCGCGGACGGCGGGTATGACTACTACCTTAAACCTTTAGATGAATTAGGTCGTCATGCGCGGTTATTTCGGTATCGGAGTCGAGGCCATAAATAAACCGTTCAATGTGGGCAACCTGTTTCGGTCGGCACACGCATTCGGTGCCAGCTTTGTTTTCACGATCGCGGCTACGTACCGCCGATCCGAGGGCGGGCAAACCGACACGTCGGATGCCCTCGCCAATATGCCATTCTATGACGTGCCTACCGTTGAAAACCTAGTACTGCCCAAAGGTTGTAGCCTCGTGGGGGTCGAGCTCCAGGACGACGCCGTGGAATTGCCCAGTTTCAATCATCCGCGGTGCGCAGCCTATGTTCTCGGACCGGAAAATGATTCATTGTCTCCCGGGCTTACGGCCCGGTGTGACCACATTATCCGTATCCCCACTCGCTTTTGCCTTAACGTCGGTATTGCCGGGGTGGTTGTCATGTACGATCGCCTTGTGGCGACGCGCCGGTTTCCGCCCCGCCCGGTAATGCCAGGTGGTCCTGATGCAGCGTCTCTTGAACGATTCCGTACGCCGCCGCCCTTGGCGGAGGTGGCGCTGGCTGAACGTGATGGCTTGATAGACGACCCCCCGTCTTGAGAGGCTTGCGCTGGGACTCGTAGTTTCACACAATCACCAAATTGCAGGTATACCTTTGCGCTCAGAGCAAAAGGAATTGTCACTTCATGAGTTATAGAAATTGCACCGTCCTTCTGTGCACGCTGGCGGCTGTGCTTTTCATATTGCCCGCCCATAGCCAGGAGGTAACCGCTCTTGGCCGTCATGGCGCGTGGATCGCGTACACGTATCAAGAAAACGGGCAGCCGGTCTGCTACATGACGAGCGCGCCGACCAAGTCGGAAGGGAATTATTCGCGCCGTGGCGATGTTCAGATGCTCGTTACTCATCGCCCGAGCAGGCAAGCCTTTGATGTTATCAGCGTTGTCGCCGGATACGAGTATGAGCGCGACACGGACGTCACTTTGTCAATCGACGGCAACCGCCGTAATTTGTTCACCAACGGTGACCGGGCATGGGCACGGGACTCGGCAACCGACCAGGCCATGACCCAGGCTATGATCAAGGGGCGTAACGGCATTGTTTCCGGCACATCGAGTCGCGGTACTTTGACAACGGATACGTTTTCACTCGTGGGCTTCACTGCCGCTCATGAAGCTATCAGCAAGGCATGCAAGCGTCCTGATTAAAGCTCCAGGAGTCAAAGCCCCGCAGCGAGCATTTGCGTAATAAGACCTGCATCGCCGTCGCCGACGGCACGCCCGTCAACGGACGTGCCCCAGTGCGTTAGCCAAGAAGATCTCTTTAGCTCTCGCTAAGACGTCCACCGTCACGTTTTTTTCTTCCGCGCGTGCGTGCCCTCCAAAGGGCTACCCAGAATCACCGCCATATCATGGCCAGCGAGCAGGGCGACAGCAATCAGCGGATCGTGAAACAGAATGGATCTGATAAGAGGCAGGGCGGTCAAGATAATGCCGCCCTTATCCCTGGATCGGCAACACTCGGTCAGGTGGCTGATGGCCGTCGCAGAACGACCTGATGTTTATAATGACCTTCTCGCCCATGCTGATGCGGCCTTCGATAGTGGCTGAGCCCATGTGCGGTAGGAGGACGACATTACTCAGTGACGCAAATTCGGAATTCACCGCCGGTTCATGCTCGAAAACGTCCAGGCCCGCACCGGCAAGATTGCCCGCCTTCAACAAGGTAATCAGGGCATCTTCATCCACGATCTCACCACGCGCCAAATTGACTAAATAGGCGGTCGGCTTCAGCAGTTTCAAACGCCGCTCCGACAGCAGATGAAACGTCGCAGGCGTATGAGGGCAGTGAACGGAAATCACGTCCATGCGTGCCACCATTTGGTCCAGGCTTTCCCAATAGGTTGCTTCCACCTCTGCTTCTAAGTCGGGGTGAAGCCGTCGCCGGTTGTGATAGTGGATCGCCATGCCAAAGCCGCGTGCGCGGCGTGCTACGGCCGTGCCGATGCGGCCCATGCCAATAATTCCTAGGCGCTTGCCGTAAAGTCGGTGGCCTAACATGTGGGTGGGGCTCCACCCCTTGAATTGCCCTTCACGGATCATCTGGGCACCCTCGACGAGGCGTCGCGGGACGGTGATCATCAACGCCATTGTCATGTCTGCGGTGTCTTCTGTCAGCACATCGGGTGTGTTCGTCACGGTGATGCCGCGCGCCTGGGCCGACGTCAAATCGATATGATCGACTCCGTTTCCAAAATTCGCTATGAGCTTGAGCCCATTGCCAGCGTTGTCCAGAACATCCTTGTCGATCAAATCGGTTAAATTAGGCACTAGAACTTCGCAGTCTGCCACGACCTTTGTCAGCTCTGCTCGGCTGAACAGATGATCGTCGACGTTCATATGAACATCGAATAGCTCCATCATCCTCGTTTCGACAATGTCTGGTAATTTGCGAGTGACAATTACTTTCGGCTTCGTTTGCGCCATTTTTCCGCGCCTGACTATCTTGCCCACTTTACCTGTTTGTTAGGTAGCTCATCGGCGGTTAGTAAGAGTGGTCTCCCGGACCCTGGATGTTGCTTCCAGGCTAGGCGTAGCAGCCGTTTCGCACAATGTCCAGGCGGTGCGCGGCCTGTCTGCGCGCGACGACGGGTTGGGTCCAAAGTTTCTATTTGTTATGATCCAGAGCACAAACAAATTTAAATAAAATCCAAGGCACGGTGAATGCAAATGTCGATAAGAGCAACAAGCGCGCTCATTTGTGCGATAACCTGGGCCGCCGCGGCTTACTTACTTTTCCCGTTCGGGGCGCACAGTGCAGATAGGACCCGTCTTGGCGACGTCCATGCAGGTGTGGACGAGTCTGGTGCAGCCGCCGCGCCAGAGGATACGGCCCACCGGAGCACAAACCTGCCGTTGCCGCGTTTTGTGTCATTGCGGACGGACCCTATCAATATGCGGACTGGACCGGGCGTCCGGTATCCGGTGGATTGGGTCTATACGCGCCGCGGACTGCCGGTGGAAGTGGTCGCGGAATTCGATACCTGGCGCCGCATCAGTGACCCGGACGGCAGCGACGGATGGGTTCACACCAGCATGCTTTCAGCGCGGCGAACAGCTGTCGTGAGTGGCGGTTTGCGGCCGCTCCGACGTACCAGCGAGGACCACGGTGACCTTATTGCGTGCCTAGAACCTGATGTCGTCGTGAGCATACAAAAGTGCCCTACCGGAAGTTACTGCCGAGTGGAAGTGAAGGGCATGCAAGGGTGGGTTAGACGCGATCACCTTTGGGGTGTCTATCCGGACGAAGTGTTAGAGTAGTTAAGGCGTTTCGGTGATGACGCTATGAGAAATCCTTGGCCAAAGCGGCGCGGGTTTCTTCCTGCAGCACAGCCATATGCCCGTATTTGGGATGATTGATCTCGAGGGTGGACTTCGCGTCCGACGAGTGGAATGCGGCAATCTGCTCGGCCGAAAACGGAAAATGAAGGAAATGGACCGAAGAGGTCTTGCCTTCAATTGTAGTGCGCTCAAGGTCCGCTTCGGGAATGCCCTTCACCGCACAATCCGCAAATTTTATGACAACCATGTTTTCGATATGACCCAAAACGCCGAGAGTCTTGCGGCGTACGCCTTCGTCTTCGATTTCAATCATCATCGTGGCCACAAGTTCTGAACCTTGCGGAATAAGCGGATTATATGCGCTGAGTTCACCTTCGATCTGTTCCTCGCCGCCGCGCTCAATATACAGCATCTCTTGGATCTGCGCCCACACGGTGTCGTAGTTTTCAAAATATAGTGTGACATGAGGCCCGATATAAACACGCCGCTTCTGCTTTTGGGCGATCAGTTCGGTGCGGTGTTGTTGGCGAATCTTGCCGTACCCATCGAGCGACATAATGTCTGCCCGCGTAATCCGGCGGCGCGATGATTGATCATCTGCCGTATCCAACATCGTGCCTCCTCTTGTTCTGGTGATTCTCAAATAAGACCGTAAGCTTTGGCCAGGATTTGAATCGGGTGTAGGGCCTGCACGGTTTTTTGGGCGGGCTCATCCAGACTTTCAAATCCTTGCGCAAGATGTTTGCCCGCAAGGGGACATTCCGATGCAAGGTAGCCCTTGTTCGCGTCTGCTGCTCGCCGCACCGTCTGGCGTGCGAATTTTCTCGCCACTTCGAAGTTGTCTTTCTTGACACCCCACGATCCGCCGTGGCCGGAACAACGCTCGACAACGGTGACGTCCGTCTCGGGGATCAAACGCAGCATCTCCGCACCCATGGGCCCCATGTTTTGGGCGCGGGCATGGCATGCAAGGTGAAGCGCAATACCTCTCGGAAGAGGCGACAAGCCGTCAGCCGCTCCTTCCTGGTGGGCGATTTCGACAACGTACTCCGTTATGTCGTAGGCTGCTTGCGCTAAAATTCTTACGTTCTCGTCATCTGGAACGATAAGAGGCCACTCGAATTTCATCATAAGGGCGCAACTGGGCACTAACGCGATGATGTCTTTGTTCTGATCTATGTATGGCCTCAGCATTGCTGCCGTGGCGCGTGCCCTGTCCGCCACTCGCGCCAAATCGCCTTGCTCAAGCTGCGGCATACCGCAGCAGCCAGGGTAAACCACTTCCACCTCGACACCGTTCGTCGAAAGAACTTTCAGCGCTGCTACGCCGATAGCCGGATTGTATAGTTGGCGAAACAGGTCGCAAAAATCACGGCCTTCCGTCCAAAAGCCGGAGCTTCCCTATTGACAGGCGGTGGGGATCGTTTGGCGAGGTCCATGAATGACGTTCGGTGAAATTTCGGGAGTTCTGCGTCTCGGTGGACCCCCGCGATCTTTTCCATGGCTGGCCGCGTAAGGACGTTTCCGCGTTTGGTGGACCAGTTCGCTAGTCTGGGCACTAAGCTGGCCAGTTTGCCGTTCCGGTCTGTTTCCGTGAGTTGTTTGTCAAAAAACGGCACGCTGCTTCTGGTGTGTTCCGCCGCGCGGTAACGCAACATAAGATGCGGAAAATCGATATTGAATTCATGAGGCGGAACGTAAGGACACTTTGTCAAAAAACACATGTCACAGAGCGTGCACGCGTCAGCTACGTGCTTGAAGTCGGCGCTTTCTACGCCCGCGAGCTCATCGTCTTCTGCGGCGTCGATGAGATCAAACAGGCGGGGAAACGAATCGCATAAATTGAAGCATCGCCGACACCCATGACATACGTCGAATTGCCGGCGCAATTCCGCATCGAGCTTCTCGGCGTCTATATAATCCGGATTAGTCCAGTCGATAACGTGGCGTGTAGGCGCTTCCAGACTGCCTTCCCTCATCGGGTCACCGGCTCCGTAGATTCATGATTTGCGTTGCGCGAATTTGAAGTGCGGGCCACAGAGCAAAAAAACTAGCGGAGCAACCCCTTAAAGCCTGATCGGCCGGTTATGGAGTCTGCGAACTTAATTCGTTAGCAAAGGGTATCGAGGGCTTTCTGAAACCGACCTGCGTGCGATTTTTCTGCTTTGGCCAAAGTTTCGAACCAGTCTGCAATTTCGTCGAAGCCTTCCTCGCGCGCCGCCTTCGCCATACCCGGATACATGTCCGTGTACTCGTGGGTTTCACCAGCGACCGCCGCCTTCAGGTTGGCACTGGAATCGCCAATGGGCTCGCCGGTTGCCGGGTCGCCCACCGGTTCGAGATATTCGAGGTGGCCGAAGGCGTGACCGGTTTCGCCTTCTGCGGTTGAGCGGAACAGCGCCGAGACTTCGTTCTGGCCTTCAATGTCGGCCTTCTGTGCGAAATAGAGATAGCGGCGATTTGCTTGGCTTTCACCTGCAAAGGCGGCCTTTAAGTTTTCCACCGTCTTAGAACCTTTCAGTTGTGCCATGTGGCCTCCATATGCGCTCCGCTGGCCACGGAAATTAAAAAGGATGTAAATAGTTTGCACCGGTTCGATATGCCCGGGTCCAGATGCTACACCCGTACAGAGCATGTTCTAAGAAGCGGCGACCGCCGTGTCAAGCAGTCTAGAATAATTCTAAATTTAGGAACGATTCGCAGCGCCTTAGGACGGCGCGTTAGCCTTTAACGCGAATAACGACATCCACCCGAGAAATCTCGGCACCCTTCGGCGCTGGCGGCACGGAGGAAATCCGTACTTTATCCTTACGGATGTCTTCCAAACGGCCCGAGTGTTCGAAGAAGAAGTGATGGTGCTCGCTTGTATTTGTGTCGAAGTAAGAGCCCATGGAATCAATCGAGAGCGCGCGCAGCAGGCCCTTGGCGGTGAAATCGTGCAGAGCATTGTAAATTGTCGCAAGGGATACATCGATGCGATGTGCCATGGCTTCCTTGAATAAATCCTCAGCCGAGACGTGCCGGTGCCCCTGAGCAAATAGAAGCCTGGCTAAGGCTAGACGCTGCCTCGTCGGTCTAAGGCCTACGGCCCGTAACCGCTCCAGCGCGGTCAAATCAGGCTGAGTGTGTTTTGTTTGCTTTGCCATTTCGGTCGGTGCCAATTCACTTGTCCGTGTGACGCGCTAGGCTATCACATCGAGCGCATTTTTTAAGTTCATAGTAGGTGGTAGAGGAAATAGGCCTTGGCGGCCTACACGCAAGCGCTGCCGGTCCACCCCGGAACGGGCTGCTCGCAATCTCCCGAAGCTCAATTTTTCTAGCGCGACATTCCCCAAGTCGGTGGACCGACGGAACTTCTTAGGGAATGAGGGGGAGGGGCGAGGTTCCATCGGTCCACTCTACTAGGTTCCTCTCGGAACCGTCGTGGGTGGGCTTTGGGCAGTGCTGTTTGCAATCCGCCTGAACGCGTAGGGGAAACATCCTGCCCGATGACAAAATGTCGCCATAGATTGTGTCCTGACCGTGGCCAGGACCTTAAAATACTGTTAGTTGGGTAATGCTGCACGGGCAAAGCAGGCGCGGTTGCCGGGGGCATCACTAGATGGCGCTGCTGCTCCTATCGACGATCAACGTCTAGGTATCATTTCCAGACTCGCCAGTCGGGCTGTCGGGCGGTTGGGTTGTTTGCGGTGCGCTACTCAAAATCTCGATGCGAACAGCCATCGGACCCTTCTTCTCTGGCCTCACGTGCATGCGAACGTTTTGGCCTGATTCCAAGCGATGTAAATTGGACCGCTGCAACGCGCCAATACCTATAAAAACATCCGCGCTGCCATCGGTGGGCACGCCGAAGCCGTAACCTTTATCGACGGCGAAAAACTTTATCTCGCCGTCCAGTACGACCTCTTCACCGCTCGTGGCTTCTGGCAAGTCGTCCTGAACGGTGGAATCATCAACGCGATCAATAGCCGAAACTTGCGGCCCTCGCGGACCACTCGTTAAGTCGCATATAATGGTTGCGCCTTGGCGCAACGTGCGCAGCCCGGCGTGCTGAACAACAGACATATGTAGAAAAGCGTCTGGCGATCCATCTATCGGCGCCACAAAGCCAAACCCGTTAGCTGGATTGAACCACTTTACCTTAGCGGTTACGGCTGCCTTGGCGATCTCGGCCGGAGAAGACGACTGCATCGGTACCAGAAACCCGTATACCCACCTATAATCCGCTAAAATTGTACACCAAATTCCGGTGCCGCCAAACTTAGAGTTGGCCGGCACCGAGGCCTGGGATGTGCGTGCCGGCGATTGGCCGGATATTCTGCAACGCACACTAACTTTACTGCTAAACCGTTGCAATGCACTCGCCAGTGGAGGAGAGATCTATGACCGAATTTTTGTGCGCTCTACCGCTCTCTGCCAGCCGCTGATCAATTCTGCTCGGCGCACCTCTGTCATCTTGGGAGTTGCCTGGAAATCCAGGCACCAGGCAGCCTTCACATCCTCAAGGGAAGAATACACACCACTCCCAAGTCCCGCCAAAAACGCAGCGCCGAGCACCGTCGTTTCGCGATAGGCTGGTCGTTCCACAGAGAGTCCACATATATCTGCGAGGAACTGGAGCAACCAGTTATTGACGATCATGCCCCCGTCCACACGCAGAGCTGACGGCGTAGGGATTCCATCTTGCCGCAGAGCTGTAAGCAAATCTGATGTCTGAAAACAAACCGACTCGAGCCCTGCTCGCACAATCTCTGCCGCTCCAGAGTCACGTGTCAGCCCTAAAATCGCGCCGCGGGCATCAGGATCCCAATGTGGTGCCCCCAGTCCGGTGAACGCCGGAACAAAATAAACTTGTCCTGTCCTGTCAGTGCCATCTAGGCCTGAGGCGAGGGCTTCTGAGTCTTCAGCACGTTCAATCAGCTTCAAGTTGTCGCGTAGCCATTGAATAACGCTTCCGGCATTGAAAATACTACCCTCCAACGCATAGGTAATGGCGCCGTCGATTTGGTAAGCAATCGTCGTCAACATCTGGTTCCGTGACGCCAGCGCTACGGTCCCCGTATTGGCGACAACAAAGCAGCCGGTGCCATACGTGCCTTTGATCATGCCCGGCGTGAAACACGCTTGTCCTACCAAGGCGCCTTGCTGGTCGCCGACAACACCGGAGATGGGAATCTCAGCGCCCAACACCGAAACATCGGTCATGCCGTAAAGCCCCGATGTGTCGCGAACCTCCGGCAACATGGATTTGGGCACATCAAAAAGCGCAAGCAGATCATCGTCCCAATGGCCGGTATGAATATTGAACAGCATCGTGCGAGATGCATTGGTCGCGTCGGTCGCGTGAACTCGTCCACCGGTCAAACGCCAAAGGAGAAATGTGTCTATCGTGCCGAGCGCCAACTGACCGGCGTTAGCTTGCGAGCGGGCGCCGGTAACGTTGTCAAGAATCCACTGAATCTTGGTGGCTGAGAAGTAAGAATCCAAAAGCAACCCTGTTTTGTCGCGAACTGTTTGTTCGTTGCCGGACTCCTTCAGCTCCGCGCAGCGCGCCCTGCCGCGCCGGTCTTGCCAAACAATGGCGTTCATAACCGGATTACCTGTGCGGCGGTCCCAGACCACAGTAGTTTCGCGTTGGTTGGTCAGGCCAATGGCGGAGATGCTGGAGGGCCCGCCGGTATCTGCAATCGCTGCGCGGCAAACATCCACGACAGCCTTCCAAATTTTTTCTGGGTCATGTTCGACCCATCCGTCCGCCGGGTAGATCTGCCGCAATGGTTTTTGCGCCACGGCCAACGGGCGGCCCGCCGCATTGAACACCACCGCCCGGGTAGAAGTTGTGCCTTGATCGATGGCGAGAATGCGTGTCGTGTCTGGCATACTTGCTGGTCCTTGTGGCTGCACGCCAACTAGGAAGACCGCAGTTTAGCTCAGTTCAGGGACGGCGCCGGGGCCTTAGATTTCTTGCCGGGCCAGGTTGCCGGCATGGGCAAATGAGCCCCATAACCGTGTATATACGTCATAAAAGCTTACTTGTCAGCCACCGCCTGCCCAAGTACCTCCAAAAGCTCTCCGGCGCGCCCGGCGCCTACGCGCCTAGTGAGATCGCCCTGTGCCGCCTGCCACAGGGGGTTGGCTTCGGCTAACACTGTGTGGCCGGCCTCGGATAGGCTGACGATGCCCGGTCGCCGGCCGGCTCCGTGTTGGAGTTCCAAATAACCTGCTCGGCTGAGTGGCTTTATATTTCGGCATATCGTCGTTCGGTCCATGGCCATGTAGTCGGCGACCCGCGGCGTCGGCACCGGCTCGAGCGCCGCGATCACGACTAACATATTGAATTGACTATAATTAAGGCCACAGGGATGTATCGCGTAATCGAAGGCCCGTGTAAAGGATCGCGCGGCCCGGCGGACGTGGTGGCATAGGCAAATCTGGATAATTATATCCGGTTCAACCACTCGAGGTTCGCTCGAATCCAGTAATGTCGTCCTCATATATTGTATATACAATATAAAATCGACAGGTACCAGACTATCGCGTATTCGTTATTTATCTGCGGCCGTCGGGTCCTTTGCCTTGGGATATTTCACAGCGCCCCGATCGATGCGGGCGGTTCTCCCGTCGAAGACAGCCACCACAAACCAGTTGCCGTTGGCGTCTCGCCCGAAATCCATGGCCACGGCGCCGCGCTCCACCGCGCCCGCGGCCTCAGAGTCAGACAAAGCGAATGCCCTGGCAATGGCGCCAACCAATGCCGATATCTCGGTGTGCATTTCGCGCTTGAGGTCGCCGCCTACCGGCATGTCAACCACGGGCCTTCAAAGATCCTTTTCCGACATATTCATCACCTATATGCGGTCCCTTGCCAAAGATAAAGCATGCTGCCACCGAGTCGCTGGTTGCGCAACTGAAGCCGTCACGGTTGACGGCGGCACCCTACTCATCGATGCGACCAAGAACGTAATGGCCGAAAATACCCGAGTATTCAAAGCTGACGTTATTACCGATAACGGTTTCATTCATGTTATAGATGCTGTGATAGTGCCCAAGTAAAAAACCGTAGACCGTCAGCGCCTCGTATGCATCGCGTTTGGTATCCTCGCGGGTATGTAACGCGTCAAGCCGCGCAGCGCAGTTTCAACACCTGACATTTGTGCCGCCCGCTATGCATATGAAATTCGTCAGCTACGAATATTCTCAAGGTCCAAGTTTCGGCGCGGTCATTGGTGAGGATATCGTAGATCTTTGCGATGCCGGGCCTACCTTACGCGCGGTTTTAGCGACGGGTCCCCTAGGCAATCTTGAGGCTGTCGCTGCTCGGCGCAAGCCTACAGCTACCTTAGATAAGGTTGTACTGCTGCAGGTTGTTCCCGACGCGGCACGTGTTATCTGCGTGGGCAAGAATTATCGCGATCATGCTGCCGAAATGGGCGGTGAGGCGCCGCCTCAGCCCAACCTGTTCATGCGGACGCCTCAGTCATTGGTGGGCCATCGCCAGTCTATCGTCTGTCCAAGTGCGTCGAAGCAGTACGATTATGAAGGCGAGTTGGCTGTGGTTATCGGCCGTGGCGGCCGCAGGATTCCGCCTGACCGGGCGCTCTCCCATGTGGCAGGCTACACGTGCTTTCTTGACGGCAGCGTCCGCGATTTTCAGAAGCATTCTTTTACAGCCGGGAAAAATTTTGATTCCTCTGGGGCCTGTGGACCCTGGTTGGTTCCTGCCACTGAGGTGTCTGATCCTCAAAACCTCACGCTCACAACCCGAATCAACGGTGAGGTAGTCCAGCACGCCAGTACTTCTGATATGGTGCACTCCGTGTCTGTGATTATTGCCTATATCTCTGCGTTTACTCACCTCGAACCAGGAGATGTGATCGCTACAGGAACTCCCGCGGGCGTCGGCGCCGCAAGGACGCCACCCAAATGGCTTAAACCCGGCGATCAAGTGGAGGTGGAAATTGAGGACATCGGTGTTCTGGCCAATACAGTCATTTCCGAACCGTCTATTTAGTTGCTTGTCAGCCCGCGCGAGTTATCCGTAGCATGCGTGCGCCCCTCGTTTGCCTGACACTACTTCTTACGTTGATTGTGGAGGTTCCCACCGCCACGCGAGCAGCTGAGCCGCTACGTGTTGTCGTGCCCGCCCTTCCCACCGAGCTCGATCCGCACAAAGCGGTGTCGCCGGTCGATCTCGCCACCGCCGGCGAACTCTTTATGGGCCTGGTGACGCGAAACGCCGCCGGAGCAATCGAGCCGGGTGTATCTGACACGTGGACTATTAGTCCCGACGGCCTTACGTACACATTCGATCTGCGATATGGAGCGAAATGGTCCGATGGAAGACGGGTAAGCGCCGATGATTTTGTCGCAGGACTTGCCCGTGCGCTTGATCCGAAAACGGGCGCGCCCTATGCCGGTGACCTACTCGTGATCCAAGGAGCCGAGGGTGTGCGCGCCGGACGTTTAGCGCCCCAAGCGCTCGGCATTTCATCGGTGCCTTTTCGCAGGTTGAGAATCAATCTGACCCGTCCGTCTGCACATTTTCTCAACGTTCTCAGTCGACCCGTGGCTGCACCCATCCCGCGTCATGCCATGAAGAACGATCAGCGCGCATGGACCGCGGCCGGCAGTATGGTAAGCAACGGTGCATTTATCGCCGAGGTCTCCGGCGACGGTGTCGCGCTGGCCAAAAACCCCCGGTTTGTCGATGTCAGGACCGTTGACATAAACCGCGTTGAATTCGTTGTCGCTGAAAGCGCTTCTATCGCCAGCCGCCTCGTGACCGATGGCTTTGCCCACATGACTCTTGGTTTTCCATTCGAAATCGAGAGCGGCCCCCCGCCGATTTCTGCGCACATTGAAGAGGGCCAAGGCGTTTACTTTGTGGCGGTCAACGTGCGGCGACCGTACTTAAAAAATAGGGAAGTGCGCCACGCTCTTGCGATGACTATCGACCGTGAGGCTCTCGTTCTCCAAATCGCCTTGGCCGGGGTGGCGCCGGCGTTCAAGATGGTGCCGCCAGACGTTTTAGATGAAACTCTATCGCCGCGTGCGCCATATGCTGCACTTAACCCGAATATACGCCTGCCCATTGCGGAAGTCCTACTCGCGGAAACAAATATTAGTCGAGCCCATCCACGTGCGTTTAAATTGGTTCATCCGCATGGCGGTATTCACGACGCGGTCACCCAGCACTTGACACAGGCATGGGCGCAGTTGGGTATTCTAGTGACAGCAGAATCAAAATCGAACGCCGAGTACGATCAAATTTTGTCCTCGGGCGCCTTTGATTTAGCCCTTTCTTATTGGCGGCCAGGGAACGGATGTCTCGTGGGTTTCTTGGAACCATTCACCCAGACCGCGGGCCCGCTGAATACGACAGGTTACGCGGAGCCCGATTTTGATCAGCTCCTTGAAGCCGCTGACGCCTCCCTAGACCCCCTTGGCCGGACATTACTCCTTGCCGACGCCGAAGGCGTGTTGATTCAAGACCAAGCCATTTTGCCCATCTTTTTTTATACGCCGCGTCACGTTGTCGCTGAGCATGTGCGGGGGTGGGTTGCCAACCCGCACGGCATCCATCCATTTCGCTTTTTATCCCTACAGTAGAAACGAACCTTGCTTTCGCTGAGTAGCGCTTGGCGCGCACTCTAGGCGCCGCTATGGTCACTGTTTGCGAATCACCTTTTAGGGCTTTCAGAGACAGATGTGGCCATTTCTTGCCAAGCGACTCGTCATCGGCATCCCGACTCTTTGGGTAATCATCACTGTCTGCTTTTTTCTTATGCGGTTGACCCCCGGTGGACCGTTTGATTCCGAGGCGCCCGTTCCGCCGGAGGTTCTCGCCAACCTGCGCGCCCGGTACCATCTCGACGATCCCCTGTGGCAGCAATACCTCACATATCTGTGGAATCTTTTGCGGGGCGATTTCGGTCCATCGTTTAAGTATCAAGACTTCAGCGTGACCGAGTTAATCGCCCAGGGATTTCCCATTAGCCTGCAAAACGGTCTGAGCGCGATCATACTTTCCATCACTATCGGCGTGCCCATGGGCGTCATGGCCGCGCTGGCACAAAACAGCGCCCGCGATTACATCGTATCGACCGTTGCGATGACCGGTATCGTGATCCCAAATTTCGTCATGGGCCACATTCTAATTCTGGTGTTCGGGGTCTGGCTGAAGGACACGCCTTTCAATTTGCCAGCCGGCGGGTGGGGCGACGGCGGGTTGACCTACCGCATCCTGCCGGTCTTTGCGTTATCGCTGCCTTTCATCGCCTATATCGCGCGGATCAGCCGCGGTAGCATGATCGAAGCGATGCGCACGAACTATGTACGGACAGCCCGCGCAAAAGGCCTGACGTTCCGTACTGTGGTTATCCGCCATGCCATGAAAACTGCCGTGACACCCGTTGTCACGTATCTGGGCCCCGCAACGGCCTTCATCCTGACCGGGTCCATGGTGGTGGAGACGATATTCCAGATCCCAGGGATTGGCCGGTACTTTGTACAGGGCGCGCTTAATCGCGATTACACGCTCGTGATGGGTGTAACAATCCTAAGCGCAGGACTCATCATCGCGATGAATTTGCTGGTCGACGTACTGTACGGCGTTCTTGATCCGAAGGTGGGCTATGACCAGCGCTAATCTCACCTCACGCCATAGTGCTGCACTTGAATCCGCCGGCGGCGTTGAAGGTCGTAGCCTATGGCAGGACTCTTGGCGGCGGCTGCGCCGAAATCGCGCGGCGGCTACCAGCCTAGTTATCTTGGGCTTCATCGCGATTATCTCGGTAGTGGGACCCTACGCGGTGCCATGGGACTATGACGAGATCGATTGGGATCACATCGAGGCATTGCCGCCGACCTTTGAGTTGGGGCATTACCTAGGTACAGATTACATAGGCCGCGACCTTCTTGCACGCACGTTGGTCGGTGGCCGAGTGTCTTTGACGGTCGGCATTCTTGCAACATCGGTCGCTCTTCTCATCGGCGTGAGCGTAGGGGCAGTTGCGGGATTTTTAGGTGGCCGGGTCGATCAGATTTTGATGCGCTTTGTTGACTTGATGTACTCGGTGCCGTTGACGTTCTTCGTGATCATTCTCATGGTATTGTTTGGTCGGAATTTTATTCTGATGTTTCTTGCCATTGGATGCGTGGAATGGCTCACCATGTCGCGGATTGTGCGCGGCCAAACGCTGTCGTTACGAAATAAGGAATTCATCGAGGCGGCCCGCGCCTCCGGCGGCACCACCGCCGGAATCATCTGGCGCCATATTGTCCCTAACGTGTTGGGCGTGGTCATCGTCTACGTCACGCTCACGATCCCTCAAGTGATTCTACTGGAGAGCTTCCTAAGTTTTCTGGGCTTGGGGGTACAGGAACCACTGACCAGTTGGGGCATGCTCATCAACGAGGGCGCGGCGGAAATGGAGATCACGCCGCGTACACTCCTCGTGCCTGCGGTCTTCATGACCGTTACCTTGTTTTGTTTCAATTTTCTAGGCGACGGTATCCGCGATGCCCTCGACCCCAAAGACAGGTAGCGCATGACGTCGACGCTTCCATCACAACCCGTTCTAGAGATCAAAAATCTCGATGTTCGCTTCACAACGCCGGAGGGCGAAGTACAAGCGGTCAGCGACCTGTCGCTTTCCGTGGGCAAGGGCGAATGTTTAGGCATTGTGGGGGAATCGGGCTCTGGCAAGAGCCAAACCTTCATGACAGCTCTCGGACTCATGGCGGAGAACGGCGTCGCCCGGGGCGAGGTGATGTTTAATGGCGTCAATCTCCTAAAGGCAGGTGAACGCAAGCTGACGTCTATTCGGGGCAATAAGATCGCGATGATCTTCCAAGACCCCATGACATCGCTAACACCGCATATGCGCATCGGGCGCCAGCTTACCGAAGTCTTGGCGCGGCACCGCGGCCTTGATGCCTCTGCCGCGCGGGACAGCGCCATCGCCATGTTGAGAAGGGTGCAGATCTCCGAGCCCGAGCGCCGCTTTGTTATGTACCCGCACGAGCTTTCCGGCGGATTACGTCAGCGCGTCATGATCGCGATGGCGTTGTTGTGCGGGCCGGAGGTCATTGTTGCAGACGAGCCCACCACAGCTCTCGATGTCACCGTCCAGGCGCAAATTCTCGATCTAATTCGCGAGGTAAAAGAAACTCTTCATACTGCGGTTGTACTCATTACACATGACCTCGGAGTGGTCGCGGGCCTTGCGGATCGTGTCGCTGTTATGTATGCCGGCCGCATCGTCGAGCAGGGCAGCGTGCGTGATATCTTTTATCATCCGAATCATCCCTACACTTGCGGACTTCTTGCGTGTACGCCCTACCTCGACCAAGCAAAAACTGGCAAATTAACTACGATCCCTGGCCAGCCTCCCGATCTTCAGAACCTTCCCCCGGGCTGCGCTTTCAGTCCTCGTTGCCGTGAGAGTCAGGAATGTTGTCGCACAGAACGCCCGGTCCTGTCTTTGGCCACTCACGCCGGAAGCAAGGCTTGTTTCCTTAGCGGCCCCCGGTGAACCCATGAGCGAACCTCTGCTTCGCGTAAACGATCTCAAGGTGCACTTTCCCGTGCGCGTTGGCGGCACCTTCATTGGGACGTATCGTTCGCTGAAGGCGGTCGATGGCGTCAACTTGGAGCTCGCGCCCGGCGAAACTCTTGGGATCGTCGGCGAATCCGGTTGCGGAAAGTCCACTTTGGGCCGCGCCGTGCTCCAATTGTTGCCGTCAACTGCTGGGGCTGTCACTTGGCTAGGGCGGGACCTTGCAGCTTCGGACAAGAACGCAATGAAGGCTGTGCGCCAGAACATGCAGATCGTGTTCCAAGACCCGCTGGCGAGCCTCGATCCGCGCATGACAGCAGGCGACATTATTGCCGAGCCGGTTCGCAACTTTCATCCCGAGCTCACCGGCGCGGAGGTGAAAGCGCGTGTAAAGGCCATGATGGATCAGGTGGGCCTGCTGCCGGCCATGGTGAATCGCTATCCTCACGAATTCTCGGGCGGCCAGTGCCAACGCATCGGCATCGCCCGGGCGATGATTCTCGGGCCTAAGCTTGTGGTTTGCGACGAGCCCGTCAGCGCGTTGGATGTATCTATTCGTGCACAAGTCATCAACCTACTCATGGACCTGCAGCGTCAATACAATCTATCCATGCTGTTTATCAGTCACGATTTGTCGGTGGTTCGCCATATCAGTCACTGCGTGATGGTGCTCTATCTTGGGCGGGTGATGGAGGTGGGCCCACGCGCGGTGATCTACGCCGAACCGCGCCATCCCTACACACAGGCGCTCATGTCCGCCGTTCCTATTCCTGATCCCAACAAGGAACGGGCAAAAAAGCGTATTATTCTGCAGGGCGATCCGCCGTCACCCCTTTATCCGCCGTCCGGCTGCGTTTTCCGTACCCGCTGTCCTAGGGCGACTGATATTTGCGCTCACAAAGTTCCCATCGCAGAGGAAGTGGGGCCCGGCCATGAGGTGGTCTGCCATCATTGGCGGGTTTAAAGGGTAAGAACCGCGTTGCCGACAATTAAGCGACGGTGTGGTATGCCCCTTTCCATCCAAACCATAGCGAGCACGAAATCATGCTGTTTTCCCTCAGTCGCCCCCTAAAGCTTGTTTTGTTCTCCATGCTTCTTCTGGCGCCGCCATGTGCGGGGGGGGCGACCGAGATTGTATCACCTGAGTCGGGGACCGGACTCACCGAACTCAAAAGCGGCACGGCAAATAAATTTATGGTTGTTGCGGCTAATCCGCTGGCGGCGGAGGCGGGCGCGAAGATTCTACGCGCGGGTGGCTCAGCCACCGACGCCGCGATCACCGTTCAATTGGTTCTCAATTTGGTGGAACCACAGTCATCGGGAATTGGCGGTGGAGCTTTCGTGTTGCATTGGGACGCCAAACGCGAAGAAATCGCCAGTTACGACGGTCGCGAAACGGCACCTGCTGCGGCGGAGGAAAACCGGTTCCTGACAAAAAATGGCAAAGCCATGGGCCGCATGGAAGCGATCGTTGGCGGCAAAGCTGTCGGCGTGCCCGGTGTCATGCGGCTTCTGGAAATGATCCATCAGCACCACGGTACTTTAGGGTGGGCTGAACTTTTCGAACCCGCTATTGTGCTTGCCGAGAACGGGTTCGCGATTTCTCCGCGCCTTCATAAATTATTAGCACGTGAAACGGCGCTGAAGGATATCGAGCCGGCGAAGTCGTTTTATTACGACGCGAGGGGCAATGCCAAAGCCGTAGGCACGATACTCAAGAGCCCGTCGTTCGCAAAAACCCTTCGAATGCTCGCTGAAGAAGGCGCCGATGCATTTTATATAGGTCCGCTTGCGGCCGACATCGTGCGCACCGTCGCAGCGGCAGCCAACAATCCCGGCGACATGACGCTCGAAGATCTCGAGGCATATCAAGCCAAGGAACGACCGGCAGTGTGCGGCATGTACAGGGCCTACCGCATCTGCGGCATGGGCCCCCCCTCTTCAGGTGGAATCGGCGTTGTCCAAACCCTGGGCATTCTCGAGCCTTTCGACCTGCGCGGCATGGGTCACAATAATGCGACCGCCGTTCATCTTATGGTAGAGGCTGGCCGCCTGGTCTTTGCTGACCGCGCCGTTTACATCGCGGATTCCGATGCCGTTCCTGTGCCGTCCAGTGGGCTAACGTCGTCGGCGTATTTAAGGCGGCGCTCCAAACTCCTCGACCCTTCAGCTTATATGCCCGCTGCCGAAGCTGGCGACGTGCCAGTAGATAGCCAACATGGGTACGCGCCGGCACCCAGTCCCGAGCTGCCCTCCACCACACACTTTTCCATTGTTGATCACGATGGCAACGCTGTCGCGATGACCTCGTCGGTGGAAAATGCGTTCGGTTCACGGCTGATGGTGAATGGCTTTCTTCTCAACAATCAGCTTACGGATTTTTCTTATCGGGACGCAGCCGAGAATCGCGAGGTGGCCAACCGTGTGCAGGGCGGGAAGCGTCCGCGCAGCTCCATGGCGCCAACGTTGGTATTCAACGCCGATGGCAAGCTGGAGATGATTCTGGGCTCGCCCGGCGGTCCGGCAATCGTGGGGTTTGTTGTGAAAACATTGGTCGGTCTTATCGATTGGGATATGAATCCGGCTGAGGCTACAGCCGCGCCGTTTGCCTTGTCGTTCGGTGGCCCGACACTCCTCGAACAAGGCCTTTCCACTCAGAAAGAAGCCTTGAAAGCCCTTGGTCACGAGGTGCGCGTGGTGGATTTCTCAAGCGGTATTCACGCTATCCGGATTACCGAAAATACTATCGTCGGCGGTGCAGACCCTCGTCGGGAAGGCGCTGTCGTGGGCGAATAGCGCTACGTCTCATGTATAATTAGCAAAAATCATACATAAACAAGGCGGTAAATGCGCTGCGGGATTTAACCCGGACTCCATAACCTTCTCCGGACTCCATAACCTTCTAATCAAATTGGGTGATTTCGACCAGATGTCCGTCGGGATCATAGGCCAGCATCCGGCGTCCGCTTTGCAACTCGCCTCCTTCATCGCGCGCCACGAAACGGGTAAGCGGTTGATGAAACCGCGTACTAACGGAATCCAGACGGCCATAAGCCGCCTGAATATCTGGAACCTGGAACATCAACAGCACATCGCCGGTACCGATGCCCATAAGATTTCCGCGCGCGCTGGGCAGGGGCGGCCGGTCGTACCAAAGCAGGGCGATTGTCCCCGACGCGGCACCTTCGGTCGCCATGACTACGAGGCGGCTACGTGTAGGATCGTCTGTAAGTGGTAAGGATTCGCCGGAGATAATGCCGGCCGCCGCGTTGCTCGTGCGTGCGGTGTCCGAAAACGAGACAAGGCCCAAGCGCAGGTAAAAATCCATCGACTGTTCGATATCACTGACGACCAGTGTAACGAGGTGCAATGCCGCAGGTCTCGGCGCAATGTCCTGGGCGGCGACCCAGTTATCCGGTTTGGCCGCAAAGCACACGAACGCGGCGGTCGCGGCCACCACGAGCATGCTGATCTTTCTGGGTATTTCTGATGATGTCATCAAGCGACCTTTTTTCTGCGGCACCGAATGGCCCCGGCTTGCTGACTTCAATTCTGTGTCGAAGCGGAGATTATGGCAAGTGTTGCGCGATAAACTAGGGTCACAGCGCTCGCTCGCAGGGTTGTTTTTTGAGAAAAACGAGACGAGCCAGTGCAAACGTGCAACTGCTGTCGTTGTCGGCCAATGGAAATACACTGCAGATGATTTCCGTACATTCATCACTGGCTCAATCCAATGTATTTCCGCCTCGCAATCCATAAGAAAATTGACCGCAAGCTGTTCGCATAGGGGCGCTTCACCCTGCGGCGGACGCATACCCCCTTATCTTCCCCACCATGGAAACTAGTCCGTTGCGTCGGGTCGGGCTGAGGTGTTGATCCAGGCCGAGCCGCTTGAACGCGCCTTCGGCATCGGTCGCCGCGATCTCGCCGGGTGTCTTGCCCGAGAATAGCACGCCCAGAACGGCGATAAGCCCTTTGACAATGTGGGCATCACTGTCGGCGGCGAAGGCAAATTTCTCGGAGTCGCCGTCAGGATGTCCCGGCACCATCCAGACCTGGCTCATGCAACCGCGCACCCTGGTGGCTTCGATTTTGAGCTCGTCAGGAAAGAGCGGCAATTTGCGTCCCAGGTCGATGATATACCGGTAACGATCTTCCCAATGCTCAAGCATCTCGAAATTTTCCGCCAATTCGGCGAATTTAATTTTGGATGCGATCATTGCGGGCGCTGCGACCATGTTTTCTTTCATATCTGCGCTCCGCACATGACCCGGAAAGTTGGAACTTGGGCTTCCAAACAGATCATGCGTGAACAAAGTGGGATGTGCTCTTGGCGATTCATTTGGCGCTCGTTGTGCTCTAAACTAGGCCCCGCCAGCATTTTAACAAGCATGATTTCAACAAATGGCACCGCGCAGGGCTTTGATTCCCATTACGTCATCCATCACGCTTGATGAGCGCGAGCTAGAGCTAACTTTTGTTCGTGCGGCGGGGCCCGGCGGCCAGAACGTCAATAAAGTTGCGACGGCAGTGCAATTGCGTTTTGACGCCGCTAATTCACCAAACCTACCCGATGTGGTACGGCCACGGCTTCTGAGGTTCGCCGGACGCCGCGCGAATTCAGAGGGCCTAATCATCATCTCGGCCAATCGGTTCCGAACTCAGGAACGAAACCGCAGCGACGCCATCGAGCGTCTTGTCGATCTTATCCGGCGGGCAGCCGTGGTGCCTAAAAACCGTGTGCCCACGCGGCCCACCAAATCTGCGCGCGGTAAACGGCTTGAGTCTAAGCGGCGCCGGGGCGATGTAAAAAACAAGCGCACTGTCCGGTCAGGCGACTGGGCCTGACCCCAAGCAGCCCGATCCTATTGGGCTGCGGCGACTTCTCCCGCATCGGCGGAGAACTGAAGCGCAGCAATGCGGGCGTAAAGCGGGTTGCTGGCAATCAGCTGGTCGTGGCGACCCGTATCCACGAGCCGCCCGTTGTCGATTACGGCGATGCGGTCGGCGT
Organism: Rhodospirillaceae bacterium; assembly: GCA_963662375.2. Lineage (GTDB taxonomy): Bacteria > Pseudomonadota > Alphaproteobacteria > Rhodospirillales > Rhodospirillaceae > UBA11612. The sequence continues at coordinate 44,004 of CAXXRP010000009.1, forward strand.
TTACCACCGTCGCCAGGCGGTGGGCAATGACCATGGTGGTCCGCCCGACCATAAGTCGTTCGAGAGCCGTTTGAACCAATCTCTCGTTTTCCGCGTCCAGCGCGCTCGTCGCTTCGTCCAGTAATAGCAGGGCGGGGTCGCGCAAAATGGCGCGGGCGATGGCTATGCGCTGCTTCTGCCCGCCGGACAGGCGAACGCCGCGCTCACCCAGAAAACTCCTCATGCCGTCGGGCAGCCGTTCGATGAACTCCATGGCGGCGGCGGCCTCGGCCGCGGCGCGCACGTCTTCGTCAGTCGCATCGGGACGGCCGTAGCGGATGTTCTCCATGGCGTCGGCGGCGAAGATCACGGGATCTTGCGATACCAGTCCGATCCGAGCTCGCGCGTCCCGCGGGTCCACCTCGCGCAAATCCATACCGTCTATACGCACGGCGCCGGATTTTGGATCGTAGAACCGCAGTAGCAATTGAAATACCGTGGTCTTGCCGGCGCCGGAGGGCCCGACCAAGGCAACGTGCTCGCCCGGTTCCACTTTTAAAGATAATCCCTGCAACGCGGCCGTTTCGGGCCGTGAGGGATAGTGGAAGGTCGCGTTGTCGAATTGGACAGCACCGCGCGCAGGTGTTGGCATAACCTTCGGGTCGGTGGGCGCTGTTATTTCAGGCTCCATCTCCAGCAATTCCACCATGCGCTCTGTCGCGCCGGCCGCGCGTTGCAACTGGCCCAGCACTTCGCTGACGGCGCCCACGGACGCGGCCACCATGACCGCGTAAAAAATGAACGCCGACAATTCGCCGGGCGTAATGTCGCCCGCGATGACGCCGCGACCACCGGCCCAAACTACTAAGGCAATGGCTACAAACACGAGGAATATGACTGTGCTGCCCATCATGGCGCGGGCCGAAATGCGGCGCATGGCCGTGCGGAACGCGCCTTCCACGTTTGCGCTGAAGAATGAACGGTCGATATCTTCATGGACGTAGGCCTGCACGGTGCGGATGGCGTTGAGATTTTCCTCAGCGTAAGACCCGACGTCCGCCACCCGGTCCTGACTCTCCCTCGACAGCTTGCGCACTTTCCGCCCATACCAGCCTATGGGGACGATCACCGCCGGCACCACCAACGCCACCAGCGCTGTGAGCTGCGCATTAGTGACCACCAACATGATAATACCGCCCACCAGCGAAAAAATATTACGGATCGCGATTGAAAACGACGAACCGATGACCTGTTGCAGAAGTGACGTATCGGTGGTGAGTCGCGAGAGAATTTCACCGGTTTTTGCCGTTTCGTAGAAGCCGGGGCTGAGTCTTAAGATGTGGCTGAACACCGCTGCGCGCATGTCTGCAACAACCCGCTCACCGATCCAGGAGATGTAATAGAAGCGAACAAAAGTGCCCACCGCGATAAAAACGACGATGCCCACCAAAATAGCGAGACCTTTATCCAGGGTGTCCTGGCTGCCGGCGCTCAAGCCCTGATCGACTACAAACTTAAGACCCAAGCCGATGCTCAGCGTTGCCGCCGACGTGAGCAGCATTGCAATAGAGAAAATTACCATGTGGCTGGCGTAGGGCCGCATGAAGCTCCAAGTGCGGCGCAGGTAAGCGTAGTTTTTGCTCTTGGGCCGTTCGGGCAGATTCCACCGCGAGGGCGCGCAAGATTGATCACTCAC